>NZ_CP022753.1:1228430-2456860 GCF_002263495.1 Nocardiopsis gilva YIM 90087 | reverse complement strand
GGGGACAGGGGCAGGTCGGAGAGGTGAGGGCCCATCGTTGAGCGGTAGGTGGTGGAGATGACCGCGCCGAGAATGGCGACGCCCATGGCCGTGGCCACCTGCCGGACGGTGTTCTGCACGGCTGAAGCCGCTCCGGCCTGCTCCGGCGGGACCGCAGCCATGATCGACGACGTGGCCGGCGTCATCACCATCGCCATCCCGCAGCCCTGCAGGAAGAAGGCGAGCTCGATGAGCCAGACCGGGGTGTCCAGGCTCAGCATCGAGTAGGAGCCGAGGACCCCCACCATCAGCAGCACGCCGACGGTGCCGACGGCCTTGGGGCCGAACTTGTCCACCAGGGTGGGGCTGAGCGGGGCGACGATGATCTGCGCCGCGGCGATCGGGAGAACCAGCAGCCCGGCCTGCAGCGGAGTGAACTCGCGCACGCTCTGCCAGTAGAAGCTGATGAAGAACATCACCCCGGCCATCGCGAAGAACATCATCATGATGGCCACGATCGCGACGGACAGCTGCGGGTTGCGGAACAGCCGGACGTTGAGCGCGGGGTGGTCGCTGCGCGCCTCGTGGATGACGAACAGGACCAGGATGACGATCCCGGCGAGGATGGCCCCCATGACGTCGAGGTCGGCCAGGGAGCTGCGCTCCCCGGCGGTGATGATGCCGTAGACGAGCAGCACCAGGCCGACGATCGACAGCAGCACGCCGAGCGGGTCGAGGCCGCCGGCCGTCTCGTTGCGGGACTCGGGGGCCAGGACCACCAGCAGCACCATGCCGAGGACGACGATCGGCACGTTGATCAGGAAGACCGAGCCCCACCAGAAGTGCTCCAGCAGCAGCCCGCCCACCGGCGGCCCGATGCCCAGTGCGAGGCCGACCGCGCCCGCCCAGATCCCGATGGCCCGGGAGCGCTCCTCGCTCGGGAAGACGTTGGTGATGATGGACAGCGTCTGCGGCATGACGGCCGCGCCGCCCAGTCCCATCACCACGCGCGCCCAGATGAGCTGGTCGGGCGACTGCGCGTAGGCCGATGCGAGGGAGCCCAGGCCGAAGATGGCCAGGCCGATGAGCAGGGTGCGCTTGCGGCCGAAGCGGTCGCCGAGGACACCGCAGGTGAACAGCAGCCCGGCGAACACAAGGGTGTAGGAGTTGATCGCCCAGGCCAGCTGGCTCTGGCTGGCGCCGAGCCCCTCGTTCGGATCGGAGATCACCCGCAGCGCGACGTTCAGGACGGTGTTGTCCAGGACCACCACTAACAGGCTGATGACGAGTACGCCGAGAATGGCCCAGCGGCGCCTGTGCGCCACGGTCGGATCCACGGGACCTCCGCAAATCGGTGTGAGTCGGACGTCCTCCATTCCAATACGAGACGGTATCGTTTCGCAACTCGTTTTCGCTGTGGTCCCCGCCCCATCGCGGGCCGGGAATACGCCGGTTCGCGCCCGGGATGACATGGGGATACGCGATGGTTATGCCTCAACGGAACGGCCGGAGGGCCGCCGTGCGATGATGGCCATACCGGCGGCGCCACGCCGCCGGAACCGTTACCTACACGTCCGGGGACGCCGCGAGGCGCTTCGAGACATCGGAGGAACGCACATGAGCACCACTACGTCCACAACCGCCCTGTACGGAGGCGCAGGCACCCGTCGCGTGACCGTACGCGACATCGGGCGGGCCAAAGAGCGCGGCGAGCGCTGGCCGATGCTGACCGCCTATGACGCGCTCACCGCGCGCATCTTCGACGAGGCCGGTATCCCCGTCCTCCTCGTCGGCGACTCCGCCGCCAACGTCGTCTACGGCTACGACACCACCGTCCCGGTCACCGTCGACGAGCTGCTGCCGCTCACCGCGTCGGTCGCCCGTTCCACCAAGCGGGCGATGGTCGTCGGCGACCTTCCCTTCGGCTCCTACCAGGCGTCGCCGGAGCAGGCCCTGGCCACGGCGGCGCGCTTCATGAAGGAGGGCGGCGCCCAGGCCGTCAAGCTGGAGGGCGGCCGGAGGGTGGCCCGCCAGGTCGAGACGCTGGTGGCGGCAGGAATCCCGGTGATGGGCCACCTCGGGCTCACGCCGCAGTCGGTCAACACGCTGGGCGGCTACCGCGTCCAGGGGCGCGGCGAAGCAGGGGCCGACCTGCTCGCCGACGCCAAGGAGCTGGAGCACGCGGGCGCCTTCGCCGTGGTGCTGGAGTGCGTTCCGACCGACCTCGCCGCCACCGTCACCGAGCAGCTGTCGATCCCCACGATCGGCATCGGCGCCGGTGCGGTGACCGACGCCCAGGTGCTGGTCTGGCAGGACATGGCCGGGCTCAGCCCGCACGTGGCCAAGTTCGTCAAAACCTTCGCCAACCTGAACGCGGAGCTCACCGAGGCGACCAAGAGCTTCGCCGATGAGGTCGTCGCGGGCACCTTCCCGGACAAGGAGCACTCCTACTCCTCCTGATCGCTGCGAGGAGCATCGTCGTGTGTCCCGCCCGGGTCGGTCCCGACCGGCCCGGGCGGTCGCGTCTCCGCACGCCACCGGTCATGTAACGCCGTATGCGACTCTCACCCCCCGAACAGGAAACCGAACGTTACTCGGTAGTAGAGTGCGTCACATCAGGAGGTCCGACCAACGGAGGCACGATGCGCATCTCCATGCCGCTGCAATACGCCGGTGAGCCCAAGCCCGCCGTCGACCAGGTTGTCGAGCTCGAAAAGGCCGGGCTGGACACCGTGTGGGTGGCCGAGGTCTACGGCTACGACAGCCCCACGCTCATGGGCTACATCGCGGCGCGCACCGAGCGCGTCCAGATCGGTTCGGCCATCCTCCCCCTGTACTCCCGCACCCCGTCCCTGATCGCGCAGACCGCGGCCGGGCTGGACTACCTGTCCGACGGCCGCGCCGTCCTCGGTCTGGGCGCCAGCGGTCCGCAGGTGATCGAGGGCTGGCACGGCGTCCCCTACACCAAGCCACTCGCCCGCACCCGCGAGGTCGTGGAGATCTGCCGCAAGGTGTGGGCGCGCGAGGAGCGGCTCACCCACGACGGCAAGATCTTCACCCTCCCGCTCCCGCCCGACCAGGGCACCGGGCTGGGCAAGCCGCTGAAGATGATCAACCACCCGGTCCGCAGCTCCGTGCCGATCTACGTGGCCGCGCTCGGCGAGAAGAACGTGCAGATGACCGCCGAGATCGCCGAGGGGTGGCTGCCGCACCTGTTCATCCCGGAGAAGGCCGACGCGATCTGGGGCGAGGCCCTGGCCGCGGGCAAGGCCAAGCGCGACCCCAGCCTGGGCGAACTGGAGATCTCCGCCGGAGGCCTGCTCGCCATCGGCGAGGACGAGGAGACCCGCAAACTCGCCGACTTCACCCGCCCGATGATCGCCCTCTACGTCGGCGGCATGGGAGCCAAGGGCAAGAACTTCTACAACTCCCTGGCCCGCCGCTACGGCTACGAGGAGGCCGCCGAGAAGATCCAGGACCTCTACCTCGACGGCAAGAAGGACAAGGCCGCGGCGGCGGTCCCGGACGAGATGGTGGAGCTCACCAACCTCTGCGGCCCCGAGTCCCACGTCCGCGAGCGCGTGGAAGCCTTCCGCGCGGCCGGTGTCACGCACCTCAACGTCACCCCGGTCGGCGGCGACCCGGTCAAGCTCATCGAGAAGCTCAAGAGCTGGCTGTAAGCCAACCGCGACGGGGGGCAGGGGCGGGCTGCTGCTCCTGACCCCCGTTTGCGTTCCGTAGCGATGAGCGCCTGGTAGGTCTCGACAAGCTCAACCGGAACGATGGCGGCCACGCGCTCGCCTGCCCGCCCACGCGTGACGTAGGTGATCTCACCATCGACAAACGCTCGCTCGACGGCGTCGGCGAGTTCGTCGTGGGCCGCCTCGACGGGAATTTCCGCGGGTTCCGTGCTCATATCGCGACGCTATCGGGAGAGCACACGCTCAGTTTGGCCTTTGCGCCGAAGAGATCTCGCGAGTTAGGACCTCCCGGGCTTCGGCGAGGGAGGGGCCGTACCAGGTCAGGTGGCGGCCGCTGACGAGTGCCGCGGGGAGGTCCGGAAAGGACTCCGGGCCGTCGGTGGCGGTGAACGCGTACGGCTCGTCCGGGAGGACCACCAGGTCGGCGTCGGTGCCGGTGAGTTCGGCCAGGGGGATCTTCGGATAGCGCTCGGCGTCGTCGGCGTAGAGGTTGGCGACACCGAGCCGGGCGAGCAGGTCCCCCGCGAACGTGCCGTGGCCGAGGACCATCCACGGACGGCGCCACACCGGCACGATCGCCCGCCACCGTGGTGGGGGCGGTGCGTCGAGAAGGTCGGACCAGGCCGTGCGGGCCTCCTCCAGCCAGGGCGGTGGGGCCAGGCCGCAGGCCGCCAGCATCCGCTCCAGGCTGTCCAGGGCCTCGGGCAGGGTGCGGATGACGGTCACCCAGACGGGGATTCCGGCGGCGCGCAGCGCGTCGAGGTCGGCCGGGCGGTTCTCCTCGAAGTTGGCGAGCACCAGGTCCGGACGGAGCCCGATGACACGCTCGACATGCGGGTTCTTGGTGCCGCGGACCCGGACCACGTCCAGGTCGGCCGGGTGAGAACACCAGTCGGTCGCCCCGACCAGGAGGTCGGGCGCCGTCAGCGCGACCGCCTCCGTCAGGGACGGCACCAGTGACACGACGCGGCGGACCGGGGCGGCGAGGGTGACCGCCGCCCCGGTGTCGTCGATCACGGGCGGACTCACACGTCCGTGATGCGCAGCCCGGCGTGGGCCTTGTAGCGGCGGTTGATGGCGATGAGGTTGGCCGTGAACGCCTCGACCTGGTGGGCGTTGCGCAGGCGGCCGCCGTAGATGCCGCGGACGCCCGCGATACGGCTCGCCAGGGCCCGGACCGTGTCGGTGGCCTCGCGGTCGTCGCCGAGCACGAGGACGTCGAGGTCGATCTTGTCGACCTCAGGGTCGAGCAGGGTGACGGCCGAGACGTGGTGGAACGCGCCCACCACGCGGCTGCGCGGGAGGACGGCCTCGGCCTGCTGGGCGGCGCTGCCCTCCTCCACGGTCAGGGCGTAGGGACCCTTCTTGTCGAAGCCGAGGGGGTTCACGCAGTCGACGACGATCTTGTCGGCCAGCTGGTCGGCCAGCGCCTCCAGCAGCTCCTTGTGGCCGTCCCACGGAACGGCGACGATGACGATGTCGGCCTGCTCCGCCGCGGCGGAGTTGTCCGCCCCACGCACCCCGAGGTCGGCACCCAGGCCCTCGGCCGCGGTCTGTGCCCGCTCCGCGCTGCGGGAGCCGATGATGACGTCGTGGCCGGCGAGCGCGAAGCGCCGGGCCAGGCCCCGTCCCTGGTCGCCGGTGCCGCCCAGCACCGCAACCGACAGGCCGCTGACGTCCGGGAGGTCGTGGGGGTTCTTCTGTTCTGCCATGGGTCGATCATTCCACGCACGTGGGTGGCGGTGGTGCGCCGGGACCGCCCAATAGAGTGGTGTCGTCCATAGCCGCGACGAGGAACAGTGCGGGGATCGAGGTGAGCGTGTCCGAGCCGGAGGCCAGGTCCACCGGTGAGTTCGGAGAACCGGCGGCCGACGCCGTCTTCCGGACGGTGCGCGCCGGTAACGCGTTCGAGGAGACCGTCGAGCGCCTGCTGTCCGCGATCAAGCTCGGGGTCGTGGCGCGCGGCGAGCGGTTTCCTCCGGAGCGCGAGCTCGCGGGCCGCTTGGGGGTCAGCCGGATCACCCTCCGCGAGGCGATCCGCGCGCTGCAGGAGTCCGGGTACGTCGAATCGCGGCGCGGCCGGTTCGGCGGCACGTTCGTCACCTATGTCCCGCCGCGGCCGAGCAAGGCGGAGGCCCAGCGGCTGCTCGCCCGCATGGACGGTTCCCTGGACGACCTGTTCGTCTTCCGCGAGGCGCTGGAGGTCGGCGCGGCGGTCCGGCTGGCCGGGGTCGGGCTCACCGCGGAGCAGGAGGAGCTGCTGCTGACGCGCCTGGCCGAGGTGGACGCCGCCTCGACCGACGACTACCGCCGCTGCGACACCGTGTTCCACCTGACGCTGGCCGAGCTGACCGGCTCGCCGTCGCTGTCCTCGGCGCTGGCCGACACCCGCATGCGGATCAACGACCTGCTCAACGCGATGCCGATTCTGGCGCGGAACCTGGAGCACAGCAGCCGCCAGCACCGGGCGATCGTGGACGCGATCCGCGCCCGCGAGCCCGACACCGCGCGGCGGGCGGTCGCCGAGCACCTGGACGGCACGGCGGCACTGCTGCGCGCGTTTCTCGGATAGTCGGATCGGGAGTCGGTGCGATGGAGGTTGGGAGGGGATCGGAGAAGGGGGGCGGGGGACGGAACAGGAGAGGGGTGGAGTCCCCCGCGCCCGCGTCAGTACCTGTGGCCGTGTCCGCGACGGGATCAGGCGAGACCGATGTCCCGCAGCTCCCGTCGCTCTCGGGCCACCCTGGCCAAGGCCGAGATCGTGCGGCCGTCCGCGTGTCCGTCGGCCCGAAGGTCATTGGCCAGCTGGAACGCGATGAGCGCGGGGCGTCGTTCGCCCGGCAGGGACGCCGCGTCGAGGTACCCGGCCTCGATGAGCAGTGTGCGGACCTCCTGGGGGTCGGCTTCGGGGAGCACCAGTTCGGCGGCGAACATCGCGCCCAGCACCCCCCGGACGAGGTGAAGAAGGCCCCGCGGCCCGGTGGGAGCGCTGTCCGTCGCGCCCGCCACGTCGACGCACTGCCATGCACCGTGCCGGTGCGTTGAGACCGTCACCATGTCGACCACCTTCTCCCCTTCGCCTCGCGATCTCTCCCGTTCTCTCTCCGAGTATGGGTGGCCGACCCTAAGCGCACATCATCCACATGGTTAGAGTCCGGATAGGCCGAAAGTAGGTAGCCGTTCCTTGAGGTGAGGCGATCGGCCGTGGCGGACCACGGCCGATCGTCCAGTGCGCCGCCCCCGGACCTGCCCGGATCCCCCGCGGTTCAGGCGAGCGCGGGCTCGTCGAGGGTCAGCGTGCGGGCGTCGCCGTCGAGCGTGGCACTGGCCCCCAGCGGCACAGTCAGCTGCCCGGGAAGGTGACCAAACCCGAACTCCCCGACCACCGGGACGCCCAGGGGCGTCAACCGGTCCAGCATCAGCTCGCGGATCGCCTCGGGTCCGGGCTCGCACTCCGCCCAGGAGCCCAGGACCACCCCCGCGACCCCCCGCATCCAGCCGGTCCGCAGCAGCTGGGTCAGCATCCGGTCGATCCGGGAGACGTGCTCGCGCAGGTCCTCCAGGAGCAGGATGCAGCCCGCGGCCGAGGACCGGCTGTAGGGGGCGCCCAGTCCGTCGCACAGCAGGCTCAGGTTGCCGCCCATCACGACGCCGTGCGCGGTGCCGCCCACGAGGGTGTCCGCCGTGGGCGAGGTGAGTTTGAGCCGCGACTCCGGCTCGAACAGGGTGGCCCGCAGCTCCTCCTGGGCCACCTGGTCGTCCACGAAGAACTGGGTCGCGATGACCGGGCCGTGCAGGGTGGTCACCCCCACTTCCAGCGCGAACGCCTCGTGCAGGGCGGTGACGTCGCTGAACCCGACGAGGACCTTGGCCGGACCGCGCCGCAGCGCGTCGAAGTCCAGCAGGTCCAGCATCCGGTGCGCGCCGTCGCCGCCGCGGGCGCACAGCACCGCGGCGGTGTCCGGGTCCGCCCAGGCCGCCTGGAAGTCGGCGGCGCGGTCGGCGTCGCGTCCGGCCAGGTAGGGCAGGGTGGGGTGGCGGTCCCGCAGGTGGGGCCCGCAGACGACCTCCAGCCCCCACCCGCGCACCGTCTCCAGCGCGGCGTCGATCCGGTCGGGCGTGACGGGACTGCACGGAGCGACGACCGACACCCGGTCGCCGGGCCTCAGCCGCGGCGGCCGGGTGGTTCGGGCAGCTCGGGTCATGGACGCAGCTCCACGCGGGGAACGTCGGTCTCGAACTCGAATACCTGGGCGTACAGCGACAGCTCGGCCTCGATCGCTGTGCGGATGGTCTCCTCGCGGCGGAAGCCGTGCTGCTCGCCCTCGAAGGTCAGGTAGGCGTGCGGGACGCCGCGGATCCGCGACAGGAACCGCTCGCACTGCACCGGCGGGCAGATCTCGTCCTCCAGCCCCTGCAGCAGCACGAACGGGGCCGTGATGTCCTCGGCGTGGTCCACCGGCGAGTTGCGCGCGTAGACGTCCTTGGCCGACGGCCAGGGGCCGACGATGCTCTCGGGGTACTGCGACTCGAAGTCGTGGGTCTCGCCGGTGCGCCACCCGGCCAGGTCGACGATGGGGTACTGGATCGCGGCGCAGCGGAAGACGTCGCTGAAGGCGAGCGCGGCGGCGCTGGTGAAGCCGCCCGCGCTGCCGCCGCGGATGGCCAGCCGCGCCGGGTCGGCCAGGCCCTCGGCGACGAGCCCTTGCGCCACGGACACGCTGTCCTCGACGTCGACCACGCCCCAGCTGCCGCGCAGCCGCTCCCGGTAGGCGCGGCCGAACCCGGTGGAGCCGCCGTAGTTGACCTCGACGACGCCGATCCCGCGGCTGGTGAAGTAGGCGATCTCCTGGTCGTAGACCATGGGCGTGCGGCTGGTGGGGCCGCCGTGCACCCACACGACGTAGGGCGCCGCCTCCCCCGCCGGGCCGGTGGCCTCGGGGTGGAGGGGCGGGTAGTGGTTGGCGTGCACCTCGCGCCCCTGGACGCCGGTGAACACCCGCGCCTCGGGACGGGGCAGGTAGGCGGCGAAGGGGACCGTCGAGCCATGGGCGGCGTCGGCCTCGGCGCCCCCGGCCAGCTCGCGCCAGGAGCCGTCGCGCAGGTCGACCGCGACCAGGGCCGCCGGGCGGTCGGGCGCGGCGGCGAGCCCGATGAGCGTGCCGCCGTCGGCTCCGGCCAGGGTGAGCTTGCCCGCCCATTCGGTGTGCGGCGTGTCCACGTCGGCGAGCTCACCGGTGTCGGGGCGCAGCAGGCCGATGCGGGTGGCGGACGTGCCGTGCACCGTGGCGATGCGGCCGTCGGGCACCGGCGCCATCCAGCACGCGCCGAGCTGCCACAGCGGGCCGCCGAACTCCTCGGCGCGGTCACCCACGAGGCTGTCGGGGCCGCCCGCGAGCGCGCCGTCGACGTCCAGGGTGATGCGGTGCGGGGTCCACCAGCCGTCGGGGTCGGTGACGCAGTACAGGGTGGTGGCGTCGGCCCATTCGGCCTGCACCACGGCCTCGTCGGTGCCGCCGGCCACGGTGCGGGTCCCCGTGGCGCGCCCGTCTCTCAGCTCGGCGACTCTGAGGTGGGTGGAGTCCCACGGCATGTTCGGGTGATCCCAGCCGATCCAGGACAGGTGGCGGCCGTCCGAGGAGATCCGGGGGCAGGCCAGGAAGTGGTGGTCGACGGCGACCACAGAGATGGCGGCGGGGTCGGTCGCGGCGGAGCCGTCGAGGGGGACCGCGACGATCGCGCGCCGCACGCCCGCCTCGGTGTCGTCGGTGTGCTCCTCGCGGATGCACAGGACGTGGTCGCCCTCCGGGCTGATCACCGGCTCGACGTAGCGCAGGGCGCTGGGGGTGTCGGGCCGCGGGGTGAGCGGGGCGGGTGCGCCGCGCGCGCCGGGGTCGAGAACGTAGAGTCGCTGGTCGCTGAACTCGCTGAACACCACCGCAGCACCGGCGGTTCCGGAGAGGAGCGCGTAGGCGCGGCCGCCGTACTCGTGCACGCGGCTGCGCGCGTTCCACGGCGCGGGCAGCACGGTCTCGGTGCCGCGTCCGGGATCGTCCAGCCGGGTCCGGCACAGGGCGACGCGGCCGGACTCACTCGGCCGCGGTTCGGCCCACCAGACCTCCTCCCCCAGCGCGACCGGCCAGTTGGGCGCGCCTTCGTGGCGGGCGACGTCGGTGGCGGTGATGGGCGAGGGCCAGGTGCCGAAGGAGAGAGGGCGCTTGGACAACGGTGCCTGCTTTCATGACTCGACTGTGGTGAGAAACCTGTCCATGACTCGCGCACCGAACCGCAGTGCGTCCACGGGTACGCGTTCGTCCACGCCGTGGAAGAGCGCTGCGTAGTTCAGCTCGGGCGGGAGCCGCAACGGGGTGAAGCCGTAGCCGCTGATACCGAGCGCCGAGAACTGCTTGGCGTCGGTACCCCCCGACAGGCACACGGGCACCACGTGTGCATCGGGGTCGTGGGCGAGGAGCGCGGAGCGCATCGCCGCGTACGTGGGCGACTCGACCGGCGCCATCAGCGGAACGGAGCGGTGGTGGTAGTCCCACTCCACGCGCGGGCCGGTGAGCCGGTCGAGGGTGGCCCGGAACTCGTCTTCGGCTCCGGGCAGGACGCGGCCGTCCACGCCGGCCGTCGCCGTCTCGGGGATGACGTTGACCTTGTAGCCCGCCTCCAGCATGGTCGGATTGGTGCTGTTGCGGACGGTGGGGCGCAGCAGGTTCGCCGCCGGTCCCAGCCGCTCCAGCAGGGTGTCGAGGTCGCGCTCGGGGTCGAAGTCCGGCGCGTCCAGGTCGACCTTGATCCCGACGGCCGCCGCGATCTCGGTGATGGCGGCCCGGGTGACGGGGGTGAGCCGCACCGGCCACTGGTGGGCCTGGATGCGCGCGACCGCCGCCGCCAGCGCGCCCACCGCGTTGTCGTGGTTGGGCTTGGCGCCGTGTCCGGCGCGGCCGGTGGCGGTGAGCGTCAGCCAGGCGCTGCCCCGCTCGCCCGCCCCGATCGGGTACAGCCGCACGGGTGCGCCCCGCTCGGCGTGGGTGTGGAAGGTGTAGGCGCCGGATTCGCTGATGCCCTCGGTGCAGCCCTCGAACAGCGCGGCGTGCTCGCGCGCCAGCCACTCGGCGCCGTAGCCGCCGGTGCCCTCCTCGTCGGCGGTGAAGGCGAACACGAGGTCGCGCCGCGGCCGCCGGCCCGTGCGCGCCCACGAGCGCGCCAGCGCCACCATCGTGGCGTCGGCGTTCTTCATGTCGATGGCGCCGCGGCCCCACACCAGGCCGTCGCGCACCTCGCCGGAGAACGGGTGCACGGTCCACTGGGCGGGGTCGGCGGGCACGACGTCGAGGTGGCCGTGGACGAGCAGTCCGGGCGCCGCCGGGTTCGAGCCGCTCACCCGGACGACGACGTTGGCGCGGCCGGGGGCTGATTCCAGGATCACCGGGTCCAGCCCGGCCTCGCCGAGCCGCTCGGCGATGTACTCGGCGGCGGGCCGCTCCCGGCCGTCGCCGCCGCCGCGGTTGGTGGTGTCGAGGCGGATCAGTTCGGAGGTGAAGCGGACGACCTCGTCGTCCACGACCGTCCAGTCCGCCGCCTCGGCGGTCGGCCGCGCCGCGGTGTCTCCCCCGCCGTCGGCGCTCGCGCTGTCCCGCAACATCGTGCCCCCGTTCGTCGACCGGTCGTTATCCTCCGCCGGGACCCGCTCCGGCGTCCCCTCCGGTCCCCCCGGACCGGTAGCCGCACCGCGTTCACCCGTAGGGCATCTCCACGGCGTTGGAGATGAGGGTGCAGACGGCTTTGAAGCAGCGGATCATCTCGTAGGCGTCCGGCGAGGTGGTGCGGACCCGCCGCTCGGCGACCTGCTCGACACCGGGGACGGTCGCGGCGGCACCGGCCAGGTGCGCGGCGTCGACTTCGACCTCCAGGGTGAGCGGGTCGTGGCGGACGGGGTCGACGCGGCCGGCGAGGTCCACGGCCGCCTCGGCTCCGGCGGCGATGGCGGCGGACGTGCGGGCCGGCGGGCGGCAGATGGCCGCGTAGCGCGAGACGTAGTCCTTGACGGCGACCGTGCGGGCGTGCGGAGCGTACGTCGCGGCATCGGCACAGGCCCGGTCGTCGCCGGTGACCAGCACGACGGGGGCGCCGTACTCGGCCACGACGTAGGAGTTGAGGCGCCCTTCGCTGGCGGGTTCGCCGTTGAGCCATACGCCGGTGATGGAGTTGGGCAGGTAGGTGTGGGCGAGGACGCCCTCCGCCCCGGCGCCGCAGTGGTATCCGAGGAAGGCCACGCCGTCGATGTCGCCGCGCTGCACACCCTCGACCATGGAGAGGTCCTTGTGCCGTCCGGTGAGCATCTCGGCCCGCTCGTCGAGCCGCTCCAGCAGGAGGTTGCGCATGGTGGCGTGGGCCTCGTTCACCAGGACCTCGGTGGCCCCTCCGGCGAAGAACCCGGCGATGGCGCCGTTGACGTCGGAGGTGAACATCGACCGGCAGCGCTGCCACTGCTCGGTTCCCGGTTCGACGTCCGCGGACCAGGTGACCCCGGTGGCGCCTTCCATATCGGCGGAGATGAGGATCCTCACGGGCCCGACCCTATTCCCTCGGGCACCTCCGCCGCACCCGTTCCCCGGCGATCGGGCGCGACGCGTGCGGCGGCGTGACCCGCGGCGACGATGGCGTTACGAAAGGGTGAGGATCTCCGCTCCGTCCTCGGTGATGACGAGGGTGTGCTCGAACTGGGCGGTGCGCTTGCGGTCGGCGGTGACGGCGGTCCAGCCGTCGTCCCACACGTCGTAGTCGACGGTGCCGAGGGTGATCATCGGCTCGATGGTGAACGTCATCCCCGGCTGCATGACCGTGGTCGCGCGCGGGTCGTCGTAGTGCGGGATGGCCAGTCCGGAGTGGAACTCGGGACCGACGCCGTGTCCGGTGAAGTCGCGCACCACGCCGTAGCCGAAACGCTTGGCGTAGGACTCGATGACGCGGCCGATGACGTTGATCTGGCGTCCGGGGCGGCACGCCTTGATGGCGCGCATCGTGGCCTCGCGGGTCCGCTCGACCAGCAGCCGCGACTCCTCGTCGACGTCCCCCGCCAGGAAGGTCACGTTGGTGTCCCCGTGCACGCCGTTGATGTAGGCGGTGATGTCGATGTTGACGATGTCGCCGTCGGAGATGACGGTGTCATCGGGGATGCCGTGGCAGATGACCTCGTTCAGCGAGGAGCACAGCGACTTGGGGTAGCCCTTGTAGCCCAGCGTGCTGGGGTAGGCGCCGTGGTCGATGAGGAACTCGTGGCCGATGCGGTCGAGCTCGTCGGTGGTCACGCCCGGCTGGACGTGCTTGCCGACCTCCTCCAGCGCCTGTGCCGCGATGCGCCCGGCCACCCGCATCGCCTCGATCGTCTCGGGGGTCTGGAAGTCCCCCAGCACCCCCTCGACCGGACTTTTCTTCCCGACATACTCCGGCCGCACGATGCGAGAGGGGACCGAACGGGGCGGCGAGATACGCCCGGGAACCAGCGGAGTCGTCATGGTTGGGAAGTGTAGTTCCTGCTCTCCACTTCCCGATCCGCGTCACGCCGCCGGTGCTGGGGTAAGGATCCGGATGCGAGGACTGTGGAGTGGGAACGGATCATCCCCCAGGAGTGAACACATGAGCGACCCGGAGAACGTCAGCGGCGAGCTGAACTGGTGGTACTGCCTCAAGCACAGCAAGCCTGAGCGAGGACCGGGATGCCCGAACAAGTACCGTCTCGGCCCCTACCCGGATGAGGCGACCGCCACCAACGCTCTGCACATCGCCCACGAGCGGAACGAGGCCTGGGACGAGCAGGACGAACGCGACTTCTAGCCGCAGGCCGCCGCACGGCCGCGGTCAGTCGAGGACGCGCGGACCGCTGACGACGTCCAGGAAGCGGGAGAGCCGGTCGCGCAGGCTTCCCCCCTTGCGGCGCCCGTCTTGCTGTCCGGCCGCGCTGCTGACCAGGTGCTGCAGTCCTTCGAAGGTCAGCGGGGCGGTATCGGGCGCCAGGCTGATGGCGTCGTGCGCCAGCGAGGTGAGCTCACGGTCGCCCTGGTCCAGGGCGAGCACGGTCGCCCCCGTGCGGCGGGCGTCGTCGACCCGCTCCAGCAGCGGGACGGGCGCCTCCTCGGCGGGGTTGACCACGAAGAGCGTCTCGCCGCGCCTGGCATCGGCCAGCCGCTCCATGCCGATACTCAGGTGTGCGGGGGCACCCGGCGGTGGTTGCCACCGCACCAGGCTGGGTGACAGCTGCGGAATCCCGGCATAGCGGCTCTCGTCGTCCAAGTGCGCCGCGAGGTGCCACGGCTCCTCCTCGGGCGTGCCCACGAGGAGCAGGCCGCCGGGCGTGCGGGTGCGGCGCAGCGCATGGGCGAAGTCCTCGGTGCGCTCGACCCACGGGGTCGACGCCAGGATCTCGCGCAGTACCTCTACGTGTTGAGCATCCACGGGTCCATGGTGCCCGATACCGGACGCGCGGCGCAGGCGTTCCCCGCCATTCGCGCCGCGGTCCGGTACCGGCCCCCGTCCTCAGTTGAGCTGCGATTCCGCCTGTTCCAGCAGGGCGAACTCCTCCTCCGGCGCGTTGGCCACCAGCCGGTGGCGCGAGTAGAACCAGAAGTAGGCCAGGAAGGCGAGCAGGATCGCGGCGGCGATACCGGCGCCCAGCATGTCCACGGAGAACGTGGCCACCACGGCGCACAGCGCCAGGACCAGCGCGATGCCGGTGGTGAGCGTCCCGCCGGGGGTGCGGTAGGGGCGCTCCAGGTCCGGCTCGCGGCGGCGGAGCACGATGTGCGACACCATCATGAGGGCGTAGGACACGGTCGCGCCGAAGACGGCGATGTTGATCAGCTGGTCGCCGTTGGCCACCACCGCGGCCAGCACGAAGCCGATGGTGCCGGGAACGATCAGCGCCATGTAGGGGGTCTTGCGCCGACCGGTGACCGAGAGCCAGCGGGGCAGGTACCCGGCCCGGGACAGCGCGAACAGCTGCCGCGAGTAGGCGAAGATGATGGAGAAGAACGAGGCGACGAGCCCGGCCAGGCCGACATAGTTGACGATGTCGGCGAGGATCGTCTCGCCGCCGTAGGCGGCGCGCAGCGCCGCCGGCAGCGGGTTGGTGGAGTCGGCCAGGACGGCGGCTCCGGCGCCTCCGGGGGCCAGGAGCAGCATGGCGAACGCGGTCACCAGCAGCACGGCCATCCCGGCGATGATGCCGCGCGGCATGTCGCGCTTGGGGTCGCGGGCCTCCTCGGCGGCCAGCGGGACGCCCTCGATCGCGAGGAAGAACCAGATCCCGAACACGAAGGCGCCGAGCACGCCCATGTAGCCGTAGGGCAGGAACGCGCTGGCGCCGACGGCGTCGGTGGGGGCGATGTCGAGGAGGTTGGCGACCTCGAACTTGGGGACCATGCCGATGACGAAGACGGCCAGGGCCGCCACCGCGACGCCGGTGATCACGAACATCACCCGCAGGGCCTCGCCGACACCCCACAGGTGGATACCGACGAAGACGAGGTGGCAGACCAGGTAGACCGGCCAGGCGTTGGTGACTCCGAACAGGCCCAGCGCCTCGATGTAGCCGCCGATGAACACGGCGATCGCGGCCGGGGCGATGGCGTACTCGATGAGGATGGCGGTTCCGGTCGCGAATCCGCCGAGGGGGCCCAGCGCGCGGCGGGCGAAGCCGTACCCGGCCCCGGCCGTGGGCAGGGCGGAGGCGAGTTCGGCCAGGCCCAGGACCATGAAGAGGTACATCGTGCCCATGAGCACGGTGGCGATGAGCAGGCCGCCCCAGCCGCCCTCCGCGATGCCGAAGTTCCATCCGGCGAAGTCGCCGGAGATGACGTAGGAGACGCCGAGCCCGGCGAGCAGCAGCCATCCGGCCGCGCCGCGCCTGAGCTGCCGCTGCTGCAGGTAGTCGGCGTCGACCTGGGCGTAGTCGGCGCCTTGGACGTGTGTTCTGGGTTGCTCCGCTGGTCTCTGTTCCTGCGTCACCGATGTTCCCCTCACTCTGACGCGTGCAGTGCCGGGGACCGTCCCCCGCCCTCCACCTACCGGCCACCAGGGTCGGAAAGGTATTAGGTCGGTCCTTTTGGTGTTAAGCGGTGACTATGTGCCGGGCGCGGGAACGGTGTCAAGGGGGGGCCGGCGGACTTTCACCCCAGCGTGAGGGCGCTTCACGGGCCGCGCATGACGTGGGTGTTTCGCCCCTGTGTCCGCCGGGGGCACCCATTGACACGCCGTCGCCCGCCTGCTTCTATGCGGGAAATGGTCTGCTATTGAACCAAAGGAGCTCGACGTGCGAGCGAACGACGGCGATCCCCCACTGACCGTGGCGCGGCTCCGCGCCGACATCGAGTCAGGCGCCATCGACACCGTCCTGGTGGCGTTCACCGACATGCAGGGGCGCCTGCAGGGCAAGCGGCTCTCCGGACGGTACTTCCTGCAGGAGGCGCTCGACCACGGCACCGAGGGGTGCAACTACCTGCTCGCCGTGGACGTGGAGATGAACACGGTCGACGGCTACGCCATGTCGTCGTGGGACACCGGCTACGGCGACTTCGTCATGCGCCCCGACCTGGCCACACTGCGCCATACCCCGTGGCAGGACGGGCAGGTGATGGTCAACGCCGACCTGACCTGGCACGACGGCTCCCCCGTGGCCGCCTCGCCGCGGCAGATCCTCAAGCGGCAGACCGAGCGGCTCGCCGAGCGCGGCTGGCAGGCCATGATCGGCACCGAGCTGGAGTTCGTGGTGTTCCGCGACTCCTACGAGGACGCTTGGAACCGCGGCTACCGCGACCTCACCCCGGCCAACCAGTACAACGTCGACTACTCGGTGCTGGGCGGCGCCCGCGTGGAGCCGCTGCTGCGCCGGATCCGCACCGAGATGGCCGACGCGGGCATGTACGTGGAGTCGGCCAAGGGCGAGTGCAACCTCGGCCAGCACGAGATCGCGTTCCGCTTCGACGAGGCCGTCGCCACCTGCGACAACCACGCCGTCTACAAGAACGCGGCCAAGGAGATCGCCGCACAGGAGTCGATGGCCATCACGTTCATGGCCAAGCCGAACGAGCGCGAGGGCAACTCCTGCCACATCCACATCTCGCTGCGCGGCCACGACGGCACCCCGGTGCTGGCCGAGGGCGCGGGGCTGTCGAAGCTCGGCCGCCACTTCCTGGCCGGCCAGATCGCCGCGCTGCGCGACCTCACGCTCTTGCTCGCGCCCAACATCAACTCCTATAAGCGCTACGTGCCGGGCAGCTTCGCGCCCACCGCCGTGGCCTGGGGCGTGGACAACCGCACCTGCTCGCTACGGCTCGTCGGGGACGGGCCGTCCCTGCGCGTGGAGAACCGCGTGCCGGGCGGCGACGTCAACCCCTACCTGGCGACGGCCGCGCTGATCGCCGCCGGGCTCGACGGCATCGACCGGGAACTGGAGCCCGGCGAGCCGCTGAACGGCAACGCCTACACCTCCGGCCTGCCGACCGTCCCCGCCACCATGCGCGACGCCCTGGAGCTGTGGGAGAAGAGCGAGCTGGCACGTGCGGCCTTCGGCGACGAGGTCGTGGCGCACTACGCCAACTACGCCCGGGTGGAGATGGCCGCCTACGACTCCGCGGTGACCGACTGGGAGCTCTACCGCGGCTTCGAACGCCTGTAACCCGACCCGACCACGACCCTTCTTCGTTGATCTCGGGGATATCGACCGAATGTCGGCGATTATTCGGTCGATATCCCCGAGATCAACGGAACAAGGGCGGGACACGACCCAAGGGGGATTCCCGAGAGATGACCGCAGCGACGTCCCATGCCGTGATCGATCCGGCCACCGAGGAGGTGATCACCACCGTCGACCTGGCCTCCGCGGAGGAGACCGACGCCGCCGTAAACCGCGCGCAGGCCGCCTTTCCGGCGTGGCGCGCCATGGCGCCCGGCGACCGGGCGCGGCTGCTGCGCGCGCTCGCCGACACGATCGACGCGCACGCCGAGGAGCTGGCGGCGCTGGAGGTGCGCAACGCCGGCCACCCCATCGGGCAGGCCCGCTGGGAGGCGGGCAACGCGCGCGACGTCTTCGAGTACTTCGCCGCCGCTCCCGAGCGCACCACCGGGCGGCAGATCCCGGTGCCCGGCGGCTGGAGCGTCACCTTCGCCGAACCGCTCGGCGTGGTGGGCGTGATCGTGCCGTGGAACTTCCCCATGCCGATCCTCGCCTGGGGCGCCGCCCCCGCGCTCGCGGCGGGCAACACCGTCATCGTCAAACCGGCGGAGCTGACCCCGCTCACCGCGATGCGCATCGGCGAGCTCGCCCTGGAGGCGGGGATTCCCGAGGGCGTGCTGCAGGTCCTGCCCGGGGCCGGTCCGGTGTCCGGGGAGCGCCTGGTGCGCCACCCCGACGTCGCCAAGATCGCGTTCACCGGCTCCACAGCCGTGGGCAAGCGCATCATGGCGGCCTGCGCGGACGACGTGAAGCGGGTGACGCTGGAGCTCGGCGGCAAGAGCGCCAACATCGTCTTCGCCGACGCCGATGTGGAGAAGGCCGCGGCGGCCGCACCGGGCGGGGTGTTCGACAACGCCGGGCAGGACTGCTGCGCCCGGTCCCGGCTGCTGGTGCAGCGCGAGGTGTTCGACCGGTTCATGGAGCTGCTCGAACCCGCGGTCACCGGGGTCGTGGTGGGCGACCCCCGCGACCCGGCCACCGAGATGGGGCCGCTGATCTCGGCGGCGCAGCGCACGCGGGTCGCCTCCTACGTGCCCGACGGCGCGCCCGTGGCGTTCCGCGGCAAGGCGCCGCAGGGGGCGGGGTTCTGGTTCCCGCCGACCGTCCTGACGCCGTCGGGGCCGGACGACCGGGCGTTCACCGAGGAGATCTTCGGGCCGGTGGTGTCGGTGCTGCCGTTCGACGACGAGGCCGACGCGGTCCGCATCGCCAACGACACCGCGTTCGGGCTGGCCGGGTCGGTCTGGACCCGCGACGTGGGCCGCGCGCTGCGGGTCGCGCGGGCGGTCGACGCCGGGAACCTGTCGGTCAACTCGCACTCCGCCGTCCGGTACTGGACCCCGTTCGGCGGGTTCAAGCAGTCGGGGATCGGCCGCGAGCTCGGCCCCGACGCACTCGACGCCTTCACCGACACCAAGACGGTGTTCGTCTCCGACGACACCTGAGACGACCAGGGAGAGCACACCACATGCAGCGATACGAGGGCCGCGTCGCCGTCATCACCGGCGCGGGCAGCGGGATCGGGAAGGCCACCGCGCTGCGGTTGGCGTCCGAGGGCGGGACCGTCGTCGCCGTCGACCTGGACCGCGACGCCGGAGAGGCGGTCGCCAAGGAGACCGGCGGCCTGTACATCGCCGCCGACGTCACCGACGAGGAGGCCGTCAAGGCCGCCTTCGCCGAGGTCAAGGAGGTCTACGGCCGTGTGGACGTGGCCTTCAACAACGCGGGGATCTCGCCGCCCGATGACGACTCGATCCTGGACACCGGCATCGAGGCCTGGCGCAAGGTGCAGGAGGTCAACCTGACCTCGGTCTACCTGTGCTGCAAGTACGCCCTGCCCTACATGCGCGAGCAGGGCAAGGGCGCGATCGTGAACACGGCCTCGTTCGTGGCCACCATGGGCGCGGCGACCTCGCAGATCTCCTACACCGCCAGCAAGGGCGGCGTGCTGGCGATGAGCCGGGAGCTGGGCGTGCAGTTCGCCCGCGACGGGGTCCGGGTCAACGCGCTGTCCCCCGGCCCGGTGAACACGCCGCTACTCAAGGAGCTGTTCGCCAAGGACCCCGAGCGCGCGCAGCGGCGGCTGGTCCACGTTCCCTTCGGCCGGTTCGCCGAGCCGGAGGAGATCGCGTCCGCGGTGGCGTTCCTGGCCAGCGACGACGCCTCGTTCATCACCGCGTCCAACTTCCTGGTGGACGGCGGGATCTCCGGGGCCTACGTCACGCCCCTCTAGCCGCATCCGCCCGGTCCCGCCCCGGATTCCGCCGGGCCGGGGGCGGGACCGGCGTCCGGCCGCCCGCGCGGCCGGGACCTGCGATGCTGGAGGACAGACCGCCGCAGCACACGAGGGTGTACGGACCGCCGCACGGCCCACGAACATGAGGGAAGGACGCACGATGACGCGGCCGATCATCGGTATCTCCGCCTATGCCGAGCAGGCGCGCTGGGGCGAGGCCTGGGACCTGCCGGCCACGCTCCTCCCCCAGGCCTATGTCGATTCGGTGGCCGCCGCCGGTGCGGCGCCCGTTCTCCTGCCGTCGGTCGACGGGGCGGAGGACACGGTCGCACGGTTGGACGGCCTGGTGCTGGCCGGGGGCGGCGACATCGATCCGGCCCGCTACGGCGCCGATGCCGCCGAGCGGACGGCGGGGGTGCGCACGGCCCGCGACAGCGCCGAGTTCGCGCAGCTGGCCGCGGCCCTGGAGCGCGGTATCCCCGTGCTCGGCATCTGCCGCGGCATGCAGGTGATGAACGTGGCCCGGGGCGGGACGCTCCACCAGCACCTGCCCGATGTCGTCCGCAGCGAGGTGCACCGGCAGCGCCTCGCCGTCTTCGACCCGCACCCGGTCAAGGTCGCCCCGAACAGCCCCCTCGCCCGCGTTCTGGGCCGCACCGTGCTGGACGTGCCGACCTACCACCACCAGGGCCTGGCCGAGCTCGGCCGCGACGTCGCTCCCCTGGCCTGGACGGACGACGGCATCGTGGAGGCGATCGCCTACACCGACCGGCCCCAGGTGATCGGCGTGCAGTGGCACCCGGAGATGGGCGACGACCCGAGCCTGTTCGCCTGGCTGGCCGAACAGGCCCGGGACGCGGCGTCGCGGCGGTGAACTACTCGGCGTTGGCCTCGGCGATGGCGGCGCTGACCCCGTTGAGCAGGTCGGGTAGGCCCAGCTTGGGCAGGACCGCCTCCACCAGGGCGAGGCGGTCGGCGGAGTCGGCCGCCGCCAGCGCCTCGGCGAATTCGCCGGGGGTGGTGGCGCGCAGGGTCAGGGCGTCGGTGCCCGCCCCCATGGCCCGGGGCACCAGCGTCCAGTCCCACTTGGGGATGTCGTTGTAGCGCTCGTGCGGGCCGTGGATGGCGCGCTCGACCGTGTAGCCGTCGTTGTTGATGACGACGATGACCGGCTGCTGGCCGTCGCGGACCATCGACCCGATCTCCTGGGCGGTGAGCAGGGCCGAACCGTCGCCGATGAGCAGGACGACGCGGCGGTCGGGGGCCGCGTGCTGCGCACCGAAGGCCGCCGGCAGGGTGAAGCCGATCGATCCCCACAGCGGCTGGCCGATGAAGGTGGCTCCGCTGGGCAGCGGCACCGTGCACGCCCCGAAGAAGGCGGTTCCCTGCTCGGCCACGACGATGTCGCCAGGCCGCAGGAAGCCGCGCACCGCGCGCCACAGATCGGCCTGACCGAGCTCGCCGTCGAGTGCGGCGGTGTCGGCCGCGGCGTCGGACACGGTCTCGGGGGCGGGTGCCGGGCTCCGGCTCCAGTCGCGGCCCAGCGAGGCGGCCAGGTCGGCCAGCCCCTCCAGCGCCGCGCCCAGGGGTAGCGGAGCGTAGCGCCGCTCGCCGATGCTCGCGGAGAAGGGCTGGAGGTCGATCATCCGGGCAGGGTCGATGTCGTGGCTGAACCCGGCGGTGATGGTGTCGGTGAACCGGACCCCGGCCGCGATGAGCACGTCCGCCTGTTCGACGGCCGCACGCACCCGCGCGTCGCCCACCCCTCCGGTGTAGACGCCGACGAAGCGGGGGTCGCTCTCGTCGAGCACGCCCTTGCCCAGGGACAGCGTCGCCTGCGGGAAGTTCCCGGCGTCGCACAGCGCGCGCAGCTCGCCGCGCGCGTCGAAGCGGTCGGCGAGGAAGTCGGCCAGGACGGTGGCGCTGTCGGCGCCCTCCAGCAGACGACGGGCGTCGGCCAGGAAGTCCCGCAGCACGCGGGCGGAGGTGTCGGCGGCCGGGACGACCAGTGGGGCGGCCGGAGGATCGATCGGCGCGGCGGCCACGTCAGTGGGGATCGCGATGTAGCCGGGGCGGCGCTCGCGCAGGCTGGTGGCGATCACGCGGTCGATCTCGGCGGCCGCGTTGCCGCGGGTCAGGTAGGCCTGGGCGACGGTGACCTCGGCCTGGGCGCGGGCGAAGTGCCCGTAGTCGCCGTCGCCGAGCGTGTGGTGGTTGAGCGCACCGGCCGCCTGCGCGGAGGTCGAGGGGGCGCCGACGATGTGCAGGACGGGGAGGTATTCGGCGTAGGACCCGGCGATCCCGTTGATCGCGCTGAGCTCGCCCACGCCGTAGGTGGTCAGCAGTGCCCCGACGCCGTTGACGCGGGCGTAGCCGTCGGCGGCGTAGGCGGCGTTGAGCTCGTTGGCGCTACCGGTCCAGGTGATGCGCTCGTCGGCGATGACGTGGTCGAGAAAGGCCAGGTTGTAGTCGCCAGGGACACCGAAGAGGGTGCTCACGCCGGCTTCGGCCAGCCGGTGAAGCAGGTAGTCGCCGACGGTCATCTCCGCTGCCATGTTCGCCTCCAGATTCTCGGACACGCGGCCGGGGATCGCCCGGCGGCGTCCGGTGAAAAACTCCGTGATGCTTCCAGTTTTCACCGGGGAGACCCGCGAAATCTGCCAGGAAAGCCCGAATCTCGGCGTGTGGTATTCGTGGAATCCACAAAGGAGGCACGATGACCGAGCAGCTGAGCGCGGACGTCCGGCGCCGGATCGCCCGCATCTGCCACGAGGTGGCCGAGGACGCCGCCGACCTGGTGCCCGATGTCGTGGACACCATCCGTGCGGAGATCCCCGACTACGCGCTGGTCCCGCTGGCCGACCATCGGGCGTGGGTGACCGAGCAGTTCCGTGAGCTGCTCCACGACATCGCCGAGCAGCGGCCGCCCCGACCCGCGCAGGTGGAGGGCGTCCGGGAGCTGAGCCGCGCCCGGGCGCGCCAAGGGTTGCCGATCGAGATGCTGCTCGACGCCGTACACATCACCAGCCGGGAGACGTGGAACCGTGTCCTGTTGCGCACCCGGGAGCGCGATCCCGAGCTCGTCGGCCACCTGGTCTACATGGTCGACCTGGTGTGGACCTGGGTCCGGGTGGTGACGGGGGCGGCTTCCGACGCCTACTCCGAGACCTTGCGCAGCAGCCAGGTCTCCCAGGCCAACCTGCGGCACCGATTCCTGCGCTCGCTCACCGCCGCCGACGCGGACGCCGATCCGCCCGCGCCGCTCGCGCGCGGCCTGGGGTACGACCCCGACGGCGCGTTCCTGGCCCTGTGCACGCCCGCCGAGGCGTGGCCCGAGGATCGGCTCGACCGGATGCAGCGCGCGCTGGCCGGGACCGGCGGCGCGGTGCACTGCGTGGCGCTCGGTGCGGTGGTCATCGTGCTCGCGCAGCGTGCCGACGAGGAGCGGATCGCACGGCGGATCCGCGAGCTGGCGTCGGAGGAGGTCCCGATCGGCGTGGGGATGGTGCGCCCCGGTCTGGCCGGGGCGGTGGAGAGCATCACCGACGCCGAGGCGGCGCTGGCGCGGACCTCGCCGGAGCGGCCGACGGCCCGGTTCACCGACGACTGGCTGGCCATCGGTCTGGCCCGGCAGGCCGAGCGGCTGGCACCGCTGTTCGCCGACGCGGTGCGGACCGCCCGCCGCTCCCCGCACCTGCGCGGTGCGGTGGAGGCCTTCGCCGACAACGGACTGTCGATCGCGGGGGCGGGCCGGGCACTCCAGCTGCACCCCAACTCGGTGGCCTACCGCCTGGACCGCTGGCGCGACCTCACCGGCTGGGACGTCCGCACCGGTGAGGGACTGGTCGCGTCACTGACGGCGCTGCGCCTCTACCCCTCGGCGGCCGGTACGGCACAGGACGGATAGCGGCAGGACCACGGGGATCGAAGGGGCGTCCCGTGCCGTCCGCCGGACACCCCCTCGAGCACCCGCTACGCTCCGCTCGGCTCGGGCGCCTCGTAGAGATTGAAGGTGTGCAGGGAGGGGCCTCGGGCCAGGAGCGGGCCCGCTACCGTCATGGTGATGTGGAGGGGAAGGGGAATCCGCACCATGCGGGGGAGGTCGCGCATGCTACGGCTGTCGAGCAGCCGCAGGCCGCACCGCTCGAACTCCCCCGGGGCCTCGCAGGCCCAGGCGAGCCGGGCGTCGACATGGCGCAGGGGGCCGCGGCGGTCCTGGAACTCCAGCATGCGCGAGCCGCACAGGTCGAAGATGAACCGCGCTCCGGGGAAGGCCTCGGCCATGCGCCGCAGCGCGCGCTCGACCTCGACCCGGTCGAGGTACATCAGCACGCCCTCGATGACGAACAGGTAGGGGCCGGGGAAAGCGCGGACGGTGTCGAACCAGGCGTCGTCCAGGACCGATCCCTCCACCATGCGGCGGCGTGGGCCCTCGGAGAAGAACTCCCGGCGCAGCGCCATGCTGTCGGGCAGGTCGATGTCGACCCAGTGGGCGGTGCCGTTGTCGATCCGCTCGAAGCGCGTATTCAGACCCGCGCCGATCTCCACGATCGTTCCGGTGGGGTTGCGCCGGAGGAACGCGCGGACCCACGCGTCACACATGACGGTCCGGGCCGTCGCGCCGACGGCGCTTCCGCCGTCGCGGAAGCGCTCGAAGTCGTAGTCCAGGGTCTCGACCATCTCGACGGCCTTGGGGTCGTGGATCACACCCCATCGCCGCGAACGCGTCTGCCGGGCCCGCCCGTAAAGGGGAAGGAGCAGGGTCTCCTGCACCGTTCCCAGCCGCACCGATCGTTTCGTCGCCATGACCAGCCCCCTCAGCCGATGATGGGATGTGTGGCCGCCAGGCTACCCCCGTGCTCTCCGAGGGCCGCACGGGGGCCGATCGTTTCGGGTGCTACGCCCCCGCAGCTTCCAGCCGCACGACCCGGCCCTCGTGGCGGGCCTGCTCGGCCGCGAAGACCATCAGGTGGGAGCGGAGCGCGTCCTGCCCGCTGGTGACGACGAGGTCCGGGTCTCCGGCGGCCGCCGCGGGCAGGAAGGAGGCCAGCAGGCCGCCGTCGCCGCCTCCGTGGCCGGTGTCGATCATTCCGCTGTTGGCCGCGGCGACGTCGACGACCTCGGTCGTGTCGGTCAGGAAGTCGTAGTGGGTGATGCGATCGCCGTCGCAGTACAGTTCGCCGCGGGTGCCGTAGATGGCGGTCCGGCGCGGGCCCGCCTTGGTGAACGCGGTCATGGTGAACGTGGCGGTCACCCCGCCGGTGAACTCCAGCGCCACGACCTGGTGGTCGACCACGTCGTTGTCGCAGTGGTAGACGCAGCGGCCGTAGGGGCCGTCGCGCAGGGCGGCGTCGATGGTCTCCTTCGTGGGGGCGGGTGTCAGCACGTCCAGGGGCCATCCGGTCCGGCCCTGGTCCAGGAAGCGGTGGTAGATGCGCAGTGCCGAGTAGGGGCAGTCGGGTTCGACGGCACAGCTCACGCAGCGCTCGCCCGCGCCGGGCGGGGCGTCTTCGGGACGGAAGTGCTTGAGAGAGCCGAACGACGACACGGCCACCGCATCGCGCCCGACGATGTAGCGCAGCCAGTCCAGGTCGTGGCAGGACTTGGCGAGCAGCATCGGCGCGGTGTCGGCCTCGCGCCGCCAGTTGCCGCGCACATAGGAGTGCGCGTGGTGCCAGAAGCCCACGGGTTCGACGTGGTCGACACTGACGATCTCGCCGATGGCGCCGGAGTCGATGATCTCCCTGAGCATGCGGGTGTAGTGGGCGTAGCGCAGCACGTGGCAGACGCCGAGCAGGACCTTGTTGCGGCGCGCCGCCGCGACGATCGCCGCGCAGTCCTCCCGCGTCTGCGCCAGCGGCTTCTCGACCAGCAGGTGGTAGCCGAGGTCGGCGAAGGCCACCGATGGTTCGAGGTGGGCGTCGTCCAGCGTGCACACCAGCACCACGTCGGCCATCCGGGGCAGCGCCGCCGCGGCGCGCCAGTTGTCGAACCGTGCCTCCGGCGGCACCCCGTGGGCGTCGGCGAGCGGCTCCCGGTACTCCGGGCGCGGCTCGGCGACCGCCACGACCTTCGCGACCTCGGGGTTGTTTCCGATCCACTGCGCGTAACCGCCCCCGCGCGACCCGGCTCCCACGATCATGACCCGTACCGGTACCACGGCTCCCCCTCCACGTGTTGTCGTTGCGGGCGTCAGCGGAACCCCCCGGCCGACAGTCCGCGGACGATCCGGCGCTGGAACAGGAGCACCAGGACGACGAGGGGGAGTGTGACGACGACGCCCGCCGCCATCTGCGACCCGAACGGTTGCTGGAACTCGGTGTCACCGGCGAACTTGGCGAGCGCGACGGTCACCGGGTTCGACGCCAGAGTGATGGAGACCACGCTGGAGATCAAGTATTCGTTCCAGGCCGCGAAGAACACCAGCAGGGCGGTGGTGGCCACGCCCGGCGTGGCCAGCGGCAGGATGACCCGGGCGAACGCGCCGACCGGCCCGCATCCGTCGACCCGCGCGGCCTCTTCCAGCTCCCAGGGCATCTCACGGAAGAAGGTGGTCAGCACGAAGATGGCCAGCGGCAGCGCGAAGCTGATGTTGGGCAGGACCATCGCCTGGTACTGGTCGATCCACCCCCAGTCACTGAACAGCTGGTACAGCGGGGTCACGATGGCCACGCCGGGGAACATCGAGCTGGCCAGCACCAGCCCGAGCACCAGGTTGCGGCCGCGGAAGCGCAGCCGCGCCAGCGCGTACGCGGAGAAGACGGCGATGACCATGGCCAGGGTGGTGGTGGCCACGGCGATGATCAGGCTGTTGCGCACCGCGTAGCCGAAGTGGTTCTCGCCGCCGAACACGCCGCGGTAGTTGACGAGCGTGGGATCGGCGGGCCACAGGCTGTTGCTGGCGATCTCCCCCGGCCCCTTGATGCTGGAGACGAACATCCAGTAGAAGGGCGCCAGGCAGTAGAGCACGAGCAGCAGGATGCCGCCCGCGATCACCCAGGACTCCCAGGTCAGGGGTCTTCGGGAGCGGGTGTTCCGCGTGCCCGCCGCCCCCTGCCCCGCCGTGGCCGTGGTGCTCACCGTCGCGCTCCTCCCTCGGCCTGGCCGAAGCCGGCGAACACGTTGGCCCCGATCGCCTTGATCAGCAGGAAGGCGCACAGGAAGACGAACAGGAAGGTGATCGTCGACAGCGCGCCGCCGTAGCCCTGCTTGAGCTCGCGCGTGGCCGCCTGGATGACCAGCATGGACAGGGTGTTGGTGTTGTTGGCGCCGCCGGTGAGGATCTGCGGCAGGTCGTACATGCGCAGTGCGTCCAGGGTGCGGAACAGCACCGCCACCACTAGGGCCGGTTTGACCAGCGGCAGCGTGATGGAGGTGAACCGCCTCCAGGCGGAGGCGCCGTCGATGGCCGCCGCCTCGTACAGGTGCGGCGGGATCGTCTGGAGGCCGGCGAGGATGAGCAAGGCCACGAACGGGGAGGTCTTCCAGATCTCGGCGAACATGATCGACCACTTGGCCGGCCACTCCGCGCCGCCCCAGACGATCTCGGTCCCCAGCAGGGCGTTGACGATACCGCCGGGCTGGAGCATCCAGCCCCACATGACCGCACTGACCGCCGTGGGCAGCGCCCAGGGCAGCAGCACCGCGGCGCGCACGATGCCCCGGCCGCGGAAGGCCCGGTGCATCACCAGTGCCATGACCAGCCCCAGCAGCGTCTCCACGGCCACAGTGACGACGGTGAACAGCACGGTGTTGCCGAAGGCGTTCCAGAAGTCGAGGCGTTCGAAGCCCCACAGGGCCTCGGCGTAGTTGGCGAACCCGACGAAGGCGGGGGCGCCGTGGATGGGGTCGTCGAACAGGGAGCGGACGACGGCGCGGCCGACCGGGTAGGCGACGATGATGCCGAGCGCGGCGAGCGTCGGCAGGAGCAGCCAGAAGGCCAGACCGCGTTCGACGGCGCGCTCCCCGCGGCCGCGGCGCGGCCCGCCGCGCCGGGTGACGGCGGCGCCCGGGTCCACCCGCCCTGGGGTCGAGGAACGCGCGGTCATGCGCCCTTCACCGCCCACTCCAGTTCCTCCTGCAGGTCGCTCACGGCCTCGTCGACGGTCTTGGCCCCGGTGAGCGCGGCGTGGACGTGTTTCTGCACGGCGTTGGTGACGTCGTTGTAGCGCGGGGAGACGGGACGGGGCTGGACGGCGTCCAGGGCCTTGCGCTGCGGGACGAGGTGCGGCGCCGCGGCCATCAGCTCTTCGTCCTCGTAGTTGGACGTCCAGGAGGTGGGGGTGTTGGTCTCGGCCATCCACCGACGCTGGACGTCCTCGCTCTGCACGAACTCGATGAAGCGCAGCGCCTCGGCCTTGTGGTCGCTGTAGGTGGACAGTGCGAGGTTGTTGCCGCCGAGCGTGCCGGTGCCGGGTCCGTCGAGTCCGGGCAGCGGGACGGCGTCGAACTTGCCCTGCACCCGCGACTCGGGGCCGGGCTCCTGCATGGCGGGCCAGGCGAACGCCCAGTTGCGCATGAACAGCAGCTCGCCGCGCTGGAAGGAGAGGCGGACCTCGTCCTCCATGTAGGTGAGCGCGGCCTTGGGGATGTAGCCCTCCCGGAAGCCGTCGACCAGGAACCGCAGGCCTTCCCGGGCTTCGGGGGAGTCGACGACGACATCACCGTCCTCGTCGATGATCCGCCCGCCCGCCGAGGCGATGGCCTCGGTGGCGTTCACGGTCAGGCCCTCGTAGCGGGCGAACTGCCCGGCATAGCAGTCCATGTCGTTGGCCTCGGCGATCGGGCAGGCCGCGATGAGCTCCGCCCAGGTGGTGGGCGGGTCGTCGACGAGGTCGCTGCGGTAGTAGAGCATGCCGGTGCCGGTGGCGAAGGGCGCCGCGTACAGCTCGCCCTGGTACATGCCGGTGGCCGCGGCGGCCGGAAGGATGTTCGGCCCGGCGAAGCGCTCCGTGGCCAGCGGCTCCAGCCAGCCGCGGGCGGCGAACTCGGCGGTCCAGACGGCGTCGGTGTACAGGACGTCGTAGCGCCCGGTGCGCGCCTGGAGGTCCTGCACCATGGCGTTGCGCTGGGCGTCGGCCCCGGCGGCCAGATAGACGATCCGAACGCGGGCGTCGGGGTTCTCCTCGTTGAAGCGCTCGACGATCGCGCCCATGTCGCCGCCGGAGGCACGGGTCACGGCGAAGGTGACGACCGCGTCGCCGTCCTCGCCGGGCAGGCTCCCGGCGCAGCCGGTGGCCGCGAGCAGGGTTCCCGCGACGGCCAGGGCCAGTGATCGGGTCCACGATCCAGGTCCGGTGGTACCCATCCGGCCTCCCGTGGGCAGGAGTGTGTTTCACAACACGATTTACAAATCGAACCGGATGGCGTGAGGTGATGTCAACACTCTGCTGCGCGACATCACCGGACCGCGTCGCGCGGATCGCTCCGCGATCACTTCGTGATCTTCCGGTGCCGCGCGAGCGATCATGGGAAGTGACGGGGTGAGGCCTCGGTTACGTGGGGAGATTGACGAGGCCGCCCCTGAGGAGGAAGAAGAACGAAAGGCGCGCGGTGCGCGGACGCTGGGAGCCCACCATGGCCAAACCGGTCGCCGGTTCGATGGCGGCGGTGCGGCGGATCAACACGTCGCTCGTCCTCGACGCGCTGCGCGCTGCGCGGGGGCCGATGCGCGTGTCGGCCCTCATGGACCGCACGGGGCTGTCCCGGCCCACGGTCGAGGCACTGACCGAGGCGCTGACCGCGCAGGGCTGGCTGGTGGAGAGCGAGGGCGCTCCGCAGCCGGGCCGCCGCTCCCCCGGACGCCCCGCGCGCACCTATGAGTTCAACGCCCACGCGGGATGGGTGCTGGGGATCGACGTGGGCGCACACAAGGTCTCGGTCTGCCGCGCCGACCTGCGCGGTACGCCCCGGGCGTGGGCGCGGCACCCGGTCTCGCCGTCCACCCCCGCCGACGAACGCCTGGACGTGGCGCGCGCGGCCGTCGACGACGTGATGGCGGACGCGGGCGCCGGGAGGATCGCCGGAAACGGCGTCGACAACGGCGCGGTCAGCGGCCGCGTCGGCGCCCCCGACGCACGACCGGCCCCGATCCTGGCGGCGTCACTGGCGACCCCCGGCGTGGTCGGACCGCCGCCCCACCGCGTACTCCTGGCCCCGGCCCTGCCCGACTGGGACGAGGTGGATTTCGCCCTCTGGGCACGCGACTTCCTGCCGTGCCCGCTGCACGTCGAGAACGACGCCAACCTCGCCGTGATCGCCGAGCAGGCGGTCGGTGTGGCGCGCGACCGCCAGGACGTGGTCTTCCTGCTGCTCGGCCAGCGTCTGGGGGCGGGGATCATCACCGGCGGCCACGTTCTGCGCGGCCACAACGGCGCGGCCGGAGAGATCGGTTATGCCCCATTGCCCGGCTCTCCTCACCCCCCGGCCGGGTTCGGCCCGCTGGAGTCCAGCGTCAACGCCGACGCGATCGTGGAAATGGTGACCGAGGAGTTCGCCCGGCCAGGCGCGTCCACCGACTCTCCCCTGCGCCGCCGCTTCTCCGCGGCGTCCGACGGCGAACACGTCCCAGCGATCGCCACCAGCGCCAAGGAGGGAGACCCGGTCGCACTGCGGGTCCTCTACCGCCTCTGCCAACGCCTCGCCGAGGGCATCTCCCCCATGCTCCTGGTCCTCAACCCCGACCTGGTCGTCCTCGGCGGCGGCATCTCCGGTGTCGGCGACGCCCTGCGCGCCCCGCTCAGGTCCGCCCTCGCCGGGCGCCTCCTCTTCCCGCCGGACCTCGAACTGTCGGCCCTCGGCGACCGCGCGGTGGTCCTCGGCGCCGTCCATGACGCCTTGACCCGCTTCGAGGACACCACGCTCTCCGTCATCAGCGCCTGAACGAGGGCGGGTCGACGCGTCCGCCCTCCCCCAGAACAGCGATACGCGTACCTCACCGCGGCAGGCGCACGGTCTGTGTCCCGCCGCCGTAGCCGTTCTCGCTGTCGCGGCCCTCGATGGTGACCTCGTCCACTCCCGTGGGGATGCCGACGTTCCTCTGAGTCCGGGTGAACGGCTGCTCGTTCTGGTGGTCGTGGGCGAGTTCGTGTTCGCCGTAGACGGTGCCGTCAGGGCCCGTGACGCGCCAGCCGTCGGCGTAGCGTTCGGGGGTGTCGTACGGGGAGCTGATCGTCACGGTGAAGTCGTAGGTGCCCGCCTCACCGGAGACGTCGACCTTGACGACGTCGGGGTAGTGCTGTGCGTCGGCCCGGCCCGCGTCGTTGGCCGTGGAATCCCCCGTTTCGCGGGCGTCGGTATCGCTGTTCGGTGCCCGCTCCCCGGTGGCGCATCCGACCGTGAGGAGTGTGAGTGGCAGGAGGAGCAGAAGCAGGAGGAGTCGTTTCATGCCTCCGTTTCTCCCCCGGGAAGGAACAGCTCAACACCGCGTAACCATCCCTTCGCAATCCGGCACGACCCTCTGGTCGAAGGCGGCCCTTGTTGACGGAGAGACATGAATCGATTACCTTCCGATTCCGACGTTTCGGGAAGACGTCCTCGTCGATCACCACCCACATGGCGAGGCCCGCACCCGTCGCGTCTCATCCCCCATCCCTGCGCCCCTGGAGAAAACGATGGCGCTGTCCCCCATGGCCGCGTCGCGCCCGCGGCTCCGTCCCCCTGTCCTCTTCGCGCTGGTCACGGTACTCGGCGCGGCGCTCCTGCTGGTGTCGCTCTGCACGGCCCCGCCTCCGATCCCCGACACCGCGTCACGCGTGGCCATCGACGCCTCGGTTCCCTACGGCGCGGAAGAGGGCGAACCTGGCGGCACAAGCGCCGACGCTGCCCCAGCGCAACGGGGCACCCTCGCCGTGTGCGCTACGCCTCTGTGCGACTAGCCGAGAAGGTCCGGGAGCAGTTCGGCGCGGATGCGGCCGTCGATCTCGTCACGCACGCGCCGGACCACCGGGCGGCTCTGTCCGGCCGGGTCGGGGATCTGCCAGTCGAGGTATCGCTTGCCCGGGTAGACGGGACAGGCGTCGCCGCAGCCCATGGTGACGACGATGTCGGCGCTGTGCACGATCTCGTCGGTCAGCGGCTTGGGGAACTCGGTGCACAGGTCGATGCCGACCTCGGCCATCACCTCGTCGACCATGGGATCGATGCCCTCGGCCGGAGCGGACCCCGCCGAGCGGATCTGGACGCGGTCCCCGGCCAGATGCCGCAGCAGGGCGGCGGCGATCTGGGAGCGCCCGGCGTTGAGGACGCAGACGAACAGCACCTCGGGCACGGTCTTGTCGGCGATGCCGTCGCGCTGGGCGATGGCGGTCAGCCGTTCGGCGGCGAACCGCTCGGTCACGGCGGGGAGGTGGGCGGTGACGGCCGCGCTGTGGGAGAGCATCTCGTAGGAGTCGCGCAGGTACCGCTGCACCGTCTCCGGGCTGAACATGCCGCTGAAGCGGATGGTCAACCGCTCCTGGACGCGGTCGAGCAGGTCCTCGGGGTCGAGCAGGCCGGGCAGGGGGCGGTCGGCCGCCGCGCGTCTGGGCCAGGGTGGCCGCTCCGCCCTCTCCTCGATGCCCAGCTCGTCGAGCACACTGCGGAGCCCTTCGTGCGCGTCACCGACCGCCGGAGCTCCGGACGGGTCGGGGCGGGAGAACCTGCTCAGTACGGTGTGCAGCCGCTGGGCGACCGGGGTGGAGCGGTAGATGATCTGGGTTCCGGAACGTTCCCGGGCCACCAGACCGGCTTCGCCGAGCACCTTGAGGTGGTGGCTCACGGTCGGCTTGGTGAGGGCGAACGCGGCGGACAGCTCGCCCGCGCGGATCCCTTCGTGCCCCGATGCCACCACCATGCTCAGCAGCCGCAGCCGGACGGGTTCGGCCAGGTCTTTGAGCTGGCGGGCGAGGCGACGCGCGGTTCCGGCCGGGAGGCGCGCGGCGGCGGCAGCGGCCCCCGACGGGTCGGGGGTTCGCGGGTCGTCGGTCACGGGCTCGTGGTCCGTTCGGTGGGTGCGCGCATCACGGTGGCTGCCCTCAGCCCACCAGGTCGCGCACGACGTCCGTGCGTTCCGGGCGGACCGAGTACCACGACCGCGGGCCCCGCTTCGCGCAGTCGAGGAATCCGGCGTCGCTCAGCGTCTTGAGGTGGTGGCTCACGGTCGGCTGGGCGGTCTCCAACGCCTCCGCCAGGTCGTGGACGCACGCCACCCCGTCCGGCATGTGCAGCAACGTCGCGAGCAGGCGCAGCCGGGTGGGGTCGGCCACGGCCTTGATGCGTGCCGCGAGCAGGTCGGCGGCCTCGGGGCCGAACGCCGCCTCGACGCTCGGCGGGGGTGTCGAGCGTCCGGGGTGCGCGGGTCTACCGCCAGTGGTCACGGAACTCACCTGAGTCACAAAAGCAGTCTAAACGCCCTGGTCACCCACTGGCTTTCAGCGAGACGGACGCACCGGGCCGATGGCCGCCCGCGGAACGCGGCGGGGAACGGGGGTGCGCCGCGTGCCGATTGTGCGGCGTGACGGGACTTGTGGGCTCTCGGAGTCGGTGTCGGCCCCTCCCCGTCGGGGTCGGGTGCGCCCGCTTCGGCTGCGCGCTGTGTCGGGTATGTCACTGGATTCGGCTCGGTCTACGCCGAGGCGGAGGTCTCCGTGCGGTCTCGCCGACGCGCCCAGTGGCAGGCGACCTGGGTGGCGCCGTCTCCGTCGCCGCGGAGGACGCCGGGGTCCTCGGTCCGGCAGCGGTCGGCCACCCCGGCCCGCTCCGCCTCACCCGAGGCGAGAACCTGGCAGCGGGCGTGGAAGCGGCAGCCGCCGGGGATCATGGTCGGGTCCGGCGGCTCTCCGGCGAGCACCACCGGCTCGTCCACATCGGCCTCGGGCAGCACGGACAGCAGCGCCTGCGTGTAGGGGTGGCGGGGCGCGGACAGCACCTCCTCGACGGTTCCGACCTCGACCACCCGGCCCAGGTACATCACGGCCACCCGGTCGGCGATGTTCCAGGCCAGGCCGAGGTCGTGGGTGACGACCAGCGCGGTCAGGCCCAGATCGTCGCGAAGGCGCAGCAGCAGGCCGAGGATCTCGCCGCGCACCGAGGCGTCCAGCGAGGCCACCGGCTCGTCGGCCACGATGACCTCCGGCCGCAGGACCAGAGCGCCCGCGATCACCACCCGTTGGCGCTGCCCGCCGGACAGCTCGTGCGGGTAGCGCAGGAAGAACCGCTCGGGCGGGCGCAGCCCGGCGCGCGAGAGCGCCTCGGCCACGCGCTCGCTCTCATCGGCCGTGGCGCCCTCGTGGATACGCAGGCCCTCGGCGACCGCGTCGTAGACGGTGTGCCGGGGGTTGAGCGACCCGCTGGGGTCCTGCAGAACCAGCTGGACACGGCGCCGGTAGGCCTTGAGCGCGCGGGTCGAGTACCCCAGCCGCTTCCCCTCGAAGTCGACCCGCCCCGAGGTCGGCTTCTCCAGGCCGAGCAGGGTGCGGGCGAGCGTGGTCTTGCCGCACCCCGACTCCCCGACCAGGGCGACGATCTCGCCCGCCCGCAGGTTCAGGTCCACGCCGTCCACGGCGCGGGCGGTGGCCCGGCTGCCGCGGCCCTTGAAGGTGACGTGCAGGTCGGAGCAGCTCAGCAGTGGGTCCGCCGTGGGGGCGGCGCCCGCGGCCTCGGCTCCCGGCCGGGGGTCGGGACCCTCGGCGGGGGTGGCGTCCAGACGGGCGGTCATCGCGTCTCCTCGGGCTGGGCGTTCTCGGTCGGGGCATCCGCGGGCCGGGCAGGGGACACCTCCCCCGAGAAGGCGTCGGGCTCCAGCGGAACTCCGGCGGCGCGCGCGGCGTCGTCGGACAGCACCCGCACACAGGCGGCAGCGCGGTCGGGGCCGACCGGCCACAGGACGGGGTCCACCGACGCGCAACGGTCCTGGGCGACCGGGCAGCGCGGCCGGAAGGCGCACCCTCCCGGCAGATCGGCCGGGTCGGGCGGGTCCCCGGCCAGGCCGTGGGGGTTGCGCCGCGACGACGGGTCGCCGACCCGCGGGAAGGCGGCGCTGAGCGCGGCGCTGTAGGGGTGGCGGGCGTCCGCGAACACCTGGTGGGCGGGCCCCTCCTCGACGATCCGGCCGGCGTACATGACCGCGAGCCGGTCGCAGGTGTCGGCGAGCACCGACAGGTCGTGGCTGATCATCAGCATGCTGATGCCCGAGTCGCCGACCAGCGAGTCGATGAGCCGCAGGATCTGCGCCTGGATCATCACGTCCAGCGCCGTCGTGGGCTCGTCGGCGATGATCAGCCGCGGCTCGCAGGCCAGCGCCATGGCGATCATGACGCGCTGGCGCTGCCCGCCGGACAGCTCGTGCGGGTAGGCGCGGGCGCGCGCGGGCGGCAGGCCGACCTGCTCCAGAAGTGCGCCGATGCGCCGCTTCAGCTCGGCCGGCGTGACGCCGGACCCGTGCAGCAGGATCGGCTCGGCGATCTGGTCACCGATGCGCTGCACGGCGTTGAGGGAGTGCATGGCTCCCTGGAAGACGATGGACGCCCCGGCCCAGCGGACGGCGCGCAGCCGCCCCCACCGCATGGTGAGGACGTCCTCGCCGTCGAGCAGGACCTCGCCGGTGACGCGGGCCGTCTTGGGCAGCAGGCGGAGCAGCGCCAGGGCGATGGTGGACTTGCCGCAGCCCGACTCCCCGGCGACCCCGAGCTTGCTGCCGGGCGCCAGCGAGAAGGAGGCCCCGCGCACCGCCGGAATCTCGCCTCCGGCGGTGCGGTAGGTGACGTGCAGGTCGTTGACCTGCAGGTAGTCGGTGCGCGGGGGCGTGCCCTCGCGCGGTGTGCCGTCGACGTGATTCACCGGCGCTCCCGAAGCCTGGGGTTGAACACGGCCTCCAGCGCCCGCCCGCACAGGGTGAAGGCCAGCGCGACCAGGGCGATGGCCACGCCGGGCGGAACGATGTACCACCACATGCCGGAGCTGATCGCGCCCGCGGTGCGCGCCTCCTGCAGGATGCCGCCCCAGGAGATGATCCCGGGGTCGCCCAGCCCGAGGAAGGCGAGCGTGGACTCCATGATGATGGAGCTCGACACGAGCAGCGTGGTCTGGGCCAGCACGACCGGCATGACGTTGGGCAGCACGTGCCGGAGCATGATGTGGACGTGGCCGCCGCCCAGCGCCCGGGCCCGCTCGATGTAGGGGCGCGCCTCCACCGCCAGCGTCTGCGCGCGCACCAGGCGCGCCGGGGTCGGCCAGGCGGTCACGCCGATGGCGATGATGATGGTCAGCGTGCTGCGCTCCATGACGGCGGCCAGCGCCACCGCCATGACCAGGGTGGGCAGCACCAGGAACCAGTCGGTGATGCGCATCAGCACGTTGGACGACCAGCCGCCGAAGTGCCCGGCGGTGATGCCGATGAGGGTGCCCAGCGACACCGAGACGAACGTGGCCAGGAACCCGACGGTGAGCGAGATCCGCGCGCCCCAGACCACCAGGTCGAGGACGGAGCGGCCGAAGGCGTCGGTGCCCAGCGGGTAGGTGAGGCTGGGCGGTTCGAAGCGCCCGCCGGGGGCGCCCGTGGCGGTGAGGTGGGCGCCGTCGATGAACAGCGGGGCGGCCAGCGCGACCAGGCCGATGAACACCAGCCCGGCCAGGCCGAACATACCGGCGCGGTTGCGGGCGTACTCGCGCCGGAACTCGGCGAACGCGCGTCGGCGCCGCTCCCAGACCAGCGTCCGGCGGCTCATGAGCGCACCCGGGGGTCGAGCAGCGGGTACACCAGGTCGGCCAGGAGGTTCATGATGATCACCGCACCGGCGAAGACGACGAACAGGGCCTGCACGATCGGCAGGTCGGGCACTTTGAGCCCGGAGTAGAACAGCGAGCCCAGACCAGGCCAGGCGAACACGGTCTCCACCAGGATGACGCCGCCCAGAACCCGGCCGAGTTCCAGGAAGATGAGGGTGACGGTGGGCAGGAGCGCGTTGGGCACGGCGTGCCGGCGCAGCACCAGGGCGTCGCGCAGCCCCTTGGCCCGGGCGGTGGTGAGGTAGTCCGAGCCCATCTCGTCCAGCAGCGACGAGCGCATGACCATCATGTACTGGGCGTAGACGACCGCGACCATGGTGGCCAGCGGCAGCACCATGTGGTGGGCGACGTCCACGGCCGCGTTGAACGTTCCGGTGACGCCCGGACTCATCATGCCGCTGGTGGGGAAGAGCCCGGCGCCCGAGGACAGCGCCACGATCAGCAGCAGGCCGAGCCAGAAGGACGGCACCGACCACAGGGTCAGCGCGACGCCGGTGTTGGCGCGGTCCATCACCGAGCCGCGCCGCCACGCCGAGCCGGTTCCCAGGGCCAGTCCGATAACGGCGGCGATCAGGGTCCCGGTCCCGGCCAGCAGGACCGTGGGCCCGAGCCGGTCGAGGAGGAGGTCGGTGACGGGCACGCGGTACTGGTAGGAGACACCGAAGTCGAACCGGAGCATGCCGAGGCAGTAGTCGATGAACTGCTGCCACAGCGGCTGGTCCAGGCCGAACTCGCGGCGCATGGCCTCCATCTGCTCAACGGTGACGGCCCGGTCCTGGGTGAGCGCGCGGACCGGGTCGCCCGGCAGGATGCGGAACAGGAAGAAGCTGGTGACGACCACGGCGAACAGCGACACCGCCGCGGTGAGCAGGCGCCCGCTGACGTAGCGCAGCAGCCGGAGCGTGCGGGGCCGGTCGATGCCGCGTCGGGCGTCCGGCCCACCGGCGGTGCCGGTGGCGGCGCCGTCGCCCGGTCCGCTCCGGGTACCGCCGCCCGAGGCTGGGACGCCGGACCGTGCGGGGGCCGCCGGGGTGTCCCCGGCGGCTGGCGTGCTGGGAGAACCCATCACCGCGTCACTCTCGATCCTCAGCCGTGGCCGAGCGGCGCCAGAGGAAGAAGCCCCCGGCCGCCACGCCGAGCACGACCGCGGCCGCGATTCCGGCCATCACGCCGGCGGACAGGCCCGTGCCGCCGCTGCCCGCCGCGGCGGGCGTGGCCATCGAGAACGACCAGTGCCCGTCCTGGCCCCAGATGTTGCCGCCGGGGTCGGGCTGGACCTGGATCGAGCCGATCACATCGGAGCGGTAGGCCTCCAGCAGGTTGGAGTAGGTCAGCGTGTTGACCACGGCCTCGTCGTACAGGACCGCCTGCATCTGCTTGACGTACTCGGCGCGCTTCTCGGGGTCGCTGTCCTCGGCGAGCTGCTTGTCGTACAGCTCGTCGTACTTCCTGTCGCAGAAGTAGGCGTCGCCGCGCATGGTGCCGGGCGTCTCGGGCAGCGCGTCGCAGGTGTGGATGCCGAGCACGTAGTCGGGGTCGGGGTTGACGCTCCAGCCGGTGAAGATGAGGTCGTACTTGCCGTTGTGCAGGGCGTCGCTGAGCACGCCGGGGTCGACGGTCCGGTTGTCGACCTCGATGCCGATGTCCGCGAGCCGCTCCTGCATGAGCCGACCCATGCTCACGTAGTCGGGGCGGTTGTTGTGGACGTGCATGCGCAGCTTGAGGCGGTCGCCGTCGGGTGAGACCCGGACCCCGTCGTCGCCCATCGCGTACCCGGCGTCGTCGAGCATCTTGTTGGCGGCGTCGACGTCGAAGTCGAGGCGCTCATCGCCCTCGGGGGACCAGGCGTAGCGCTCGTAGCGGGCCGGGATGTAGCCGCCGGCGGGCTCGGCGTAGCCGCCGTAGACCTTCTGGACGATCTCGTCCTTGTCGATGGCGCGCATGATGGCCTGGCGCAGGGTCTTGTCCTTGAGCGCCGGGTGGCCGTCGCCGAACTCCTCGCCGTCCTGGGTGCGGGCGCCGGGGTTGATGGTGAAGGCCTGGAACCGCTTTCCGCTCGCGGTGTTGACGGTGATGTTCTCCTCGCCCTGCAGCGCGTCGGCCTGCGCCGGGGTGAGGCCGCTGATGAGATCGACCTCGCCGGAGCGGAGCGCCTCGACCTGGGCGTCCTTCTCCGGGATGAAGCGGAAGACGAGCTTTTCGAACTCGGGGGCGCCGCGCCAGTAGTCCGTGTTGGCCTCGAGCGTGACGGACTGGTTGGGCCGGTAGCCGGTGATGGTGAACGGCCCGCTGCCGACGACCGGGAAGTCCTTGTCGTTGTTGAAGGTGCCGAAGTCGTCGACCTTCTCCCAGACGTGCTTGGGCACGATGGGGATGTCCAGGGCGAGCATGGTCGCCTGCCGCTCGGAGAGCGTGATCTTGAGTGTGGTGGGGTCGGGCGCCTCAGCGCTCTCGAAGTTGGCGACGAAGTTGCCGTTGGCCTTGGCCGCCGCCTCGTCCTCCATGATCGTGGTGTACGTCCAGGCGATGTCCTCGGCGGTCAGCGGCTCGCCGTCGCTCCACGTCACGTCGTCGCGGATCTTGAAGGTCCAGGTGAGGCCGTCCTCAGAGGTCTCCCACGACTCCGCGAGCCCGGGGATCGTCTCGTTGGTCTCGGCGTCGTAGTTGGTGAGGAAGTCGTAGCTCAGCCGCAGGATGTTGGTGCTGATGAGCCGCTGCGCCACGAAGGGGCTCAGCGAGTCGACCGGCTGGGAGACCGCGATGGTCATCGTGTCGTCGTCGCCCGTGGTCTCGGCGGCGGCAGCGCTGGGCGCGGCGGCCGGGAGCGCCCCGATGACGAGGGCGCCCGCAGCGGCCAGGAGGCCCACCCAGCGGGACGGGGCCGTTCGTCCGGGAGAGCGTGGTCTGGGTTGTTGCTGCCGAGCGACCATGTGCGTGCCTACCCCTTTGTGCGGACGTGAGGAGCGAGGGTGATCTCATCGTCGGGATGTTGGTTGTCTACCAGCGTGTACAGAAAAGCGTCAACGAGCTACTCCGGCGCGGTCACACAACCTTCACAATCGCGATATCGAGCAGGGGTACCCTGCCACAACCGTCACGACAGTCCCGGTGGCCCCCCATCGACGACATCTCACCGGACGGGTTGCCCGCCGCGGCGCGAGACACGTTCGGGGTCCGGTACACGAGGTGACGCCGACCGGTCTCCGTGACGGTCGCACAGCGGAGTGACACTACCCGGTAATTCGCCAGAAAACCGCTCTATCGCTAGGGTTCCCGCCATGATGGGGCACTCTCACGCACTGAGCGGCGTGGTCGGTTGGATGGCGATCGTTCCCGTTGTCCAGGGACTGGAGTTCTACGGCGTACGGTTCGACCTCGGCCCCGGCGAGATCATCGCGGGATCTCTGGTCTGCGCGGGCGCGGCGCTCCTGCCCGATCTCGACCACAAGAGCGCGACCATCACCAAGACCTACGGGTTCTTCACCGAGACCATCGGCGCGCTCCTCAACTGGGTGTTCGGCGGGCACCGCAACGGCACGCACTCACTGCTGTTCGCCCTCCTCATGGGGGCGATGACGCAGGCGCTGGCGCTGTGGTCGGAGATGGCCGTGCAGATCTTCGTCTTCCTGCTCGTCGGCATCGCGCTGCAGGGCCTCGGCTTCGGCATGGACAAGAACCGGGCGGCCGCCGGGATCATCAACGCGCTTGGCACGGCCGGGATCACACTGGCGCTGTTCACGGCCGGGACCGACTACTCCTGGATGGGCGTCGCGGTGGCGTTCGGCTGCCTGCTCCACTTCATCGGGGACATCATCACCCACATGGGCGTCCCGCTGATGTGGCCCTTCAGCAAGTACCGCGTCGGCCAGGACGTCGGCTTCAAGACCGACGGTCCGGTCGAGCGCAAGATCGTCACGCCCATGCTGACGATGGCGGTCGTCCTCTACTCGTTCTACCTCTTCGACTGGCCCGAACTGCTGCCCAAGTCGTGACCTGTGTGACGGGGGCAGGCTAGGGTGATCGCGTTGAGCACACCCCACCGCGATCCGCTGGAAAGTGGGCCCACGTGACACGAGCCACCGAGTCCCTCACCCCGGAACTGTACGAGTACCTGGTGGCGCACAGCGCGCCGGTCGACGACGTCCTCGGGGAGCTCGCCGAAGAGACGGCGCGGCTGTTCCCGGACAGCCTCGTCATGCAGATCGGACCCGAGCAGGGCACGTTCATGACCCTGCTGGCCCGCCTCATGGGCGCCCACGACGCGGTGGAGGTCGGCACCTTCACCGGCTACTCCTCGATCTGCCTGGCGCGCGGACTGCCCGCTGACGGCACCGTGCTGGCCTGCGACATCAGCGAGGAGTGGACCTCGGTGGCGCGCCGCTACTGGCAGAGGGCGGGGATCGCCTCCAAGGTGACGCTCAAGCTGGCCCCAGCCCTGGACACGCTGCGCTCGCTGCCCGCCGGCCCCATGTTCGACCTGGCCTTCATCGACGCCGACAAGGAGGGCTACGTCGGCTACTGGGACGAGCTCGTGCCGCGCATCCGGCCCGGCGGGGCGCTGCTGGTCGACAACACCTTCTCGCACGGCCGCGTCGTCGACCCGTCCATCACCGACGCCAGCGTCCAGGGCATCCGCGACTTCAACGACCACGCCCTGGCCGACTCCCGCGTGGAACTCGTGATGCTGCCCATCGGCGACGGCCTCACGCTGGCCCGCAAGAAGGCCTGACCGCCACGCTTCTCCTGCGGTCACAGGAGCACCTTCGGTAGTCTCGCGGACCATGCGGCTCTTGCACACCTCCGACTGGCACCTGGGGCGGTCCTTCCACCGGGAGAACCTGATCGACGCCCAGGCGGCGTTCGTCGACCACCTCGTCGCGACGGTCCGCAGCGAGCGCATCGACGTCGTCGTGGTCTCCGGCGACCTCTACGACCGCGCGCTGCCCTCGGTGGACGCCGTGCGCCTGTTCGGCGAGGCGCTGCGCCGCATCCGCGACACCGGGGCGCGCGCCGTCCTGATCAGCGGGAACCACGACTCGATGGCGCGGCTGGACTACGCCACCGAGCTCATCGACGCCTCCGGCATCCACCTGCGCAGCTCGCTGGAGAGCATCGGTGAGCCCGTGCTGGTCGACGACGAGCACAGCGGCGCGCACGGCCCGGTCGCCTTCTACGGCATCCCCTACCTGGAGCCGGAGATCGCCCGACACCACTGGCACCTGGAGGAGCGCGGACACCCGGCCGCCATCGGCCGCGCCATGGAGCTGATCCGCGCCGACCTGGCCACCCGTCCCATAGGCACGCGCTCGGTGGTGCTGTCGCACGCGTTCGTCAGCGGCGGCGCCCCCTCCGACAGTGAGCGCGACATCTCGGTCGGCGGCGCCTCGCACGTACCCGCGTCGATCTACGACGGCGTCGACTACGTTGCCCTGGGCCACCTCCACGGCCGCCAGCGCATGACCGAGACCGTGCGCTACTGCGGATCGCCGCTCGCCTACTCCTTCTCCGAGGAGCACCACCTCAAGGGCTACTGGATCGTGGAGCTGGACGCCACCGGCCCGGTCTCCTACGAGTTCGCCGAGGCGCCGGTGCCGCGCCCTATCGCACGCATCAGCGGGCGGATCGACGACCTGCTCTCCGCGCCCCGGTGGGAGCACTACACCGAGCACTGGCTCCAGGTCACGCTCACCGACCCGGCGCGCCCCGCCTTCCCCATGGACCGGCTGCGCGAACGCTTCCCACACACCCTGCAGCTGGAGTTCGCTCCGGAGGGCGGACGCCCCGAGGACGACCGCACCTGGGCGCGGCGGATCGCCGACCGCTCCGAGCCCGACCTGGTTCTCGACTTCGTCGACTGGGCACGCGGCGCGCCCGCCACGGATGAGGAACGGGCGTTGGTCGAGCGCGCCTTCGAAGAAATCCGCGCTCGGGAGGCGGCGAACTGATGCGGTTGCACACCCTGACCGTCCAGGCGTTCGGCCCGTTCGCAGGGAGCGAGACCGTCGACTTCGACCGGCTCGGCGACGGCGGCCTGTTCCTCATCCACGGTCCCACCGGCGCGGGGAAGACGTCCGTCCTGGACGCGGTGACGTTCGCGCTCTATGGGCAGGTGCCGGGTGCCCGCCAGGCGGCGCGCTCCCTGCGGAGCAACCACGCGCCGCCCGGACTCAAACCCGAGGTCAGCCTGGAGGCGACCATCCGCGGTCGGCATCTGCGCATCACCCGCTCCCCCGCTTGGAGGCGGCCGAAAAAACGCGGGACTGGAACCACCGAGGAGAAAGCCAGCGCCACCGTCATCGAATTCGTCGACGGCGAATCACACGGGCTGACCAACCGGCCGGACGAGGCCGGGCAGATCATCAGCGACATACTCGGCCTCACTGTGAAGCAGTTCTGCCAGATGGTGCTGCTTCCCCAGGGCGAGTTCGCCAACTTCCTGCGCGCCGACGCCAAAGACCGTCGGGTGTCGCTGGAGCGCCTGTTCAACACGGGCGTCTTCACTCAGGTGGAGGACTGGCTGATCGATGAGGCGCGTGATCGCGGGCGAACGGCGGACACCGCGGAGTCCGCTGTGAGCCGGGTCGCCGACCTCATCGTCGAGGTTGGGCGCGCGCCCCGACCGGACGCGGCCGCCACGGGCAGGCCGGGGCATGGGCGTGGGACGACCGGTAGGCGCGCTGACCTGGACGCGCTCGTGCCGTGGGCCACCGAGCTCGCCCTGGTCACCGCCGCGACCGCCGACGACGCCGGACGGGTGGCCGCCGACGCCGCGGCGGAGCGCGACCGCGCCCGCACCGCTGTACAGGAAGCGCGTGACCTGGAGGAGCGGCAACAGCGACACAGGGAGGCACTGCGTAAGGAGGCCGCTCTCGCCGAACGCGCCGACGAGCGCCAGGCCCTCGACACCGAGCTCGCCGACGCCGGGCGCGCGGCGACCGTGGTGCAGCTGCTGCGCACCGAGGAGTACCGCCGCACCCAGCTGGACAAGGCCGAGCTGACCGCGTCCGAACGCCTCGCCCTGGTCAGCAGCCTCGTTCCGGTCGACTCGGCACGTTCGAGCGATGCGGAGTCCCGCGAGCACACCATCACCCCCCTGCACACCGCTGAACGCGCCCGCCGCGACGAGATCGCCCAGCTGGAGCAGCTGCGCGGCGACGCCGACCGCCGCGTCGCCCTGGAACGGGAGGTCGCGACGCTGGACTCCCGCGTCGAGGCCGCCCAGCGGGAACTCGACCAGTGCCAGAAGCGAGCCGGTGAACTGCCCGAGCAGCGCGCCGCGCTGGCCGCGGAGCTGGCCCAGGCACAGGAGCGGACGGGATCGCGCGAGGCCGCCGTCGACGCGCTCGACCTCGCCCGACAGCGACGGGAGGCGGCGCGGAACTGCGTGCGGCTGCGCGCCGAGCTGACAGCGGCCGAGCAGCAGCGGATCGAGGCCGTCGACGCGGCGCAGGCCGCGCGCGATGCGCTGTTGGACGTGCGCCGCCTGCGGATCGAAGGCATGGCGGCCGAGCTGGCCGGAGGGCTCGGGCCGGACCGGCCGTGCCCGGTGTGCGGGTCGCGGGAACACCCGGAACCGGCCGTCGGCGCTGCCGCACGGCCGACGCCGGAGGACGAGGAACACGCCCAGCAGGCCGAACAGGCCGCGCGCGAGCGGCGCACGCAGGCGGAGAACGCGGTCACCGTCCTGACCGAACGACGCACCGCGGCCGAGGCGAACGCTGGCGGCCTCACCGAAGAGGACGCCGCCGAGCTGGTGGCGGCCCGGAAGCGCGCGCTGGACGAACTCGACGCCGCGGCGACCCAGGTGACCCGGATGACCGAGCGCCTGGCGGAGATCGACGCCGCGCTGGACAAGGCGCGCACGCGGGAGAGCGAACTCTCCCGCGAACTGGCGGAACTCGCCGAGCGGCGCACCGCACGGGCCGAGGAAGCCGCGCGGCTCACCGAACGGCTCGCGGCGGCGGTCGGCACCGACCCCGACCTGCCGAGCCGCATCGCCCGCCTGAACAGCGAGGCCGACCTGCTGGCGGCGGCGGCCGAGGCGCTGCGGCAGCGCTCCACGGCCCTGGAGGAACTCCGCGGCGCCGAGAAGGAGACGGTGCGCGGCCTGACCGAGGCCGGTTTCGCCTCGGCCGATCAGGTGTGGGCGGCGGACCGCACCCCCGAGGCCCTCCGTACCCTGCGCGAACGCGCGCGGGCCTATGACGACGAACGCGCGGCTGTCCGCGCGGCGCTGGCCGACCCGGCCTTGGCCCAGGCCGCCGCGGCCCCCGCTCCGGACCTGGCGGGGCTCCAGGCGGCGCTCGACGCCGCCGAACAGTCCGCCGAGCACACCCTGACCTGGCGCGACCGCCTCACGCACCGCGCCGAGCGCCTGGCCGACCTCCGCACCGAACTCGACACCGGCCTGTCGGGCTCCCGCCCGGCCCGCCACCGCCACGCCGTAGCCGACGGCCTCGCCCGACTGGCAGCGGGGACCTCCCAGGACAACCGCGAGAACGTCCGGCTGTCGGCCTACGTGCTGGCGGCCCGACTGGAACGGGTGGTGGCCGCGGCCAACGACCGATTGGCCACCATGTCGAGCAGCCGCTACGAACTCCGCCACACCATCGACAAGTCCGCAGGCGACCTCTCGCGCTCGGGGGGCGGCCTCGGCCTCCGCGTCCTCGACGCCTGGACCGGCCAAGACCGCGACCCGGCGACCCTGTCGGGCGGCGAAACCTTCATCACCTCCCTGGCGCTCGCACTCGGCCTAGGGGATGTGGCCGGAGAAGAGGCGGGCGGCACCGACATCGACACCCTCTTCGTCGACGAGGGGTTCGGCAGCCTGGACGAGGAAACCCTGGAGGAGGTCCTCGAGGTCCTCGACTCCCTCCGCGACGGCGGCCGAGCCGTCGGTGTCGTCAGCCACGTCGCCGACCTGCGCACCCGGATCACCACCCGGCTGAGGGTGATCAAGTCAGCCACGGGATCCCGCCTGGAGCAGACCGGTTAGTTGATCTGCCCTGGAAGGGATGGGGACCGGGGGGCCTGCCGGGTCGGCCCGGTTCGCTCCCCCGGTGTTCTTAGGTGAAAATCAGCACCAGGAGCGGACAGGATTAGGGGCGAGGACCGAGCTCTCCAGGGATCAGGATCATCATTTGTCCTCACCCACTTCTCAAGTGGTCTTTATTGCGGTCCTATGCGAAGTGTGAACAACTACCGCATGACCACCACCCCAGCGCCCACCGGCCCGCAGATGTCGATCCCCATGCCGACCGTTGAGCCGAGCGGTGTCCGTCCCGTCGGGTCGCTCCGCTATCCCGCGCGTTCGCTCGTGCTGCTCGGGGGCGTGCCCGGAGCGGGGAAGAGTACGTTGCTCAACCGGCTCTACGGGTTGGACGGCAGCGAGGCCGACACGGTGCTCACGGACGACGGGGTGCGGATCATCGACTCGCAGCAGTCGCGGAACCGCCTCACGCCGTGGTTGTGCTGGGTGCCGTACCCCGCGTGGCGGTGGGTGGTGCACCTGCTGCACTATCTACGCCTCGTGCTGGCCCTGCGCGCCGGGGATCCGGTGATCGTGCACGAGGCGGGGACCCGGGGGCCGATCCGTCGGTTGTTGGGGTGGTACTGCCGGACGTTGGGGATCGGGGTGCACCTGCTGTTGATCGACGTCTCGCCGGACGAGGCGCTGCGCGGGCAGAAGGCGCGGGGCCGGTGGGTGAGCGCGCGCAGTCATCGGGCGCACGCCCGGCGGTGGGGGCGGTTGCTCACCGCGTTGGCGGAGCGCCCGGCTGCGGTGGCGCCGGGGTCGGTGTCGCTGGTGTTGATGGACCGCGAGCGCGTAGGGCGGCTCAGCGGGATCGAGTTCACTCCCGTTCCGTTCGGGGCGGCCCGCCGACAGTGACAGAATGTCGGGGTGAATTCGCTGGTCAACATCGCTGTGTTCGGAATCGTCGGCGCCGTCATCATGGCGGCCCTCATCGGCCTGCTGCTGGTCCTCGGCGGTCGGGGCCAAGGGCGCGGGCCGCAGACCGTGTTCGGGGCGATATCCCTGGTCGTGCTCATCGCCGTTCCGGCGCTCGCGGCGGTGAACCTGCGGAGCACCGCCCCCGGCACCGGATTCGGTCCGGTGTTCCTCGTCGCGTTCGGAGTCGCGCTGGTCATCTGCGCGGTCAACATCGCCTTCCTGCCCCTCGTCGCGCGGCGGGCCGCCGCCGGGCGCGGGGAGGAGCTGGCCGCGGGGACACGCCTCTCCCCCGCCCTGCTCGGCGGCGGTCTGCTGGTCTGCGCCGTGCTCGGCCTGGTCGGCGCCGGTGTGGGGATTCTGGCTGGCTGACCTGCGGCGGCGCGCTAAGACCGCGCGGCCGCCCCAGGCTCCCCGGCGAGGTCGCGCACGAGGGGGATGACCTCGGCGAGGGCGTCCCGGTAGGGGCCGTGGGTCGCGATGTAGCTGAAGCCGAACCGCTCGCGGTTGGCGATGATCTCCCGCGCGATCTCCTCGGCCGTGCCCACGAGCACGAAGGGACTGTCCAGGACCGCTGCGGCGGTGTCGAGTCCGGGCGCGGCGAACTCCCGGGCGATCACGGCCGCGGTGCGCTCCGCGTCGTCGGTGATGCGCACCGCCTGGATGAGCACGTTGGATTCGATCGCATCGGCGCGCGCCCCGGCCTGCTCGGCGACGAACTCGACACGCCGCCGCGTCTCCTCCGCGTCCGCCACTTCGAACGTGCCCATCTTCGCGCCTCTCACCTGGGTGAGGCCCCCGTAACCGACGATGTCGGCGTGGCGGGCCGCCAGTGCGAGCGTGCGCCGGCCGTGTGCGCCGATCAGGAGTGGCGGGCGGGGCGACTGCCGGGGCAGCGGTTCCTGGCCACCGTCCGGCGCGAAGAGCCGGTTCAGCCGCGCGATGCTCTGTTCGAGCCGCTCGACACGCTCGGCGTGCGGCCGCCACGCGATCCCCGCGGCGTCGAACTCCGACTTCATGTGGCCGCACCCCAGGCCGAGCTCCAGCCGTCCGCCCGAGAGGCGGTCCACCGTGGCGGCCTCGCGGGCGAGCATGGACGGGTTCCAGAACTCGTTGTTGACGACGAGCGTGCCGACCCGAACCCGCGTGGTGACCGCGGCGGCCGTCGCCAGCATCGCGAAGGGGGATGCCGCCCCGAGATGGTCGGGGGCCAGGACGGTATCGAAGCCCAGTTCCTCGCTGGAACGGCAGAAATCCGCCCAGTCGTCGACGTTCAGGCGGCCGAAATTCACACCGAATCGAAAATTCCTCATGGGGTGCACCCAATCGGATCCACCGGCCCCTCACCAGTGGGGTTCGCCCTGAGCGAGGGATTTCTGCTTCCGGCAGAGCGCTCTTGCACTCGTTCGGTCACCGAGGAAGGGCCGGTGGTCTTTTCTGTCGTTTTCCGTGGCTTTCGCCCGAGACGTTAGCCCTGGCCTTTCGCGCGCTCGTTGAGTCGCTGCAGGTAGGCGTTGTATTCGTCCATGTCGGCGTCGTCGGAACCGTCGCGCTTGCTGTGCCGTTCCCGCCGACGCTCGGTGCGCTCCTCGTCGCGCGCCCACTGCCTCATCAGGGCCATGGTCACCAGCAGTGTGGGGATCTCCCCGACCGCCCAGGCGATCCCGCCACCCATGTACTGATCGTCGCTGTTCCCGTCGCTCCACGGGACCTCGAACTGGCCGTAGTAGTCCATCGCGAGCGGCTCCGACTGCATCATGATCGAGATACCGAAGAACGCGTGCATGCCCATGGTCAGCAGCAGGAGGACGAAGCGCAGCAGGTAGGGCAGCTTGCGCGGGGCCGGGTCCACACCGACGACGATCCAGTAGAAGAGGAAGCCCGCCAGCAGGAAGTGCACGTTCATGAACATGTGACCCATGTGGTCGCTCATGAGCTGCGGGAACAACGGGGTGAAGTAGAGCGCGTAGGGGCTGATCACGAAGATGGACGTGGCCACCGCGGGATGCGTGACGACCTTCGAGTAGCCGCTCTGCAGGAACAGGCTGAGCCACTCGCGCGGCCCTCGGTCCCCGCGCCGCTCGGCGGGCTTCAGCGCGCGCAGCGCGAGCGTCACCGGTGCGCCGAGCACCAGCAGGATCGGGGTCAGCATGGACAGCACCATGTGCTGGATCATGTGCGTGCTGAACAGCACCATGGCGTAGGTGCCGACACCGGTGAGCAGCGTCGCGACGATGGTCAGCAGCCCCGCGGCCCAGGCGACGCTGCGCGCCCACGGCCAGGCGTCGCCCCGCCGCCGCAGCCGGACGACTCCGGCCGCGTACAGCCCGCCCAGAACCACCACGACCAGGATGAAGAACAGGTCGGGGCGCCAGAGGGTGAGCAGCGAGTTCAGGCTCATTGGCGGCGGCATGGGGAAGCCGAGCAGAGCGAAGACCGGGTCGACCTCGGACTCCAGCGGCGGGGGCGGAGCGGTCCGGCTGAGCGCGACCGACAGCCCCATCACCGCGGCCATGACGGCGATCTCGACCCCGGCGAGCCGGGCGAACAGCGTGCGCCCACTGTTCTCGGCGATCTTCGGCACGATCGAGCGGCGGTGCCACCACCCGATACCGCCGAGCACGACGAACAGGGCGATCTTGGTCAGGATGATCAGCCCGTAGGCGGTGGTGAACAGCTCCATCACGCCGTAGAGCCGACTGATCGCGCTGGCCAGGCCGCCGATGGCGACGCCGACGTAGGCCCACAGCGCCATGCGGCTGAAGCGGGTGACGGCCGTGGACACGTTCTCGCCGTTGGTGCGCAGCCCGTGGAAGGTCACCGCGGCGAGCCCGCCGACCCACACCGAGATGGCGAGGACGTGCACGGCCAGGCCGCTGATCGCCAGCTCGTGGGAGCCGGCCGAGGCCGAGTGCCCGGTCAGCGCGGGCGGGACCACGGCGGCGAGGGCGGCCGCGACCAGGGCGAAGGTTCCGGTGGCCGAGAGGACGGTGCGGCCGAACAGCGCCACGGCCGTGGCGAGCAGGATGACGAACATCAGGCCGATGCCCTGCGGGATCGACCCCGCGTAGCTGGTCAGCTCGTCGCCGAGGACCTCACCGGGCGGCAGCCCCAGCAGGTCGGAGAGCTGGAAGACGAGCGTCGCCCCGGCCGCCGCCGCCCAGGTGAGAGCGGCCCAGGAAGCGGCCCGTACATACCCCTGCGCCTGCTCGCCCAACATCCCCTTGGCGGAGGGGAACAGGAACACCGCCAGGAGGAGCAGCCCCACCGTGAGCGCCGCGGCGAGGTCCATCGTGATCTTGGAGAGGGGCAGTCCCCACCGCGTGAGCGCTCCGGGATCGGGCAGGCCGGGGATCACCTGGGCGGTCACCGCACCCCCGGCGGCCAGGGCGAGGAGGAGAGCGATCAGGCAGGCGGCGACGGCCGCGACGGCGATGATGAGCGCCGTGTCGGTGCCGTTGTTCCGCCGAAGGCCCGTGCTCTGGGAACTACTGGTCTGTTGTGCGCCAGGGGGAGCCACGCGTGCCACTCCGTCGTGGTCGGGATTGCTGTTTGCTCGTGTTGTGGCGCAGGACCGCCACCGCGAGGGCCGCGCCGACCAGCAGGCCGATGCCGCTCCACATCCACGAGACGAGCCCCGCGGCGGCGTGAGCGGCGATGAGACCTCCGAGTTCCAGCACGGACACCACCTCGACCTAGGTTACGCGTACTACTACAACGTGTCGGACATACCCGTCTTGCGCGCTGATGCACCGGAACAGGCCCGCTCACCTGTCGCCCCTGTCGGCCCACACGCCCCGATGCTCCACCGCTTCGCTGCGCGACTGGGCGCGGGTATCGACCTTTTCTCCGCGCGCCCTCCACGAATATCCGGTTTTCTCCCCGCGCGACGCACCATTACGGCCATAATCAGGGTCCGCGTCGGAAATCTCCGGCGATCCCGTGGATTACTCCGGGAGGAATACGGGTCTCGCAGGCCATCGCATTGATCTTAGGACAACGACGAACATCGGGGCGAACGCGCCCGCCACCACTGATCCGATCACGACGTCCACCAATCGGTGGCTCCTCTCTCGTCTCCCACCCTGCCCCCACCATTCTCTCGAATCGAAAACCGTATAGCGACAATTTCCGCGCTTTCGGCACCTTTCCGCGACTGGGCCACCGAACTACGGAGGGGATCCCAATGCCCCAGATCGACACCGTCATCCGCTCGCGCCGCGTGGTCACCCCCGACGGGGTCGAGGCGGCGGCTGTCGGCATCAGCAGCGGGCGCATCGCCGCGCTGCTGGCCTATGACGCCTCCGTCACCGACGCCCGGAACGAGATCGACCTGGGCGCGGCCGCGCTGCTCCCGGGGTGCGTCGACCTCGACGTCGCCGTCCAGGCGCCCGGCCAGCCACTGCGCGAGGGGTACCAGAACACCAGCGCGGCCGCCGTGCGTGCCGGCGTGACCAGCATCGTTGTCACCCCGGCGCCGGGCCGCCCCGCCATCACGGGTGTCTCCGCCCTCAAGACCCACATGACGGCCTCGGCCGGAGCCGAGGTGAACGTGGCGTTCCTCGGCGGGATCACCCCCCGCAGCACCCCGGCCGACCTCGCCGACCTCCGCGGAGCCGGGGTGGCGGGGTTCCACTGTTCCCTCTCGGACGGCGGCGCGCCGGACATCTCGGCCGTGGACGAACCCCTGCTGCGCAAGGCCATGGCCGAAGTGGCCGCGATGGAGGCCCCGCTGCTGGTCCACGCCGAAGACGCGGGCGAGCTGGCCGCGTCGGGCCGCTCGCACCACGCGGACGACGGACTGCCCGCCCCGCGCCCGCCCCGGGCCGAGCGGCGCGGCCTGGAGCGCGTCATCTCCGCGGCCCGGGTGACCGGAACCCGCACCCATGTCTCCCCGTTCACCGCCGCCGAGTGCGCGGCGCTCCTCGCCGCCGCCCGCGCCATCGGCGTCGCGGTGAGCGCCCACACCTGCCCGCACTACCTGTGCCTGCCCGCCGAGACGGTGCCCGCCGACTCCCCCGCCTTCCACTGCCGACCGCCGCTGCGCTCGGGCGCCAACCGCAACGCGCTGTGGAGCGCGCTGCTGGCGGACGGCGACTCCGCGGTCAGCACGATCGGGTCCGGCCACCGCCCCGGCACAGGGGTGGCGGCGATCCCCTGGACGCTGCCGGCGCTGTGGACGGCGGCGTCGCGGCGCGGACGCGACCTGGACGACCTCGTGCGGTGGACGGCCACGGGCCCGGCGGAGGTGGCGGGCATGCGCTGGAAGGGCCAGGTCGCCGCCGGCTACGACGCGGATCTGGTGGCCTTCGACACCGACGCCGAGCAGACCGTTCCCGACACCGACATCGGCCCCTACGCCGGACGCGTCCTCACCGGCCGGGTGGAGCGCACGTGGGTCGCGGGCACCACTGTCTTCCCGCGCCCCCGGCAGCGACCGAATTCGCGCCGCAATGCCCAGGGTGGGCCTGCGCTGCACGTCAACACGTGATTCCCCAGGGACGACGGCTTACACACTGTCAACAATACTTCGAATCGCTATCCATGTTGGAGATGGTTCGGCATCGTTCGAGGGGTCACAGTGAGTGGGTAGCAATGACCACGCTAGGAGGACCAAGTGCGCGTCGGCGTGCCCCGCGAGATCAAGAACCACGAATACCGAGTGGCCATCACCCCGGCCGGCGTCCACGAGCTGGTCACCCGTGGCCATGAGGTCGTCATCGAACGCGACGCCGGACTCGGCTCGTCCATCAAGAACGAGGAGTACACCGCCGCCGGTGCGCGCATCCTCGACACCGCGGACGACGTTTGGGGCGAAGGCGAGCTGATCCTCAAGGTCAAGGAGCCCATCGCCGAGGAGCACCACCGGATGCGGGAGGGCCAGACCCTCTTCACCTACCTGCACCTGGCCGCCTCGCGCGAGTGCACCGACGCGCTGCTGGAGCGCAAGGTCACCGGTATCGCCTACGAGACCGTGCAGCTGCCCGACGGCTCGCTGCCGCTGCTCGCCCCGATGTCGGAGGTGGCCGGCCGGCTGGCCCCGCAGGTCGGCGCCGCGACCCTGCAGCGCCCCAACGGCGGGCGCGGCGTGCTGATGGGCGGCGTCCCGGGTGTGCGCCCGGCCAAGGTCACCGTCATCGGCGCCGGTGTGTCCGGCATGAACGCCACCCAGATCGCGGTGGGCATGGGCGCGGATGTCACCCTGCTCGACCTCAACGTCGCCAAGCTGCGGCACGCTGACGACCTGTACCAGGGCCGTGTGAAGACCGTCTCCTCCAACTCCCTCGAACTGGAGCAGGCGGTCCTGGAGTCCGACATGGTCATCGGCGCGGTGCTGATCCCGGGCGCCAAGGCCCCCAAGCTCATCTCCAACGAGCTGGTCTCCCGGATGAAGCCGGGCGCGGTGCTCGTCGACATCGCCATCGACCAGGGCGGCTGCTTCGCCGACTCCCGCCCGACCACGCACGCGGACCCGACGTTCGCGGTGCACGACGCCGTCTTCTACTGCGTCGCCAACATGCCCGGCGCCGTGCCCAACACCTCCACCTACGCGCTGACCAAGGACACGCTGCGGTACACCGTCGCGCTGGCGGGCAAGGGCTGGAAGCAGGCACTCAACGACGACCCGGCCCTGGCTCTGGGTCTGAACACCTTCGACGGCGACCTCACCAACGACGCCGTCGCCGAGGCCCACGGCCTGAAGTCCCGCACCATCTCCGAGGTGCTCTCGGCGTAGCGGCGGCTGACAGCAGAGGCGGCGCGGCGCCGCCTCGGTCCGCAGAAGGGCCAAGGCCACCCGGGCGGGGGCGTGGGGAACCCGGGTTCCCCACGCCCCCGCCCGCATTCTCCACCCGCCACACGTCCCGGATTTCCCAGGCCACCCACCGTGCGTCTCGGTTCACTCGCGCCGGTCGCGGGGAAGGTTCGCAGGTATCGGACCCCGGTCGCGCCCGCTTCGGCGCGGTACGGCACGAGGGTCGGCGGCAGCGGCGGTTCACCGGCGAACGGGATGGTGAGCGGGATGGAGCGTCGGGACACCGAACGTCCGGACAGCAGGCACAGGCAGTTGTGGACGGGCGAACCGCCCGGCGCCAACCCCTTCGCTCTGCCCCGCGGCCTGGTCGGCCGACTGGCGGGATGGGTCCTGGCCTGGGCCAACCGCGGGGCGCAGGCGGAGATCATGGATATCCTCGACGTTCCCGAGGGGGCGCACGTCCTAGAGGTCGGGCACGGTCCGGGCGTCCTCATTGAGATGCTGGCGGCGCGCCCGAATGTCACCGTGACCGGCGTCGACCCGTCCGCCGAAATGGTGCGGATGGCCCAGCGGCGCAATGCGGCGGCGGTGCGGGACGGCCGCGTGCGTATCCGGCTCGGCGGAGCCGATTCGACGTGCATGGACGACGAGTCGGTGGACCTTGTGGTGTCGGTGAACACTGTGGCGATGTGGCCTCGCCTCGACGACGGCGTCGCGGAGTTCCACCGGGTTCTGCGACCGGGCGGCCGTACCGTCATCACCTGGCACCGCGTTCCGGCGCGGTTCCGCCTCACCGCGGAGGAGTTCGCCGCCATCGAGTCCGCGGTGCGGGATCGATTCGGCGCGGTCGAGCGGACCGAGCTGCCCTCATCCGTTGTGTTCAGCGCCACCCGCTGAACCGCGAACCCGCCGGTGAGCCGCGGACGGCGCCGAAGCCCGAGGTGGTCGGGGTCGATAAGACGGGATACCTTCGAGTGGAGGGACATCCCCCCGCACACTCCCGAACGCTTTGGAGGCGGAGCGCGCGTGTCACGCACGGAACCGGCAACGGTCACTCGGGTCGCGACGATCGACGCGACTCTGGTCCGCCTGCCGCCGGCCCACCCCAGGTCCGGGGCCCGCGCGGCGGAGAGACGACCACGCCAGGTCCAGCACGCCCTGGTCCGGGTGACCGACGACAACGGGGTCTGCGGCTGGGGCGAGATCCCGGCCGTCGACGCCGACCGGTGGCGTGCGCTGGTGGACGGCTTCTCCCCCGCGCTGCTGCGACACTCCTGGATGCGCCCGACCGAGGCCGCTTTGGCCTGGGTGGACCTGCCGCACGACCCGGCCGTGGCGTCCGGCCTCGACGTCGCCTGCTGGGACCTGTGGAGCAAGCAGCGCGGCACGCCGCTCTCCCACGCGCTCGGCGGTGAACGCACCGCCATCACCGCCGGTGTCACCATCGACCGCCAGCCCTCGTTGGACTCCATGGTCCTGGAGGTCAACCGGCAGGTCGGCTCCGGATTCCGGCGCATCCGGCTGGAGATCGAACCCGGCTGGGACGTTGAACCCATCCGCGCAGTTCAGGAGAGCTTCCCGTTCCTGGTGCTGCAGGTGACAGGGCGGGGACGCTACACCGAGGACCCCGCCGACCTGGAGGCCCTGCGCGCCCTGGACGAGTACGGCCTGCTCGCCGTCGAACAGCCCTTCGCCGATGACGACCTCGCGGCGCACGCCCGCCTCCGCCGCGACATGCGCACCACCATCGCCCTGGACACCTCGGTCGACTCTCTGGCAACCCTCGACGACGCCATCCGCCTGGAGGCCGCGGGCGCCCTCAACCTCCGCGTCGCCCGCATGGGCGGCCTCACCCCGGCCCGCCGCGCCCACGACCGCGCCGCCGACGCGGGATGGGACGTATGGTGCGGCTCCGACGGTGAATCCGGAATCGGCCGCGCGGCCATCGTCGCGCTCGCCTCCCTCCCGGGCATCAGCCTCCCCAGCGAAATGCCGGGAGCCGGCGGCATCCACGCCCGCGACGTCGCGGTCCCACCGGTACGCGCCCACGACGGCATCACCCCGATCCCCCTGACCCAACCCGGCCTGGGCCACGAAATCGACGCGCGCACCCTGCGTGCCCTTGCCGTCCGGTCGGTCACCCTCGACCACCAGGGCTCCCGACCGGCCGACGCGGCGAGCCTGGCCTGAGGAATGACGGGGTGGCGGATCAGTCGGGTCCGTGTTCGCCGCCGATGGACGTCTTCCATGCGCCGTCAGCGACAAGCCAGTGCGGCACGAACTTCACCGGAAACGGGGCATCCGTCTCGAAGAGGCTCATGCCGAAGACCTGGGAGACCTCCCGATAGGCGCCGTCCACAAGTCGCAGTTCGAGTAGTCCTGGCTTGTCCGCCAGGGGGTTGATGATCCAGTAGGACTCGATCCCGAACTTCTCGTACTCGGACCGTTTCGTGTGGTTGTCCCGGAAAATGCTGTCCGGAGAGACGACTTCCACGGCCAACAATGGAGGCCGGGTGAAGTACGGCTCCTCGAAGTCCTCCTCCCGGAACACGGCGACGTCGGGGATCCGGTGGTCAGTGCGGTCAGCGTTAAAGTTCACCCCGGGCCCCGTCTGCACCTCGTATCCGTCAGGCGCAATGCCCGTCAGGTGATAGGACAGCCGTGTTTCGATGCGGGTATGCAGGGAGACCGGTGCGGGCGACACGTCAAGCCTCCCGCCGACCAGCTCGTACCGCCTCCCGTCGTCGGGCATCCGCTGCAGGTCCTCTACTGTTAACGGACGCTGCTGCGGCTCGGACCTTCCTATGGTCATGACAGACATAGTGCCTCCTTGGTTACATGAGGGCCAGTGTTCCGACGGCCCGGCTGGTTACCGGCGAGTTCACGAGATAAGGATCGAAAACGCGTTCGCAGGTACCAGCCGAAATTCAACTGAGGGCCGCGCGGCGTTCGTCTAGACACAGGGGACACATGGTTACACTCCGCTTCGGCATCGCAACACCAGGTGGCGTCCGCCGTTCGGAGGTTGTTCTGTGTCCAGCCGTTTCGGCACGGCGCGAGCGTTCTTGTCCGCGCTGGTCATCCCCCTCCTCCTGGTTCTCCTCTCGCCCGCGGCTGTCGCCGATGTCGTGGACGCGCTGGGTGCAGAGACGTCGCGGTCGCAGCCTGTCGCTCCGGGGATGGTGCTCACCTCGACCGAGGTGCGCGAAGAGCCCGATGGGACGACCGCGCGTCGACAGCACTTCAGTACGCTCAGCGTCGATCTCGACGATGGTGGGGGCGCGACCATCGGGTACGTCGACAGCGGGACCGTGACCGGTGCGGCTCCCCTGCCGCAGATGGTGAAGCCCCATGACACCGCCGTGGCCGCCGTCAACGGGGACTACTTCGACATCAACCTCTCCTCCGCGCCGATTGGCGCCGCTGTTCGTGACGGGCGCGTGTTGAAGTCGCCCACGGGGACGCATGTGAACGCCGCGACGTTTGAGTCTGATGGAACCGGGCGGATCCAGCGGGTGCGCTTCACCGGGTCGGCCACTCTGCCCAGCGGGCCGTTACGGATCGACCGGTTGAACAGCCACGAGATTCCCGACGACGGCGTCGGCGCCTTCACCTCCGACTGGGGTGAGCACCCGCGCGAACGCGCCACCCGGGACGCCGAGCGCGTCACCGAGCTGGAGATCACCGACGGTGTTGTGCGCGACGTCCGTGACAAGCCCGGCAGCGGGGACATCGGTCCCGGCACGACCATGCTCGTCGGCGTGGACACAGCGGCCGACCGGTTGGAGCAGGTCGACGAGGGGGACGCGGTCGCGCTGGACTACGACCTCACCGCCGATGGCGTCCGGCCGCATACCGCCGTGGGCGGACGCCATGTCCTCCTTCGCGACGGGCGGGTGACCGCCCCCGACGATGCCTCGCGCCACCCGCGCACCGCCATCGGATTCTCCGCCGATGGGCGCCGGATGTACCTGATGACCGCGGACGGCCGGACAGCGCGAACACCGGGGGCGACGCTGCGCGAGATGGCGAGGCGGATGCTGCGCGCCGGGGCCGCGGACGCCCTCGAACTCGACGGCGGCGGGTCCTCGACGCTGCTGGCCCGCGAGCCCGGCGCGACCGCGCCCGGTGTCCGGAACCGCACCGGTGGACTCTTCCGCGCGGTTCCCAACGGGCTGGTCGTGCTCTCCCCTCCCGGCTCCGGGAAGGTGCGCGGCGTCTGGATCCGCCCCCGCGTCCAGTCGCGACCGCCGCGCGGTTCCGCCCTTCCCCGCCAGGCCGACCCCTACCGCGTCTTCTCCGGGCTGCGGCGCGCCCTCGTCGCCACGACGCACGACGAGGCCTACGGCCCCGTCCGCTACCCCCGCCCCGAAAGTCTGCGCTGGTCGGCGTCGAACGGGACGGTCTCCGGCAGCCGGGACGTCCGGTACACCGCCGACGCGCCGGGCACGGCGACGGTCACCGCACGGTGGGGACCGATGCGCGGAACAATCGAGTTGGAGGTGCTGCCCGGTCCCCAGCGGATCACGGCCGCACCCGCCTCACTCGCCTTCCCCGACACCTCGCAGTCCGCCCGGTTCGTGCTGACCGGTGTCGCTCCCGACGGCGCCCGCGCCCCCATCGCGCCGGATGACGCCGTCCTCGACTTCGATCCCGAGCTGGTCGACGTCGCTCCCCAGGCCGACGGGACCTTCCGCGTCGAGCCCCGGGCCGAGCGCGGCACCGGCGAGATCGCGATCTCGGTCGCCGGGTCGGACGGCGGTGCGCGGACCGTCGTTCCCGTCCGCCTCGGCACGGTGACCGAACCGGTCTCCGGATTCGACGACGCGGCGCGGTGGACGGCTTCCGCCGCACGCGCCGAGGCGTCGGTACGCCCGGTACCCGGCCACTCGGGCGACGGCCTCGCCCTCACCTACGACTTCACCCGCTCCCAGGGCACGCGCGCCGCCTACGCCCACCCGCCCGCCCCCATCCGGCTCGACCGGCAGGCCTTCTCGTTCGGTCTGCGGGTGCGCGGGGACGCGCAGGGCGCCGGGACCGCCCTCACGGTCGTCGACGCCGAGGGGCGCACGCACACGCTGCGCGGCCCGGAAATCGACTGGAGCGGTTGGCGGAAGATCGAGTTCCCGGTCCCGCAGGGCGTCGCCCATCCGCTCACCTTCACGCGGATCTACGTGTATGAGACGCGGGCGGAGCGTGCCTACCGCAGCGACGTGGTGTTCGACGAGCTCACGGCCACACTCGCGGTCGACGACTGACCCATGGCCGACGACCCCGCCCCGAACTATGACCCCGGTCACATACCGCTTGGTCGGTGCACGCTAGAGTCGGCCGCAGGCCGCGCCCGGCCGTCGTCCTCGAGACCGGTAGTTCCATCCGACCGTGGGGAGCGCAGCAGACCATGCGGAAGTTCGCCGACATCTCCGAACTCGTCGCCGCCGAGGGTGAGCACCTGGGCCACAGCGACTGGCTCACCGTCACCCAGGACCGGATCGACCGCTTCGCCGACGCCACCGGCGACCACCAGTGGATCCATGTCGACGCCGAGCGCGCCGCGGAGGGCCCCTTCGGCCGCACGATCGCGCACGGCTACCTCACCCTCTCCCTCCTCGCCTACTTCGGACCGCGCGTCTACACGCTGGAGAAAGCCCCGAAGATGGGCATCAACTACGGCCTGAACAAGGTCCGCTTCCTGCAGCCGGTGACCGAGGGTGCGCGCGTCCGCGACGGGATCGAACTGGTCGAAGTCAAGGAGACCGACAAGGGGCTCCTGCTGACGCTGCGGCACGAGGTGGAGATCGAGGGCGGGGAGCGCCCTGCTCTCGTCGCCGAGGCTCTGGTCCTGGTCGTTCCCTGAGTCGTGGCCCACTCCCCCCTCTGATCCACATCACCCCAGGTCACGTCGGCGTGTCGCGTGTCGGACACCGAGCGCGCACGCCGATGATAATTCACCATTGACGGGCTAAAAATCCGGCAAATCGCCCCAAATCACCCCTTGGCGAGGAACTAGCCTTTTCGGGGTTCCGCGGTGCGTTCCCGCACCGCCGACCTTTCGAAGACGTTCGCACCCCGCCGCTCCGGCGTGTCAACACACGGCAAAGAGCCCAAAGCAGACGGTACGTCGTGTCGCCGCCCTGATACCCCCCGTGTTCAGCTGGCCCCGGCGAGGGTGCACGGGGGATACCAAAGGGGAGAACATGGCCGAGGAGCCGCGCTGTCCAGCCTCCAGTGACCGCGAGCTGGGCATGGACGCGAAGATCAGCCGACGCGATTTCTTCGACGGGGTCGCCGCGACCGCCGTCGCCGGAGCGGCGGTGACGGCACTCGCCGGATGCGCGCCGGGCGGCGACCGCCCGTGGGCCGCCAGCCCCGCCTCGCCCGTCGCGGTGCCCGACGGCGCCGACTACCCGCCGGAGCTGACCGGCCTGCGCGGCAACACCCCGCAGGCGCTGAGCATCCCGCACGCCATCCGCGACAACCGCCTCGGCAGCGTCACCAACACCGCCTCCGTCGAGGACACCGGCGAGCACTACGACCTGGTGGTCGTCGGCGCCGGAATCAGCGGGCTGGCCTCCGCCTACTTCTACCGGAAGCGCAACCCGGGCGCGAAGGTCCTCATCCTCGACAACCACGACGAGTTCGGCGGGCACGCGCGGCGCAACGAGTTCCACCCCGAGGGCCGCGACCAGGTCCTCATCGGCTACGGCGGCACCCAGGCCATCGACACCCCCTCCGTGTACAGCACGGAGGCCAAGGGCCTCCTCACGGACCTCGGGATCGACCTCAAGAAGTTCGAGAAGTACTTCGACCAGAAGTTCTACGACAAGTTCAAGCTGGCCGAGGAAGGCGACACCGTCTTCTTCCGCTACGAGGACTTCGGCCGCGACCACCTCGCCGTCCGCTCCAAGGACATGTCCACCGAGGACTGGCTCGCCGACGCCCCGCTGACCGACGAGGGCCGCGCCGACCTCGTCACCCTGCTCGACAAGCCCGAGGACTGGATGCCGGGCCTGAGCGACGACGAGAAGAAGACCCGTCTCGCCGAGACGACCTACACCGACTACCTCCGCGACATCGCCGGCATGGGCGAGGAGGCGGTGAACTTCTGCCGCTCCCTGACCAGCGACGAGTGGGCCGTGCCCGCCGCCGACTGGAGCGCCCTGGACGCGTGGGCCGACGGCTACCCCGGCTTCGACGGCCTCAACCTCGACGACTCCACGGCGCACCGGCTCAACGCCTTCTCGGTGCAGCGCTTCTGGGGCCACGAGGACCCGTACATCTACCACTTCCCCGACGGCAACGCGAGCATCGCGCGGCTGCTGGTGCACCGCCTCATCCCCAACTCCGTGCCGGGCAAGGACACGCTCGACATGGACAGCGTCGTGCTCGCCGAGTTCGACTACACCGAGCTCGACAAGCCGGACAACGACGTCCGGCTGCGGCTGGCCTCGCCCTGCACCAACCTCCAGCACGACGGAAGTCCGGACGCCGCCGACCGCGTGCTCGTCACCTACCACAGCACCGACGGCAAGCTGCACCGGGCAACGGCCACGCACGTCGTCATGGCCGCCTGGCACGTCATGGGCCAGTTCCTCATGACCGAGCTGCCCAGCACCCAGCGCATCGCCATGAAGGACGCCTCGAAGCAGCCGCTGATCTACGCCAACGTCGTGGTCAAGAACTGGCAGCCGTGGGTGGAGCTGGGCATGCGGCACATCCGCTTCTCCAGCGGCGACTGGGCCGTCGCCCAGCTCGACTACCCCGTCAGCCTGGGCGGCTACAAGCACCCGCAAGACCCCGACGAGCCCATCATCATCCAGATGATCGGGGTGCCCTCCCCCGAGGGCATGGCCCCGGCCAAGGCCGCGATCGCCGCCCGGCACAATATCCTGCACATCCCCTTCGAGGGCTATGAGCGCAGCATCCGCCAGACGCTCAACCGCGCGCTCGGCGACGGCGGCTTCGACGCCAAGCGCGACATCGAGGCGATCACCGTCAACCGGTGGGGGCACGGCTACGCCCGCGAGTACGCGCGCCCGTTCGACCGGTTCTGGCCGGACGGCCCCACCCCGGCCGAGACAGCCCGCCGGAAGCTCGGCCGCATCGCCATCGCCAACTCCGACGCCGCTCCCAACGCCTACACCGACACCGCCATCGACCAGGCGCACCGCGCGGTCGGCGAACTCCTCGACTCCTGACGCGACGCGACACGGGAATCGGGGCGTAGTGCCGTTCTGACGGTGGGAGCCGCGGCTCCCACCGTCAGAACACGTCGGCGTTCCGCGTGAAGACCCGCGCGCCCTTCTCCACCGTCTCCGGGCGGCAGGACAGCTCGGGGTAGGCGGCCAGCCACCGGTCGCTCAGGTCGCGCTCGGCGCGGCGCACGGTGTCGTCCAGGACGATGACCGCGTCGGTCGCGCAGTGCGGTAGGAGCGCGGGGACGGCCGGGTAGCGGGCCTGCGGGGCCGTGGCCTCGGGCGGCCCGTCCACGAACACCAGGCCGATCTCCTTGAGGTCGGCCACCGCCTTCAGGTCGTACCAGGGCTGGGCGGCGTCCTCGGCCGTCCCGTCCTCGGGCACCCAGTCGGTCAGCGGCGCGTGCCGGATGTCGACGATGTCGTCGAGCCCGTGCGCGGTGACGAGTTCCCGGGACAGCTCCGCGAAGCGCTCCTCGTGCTCCAGCGCGACCAGGCGCCCGCTGCCCAGCCGCCGCAGCGCGTAACCGAGCCAGACGTTGGAGGAGCCGCTGCCGCACTCCACCACGAGGTCCGGCCGCCGCTCGTCGATGATGCGGACCAGCAGCCGCAGCACGTCCGGCGAGGCGGCCCAGCCGCGCAGCGGCGGCATGAACGGGCCGGGCTGGAGGTAGTCCCGCAGCTCGGTCCAGGCGACCTGCTGCTCGTAGTCGTTGCGGCCCTGCGTGTTGACGGTCCGGACCACGTCCCGGCTGAGCTTCGGCAGTGTCTCGTCGCGCAGCCGCGCGAGCCCCGCCGTCACCTCCTCGAACGACGCTCCGGTCCGGGCCTGGTGCTCCTCGACCGCCCGCACGGTCTCCCCCGTGCGCGCCTCCAGCTCCCTGCTGAGCAGGTTCACCCGCCGCGCGAGCCGCCGCACCATGACCGCCACGGCGGCCACCGCCGCCCCGACGACGCCCGTCGCGGCCAGCCCCACCGCGGTCCCCGCGTCGAGCAGGCCCAGCGCCGCGAGCGCCGCGAACACGAGGGCGCCCAGCGCCCCCGCCCCGACCACGTACAGCAGGAGCCGGGACCGCAGGAACCGCAGCATGAGACCTCCAGTGTGGTCAGGCCCGCCCCTGTGGGACGGCCGAACGTCGGGGGATCCCGCGTCGACGCCGCGCACACGGGCCACGGGGCGCGTCCACCCTCCACCGGGCGGCGCGGCACGGCGGGTACGCGGCTGACAGTAGCCCACCGAAACGCCCCCTGAGCAGCCCCCACGCCCTTGGGAAACGACCCCGCGGAGTAATTCCCCGCGTGTTCACCCACCAATCACCCCCCTCTCCCCAGCGGTCCACCGCCGGTCCATCAGGGCGCCGTGGGCGCCGACGGCGGTGGGGCGGGGCGGGGATCACCCGCGCGCATGGCGTCGGCGGCCGCGCCGAACCGCTAAGTTGGGGCGGGTCATGCTGAACGATGCCGACGAAACGCCTCACCCCGCCGGGGGCGAAGGGACCGCCGGGGACGGCGGGGACGGCCCCCGCGGCGCCTCCGGGGACCTGGACCGGCTGCGGCTCTACAGCTACCTCAGCGCGCCGGAGCGCCGGACCTACCTGGCGATCATGCGCCTCTTCACCTCCACGCTGCTGGCCGACCTCGGCGCCGGGGAGGTCGCCGCTGCCCTGGCCGCGGCCGAGCGTCGCGGCGAGATCGACGAGGGCGAGTCGCGCCCGGAGACCGTCGTCGACCGGTTGGAGCAGCTGGCCCGCTGGGGGAACCTGGTGCCCGGGCGGCGGGAACCCGCCGCGTCCATCGCCGAGTTCACCCGCAGCCGCGTCCGCTACCAGGTCGCCAAGCTCGCCATGCGCGTGCAGCGCGACGTCGACGGCATGCTCACCGTCGCCGAGGGCGCCCGCGAGGTCTCGCGCGAGCTGCTGCCCGCCATCGAGCAGGGGCTCGCCGACATCCAGCGCACCCTGGGCGAGCTGCTGGCCGCCGAGCACGGCCGCGGCCCTGAGGCGACCTCGGTGCGCACCCTGCGCGAGCAGCTCGCCCAGCAGGTCACCACGCTGTTCCTGCAGCACGACGAGTTCGCCGCGGCGGTCCGCGACTTCTACGCCTACCTCGGCTCGGTGATCGCCCGCTACGATCTCGCGCCGGCCGAGATGTCGGGCTTCAAGCACATGCTGCTGGAGTACGTCGAACTCATCGCCAAGGACGTGCTGCGCCACTCCGAGCCGATCGTGGAGCGGCTGAGCACCCTCAACCGGCAGCGGAGCCAGCTGCTGGCCCTGCTCGGCACCGGTGAGCTCGGCACCCGCGCAGCCGACTCCGGCGCGCCGCCCTCCGCCACGGACGACTCCGGCAACGTGCTCGTCCCCCGCGAGACGCGCAGCGGCCAGACCGAACTCATGGAGCGCTCCCCCGGCCGGCGCGCCGCCGACTGGGACGGGCTGACGGGCTGGTTCATCGGCCGCCCCGGCCGCCCCTCGGAGGTCGACGGCCTGCGCGACGCCACCAGCCGCGCCATCACCGCCCTGCTCGGCAACGTCAAGCGCGCCACCGGGGTGGGCGGTGTCGACCCCGGGCGCCGCCGCGACCTGCTGACACTGGCCGGGTGGTTCGACGCGGCGACACCCGAGGCCGCGCACGACCTGTTCGCCGCGGCGTTCGGCCTGTTCTCCGCGCGGCACCTGGCCCTGGCCAACGAGGACGACACCCCCGACCCCGGCCGCACCTGGGCCGAGGGCGGCCAGGTGGACGTCGAGGTCAACGTCCGCACACGCGGCGAGCGCGCGCCCGCGGGCCAGCTGCCGCGCCTCAGCGACGACCCCCTGGGCCGCGCCGAGCTGCTGGAGGAAGAGGACCGCCGCAAGCGCCGCCGCGACGCCGCGGTCAACGAGCTGGCCGCGGCCGGTTCCGACCTCGCCGGGGCGCGGCTCTCGGGCGACGCCCTGGAACTGTTCTGCGAGCTGCTGACCCTGGCCGGCGCCTCCCGCGACGTGCCCAGCGAACCGGGCAGCGCCGGTGACCCGATCACCGGTCTGACCCTGCTGCTGGAGCCGCGCCCCGATGGCGGTGCCGCCCGCATCGGCTCGGCGCTGGGGACGCTCGAACTGCACGGCGTGGACGTGCGCCTGCGGGTCGGCGAGGCGCTGGAGGTGCACGACGCCCCCGCGGCGGAGGGTGCCGATACCGCAGACGAGGAGGCCCGACGGTGAGCCGCAGGGATCCGCTGGGGTCGCCCGAAAAGGCCGCCTTCGGCGGACTGGACGCCATCGAGGCCGCCCAGGTGCGCCGGTGCGCGCGGGTGCTGCTGCGCCGCCCGCTGCTGCGCGCCGACGGCCCCGACGGCGACGCGCTTCCGGCGATGCGCCGCTACGCCGACCGGCTGCAGGCGCTGTTCGCCGGGTACCTCGGCTACCGGCTGGTCATCGAGCCGACGTTCGCCCGGCTGTACAAGACCGGACGCACGCCCGACGGCGTGCGCGGCGCGCACAAGCACAACGGCGCCCCCTTCACCCCGCGCGGCTACGCCTACCTGGCCCTGGTGCTGGCCGCCCTCACCGGCGGCGGGCGGCAGCTCCTGCTGTCCGGGCTGGTCGCCGACGTGCGCGCGGCCGGGACCGAGGCCGGGCTGGACCTGGGCACGGGCATCGTGGACCGGCGCGCCCTCGCCGCGGCCCTGCGGCTGCTGATCGACCTGGGTGTGCTCACCGAGACCGACGGCAGTGTCGCCCCGTGGGCCGACGACGCGAGCCGCGAGGCGCTGCTCACCGTCGACCTGGAGCTGCTGGGCCATCTGGTCGCGGCGCCGCTGGGGCGCTTCCCCTCGGCCGAGGCGCTGAGCCGGTCAGCGGGCGCGGGCGCCGAGGAGCGCCACCGCGTGCGCCGCCGCCTGGTCGAGGACCCGGTCGTGCTCGCCTCCGGCCTGGCCCCCGAGCAGTGGGACTGGCTGCGGACCAACCTGCGCTCCGAGGCGCACCTGCTGGAGGAGCTGCTGGGCCTGCGCCTGGAGGTGCGCTCGCAGGGCGTCCTGGCCGTCGACCCCGAGGGCTACCTCACCGACCGCGTCTTCCCCGGGACCGGCACCATCGCCCGCATCGCGCTGCTGGCCGCGGCCGAGCTGCTGGCGGACGGGTCGTCGGACGCGGCCGACGGCGCGGACACGGCCGCGGCCCCATGCGAGGCCGACGGCGAGGAGGGCGCGGCACCGGCGCCGGACGGCTCCGCCGCCACCGACGGCGGGCCATGGACCACGGTCTCCCTCGACCGCCTGGGCACGGTCGTGGCAGGCTTGGTCGAGCGTTATCCGCAGGCGTGGTCGAAGGACGCCGTCCGCGACACCCGCCGGCTGGCCCGCTCGGTCGCCGACACTCTGGCCCAGTCCGGGCTCGCCCGGCGGAGCCCCGGCGGCCTGGTGCAGATCAGCCCGGCCGCCGCCCGCTACCGCCCCGTCCCCGACGGCCCGCCCGGCACCGACGCGCCCGGCGACGGCGATTCGCCCGACCCCGCACCGGCGGCCGACGACGCCCAGGACTCCCTGTTCTCCCTGTGACCCCGCCCGACGGGCACACGACGATCGAGTAAGGACCGATGTGAGCACCGGACATGCGGCCGCCCGGCCCCGCGAGCGCTGGCAGCTGCACCGCGGCGGCGTGGTCAACATCTGGCAGTACCGCGACGAAGAGTTCGACCTGTCCGGAGGCCGGGTCATCTTCAAGGGCACCAACGGCTCGGGCAAGTCGCGCACCCTGGAGCTGCTGCTCCCCCTCTGCCTCGACGGCGACCTGCGCAACATGGGCTGCAAGGGCTTCGACACCGTCAGCATGAGCCGCCTCATGCTCGACGACTACACCGCGGGCACCCTGCGGCTCGGATACGCCTGGATCGAGCTGCGCCGCACCCTGGACGACGGGTCCGAGGACTTCCTCACCTGCGGGATCGGCGTGAAGGCCAGCGCGTCCAGCCGCCAGATCAGCGACTCCTGGCGGTTCATCACCCCGCTGCGGGTGAACAAGGACTTCGCGCTGATGGAGCAGGACCGGCCCATCACCCAGGCGCGCCTGCGCGAGCACATCGGCGAGGACGCCGTGGTCGGTGCCCAGGAGGCGTTCCAGCAGCGGGTGGCGGCGGCCGTCTACGGCATCACCGGCGGCAACCGCTACACCGACCTGCTGCACCTCCAGCGGACCCTGCGCAACCCCGACATCGGCCTGAAGGTGCTCCAGGGCCAGCTGGAGCAGCTCCTCTCCGACGCGCTCCCGCCCGTCGACCCCGACGTCATCGCGCGCACCGCCACCGGCCTGGACAACCTCGAAGGCGTCCGCCGCAACGTCGCCCGGCTGCGCCAGGCCGACTCCGCTCTGGACGAGTTCCTCACCGGCTACCGCGACTACGCGCGCGGCGTGCTGGCCGACCGCGCCAGCCGGCTGGCGACGGCCGAGAAGGGGCGGGAGCGGGCCGCCAACCGGCGCGCCAAGCGGGACAAGGAACGCGCCGCCGCCGAGGCGGACCTGCGCCAGGCCGAGCTGGACCGCGACGCCGCGAACGAGCGGCTGGAGCAGGTCCAGACCGAGCTGGAGGCGCTGAAGGCCTCCCCCGCCTACGGCGCCCTCGGCGACCTGGAGGACAAGCAGGCGACCGTGGAGTCCCAGCGCCGGCACGTCGAGGCGGCGCTGGCCAACGCCGAGGGACTGCGCTCCACCGAGGAGCAGTCGATCGGCGCCATCGAGCGCTCGGCCGCCCTCGCGGTCCGTATCGGCGAGGGGGTGGCGTCGGGCGCCGCCGAGGCCCGCGAGTCGCTGGGCGCGATCGGCGTCCCCTCGGCTCTGGGCGCGTTGCCGCCCCTCCTGCCGGCCCTGGAGCGCGACGAGGAGGCCCGTAGGGTGCTCCTCTCCCCGGAGCCGGACGCCCGGCCCGAAGAGCTGTACCGGGCCGCCGCTCCCACCATCGACGTCGAGGCGCTGGAGAGCGGCGCCGCCCAGGCCGCCGAGAGCGTCGCGACGGCCGCCGACGCGGCGGCCGAACGCGCCCCGCTGCTGGGCGGCCTCCGGTCCCAGGCCGAGCGGCTGGTCGAGGAGGAGACCCGCCTGTCGCGGCTGGCCGAGGGCGCCGCGCGCAGCGCGGAGGACGCCGCCGAGGCCGGGCGCCGGGCGCGGGAGAGCGAGGAACGGCTGCTCGCGCTCGCCGGGCAGTGGGCGCACGCCGTGGAGCGCTGGCACGACGAGGCGCTGCCGCCCGGCGACCGCCCCGCCACCGGAGAGCTGCCTCCCGTCCCCGAGGCCGACGAGGTGGCCACCGACCCCGACGCGTTCCGCGACGCCCACCGCGAGGTCCGGGCGGCGCTCCAGCCGCGCGTTCGCGCCGTACAGCACGCCGCCGTCATGGCCGAGCAGCGTCTCGCCGAGGCCGACGCGGAGCGCACCCGGCTGCGGTCCGACCTGGCCGGGCTGCGCGAGGCCGCCGAGGTCGAACTTGCCGACCCCGCCCTGACCACGGCCGAGCGCGATCCGAGCGCGGGGGCTCCCTTCTACCGGGTGGTCGACTTCCGTTCCGGGGTCCCCGACGCCGAGCGCGCCGCCCTGGAGGCGTCCCTGCACGCCTCCGGCCTGCTCAACGCATGGGTCACCCGGGACGGCGGCCCGCTGCCTGACAACGGGGAGCACGACACCTGGGCGGAGCCCGGCGCCCCCGTCGACGGGCCGTCGCTGGCCGACGTGCTGTGCCCGGCCGTCGGCACCGATGCGGAGAGCACCGTGTCGCGGGACGTGGTCGCCGCGCTGCTGTGCTCGGTGCCCCTACTGGACGCGCCCGCCGCGACCGGCCCGGCGGGCGCCCCGCTGAGCGTCGGCACGGACGGCCACTGGCGGTCGGGGGTCCTGCGCGGGCGGCACACCAAGGCCGCGGCCGAGCACATCGGTGCCGGAGCCCGCGAGCAGGCCCGCCGCAAGCGCGTGGAGGAGCTGGAGGCCGAGCTGGCCCGGCTGGAAGAGCGGGTCGCTGAGCTGCGCGACTCGCTGAGCGGCGCCCAACAGCTCGAACAGGCCTGGCACGGCTGCCTGGACTCCTTCCCGGACATCGCCGAGGTGCTGCGCGCCCACATCGAGACGCAGTCCCGTCGCTCGGCCGCCCGCCGCGCCGCGTCCGACGCCGAGCAGGCCGAGGCCGAGCACGCCCAGGCCCGCGCCCGGCTCGGCGCCGAGCGCGCCGAACACCAGCGCGCCTGCGGCGAGCTGGGCGTCGGCAGCGGCCTGGAAGAACTGCGGGAGCTGTGCGAGCGTGCCCGCCGCGCGACCACCGCCCTGGAGGAGATCGCCCGGCTGCTGCGCCGGGACCTGCCCGAGGCGCTGCGGTCGGTGGCGGCGGCCCAGGCCGACCACAAGCGGACCGTTCGGGCGCGGGAGAAGGCCGAGTCCGACGCCGCCGAGACGCACCGCGCCTACGCCGAGGCGCACGCCGTTCTGGCGACGCTCCGTTCCAGCCTGGGGCGTGACGCCGAGCAGGTGAGCGAGGACGTGCGGCGGCTGGGCGAGGAGCGGCAGCGGCTGCGGTCCCAGGCGCCCAAGGCGCAGTCGGAGGTGGAGGGCCGGATCAAGGCGCTGGCCGATGCCGAGGCGCGGGTCGAGGCCACCGAGCGGGAGGTCGACGAGGCCGAGGGCAAGGTCGCCGATGCCGAGGACGCGCTGACCGACGCCGCCGACGTCGCGGGCGTATGGGAGGCGGCGACCGGCGCGGTCGAGCCGCCGTTCGAGCGCCCGGAGCTGCGCGCGGCCCTCACCGAGGCGCTGGAGGCGGCGGACGACGCCCCGGGCGACCCGGCGGCGCTGGAGCGCACCCTGATCTCCCGCATCCAACAGCTCCAGTCCGCCCTCGCCGGAACGCACGACGTGCAGGCCGACCGGGACCACGGCATCCTCACGGTCGCGGTCAGCGACGAGTCGGGAACCGCTCCGGTGGCGGCCACGGCCCGGCTCACCGCCGCGCGCCTCGCCCAGGCCGAGGAGAACCTGACCGACAGCGAGGAGCGCATCTTCGAGGAGTACCTGCTCGGCGACATCGCCGAGGAGCTGCACCGCCAGATCGGGTCGGCCGAGTCGCTCACCCGGCGGATGAACACCGTGCTGGAGGGCGCCCACTCCAGCCAGGGCGTGCGGGTGGAGCTGTCCTGGGAGCCGGCGCCGCACCTGGACCCCGCCGAGCGCTCGGCGTTCGCCCTGGCGAAGAAGTCGGTGGCGCGGCGCACCGCCGAGGAGAACGACCGGCTGCGCCGGGCGCTGATGGACCGCATCCGCGCCACCCGCGACGCGGGGCGCAGCAGTGGCTACACCGAGGTGCTGGCCGGTGCGCTGGACTACCGGCAGTGGTACACCTACCGGGTGCGGATCCACGACACGGGTCCGGACGGCAACCCGCGCGACCGCCGCGTTCGCCAGCTGTCCTCGGGAGAGACGCGCCTGGTGTCGTATGTGACGCTGTTCGCCGCGAGTGCGGCGTTCTACGACGCGTTGGAGACGGAGCTGGAGGGTCCGCTGCGGATGGTGCTGCTCGACGAGGCGTTCGAGCGGCTGGACGACCCCACGATCGCCCGGCTGCTGGAGCTGCTGGTCGACCTCGACATGGACTGGGCGATCACGTGGCCGTCGGGGTACGGCGTGTCGCCGAAGATCGACCGGATGCACATCTACGACATCCTCAAGCGCAAGGGCGCCTGGGGCGTGGCGTGCGCCCGCACCACGTGGAACGGCAGCGGATTCGAGCGTGCGGCGTGACCCCCCGCCGGTTCGGTCCGGTGCGTGGCCGGGTGGCGGGTTTATTCCCGGTTCCGGTTGTCGCAAGGGCGACACAGGATGACCGGGCCCTGGACTGATAGCTTTTCAGGGGCGAGAGTCTTCGCCCATCAAGCCTAGAAAAATCGTCTTGGGAAGGTGCGCACATGTCCGCGCCATATTCGCTTCCGGAGCTTCCGTACGACTACGCGGCTCTGGAGCCGTGGATCTCCGGTCAGATCATGGAGCTTCACCACGACAAGCACCACGCGGCGTACGTCGGGGGCGCCAACACCGCGCTGGAGAAGCTGGCCGAGGCCCGTGAGAAGGGCGACTTCGGCACGGTCAACATGCTCGAGAAGAACCTGGCCTTCAACCTCGCCGGGCACGTCAACCACTCGGTGTTCTGGCCGAACCTGTCGCCGGACGGCGGTGACAAGCCCGAGGGCGAGCTGGGCGCCGCGATCGACGACCAGTTCGGCTCGTTCGACGCCTTCCGCGCGCACTTCAGCGCCGTGGCCACCGGCATCCAGGGCTCCGGCTGGGCGATTCTGGCCTGGGACATCCTCGGCCAGAAGCTGATCATCGAGCAGCTCTACGACCACCAGGGCAACCTCGCCGCCGGGTCCTACCCGCTGCTCCTGCTCGACATGTGGGAGCACGCCTTCTACCTGCAGTACAAGAACGTCAAGGCGGACTACGTCAAGGCGTTCTGGAACGTCGTCAACTGGGCGGACGTGCAGCGTCGCTTCGAAGAGGCCCGCAAGGTGCAGCTGGCCTAGCAGGTCAGTACGGAAAAACGCGCAAGGGGCGGTACCGCCACGGCGGTACCGCCCCTAATGCGTCTCGCCCCTCCGTTGATCTCGGAGATAGTGGGGTCAGACGCCCAGCAGTCCGACGGCCTCGACCGCGGTGGACACGACGGGGTGGCCGGTGGTCTGCAACCGCTCGCGGTTCATCAGCCCGCTGGCGACGAGGATGGCGTTGGCGCCCGCCTCGCGGGCCGCGCGGGCGTCGTCGTCGATGTCGCCGATGAGCACCACGCTCGCCGGGTCGGCGCCCAGCTCCTCCATGTGGGCGGCGAGGTGGTCGGTCTTGGAGTCGTTCACCGTGCCGAACCGGCGCCCGTCGACGCGGGTGAAGTGGGGGCGCAGGCCGCGTTCGACGATCAGCTCGTTGACATGCCGGTCCGAGGCCATCGACAGCACCGACTGGGTGCCCCCGGCCGCGGCCCACTGGTGCAGCACGTCGGGCACGCCCTGGGCCAGCCCGCAGTCGGGCACCGCGGCCAGGTAATGGCGGTCGTAGATCTTGTTGACCCGCTCCCACTCCCCGTCGACGAAGGGGCGCTCCAGCAGCTCCTCGTAGCACTCCAGCAGGGGCCGCCGGAACACCGAGCGCCAGTAGTCCAGGTCGACCTGGGGCCGCCCGAACGCGACGCAGACCTCGTTGAGGGCCGCGAGGTTGGCGTGGTTGTCGTCGAGGAGCGTCCCGTTCCAGTCCCAGACGATGTGCTTGATCCCGGTCATCTGTTCGAATGCGTTGTGAGCCACCCCTGCACTTTAGGCGTTTCCGGCGCCTACATGATCCGCGGGTCTCTCTGCCTGCATTCCGCTGTCTAGAGACGTAATGGAGACCCCAGGGTTGTCGGCCGGTGACCGAAGTCCGGTGGGATGACGCCACCCCCGCTCCCCTCTCCAAGCGAGGAACAGCGCATGCGACACCCCCACCGCAGCACCGCCCGCGTCGGCTCCGTGGTCACCACCACAGCGGTCGTCGCGGGCCTCCTGGCCGCACCGGGCCTGGCCGACACCCCCGCCCCGCTGATCGAGGACGGCCGCACCCAGCCGGTCTTCGACTACGCCGACGCCGTCTACCACGAGGTCGACATCGAGACCGAGGCGGACAGCGACGGCGACGGCACCCCCGACACCGTCCGGATGCGCATCATGCGCCCCAAGGAGTCCGACGGCGGGCTGCGGGTGCCCACGATCATCGAACCCAGCCCCTACTGGTCCGACCTCAACGACGCCGAGATGTACGACGTCGACCTCGACGACGAGGACGCCGGGACCGTCCCGCGCACCCGGGGCGGTTCCCGGCCGGGCGGGCTGGCGGACACGGACGCCCCGGCCGACCCCGAGGAACTGCGAAGATCCGCGGCCGCGGGACCCGCCGCCAGCATGTCGAACTACTACGACAACTACTTCCTGCCGCGCGGCTACGCCGTCGCCCAGCTGGACAGCCTGGGCACCGGAGGCTCCACCGGCTGCCCCACCTCGGGCGCGCACAACGAGACACTGGGGATCAAGGCCGCCGTCGACTGGCTCAACGGCCGCGCCACCGGCCGCGACGCCGAGGGCAACGAGGTCACCGCCACCGACTGGTCCAGCGGCAACGTGGCCATGACCGGCATCTCCTACAACGGGACCCTGCCCGTGGCCGCCGCCACGACCGGAGTGGAGGGGCTGAAGACGATCGTCCCGCAGGGCGCCATCTCCTCCTGGTACGAGTACTACCGGGAGAACGGCGGCGTCGTCGCGCCCGGCGGCTACCAGGGTGAGGACACCGACGTCCTGGCCAAGCTCGTCTACACCCGCGAGGACCGCGAGATCTGCGGCTCGGTCATGGACGCGATCACCGAGGGCCAGGACCGCCGCAGCGGGGACTACAACGCGTTCTGGGACGAGCGGAACTACCGCAACGACGTCGGGGACATCTCCGCGAGCGTGTTCCTGGCGCACGGCCTCAACGACTGGAACGTCAAGACCGACCAGGCCCTGCGGATGTGGCGGGAGCTCGGCGAGCACGGCGTGCCGAGCAAGATGTGGTTGTACCAGGGCGGCCACATCAACCCGATGAACCTGCGCATGGAGGAGTGGCTGGACCAGCTGCACCGCTGGTTCGACTACTGGCTCTACGACCTGGACAACGGCATCATGGACGAGCCCGCGGTCGACGTCGAGAACGCCGATCTCAGCTGGTCCACGCAGGACGACTGGCCGACCGCCGGAACCGCTCCGCTGCGGCTGCACATGAACGCCGCCGAGGGGGCGGAGGACGCGACCGGCACCCTGGACCGCACACCTGAGCTGGGTCGGGGCCAGGAGGAGTCGTTCACCGACGCCGGGCGGACCGTCACCGCCGACACGCTGGCCACCGACCCCGGGGCCGCGGGAAAGAACGCGCTCGTCTACGTCTCCGACGAGCTCGACGAGGATGTCCGGGTCAACGGCTTCCCGAAGGTCTCGGTTCGGGCCGCGATGGACGGCGCTTCCCCGTTCCTGACCGCGCTGCTGGTCGACTACGGCACCGACACCCGGGCGACCGGCGCGGTTCGCTACGACCGCGACGCGCGGGTCTGCTACGGCGAGGGCATCCCGGAGGACCCCGGGTGCACCTACCGGAGCCGCCACAAGACCGAGACCAGCGACTACAAGATCGTCACGCGCGGCATCCTGGACGCCCGCAACCGCCTCTCCGCCGAGCGGCAGCGGCCGGTCGTCAGCGGCACGATGTACCGGTACTCGTGGGAGATGCAGGCCCAGGACTACGTGTTCAAGGCCGGGCACCGGATCGGTGTCGTGGTGATCTCGACCGACCACGACTACTCGCTGCGCTACCCGGCCGGGACCGAGGTCACCCTGGACACGAAGGCGTCGACGGTCACGCTCCCCGTCTCCGAGGGACGCGGCGGCTATCCGCGCTGACCGCACCCACGACCAGCGGCGGGCCCGGGGAGGGAACTTCCCCGGGCCCGCCGCCTGCCGTCACCTGGCGCCGCCCGGTGCGCGTGTGCGCCCGCTGCGCGCGGGGTGGCACCGTCCCTGCGTCACGCCCCGCCGGTCGGATCGGTGTCCGCGTCCGCTGAGAGCCCAGCTTTCGCTTCGGCCGCCCTGCGGCGGCGTCGGCGCCACAGGAGCACACCGCCCGCGACCGCCAGCGGCAGCACCACCAGGATGAGGATCGGCACGAGGATGGCCAGGATCGACATCACGGCGCTGCAGATGTCCTCGATGGTGCTGACGACCGGGCCGCCCGCGCCGAAGGTGACGGTGTTGAGCACCGGCCGGGCCAGCGCCTTGAGGCCGTGGAAGACCAGCGCGATGACGATGCCGGTGACGATCGGCCACCAGGAGCCGTCGCCGGTGCCCGCGGACGCCAGGTCGGTGGTGTCGACCGCGGCGGCGCCCGCGCCGAACGTCAGCCCGCCCGATGTCGGGCGGACGAACGTCTGCACGACGTCGTTGATGCTGTCGACCGCGGGGATCTTGTCGGCGACGAGCTCGAGGACCAGCAGGACGCCGACCAGGATGAGGACCGCCGGGTGTTCGAGCCACTGCCAGCCGGGGCCGAGGGTGAGGAGGTCGGTGTAGCGGGCGATGAGCCCGACCGCCAGCAGCGGTATGTAGGCGTTCAATCCGGCCGCCGACGCCAGACCGGTTCCGGTCAGCAACTCCAGCATGTGCTCTCTTCCCGCTCGTCTCCGCCCTCGCGTGCCAGGGGCACACGAGGAGAGACGCTCCGGACCGGCCGCTGGTTCCGGAGCGTGCCCCCGCGGCGGGGTGGGAAGGGCGGTCGGCTACGGGTCGGCTACTGGCGGTACCGCCGGACCTCGTCGGCCGAGCGGGGCTGGGCCGCGTCGGGGTCCTGGCCGTACTGCTGCAGTGCTCGGCGTCGCCGCAGCAGGTCCCAGCACTGGTCGAGCGACTCTTCGAGTTCGCGCATCCGGCTGCGCTCCTGGGACGTCAGCCGGTGCTCGTTCTGCTCGCGGAGATCGCGCTCCTCGGTGACCAGGGCGTCGATCCGACTCAGGATCTCACTCTCCCGACCATTGGCATCGTTCATGCGTTCCATGGTCGGCTAGTCCCACCCCTGCGGCAAGTGCCGGTTCTGCGTGTCCTCGCAGCTCAGAGCTGGCCGGGCGGCGGGAGCGACTCAGTGGCGCGCGGTCGGAGCGCGCTGCGAGCACCCCGATTCCACCCGAGAGATCCGGAAAAACACCGATACTTCTGGGAGTATGCCGACGCGGGCTCCCCTCGGACTCCGGCCTCGAGACGGGTCCGGGGTCCCGCTGGGGCGCACAGCGGGAACAGCAGCGGCCAAAAATACCTTGAGGGGGTATATGATGACCGACGAAGAGCAAGATCGGGGGAGCACCGCCATGGCGACCTACGGCTATCACGACAACAAGCAGAGCCATCTCAATCGGCTGCGCCGCATCGAGGGCCAGGTCCGGGGTCTCCAGCGTATGGTCGAGGACGATGCCTACTGCATCGACATCCTCACCCAGACCTCCGCGGTGAACAAGGCGCTGCGTTCGTTCGCCCTGTCCATGCTGGACGAGCACCTGAAGCACTGCGTCGCCCACGCGGTGGCGAACGGTGGCGAGGAGGCGGAGATCAAGGTGCGCGAGGCTTCCGACGCCGTCGCGCGTCTCGTCCGCTCCTGACCGCGTGCCATCGGGCACCCCGTCCACCGACCGAGAATCGAGGATCTTTCCATGGCCACCACCACCATCACCGTCAGCGGCATGACGTGCGGGCACTGCGAGAAGGCCGTCAAGGAGGAGCTCGGCGCCCTCCCCGGCGTGACCTCCGTGGGCGTGGACCTGGAGAGCGGACGCGTCTCCATCGAGAGCGAGGCGCCGCTGACCGACGAGCAGCTGGCGGCCGCCATCGACGAGGCCGGGTACGAGATCGCCGGCTGACTCGCTGGCGGGCACTGCCCGAACGACACCGCCGTCGACGGAACCGTCCGCGTCCGGCGGACCGGGCGGATCCACCGCAGCGGACGGAGCGCGCCCTGCCTCAGCCCCCGGCCACCGGGATGTCGAGCAGCCGCGCGCTCTCCTTCCGCGCCGCCTCGGCGTTCAGGTAGTGGTCGGCGACGTGGTCGACGAAGGTCGAGGGAACGCCGTGGGCGAAGCCGAGCCGGGACACCTCGCCGCCGAGTGTGGCGCGGATCAGCCAGTTGGCCGCCACACGCGCGCGAGCCGGGGCCGAGGGGACCGCCCACAGGTGGTAGGCGCGGGTCACCGCGAATGCGGGGAGGCCGGAGAGGTCGATGCCGAACGGCCGCGCCACGGCGTCCTTTCCGCTGAGGTCGACCACCAGCCCCATGTCCTCGTGTACGAAGGGGCGCAGCGGCCGGTTCAGCAGTGAGGAGATCACGTTCTCGGCGGCGATGACGCCCTGGCGCTGCGCGTACTGGGCGGTGGGCGGGCAGAGCGCCGTCTCTTCGGGTGAGTCCAGGTTCGGAATCGCCGCGGCGTCCCCGATGGCGAAGACATGGGGCTCGTCGGCCGTGGCGAGGTCGGAGCCGACCAGCAGTTTCCCGCGCTCGGTGGGGGTGCCGACGGAGGCCATGAGCGGGCTCGGCGTGGTTCCGGCCGTCCAGATGAGCGTGCGGCACGGCAGCACCCGGCCATCGGTCAGGGTCACCTTGCTCTCCGTCACGTTGCGGACGGAGTCCTCCAGCGTGACCTCGATGTCGAGGTTCCGGAGCAGGTCCAGTGTCTCCTCGCCCAGCTTGACGCCCAGTTCGGGGAGGAGGCGCGGTGCGATGTCGATGAGGTGCCAGCGGATGGCCGAGCGCAGCTCCGGGTAGCGCGACGCGGCCTCGTCGGTGAGGCGGCGCAGGGAGGCGGCGGTCTCCACGCCGGTGTAGCCGCCGCCGACCACGATGAAGCGGCAGCGCTCCTCGCGCTCCGCCGGGTCCCTGCTGGCGTTGGCGAGTTCGAGTTGGGCGAGGACGTGGTCGCGGAGGACGACCGCCTCGGCGAGGTTCTTGTTGCCGAAGCCGTGCCGGGACAAGCCGGGAATGTTGAAGACCCGGGTGAGGCTGCCCGGCGCGAGGATGAGCCGGTCGTAGCGCTCGTAGGTGAGTTCGTCGGAGATCTTCTTGATCAGGACGACGTGGTCGGTGGTGTCGACGCCGATCGCCGTTCCGGGCACGATGCGGGTCCGGTGCAGCATCCGGTGCAGGGACACCGCGACCGACTGGGGTGTGAGGAGCCCCGAGGCCACCTGCGGCAGCAGCGGGCTGTAGAGCATGTAGTCGTTGGGCGCGACCAGCACGATGTCGGCCATGCCCTTGGGAATGCGCCGTTCCAGTCGGCGGAGGGCGTGCAGCCCCGCGAATCCGGCACCGATCACCACGATACGAGGTCGTGCCATGGTCGAATCCCCCTATTGATCGGCCCGGCACCGCCACCCCGGCGGCCGCTGTCGCTGTGGCCTCGTCCGGTGCTCACCGTGCTCGACAGCCCCTCGCCTCCGGGGTGCGCACTGCCGGAAGACTCTGGCCGCTGTGATCAGGGCTGCCCGTATCGGCTCAGGTCAAACGTAGGCCGCGGCGGCGGGGCGAGACGGAGGACGCGCCGGTGACCTGCACCTTTAACCCGGATTCGCATTTCTGACGAAGCTCATTCCCGGGTTTCATCTACCAACAATCGAGCAAATACCACTTAGTGTGACCATCCAGTCACCCATGGAGATCGGCGCTGAGACGCGCCGATATCGGAGGTCGCTGAGACCTCGGCGCACCGGGGAGGGAATCACATGCGTGGTGTCAGCACGGGCGCGGCCATCGCGATCACGACCGGAGCCCTACTCATGACGACCGCGGGGGCCGCCGGAAACGCATCGGAGAAAGCGACCGCTCAGGGCCCGACCGAGGACCTTGTCGCGGTTCTCGCAGCCGTCGAAGACGTGTGCTCGGTGGCAGACGAGTTGCCGGATACCGATCTCCGCGACGTGGGGGCTGCCCTACCCGACGAACGGATTCCGGCCGCCTCCGACGTGCCAGGAGTTCCTGACCGCAAAGCACCCGGGGGTCACCGGCCACCCGCAGCGGGAGCGGACGTCGGGCAGCCGGATGAACTCATGCAAGTCGTCGAAGCATTGTGCGCGAAGGCCGAGGACATCGGCCTGGACACGATCAATGTGCCAGTGCTCGGCAACTTTGGTTCCGATCAGTCCCGGTGATCTCCCGCGGCTGCCCACGGATGACGCGCCGCGTCTTCCTGGCCGGAGATAGCCCGGTCGGCTCCGGCGCGTCATCGGCGCAGGCGGAGCTTTCGGGCGCGCCAGCGGCCCCACGTACGCCGACCGTGAGCGGGAAGACCTGAGCGGGGCCGGCACCCCGCCGGTCGGCGGCTCCGCGCGCGGCCGCCGCTCACTCCCCGGCGAGGAGCGCGGCGGTGCCCATGTGGAGCAGCAGCTCGGCCATCCGCTCCTCCGGGAGCCGACCGGCGCTGTGCGGGGTGGAGTTGAGCAACCCGAACGTGGCGTGCACGGCGGCGCGCAGGACTTCGGGCGGGGCGGTGGGCCGCAGCAGGGCGAGCACGTTCACCCACTCCTCCACGTAGCCGCGTTGGAGCCGCCGGACACGGCGGCGGTCGGGTTCGGGGACGTTGTCCAGTTCGCGGTCGTGCACGGTGATGAGGGCGGGCTCGCGCAGCGCGAAGGCGATGTGCCCGCGCAGCAGGGCGTCCAGCGCCTCACGTGGACCGGAGGAGGCGGCGACGCGCTCCCGGCCGTCGGCGGCCAGCCGTTCGCTGATGTCCAGCAGCATCGCGGCCAGGAGCGCCTCCTTGCCCGGGAAGTGCCGGTAGAGGGCGGGGCCGCTGGTGCCCACGGCGCGCCCCAGGTCTTCGATGGACACGCCGTGGAAGCCGCGCGCGGCGAACAGGTCGGCGGCGGCGTGCAGGATCTCGGCCCGGCGTGTCCCCGCGGTCCGGCTCGCCATGGTTCTCGTCTCCCCCTCGTCCCCGGTTCTGCGGGCCGACCGGCCGCTCGCCGACCGCTGCGATGTGACCCTGGACACCGAGGTTAATGGTCACTAACATCGGCCATGTTAGCGACCATTAACACCTCAGGCCAGAGGGGACTCGATGAGCAGGGCACCCGTGCTCACCTCGGCGATCGACACCAACAGCGCGGCGTACGCCGCCAACGCCGAGGCCAACCGCTCCCTCGCCGCCGAGCTGCGCGAGCGGATCGCCACCGCCGCGCTCGGCGGCCCGGAGAAGACGAGGATCCGGCACGTCGAACGCGGCAAGCTGCTGCCGCGCGACCGGGTCGACGCGCTGCTGGACCCGGGCTCCCCCTTCCTCGAACTCTCGCCGCTGGCCGCCTACGGCCTCTACGGCGACGACGGGCAGGACGCGCCCGCGGCGGGGCTGATCACCGGGGTCGGCCGGGTCGCCGGGCGCGAGGTCGTGGTGGTGGCCAACGACGCCACGGTCAAGGGCGGCAGCTACTACCCGATGACCGTCAAGAAGCACCTGCGCGCCCAGGAGGTGGCGCTGCACAACCGCCTGCCGTGCGTCTACCTCGCCGACTCCGGCGGGGCGTTCCTGCCGATGCAGGACGACGTCTTCCCGGACCGGGAGCACTTCGGGCGCATCTTCTACAACCAGGCGACCATGTCGCAGCTGGGCATTCCGCAGATCGCGGCCGTGCTCGGGTCGTGCACCGCTGGCGGCGCCTACGTTCCGGCGATGAGCGACGAGGCGGTGATCGTGCGCGAGCAGGGCACCATCTTCCTCGGCGGGCCGCCTCTGGTGAAGGCGGCGACGGGCGAGGTCGTCACCGCCGAGGAGCTGGGCGGCGGCGAGGTGCACTCGCGGACCTCCGGCGTGACCGACCACCTGGCCGAGGACGACGCGCACGCGCTGGACACCGTGCGGCAGATCGCCGCGACGTTCGGGCCGCGCGACGAACCCATCTGGGAGCGGCGCGAGACGCTCCCGCCGGCGCTCGACCCCGAGGAGCTGTACGGCGTCATCCCCGGCGACACGCGCACGCCCTACGACGTTCGCGAGGTGATCGGGCGTGTCGTGGACGCGAGCGAGTTCACCGAGTTCAAGGCGGAGTACGGGACGACGCTGGTCACCGGGTTCGCGCACATCCACGGGCACCCCGTGGGAATCATCGCCAACAACGGCATTCTGTTCAGCGAGTCGGCGATGAAGGGCGCGCATTTCATCGAGCTGTGCGACCGGCGCCGGATTCCGCTGGTGTTCCTGCAGAACATCTCCGGGTTCATGGTGGGTCGCGACTACGAGGCCGGCGGCATCGCCAAGCACGGGGCCAAGATGGTCACCGCCGTGGCGTGCGCGCGGGTCCCGAAGTTCACCGTCGTCATCGGCGGGTCGTTCGGGGCGGGGAACTACAGCATGTGCGGGCGGGCGTACTCGCCGCGGTTCCTGTGGATGTGGCCCAACGCGCGGATCTCGGTGATGGGCGGCGAGCAGGCGGCGTCGGTGCTGGCCACCGTCCGGCGCGACCAGCTGGAGGCGCGCGGCGAGCAGTGGTCGGCGGAGGCGGAGGAGAGCTTCAAGGCGCCCATCCGCGACCAGTACGAACACCAGGGCAGCCCGTACTACTCGACGGCGCGGCTGTGGGACGACGGCGTGATCGACCCGGTGGACACCCGCACGGTGCTCGGGCTGGCGCTGTCGGCGGCCCGGCACACGCCACTGGAGCCGGTCGGCTACGGCGTCTTCCGGATGTGAGGTTGCAGGTGACGGAGTCAACGGGAGCACCTGGGGCGACGGCCGGGGCCGCGGAGACCTCAGGGGCCGCAGGGAGAGCTGGGGCGACAGTGTCAGCGGAGGCGACGGAGTCGAAGATGACGAACACGCGCGCGGCGATGACCGCCGCTCCGACGGTGCTGGTGGCCAACCGGGGCGAGATCGCGGTGCGCATCATGCGCACGCTGCGGCGGCTGGGGATGCGGTCGGTGGCGGTCTACAGCGACGGCGACCCCGACGCGCGCCACGTGCGGGCGGCCGACGTGGCGGTGCGGGTGGGCGGCGCGAGCCTGGCCGACAGCTACCTGAACGGGACCGCCATCATCGATGCCGCGCTGGCGACCGGCGCGACCATGATCCACCCGGGGTACGGGTTCCTGTCGGAGAACGCGGGCTTCGCGCGGGCGTGCGGCAAGGCGGGGCTGACCTTCGTCGGCCCGCCGCCGGAGGCCATCGAGGCGATGGGCGACAAGATCCAGGCGAAGGCCACGGTGTCGGGGGCCGGGGTGCCGCTGCTGCCCGGGTTCGCGGAGGAGGCCGGGCGCCCGCTGTCCGACGCGGAGTTGGAGCGGGCCGCGGCGGAGGTCGGGTACCCACTGTTGATCAAGCCGTCGGCCGGTGGCGGCGGCAAGGGGATGCGGTTGGTGCGCGATGCCGGTGAGCTGGCCGGGGCCGCAGCGGCGGCCCGTCGCGAGGCGGCCGCGGCGTTCGGCGACGCGACGCTGCTGGTGGAGCGGTTGGTTGAGCGGCCCCGGCACATCGAGGTGCAGGTGCTGGCCGACGCGCACGGCAACGTGGTGCATCTCGGTGAGCGCGAGTGCAGCCTGCAGCGGCGACACCAGAAGATCGTGGAGGAGGCGCCGTCGCCGCTGCTGACGGAGGAGCAGCGGGCGGCGATGGGCGCGGCGGCGGTGGCCGCGGCCACGGCGTGCGGGTATGTGGGCGCGGGGACGGTGGAGTTCATCGTCCAGGGGCCCGGTGCCACCGCGGAGTCCGGCGGCGTCGGGGAGGCCGGTGCGCGCACGGCACCCGGGCACGACGAGGCGGAGGTTCCGGGGGAACCCCTTACTTCAAGTGAAGCCGACAGGGCACGCACCCGACCAACGGCATCCGCCGACCTGGGGACAACCCGCGAACTCGACTACTCCTTCCTAGAGATGAACACCCGCCTCCAGGTCGAGCACCCCGTCACCGAAGCCGTCACCACCGTCGACGGCCACCGCGGCGTCGACCTCGTCGAGCTGCAGCTGCGCGTCGCCCTTGGCGAGCGCCTCCCCTTCTCCCAGGCCGACATCGGCCTGTCCGGCCACGCCGTGGAGTCCCGCGTCTACGCCGAGGACCCCGCCCTCGACTTCCTGCCGACCGGCGGCCGGGTCCTCCTCCTCGCCGAACCCGAAGGCGAGGACACCCGCGTCGACTCCGGCCTGGACGACCACGCCGAGATCACCTCCGCCTACGACCCCATGCTGGCCAAGGTCATCACGTGGGCCCCGGACCGCCCCTCCGCGCTGGACCGGATGGACGCCGCGCTCGCCCGCTACACCCTGCTCGGCTGCGGCACCAACGTCGCGTTCCTGCGCCGCCTCCTGCGCCACCCCGACGTCGCGGCCGGGAACCTCAGCACCGACCTCACCGAGCGCATCCGCCCCGACCTCATCCCCGAGGCCGGCGACGCCGTACCCGTCGAGCTCTACGCGGCCGCCGCCCTCGACCACCAACTCCGGCTGGAGCCGACCGACCCGCGCACCGACCGCTTCGACGTCCCCGACGGCTGGCGCGTCGGCGGCCCTGCCTGGACCACCTGGCGGCTGCGCGCGCCCCGCCATGACCCGGTCACGGTGCTGGTCCGGCGCACCACGACACCCGACGCGCCCCGCTCGCCCGGTGCGCCCATCGGCTACGAGGTCCGCGTGGGCGACTCCGACCCGCTACCGGCACGCGCGTCGCGAGCGCCGGACGGCCGCTCCCTGACCGTCGACTACGGCGGGCGCACCGTGCGCTACGCCCGCGCCGTCGACGGCGACGACCTGTGGCTGGGCCGCGAGGGCTCGGCCTGGCAGCTCCACGAGGAGCCCGCGTTCGCGACCGCCCGCGAGGCCGAATCCGGCGGCGACGGCACGCTCCGCAGCCCGATGCCGGGCACGGTGCTCTCAGTCCCGGTCGATCAGGGGCAGCGGGTCACCGCCGGAACCCCGGTCGTCGTGGTCGAGGCGATGAAGATGGAGCACGCGGTCACCGCCCCCATCGACGGCGTCGTCACCCGGCTGGAGGTCGCCCCGGGCCGCCCCGTTGCCATGGACATGCTTCTGGCCGTCATCTCCGCGGACGACAGCGCGCCGGCCACCGAGCCACCAGCCAACCCATCGGCGGCACCACACCCGCCGTCCGCCACCGCACCCACCGAACCGGCGCGACCCGCCGATTCCGTCGCCCCCAAGGAGTGACCGACATGACCCACCGACTCTCCGACGAGCACGAGGAGCTGCGCCGAACCGTCGAGGCGTTCGCCCGCGACGAGGTCGCGCCGGTCATCGGCGACTTCTACGAGCGCGGCGCCTTCCCCTACGACATCATCGCGAAGATGGGCCGGATGGGCCTGTTCGGGCTCCCGTTCCCCGAGGAGTTCGGCGGCATGGGCGGCGACTACTTCGCGCTCTGCCTGGCCCTGGAGGAACTCGCCCGGGTCGACTCCTCGGTGGCCATCACCCTGGAGGCCGGGGTCTCCCTCGGCGCGATGCCGATCTATCGCTTCGGCAGCGAGGAGCAGAAGAAGACCTGGCTGCCCCGGCTCTGCTCGGGTGAGGCGCTCGGCGCGTTCGGGCTCACCGAACCCGGCGGCGGTTCCGACGCCGGAGCCACCCGCACCACCGCCCGCCTCGACAACGGCGAGTGGGTGGTCAACGGGACGAAGTCGTTCATCACCAACTCCGGCACCGACATCACCACGCTCGTCACCGTCACGGCCATCACCGGCGAGCGCCCGGACGGCCGCCCCGAGATCTCCGCGATCCTCGTACCGTCCGGCACCCCGGGCTTCTCCGTGGGCCAGCACTACTCCAAGGTGGGGTGGAACGCCTCCGACACCAATGAGCTGGTCTTCGACGACTGCCGGGTGCCCGAGGCCAACCTGGTGGGCGAGCGCGGCCGCGGCTACGCCCAGTTCCTGCGCATCCTGGACGAGGGGCGCATCGCCATCGCCGCGCTGTCGGTGGGCCTGGCCCAGGGGTGCGTGGACGAGAGCCTGCGCTACGCCGCCGAGCGCGAGGCGTTCGGCCAGCACATCGGGCAGTACCAGGCCATCCAGTTCAAGATCGCCGACATGGAGGCCCGCGCCCACACCGCCCGCCTGGCCTACTACGACGCGGCGGCGCGCATGCTCGCAGGCGAGCCCTTCAAGAAGGAGGCCGCCATCGCCAAGCTGGTGGCGTCCAACGCCGCCATGGACAACTCGCGCGACGCGACCCAGATCTTCGGCGGCTACGGCTTCATGAACGAGTACCCGGTGGGCCGCTTCTACCGCGACGCCAAGATCCTGGAGATCGGCGAGGGCACCAGCGAAGTCCAGAAGATGCTCATCGCCCGCGAACTGGGTCTCCCGGCCTAACTACTCTGTGCCGCGCGTGCCGCGGCCGGGTCGAGCGACGACATCCGGTCGCGGCATGCGGCGCCGCACGCGGCCCCCGGCGGGTGCCTACCCGTGGGTGACGCGGATCTTGGACTGGCCGTGCGGCTGCTTCTCCCAGTCGTCCATGAAGCGCGCTTTGAGCCCGTGCCTCTCGGCCAGGGCGATCAGGGTCTCGGTGCGGTAGTAGAAGTCCTCGTGCAGCACGTGGTGCTCCTTCCCCTCCGTACGGTCGAAGGTGAAGTCGAACCACCCGTCAGCGGCCAGAATCCGCCCCACGTGCGCCAGGCATTCGTCGATCACATCCAACGGCGAATGGGAGAACACGCTGTGGGCGTGGACCACCCGGAAACGGGCGTCGGGCAGGAAGGTGAAGGTGAGGTCGCGCACCGGGGTGAGGTGCGGCAGCTTGTCCTGCAGCCGCTGGCGGGCCAGGGTCTCCTGGGCGGCGACGAGGATGTCCGGCGAGATGTCGATGCCGTAGTAGTTGCCGGTGTCGAGGTAGTCGATGAACCGCCACCCCGCGCGCAGGTTTCCGCACCCGATGTCGAGCATGCGGTCACCCGGCTGCAACCCGTGGGAGACGAGATAGTCGAACTGCATCTTCCCCAGCGCCAGCCAGCGGTCATGGGTCTGGGATCCGACGGCGGCCTCGGGGCTGCTCGCGGTGTCATGCTTCATGACGGCGCGGTAGTAGGAGACATGGTCCGGGTAACGCAGCCGCAGCCACCTGTCGCGCCCCGCCCGCTTGAGGTAGCCCGGTATCTTTCCGGGGTTCCGCAGCGCATAGCCCATTTTGTGACCCAAGGTGGAGCGGTCCGCGGTCACATTCTTCCTCGGCACGGCGATGGATTCCTCTCTGTCGCGGCTCCCTGCCTTCGAATCGAAGCCTGCCAGACCATGGAGGCGAATGGTGCGAAGGGCGCCGCGACCTCAATTCCGGACAATCATCGCGAATCGGATCAAGCTTCCTGACCATCTAAAACGGAAATCGGTCACCGTAACCCGGATGATAATCGGCCCGTTTATCCCGTTCCCACCACCTCGGCCGACGAACTGCACAACCGAACCAGAATCAGCTGCCGTAGGCCGGTTCCGGGGGCGCCGCACCGGCGAGGAGGGTGTGGATCGTGGCGCCGATTTCGTCAGCGTGCCAGCGCGCGCCCTTGTCGATGGCGGGGCCGTGGCGGTAGCCCTCCATGACGCAGATGCGTCCGCCGTCGACCTCGAACACGCGGCCCGTCACTTTCGCTGACTCCGAAGATCCGAGCCAGGCCACCAGGGGCGAGACATTGGCCGGGTCCATCCGGTCGAAGGTGCTGTTCTCCGGCACGGCCATGGTGTCGGCGAACAGGTCCTCTGTCATGCGGGTGCGCGCGGCCGGGGCGATGGCGTTGACCCGGACGCCGTAGCGCGCGAGCTCGGCGGCGGCCACCAGGGTCAGGGCCACGCTCCCGGCCTTGGCCGCCGCGTAGTTGCTCTGCCCGACGCTGCCCAGGAGCCCGGCGCCGGACGACGTGTTGATCACGCGCGCGTCGACGTCGCGCCCGGCCTTCGCCTCGGAACGCCAGTGGGTCGCAGCATGTTTAAGCGGCAGAAAGTGCCCGGTCAGGTGGACGCGCACGACGGAGTCCCATTCCTCCTCGGTGAGGTTGACAAGCATGCGGTCGCGGAGGAAACCAGCGTTGTTGACCAGCACATCGAGTCGCCCGAACGTGTCGAGCGCGGTGCGGATGAGGTCGGCGGCGCCTTCGGTCGTGGAGATGTCACCGGTCGCGGCGACGGAGTCCCCGCCGAGATCGCGGATCTCCTCCGCCACCTGGGCGGCCGGCTCCCGCGAGTGGCCCGTGCCGTCACGCTCCACACCCAGGTCGTTGACCACAACCTTGGCGCCCTGCCGCGCGAACTCCAAGGCGTGTGCCCGACCCAGTCCGCGCCCGGCTCCGGTGATGATGGCGACTCTGTTCTCACAGATCATGCGTTGTCCTCCCGGTCGGGGGTGTGCGTGTCGGCGATGGCGTCACCGGTCGATGGCTGCTGGCCTCTGGTGGGTGACGCCGTCGATGCTTGTGCCGCGGCGTCCAGGAACGCGGGGCGCTCACCTCCGCCGTGCAGCAGCAGCGAGGCGCCGCTGATGTAGGCGGCGGACGGCGAGGCCAGGAAGACACACGCGTGGCCGACATCGGCGGGCTCAGCGAGCCGACCCAGCGGCACGGTCCGGGCGACGGCGGCGACGCCCGCCGCGTCGCCGTAGTGCATCGCCGACTTCTCGGTCCGCACCATCCCGACGGTCACCGCGTTCACCCGCACCCTGGGCGCCCACTCGACCGCGAGGGAGGCCGTGAGGTTGTCCAGTCCCGCCTTGGCCGCGCCGTAGGCGGCGGTGCCCGGGGAGGGACGATGCCCGCTGACACTGCCGATCATGATGATCGAGCCGCCCCCGGGCCGACCCTGCAACACACGATTGGCGGCACGCGAGACGATGAGCGGGGCGATGAGGTTGAGCTCGATCACCTTGGCGTGCCTGCGCGCGTCTCCCTCGCTCGCGGGCAGGTACGGGGTGCCGCCCGCGTTGTTGACGACGACGTCGAGATCGGCGATCCCGCCGATGAAGTCCGCCACGGCGTCGGCGTCGCGGACATCGACCCGCTCGAAACCGACCCCCTCGGGCAGGCCGTCCGGCTCTCGGCGGGCGCAGGTGATGACGTGGGCACCGGCCGCGCGAAACGCGGTGGTGATGCCAAGACCGACACCGCGCACACCACCGGTGACCACGACCGTCATCCCGCTGAGGTCCGCTGCGTGCGGCACGGCCCACCTCCTGCCGAGCTTTTCACCAACCGTTCCAACAGTCCCCCGTTGATCTCGGAGATATTGGGGTCAAAACTGCCCGTGAGACCCCAATATCTCCGAGATCAACGGAACTCGTCGCTGCTTCAGCTCTCCCGGATCTCACCCTTGGAGGCGTCCGCGGCGGGCTGCTACGGTCTTAGTTCTAACAAACGTTTGGTGGAAAGGTAAGCCATGGCGGTCTCCACCACCATCCACTCCTCGGGCATCGCCGAGATCGTGGTCGACACTCCCCCGGTCAACGCCCTGGCGGTCCGCGACTGGTACGACCTGGCCGACGCCGTACGGCATTCCGGACGCGACCCCGCCGTACGTGCCGCCGTACTCCGCGCGAAAGGGCGCGGCTTCAACGCCGGCGTCGACATCAAAGAGATGCAGCGCACGACCGGATACAGCGCTCTCCTCGGCGCCAACCGCGGCTGCTACGCCGCCTTCGCCGCGGTCTACGACTGCGAAGTCCCGGTGATCGCTGCCGTCCACGGCTTCTGCCTCGGCGGCGGCGTCGGGCTGGCCGGAAACGCCGACATCGTGGTCGCCTCCGAGGACGCCTACTTCGGCCTCCCCGAGGTGGACCGCGGCGCGCTGGGCGCCGCCACCCACCTCGCGCGACTGGTGCCCCAGCACCTGCTGCGCGCCATGGTCTACACATGCCGCAACGTTCTGGCCACCGAACTCCACGCCTACGGCTCGGTGCTGTCGGTGGTGCCGCCAGCCGAGCTGCGAGCGACGGCACTGGCCGTGGCGGGCGAGATCGCCGAGAAGGACCCGCGGGTCATCCGCTGCGCCAAGGAGGTGCTGAACGGCATCGACCCGGTGGACGTCAAGCGCGGTTACCGGTTCGAGCAGGGCTTCACCTACGAACTCACGCTCACCGGCGCGGGCGGTGCCCACCGCGACGGCTTCACCGGCCAACGGGAAGCGGAGGCGGAGGCCGAATCCGCGCCCCCAGACCTCGCCCGCAGGTACACCGACCGGAGCACGACGCGGTGAGCGGCCCGAACGCGGACACGGGCGCACACACGAACGGGGACAGCGCCACCGTCGCCGACAAGGTCATGTCCCCCGAGGGGATCGCCGCGTCACTGTCGGACGGGATGACGATCGGCATCGGCGGCTGGGGATCGCGCCGCAAGCCGATGGCGCTGGTCCGGGCCATCTGCCGCTCCCCCGTGCGCGACCTGACCGTGGTGTCCTGCGGCGGCCCGGACGTCGGCCTGCTGTGCGCCTACGGCAAGGTGCGGCACGTAGTCGCCCCGTTCGTCACGCTCGACACCATGCCGCTGGACCCCTGGTTCCGAACGGCACGCCAGCGCGGCGACATCGGGTTCACCGAGTACGACGAGGGCATGTTCATGTTCGGGCTCCTCGCGGCGGCCCACGGCCTCCCGTTCCTCCCCACGCCCGCCGGGATGGCCTCGGACGTCCTGCGGGTCAATCCCGGTCTGCGGACCATCCGCTCCCCCTACCCCACCTCCGCCAGCCGGCCCGGCCCCATCAGCGCCCAGGAAGAGGAACAAGACACGGGCGAAGAGCTGGTCGCCATGCCCCCGCTGCGCCTCGATGCCGCCCTGGTGCACATGAACCGCGCCGACGCGCGCGGCAACGGGCAGTACCTCGGCCCCGATCCCTACCTCGACGACCTCTTCGCCAAGGCCGCCCGCCACTGCTACCTGTCCTGCGAGCGGCTGGTCGAGGCCTTCGAGGGGCCGGTGCAGTCGCTCCTGATCAGCCGAATGATGGTGGCGGGCGTGGCGGAAACCCCGAACGGAGGGCACTTCACCACCTGCGAGCCGGACTACGGACGCGACGAGCCCTTCCAGCGGCGCTACGCGGCTGCCGCCTCCGACCCCGCCGAATGGCGGCGGTTCCGGAGCCGGTACCTGGACGTGGATGAGGGCTCCTACCAGCGGGAGGTGAGCCAGCGATGACCCCCTCGGGCCCATGGACGCCGCCGTCGACACCAGCGACGCGGGCCGAGATGTGCGTGACCGCCTGCGCCGACGCGTGGCGTGGCGACGGCGAGGTGCTGGCCGCCGCTATGGGGACCTGTTCGACCCTCGGCGCCCGCCTGGCCCGCCTCACCTTCGCGCCCGGCCTGCTCACCACGGACGGCGGCGCACTGCTCAGCCGCGACCCGTTGCCACTCGGCCGCCCCGCCGGTCCGGCCGCCGACGCGACGGCCGAGGGATGGCTCCCCTTCCGCGACCACCTGTGGCTGGTCCTCCACGGACGCAGACACGTGATGATGGGCGCCGCCCAGCTCGACCGGCACGGCCGGAGCAACATCTCCTGTATCGGCGACTGGTCGCAGCCGACCGCCCAGCTCCTCGGCGCTCGCGGGGCACCAGGCAACACGATCCGGAACACCACCAGCTACTGGATCCCGCGCCACACTCGGCGCGTGTTCGTGGACAGGGTCGACATGGTGAGTGGTGTCGCCGCCACCGACGCCCACGACCTGCGCCGTGTCGTCACGGACCTGGGGGTGCTGGACTTCGACGGCCCGGGGCGCACGCTGCGGCTGGTGTCGCTGCACCCGGGCGTCACGGTTGAGGAGGTGTGTGACAACACCGGCTTCGACCTGCATGTCCCGGGCGACGGTGTACGAACCACCCGCCACCCGACCGAGCGCGAGCTCCACCTGCTTCGCGACGTACTCGACCCCGACGGCCTGCGCGCCCGCGAGGTTGCCGAATGAGCCCCGGTCTCGGAGACGCCGACCCCCATCCGGCCTCGGCGTCTCCGAAGAGGAAGCCGGCACCATTCCCGACCCCGCTGACCGCACTGGTCGGCTGCCGCTACCCGATCGTGCAGACGGGCATGGGCTGGGTCGCCGGGCCGCAACTGGTCGCCGCCACCGCGAACGCCGGTGGGCTGGGCATTCTGGCGTCGGCGACGATGCCCGTGGAGCGGCTCGCCGAGGCCATCGGTGAGGTGCGGGAGCGGACGGACGCCCCCTTTGGTGTCAATCTTCGAGCCGATGCCGCGGACGCGAGCGACCGCGTCGGCCTCCTGATCCGGGAGCGCGTGAAGGTCGCCTCGTTCGCGCTGGCGCCCGACCCGAAGCTGATCCGTCGGCTGAAGGATGCCGGTGTGGTGGTGATCCCGTCGGTCGGCGCCCGGCGGCACGCCGAGAAGGTCGAGGCGTGGGGCGCCGACGCCGTGCTGGTCCAGGGCGGCGAAGGGGGCGGGCACACCGGCTCGGTGGCCACGGGTGTTCTGCTGCCGCAGGTCGTCGACGCGGTCGAGATTCCGGTGATCGCCGCAGGCGGCTTCTTCGACGGCCGTGGTCTCGTCGCCGCACTCGCCTACGGCGCCGCCGGGATCGCGATGGGCACCCGTTTCCTGCTCACCTCGGACAGCCCGGTCCCCGACGAGGTGAAGCGGTTCTACCTCAGAACGCGCGACACCGTGGTGACCCGCCAGGTCGACGGCCTGCCGCACCGCGTCCTGCGCACCGACCTCGTCGACTCTCTGGAGACCTCCACTCGCCCCCGACGCCTCCTGAGCGCGGCCCGCAACGCCGCCCGCTTCCGCCGCCTCTCCGGCCTGTCCTGGCCGGGCCTCCTACGCGAGGGCGCGGCGCTGCGGCGCGGTACCGGCTTGTCCTGGTCGCAAGTGCTCATGGCGGCCAATACTCCGATGCTGCTCAAGTCCGCCATGGTCGACGGCCGCACCGATCTCGGCGTCATGGCGTCCGGCCAGGTCGTCAGCGTCATCGACGACCCAAACGATCTGCCCTCCTGCGCGGAACTGATCGACCGAATCATGGCCGAGGCATACGCGGCCCTCGACCGCTTGGAGCGGGGCTCGACTGCGGTCATGAAACGGGAGTGAACGATTTCGCAGGTCAGCCATTCCAGACTCGATAATGCCGACATCTTCTTCCAACATGCGCCCGACGAGCGGGACCGGAGGAATGAACACTCTTGAGCAGGTTTTGGCCTACGAGATGAAAACCTCTATTTCGCAGGCCTCGATTCCCAAAGCAGAGCTGATCGTGTCCCCGTGACCCTGGCCAGGTGTCGGCCCGGCTGTCTCCCCCACCCCCCAGGCAGCACATCACTCACGACGGGGAACATTCCAGGCAGAATATCCCCCACCAGGCCTCTTGAGATGAGACCTCATTCAAAAATTGAGAAATACATCTATTATTTAATCATTAACGTTGATCATCCCAACCCTTCGAAAAGATGCGGATTTTCTCTTTACTTTCCTTCGGCAGCTTCTTAGGCTGGCCACAGTGACAGGGAGTTCACCAACGAACTCCAAAGGGCTAATCCTTTTCGATTACAACGCGGATATCGGCGACCCGGCCGATATTTATGAGAGGAACGTTTCGTGTCACTCGCGTTCTATACCGTCCGGTTCGACATCCCGGTGACCACGTCCACGGATAACTGGGTGAAGGAAGAGCGATTCGACTTCAGTAAGCGCATCCGGTGGGACGACCATCATCACGCCTGTGTTGATGTGGCGCTAAAGTCCTTCGACCTCCAGTACCTCACAGACGGCAGAGTCTATGAGTACCTTCTGGGTCGGGAGAACATCAGGCTCGATCTGGATCCGGGAAGAGGACACGGTGACGGTAGCGTCACCCTCACGGTGCAGTTGCGCCCTATGGCTCCACAGGCTCGACTTGATATCGGCTTCAAGGGGTACGTCGAAGCCCTGGTCATCGCGGACCTCTGGGACGAATGATTCATTGTCGCTGTTCGCGGAAGTCCGTACTGGTCAGGGGATAGCGATCAGGCTGAGGGGCGGCTGAAAGCACTCGTAGGCGAGCCAGCGGATCGCGTCGGGAACCGTCGCGCGCCCCAGTCCCCCGCAGTTGGACGACGGCAAGGATGCGCAGGGCCGCCAGGTTGGCCGGCGGCCCTGCGCCCGAGCGAACCTCGCCGACATCCTCGCCGAAGGTCGCGTCGCGCACGTGGCGCAGCGCTTCGATGCCCCGACTCGCCTGGAACCATGGGAGATCGAGCCGCCTCAGACCCGCTCGATCATCGTGGTCAAGCCTGGAGGACGAGAAGCGCCAGACCCCAGTCAGTGAGCGGAACCACCAGCGGGAGGGGGACAGCCGACGGCCGTCCCCCTCCCTCAACGCGTGAACGTCGGGAACCTTAGACTCCCGCTCCGGCCATCTGCCGACACTGCTCCGCGCACCGACGGCATGCGGCCGCGCACTCACGGCAGTAGTCGGCGTCGTACTTCTCGCACTCGGCCGCGCACGCCTCGCAGATCTCCGCGCACGTCTGACACAGCCGCGCCGCCCACTTCGACCCTCGCGACAGCAACGTCACGCACAGCGCACAGATCGCCGCGCAGTCCAGGCACAGTCGCGCGCACGCGGCCATCTCCGAGTTCTCCGCGCAGCACCTGTAGTTACACGCCTCGCACGCCTGCTGACACTCGGCGCAGGCATCCACACATTCCTGATTGCGTTGTTCCACGGTTGACACCGCCATGACGAGCCCCCTGTGATCGTCGATACCTGACAGCACGGCTGTGTGCGCATTGAAGTCACCTCAGTGCACTACGCACGTGGCCGCCTCTGCCCACGCTATGACGTGACTACCGGGACAAAGCGGATCGACACCGAAAACGGTGACTGTGACCGAAAGTTGGATGTTTGCTGCCACATCATTGGAACGCGCCGTGCCCGCCTACTCTGCGCCACACGCACGACCTGCCCTCCCGCGCGGAGCTGATCGACCACATCATGGACGATGCGCACTCGACCGTGGACGGCCTGGAACGCCTGAAACGCACCGGAGCCACATACCGAAGATGAGCCGCCCGCAGAGAGCACATCGTCCATATCGGGCATTCCATCTTCTCTCCGGACAAGAGTGGAGATCAATCTCTTCAGATAAATTCCACATGATTCCCAACACAATACTCTAAAGACGAGAAAAATGGGGCTCACAAACTGCGAAGGAGACAAACAAGCACGTCAACCATCAAGCGACAGGATCGCCGTTCACCAAGCCAGAACCACCGGGGATGCACCAGCTATCCGCCACCGTGGGCCTACTAAACACAATAGAATTCGCAAATTGGACTGAGCGAGCATCCGATTGGCTCGATGCGAAACATTTCTGGCCACTAACCTTTAGACTTCAAGCAAGTCCACAGAGCGCCAAGAAAAGGATCCCCCCATGGCGACGACCAAGCTGATACTCACTGCCACCCTTGCCACCGCCGCGATCGCCATAGCGGGCCTGTCCGCTGGAACGGCCCACGCCGACACCCTGACCTCCGTGGTCGGCGGCGGCGAGAGCATCGCCGGCACCACCGCGAACCACAAGGTCACACCGAACAAGGCCACTCACACGCTTGAGGACACCGTCCCCCTGAACAACAGCCTCATCGACAACGTCGACCTGAAGGACGCGGAAGCGATCGACACCGAAGACATGATCTCTCCCAATGTTCGGATCGCTGGGATGGAGTGAACGGCGACGAGGGCGGGGGACCCGGCCGATACCAAGAGCATCGTAGGGGCGTCCCGGAGACCACAGGGACGCGGCGTCCGCTCACACCCGCTCGATCACCGTGACGTTGGCCTGACCGCCGCCCTCGCACATGGCCTGGAAGCCGTAGCGGCCGCCCACGCGTTCGAGTTCGTGGAGCAGGGTGGTCATCAGCCGGGCGCCGGTCGCGCCGAGGGGGTGGCCGAGCGCGATGCCGCCGCCGTTCGGGTTGACACGGGCGGGGTCGGCACCGGTCTCCTTCAGCCAGGCGAGCACAACCGACGCGAACGCCTCGTTGACCTCCAGCACGTCGAGGTCGCCGATGCGCATGCCCGTCCGGCGCAGGGCGTGAGCGGTGGCCGGGATCGGCGCCGACAGCATGCGCACCGGGTCCTCACCGCGCGCCGACAGGTGGTGGATCCGCGCCCTCGGGGTGAGCCCGTGCGTGGCCACAGCCCGCTCGGAGGCGATTAGCAGCGCCGCGGCGCCGTCGGAGATCTGCGATGCGAGCGCTGCGGTGAGCCGCCCGCCGTCGACAAGCGGGCGCAGTCCGGCCATCGCCTGTCGGGTCGTCCCGCGCCGCGGCCCCTCGTCGGTTGTGACGTCGCCGAGGGGCGCCGTCTCGCGGTCGAAGCGGCCGGAGTCGATGGCGTGGATCGCCCGCTGGTGCGAGCCCAGGGCGAACTCCTCCATGGCGTCGCGGGTGATGCCCCACTGCTGCGCGATCATCTCGGCACCGCGGAACTGCGACACCTCCTGCGTGCCGTACCGGCGCCGCCAGCCCTCGGAACCGGCGAAGGGTCCCTCGGTGGATCCGAGCCCTTCGGCGGCGGTCATCGCGGAGCCGATGGGGACCTGCGACATGTTCTGCACCCCGCCCGCGACGACCAGGTCGGCGGTCCCGGACAGCACCGCCTGCGCAGCGAAGTGCACCGCCTGCTGCGAGGAGCCGCACTGCCGATCGACGGTGACGCCCGGCACCTCCTCCGGCAATCCGGCGGCGAGCCAGCAGGTGCGGGCGATGTCCCCGGCCTGGGGACCGATGGTGTCGACGCAGCCGAGGATGACGTCATCGACGGCGGCGGGGTCGGCGCCCGTGCGTTCCATGAGCGCGGTGAGGACGTGCGCGCCCAGATCGGCCGGGTGCACGCCGGACAGTCCGCCGCCTCGCCTGGTGACAGGGGAACGCACCGCGTCGACGATGAAAGCCTCGGCCATCGGCGGACACTCTCCTCACGCGGGTGCTGACTGGGTTCGGCGGCAGAGTTAATACTCCTGCTCCTCCGTTGATCTCGGCGATATCGACCGAATTCGCGGCGAAATTCGGTCGATATCGCCGAGATCAACGGAGGCACCGGCGACATCGCCGGTGAAGCCTCAGTAGTCAGGAGGGGTGGGGTTGGATACCCTCCAGGATCATCGTCAGGTACTGCTTGGCGACCATGTCGGCGGACAGGCGCCCGCCCGGCGCGTACCAGTTCGCCGCGACCCACACGGTGTCGCGGATGAACCGGTAGGCCAGGGGCACGTCCATGTCGGCGCGGAACGCGCCCTCGCGGACGCCCCGCTCCAGTAGTTCGACCCACATGTCGCGGAAGCGGGTCCGGGATTCGTTCAGGTAGGCGAACCGAGGGCTCTGCGCCAGGTGCTTGGATTCGTTCTGGTAGAGGACCACGGCCGGCCGGTGCGCGTCGATGGCGGTGAACGACGCTGCGACGAGCGCTTCCAGGGTCTCCCGGGCGCCTTTGTCCTCGGCGAGGATCCGGTCGTAGGACTCCCACAGCTCGGTGAGGAAGGTGGAGAGGATTTCGTCGGCCATCGACTCCTTGGAGTCGAAGTGGTAGTAGAGGCTTCCGGCGAGCATGCCCGCCGCGTCGGCCACCTCCCGGATCGTCGTGGCGGCGTACCCCTGCTCGGCGAAGATGTCGGCGGCTATGCCGAGCAGTTCCGCCCGTCGCTGGGTGCGTGCCGTGGCCGTGCTGTCGGCGTCGCGTCGCCGTGGGCTCATTGCGTCTTCATGCTCTCTGACTCGATACCGAGACCACTTCTCCCGTCATGTAGGAGGAGTAATCGCTGGCCAGGAAGACGATAACGTTTGCGATCTCCCACGGTTCGGCGTATCGGCCGAACACCTCCCGGGTGGTCAGCTCGGCGAGCAGCTCTTCGGATGTCACCTTCGCCAGATGCGGATGCATGGCCAGGCTGGGGGCGACGGCGTTGATCCGCACCCCGTGCGGCGCCGCCTCGATCGCGGCGCACCTGGTCAGAGCCATGACCCCGGCTTTGGCGGCGGCGTAGTGCGCTTGCCCTTCCTGCGCGCGCCAACCGGCCACGGAGGCGTTGTTGATGATGGTTCCGCCGCCGTTGGCGGTCATGAGGCGGAGGGCGGCACGGGTGCAGCGCATCGTGCCGTTCAGGGTGACATCGAGCACGCGGTCCCACTGGTGGTCGGTCATGTCGACGAGCTTGGCGGTGCCGCCGAGCCCGGCGTTGTTGACCACGATGTCGACGCGGCCGAACCGACCGCAGGCGGCGTCGAACATGGCCGCCACCTGGTCTTCGACGGTGACATCGCAGGGGACGGAGGCGACGGCACCCGGCCCGAAGTCTGCGGCGAGCGCTGCCTCAGCATCCTTCAGCCGACGTTCGTGGGCGTCACTGATGAGGACGCGGGCCCCTTCATCGAGCATCCGACGTGCTGTGGCGCCGCCTATGCCGGCCCCGGCCGCTGCGGTGACTACGGCAGTCCGGCCACGCAGTAGCCCGTGAGTGGAGACAGATACGGGTGCCGATGTCCTGTGCTCCATGACAACCAGACTACCAAACGGTTGTTAGGTAGACTGGTGTCTGTGTTGACTAAAGCGATTCCTGACGCACGGCCTTCACAAGGGAGATGAACTCGCGCGCTGGGAACTCAAGGAATCCATGCTCGCGATACCAGGTATCCCGAATCGCAGTAACTCTCCCCTCTGCAACCTCAACGCAGTTCTGCCCCAGGCCGCCATCCGTGTATCTGGAGGTATGCCAAGAGGCGACCTCAAGGCAGTTGCCACCCGAAGTGTCGCTGTAGCTGGACTTACGCCAGCACCCCATCTTAGAGGCCTCCTTTGATCTTGTAGATCATTGCTATCGAATCGTCAGGGGAAAGCGCGTCCGCCTGCAAGGCACCGAACGCTGCTTGCAGTACGGCAACACGCTTCATTTTGTCGAACGTCAAGCCACCCATGGCATGTTCCGCGTACCCGACAGTCTTTCCATCGGGCATCGTGCTGACACGAAACGGAGGATGGAAACCTGCACCAGTGCGGGAGTCCGGAAGTATCTGGAACTCGATCTCACCCTTTTCCGAAAGATCGATGATGCGCTCAAGCTGCCTCTTCAGGATCTCATCCCCTCCCACAGGACACCGCATGACGGGAGAGCGCACAACGAACCACAGGAGGGGCCCAGACGACACAATCGCGGGCAACCGACTCGTGCGAGCCTTGACCAGCTGCTGGAGCTGCTCTGGGGTTCGCCTCATGTATCGCGGCCCCAGGATGGCACGAGCATAGTCCTCTGTCTGAAGCAGCCCAGGGACAACTACGGACTGATACTCCCGGATCTCAGCGGCCTGGCGCTCGACTTTCAGAATACTTTTCAGATGATCAGGGACATCCTTCGTGTCACTGATCTCATCCCAGAGTGCAGTGAGAGCACCCCCTGTGGCAAGCGCCCTGTCCAACTCTTCGGCATACTCCCGCTTTGGGGTTCTCGTCCCCTTCTCGAGAGCACTCACTTGCTGCCTACTGAGGGGTGCGTCCCGAGCGAGCTGCGCTTGCGTTTTCCCAGCTAGAGAACGAATACGGCGCAGCTCTGCGCCCCACTGAGCCCAGACCGCATCAACTTTTTCTGCCATGTCCACAGGATGCTCTGCTGGTCTCCAAGATTCCACGGAGTCTCGAAGATGCTATGGATCTGTGGCGATAGAGGAAGGTCACCGCTTGTGGCGCGATGCTTGTTCCACGCCCGCAGAGGTCAGCGAAAGGAGGTGACGGGTCATGATCCGCACTCGGCTGAGGAACACAAGCTCGGTGCGCCCCTACGTCACCGGTATGCACCTCCACCGCTATTTCCGGTGGTTGCAATGACCGGGACACACATCATCATGAAGAAGTCGGACATCCCCGAGTCCGGCCGACTGGAAGTGTGGCAAGGAGGAGAATTCTCCTGGTACCCCGATGACGAGCAAGAGGGCTGCTACTACTGCCAGATCGTCAACAAAGACGGAGACATTATCTGGCGGTCCAAATTCGACCGGAGATTCCTGCTCGAACTGATTATGTGGAAGGTCGAGCGAGGACTATTCCGACGCCGGTGCAGGCCTCTGCACACCACAGGACTCCTCTGAACGGATACGGGGATCTCCGTTCAGGGTTGGGAAGAGGGGGCGCGCTCGGTCGGTGGCGCGCCCCCTCGTTCTCTCTTATTTGTTCTTATCCGCTACGTGCCACGGCCTACTTGCGCTCGCGGACAGCGGCCAGGATCTCAGCGACCGCATCGTCGACGGCAACGCCGTTGTTCTGCGACCCGTCGCGGTAGCGGAAGGACACCGCGCCCTTGCTGACGTCCTCGTCGCCTGCCAGGAGCATGAAGGGGACCTTCTGCTTCTGGGCGTTGCGGATCTTCTTCTGCATCCGGTCGTCGCTGGAGTCGACCTCCACGCGGATGCCCTCGGCGCGCAGCTTCTCGGCGACCTTCTCCAGGTAAGGCACGTGCTCGTCGGCGATCGGGATACCGACAGCCTGGACCGGGGCGAGCCAGGCCGGGAAGGCGCCCGCGTAGTGCTCCAGCAGGACTCCGAAGAACCGCTCGATCGAGCCGAAGAGAGCGCGGTGGATCATGACCGGCCGCTGGCGCGAGCCGTCGGCCGCGGTGTACTCCAGCTCGAACCGCTTGGGCTGCTGGAAGTCGACCTGGAGCGTGGACATCTGCCACGTACGGCCGATGGCGTCCTTGGCCTGGACCGAGATCTTCGGTCCGTAGTAGGCCGCGCCGCCCGGGTCCATGATCAGTTCCAGGTTCTGCTTCTCGGCGGCCTGCCGCAGGATCTCGGTGGCCTCTTCCCACTCCTCCGGCTCACCGATGAACTTGTCGGACTCGCCGCGGGTGGACAGCTCCAGGTAGAAGTCGCTCAGCCCGTAGTCGCGGAGTAGGTCGAGCACGAAGGTGAGCAGGGTGTCGAGTTCACCCGGCATCTGCTCCTTGGTGCAGTAGATGTGCGAGTCGTCCTGGGTGAAGCCGCGCGCCCGGGTCAGGCCGTGCACGACACCCGACTTCTCGTACCGGTACACCGTGCCGAACTCGAACAGCCGCAGCGGCAGCTCGCGGTAGGACCTTCCGCGCGCCCGGAAGATCAGGTTGTGGATCGGGCAGTTCATGGCCTTCAGGTAGTAGTCCTGGCCGTCGAACTGCATGGGCGGGAACATCGCGTCGGCGTAGTTCGGCAGGTGCCCCGACGTCTCGAACAGCTTCGCCTTGGTGATGTGCGGGGTGTTGACGAACTCGTAGCCCGCCTCCTCGTGGCGGCGCCGCGAGTACTGCTCCATCTCCTTGCGGATCACACCGCCCTTGGGGTGGAACACGGCCAGGCCCGAGCCCAGCTCGTCGGGGAAGGAGAACAGGTCGAGCTCCGCACCGAGCTTGCGGTGGTCGCGCTTCTCGGCTTCCTCCAGGAAGGTGATGTACTCCTTGAGCTTGTCCTTCGTCTCCCAGGCGGTGCCGTAGATGCGCTGCAGCTGCGGGTTGAGCTCGCTGCCGCGCCAGTAGGCCGCCGCCGAACGCATGAGCTTGAACGCCGGGATGACCTTGGTGGTCGGCAGGTGCGGGCCGCGGCAGAGGTCCTTCCAGCACAGCTCCCCGGTGCGCGGGTGCACGTTGTCGTAGATGGTCAGCCCGTCTCCGCCGACCTCGACGCCCGCGCCCTCGGCGGCGTCGCCCGCGCCGCCCTTGAGGCCGATGAGCTCCAGCTTGTACGGCTCCGTGGACAGCTCGGCGCGCGCCTCCTCATCACTCACGGCGCGGCGGTCGAAGCGCTGGCCCTGCTTGATGATCTGCTGCATCTTCTTCTCGATGTTCTTCAGATCAGCAGGGGTGAACGGCTCGTCGACGTCGAAGTCGTAGTAGAAGCCGTTGTCCACGGGCGGGCCGATGCCCAGCTTGGCCTCGGGAAACAGCTCCTGCACCGCCTGCGCCAGCACGTGCGCGGTGGAGTGCCGCAGGATGGCGCGGCCGTCCTCGGAGTCGATGGCGACCGGCTCGACGACGTCGCCGTCGGCCAGCTCGCGGTAGAGGTCGCGCAGCTCGCCGTTGACGCGGGCGGCGATCACGGTGCGCCCATCGGCGTCCAGCGCCTGCCCGGCCGTCGTCCGGGCCGCCACCACACGCTCGGTTCCGTCGAGGGTGACACGCAGCTCAGGCACGGCAGACACAGTGACTCCTTCAGAGCACATCGGGGATGTTGCAACGCGAATAAGAACGAGTCGGAGCGCCGCCGGACCTTGCCGACGTCAGCCTGGCCCAGGGACGGTCTCCGACTCCCCTCATAGTACTTACTGGCGTAGGGGTTCCCGCTCGATCCGTAGGCGGGCACAGCCGCGCTCGCAGCCGCTGCCCGACGAACAGTGGGGAGTCGAGGGTGCCGTCGCGGCGATGCCGGGGTAGGAACCCAAGCCGGGGAGTTACACGGGGTGGGGTCGAACAACTCGAGGAGGTTCCGTGCGGATCGTCGTCGTGGGCGCCGGCATCGCGGGGGTGACGCTGGCGTCCGCTCTGCGCGACAGCGGAGTGGAGACCGTCCTACTGGAGCAGACACAGGAGGTCACGCCGGTAGGCGGGGGCCTGCAGCTGGCACCGAACGCCGCCCGCCCGCTGCTGCGGCTGGGCTTGGGCGCGGAGCTCGCCGAGGTGGGCGTGCCCCTGGAGAGTCGGGACATGCTCCACTGGGCCGACGGCACGCTGCTGCACTCCATCCCCATGGGCGCGGAGTTCGAGAAGCGCTTCGGCGCCCCCTTCTACACCATGCTCCGTTCCGACCTGCACGGCATCCTGCTGGATGCCGCTCCGCCCGATTGTGTCCGGCGCGGGCGCTACGTCACCGACGTGCTGGAGAACAGCGACGTGGTGACCCTGCGGTGTGCCGACGGGCAGGAGGTCAACGGCGACGTCGCCATCGGCGCCGACGGCGTGCACTCCATCATCCGCTCACTGCTCAACGAAGAGCGGCAACATCCGGGAATGCGGGTGATCTACCGCGGCCTGATCCGGTCGGACCGCGTCCCCGGGCACCTGGCGGAGCCTCGGATGCGGGTGTGGATGGGATCGGACCGGTACTTCTCCTGCTACCCGGTCTCGGGCGGGAAGACGGTCAGCTTCAACGCGCTGATCCCGACCGCGGAACCCCATCCGGAGTCGTGGACGGCCGCCGGGCGGATCGATGACCTCGGGCGCGCGCTGCACGGCTGGGACTCCGACGTGCACGCGCTGCTGTCCGCGGCCGAGTGGATCGGCGCCTGGGGGCTGCAGGAGCGCGCCGCGGTGCCGGTGTGGCACTCCGACCGGATCGCGTTGATGGGCGACGCCGCGCATCCGACCCTCCCGTTCTTCGCCCAGGGCACCAACCTGGCGGTGGAGGACGCCATCGTGCTGGCCGACCGGCTGCGCGGGGCGACGGCGCTGACCGTGGGCGGGTCGCTGGCCGAGTACGCGACGGTGCGCAGTCAGCGCGTCAAGGAGGTGCACACCAGCATCTGCACGTCGCTGCTGGCCCTCGCGCAGGCCGCCCCCGAGGAGCGGCGCGGCATCCTCGCCGACTCCGAGATGGCCAACGCCGGCTGGATCTACGGCTACGACCCCGATCACGACGGCGGAACGACCGCAACCTCCTCCTCCAACGGGAATCAGCCCACTCACCCCAGGATGTAACCGAGAGTGCTCGATTCAGGCCCTGGCGTGGTTCTGGTAAAAGTTTCCGGTCCAGGGCCATCCATCATCGGATCTAGCGAGTGGGGGCGGCTATCGTAAGCGCATGTCTCCGAGTTCCCCGAGCACCGTGACCAGAACAGAGGATCCGGACCCGGCGACATCCTCCCTTTCCGCGCCACCGCGACGTAGATCGAAGCGGTGGCGCAGATTCCGCACCCGCCTGCGGATCTGGCGGATGCGCATGCACTCTCACCCTGCCCTGCACTGGACCTGGCAGATCCTCGTCGGTGTCGTCGGCACCGTCGTCCTGATCGCGGGCATCATCATGTGCGTCACTCCCGGCCCGGGAATCGGCGGGATCATCATGGGGCTGGCGATCCTCGCCACCGAGTTCCCGTGGGCGCGGCGCCCCCTTCGCCTCGCCCGACGCTGGGCCGTCAAGGCAACGGACCGCGCTCTGCGGGCGAAGCGGCGGCACATGGGACCCCACGGACTGCTGTCGCGCTTCCGCAAGTAGGTGTCCCGGGGGGCGGTTCTCCCCCGTTTTGAGATTCGGTCGGCACGAATTCGGAGCACTGCCCCAACCAGATCCGGACATCCTGTCGTTCGGTCCGCCGCCCGGACCGACATGGCTCCCGCGCCCCCTCTACCCGCCCTGACCTGCGACGCAGCCGGAATCAACGGTCGCCGCGCGGCGGGGACGGGCCGCTCTGCGGCCGCCGCTGCGCGGTGCGCGGACCGTGCCGATACGCAACGAAAAAGGCCGACTCCTGAATAATGGAGTCGGCCCTGAGCAAGTGGGCGATACTGGACTCGAACCAGTGACCTCGTCGGTGTGAACGACGCGCTCTAGCCAACTGAGCTAATCGCCCTGCTGTGTTGGCCCGCCTTGCCCTGCGGGGCGAACAAGTAAGACTCTAGCGCATCCGACGGGTGGTTGACGCGCCATCCGCTCCCCAGGAGGGGTCCGGCGCTGTGATCGACGTCTCATTGCACGGTTCGTCGGGTCGTCCCAGAGCACGCACAACGTGGAATCCCCTCTGCGGCGGGGAGTCTGGACGCTTGGCGGACACGGGGCCCACCCCGACCCCCCGTCGTGCGTGACGCGGCACACAGATCATCCGGAAATTCCTGGTTTCCCCAGCTCATTACAGTGGCGGAGGATCGGAGAAGCTGTGGCGACGATGCCCCCTCCGGATCCGAGAACAATTCTTCCCGGTTTTCCGCGTCATAGGTCTGGACCGGCCGCGTTAGAGCGGGTGACGGTAACCGACCCGCACTTCGCGGGGCCGGACGAGAAAAGGTACGGCGAACATGAACAGTAGCGGCACCACTGCCAGCGCCGAGCTGGGCCTTCGGCTCGTGGTCCCCGACCGCACGGCGGTCCCTCTGGTCGCGCGGCTCGACTACACCGCCGATGACCCCTACGCCATCAAGGTGGCCTTCCACACGGGCGAGGACGAGCCCGTCGAGTGGATCTTCGCCCGCGAACTCCTGACGGTGGGCATCGTGCGCCCCGTCGGCGAGGGCGACGTGAAGGTCTGGCCCGCCCGCGGCGAGGGCGAGCGCACCATCAACATCGCGCTCTCCTCCCCCTTCGGGCAGGCCGAGTTCGACGCTCCGGTCGCGCCGCTGGCGGAATTCCTGCACCGCACGTACGAGATCGTGCCTGCGGGCCAGGAGGGCGACTACATCGACCTGGACTCCGAGATCGAGCGGCACCTCTACTCCTGAGGCGTCGGCCGCGGTCGCGCCGCGGCATTCACCTGACCCCGCCGGGTCCCCTGTGTGGCACGGACCGTACGGGCAACCGATGGTCACCGGATCGACACCCGCAGGACCCACCATGCCCGAAAATACGGAGATACAGACAGGTTTCCGGTCGCTGGTTTACCCCACGGCCTGGGACCAAAACCCGTAATGGGCAGGATTCGTAGAAAAATGCCGCGGCTCTTCGCAGCCGCGGCATTTTCCTTACCTTCTGACCTGCGGTGATCCGCCGTGACGCCTGGTCAGCCGCCCGGCCGTCGCCATCACGGGTCCAAGTCGGAGGCGCTGCGCTCGGTGAACACGTCGATGACCTTCGACGTCACCGGACCCGGTGCCCCGGGCAGCACCCGGCCGTCGATCGCGCGGATCGCCTGCACGTCGCGGCCGGAGGAGGTCAGGAACGCCTCGGTGATGTCCGACAGCGCCGACATCGGCACGTCGGTCTCCTCGCCCCCGGCCCACTCCAGGACCAGCTCCCGGGTGATTCCGGCCAGCGGCCCGGCCGACAGCGGCGGCGTCACCAACCGCCCCCCGAGCACCACGAAGATATTGGTGGCCGTCCCCTCACACAGGTTTCCCGCGGTGTTGGCGAAGATCGCCTCTCCCGCCCCCCGCTTGCGCGCGTACTCAACGGCCACCACGTTCTCGGCATACGAGGTCGTCTTCATCCCCGTCAGAGCGCCGTGCTCGTTGCGCCGCCAGGGCACCACCACGACGTCGTCCGTGGCGGCGATGGGCGGGAAGGGCCCGATCGCGACGATGTAGGTGAGCTCTCCCCCGGTCCGGTGGGAGCCGAGGGGCCCCGGCCCGCCGGTCACGGTGATCCGGATCCGGGACGAGGGCACGTCCGGATTGGCGTCCAGCGCCTGACGCACGCCGTCGGCGACGAGGTCGAGGTCGGGGGTGGGCAGTCCGATACCCGTCGCCGAGCGGGCCAGCCGACGCAGGTGGCGGCTGAGGGCGAACGGCTCCCCTCCGATCCCTTCACCGTCTCGAACACGCCGTCGCCCACCGTGATCCCGTGGTCCAGCACCGGAATCCGGGCGTCGTCCGCGTCGAGTACGCGCCCCGGCCGAATCCGGCACCGGCGATCCACACCCGCATCGTCCTCATCCCCTCGTTCTGGTTTTCCTCATCGTGGACTGACCTTCAGCCCTGATCCTGCCACCTGCGTCGCGACACGCGGGAGGCATTGCGCCGCGGGGGCGCGGGCGGGGCGGCTGTTGGCGCGGGGGCCGAACGCAAGTCCTGTGACCAACTCTGGCCGATCCCTGTAGAGGCACCTTACGGATGGGTACCGTTACGACGCGGCCGGTGATCTCCACTCCGTTCGCCGACGCGCCACTCCCGGCTGACCCTGGGGAACCGGACACATGTGTTACGAATGGCTATCATCTGGGCAACGCTTATGGGAGCCCCGTATACACGGAGCCTCTCGGTGGGCCATGTGTGGGCTGGTCCGGTCGCAGTCGCCGGCCGCCGCCCACCCGGACGAACACAGATCAAGAGAGCTATGACCTCACAGAGCACCGCCCCTGGCGAACTGAGCTGGTTGCTCGATGACCTGCTCACGCGCGCGCAAGGCACGCAGCATGCCATCGTGCTGTCGACCGACGGCCTGCTGATGGCCTCATCCAGCAGACTCGACCGCTCGGCCGCCGAACACCTGGCGGCCATCACCTCGGGGCTGCACAGCCTGGCCGGAGGCGCCAGCAAACAGTTCGGAGCCGGCGGCATCCGGCAGAGCATCATCGAGATGGACGAAGCCTTCCTCTTCGTCGCGGCCGCCGGGGAGGGTGCCTGCATGGCGCTGATCTCCGACACCGACTGCGATGTCGGCGCCGTCGCCTTCGAGATGCACAAGGTGATCGAACGCGTCGGGGAGTACCTGTCCGCGCCTCCGCGCCCGGACATGCCCACCACGCCCGCGCATGTGGAGCGCTGACGGCCCCGAGGCCCCACACCTCGGGGCAGCGTCGGCGGTTCCCTGTCGGCACGGCCCGCCCGCGTGAGCGGGCCGTGCGGAGGTTCGGGCATCCCGGTCGCCGGAGCGCGTGGCATCACCGTCGGTCATTCGATTTCGCGCATGCGCCGATATCCGCTAGAGTTCTTAACGCAGCGAGGGGGCAACGCCCCGGGAAACCGGGCCGGACGAACCCCTCTCCGCGCGGACGTGGCTCAGCTGGTAGAGCATCACCTTGCCAAGGTGAGGGTCGCGGGTTCGAATCCCGTCGTCCGCTCGCAGTAAAAAACGGTTGTCGGGCGCAAGCCCCGCAGCACGCGGACGTGGCTCAGCTGGTAGAGCATCACCTTGCCAAGGTGAGGGTCGCGGGTTCGAATCCCGTCGTCCGCTCGGAGAGGCCGCATGGGTTCACTCACGGGCTCGAGCGCGGCTCGTGGCGGAGTGGCCGAGTGGCTTAGGCAAGGGACTGCAAATCCCTGTACACGGGTTCGATTCCCGTCTCCGCCTCCATGCTTCGCATCGGCGCGGTTAGCTCAGTTGGTTAGAGCGCTACCTTGACACGGTAGAGGTCACAGGTTCGAATCCTGTATCGCGCACCAGACCGAACGCATTCGTATCCTCGGTTCCTCGTAAGAGGGCCGAGTGTACGGACGACAAGCCCCCAGCGGCGCACAGCGCCCTGGGGGCTTTCTCGTGGACGCGGACCTCGGTGGCTCGCCCCACGTCCCCGGTCAGGGCAATCCTGCCGTCTTCCAGGCCCTCGTAGACGCCCTTGCGCCGCGCAACTGGAGCGAGCCGACGGCGCTGCCCCAGCAATTCACGCTCCGGGTCTGCGTGCCATGGCCCAGGTTCGGGCCCACCGCCAGGAAGCGAGTACTCGGCGCTGACCTCGAAGCCGAAATTCCGGTAGAACCGCACATTGCGTTTGTCGGAGGTCTCGAGGAAGGAGGACAGCCCGGCCGAGTCGGCGGCTTCGAGCCCGGGACGGATCACTGCGCGACCCAGGCCGGATCCCTGTCGGTCCGGATCGACACCGAGCGAGCAGAGGAACCACACCGGCTCGGTCGGCCGGTGCGGGGCCATCGCGGCTTCAGCCTGTGCGGCGGCCTCCGCCCGGTCACCGGAGATCTCGGCGAACTTCGGAGCGAGTTCAGCGAAGACGTCGCCCGCCTCCGCAATTTCGGGGGTCGTCCACAGCCACCGCGGCACCGCCGTCCGCGATCCAGACTCGCCCGTGCTCGAGGCCGATTCGGGAGATGAACAGCTCGTTGAACCGCTGAAGGCGTCCACCATTGTCGTCGTCGGCAATGGTGTGGCGGGTGAAGGGGTACGTCGCGTAGGCACGGCACAGCGTTCGGACTGCGGCGGGCACGTCGGCGTGCGTGGCGAGACGGACGTCGGAGGTGTTCACGGTAATGGACGCCTTCCGTTCATCGGTTCTCGGAACGATGCTGACTTTCAACCTGTCATCGGATGTTATGCCGGTCACTGAATCCATCAGTGGATGGAAATCAGCACAAAGATAGCGCGAGCCGACGGAAGAAGAGACTGCCCGTGGCGTCGCCGCGGCCTCTACGCTGACCGCATGACCTGGCGTTCGCCTGTTTGACCACGGGGTTCGCGTCGAGTTCCCGAGACGCCGTCGTATGTGCGGCCGGATTCGGTCACATCTAACCCCCGCCCCAGAGTGATCGGTGGTTCTACGTCGCCTCGGCTGCCGACACGATGTCTCCCCGAGACCACGCGTATCTCCGGCGCCGAAGCGCCCAGAGGCTGTGAACGGTCTCATCCATGACTTCCTGGCGGCCGCCGACACGCACTGATCTGGAAAAACGCAGACACGCGCGCGGCGGCCCCCACAACAGCGCCACTTGGCGAGGCCGAAAAGCGTCCGCATCGGGTACACCTGGTGTTCATGGACACGACACGCATCGTCTACGAGCGCGGGGGTAGCGGCACCCCCGTGGTCCTGCTGCACGGGCTGGGGCATCGGCGCCAGGCGTGGTATCCGGTCATGGCCGACCTGATGGAGCGGCACGAGGTCGTCGCCCTCGACCTGCCGGGGTTCGGCGACTCCCCCGCTCCGGGCGGGGAACGCGCCTACGACGTCGGTTCGCTCGTCGACACAGTGCGGCGGACCTGCGACGACCTCGGGCTCGACCGGCCGCATCTCGTGGGCAACTCCCTGGGCGGGGCGATCGCGCTGGAGCTGGGCGCGTCCGGTGCGGCGGCGTCGGTGACGGCCCTCTCGCCCATCGGCTTCAACACCCCGCCCGCTGAGGCCGGTGCGCGGCTGCTCGCGGGCGCTGCCCAGGTGGCGGCGTTCGTGCCGCCGTCGGTGCTGCGGGCCGCGACGCACAGCCCGGCGGGACGCGCGCTCGCGCGGCGGGCGCTGCGCGGCGATCCGTCCGACCCCGCCGACCGGCACTTCGCCTTCGACGCGAGCGCGATCGCGGCCGGGTCGCCCTATGTGCGGCTCGCTCCGCACGTGGCGGCCTACACGTTCTCCGCGTCGATGGTCCCCTGCCCGGTGACCGTCGCCTGGGGCGATCGCGACCGCCTGCTCCCGCCCAGCGGCGCCCGGCGCGCCCTGCGCAGGATCCCGCACGCCCGGCAGGTCACGCTGCTGGGGTGCGGGCACATCCCGATGTCCGATAACCCGCGCGCCGTGACGGCGGAGATCCTCCGGACAACGGGCGCCGCGCGGGACCTCGGTCAGCGTGTGGTCGCCTAGCGGTCCCGCGCGGCGTCGCGCCGCAGACCCGGCTAGGCGACCTCGACCAGGTCGACGACGAAGACCAGGGTCTCCCCCGGCTTGATCGGGCCCACGCCGCGGTCGCCGTAGGCAAGGTGCGGCGGGATGACGAGGCGGCGCCGACCGCCGACGCGCATACCCATCACGCCCTGCTCCCATCCGGCGATGACCTGGCCGGCGCCCAGCTTGAAGCGCAGCGGCTCGCCGCGGTTCCAGGAGGCGTCGAACTCCTCGCCGGAGGAGTGGGCGACGCCGACGTAGTGCAGCGCCACGAGGGAGCCGTGCCCGGCCTGCGTGCCCTCCCCGACGGTGATGTCGGTGGTCTCCAGGTCCGCCGGAGGCGGGCCGTCGATGAAGTCGATCTCGGGACGCTCGAGCGCCATATCGCTACCCCTCAGGATGATCTCTACAGATGAGCACCTCAGGGTATCGGCGGTGGCCGCAGGCAGGCGCCGTGCGACCGCGTGTTCGCCGACAGCGGGAAACGGGAAACCGGCGCGGGGGACACGGGGCCCCTCGGAGGGTGCGGCGGGTCAGTCGCCGATCGTGGCGGCGACCAGGTGACCGCGGCCCTGGACGGCGATGGCACCGGAGTCGGCAGGGACGAACACCGACTCGCCCCGCTCCAGGGTGAGCCGGGACCCGTTCCCGGCGCGCAGTTCGGCGGCGCCGTCGAGGGCGAGGACGACGGCGGGCGAGCCGTCGGGGAGGCGTGAGTCGATGCTGCCGGGGCCGAGCACGGCGAGGGCGAACTCGCCCACGCCCGGCCGGAACTCGGTCCGCCCGTCCGCTGCGACCGGCTGGGAGTAGGGGACGGGGAGGACGGAGAAGTCGACGACCTCCAGGAGTTCCGGAACGTCCACGTGCTTGCCGGTAAGCCCGGCGCGCAGGACGTTGTCCGAGCTGGCCATCACCTCGACGGCCGTGCCGCGCAGGTAGGCGTGGACGTTGCCGGCCGGGAGGAACAGGGCCTCGCCGGGACGCAGTGTGATGCGGTTGAGCAGCAGCGCGGCCACCGCCCCGGGGTCGCCGGGGTAGCGCCGCGCGAGTTCGATGACGGTGTCGCTGTGCCGCCCGGTCGCGACACCGGCGGCGGCGCGCTGCTCGCACTCGGCGATGAACCCGCCGACGAGCCGTTCCCGCTCCTCGCAGGGCAGGGTCAGGACGCGCGTCAGCGCGGCGCGCAGGGCGCGGTGCGGGTCGGGGGCGGACAGGTCCTCACGCAGAGCGCCCGCCAGCTCGCTGACGAGGCCGTCGAGGTCCTCGCGGGCGTCGTCCGGGTCGCGGAAGCCGCACAGCGCCTCGAACGGCTCCAGGGCCAGCACGAGTTCGGGCTTGTGGTGGGGGTCCCGGTAGTTGCGGTGCGGAGCGTCGAGGGGAATGCCCGCGGCCTCCTCGGCCGCGAACCCGGCGCGGGCGCGCGCGGCGTCCGGGTGGGCCTGGAGGGAGAGCGGTTCCTCGGCGGCCAGCACCTTCAGCAGGAAGGGCAGGCGTTCACCAAACCGGCTGACGGCCTGCTTGCCGAGAACGTCTTTCGGGGCGGAGGCGATGAGCTCGTCGAAGCTGATGTCGCCGTTGGCGGTGCGCAGGGTGCTGGGGGCGCCGTGGTGGGCGCCGAGCCACAGCTCGGCCTGCGGTTGGCCGTCGGGCTCGCGGCCGAGCAGGCGTGGGATGGCGACCGTCGATCCCCACGCGTACGGGCGTACTTGGTTGGTCAGCCTGTGCATCCGCTCTGTTCTTCCCATCCCGCCTCGTCGGACCGCTGGAGCCCTCAGTCTCGCGGACGGGTCATCGCCGCGTCGGCAGCGGCACCGCCACAGGACGGGGTGGTGCCTGCTCTACCACCACCGACCCGACGACACGTTCCGGCGATGTTACCGACTGGTTTATCTGCAAACCGGTTGTGCTGTCCAGTTCATCGTGACAGTCCGGGGTCCGCGGTGTCGCCTGGCTTCTCCGGTTCGTTCTCATCCGCCCTGCTCATGGCGGAGGGCCCCATAGAGGGAGTCGCCTGCTCCCATGGCGCCGGTGATCACGCGCTTCCTCTGGTTCCGGCCGGTCGGCCGGATGGTTTCCGTGATCAGCGGGGCGCGGAGTCCGGTGTCTGCTGGGCGGCCTTGTCGGCGGTCGCCCTGTCCGGCGTTCTCGGGTGAAAAGCGGCACCGAGGGCGGTGGGGGCTGGGGCGCCCCTGTCGGCTCGCAGGCGGGACGGGCCCGGACCGGCGTCGGGCAGCGGGAAAGCGCTCTCCGTCCTGTCCTTCCGTTGATCTCGGCGATATCGACCGAATACCGGCGAGTATTCGGTCGATATCGCCGAGATCAACGGAGAGAGGAGTGGGTGCGGTGGTGAAACGGCAGTGGGGGCGGGCCGGAAGGCCGCGTTTCCGCTGGACGTGAAGCCGCTTCCGCGATACGGGAGCACCCCCCGCCGCAGGCCCCCGCTGGCGATGATCATGGGGGTGCATCTGATGATGTCCGTTTTGCCGGAGTATTCCCCATGATCATCGCGGGGAACTTGTGGCAATCCGGGCATAACCGACGCACGGCGGGCCGCAAGGCGGGTTCCGGGCCGCCCGCAGGGCCCGTCCGGGAGCCGACAGGCGACGCCCACCCCTGCCTCCGCGTCGGTGCCGCTTTTCGCCCAAGGACATGGGAAAGGACGACCGCGGACAAGGCCGCCCAGCAGACCCCTGCCCCCGCCCGGCCGCACCCGCCAGACGACCGGCGCCCCCAGCTCCCTGCCCTCGTCGGTGCCGCTTTTCACCACCGAACATCGGAAAGGAAGAACTCCGACAAGGCCGCCCAGCAGACACCGAACTCCGTACCCCCTGATCACGGTGCAAGCCCTGGTTTCCGTCCGCCTCGCACGAGGGGACCGCGATCGTCGGAAGGTCGGCGGGACGCGAGCGGGGCGCACACGGCGGGCCACCCGGCGTGTCCGCTGCCGACCGGCGGCGGGACAGGAGATAACAATTCCGAACGGGGCGGATCACAGCGGTTCACAATGGTATTACCATTGCCTCCCATGTGCCGCTGAGCACAGCAGATAGGCCTGCCCACCCCCACTCACCACCCCGCATCACCCCAACCGCGCGCCGATCGCGGCGCGCACCATTCGGGAGGCACCTCGTGGAAGCCATCGAACCCGCCTACGGCACCGGGCCGCTGCTGGCCATAGCGGTCGGCGCCGTCGCCGTCCTGCTCTTCCTGGTGATGAAGGTGCGCCTGCACGCCTTCGTCTCGCTGACCCTGGTCAGCCTGCTGGTGGCGGTGGCCACCCGGATCCCCGCGGACGAGATCGTGCCGACCATGCTCGACGGGTTCGGCGACACGTTGGCCAGTGTCGCCCTGCTGGTCGGGCTCGGCGTGATGATCGGCCGCCTGATGGAGGTCACCGGGGGTGCCGCGGTCCTGGCGAACACGCTGATCAGGGCCTTCGGTGAGCAGCGGGCACCCCTGGCGCTCGGCGTCGCCTCACTGCTCTTCGGCTTCCCCATCTTCTTCGACGCCGGGCTGATCGTGATGCTGCCGATCGTGTTCAGCGTCGCCCGCCGCCTGGGCGGCTCGGTCCTGCTCTACGCCCTGCCCGTGGCGGGAGCCTTCGCCGTCATGCACGCCTTCGTGCCACCGCACCCGGGGCCGGTCGCCGCCACCGGCCTCATCGGCGCCGACATGGGCGCCACGCTGGTCGTCGGGCTGCTGCTGGCCGTTCCCACCTGGTACCTGGCCTCCTACCTGTTCGCGCTGTTCACCGGGCGGCGGTTGCAGCTCCCGGTGCCCGACGACGTCCTCGGCGACGGCACAGCCCACGACGACCCGCCCCGCCTGTCGACCGTCCTGGCAATCCTGCTGCTGCCGATGCTGCTGATTTTCGGCAACACCGGCCTGACCACGCTCTCCACCATCGGGGCCGTCGATGGCGACGCGGCGTGGGTGCGGGTGCTGGTCCTCCTCGGGCAGACGCCCGTCGCGCTGCTCATCACCGCGATCACGGCCATGGTGGTGCTCGGCCGCGGGCGGCACCCGCGCCAGCGCATCGAGCAGATCAGCAACGAGGCCCTGGGGCCGGTGTGCTCGATCATCCTGATCACCGGTGCCGGGGGCATGTTCGGCGGCGTGCTGCGGGCCGGCGGCATCGGGGAGGCCCTGGCGCACAGCCTGGAGTCCACCGGCCTGCCGGTCATCGTGGCGGCGTTCGTCGTCGCGACGGCGCTGCGCGTGGCCCAGGGCTCGGCCACGGTCGCGCTGACCACCACGGCGGCGCTCATCGCGCCCACGGTCGCGGCGACCAGCGGGCTGTCCACGCTCGACCTGTCGCTGATCGTCATCGCGATCGCCTGCGGCTCCACGGTGCTCTCGCACGTCAACGACTCGGGGTTCTGGCTGGTCGGCCGCTTCCTCGGCATGGACGTGCGGACCACGCTGCGCACCTGGACGGTGATGGAGACGCTGATCGGCGTGATCGGCTTCGGCTTCGCCTTCCTGCTCAGCCTGGTTCTGTGAGTCCTGGAGCGTCCGCCGGTCCCGCCGCACCCGTGTCGGCCTCGTCCAGGGCCGCCACGACCTCGGTGACGATGGCGCGCATGGCGGCCTCCGCGACCTCGGGCAGGCCGCTGTGGATCGCCGAGGCGACGTGGGCGTGCAGGCGCAGCGCGTGGGGTCGGGGCCGGTGCGGCATCAGCTGGTAGGCCGTGCGGCCGGTGAGCACCTCGGCGACGACGTCGGAGAGCCCCGCGAACATCTCGTTGCCGGACAGCAGCAGGATGCGCCGGTGGAACTCGATGTCCAGGTCGAGGAAGGCCGCCAGGTCGCCGCGCTCGCCCTCCTCGGCCATCCGCCGGTTCACCTCGACCAGCGCGTCGCGCTCCTCCTGCCGGGCGCGGCGGGCGGCGGAGGCCGCGGCCGGAGGCTCGACGGCGGCGCGCAGCTCGTTCAGCGACCGCAACTGCGCCATGCGGCCGGGGCCGGCCAGCCGCCACCGGATGAGCTGGGGGTCGTAGACGCTCCACTCCCCCTGCGGGCGGACCCGGACGCCGGTGCGGGGACGGCTGACGACCAGGCGCATGGACTCCAGCACCCGCACCGCCTCGCGGGCCACGGTGCGCGAGACCCCGTAGTCGCGCTCCAGGCGGTCGAGCGTGAACACGTGGCCGGGCTCGACCTCGCCGGCCGCGATCGCCGGGCCCAGTTCCGCCAGAACGCGGTTGTGCAGGGTGCGGCGGGCCGAGCCGCCGTGGTCGGCGTGGGCGCTCATCGGGCTCCTCGCTGTGGCCGGACCGGCGCCGAACGCGGGGGGCGCCGATGCTCCGGGCCGAATCATTGGTAACACTATTAGTACGCGGGGCGCGCGGACGTCACATTGTCGCGTGCCCGCACACGGGGAGGGAAACCATGCACTTTGTCGTCATGGGTGTGTCAGGCAGCGGCAAGAGTACGGTCGCGCTGCGGGCCGCCGAGCGGCTGGGGCTGCCGTTGGCCGAGGCGGACCGGTTCCACCCGGCCGCCAACATCGCGAAGATGTCGGCAGGGGCGCCGCTGACCGACGAGGACCGCCGCCCCTGGCTGGCCTCGCTGGCGGAGTGGATCGCCGAGCACGAGCGGCGCGGTGAGCCGACGCTCGTGGCCTGCTCCGCACTCAAGCGCGCTTACCGGGACATCCTGCGCACGGGGGCGCCCGATATCCGGTTCCTCCACCTCCACGGTCCGCGATCCCTGCTCGCGCAGCGGCTGGCGGAGCGCTCGGACCACTTCATGCCGCCCGCGCTGCTCGACTCCCAGCTGGAGGCCCTGGAACCGCTGGAGCGCGACGAGCAGGGCGTCACCCTGGACATCGCAGCCACACCCGACGTCCTCGTCGAGCGCGTCGTCGGCATCGTCGCCGCGGGTCTGGGGCGGGTCCCGGGCGCCCGCGGCTGACCCCGAAGGGGTAGGGCGGGCGCCGGTGGCCCGGCAGGATCGGGTGGGCGATGGTGGGTGGTGGTGGGCGGGAGGGAGGGTGGTGAGGCGTCTCAGGCGGAGGCCATATGCCCCATGCGGGCGGAGATCTCCTCGGCGGCCTTCAGGACTGTCTCACCGATGACGTCGAGGCGGCACTCCTCCATCCGGTACGAGGGGCCCGAGGCGCTGACCGCCGCGATTACCTCGCCGGTCAGCCCGCGGATGGGGGCGGCGACCGCGTTGAGGCCGACTTCCAGCTCCTCCACGGCCGTGGCGTACCCGTGCCGCAGGATTTTGTCGAACTCCTCGCGCAGGGCGTCGGGGTCGGTGATGGTTCGGGGGGTGAGTTCCTCCAGGTGCCCGCGCATGATCCGCCGCTGCTCGGGCCGGGTCATGAAGGCGAGCAGCACCTTGCCGCTCGACGTGGAGTGCAGGGGGTTCTGGCGGCCGATCCAGTTCTGGCTGACCACGGCGGAGGAGCCGCGCACCTGGTCGATGTTGACGACCATGTCGCCGCTGGGGATCGCGATGTTGACCGTTTCGCCGAGGTCGGCGGCGAGGTCCTCGCAGACCTGACGGCTCTGCTGGGTGAGGTCGAGCCCCGCTGCCATCGTCCCGGCCAGCCGGATGATGCCGAAACCGAGCTGGTATTTTCCGCGCAGCCCCGGCTGCTCCACCAGGCCGCGCCGTTCCAGCGCGCCGACCAGGCGGAAGGCCGTCGATTTGTGGACTCCCAGTTCCGCGGCGATCTCCGTGACTCCGGCCTCACCGTGCTGCGCCAAAATCTCCAGGACGGTGATGGCGCGGTCCACCGATTGCACCGGCGCACCATCCTTACCGGAGGCTGTCCTGGTCGCCTCCGCTTCACCACCCGACCCCCGCTCGGACCGTTCCCCTCGTGGTGTGTTCCGAATCTTCTCTGCGCGGTGGTCGTTGGAAGCCATGGTCCTACGATAGTGGGGGAGAGTCAGCGCTCCCTGGACAGGCGCGGCCGTTCTGTCATCCACGCAGGTCAGAGCGGTTTTTTGGGCTCTACAGTCCGGCGTCAGCTCGTGGTGGCACTCCCCCGGGTCTCGGTTTCCATCGCATCGAGCAGCCGCCGCGTGAGGTGGTCGGCGAACGACGCGCGTACGAGGATGCGGAACACCGGTACGCCGTTCTCCGATCCCTCCTTCTCCCTTACCCCGTTTCCGTTGCTATGCATCCCCGTGTGGTGGATGCCGATGTTGGTCGTGGCGAACAGCGTCTGCGCGTAGGCTCCCGCCGCGAAGACACGCGGGTGCAGGTCCAGGGGGCAGCCCTGGGCCAGCACGTCGCGGGCGCGCGGGCCGCGCAGTTCCAGCACCGTGCGCTGCCCGGAGACGTCGACGACGCTGCCGCACACCGCGCCGTACTCGCCGCCCAGCGCCGCGCACAGCCCGGCGGCCAGCCCGCGCCCGGTGGCACCGCCGTCCACGACCAGGTACCAGCCCGGGCCGCACCACAGCACGTAGGGGTGCCCGCCCCCCGACACGCGGCCGGCCTCGGGCAACGGGCAGCCCAGGAACTCCCCGGCCAGGCGGGAGGCGGCCTGCTCCTCGTCGGCGTCGACGCGCAGCTCGACCTGGGCGAGGAACGGCAGCTCCCGCAGGAGCGCGGTGTCGGCGGAGCCGGCTCCGCCGATGCGGTCGGCCAGGTGGGCGACCGGGCTGCGCGGTTCGGCGCGCGGGGCCGGAACCTCGGCCGTCGTCGTCTCATCCATCACGGCGCAGGCCCTCCTTGTCGTAGAACACCGGATCGGTCACGGTCACCGGGACGATCCGGTCCAGGTGCACGGCGTAGAGCCGTTCGCCGTGCCGCTCGTGGCCACCGCGCAGCAGGCCGAGCCCGAAGGTGCGGCCCAGCGCCGCACTGTCGTAGGCGGAGGTGACGCGGCCCTGGGTCGGAGCCGGGCGCGGTGGGGGCGCGACCGGCATCGGCCACGCCGCGGGGGCGCCGGACGCGGCACCGCTCGCGGCACCCGGTGGCCCGGCCACCAGCTGCGCTCCCTCGGCGAGAACGTGCCCCGTGTCGTCGGGAAGCAGTCCGACCAGCTGCTCCCGGTCGTCGCGCGCGGTGTCGGGGCGGCTCAGCGACCGCTTGCCGACGAAGTCCTTGCGTTTGGAGACCGCCCACCCCATGCCGAGGTCGAGCGGGGTGACGCTGCCATCGGTCTCATGCCCGACGACGATGAACCCCTTCTCCGCCCGCAGCACGTGCATGGTCTCGGTGCCGTACGGGGTGATTCCGTGGGGCTCCCCGGCCGCCATGACCGCCTCCCACACGGCGCGCCCGTACCAGGAGCAGACGTAGATCTCGAAGGTGAGCTCGCCGGTGAAGCTGACGCGCAGCACGCGGGCGGGGACCCCAGCAACGGTGGCGTCGCGGAACCTCATGAACGGGAAGCCCTCGGCGGAGACGTCCAGGTCGGGGGCGATGCGCGCCATCACGTCGCGGGAGCGCGGGCCGACCACGCTGACCGTGGCGAAGTGGTCGGTGGCGTGGGTGAAGTGCACGCAGAGGTCCGGCCACTCCTCCTGGGCCCACTCCTCCAGCCAGGCGAGCACCGTCTCGGCGTTGCCCGACGTCGTGGTGACCAGGTAGCGGTGGTCGGACAGGCGCACGGCGACACCGTCGTCGAGGACCATGCCGTCGGCGCCGCACATGACGCCGTAGCGGCAGCGGCCCACGCCCAGGCTGGAGAACTTTCCGGTGTAAACGCGGTCGAGGAACACCGGGGCGTCGTGGCCGGCCACGATGATCTTGCCGAGGGTGGAGGCGTCGAGGACCGCCACGCCCTCCCGGGCGGCCCGGCACTCGCGCAGCACCGCCGCGCGCATGTCCTCCCCGCCCCGGGGATAGTAGCGGGCGCGCTTCCACTGCCCGACGTCCTCGAAGACCGCCCCGCGGGCCACGTGCCAGTCGTGCATGGGTGTCCGGCGCGCCGGGTAGAGCAGGTCCCCGCGGTCCGGCCCGGCCAGGGCGGCGAACGGGATGGGCACGGCCGGCGGGCGCTGCTGTGTGCCGCCGACCTGGTCCATGGACCGGCCGAGCCACTGGGCGACGATCCCGGCGGTGAGGACGCCCGAGGTGCGCCCCTGGTCGGGGCCGGTGCCGATGGTGGTGAAGCGCTTGATGTGCTCGATGGAGGTCATCCCGGCCTCGATGGCGGCGCGGAGGTCGGCGAGCGTGACGTCCCGGTGCAGGTCGACGAAGGTCAGCGCGTCGTCGCTGTGCGGGGCGGTGACCGCCCACAGCGCCATGGGCGGCGTGCCGCCCGCCGCGTCGCCGGCCCCGTGTTCCCCGCTCGCCTGCCCGTGGGCGCCGTTCCCGGCCCGCGGTGCCGGGACGCCGCCGTCGGTGCGCAGCGCCGCGACGGCGGCCGCGTGGCCCGCCTGCTGTCCGGCGGCGCGGGCGGCGTCGGCGCCGCGGGTTCCGGCCGCCGCCCCTACGCAGTGCGTCGCGTCGGGCAGGGGTCCGGGCAGGAAGGCGGCGTGCGGCGGCGACCAGCGGGGCCGCATGCCGGTGTGGGCGGCGAGCGCGATCGCGGGATCGTGGCCGCCGGAGACCGCGAGGAGGTCGCAGGCGAAGGTCTGGTCCGGTCCGATGACGCGGCCCTGGCGGTCGACGGGGGCCAGCGCGGCGTCGGACAGCACCCCGTCGGCGGTGGCCACGGTCCGGGTGGCGGCGTGTTCGGTCAGGACGTCGATGCCGCGCTCCCGCAGCGCGGCGACGGGCGCGGTTCCGGGGGCGGGTCGGGCGTCGGCGACGGCGGCGAGCTCGATCCCGGCGTCGTGCAGGTCGACGGCGGCCCACAGCGCCTCGTCGTGGCAGCCGGAGACGACGGCGCGGCGTCCGGGCAGGACACCGTAGCGCCAGGCGTACCGGGCGGCGGCGCCCGCGAGCATGACGCCGGGGCGGTCGTTTCCCTGGAAGGCGAACGGCCGCTCCCCGGCGCCGGTGGTCAGGACGGTGCGGCGGGTCCGGATGCGCCACAGCCGGTAGGAGACGGGCCGGGACCGCTCGTCCGACGCGCCGTCGCCGGTCGCCTCCTGCCGCGGTCGGCGCTCCAGCGCGATGTGCTCGCCGTGGTCGTAGTGGCCGGTGACGGCGGTGCGGGTGAACACGCGCGCCTCGGGGTGGGCGCGGAGCTCGGCGATGGCCGCCTCGATCCACTCGGCGGCCGGTGTCCCGTCGATGTCGCGCCGCGATCCCAGCAGGTCGCCGCCGGGGTGCGGGCGCTCGTCGGCGAGGATGACCCGCGCCCCGGCACGGGCGGCGGCCAGAGCCGCGGCGAGTCCGGCCGGGCCGGCGCCGACGACGAGGACGTCGCAGTGCGCCCAGGACTTGTCGGAGCGGGCGGGTTCGCGGTCGTCGGGCAGGCGGGCGTATCCGGCCAGCCCGGCGGCGCGCAGTCCGTCGTGGGCCTCGACACGGGTGGCCTGCGCCATGGCCTCGCCCGGGGGCGAGTCCACCCGCACATAGGCGCACGGCTCGGCGGAGTCGACGGCGTACACGCCGCGCGGGCGCCCGGTGGAGATGGAGGTGCTCACGGTGCGCACCCCGGCGGCCAGCAGCGCGGCGGACAGCGGCTCCCCGGCGCGCGCGGTCAGGGGCCGGCCGTCGAAGACGACGCCGACCTCCGGTGCCTCGGCCCCGCTGGGGTCGGTCCACGCGGGGCGCCGTCGCCCGCTCATGCCCGGCTCCCCGGGGCCGGGCGGGCCGGATTCGCCGTGGCCGGATCGGCGGGTTCGTCGACATCGCCGGTATCGGGTTCCGGCAGCTGGGTCCCGGCCGGGCCGGAGGCGGCGATGCGGTTGTCGAGGGTGTCGCGCAGGACGTGGCACCAGCGGCGGCACCCGGCGGTGTGGAACCAGCGCTCGGCGAACCATCCCTTGGGGTTGTCCCGGACGAACAGGAACTCGGCCCAGGCGCCGTCGTCCAGGGCCCAGGGATCGCGCGGGTAGGCGACGCCCGCCTGGCCGCCGTAGCGGAATTCGGCCTCGTCCCGGGGGCCGCACCAGGGGCAGGGGATGAGCAGCATCCGAGGTTCCTCCTTCGTGGTGTGCCGGGTGGGTGTGTGCCGGGTCAATGGGCGACGGCCGCGGCGCCGTGTTCGTCGACCAGTGCCCCCGTGGTGAACCGCTCCAGCCCGAAGGGCGCGGCCAGCGGATGCGGGCGGTCGTTGGCGATGGTGTCGGCGAAGACGTGCCCCGCGCCGGGGGTGGCCTTGAACCCGCCCGTGCCCCACCCGCAGTTCAGGTAGAGGCCCTCGAACGGGGTGGGGCCGATGATGGGTGAGGCGTCGGGGGTGACGTCGACGATGCCGCCCCAGGTGCGCAGCAGCTGGGCGTGCTCGAGGATCGGGAAGAGCGCGACGGCCGCCGCGACCTGGTGCTCGATGGTGCAGAACGAGCCGCGCTGGCCGTAGCCGTTGTAGGCGTCGATACCGGCGCCCAGGACGAGCTCTCCCTTGTCGGCCTGGCTGACGTAGACGTGCACGGCGCTGGACATGACCACCGTGTCGATGACCGGTTCCAGCAGCTGGGTGACCATGGCCTGCAGCGGGTGGCTCTGCACCGGCAGGCGCAGGCCCAGGCGCTCGGCCAGGACGGAGGTGTGCCCGGCGGCGCACAGCGCGACCTTGCCCGCGCCGATGGGGCCGCGGCTCGTGTGCACGCCGACGACGCGGTCGCCGCTCCGCTGGAAGCCGGTGACCTCGCAGTCCTCGATCATGTGGACGCCGAGCGCGTCGGCCGCAGCTGCGAACGCCCAGGCCACGAGGTCGTGCTTGGCGATACCGGCGCGCGGCTGGTAGGTGGCGCCCAGCACCGGGTAGCGCAGGGCGGGGGTGGTGTCGATGATGGGGACGAGCTTCTTGACCTCCTCGGGCCCCAGCCATTCGGCGTCGATGCCGTTGAGCCGGTTGGCGTTGACCCGCCGCACGGACTCGCGGACGTCGTGGGTGGTGTGCGCGAGGTTGAGCACGCCGCGCTGGCTGAGCAGCATGGGGCGGCCGAGCTCCTCCTCCAGCCCCTCCCACAGGCCCAGCGCGTGCTCGTAGATCCCGGCGCTGGCGTCCCACAGGTAGTTGGAGCGGATGATGGCCGTGTTGCGGGCCATGTTGCCGCCGGCCAGCCAGCCGCGCTCCAGCACCGCGACGTCGCGGATGCCGTGTTCGCGCGCCAGGTAGTAGGCGGTGGCCAGGCCGTGCCCGCCCGAGCCGACGATGACCACGTCGTAGTGGTCGTCCGGGTCGCGCTTCCGCCACAGGGATGCGTCGCCGATCATGCGCGCAGCCTCGCCATCTCGGGGTCGAACAGGGGGTCGGTGGCCACGGTGGCCGGGATGCGCCGGTCGAAGTAGCCGATCTCCAGCTGGGTGCCGGGCTCGGCGCGGTCGGCGGGCAGCCAGGCGTAGGCGATGCCGGTGCCGAGCGTGTGGCCGTAGGCGGCGCTGGTGACGTACCCGGCGGCGGTGCCGTCCTCGCCGGGGAGGTAGACGGGTTCGCCGCCCATGACGGTGTCGGCGGGATCGGGCGTGGTGGTCAGGCAGCACAACCGGCGCTGGACCGCGCCCGGGTCGCGCGCCGCCAGGGCGTCGCGCCCGAGGAAGTCGTCCTTGGCCATGCGCAGGGCGAAGCCGAGTCCGGCCTCGTAGGGGTCGTGCTCGTCGGTCATCTCCACGCCGAACGCGCGGTAGCCCTTCTCCAGCCGGAGGCTGTTGAAGGCGCCGCGCCCGGCGGCGATGACCCCGAGCGGCCGCCCGGCCCGCCAGAGCGTGTCCCAGAGCCGCAGGCCCAGGTCGGGCGTGGTGTAGAGCTCCCAGCCCAGTTCACCGACATAGGAGACGCGCATCGCCAGCACCGGCACCTCGCCCACGTGCATGCGCGCGCAGCGGAAGTAGCGCAGGCCGTGGTTGGACAGGTCGTGGTCGGCCAGCGGCTGCATGAGCTGGCGGGCGCGCGGCCCCCACAGCCCGATGCAGGTGGTGCGGGCGGTGATGTCCTGCACCTGGACGGAGCCGTCGGACGGCAGGTGGCGGCGGAGCCAGTCCAGGTCCAGGGGGCTGTTGACGCCCAGCTGGTAGTGGTCGTGGGTGATCCGGGCCATCGTGATGTCGCCGCGCAGCCGCCCGGTGGCGTCGAGCAGCAGGCAGTAGGCGACGAAGCCGGGGGTGCGCTCGGCGCGGCCGGTGGTCATGCGGTTGAGGAACGCGGCGGCGCCGGGGCCGGTGACCTCCAGCCGCATCAGCGAGGACATGTCGTACATCGCCACGCGCTCGCGGGTGACCTGGGCCTCGGCGCCGACGATCGGCGACCAGTAGCGCGCGGCCCACGGCCCGGGCGGGGTGATGCCGCGCCCCTCGACCAGGTCGGCGTTGGCCTCGTACCAGTGCGGGCGCTCCCAGCCGTTGGCTTCCAGGAAGAAGGCGCCGAGCTCGTGCTGGCGGGAGTGGAAGGGGGCGACGCGCAGCGGGCGGGGCTCCTCCATCGGCTGGAGCGGGTGGAGGGCGTCGTAGACCTCCACGAAGTTCTGGCAGTCGCGTTCGAGCAGGTAGCCGGGGGCGAGCTGGTGGCGCTGGAACCGGTTGATGTCGCAAGCGTGCAGGTCGAAGGTGGAGGTGCCGTCGACGATCCACTCGGCCACGGCGCGTGCGACCCCGGCAGAGTGGGTGATCCAGACGGCCTCGGCCACCCAGAACCCCGCGACGTCGGGCGACTCCCCGAGCAGCGGCATGTTGTCGGGGGTAAAGGAGAACAGCCCGTTGATGCCCTCGTCGAGCTTGGTCTCGGCGAGGTCGGGGAGCAGGTCGAGGGTGGCGGTCCACGCCGGGTCGAAGTCGACGGGGGTGAACGGCTGCTCCGAGGGCATGCCCTCGTCGTCCGCCGGGCCGGGGGCGCCGATGGCGTCGGGGTCGACGGGCATGGGCCGGTGGCCGTAGTAGCCGACGCCGACGCGGTCGAACTTCTCCCGGTAGTACAGGTCGTGTTCCTGGTGGCGCAGGATCGGGTGGACGGCCTCGGCCGGGGCCCCGGCGAGCGCGGGGACCGGGCCGGTCCAGCCGAACTGGTGCGCGAGGGGGGTGAGCGGAAGCGTCATCCCGACCATGCGGGTGATGCGCGGGCCCCACATCCCCGCGCAGCAGACCACCAGGTCGGCGGGGATGTTGCCCTGGTCGGTGACGACGCCGGTGACCCGCCCACCGGTGGTCTCGACGTCGAGGACGCGGTGCCGGGCCAGGAAGCGCGCCCCGCGCAGGATGGCGGCCTCGCCCTGGGCGCGCGCGGCCGGGAGCGCCGCGGCCAGGCCGTCGGTGGGCGTGTGCAGGCCGCCGAGGACGCGGTCGGCGTGGACGAGGGGGTGGGCGGCGGCGCAGGCGTCCGGGTCGAGCACCTGGGCCTCGATCCCCCAGGAGCGCGCCCAGCCACAGCGGCGGTGCAGCTCGTCGAGGCGTTCGGGGGTGGCGGCCAGTTCCAGTCCGCCGACGGGGTTGAAGCAGGGGCGGTCGTCGGCCGTGCGCAGCGCGCCGTACTTGCGCACGGTGTAGTCGGCGAAGTCGGACATGGTCTTGGCGCCGTTGGTCTGGAACACCAGGCCGGGAGCGTGGGAGGTGGAGCCTCCGGTGCGGTAGAGATCGCCCTGGTCGACCACGGTGACGTCGGTGTAGCCGCGCACGGTGAGTTCGTCGGCGAGCGCGCAGCCGACGATACCCGCGCCGATGATCACGATTCGGGGGACGGTCCGAGGGGCGGGACGAGGTGCGGCCATGGCAGCCCTACCTTCACCGTCGGAGTTTCTATCAGCGCAACAACCAGCGTGTTACGCAACAGGGTCCGACGCACCGAGGCGCGCTGTCAAGGGGCGGATTCTCGCCTCTTTTCGCATGCCGCACGCCCCGCGACGGAACACCACGCGAGCTCTCAGTGTTTCATATACAGGGATGAGTTGCTAACTATGCAACAGTCTCCGGCGGCGACTCCTGCCCGGCGCGCGGTCACGGGCAGGGGTCCCGCTCATCCCGCGCCACCCCGACGTCCCGACGCCGGTGGGGCACGCTCGGCATTGAGGTCCCGCTGGTGGTCTCCAGCCATCCCGACGCCGCGACGCTGGCCGCCTCCTACCGCGCGGAGTTCCGGCACATCCCGGTCACCCGGGACACCAAAGCGGAGGCGGAGCCGCCGCGGCTGATCAGCGCGACGGCGCAGGAGGACAACGCAGCCCGCGCCCCGGACACCAGGGCAGGTCCGGGGCGCGGCGCCAGTTGTGCCCCACGAGACAGCACAGGGCGCAGCCGCGGGGCGCGGGGTGGCACCCCCGCACCCCGCGGCGCGCCGTCACCCGCCGCTCACCGCCGTCGGTGCCGCGCGGCCGCCGGCACCCGCACCGGGTACGCTCAGCCCGTGGCGAGCTGGTGCAGGTCCTGCTTGGGCACGTACTTCTTGGGGTCGATGAACGGCTTCTCGACCACCGTGGCGGGCACGAGCCCGCCGGGCCGCTCGATGGCCAGATCCGTGCCCGGTCCGGCCAGCTCGATCGGCACCATGGCGAACCCGATGTTCTGCTCCAGCCGCGGCGAGAAGCAGGCGGAGGTGACCTTGCCGATCGGCTCCGTGCCGCCGGGCGCATACACCGGGAACGGGTCGATCATCGAGCCGTCGTTGAAGCTGCCCAGCGGCATGCCGCCGATCTCCACGCCGACGAGCTTGCGGTCGATGCCGTTGTCGCGGATGCGGCGCAGCGCCTCCTTGCCGATGAAGTCGGCCTCCTGCTTCAGGTCGACCATCCAGCTCACCTCGTAGCCGTAGCCGACCTCGAAGGGGTTGGTGTCGAGCCCGATGTCGCAGCCCCAGGCGAGGATGCCGCCCTCGATGCGGCGGATGTGGCACGGACCGATCACCTCGATCCCGTGCGGGGTCCCGGCCTCGATCACCCGGTCCCACAGCCGGACGCCGTCGCGCGAGGCGTTGCGCAGGTAGATCTCGAAGCCCAGCTCGGAGGTGTAGCCCGTGCGCGAGACGACCACCCGCATGCCGTCGAGCTCGAACTCGGCGCAGTAGTAGTAGCCGATGTCCAGGATCCGCTCACCGAAGAGGTCGACCATCACATCGCGCGACTTCGGCCCCTGGACCTGCACCGGGCCGACGTCGGCCTCGCGGATCGTGACGTCGAGCCCGCTGTTGTAGGCCAGGCCCTGGGCCCACAGCAGGACGTCGCTGTCGGCGAGGGACAGCCAGAAGTGGTTCTCACCGAGACGCAGTAGGACCGGATCGTTGATAATGCCGCCGTCGGGCGCGGTGATGAACACGTACTTGCACTGCCCGACCTTGCACTTGGTGAGGTCGCGCGGGACGAGCATGTTCGTGAAGGTGAACGCGTCGGGGCCGGTGATCTCGACCTGGCGTTCCACGCCGACATCCCAGAGGGTGACGCCGTTGAGCAGGTGCCAGTACTCGGCCACGGGGTCGCCGTAGTGGCGCGGGTGGTAGGTGTGGTTGTACACGCTGTACTTGGCCACGCCGTGGCGGCGTGAGGCATAGAAGTACGGCGACTTCCTGATCCGCGAGTAGAGCAGGATCTCCGGGTTCTCGATGACGGCCATCGGGTCCTCCATCACTTGATACGCAACGAGGATCGCCATGCGCAACAGAGCGTCCCTCGCTGGCGGCATCGGTGTCAAGAGATCGAGGGGCCATAAGTTTCGTCTTGCGCAACTGATATCCATTGACGCAACGAAACCGCCGGATTTAGCCTGTGGTCACGCGGTAGCGTTTCTCAATACGATTGTAGTTGCATAGTTTGCAACAGTCGAGGTTGGGGTGGACCCATGGCCCGCTTGCTCGCAACCATCGAACACGCCGTCAAGAAGCCCATCTGGGACTGCCGCATGTGCGGGCAGTGCGTTCTGCACTCCACGGGCCTCACCTGCCCCATGACCTGTCCCAAGTCCCTGCGCAACGGGCCGTGCGGCGGGGTGCGCGAGGACGGCACCTGCGAGGTCGACCCGACCATGACCTGCGTGTGGCTCAAGGCGCAGGACCGCTCGGAGAAGATGCCGCGCCCATGGCGTGAAGAGTTCGACGACCTGCGACCACCCGTCGACAACCGCCTCCAGGGCACGTCCTCCTGGATCAACCTGCTGACCGGCCGCGACAAGGTCGTTCCGGCGGGGTGGGAATCCGAGGAACCACCCGCCGACTAGCGGCGCACCAACCAGCTCCCACCACACCGACGGGCCCCACCGGCCCACCGGATGAGAACACGACGCAGCAGGACGATCCGGAAGGAGCCCAGGGTGCCCAACTTCGCCGACCTCCTCACCAGCCCCGAGCCGTCCCGCCCCGTCATCACCGCGGAGTTCCCCGTGATGGACGGCGGGGGCCTACCCGAGATCGCCGCCAAACTGGCATGTCTCACGCCCTACGTGGACGCGGTCAACGCCACGGACAACGCGTCCGCGCACGCCCACGTGTCCAATGTCGCCCTCGCGATCGCAATACAGCAGTACGGCGTCGAGCCGGTGCTGCAGCTGGTGTGCCGCGACAAGAACCGGCTCGCGCTGGAGGCCGACATCATGGGCGCGGCGCTGCACGGCATCACGGCCGTGTCCTGCATGACGGGCGACGACGTCACCGCCGGGGACGAACCCGAGGCACGCCGGGTCTTCGACCTCGACGCGGTCCAGCTCATCCGGGTCGCCGCCGGGCTGGCCAAGGGCCACTACCTCTCCGGCCGCCCGATCGACCCGGCCCCCAAGCTGCTGATCGGGGCGGTCGAGAACCCTGCGGCGCCCCCGCACGCCTACCGCGTCCGCCGCGCCCTGAAGAAGGCCGCGGCCGGTGCGCGCTTCCTCCAGCTGCAGATCTGCTACCACCCCGACCGCCTCGCCGAGTTCACCCGCATCGGCGCGGCCACCGGCCTGACCCCGAAAGTCGCCCTGCTGCCGAGCATCGTCCTGGTTAAGGGCGCGCGCTCCCTGCGCTACATGAACAAACGCGTTCCCGGCATCCATGTGCCCGACGAGCTGATCGACCGGCTGGCCGCCGCCCCCGACCAGCGCGAGGCCGCCTACCAGCTGGCCCTGGAACAGGCCACCCACGCCCTCTCCCTGGAGGGCGTGCGCGGCCTGCACTTCATCGACTTCCGTCACGACGACGCCCTCGGCCGTCTCTGCTCCGACCTGGGACTCCCCACGGTCCGCAGCGCACCGGAGGGCAACGCCCTGGCGGTCTGACCGCACTGACGGTCCGTGCGACGCGACGACCTCCACTCCAGCACCGCGGCCACCGCCACGAGCACGAGCAGCACCACCGTGGCCGCCAGCCCTTCGAACGGCCCCGCGAATCCGACACCGCCCGTGTAGTGGCTCGGGTTCTCGATGACGAACACCAGCAGGCCCGCCGCCCCGTCGACGGTGTCCGGTGTGGCCAGCGTCAGCAGGAGGACGGGAATGGTCAGTGCCGCCGCGTGAAAGCCCACCGCCGTCCACAGCGACCGGGTGCGCAGGGTCACCAGCGCCGCGAACACGGCCCACAGGAAGATGTTGAGCATCAGCACCCAGTGGGCCTCGTGGCTCCTCAGTCCAGGAAGCACGAAGTAGCCGATGAAGAAGAAGTGAAAGAGAGCGAAGAAGAAGGAGGAGACGAGGACGCCCGCCGCCTTACCCCAGCGCGCGCCGACCGCCTGCAGCATCCATCCTCGGTAGAGCTGTTCCTCGATACCGATCTCGACGACCTTCGCCACCGTGAACACGAGGGCGAAGAGAAGGACCACCGCCGCCCCCTCCTGACCGAAGATCACGGCGCCGTGCCACCGGACGGTGCCCGCCGCCAAGCCGACGCCGATCAGCGCGGCGACGAACGCGACCGCCAGCGCGAATCCAGCGAGCAATCCGGTCACCAGAGTGCGGTCGAAGGCGAAACCGGTGGAGGAGAAGGTCCGGCGCTCGTAGAACCGCAGCCACAGCCAGAGCACCGCGTAGAAGGGGAGGAAGCCCACGATCGGCCGCGCGATGCCGACCAGGGCCGCGACGACGAGGTTGCTCCCCGAGATCTGGGGGATCCACTCCAGCAGCGGACCGATCAAGAACAGACTCGGCAGAAGTCCGATCACATAGAGGACCTGCGCCAACACGATGACGAGCAGCGGATGGGTCACCCGTCTCCCGCTCGCCCCGGCCGCAATGAACGGATGGGCCTCGGCGGCGGGTCCGATCGCTGTCTTCAGCTTGTTCAGCATGCTCGGAAGCTACGGACGGGAGGGCGCCCCACACATCCGGCTTCTGGCACGTGACCGGTCATGTTCTCCCATCGGGCCAGGACGAGCCGCGCAGGCGGGTGACCATGCCTCTGGTCATGCCCTCGACACATGACCCGAATGTGCCTCCGCGCCCGGTTCGCCGGGCGCGCGGCGGTGCTAGCTTCTCCGCATGGGTACGGCCAGGAGCGGATCTCGACGTAACCCGCGACACTGGGTCGAGTTCACCGGAGACCGACCCCCGTCGACGCTCTCGCTGCTCTTCTGGGTCGCGGTGGCGGCGAACAGCGTCGCTCTGCTCCGCTTCGCCGACGTATCCCTGACGCCCGGATACCCCTCCCCCTCTACGTGGGCCATCGCTCTGTCTCAGGCGGGCGGTCTTGTCCTGGCCGGTGTCCTGTGGCCTTTCCTCCCCTGGGCGTCCACGGCCTCGCGACCCCGCAAAGGCCTGACCCTCCTCTTCCTCCCGGCCATCATGCTGGTCATCCTCACCGGCGGCGGGGCCGCGGTCTTCATGCTCTTCTGCCTGGCGGTGGGCAACACGATCCTCGTCTTCGGGTCACGGAGCGCGATCGCCTACACGGCCGTCACCGCCACCCTCGCCGTAGCACTGTTCTCGTCCGGACCCAGGGCAGACCCGTGGACCGGTCTCTTCGAGGGTGCCTTGCTCGCCACCCTGGGCCTGGCCATGATCAAGTTCTTCCTCTCCCTGCTGGAGGCTCGACAGCGTGCCGAGGAGACTCGGGGACTGCTCGCCGACCTGGAAGCCGCCCACGCTGAGCTGCGCCGCTATGCCGAGCGCACCCGCGAGTTGACGGTGGCCGAGGAACGGGCGCGGATGGCTCGGGAGATGCACGATTCGGTCGGCCATTACCTGACCGTCATCAACATGGGGCTGGCCAACGCCCTGCGCTTCCGTACAGCCCGCCCCGACGCCGCATGGGACGAGGTCGCCGACGCCCAGCGGCTCACCCAGGAGGCACTGGCCGATACCCGCCGCTGGGTGCGGGCCCTCAAACCGCTGCGTCTGGAGGGGCGGGCCGGACCGGAGGCCATGCGGGCACTGGCGGAGTCGTTCTCGGGCATCGGCCCCCAAGTGGTGTTCGGCATCGACGGCGCGTGGCCGGACACCGACGAGGAGACCGAGCTGGTCTGCTATCGCGTGCTGCAGGAAGGAATCACCAACGCGCTGCGCCATTCGGCGGCCGACCGGATCGAGATCGACGTGACCTGCACGGCCGACCGGATCACCGTGGTCGTGTCCGACAACGGGCAGGGCGCGGACGACCAGGCCGCCACGCACGGGTTCGGACTGCGCGAACTGCGAGAGCGCGTCGAGGCGGTCGGTGGCACTATGGACGCGGCCCGACGCGCGGGCGTGGGCTTCGCCGTGCGGGCGAGCGTTCCCGCGCGGCGCGCGTCGACGCCGGTCGGGAGTGACACGGGCGCGCGAGTGGCGGGGGCGAGGTCGTGACGGACAACGATCAGATCAGCGGGATCGCGTCCGCTGTGCGGGTGCTGATCGTCGACGACCAGATCCTGCTCCGCCAGGGGCTGCGCAAGCTGCTGGAGATCGAGGACGGCATCGAGATCGTCGGGGACGCCGCCGACGGGATCGAGGCACTCCGGTTCCTGGCGGCCGCGCCTTCGGACCGGAAACCCGATGTCGCGCTGGTCGACGCGCGCATGCCGCGGATGGACGGGGTGACCCTGATCGGCCGCCTGGAGGCGGAGTACCCGCGCGTCGCGGCGGTCGTTCTCACCACGTTCGACGATGACGACTACATCTTCGGCGGCCTGCGCGCGGGAGCCAAGGGGTACCTGCTCAAGGACACCCCGCCCGATGACCTGGTCGCGGCGATCCGGCGGGCCGCCCGCGGCGAGACCGTCCTGGGCGGACCGGCGGCGGAGCGCGTTGTCGCCGCTCTCCGTGCCGGGCCGGACCCGCGTCGTGCGGAGGTGTCCGACGCGGCGCCTACCACCGACGCCACCCGGCCATCGCTCGGCCACGGGGACAGCACGCTCTCGGAGCGCGAAGTGGAGGTCGCCCGGCTGGTCGGCGACGGCGCTTCGAACCGCGAGATCTCCCGTCGGCTGTTCATCACCGAGGGGACGGCGAAGAACCATGTCACCAGCATCCTGCGCAAGCTCGGCCTGCGGGACCGGACCCAGCTCGCGCTGTGGGTGTGCCGGACGGCATGACCTGACACGTGGGAGCCCGCACTGGGCTCAGTCGCGGCTCCGCGACGCCTCCGCCTGCGTGATGAGCCGCTCGGTGAGCTGCGTGAGGACCTCGGTGTCGGGGAGTGAGAGGCCGGCGATGCTGCTGAGGTAGAGGCCGTCGCCGACGAGGCGGATCGTTTCGGCGAGAACGGGGTCGCCGACCTCCTCGTGCAGGAGCCGGGACCACTCGTCGAAGAGCTGGCGCACGAGGCGCTCGGACTCCTCGGACATGTCCTCCTTGCTGCGCAGGGCCGCGATGATCGACCAGTAGAGCTCGGCCTCCTCGCGCGATTCGGGGATCGATGTGCGCAGGAAGGTGCGGACGACGCCCTCCTCGCTCTCGGTGGCTTCGTGGAACTCGTCCTGGGCGCGGTCGGCCAGGCGCTTGACCAGGCCGGTCATCAGGGCGGCCTTGGACGGGAAGTGGTAGAGCAGCCCGCCCTTGGAGACGCCCGCGGCGGCGGCCACGGCCTCCAGGGTCACGGCGGAGTTGCCCTCCTCGATCAGGATGTCCTGCAACGCGTCGAGGATGCGGTCACGGGTGGGAGATGTCTTCACGATTGACACTATACCGGCCGGACGGTACTGTACCGTCTGGACGGTTCAGGATAGGGAACCCCTATCGACCGAACATCGGTTCACCGGACGCCTTCCGCGTCATCCGCCATCGCCGTCCACCCATCCCCGCCCGTCGAAAACCGAGGGCGGCCCACCCACCGACCCGAACGAGAGTGACAATGAGTTCCGCCGAAGCCAGGCTCACCACGCCCGGAAGCGGAGGCGCCCCCACGGCAGGACCCCGTGAATGGGCCGCCCTCGCCGTACTGACACTCCCGGTGCTGCTGATCTCCGTCGACATGACGGTGCTCGGCTTCGCCGTTCCTTACCTCAGCGAAGACCTCTCCCCCAGCGCCGGCCAGCTGCTGTGGATCGTCGACATCTACGGCTTCGTTCTCGCCGGGCTGCTCGTCACGATGGGGTCGCTGGGCGACCGCATCGGCCGCCGCAAGCTGCTGCTGATCGGTTCGGCCGGGTTCGGCGTGGCGTCGCTGCTGGCGGCTTTCGCTCCCACACCGGAGATTCTGATCGCCGCCCGCGCGCTCCTCGGGCTGGCGGGCGCGACCCTGATGCCCTCGACGATGTCGCTGCTGCGCAACATCTTCCTCAACCCGCGCCAGCGTCTGCTCGCGGTCGCGATCTGGGCGTCCGGGTTCTCGGCGGGAGCGGCGCTCGGCCCGGTCATCGGTGGCTGGCTGCTGGAGCACTACTGGTGGGGCTCGGTCTTCCTGATCAACCTCCCCGTGATGGCGCTGACCCTCGTCGGCGTCCCGCTGCTGGTGCGCGAGTCGCGCAACCCCACGCCCGGGCGGCTGGACTGGGCCAGTGTCGCGCTGTCGATGGGAGCCATGCTGCCCTCCGTCTACGGCGTCAAGAGCCTGGCCGAGCACGGTTTCTCGGTCACCTCGGTGGCCGCGATCGCGGTAGGCGCAGCGCTGGGCGTCGCCTTCGTCCAGCGCCAGCTGCGGCTGGCAGACCCGATGATCGACGTGCGCCTGTTCGCCGTTCGGAAGTTCAGTGTGGGCGTGGCCACGAACCTCATGCTCGTGTTCGCCATGGTGTCCTCGCTGTTCTTCCTCACCCAGTACCTGCAGCTGGTGCTGGGCATCAGCCCGATGAAGGCCGGACTGCTGCTGCTTCCGGGGCTGGTGCTGTCCGTGGTCATGAGCTTCGTGGCCGTGGCGGCGGCGCGTCAGCTGAGCCTGCGCGCGGTCATCGCGATCGCGCTGGCGTTCGTCGCCACGGGGTACCTGGCGCTGACGCAGGCGCCCACACACAGCGGGGTGCTCCTGGTGGTCGTCGCGTTCGCGCTGATCTGCGTGGGCGCGGGGCTGGCCGAGACGCTGACCAACGACGCGATCCTCACCGCGGCCCCGCCCGAGCGCGCGGGCGCGGCGTCGGCGATCTCCGAAACCGCCTATGAGCTGGGCGGTGCGCTCGGTGTGGCGCTCCTCGGCAGCGTGCTGACGGCGGTGTACCGACTTCAGCTCGGCGACGTCGCCGGTGTCCCCGCCGATTCGATGAACGCCGCCCAGGACACCCTCGGCGGGGCCGTGAATGTCGCGGCGGACCTCCCGTCGGACACGGCTTCGGCCCTGCTGGACGCGGCACGGACGGCGTTCACCGACGGGATGCATCTGACCAGCGCGATCGCCGCACTGCTGGTCGTCGCGACCGCGGCGATGGCGTGGAGGCTGCTGCGCAGGCCCACTCCGGCGGCAGGGGAAACCCCGCAGCGTGGACCGAAGGACGCAGAGCACCACGACGTGCGCTGCTGAAAAACGTGAGAGATCGGCGCAAGATCACAGCGAACCGAGCCAGCCGGAGCCGAACCCAGGGGTAGTCCGGCCCCGGCGGCACAGCGGCCTGAATGAGAGGCCAGTCACACATTCTGCTGTCTCACACCGGACCCGCGCCAGAGCTTCTGGGAGATCCAGAGCAAATTCGGCCGCTGGTGGCCACATGCCGCCAGCGGCCGTCGTCGTTCCCGACGGGGCCGTCCCAGACCGGCGCGCCGGCGCTGTAATCCCAGGTCGAGCTGGGTGACTGGAGCGATGCGCAGCGCCGCCGGAATGGTGGCGAAGTGAGCGAAGAGAAAAGAGGTGAACAGCGCCTCACCGCGGCAGCCACAAGAGGCGGGCCGAGGGGCCTCGCCAGTCAGGCGGGATGACGGCGAGGGCGTCGGCCATGGCCGCGCCACGCAAGCTTCCGGGCCGGTCGTGTCCGACAACGTGAGCAACCGCTCCCCTCTCGACCCGCACCGCCGCCAACCGGGTGTCCCGGTAGTGCGGGCGGATTCTTCCCTCGATCGGAAGGCAGCTGGGAAGCGCGGAATCGGAGCAGGGGTCCGGGCGGTCCGCCATGGCGGCGAGGAGCGGCACCAGCAGGGTCGCGGCCGCCACCAGTGCGGCGTTGGGGTTACCAGGCAGCCCCACGACCACCGGCCCGGGGCTTGACGGATCGCCCAGGTGCGCGAGCAACTGCGGATGGCCGGGCCGACAGGCGACACCATCCACGACGGGGGTCGCGCCCAGCGTCGCTAGGGCGTCGCGCAGGTGGTCGGCGGGGCCCTTCGACGAGGCCCCGCACACGGCGATGACGTCGGCCCCAGAGTCGGCGGAGGCGCGCAGAGCGGACATCATCTCGGCGAACGTGTCGCGGACTCGGACGACACCGCCCGTCGCACCCCCGCCCCACTCCACCAGGCCGGGCAGCACCGGGCCGATCGCGTCGCGCACCTGGCCCGGCGCCGGAATGCCGATGTCGGTGATCTCGTCCCCGCTGACCAGGACGTCGACCTTCGGGCGGCGGACCGTGAGGGTGTCATGGCCGAGACTCGCGGCCAGCCCGACCACGGCGGGTGTGATGATCGTCCCTTCAGCCGCAACGGCCGCCCCAGCTGGGGTGTCCTCGCCCACGCGCCGCACGTGCCGCCCGGGGTCGATCTCACCCCGGACCCAGGTGACCGACCCGGCGTCCGTGGCCGACCCCACACGACCCTCATCGGCACGGGCGTCATCAGCGGAACCGACGACCTCTTCCGTCAGCGCGGCCTCATACGGCACGACGGCCTCGGTCCCGCCGGGCACCGGCGCCCCGGTCGCGATCTCCACGGCCTCCCCTGGCTGCAGGTCGCCCAGACGCTCGGTGGCCCCGGCCAACACACGACCGCGCACCACCCACGGCCCACGCCCGGCGACGGCGTAGCCGTCCATCGCGGCGGTGTCATATGCGGGGACACCGACCAACGCGACCAGGTCAGCGGCCAGCGTCGCCCCGAGCGTGTCCCTCAACGCCACGTGGCGCACCACAGCGGGACAGCGCACACCGAGGTCCCATGCGGTCTGTCTCGCCGTCTCCCACGGCACCATCGCCTCGCCCGCCATGGCGCCTCTCCACTTCCCGCTGACCTCGATTCCCACGTGTCCCTGTATATCCCCGACACACGTCCCGACCGGCACCGGCACCACGACCACCCCCGATCCGCCGATGCCGTGCCCGGCCCACGCGACCGCCGATTTGCCGAATGCCGACTTTCCGCTAAAGTTCTTACTGCGCCACGGCGAAGGGGCCAACACAGACGGCCCCGGACCCGAGAAGCGCGCGGACGTGGCTCAGCTGGTAGAGCATCACCTTGCCAAGGTGAGGGTCGCGGGTTCGAATCCCGTCGTCCGCTCGGAGACACCAGGGGGATCTCGCTTCCCTACTCGGAGTCCGGTGGAGTGGCCGAGAGGCGAGGCAGCGGCCTGCAAAGCCGTCTACACGGGTTCAAATCCCGTCTCCACCTCCAACATCGCAGCGGGGCGGTTAGCTCAGTTGGTTAGAGCGCTACCTTGACACGGTAGAGGTCACAGGTTCGAATCCTGTATCGCCCACCATAGAGCCCAGGTCAGGTCTTCGGTCCTGACCTGGGCTTATTTGCCTTCACGCCGTTCCGCTCCCGATCGCGAGCAAACCGCTCAGAAGTGAACCGTGAGGCACACGAGCCAGGCATCGTCATCGAGTTTGTCGATGTACTCCCCCGCACGCCGGAAGTATTCGTCGGCCTTGCCCGGGCCGCCGTCTCCATCGATCCACTCGCCATCGTGGGTGACCAGGTCGGCTCCGGTAACAGCTCGCGCCCGTTCCACCTCGACGTACTCGTCGAACTCGGCTCGGATGACGTGGAGGGGCTCCTCTTTCCGCGGTGTCCAGAAACCAGGACCGCCCCTGCGCTCAGCGACGAAGCGGGGCCACCGTAGCCAGGCCTCCTCCCCGGCGGTCCGGCGCACACGTTCCAGATCCAACAGCCGCTTGGGGCCACCGTCGCAAGCCACATACCCTGCCAAAGGGCTGTCCTTGGGAAAACACAGCGAGTTGACCAGGTCCGGGTCATCAACCACCGAACTCAGATAGCGGCCGCTCCAGCGCCCGCCAATACGCCAGCCGTCGCACCGATGCGTAGGCGAACACTCGTCATCCGCCGGTTCTACATACCAGGGTTCGTGGGTGAAGGGGTGCATGATCCTCTCGAGTTGCCGTTCGAGGTCCAGGCTCAGCTCCCGATTAAGGGCGACGACCACTGGCTTGTACACAAATTCCCCTCAAGACTCTGCGATCACTTATGCGCACCGAACGTAGCGGCCGACAACGACATTCGGGCACGGGCCGTTGGCCGCGGGGCGCGTGGCCTGCGTGTGGCCGAAGCGTAAACGCCCGCAGATACGGAGAAGCCGCGCCTACGCCGCCTGCCGCTTGGAACCCGGCACTGCTACGCTGCCGGACTGCGGTTACCCGGATTGTCGAGGATTGACACAGAAAGGCTCAACACCGTATGGATTTGCGGAGATTCTCCCTGTATGGCGCGAGCGCGCTGGTGGTGCTCACCGCAGCGGTGGCGTGCGGCGGTTCCGGTTCGTCCGGCTCCTGGGAAAGGGTCAAGTGCACCAACAGTAATTGCACCGTGACCTTGAAGGGCACCGGAAGCCAGGGTGACCTGGCGGACATCGACAACGTCGAGTACGACTACCGAATCGTCCTGAACAAGGACAAGAAGAACAAGAGCGCCGATATCAGAGTCGGACGGGAAAGGTACGGGAGAGAAGACGCCGAGGACGAGGCCACGGTGAAGCTGGGGAAGTCCGTCACGTTGCAGGGATACAGGGTTAAATACGTTTCCAACTCCAAGAAGGTCGCCAAGTTCGAGTTCAAAGGCCCGAAGTAAGCGCCGCTGACCGCACCGACGCAATGCGCGCGCAACAGAAACACACGGCATATGTCGAAAGGGGGCCTCGCGGGCCCCTTTTTCGTGCTTCCGTCCGGGTGAGTTCAGTCGACGAGAGACTCGGCGAGCCAGACATCCAGCGGGCGGGCGGTGGCCTCGGCGTGCTCTTCCATCAGGGGCGAGGTGGTCGCCGGGTGGCCCGGTCGGTGTGGGCCAGGCGGGGCATTGGGTAGCGGGTCAGGATGCGGTGGACGGTGGAGGCGTGCATGCCCAGGTGTCCGGCGATGCGGGCCGGGCCCCACCGGCGGGTGGCGCGGAGTTTGATGACGCGGCGTTCGCGGCGGGTGGGGGTGCGTCGGGGCGAGTGGTGCGGGCGGCTGGAGGCGTCGGCCATCCCGGCCGGTCCGTGTTGGCGGTAGCGGGCGGCCCAGCGTTGGGCGGTGGTGGGGCTGACCTGGAAGCGCTCGGCGGCCCGGCGCAGGGGCCAGTGGGCATCGACGATGCAGCGGGCCAGCGCGAGGCGGCCGGCGGGTGCGAGTTTGGCGTTGGTGTGGGTAGCGTGAGGCATTGAGGGCCTTGCGGTGCTCGGGGCGGACGTCAGACATCCACACCGATACCGAAGGCCCTCCTTTTATGTCCAACTTGTCCCGGTATGTCACCAACCTCAGTGGTCAGTACACCTAGGCCGCGAGTGTGGTCGCGACCCGGGCCCGGACTGGTCTGCTTAGGACTTCGTCACCGCGTACTGGGTGAGAATGGGGCCGGTGGCGAAGGGACGGGTCTCGATCAGGTCCAGGGACACCGTCGTACCGTCGGCGAACAATCGCTGTCCGGACGGCACCACCACCGGATAGGTGATCAGGGTGAACTGGTCGACCAGGGCGGCTGAAAGCAGGCCGTTCACCAGCTCGCCGCTGCCGTTGACCAGGATGTCGCCGTCGACCTCCTCCTTCAGTCTGGCGATCCGTTCGGTGAAGTCCGATCCGAGTACCGTGGTGTTCTCCCAGGGTGCGTCACCGTTGGACGAGACCACGTACTTCGGCATCGTGTTGATCCTGTCCGCGAAGCCGGTCTCGTCCGTGCGGCCCGGCCATGCGGCCGCGAAGCCGTTGTAGGTCGTTCGGCCGAGCAGCAGCGCGTCGCTGGCCTGTAGTTCGGCCAGCTTGAAGTCCGCGATGTCGCTGCCGAAGTAGTCCAGCGACCACTTTTCCGGCGACTCGATCACGCCGTTGAGGGTCATGAACTCCGACACCACCAGCTTGCCCATGGCGATCCCCTCTCGCTTGGATTGGTTTCGGTGATGTGAGGGACGCTATATGGGGCCATGGTGATAAGTCCAGAATCTCTTTATTCTCACTATGAGAAGCTTTCCTTATGGAACTCCGCCAGCTCGACTACTTCATCGCGGTTGCAGAGGAACGCCACTTCACCCGCGCCGCCGAGCGGGTCCTGGTGGCCCAGCCCGCGATCAGCCAGCAGATTCGGCGCCTGGAGGCCGAGCTGGGCGAGCCACTGTTCCGTAGAGACCGCCGCTCGGTCTCGCTGACCGCAGCGGGCGAGGCGCTGCTGCCGCACGCGCGGGCCATACTCGGGGAGGCCACCAACGCCAAGGAATCGATCAGCGCACTCTCCGGCCTGCTCACCGGCAGTCTCGCGGTCGGCCTGGTCCAGCCGTTGCCCGACCAGCGGGTGCTGGAGTTGCTCGGCGCTTTCCACCGCCGACACCCGCAGATCCGGCTCAGCCTGCGCGAAGACGAGACCGACGCCCTGCTGAACGCGCTGGCCACGGGCATGCTGGACATCGCCGTCATCGGTCAGGGCCCGGCGGATCCGCCCCTGCCCGACGAGATGCGCCCGCACGTCATCGCCCGCGAAGGCGTCGGCGTCGCCCTGCATCCCGACCACCCGCTCGCGCGCAGGGAGTCGCTCTCCCTGTCGGGGATTCGCGACGAGCCCATCGTCACCGCCCCTCGCGGTAGCAAGCTACGCACCAACCTCGAACGCGCCTGCCGGGACGCCGGGTTCACCCCGAACGTCGTGGCCGAAACCCGTGACCTCAGCCTGATCCGCCAGCTCGTACTGCAGCGGATCGGGGTCGCGGTACTTCCCGTGTCCGCCTTCGCCGGGCCACCTCGAACCGCGCAGGTCCCGCTGACCAAGCCGAGTCTGGAACGCCGCATCGTCCTCGCCACCCGCCCGCAGCACGGAAGCCCCGCTGGTCGGGCCTTCCTCACCATGGCCCGACGGCAACTGCCGCAGCCTGAACCCACCACTCCGCCACCGGAAGGCGGCGCATCGGCCTAAACGCAGTCCGGGACGGTCTCGACGCCGGGATCAGAAATGGACGCTGAGGTAGACGAACCAACGTCGCCGACCCGGTCGACGTACCGATATTCGTAGGCGTTTCGGCCCATGAGCCGTTCTATTTTCCGGTCGAGGCCCGTTCCTAGCGTTCGATAGAAAGCGACGACAGCTGTGTAAGACATAGCTTTCTATTAGAACCCTCTGGTCATATATACGCACCGAACGTAGCGACCTACGACGAAAATTGAGCGGAAGCCGCTGGATTCGTCAGGCAAGGTCCTCCATATGGCGGGGCCGTCCCGTTCACGTTCCTTGCGCGCCTGCTACGCTGCCGGACCGCGAATACCAAGATCGTCGGTGGCCGACTCAGAAAGGCAATAACGCATGGACGTGCGGAGCTTCTCCTTGTACGGCATGAGCGCGCTGGTGGTACTCGCCGCGTCGGGGTCGTGCGAGTCCACCTCCTACTCCGGGACCAGCAGCACGTCGTGCCGGGACGGGAACTGCACCGTCACCATCAAGGGCACTGGCGGTTCTGGTGATCTGGCCGACATCGGCGTCACCGAGTACGAGTATCGAATCGTCCTAAACAAGGACAAAAGCGCCAAAGTTATGGTGGAGCGGGAAACCTCCGGGGCGGTGGACGACAGGGAGGAGACCTCGGTGAAGCTGGGGGAATCCGCCACGTTGCACCGTTACACGGTCGAATACGTCTCCAACACCGACGAAGGCGCCAAGTTCGAGTTCACCCAGTAACCCCCGCCGATCCTGTCGACGCGGCGTACGCGCGTACAGATGCACTCAGAATCCCTGATGAGGGGCCCTCGCGGGCCCCACTTCTCATGGGTCCACCCGGGTGAGTTCACCGCACTCGCGACTCGGTAAGCCAGGCGTCGAGCGCGCGGGCGGTGGCCTCGGCGTGTTCTTCCATCATGGTGAGGTGGTTGCCGGGGACGTCGAGCACGGTGTGCGGGAGGTGCCAGGCGAAGCGCCAGTTGGGGCCGCCCAAGGGTTCGCCCGAGGGGCCGGTGACCGGGCCCTCAGGGCGGACGAGGAGGGTCGGGGTCGTGATGGGCTCGGGCTTCCAGTCGGCGAACATGCGCAGGTAGCCGCCCATGGCGGTGACACGGGCCGTGTCCATCAGCCCGAGTTGTTGTTCGCGGTGGAGTACCGCGGTTTCGATGACGGGGAGGGTCGCCGAAGCATCCGGGAGTGGGGTGTCGATCAGAACGACGGAGTGTGGGAAGACGCCCCGCGCTTCCAGACGGGCGGCGACGGCGTGGGCGATCCAGCCGCCCGATGACCTGCCGACCAAGCAGAACGGCGGCTGCCCGGATTCACCGATGCAGCTCAGGACGGCGCGCACTTGGGACTCGATCGCGACGTCGGCGTCCTCCGGCAGGCGTTCGCCAGGCCGGAATCCGGGCTCGGGGAGGACGGTGACGTCGCGCGCCCCACGCAGAGGGGCGGCGAAGCGCGCGTACTCCTGGCTGCCGGAGATCATCACCAGCGAGGCGAAGCACATCAGCGCTGGTTGGGCATCACCCTGTGCCAGGCGTACCGGGGCGGGCACGCCGTCCGGGTCGCCGTCGTGGCCGAAGGTGGGCCGGACCTGGGCGGCGGCCTCGACCATCCGGATGCCGTCGTCGATGCGGCCCAGTTGGCAGGTCTGGCGGAACAGGGTCACGAGGCTGTCAGGGAGGACGGCGTCCGCAGGTTCGTCCTGTTGCGACGCCATCGAAGCGTCCTCTGCGCTGGGGCCGTTGCGGGTCAGTTCTCCGGCCAGGTGGCGGCCCAGGTCCTGGGGCGTCGGGTAGGTGAAGATCAGTGCTGGGGGCAGGCGGAGACCGGAGGCGTCATTGAGCTGGTTGCGGAGTTCGACGGCGGTGAGGGAGTCGAACCCCGCCTCCAGGAATTCGCGCTCGGGGTCGATCTTGTCGGCGTCGGCGTGGCCGAGGACGTCGGCGGCCCGCGCCCGTACCAGATTGGTAAGGATCTGTTCGGCGGCGTCCGCGGACAGGTCGGCGACCTGCTCGCGCAACGCTCCCTCGCCGGTTCCCGCCGCCCCCGCAGCCCGACGGCGTGGTGGGCGGACAAGGCCGCGGAACAGCGGAGGCACCTCACCCGCACGAGACGCACGTCCGCGCACACCGGGGAGGTCCAGGGGCAGCGGCACCATGTGCGGCACGCCGGAGCGCAGAGCGGTGTCCACGTGCGCCAGGCCCTGCTCGGTGTCCAGGGGCGCGGCCATGCCCATGCGGGTCATCCGGTTCAGGTCGGTCGCGTCGAGGTGTCCGGTCATGCCGGTGCGCTGACCCCACAGCCCCCACGACAGCGAGGTCGCGGGTAGGCCGGCCGCACGACGGTGGTGGGCGAGGGCGTCCAGGAAGGTGTTGGCCGCAGCGTAGTTGGCCTGGCCGGGCGCACCCAGGAGTCCGGCAGCGGATGAGAACATCACGAAGGCCGAGAGGTCGTGGCCCCCGGTGAGTTTGTGCAGGTTCCATGCGGCGTCGATCTTGGGGCGGATCACCCGGTCGATGCGCTCAGGTGTGAGCGAGGTGAGCACGCCGTCGTCGAGGACGCCGGCGATGTGCACGACCGCGGACAGCGGGTGCTCTGCAGGGATGCCATCCAGCGCGCGTTCGACCGACGGGAGGTCGGCGGCATCGCAGGCCGCGAACGAGACCTCGGCGCCCAGTTCTGTCAGGTCTGCGGCGAGTTCGGCGGCTGCCGCGCTCCTGCCCCCACTGCGGCCGAGCAGGAGCAGGTGCCGAACGCCGTAGGAGGTGACCAGGTGCCGGGCAACCTCCCCACCGAGCGTTCCCGTGGCGCCCGTGATCAGAACGGTCCCATCGGCGGGTAGCGCGGGCAGCGAGGTGCCCCTGGGCTCCGGGGGGCGGGCCAGGCGGGGGGCCAGCATGTGACCGTCGCGAATGGCGATCCCCGGTTCTCCGCTGGCGACGGCGTCCGGAAGAAGGGGCAGCGCGGCGTCGACGTCGTCGACATCGATGGCGACCAGCCGACCAGGATGCTCGGTCTGGGCGGTGCGGAGCATCCCCCACAGCGGTGCGTGGGCGAGGTCGGTGATGTCGTCGTCGGCGTGGGCCGCCACCGCGCCGCTGGTGACGACTACCAGCTGCGTACTTTCCAGGCGATCGTCGTCCAGCCAGTCGTGGAGCAGGTCGAGCATCGCGTGCAGGGCGGTGCGCGCTTCGTCGGCGACGTGATGCGGGCCGTCCGGGTCAGGGAGGCAGGGTAAGACCACTGCCTGGGGGACGGGGGCTCCCGCGCTGATCGACGCACGCAGGGATGCGAGGTCCGGGTGGGTGGTGACGGTGAGGTCTACTGATCCGAGGGTCCCGTTGGAGTCGAGGAGGGCCCACCTGTCGGTTTCGCGCGTGGCTGGGGAGTCCGGCAATGGCGCCCAGTCGAGGATGAAGAGGTCGTCGGTGGTGGCGGCACGGCTGGGGTTCATCGGCCGTAGCGTCAGCGCGCCGATCGTCACGACGGGTGCGCCCGCAGGGTCAGTCGCGGTGAGGGAGAAGGTGCTCGGGCCGGTGCGCGACAGCCGCACCCTCAGGTCGGTGGCGCCGTCGGCGTGCAGGGTGACACCGGACCAGGAGAACGGGAGCGCGATCTCCTCATCTGGGATGGCGCCGTCGCCGATGGCGATGCCGTGCTGTGCGGCGTCCAGGAGGGCGGGGTGCAGGCCGAAGGGGATCGCCTCGGAGTGGCGGTCGGTGGGGAGGCACACCTCGGCCAGGATTTCGTCGCCGACGCGCCAGACCGCCTGCAGACCCTGGAATGCCGGGCCGTACTCGTAGCCGAGACCCGCGAGCCGCTCGTAGGTTCCATCAATGTCGATGGACTCGGCGTTCGGCGGCGGCCAGGCGCTGGGGGCGGATGCCCCGGGTGTGGTGTGCCGGGTCAGCGTCCCTTCCGCGTGCAGGGTCCACGAGGAGGTGCCGGTGTCGCCGGATGCCCGCGCGGGGCGGGAGTGGACCGTGACGGGTCGGCGATCGTCATCGTCAGCGGGACCGACGGTGACCTGAACAGCGGTGGCCCCGTCCGCGGGAATGGACAGAGGGGCGTGCAGGGTGAGTTCGTCGAGGTGCGGTGCGCCGGTGTGGTCGCCCGCGTGGAGCGCGAGGCCGACGATCGCGGTGCCCGGCAGCAGGGCGGTACCGCCCACGGCGTGGTCGGCGAGCCAGGGGTGACTGCGAAGGGAGATGCGGCCGGTGAAGAGGGTCCCGTCGGTCCCGGGGAGCGGAATCACTGCTTTCAAGAAGGGGTGATCGGCGGGTGTGGCTCCGTTGACCGTGTGCCCCACACGCGTCTCTTCGCTGTCGAGCCAGTAGTGGCGGTGCTGGAAGGCGTAGGTCGGCAGCTCCGTCCGCCGCGCCCCCGGGAACAGCGGGGCCCAGTCGACATCCACACCCGACGCATGTACCTCGGCCAACGCCCGCACCCACCGCTCGGGCTCCGCTTGCCCGGGCCGCATCGAGGGAATCAGGCTGACCCGGCCGTTCTCTCCGCCGTCTCTTTCGCGGTGCGCCTCGGAGCATTCGGCCGCCATGGCCGTGAGTGATCCGTCGGGTCCGAGTTCGATGAAAGTGGACACGCCCTGCTCCAGCAGCCACCCCACACCGTCACCGAACCGCACCGCATCCCGCGCCTGACGCACCCAATACCCCGCATCACCCACCTCCCCCGCACCCAACAACCGCCCCGACACCCCCGACACCACACCCACCTCAAGGTCGCCCCACGACACAGCCCCCGCGGCTTCAGCCAGTTCTGCAAGCACCCCGTCCACGCACGGCGAATGGAAGCCGCACCCCACGCGCAGCCGGCGCACCCGTTTCCCCCGACCGCGCCACTCCCCCTCGACCTGGGCCACGCCGCGCTCGTCCCCGGACACCACCACTGACGACGGGCCGTTCACCGCCGCCACCACGACCCCATCCGGCAACGACCCCGCCACCTGCTCCTCTGGGGCGCCGACCGCCACCATCGCCCCGTGCCCGACACGGCCCATCAACCGGCCCCGCGCCGCCACCAGCGCGCACGCATCCGACAGCGGCACCCCACCCGCCGCATGGACCGCCGCCAACTCCCCCACCGAATGCCCGAGCAGGAGGTCGGGCCGTACCCCGAACGACTCCAACAACCGGAACAGAGCCGTCTCCACCGCGAACAGCGCCGGCTGCGTGTACTCGGTCAGGTCCAGCAGCTCCGCATCCGCCGACCCCGCATCCGCGAACACCACCTCATGCAGTGGCCGCTCCAACAGCCCCCCGAACCCCGCACACACCTCATCGAACGCCTCCGCGAACACCGGCCACGCCCGATACAACCCCCGCCCCATCCCCACACGCTGGGCCCCCTGACCGGAGAAGAGCACAGCGAGTCGGCCGGGCCGGTGGTTGCCGTCTCCGCGGATCACCGTGGTGTCGTCTGCGCCGCGGGCCAACGCGTCGAGGCCGCGGAGGAAGTCCTGACGTTCCGCACCCACCACGACGCCGCGGTGTTCCATGCGCGCCCGACCTGTTGCCAGCGACCACCCGACATCCGCCATGTCCGCGTTCTGGGGAACGAAGTCGCGCAACCGCTCGGCCTGCTTGCCGAGGGCTTCGGGAGTGCGGGCGGACAGCACCCAGGGCAGGACCGGGTGGCTCGGCCATTCCGCCTGGCGGGAGGTGGGGATCCGTGTGATGGCGGGTTCCTCAGGTGCCTCCTCCAGGATCACGTGGGCGTTGGTGCCGCTCATGCCGAAGGAGGAGACCCCGGCGCGGCGCGGGCGTCCTTCTCGATGCCACTCGCGGGCCTCGGTCAGCAACCGGACCGCTCCGGACGACCAGTCCACCTCCGGGGTCGGCGCATCCACGTGCAGCGTCGGCGGCAACACCCCCTGACGCAATGCCATGAGCGTCTTGATGACACCACCGACACCCGCTGCTGCCACCGCATGACCGATATTCGACTTCAACGACCCCAACCAGAGCGGGCCGTCGGCAGAGTGCTCCCGGCCGTAAGTCGCCAGCAACGCATTGGCCTCGATCGGATCACCCAACCGCGTGCCAGTGCCATGCGCCTCAACCGCATCGACGTCCCCGGCCGACAACCCCGCATCGGCCAGCGCACGCCCGATCACACGCTGCTGGGAGGTGCCGTTGGGAACGGTCAGGCCGCTGCTGATGCCGTCGTGGTTGATGGCGGTACCGCGCACGACGCCCAGGATCCGACGCCCATTGGCCCGAGCATCGGACAGCCGCTCCAGCAGCAGAACGCCCGCACCCTCCGCCCACCCCGTGCCATCCGCAGCGGCCGCGAACGCCTTGCACCGCCCATCACGCGCCAACCCCCGCTGACGGCTGAAGGCGGTGAACGCACCGGGACCAGCCATGACGGTGGCGCCCCCGGCCAGCGCCAGCGAGCACTCCCCCGCACGCAGCGACCGCACCGCCAAATGCAGCGCCACCAGCGACGACGAGCACGCCGTGTCCACAGTCATGGCGGGGCCTTCAAAGCCGAAGATGTAGGAGACGCGTCCGGCAGCGACGCTCGCCGCGTTGCCCGTCAGCAGGTGGGCGTCCACACCGTCAGCGGCTTCGTGCAGCCGGGGGCCATAGTCCTGGGCGACGACGCCCACGAACACCCCCGTCCCCGCCCCCCGCAACGACAGCGGGTCGATCCCGCCGCTCTCCACCGCCTCCCACGACGTCTCCAACAGCAACCGCTGCTGCGGATCCATCGCCACCGCCTCACGCGGACTGATTCCAAAGAACCCCGCGTCGAAGCCTCCGGCGTTCTCAACGAAGCCGCCCTCACGTACGTATGAGGTCCCAGCCGAATCCGGGTCCTGGCTAAAGAGTCCTTCCAGGTCCCAGCCACGATCGGCCGGAAAGTCCCCGACCGCGTCCACACCCCCCGACACCACACCCCACAGGCCCTCCGCCGAGGTCACACCACCCGGGAAACGACACCCCACACCCACCACCGCCACCGGCTCCCCCGCCTTGTACAGCAGACGACGGTTCTGCTCGCGGACCCGCCGCAGATCGGTGGTGACCTGCTTCAGCACGTCGCGGAGCTTGTCCTCGTTCGTCATCGCTGACCCACTTCTCCCCTCAGGCGTCACGGTGCTCCGGCGTTCCTACGGCTGACGGTCAGGAAATCCCGAACTCCTTGTCGATGTAGGCGAGGAGTTCCTCATCGGAGGCGTCACGCAGATCGTCATCCGCAGAGGCGGCCGCACGGTGATCGGCGAGATCGCCGTCGCCGAGCCGGTCCAGCAGCGCCCGCAGGCGGGTGATGGCGGTGGTGCGGACAGTGTCGGGCAGGGCATCGGTGACCATCGCGGCTTCGATGCGCTCGACCTCGCCCAGGACGGATCCGGCTGCGTTGTCGAAGAACCGGTCAGCGAGGTGGCGAGCGAGGCCGGCCGGGGTCGGGTGGTCGAAGGCGACCGTCGTGGGCAGGTCCAGCCCGGTGACCGCCCGCAGGCGGTCGCGGAGTCGGACCGCGCTGAGGGAGTCGCCGCCCGCGTCGAGAAACCCCCGGTCGTCATCGATCTCGGCGGGATCGGTGTGGCCGAGGACCGCAGCTGTGGCCGCGCGAACGGTATCGAGCAGCTGCCGTTCGCGTTCGGCGGGGTCGAGAGCGGCGAAGTCGGGGGTCTTGGGCACCGGTGCCGGTGCGCCGTCGGTGGCCCGGTTCGCCGTGGTTCCGGTGGCGTCGAGCCAGTAGTGGCGGTGCTGGAAGGCGTAGGTCGGCAGCTCCGTCCACCGCGCCCCCGGGAACAGCAGGGCCCAGTCGACATCCACACCCGAGGCGTGCACCTCGGCCAGCGCCCGCACCCACTGTTCGGTTTCGGGGCGGTCCGCACTCATGAGCGGGATCATCGCGGGGGTGTTCGGCCCGTTGTGCAACGCGAGGGTCTCCGCAGCGAGCCCGGACAGTTCACTGCCCGGTCCGAGCTCGATGAAGGTGGTGACCCCTTCACCCAGCAGCCACCTCACACCGTCACCGAACCGCACCGCATCCCGCGCCTGACGCACCCAATACCCCGCATCACCCACCTCCCCCGCACCCAACAACCGCCCCGACACCCCCGACACCACACCCACCTCAAGGTCGCCCCACGACACAGCCCCGCGGCTTCAGCCAGTTCTGCAAGCACCCCGTCCACGCACGGCGAATGGAAGCCGCACCCCACGCGCAGCCGGCGCACCCGTTTCCCCGACCGCGCCACTCCCCCTCGACCTGGGCCACGCCGCGCTCGTCCCGGACACCACCACTGACGACGGGCCGTTCACCGCCGCCACCACGACCCCATCCGGCAACGACCCCGCCACCTGCTCCTCTGGGGCGCCGACCGCCACCATCGCCCCGTGCCCGACACGGCCCATCAACCGGCCCCGCGCCGCCACCAGCGCGCACGCATCCGACAGCGGCACCCCACCCGCCGCATGGACCGCCGCCAACTCCCCCACCGAATGCCCGAGCAGGAGGTCGGGCCGTACCCGAACGACTCCAACAACCGGAACAGAGCCGTCTCCACCGCGAACAGCGCCGGCTGCGTGTACTCGGTCAGGTCCAGCAGCTCCGCATCCGCCGACCCCGCATCCGCGAACACCACCTCATGCAGTGGCCGCTCCAACAGCCCCCGAACCCCGCACACACCTCATCGAACGCCTCCGCGAACACCGGCCACGCCCCATACAGCCCACGTCCCATGCCCACGCGCTGTGCCCCCTGACCGGCGAACAGGTAGGCGGTCATGGTGGTGCCACGAACGGCCCGGCCCTGCACGGACGCGATGCCGGGGGTGCCGACGGCGAGTTCGTCAAGACCGCGCAGCAGGTCCTCGCGCCCCGAGCCGACTACGACCCCTCGGTGCTCCAGGTGCGCACGACCCGTTGCCAGCGACCACCCGACATCCGCCATGTCCGCGTTCTGGGGGACGAAGTCGCGCAACCGCTGAGCTTGGGCGCGCAGGGCGGTCTCGCTGTGGCCGGAGACCGGCCAGGCGAGGGTGCGGGGGGTGGACGTGGGTGGTGACGAGACGGTGAACGTTGTCCGAGTGTCGTCGGCGGGCGGTTCCTCGATGATGGCGTGGGCGTTGGTGCCGCTGATGCCGAAGGAGGAGACCCCGGCGCGGCGCGGGCGTCCTTCTCGATGCCACTCGCGGGCCTCGGTCAGCAACCGGACCGCTCCGGACGACCAGTCCACCTCCGGGGTCGGCGCATCCACGTGCAGCGTCGGCGGCAACACCCCCTGACGCAATGCCATGAGCGTCTTGATGACACCACCGACACCCGCTGCTGCCACCGCATGACCGATATTCGACTTCAACGACCCCAACCAGAGCGGGCCATCGGCAGAGTGCTCCCGGCCGTAGGTGGACAGCAACGCATTGGCCTCGATCGGATCACCCAACCGCGTGCCAGTGCCATGCGCCTCAACCGCATCGATCTCGGCGGCGGCCAGCCGGGCGTCGGCGAGCGCCTCGCGAATGACGCGCTCCTGCGCCGGGCCGCTGGGGGCGGTCAGTCCGTTCGACGCACCGTCCTGGTTGATGGCGCTGCCGCGCACGACGCCCAGGATCCGATGTCCGTTGGCCCGAGCATCGGACAGCCGCTCCAGCAGCAGAACGCCCGCACCCTCCGCCCACCCCGTGCCATCCGCAGCGGCCGCGAACGCCTTGCACCGGCCGTCGCTCGCCAACCCCCGCTGACGGCTGAACTGGATGTACATCCCCGGTGTCGCCATGACGGTGGCGCCCCCGGCCAGCGCCAGCGAGCACTCCCCCGCACGCAGCGACCGCACCGCCAGATGCAATGCCACCAGCGACGACGAGCACGCCGTGTCCACGGTCATGGCGGGCCCTTCCAGGCCGAGGTTGTAGGCGATCCTGCCGGAAGCGACCCCGGACATACCACCGGTGAGGGTCAGGTCGTCCAGGCCGGGTGGGGCATCCGCCACACGGGGGCCGTAGTCCTGGGCGACCACACCGACGAACACCCCCGTCCCCGACCTCCGCAACGACTGCGGATCGATCCCGCCGGACTCGACCGCCTCCCACGACGTCTCCAACAGCAACCGCTGCTGCGGATCCATCGCCACCGCCTCACGCGGACTGATTCCAAAGAACCCCGCGTCGAAGCCTCCGGCGTTCTCAACGAAGCCGCCCTCCCGTACGTACGACGTTCCAGCCGAATCCGGGTCCTGGCTGAAGAGTCCTTCCAGGTCCCAGCCACGATCGGCCGGAAAATCCCCGACCGCGTCCACACCCCCCGACACCACACCCCACAGGCTCTCCGCCGAGGTCACACCACCCGGGAAACGACACCCCACACCCACCACCGCCACCGGCTCCCCGGCCCGGTGCACCAAGCGGCGGTTCTGGTCGCGCAGTCGTTCGTTCTCCTTGAGGGCGGATCGCAGCGCTTCGACCAGCTTCGTGTTGTCCATCTCCATGTCAGCCTCCGTGGCCGGTGGGGTCGCGGTGGTCCTCCAAGGCGAGGTTCACGAGATCCTCGGCCGCCATGCCGTCGATCGGGTCGTCGCTGTCGCGCGGGCGCGGGACGGTGTTGTCGGCGGGATCGTCGGGGGCGCGGGCGAGGTCCAGCAGGGCGTCCAGCAGTCCGCTCGCGCGCAGAATGGCGGGCGGGATGTCCTCCAGGGCCTTGCGGGCCTCGTCCGTGGCCGTGTCGGACGCGGTCGGCGGCTCGGGGGCATCGTCCTCCTCGGGGTGCAGTTGGGAGTTGAGCCACGTACTCAGCGCGCTGGGTGTGGGGTGGTCGAACAGCAGGCTTGCGGGCGCGCGGACACCGGTAGCGGCGGCGAGGCGGTTGCGCAGTTCCACGGAGGTGAGGGAGTCGAATCCCACCTCGGAGAACGGCCGGTGCGGCGGTATGCCGTCGGTGCCGGTGTGCCCCAAGACGGCCGCGGCCTCGGTGCGCACCAGGTCGAGCAGGGCACGCGCCCGCTCGGCGGGGGACACCGCCCCCGCCCACGGAGCCTGGAACGTGGGTGCGGTGTGGGCGGCCGGACGGTCCGGGAGCCGGAGCAGGCCGCGCAGCGGCGGGGACGGCGGTTCCGCCGCCGAGAGCGGCGACGTGGTGTCGAAATCGGCGGGGACCAGGTGCGGGTGGCCGAGCGACAGGGCGGCGTCGAGCAGGGCCAGACCGCGCTCGGTGGGCATGGCCGCCAGACCCAGCCGGGCGAGCCGGGCGCGCTCGATGTCTGCGAGGTGGCCGGTCATGCCGCTGACCTGCTCCCACAGCCCCCAGGAGAGGGAGGCGGCGGGCAGGCCGAGGGCGTGCCGATGGTGGGCGAGCGCGTCCAGCGCGGTGTTGGCTGCCGCGTACGCGCCCTGGCCCGGGCTGCCCAGCACGCCGAGCGCGGAGGAGAACAGCACGAAGGCCGCGAGGTCGTGGTCCCTGGTGAGTTCGTGCAGGTTCCACGCACCGTCGGCCTTGGCTCGCAGCGTCCGGTCGAGCGCCTCGGCGGTCATGGACTCGGCGGGGGCGTCGTCCAGCACGCCGGCCGCGTGCACCACCGTCGTCAGGGGGTGCTCATCGGGGATACGGTCGAGCACTGCGGCCAGGGCGGAGCGGTCAGCGACGTCGCAGGCGGCCAGGGTGACGGTAGCGCCGAGGGCGGTCAGCTCGGCGCGCAGCTCTTCGGCCCCCGGGGCGTCGGGGCCTCGTCGCCCGACGAGCAGCAGGTGTCGTGCCCCGTGGGCAGTGACCAGGTGTCGGGCGACCAGGGAACCGAGGCCGCCGGTGCCGCCGGTGATGAGGGTGGTGCCCTGCGGGTCGGCGGGTCGGGGCACTGTGAGCACGATCTTGCCGATGTGTTCGGCCCGTCGAAGGTGGTCGAACGCCTCGGGGGCACGGCGCAGATCCCAGACGGCGAGCGGCGGACCGCCCAGCCGCGCCTCACAGAACAGGTCCGATAGGGCGTCCAGGAGCGTCTGGATGTGGTCGGGCGGCAGCTGGAGCAGATCGATCGGATGGTAGGTGGCTCCCGTATGGGCGGCCGCCACCTCGGCGGGGTCACGCACGTCGGTGCGGCCCATCTCGACGAACCGGCCGCCGGGCGCGAGCAGGCTCAGCGACGCGTCGGTGAGATCTCCGGCGAGCGCGTTGAGCACGACGTCGACGCCCCGGCCCGCCGTGACGGTGCGGAACCGCTCCTCGAACTCCGAGGTGCGGGACGACGCGATGTGGTCGTCGTCCAGGCCCATGGCACGCAGGGTCGGCCACTTGGCGGGGTGGGCGGTGGCGAACACCTCGGCACCCACGTAGCGGGCGAGTTGGACGGCGGCGGTACCGACGCCGCCGGTGGCCGCGTGGATCAGCACCGACTCGCCCTTGGTGAGCGCGCCGACCTCGAGCAGCCCGTGGTAGGCGGTGAGGTAGGCGACGGGCACGGCCGCGGCCAGGGTGTCGGGCCACGCGTCGGGGACCTTGGTCAGGCGTCGGCCATCGGTCACGGCGGTGGGGCCGAACGCGCCGTCGAAGAGCCCCATGACGCGGTCGCCCGGGCGCAGTCCGGCGACGTCGGCACCGGTCTCGGTGACCACCCCGGCACCCTCGCACCCGATGGTGCCGCCGCCGGGGTACATGCCCAGGGCGATGAGCACGTCGCGGAAGTCGAGCCCGGCCGCACGCACGGCCACGCGCACCTCGGTGGGACCGAGAGGTGCCTCGGGAACGGTGACGGGCATCAGGCTGTCGATGGTGCCGGTGCCGGTGGCCTCCAACCGCCATCCGTGAGTGGCCGGAACCGCGGGCGCGGTGGCCGAGAGCCGTGCGAGCCTCGGTACCCGGCCGATGCCGCGGCGGACCGCCATCCGCGGCTCCCCGCCCCGCAGGAGCGCGGACAGGGCGGCCGGGGAGCGGGGGTCGCCGTCGAGATCGGCTAGTACGAAGCGGTCGGGGTGTTCCGACTGGGCCGAGGAGACGAGCCCCCACACCGCGGCCTGCCCAGGGTCAGGGACGTCGCCGGGCGCTACTGCGGCTCCGCCGCGCGTGATGACAACCAGGGCGGTGTCGGCGAGCCGCGGGTCGGCCAGCCACTCCTGGACGATGCTCCGCGCCCAGTGGGCGGCCGCGTGCGCCGCGCGGGCGGGATCCTCGGAGTCGTCGGCGGCGACGTTCGGGGGGTCGGGGCACACGATCAGGGCGAGCGTCGGCGCGGGCGTGCCGTCGCCGATGGCCTCCGCCAGGGCGGCGGCGTCGGGGTACTCTCCGGCGTGCGCTCCCGGGAGCGGTGCGGTGCCACCGAGGACCGCCATCCCCTCGACGTGCGCCTCCTCAGGGACGGCCAAGGGCTCCCAGTCGAGGTGGTAAAGGGAGTCGGCCGGGCGCCCCAGGGAGGTGAGCCAGTGGGGCGGGGCGTCCCGCAGCTCCAGGTCGGCGGTGAGGACCGGCGCTCCGGCGGGGTCGGCGGCGTGCAGGGCCACGGTGTCCGGGCCGGTGCGGCGCAGCCGGACGCGCAACTCCCGCGCGCCGACAGCGTGCAGGTGCAGGTCGCTCCAGCGGAACGGGACCAGCAGGCCCCGGCCGACGGGTGCGTCGAGGAGGAGGGCGTGCAGCGCGGCGTCCAGCAGCGCCGGGTGCAGGCCGTAGTCGCCCGGGTCTCCCCCCGCCTCGGCGGGCAGGGCGACCTCGGCGTAGAGGTCGGCGCCGCTGCGCCAGGCCGCCCGCAGTCCGCGGAACGCGGGGCCGTAGCGGTAACCGCGCTCGGCCAGGCGCTCATAGGCGCCATCGAGGTCAAGGGGCGTGGCGACCGGGGGTGGCCAGGCACCGGTCAGGGGCTCGGGGCGCGGCTCACCGGCGCCCAGGACGCCGGTGGCGTGCCGGGTCCAGGGACCCTCGCCGGAGGGTCGGGAATGGATGGTGAACGGACGCTGCCCGTCGTCGCCGGGCCGCTCCACGGCGATGCGGAGGCGGACGGGACCGTCGCCGGAGAGCGGCAGCGGGGCCACCATCACCAGCTCGCGCACCCGGCGGCTCCCGACCCGGTCGCCCGCCCGCGTGACGAGCTCGGCGACCCCGGTCGCGGGGAACAGCGGGGTGTCGTGCACCGCGTGGTCGACGAGCCAAGGGGCGGTGTGCGGCGAAAGCCCGGCGGTGAGCACCGTCCCGTCGTCGGCGAGATCCACGGCGGCGCCCAGGAGGGGGTGGTCCACGGAGTCGACACCGAGAGAGGCGGCGTCACGGGTACCGGTCGCGGACGCCAGCCAGTACCGCTCACGTTGGAAGGGGTAGGTGGGCAGATCCACACGACGGGCGTCGCCGCCAACAATAGTCGCGGCCCAGTCGACGGGGGCGCCGTGGACGTAAGCGTCGGCGGCCGAGGCGAGAAAGCGGTCCCAGCCGCCGGAGTGCCGATGCAGCGTACCCACAGCCGCGCCGGGCGCGTCGACCGCGCCAAGGGTGTCCTCGATCGCGCCGCTCAGCACCGGGTGCGGGCTGGCTTCGATGAACAGCCCGTATCCCGCGTCGATCACGGAACGCACGGCCGTCCCGAAGCGGACCGGGTTGCGCAGCGCGCGGTACCAGTAGTCGGCGTCGAGCGCGGTGTCGCCCAGCGGCCCACCGGTGAGCGTGGAGAAGAAGGGGACAGCGGGTTCACTGGGGCTCAGCCCTGCGAGGGCTTCGGCGACCTCGTCGCGCACGGCCTCCACGTGGGGGGTGTGGGAGGCGTAGTCGACGCCGATGCGGTGCGCTCGGATACCCTCGCCCGCGCAGCGTTCCAGCAGTTCGTAGACGGCGGCGGCGTCGCCCGCAGCGACAGTGGAGGCAGGGCCGTTGACCGTGGCGATGTGGAGGCGGCCCGGCCATGCTTCGAGGAGGCGGCCGGCGGCGTCCTCGGGCAGCGCCAGCGAGACCATGCCCCCGGTCCCGGACAGGGCGCTGACTGCGCGGCTGCGCAGCGCGACGACTTTCGCGGCGTCCTCCAGACGCAGCGCCCCGGCGACGCAGGCCGCGGCGATCTCTCCCTGGGAGTGGCCGATGACGCCCGCGGGCCGAACACCCAGCGCCTCCCAGGTACGAGCGAGTGCGACCATCACGGCCCACAGCATCGGCTGCACGACGTCCACCCGGTCGGGTGGCGGCGCGGCCGGGGTCTCGCACAGCGCGTCGAACAGGGACCAGTCGGTGAACGGCTCCAGTGCCGCCGCGCACTCCTCCATGCGCTCGCGGAACACCGGCGAGGCCGCCAGCATCTCCACGGCCATGCCGGGCCACTGTGCCCCCTGTCCGGGGAACACGAACACGGGGCCGTCGGTGGGACGGTTGGGGCTGCGGCGCCGCGCCACGGTCGGAGCGGGGGTGTCGTGGGCGATCGCCTCCAGTCCGCTGGCGAGCCCGCCGCGGTCAGCAGCCAGCACTACGGCACGGTGGTCGAAGGTGGCGCGCGTGGTGGCCAGGGAACGGGCGCCGTCGGCGGTCGCCAGCCGAGGGTCGGTGTCGAGGGTGTCGCGCAGCCGCTGGGCCTGAGCGCGCAGAGCGGCGTCGCTCTTCGCGGAGACGACCCACGGCAGCGGGACGCCCGTTGTGATGGGCGCGGGCACGGTGCTCTGGGTGGCCGACTCCTCGTCGCTGTCCGGGTGTTCCAGGACCATGTGGGCGTTGGTGCCGCTGATGCCGAACGACGAGACGGCCGCGCGACGCGGGCGACCGGGGGCGTCCCAGGAGACGCGCGAGGTGAGCAGAGCCAGGGCGCCCGCCGACCAGTCGACGTGCGGGGTCGGTGCGTCGACGTGCAGCGTGGGCGCCAGTGTGCCGTCGCGCATCGCCATGACCATCTTGATCACGCCGCCGACGCCGGCCGCGGCTTGGGCGTGACCGATGTTGGATTTGAGGGAGCCGAGCCACAGGGGAGCCTCGGCGGTGTGCTCTCGGCCATAGGTCGCCTGCAGGGCCGTGGCTTCGATGGGGTCACCCAGCCGGGTCCCCGTGCCGTGCGCCTCGACCGCGTCGACATCGCCGGGCTCCAGCCGGGCATCGGCGAGCGCCTCGCGGATGACGCGCTCCTGGGCCGCGCCACTGGGCGCGGTCAACCCGTTGGAGGCGCCGTCCTGGTTGATGGCGCTGCCGCGGATGAGCGCGAGGACGCGGTGGCCCCGGCGCCGGGCCTGGGCAAGGGGTTCGAGGAGCAGAACACCGACCCCTTCGGCCCAGGCGGTGCCGTCGGCCGCGGCGGCGAAGGCCTTGCAGCGCGCATCCGGTGCCAGGCCCTGCTGGCGGCTGAACTCGGTGAACATGCCGGGGCCGGACATGACCGTGGCGCCGCCCGCCAGGGCGAGGTCGCAGGAGCCGCTCCGCAGGTCGCGGACGGCGAGGTGCAGGGCGACCAGCGACGACGAGCAGGCGGTGTCGACGGTGACGGCGGGCCCTTCCAGGCCGAGGTTGTAGGCGATGCGGCCGGAGAGCACGCTGGCCGTTCCGCCGGTGAGCATGAGTCCTTCGACATCGCGGGGCGCCTCGTGCAGCCGCGGGCCGTAGTCGGGCGACATCGCGCCGACGAACACGCCGGTCCGGCTGCCCCGCAGGGCACCGGGGTCGATCCCGGCGCGTTCGAGGGCCTCCCAGGAGGTTTCCAGCAGCATGCGCTGCTGGGGGTCCATGGCCAGCGCCTCGCGGGGGCTGATACCGAAGAACCCGGCGTCGAACTCGGTCGCCCCGTAGAGGAACCCGCCCTCGCGGACGGAGCTGTGGCCGGAGGTACCCGACTCACCGCCGAAGAGCCGCGAGAGGTCCCATCCGCGATCCTCCGGGAAGGGGCAGATGGCGTCCACCCCCTCGGAGACCAACCGCCACAGGTCCTCCGGGCTGCTGACCCCTCCGGGGTAGCGGCAGGCCATGCCCACGATCGCGATCGGCTCGCTGTCGTCGTGGGGGGCGGCTTCGGGGTCGGGTCGGTCCAGGGCGGACGGGGCGGTGGAGCGGACCGGCTCGATCTTGGGTGCCGACACCGGTGCGGGGGGTGTGTCCGATCCGCCGAGCGCGGGCGCGTGGCGTGCGAGGTGGCGGGCGAGGTGGGCCGGTGTGGGGTGGTCGAAGGTCAGGGTGTCGGGAAGGGACAGCCCGGTGGCGTCGTGGAGGCGCTCCCCGAGCTCAACGGAGTCGAAGGAGTCGAAGCCGAGGTCGGTGAAGGCGAGGTCGGGATCGACCGACTCGGGACCGGAGTGCCCCAGCAGATCGGCGGCCGCGGATCGGACCAGGTCGAGGGCACCGCGATAGTGCGCTTCCTTGGCGGCCGTGGGCGCTTCTGGACCGGCCTCGGAAGCGTCCGGTTCGGGCGTGGCGGCGGGCGGGGGCGGTGTCGGGCCGGCCTGCTCCCCCGGGTGCCGAGGCAGCCAGTGGCGGCTGCGCTGGAAGGCGTAGGTGGGAAGGTTGAGTCGGGTGCGCGTGCGCCTCGATGGCCCGCCGACCGGCAGGATTCGGTCCCAGCCGACCTCGACGCCGTTGGCGTACAGCTCGGCGAGGGCGGCCACCACGTCGGAGGGCGCGCTGCTGTCGATGCCACCCGCCCTGACGTCGACGATGGGGACGGGCGGTGCGCCCGGTGCGACGTCGCGGACCGGCCCGGGTGTGCCGACGCCGCCGGGGGCCAGGATCACCGTGGCGCCTAGGTCGTGCAGGGGACGGGTGGCATGGGACATTCCGGCGCCGTCGCGGCGGGAGGCCCGGGCGTGGTGCAGCCAGTAGTCGGTGGAGCGCACCCTGTCGGTGACCAGGCCGTTGACCTGAGCGGACACCAGCGAAATGCGCGGTGGCCACGACGCACACCGGCAAGCGCGCCGCGCGAACTCTTCTATGTCCCGAGCCACGGAGGAGGTCGCGCCTTCCGGCGCGCGGGCGAGGCGGGCGCGGGCGGCCACCAGGAGGGCGGCGTCGGCCAGGTCCAGCACCCCGGCGACGTGTGCGGCCGTGATCTCGCCCAGGCCCGCACCGGCGACGAAGTCGGGGGCCACACCCCACTCCTCGAACTGCCGGAACAGCGCCACGTCCGCGGCGAACAGGGCGGGCTGGATGGTCTCGCCGTCGGGAGCGGCACGGCCGTCGAGCACGTCGCGCACCGATGGGCCGAGGCGGGGACCGAGCGCCCGGCAGGCGCCGTCGAGTGCCCGCGCGAAGACGGGGAACGCGGCGCTCAGCTCCGGGCGCACCCGCGGGCTGCGGGTGGTGGACCCGGTGAACACGACCGCCACCTTGGGGTCGGGGCAGGCGGTGCCACGCACCACGCCGGGCGCCGGTTCGTCGTCGGCCAGCGCTTCCAGCCCGCGCACGAATCCGTCGCGGTCCGTGGCGATGACGGCCGCCCGGTGGCGGAACGCCGTGCGCGTGGTGGCCAGCGCGCGGGCCACCACGCCCACCTCGGCATCCGGGTGGCGCTCGATGTGGTCGCGCAGCCGCGCGGCCTGGTCGCGCAGGGCGTCGGCGGTGAAGCCGGACACCACCCAGGGCAGCGTCGCGCCGACCGGCGGGCGGGTCGGGACCTCGGCGGCGGGCGTGGGGGTGGGCGGCGGCTCGGCGAGCAGCACGTGGCAGTTGGTACCGCCCATGCCGAACGAACTCACCCCCGCCACCAGGGGGCGGCCGGGATGCGGCCACGGCCCCGTGGCGGTCTGCACACGCAGGTTCAGGTCGTCCAGCGGGATGCGGGGGTTGGGGGTGCTGAAGTTGCGGCTGGCGGGCAGCCGACGGTGGTGGATGCTCAGTACGGTCTTGATCAGCCCGGCGATCCCCGCCGCGCCCTCCAGGTGGCCGATGTTGGTCTTGACCGAGCCGACCGGCAGCGGAGTGCCCGAGGGGCGGGCGGTGCCATAGGCGGCCCCCAGGGCGGCGGCCTCGACGGGGTCGCCCACGGGCGTACCGGTGCCGTGGAGCTCCACGTACTGGACGTCGGCGGGGTCGGTGCCCGCCTGGTCGCAGGCACGGCGTACGGCCTCGGCCTGGGCGGCGGTGCTGGGCACGGTCAGGGCGTCGGTGGCACCGTCGTTGTTGACGGCACTGCCGCGGATCACGCAGTAGACGGGGTCGCCGTCGGCGAGGGCACGGTCGAGCGGCTTGAGGACGATGGCGCCCCCGCCTTCGCCGCGGACGTAGCCGTTGGCCCGGGAGTCGAAGGTGTAGCAGCAACCATCGGGGGACAGCGCCCCGAACTTCCAGGTACTGACGCCGCTCTCAGGGGCGAGGATCAGGCTGACCGCGCCCGCGATGGCCAGGTCGGAGGTGCCCCGGCGCAGGCTCTCGACCGCCATGTCGACGGCGGCCAGACCGGAGGCCTGCCCGGCGTCGACGGTCATGCTCGGCCCGCGCAGGCCGAGGGTGTAGGAGATCCGGTTGGCGATGATGCCGCGGTGCAGGCCGGTCGCGGTGTGGCGGGTGATGGCCTCGGCGCCCGCACGGTGCAGAAGGGTGGCGTAGTCGTCGGCGAAGGCACCGGTGAATACGGCGGTATCGCTGTCGTGCAGGGACGCGGGGACGATGCCGGCGTCCTCCAGGGCCTCCCAGCCCAGTTCCAGCATGAGGCGCTGCTGGGGGTCCATGGCGGCGGCCTCGTGCGGGGCGACGTGGAAGAATCCGGCGTCGAAGCCGTCGACCCGATCGAGGTAGCCGCCCCAGGGGACCGGCGGTCTGCCGTCGGCGGCGCGGTCAGCGGGGATCTCGCGAATGGCGTGCCGACCTTCGTCGAGCAGCCTCCAGAACTCTTCCGGGGCGGCCGCGCCCGGGAATCTGCAGGCGAGGCCGATCACCGCCACCTCACGAACGGTTCGGCCACCGAAATTCGGACTCCTAGGTCGAGAAACGTCCAGACCCACGTCGATCCTCTCCCCCCTTTGCAGTTGACAACCACCGGCCCGGCCGTATGCGACACGGGACCATGCGCATTACGCCCGTTTTCGACACAAGCCGCTAGCTGTGAACAATGGCGCTCCGTTGCGTCTGCTTTCCTACGAAAAGGGAAACAGCAGCGTCCCTCTAGGGAACGTCCATGTTCTCGCGCGCGGACTGCGTGTCATTCGTGGGCCGGGAACCGATCCTGCGGCGCGGAGCCTGCGTGCCGCGCGAATCGGCACGGAGAACGGATGGACTCTCCACATCTGGGCAGCCCACCCTCGCATCCGCCGAGGGACGCGGCCCCCTGGGCCGTGGAGCCCACGGGACGAGACGCACACAGGGGAAAGAAGAGCATCACGGTAAACGACGGGTGACACAGGACGCAACATAAATCTCTTAGGCGACGACATCCCAATGATCGTAACTCCCGTGCATAAGCACGGCAATACGCAAATTCATTTAGGCCACGGGAGACCACCGCGGGGACCTGGGATTACGGTCACAGTGTGACGCATGTTGCGCGAGATACGAAACGGCCTGGACACTTCCCACGAAGCACCCAGGCCGTGACCTGCGAATACATATAACCGACAGCGCATTTCAGGATTCATGTCGGGCCGAAAGTTCGGCCAGGTAAGCGCGTGCACCTTCGGGGTCATAAAGCCATTCGCGATAGCTGGACGGGTTGTTCCAGCCCTGGATCCAGCGATCACCGGCCTCCCGGTACGTCGCCGCGGCGCCGAGGACGTCGTTGAAGAACTCCGGGGGCTCGCTCTCCCAGTACTCCGAGACCGTCTCCGCCCACAGCTCGGCGTCGTAACCGTACTTCCAGAACCGCTCGAACATGCTGTCGAGGAACTCGGCGTCGAAGGGACGGTCGCCGCGCTCCAGGATGCTCTCCAGGTAGCTCTTCGCGCAGCGGGTGGAGTTGTTCCACCCCTGCGCGGCAAAGGGGTCGGAGGTGATCACGACGTCGGCGATGCCCAGGACATGGCCACCGGAGGGCAGTTCGGCCACCGGCTTGCGCACCTGCGGCGTGAGGGTCTTGATGAGCGTGCTCTTGTCGTCGACCAGTTCGGCGTCGCGTACACGGTCGTAGTACTCGGGGGTATTGCGGCGCATCAGCTCCACCATTCGCCGCCACAGCTCAGCGGGCGTGGGCTTGTCGATCCAGGCCCCGATGGGGCCGGCGAGCTTGTCGCCGATGAACAGGGAGTGGCAGGGGCCTTCGGCGGTGAGGATGGGGAAGAACCAGATGTTGCCCGCCTTGGCTGCCGAACCGCACCAGCCGACGGCCTCGGGGAAGCCGGGATCGTTGGCGACGTCGTAGATGTTGGCCTGGACGAGCATGCGCGGCCGGGCGCCGGTGAAGCGGTTCGGATCGGGCTCGAACAGCGCCCCAGCTCGCCGTGGCCGACGGCGACCACGACGAGGTCGAACATCCGCGAGAAGTAGTCCAGGTCGCTGAGGGTGACGCCGTGGATGACGACTTTGCCCCCGCTGTCCTCGAAGTACTCCAACCAGTCGGCCATCTTCACCCGCCGGTCGACCGACACCGCGTAGCTGTTGTCGGCGAAGGAGCCCACGACCGTCAGAGCGGCGGGACCCGGGGTCGGGTAGGCGTGCAGCTTGGACATCTCGATGTGCGGGGCCTGCGAACTCCAGAAGTCGATGTTGAGCTCGCGTTCGTACTCCAACACGGTGGGATAGGTGAGCTGGGTGACCGCCGGCCGGCCCGTACGGATCTCCGTCGAGGTCTGGCCCGTAATCACCGTGACGTCGTACCCGTGGCTGAGCAGACCGTGGGCGAGGTGGAGGCCCGACTGGCCGGCACCGACGATAAGGATCTTGCGCATCGAAGAAATTACTTTCCCGGGCGATGGATTGGGCACTGTGGGCTGGGTCGAGCCATGGGGAGGCGGCCGACCCTGATCTGCGTCCCTCGGTCAAGCGACCGGTGCGACGACGCTGGCCGAATGTTTGTACCTTAGGCACCATAGCGCCCGAGGAACGGTCACGGGCCTGGAATTGCACGATCGAGGCGTCCCCGCCGGTCTCCACCGCTTCGCGGATCTGTTCGACGGTAGTACTCCGGATATCCGTCGATGCTGTTCAATGCCGCAATGTAGGGGATTCCACCCGTTCGTCACGGAGTGGTCGGAGGCGTAGAAACTCGCGGCGGTTTGACGGAAATCGACCCGGAAGCGTGGATCACGCGAGGTGCTCCGATTCCTCACCCACGAAGCGGCCGAGGCGCCTGGGACGGGCGCGCGAACCGGGCGGCACAGCCGTCATCCCGGCGTCCACACCACACGCGCGGGTGTTTTCCGGAAGTCCCCACCCGACGTTGGCGCACCGCCCGTAACCCGGCACCCCACGCCCCGGCCGCCCGCTCTCCCCGCCTTCCCCAAGGAGAACAGGAGCCGATTGACGCGCCTCCACCGGACATCGGATCCGACCCAACGGGAAATGGCACGCGTTTCCACACTGGCCACAGGCGCGTCCCCTGTGTCTGTATATCCGCCCACGACACGGCACGGGGCCGGAGATTATCTCCGGCCCCGTGCTGTTCACCGCCCAGCACCTGCGAAGAACGGAGAAACGCAGCTACGCGCAGCTCCCGAGCAGGGATATTTTTCGTTTGTCATTAGGCGGGTCGAAAACGCCTCATTTCCAATTCCCGCCATTCTTTGGCAGGAACCGGAATGGAGACGCGAAAGGGCGCTCAGCCCGACACCGAGAACCGGGTCAACACGGCGGCGTGGTCGCTGGTCCATTCGTTGTCCGCATGGTCCGGCACCGGCCGCGGTTCGCCCACGACCATCTCGCGCGAGTCCCGCACGGTCAGACCGTTACCCGCCTGGTAGATGAAGTCGATCCGGTCCTGCGGCTCATCGCGACCGGTCGAGCCGTCGTGGAACGGGTACAGGGGCGACCAGGTCGTGCCCGGCGTGGCGACCGGGTCGGGGTTGGCCGCACGGTAGGTGTCGGTCAGCCCGGCTTCGGTGGGCCGCACAGCGGTCGGCCACGGCACGTCGGCGTAGCCGCAGTTCTTCTCCCGCAGCTCCTCGGTCCAGTCCAGGTGGGAGGGCGCGTTGAAGTCGCCCATGAGCAGGACCGGTGTCTCGTCGGCCGCCTCGACCTGGCCGGACATCGCCTCCAGGGTGTCGGTGATCTGCTGGGTACGTCCCGACTTCGCCTCACGCGCGAGGATCTCGTCCACGCTCATCCCGCTGAAACAGGCGTCGTAGGGGCCGTAGGGCGTGTAGCCCAGGTGCGCGTTCCACACATTGACCTGGGAGTCCGGGCCGTCGAGCGCGACCCGCACGCCGGCCGAGGCGTTCACCTGCCCGTATTCCTCCACGATGGGGTAGCGGCTGACGACGCCCAGGCTGCCGGAGCTCTGCCAGTGGTACCAGCCCAGGGCGTCGGCCAGCCGGGCGGCGTGCCGTCCCTCCGTCTCCTGGAGGCCCACGATGTCGGCGCCGCTCTCCAGCAGGAAGCGGACCTGCTTGTCGTGGTAGCCGTTCACCTGCGTGCCACCGTGCCAGGTGTTGTAGCTGAGCACGCTCACCTCGTCGACGAGTGGCTGGCCGCGCTCCCGCACCGGGACGACGGCGGTCAGGCGGGCCGTGGAGCCGTTGGCGCCGGTCGCCTCGACGGTCACCCGGGCGTCGCCGCCGGTCCCGTCCGGCGTCCCGCTGATGGTGCCGTCCTCGGCGACGTCGATCCAGTCGTCGCCGTCGACGCGGCGGAACACCGTGCCGGGGCCGCCATCAGTGGCCAGACCGCCCAGCCGCGCCTCGTAGGGGTCGCCCACGCGGGCGTTGCGCAGGGTGGCCTCGTCGACGGGGAAGGAGATCTCACCATCGGAGTGGACCTGGAAGTCCACGGGGTCGGCCAGCCAGGTGTAGCCGTCCCGCGCCAGGTAGAACGCGGTGTAGGCGCCCGGCTCCAGGGAGGAGGTGGCGAACTCCGCGGTTCCCTCGGTGCCGGGCGTGTACTGCCAGTCGAGGGACGGGGAGACGTACTCCTCGTCGACCGGGCCGCCGCCGTTGGCGTCGTAGAGCCCGATCCAGTTGGTGTCGTGCGGCTCGGCGGTGGCGTAGTCGAAGGAGATCGACTCGCCCGCCACGACCGCCTCCGCGGACGCGGCCAGCGAGCCGGAGGACTCGGGGGAATCTTCGGTGCCCGCTGCGGCGGGTGCCGCAGACAGGGCCAGCATGCCGACGGATACGGCCGCCAGGACGCGGCGCTGCCAGTCGCGCATTTCTCTTGGTCTGCCTCTCGGTTGGGGGACATCGGGGCTGTGACTCATGACTCTGCAAGCCCCAGCCACCCGATATGCCCAACTCTGTCCGGCCTATCCCCCACCAAGGGGTGAACAGTGCTCGTCCCGGCCGTGACCACGGTGATCGGGCAGGCCACCCCTTATGTCCGGTGGCTGAAGCATCGCGCCGACTCAGGGGCAGGTACGGGTGGTGCCGGTGTGTCGCCACCTGGCACTGTCCGAAAAGGGTCGCTCCAATTCAGCACCATCGACGGACGCATGCTGTGCGCTGGCGGACGGCACCTCGTGGGAACGGGCCGAGCGCGAGCCAGGGGCCGACCGCGCACGGCGGCAGGCGAGCGCCCCGCCGCGCCCTCTTCCTCCCACACAGCCACCTGCACGCCCATTCCCCCACTCCCCCATTCCCCACCACCCCCTCGACTAGGAGACGCATGCGACCAAAGGGACTGCTCGCGGCGACGCTGCTCACCGGTGTCGCCCTGATCGCGACGACGCTGACCACCATGACGGCGGGGGCGGCCCCGGCGCCCCACCACCGCTCGCCGAAGATCTCCGGCCTGCGTGAGCCGGTGCGGATCCTGCGGGACACGTGGGGTGTGCCGCACATCTACGCGAAGAACACCGAGGACCTGTTCCTCGCGCAGGGCTATGCCGTCGCGCAGGACCGCCTCTTCCAGATCGACCTGTGGCGGCGGCGCGGCCTGGGCCGACTCTCGGAGGTCCTCGGGGAGAAGTACGTCAAGCAGGACCGCGCCGCCCGGCTCTTCCTCTACCGCGGGGACATGGACGAGGAGTGGGCCAGCTACGGCCCCGAGACCAAGATGGCGGCCACGCGGTTCACCGAGGGCATCAACGCCTACATCGACGTGATCAAGGACGACCCCGACGCCCTGCCGAAGGAGTTCCGCGACCTCGGCTACACGCCCGCCAAGTGGAAGCCGGAGGACGTCGTCCGCATCCGCAGCCACGCGCTGGCCAACAACTTCTACCACGAGGTCAGCCGGTCCTACATGTCCTGCTGGGCCGACCCCGACGCGCACAAGTTCCAGCAGAAGCTGGAAGCGGGAAAGAGCGCGAAGGTCCCCGAGGGCTTCGAACCCTGCGCGCTACCGCACCAGGACGACCCGCTGGACTTCCTCGAGACCTACGTGCTGGGCACCCAGCCGGTGACCATCAACGAGGACGGTGAGGTGGGCCTCCTCGGCATGAAGCCCGGCTCCTCGGAGGGCAGCAACAGCTGGGCCATCGCGCCGGAGCGCACCTCCACCGGCCGCCCGATCCTGGCCGGGGACCCGCACCGGGCGATGTCGGCGCCGTCCCTGCGCTACATCACCCACCTGTCCGCGCCGGGGCTGGACGTCATCGGGGCGGGCGAGCCGGCGCTCCCGGGCGTCTCCATGGGCCACAACGGCAAGATCGCCTTCGGTCTGACGATCTTCACCATCGACCAGGAAGACCTCTACGTCTACGAGCTCGATCCCGACGACCCCACCCGGTACCGCTACGGCGACGGCTGGGAGAAGATGCGCACGGAAGAGGAGAAGGTCGAGGTCAAGGGGGCAGAGTCGCACGAGGCCGAACTTCGGTTCACCCGGCACGGGCCGGTCATCTTTACCGACACCGACCGCAATCTGGCCTACGCCGTGCGCAGCGTGTGGCTGGAGCCGGGCACGTCGCCCTACTACCGGAGCATGCGGCTGATGCGGGCGCAGAACTTCGCCGAGTTCCAGGAGGGGATGCGGGGCTGGGGCACCCCGCCGCTCAACTTCACCTATGCCGACACCGACGGCAACATCGGCTGGCAGCCCGGTGGACTGACGCCCAAGCGCGTTGGCTACGACGGCCTGATGCCGGTGCCGGGCGACGGACGCTACGAGTGGGACGGTTTCGTGGACCCGGGCAACCTGCCGAGCGTCTACAACCCGAAGAGCGGCTTCTTCGCCACCGCCAACGAGTTCAACATCTCCGACGAGCAGGCGGCGGTCTACGGCTACGAGTGGCAGCCGCCCTACCGGCACGAGCGCATCAGCGAGGTGCTGTCGGCCAACCGCTGCAGCTCGCTCGAGGACTCGATGGCGCTCCAGAACGACCAGGTGTCGATCCCGGCCCGGCGGATCGCCGCGCTGCTGCGGGGGCTGGAGAGCGACGACCCGCAGACCGCCGCCGCGCTGAAGCTCCTGCGCTCCTGGGACGGCACCGTCGGCGAGGACTCGCCGCAGGCCGCGCTGTTCGAGCCGTGGTTCATGCGGCACCTGGGCCCGGCCGTCGTCGCCGAGGCGGTGTCGGAGCAGATGGCGGAGATCATCGTGTTCGCCGACTCCGGCGCGACCATGATCGACCTGCTGCAGGACCCCGAGCCGTGGTTCGGCGCCGACGGCGAGGCCGTTCGGGACCGCATCCTGCTGTCATCGTTGAAGAGCGCCTACGCCGACGTGTCGGACCGGCTCGGCTCGGACACGAGCACGTGGAAGTGGGGGGACATCCAGCAGACCACGTTCACCAATCCGACCGGCGAGCATCTCGGCCCCTTCCCGCGCGGCGGCTCGCCGCACACGGTGAACGCGTCGAACTACAACTGGGAAACCTTCGAGCAGACCTCGGGCGCGTCGTTCAAGATGGTGCTCGACGTCGGGAACTGGGACGCCTCGCGCGCCATCAACGCCCCCGGCCAGTCCGGCGACCCCAGCAGCCCGCACTATGCGGACCTGCTGCCGGCGTGGCGGAAGGGGGAGTACTTCCCGCTGCTGTACAGCAGGGATGCCGTGGAGCGGAACACCGCCTCCACGACCCACCTGCGGCCCTAGGAAAGCGGCGCCGGGAACGGCAGCGGCTTGCACCGGCCTCCGCCCGAAGCGGGCGGAGGCCGGTTCGCGTCGGCTCCCCCACACGGCGCGGCTCGGCCCCGTGGTCAGCCCAAACACTGTGCCCGCTGGTGACCCGGGTCACGGTGGGAAAATGGTGTCAGCCGTCGATGCCCCCCGAAACACGGGGGTTCCCCCGCTCCGCGGCTCCGGACGAGGATCTCGCAGAGAGGAATCGCCGATGCTGCACGACAACGACGTCGAACGGGCCCTGGTCGTCATGGCCCACCCCGACGATGTGGACTTCGGATGCGCGGGAACGATCGCGCTCTGGACCGACGCCGGGGTCCGGGTCACCTACCTGATCGTCTCCGACGGCGACGCGGGAGGTGACGAACGCTCCCTGGACGGTGCGCACATGGCCGAGCTGCGCCGCAACGAACAGCGCAAGGCAGCGGAGATCCTGAACGTGCGCGACGTCCGGTTCCTCGGCTACCCCGACGGACGTATCACCCCCTCCTTCGAGCTTCGCCGCGACATCACCCGCGTCATCCGACAGGTCCGGCCGCAGCGCATGCTGATCCCGAGCCCGGACCGCGACTGGTCGGCCATAGCGCCGAGCCACCCCGACCACCTGGCGGTGGGGGAGGCGGCGATCAACGCCGTCTACCCCGACGCCCGCAACCCGCACGCCCACCCCGAGCTGCTCGCCGATGAGGGCCTGGGCACATGGAAGGTGGCCGAGGTGTGGCTGGCCCACGGACCCTCCCCCGATCACTACTCCGACATCACCGGCGTCGTCGACCGGCGCATGGCCGCGCTCGCCTCGCACACCAGCCAGATCCGCGACTTCACCGAGCTCGACACCGCCATGCGCGACTGGCTCGCCGAGAACGCGGCCAAGGGCGGCCTGCCCGAGGGGCGGCTGGCCGAGATGTTCCGGGTGGTCGACACCGCATAGCGCGCCGCGCGTGGTCCGCCGCGCGAGCCGGGCCGCGGCACGATAATCGTGGACGTACGGGGGCGGACCCGCTCCCGGGACTCTGATGACTTCAGGAGGCGAAACGTGGCACAGCCGCCATCTCCCTACGACTTCCTTCCGGACGTCGCGTCGTTCACCGTCACCAGCCAGGACGTCAGCGAGGGCCAGACACTGCCGATGGCTCAGGTCAGCGGGCTCATGGGGGCGGGCGGGGAGGACATCTCCCCGCAGCTGTCGTGGAGCGGCTTCCCCGAGGGGACGCAGAGCTTCGCCGTCACCTGCTTCGACCCCGACGCGCCCACGGCCAGCGGGTTCTGGCACTGGGCGGTCTGCGACATCCCGGCGTCGGTGACCGACCTGCCCGCGGGAGCGGGCGGCGCCGAGGGTGCCGGCCTGCCGCCCGGGGCCGTCACGATCCGCAACGACGCCGGCGGCAAGCGCTACATCGGCGCCGCACCGCCGCCCGGACACGGGCCGCACCGCTACATGTTCGCGGTGCACGCCGTGGACGTGCCGACGCTCGGGATCGACGACTCCGCGAGCCCGGCCTTCCTCGGCTTCAACCTGTTCGCGCACTCGCTCGGCCGCGGCGTCATCACGGGGCTGTACGAGCAGAAATGACCCGCCGCGCGGGCGTCCCGGCGGGACGCCTGTGCGGTCGTCGGGCAGGTGCGTCGGAGTCGCCGGTCGGCGGCTCCGACGCCGCCCCGGACTCGACGCCCCCAGCATTCGCACATAGTCTCTGTTCGAAGCAGCCGAATTCGAACATGAACGGGGTGTGAATTCACGTGGCGATCAACCGGGGTCCCACTCCCCTGTCCTCCCCTACGACGGCGGTCTTCGACTACGGCGAGGTGATCTCCCGGCCGCAGCTGTCCGAAGCACGGGACCGGATGGAGCGGATCGCCGGGGTCGACCCCCGGGACTTCTGGACCGCCTACTGGGACGAGCGCTCCGACTACGACGGCGGGCTCACCTCGACGGAGTATTGGGACCGCATCTCCCTGCGCCTGGGAGCCGAGTGGGACGGGGCCCAGCGGCAGGACCTGTGGGCGACCGACGTGTCCTCCTGGCTGCACGTCACCGAGCGGAGCGCGGGACTGGTGGACCGGCTCGCCGACCGGGGAGTACGGCTCGCGCTGCTGTCCAACGCCCCGGCCGACATCGCCGGAGCCCTGCGCCACTCGCCGGTCCTGGCCCGGTTCGATGCCCTGTTCTTCAGCTGTGACCTGGGGATACGCAAACCGGCCCCGGACATCTACACGCACGTGCTGACGGAGCTCGGCGTCACGCCGGAGGAGACCGTCTTCATCGACGACCGCGAGGAGAATGTCCTCGCCGCGAAGCGACTGGGGATCGACGCGTACCACCACGGGGACGCGGACGATCTGGAATCGTTCCTCACCGAGCGATTCGGAAAGTTCTGAAATCGCGGATTGGTTGACCATAAAACGATCTCCCCTGGCCGATAACGGTCAGGGGAAGAGGGGTTGCGCAACGCCGCGGCTGGATACCCGCATTCTCCTGCACGCAGCGTAGCCGGGCGCCGATCGGACGCGGAATTGCGACAGGGAACAGATTCCCGGTACACGGCTCCCGTCTGAGCAGGGTGCGCCAGAGCCTTTGTCCCGCCTCCCGTCCCCCCGCGGCCCCGAGCCGATTCGCCACGCGCGACGGTCCCTCGCGGTTGCCCCGAGAACCGAATCCGGCCACCCTCAGGCCAAGCGCTGGTCAGAGGCATACGCTCGAAATGTACTAAGGATCGATCGACTGTCCCGTCCGGGCCCGCCGACACGCCTCGCTGACCCGAGCCGATCGCAGTGCAACTCCATCTTCGAGTGGAAAGGTTCATCGGTGCCCGCTGAACAGCTCCCCGATCAGCCGACCGTCGTGGTGACCACCGCCGGATCAGCCCAGACCTCCGGAACGATCCTGCACCTCCGCCGCCAGGGCTTCCGCGTCGTCGCCACCGACATCGACCCCGCCGCTCCGGGGCTCTACCTCGCTGATCGGGGCTACCTCGTCCCCTCTGGAAACAACGACGCCTACCTCCCGCAGATCCGGCGCATCTGCCAGGACGAAGGGGCCATCGCGATCGTCCCGCTGGTCGACGAGGAGCTGGTCCCCGTCGCCGAACTCGCCTTCGACGACATCGCGGTGCTCCTGCCCAGACCCGACTTCGTCACCACGTGCCTGGACAAGTATGTGCTGATGCGGCGACTCGCGGCGGCGGGGATCGGTGTTCCCGCGACCCGTCTGGCCTCCGAGTGGGACGGGGCGCTGGAGCCGCCGCTCGTGGTCAAACCGCGCGCCGGCCGCGGCAGCCGCGGGGTGACCGTGTGCGCGTCGCGCGACGAGCTCCTCGGACTGCTCGCCGACGGCCCCTACGCGCCCAACGACCTCATCGTCCAGGAGCGGATCGGCGGGCCCGAGTACACCGTGTCGGTGGTCGTGTGGCGCGACGGCGAGGTACAGGCCGTGGTGTCCAAGGAGGTGATCCTCAAGCGCGGGGTCACCAAGTACGCCGTGACCCGCCGCAACGAACGCGTGGCCGCCGTGTGCCGCGCGGTGCAGCACGAGCTCCGCGCCGACGGCCCGTTCAACGTCCAGCTCGCCCTGGACGGCGATGGCGAGCCGCGGATCTTCGAGATCAACCCGCGCTTCTCCTCCACCGCGCCGCTGACCATCGCCTCCGGCGTCGACGAGGTCACCGGCCTGCTGCGCCAGGCCACGTTCGGTGGCCCGCGCCTCGCTGACGACTGGGAGGAAGGGCTGGTGATGGTGCGGCGCTGGAGCGACGAGTTCCTCCAGGAGGCGGAGTTCACCGGCCACGGCATCTCCCCGGCCGCGACGGACGCCGTCGCCGCCCCCGCCCCGCAGATCGCCCAGGTCGCCCGGTGAGCGAGCACGACCGGCAGGCGGACGCCGCCGACGACCACGGGTACCGTCCGCGCTCGGACACTCTGCTGGCCGGCATGGCCCGGGCCGTCCTGGACGTGGGTGCGCTGCTCCGCACCTGGCGCTGCGACGCGCGGGCGACGCGGGGGGTCTGGGAGGGGAGCCAGTTCAAGGCCGAGGCGGACGCGAGGGCGCACGAGGCCCTGAGTGGGCGGCTGCGGGGGATCGCCGCCGACATCCCGGTGCTCAGCGAGGAGGACCCGGACTCGCTGCGCGGTGACCGGCCCGCGAGCTACTGGCTGATCGACCCGATCGACGGTACCGCCAGCTACGCGCACGGCTACCCCGGCTATGTCACCCAGGCGGCGCTGGTGAGCGACGGTCGGCCCGTGCTCGCCGCGGTCTACGCGCCCGAGGACGACGCACTGTACACGGCGGCGCGCGGGGGAGGCGCCGCCGCCAACGGCCGCCCGCTGCCGCGCACGGCCCGGATCGGCCCGGGGGCGGGCGTGCTCACCGACAACACCCCCGCCCCGCACGGAATCGCCCGCGAGGTCTATGAGCACTTCGGCTACACCGCGTACCTGGAGTGCGGCAGCATCTCGCTGAAGCTGTGCCGGATCGCCGAGGGGGCGGCGCACCTGTTCGTCAAGGACGTCCCGGTCCGCGACTGGGACGTCGCCGCCCCGAGCTGCTGCTCGGGAGACCGGTGCTTACCTGAGCAGGCTGGACGGCACGCGGTTCGGCTACAGCGGGGGCTTCGAGCACACCGGGCTGATCGGCGCGGCCGATCCGGCGGTCGGGACGGCATCACCGATTGGTATTCCACACGCACGGCCACGTGCCGCTGAACCGACCACGGCGGCCGGTCCACTGGGGCCGCGTCATACGAAAGCTGTACGGTCGATCTGGTCGCCGGGAGGATGAACTTCGCATACCACGCCAACTACGCTGGCAACCGGGCACCGCCGGATCCCACGGAGGTGCCCGCAGGCGATCGCCGAGCCGACGAGCCTCGGCGGACGGGCACAGCAGGGGATTCGACGGAGGGGACGGCGATGGGTTCCGACATCACGCCGCACAGCGGGATGCGCGCAGCCGACGCCGATCGGGACGCTGTGGCCCAGCGTCTGGCATCGGCGCTGTCGGAGGGGCGGCTGGACCTGGCCGAATACGAACGGCGCCTGGACACAGCCATGTCCGCCACCGTCTTCGGTGAGCTGGAGCCCCTCACCGCGGATCTACCGACATCCCAGCAGCCGGACCGGGAACCCGTCGACCTGGCCGCGGTCGGCGCGGAGAACTACGCCCCCTCGCCCTGGCGCGAATGGTTCGACGAATGGCGCTGGTGGCTCGGCGGCGCGATCATCATGACGGGAATCTGGGGCGTCAGCAGCCTCCGCGACGGGGAATTCACCCACTTCTGGCCGGCCATTCCGCTGGGGATCTGGGCCGCCGTCCTCCTCGCCCACCTCGTCTTCCCCTCCCGGTGCGATGACGACGACCTGGATCTCGACGTGGACGTGGAGGACAGGGAAAAGGACAGGCACGCGGAAAGGCGCAGGAGAAAAATGAGACGCAGGGACCACAGGCGCCACCGCTGAGCGCCGCGGCGGTCCCCCTCCTCCGGTCCGTCCGCAGCTCCGGGAGGAAGAAACACCGCGACACGACTCTGCCGATCGGGTGCCTTTTCTCGTCTCAGCGTGCGGCGTATCGTAAATGTCCCCAGCATCGTGCGGCAGGGGGTGGGCGTTGGACGACGATCGCGTCCCGGAGAGCCAGATGCGCGCCTCGGACGCCGACCGCGACGCCGTTGCCGAACGGCTCGCGACGGCCCTGACCGAGGGCCGTCTCGATCTGGCCGAATACGAACTCCGGCTCGACAAGGCAATGCACGCGGTCGTCCTCGGCGAACTGCGCGCCCTGACGGCCGACCTTCCATTGCCTCCCGAGCCCGCGGAGGAAGACGAGGGTGAACTGGTCGCCGCGGGCCGCGCCGCGCTGTCTCCCTGGCGCGACTGGGTGGACGAGTGGCGCTGGTGGCTGGGCGGAGCCGTCATCATGACCGGGATCTGGGGCGTCACCAGCGTCATGGGCGGCGCCATGCTCCCGTTCTGGCCCCTGGTTCCGCTGGGAATCTGGGCCGCCATCCTGGTCGCCGCCGCCATCTGGCCGGACGAGAACACCGGCAGTCGCCGATAGTCAGGACGCGGGGCCGGTCCACCTCAGCCGGCGGCATGCAGCCAGCGCACCGGGGCGCCGTCCCCGGCGTAGCGGAAGGGCTCCAGCTCCTCATCCCAGACCCGGCCGGTGAGGCGGTCGAGTTCCTCGGCGAGATCGACGTCGTGGGCGGCGGCGCGCTCCATGGCGTTGCGTAACCGTGCCTCCGGCACCATGACCTCACCTGACGCGCTGATCACAGCGGTGAAGATCCCGAGGGCCGGTGTGTAACTGTAGCGTGCGCCGTCACACCCCGGAGTCGCCTCTTCGGTCACCTCGAAGCGCAACCGCTGCCAGCCGTTCAAGGCCGACGCGATCGCGCCCGACAGACCGGGGGCACCCTGCCAGTTCAGCTCTGCGCGGTGGGTACCGGGAGCCGCGGGCTGGTCGCCCCAGTCGAGTTTCACAGGCACGCCAACTACGCCCGCGACCGCCCACTCGACGTGTGGGCACAGCGCCGCGGGCGCGGAGTGGACGTACAAGACGCCACGTGCGGACACCGAACCTCCTGATACGAACGAGTGCGCTTCCCCGACGCCCTCGTATCCGCAGAGGAGCCGTCCGTGTAATTCTCCTCGGCCTATTGTGCCCCATGGGCCCCATAGGCACCAGGTCATCGTGGTCCCGAAGATCCGAAACTTGTCCGGCTACGGCGGTGACCGATCGGTTACTGTGATCTCCGTTCTTCCGCGTGACTGCGGGAGCAGCGAGTCTATCGGGGGTACGGGTGAGTGACCAGCCCTGGACCGAGATGGCGACCGGCGAACTGGTGAAGCGCGCACTCGACGACGCCGAGGCGCTGGAGCACCTGATCGCCAGATTCGCCCGCCGCGTCCGGGCGGTGGTCCGCTTCTACGGCATGTCCGTCCACGACGCGCAGGACGCGGAGCAGACGGTCTGGTTCAGCTTCTGGCAGCACCTGCCGCTGATCCGCACCCCGGAGCACGTCGGCGCGTGGCTCGCCGCGGCCACCCACAACGCGTGCCGCAAACAGCTGAAACTCGCGCGGCGCCTCACCCTGGAGGACCCCGTCCAGCTGGACACGTTCGACGCCCCAGCCGCCAGGGACCAGCCGACCCCCGAGGAACACCTCCTGGCCACCGAACGCCGCCGCCGGGTCTACCGCGCCATCACCGAACTGGCCGAGCCCGACCGGACGATCGCCATCCTGGACATGGACGCCCCTCGGTCATCGGCGTCCTACGTCGCGGACTTCACCGGCCTGCCCCGCGAGCGGATCCCCAACGCCCGGCGCCGCGCCAGACGGCGGCTGCGCCGCCTGCTAATGGACGACAACACCGGGGAGTGTCCGTGAGATGACCGCCGAGGACCAGGGCATCGACAACCACCGACCGAGCCGCCACCGCGCGCGGCAGCGGCAGGCCGCCCCCGCCCCGGAGCCGTGGGAGGCCGTCCTCGACGAACGGATGGCGGAACCGCCGCGCGGCAGTCCTCCCCCCGGTGACCCCACACCCGCCGACATCCGCGCCACAGCCCGCGCCGCCTTCGCGACGTGCACGGACGACGCCATCATCGCCGAGGTGGTCAACGACTCCCTCGACGACCCGGCCACCGACCTGCGCGCCGTGTCGGACCTCGCGGCCTCCCCCCGCTACATACGCTTCCACGCCGCGGGCCTGACCGTGCGGGTGGAGATCACGGTCCGCGACGACCACCGCGACATCGTGGGCCGCGTCAGCCCCACCGACGCCACCGACATCCACGTCCGCTGGCCATGCGGCTCCACCTGGCACCACCTCGACGAATCCGGCACCTTCGCCGCCCGCTCACTCCCCCGGGGACCGGTCAGCATCCTCCTCCACCGGAAAGACGGGCCACCGGTCAGCACCCCGTGGATGGCCTACTAGAAAAGCTCCGCGGCGTCCACGAGCCCGGGCGGAACCAAGCACGAGCAGCACGAGGGGTCGGCCCAACGGCCGCGATCACGCACCACCCGCACCATCGCCCCCATAGATCACCGCCCCATCGAGATCGCCGAACGCGATGTCTCCAAGCGCATCGGTCAGGTCAGCGCGTGCCGCGGCATCGGCGCTCGCCACAGAACCCTCGGCACGGCCAGAACTGGGCGCGCGTGGCCTGGCGGGCCGACGGCTTCCACCACTGCCGGGTGTCAGGCAGCGCCGCAGCTGGCCCGCGCCGCTCAGCGTGGCGATCGACGGGATGCGCGTCCACCTCCGCGACCGGGTGCTGCCTTCCGTGCTCCCCCGTTTCCACCAGGCGCTTCCCTCGTCCAGCCGCTGCAAGCGGCTCCTCTCAAGAGCGGCCCTCAGCTCACCATCGATGTCCCGTCGGTGCAGACGATCGAGCGCGTCCGGTCACATCATCGGCCCCATAACGCGTCGTGCACCCTAGATCGGTCGGCTCGGGGGCTTCGCACTCACCGGTCCGCCGGTGACCATCCGTAACCGTAGTTACGGATGGTCACTCGGGACGCCGATCGACGCTGTTTTCCGACGTCGGGCGAGGAATCGGGGCGGTTCGGGCTGTGGAAAACCAGATTGCCCCTCCCGTAAGAGGATCGGGGAGTGATATCACTTACAGTGACGCATAGCCAACAGGCAGCAATGCTGTTGCTGTTCAGCCGTTTCCCTGCACGATCGTCACGTGCGAAAGGCTCACGCATGGCGGATCCGCAGCATGTCGATGTCCACCTGCCGATTACGCTCATCGCCCGCGATCCGGAGAAGGCGCGGCAGCGGGCCGAGGAGATGCTCGCCGGTTCGCCTGAGCCCGGGACGAGATCCGTCGCGCTGCGGATCGTGGGTATGGCGCAGCGGGAGTTCGGTGAGACCGCGCGGGCGCATCGGACGTTGCGGCAGGCCGCGGCGGTGGCCGTGCGGGCGGGGTTGGACGAGCCGGCGGCACACGCGCGGGCGTCGCGGTTGGGGCTGTTGGCGCTGCGTGGGGGTGGTGGGATCGCCGGGGCCACGCTGGATCGGATGGCGGCGGGTACCCCGACGGCGCGGGTACCGGCTCTGCTGCATCAGGGGGTCGCGGCCGCCCAGCGCGGGCGCTTCGGGGCGGCGATCGCCTGTTTCGACGCGGCGCTGGCGGAGCTCCGTGGTGACGCCGATGACCGCATGCTGCCAGGACTCCTGGCCAACCGCGGACTGGCCCTGATGTACTCCGGGCGATTCGCGGCGTCGGCCGAGGACCTGGGGCAGGCGCTGGAGCTGGCCGAGCGCGACGCGCTGGACTGCCTGCGCGGGGTCGCCCTGCAGAACCTGGGGTGTCTGGCGACGCGGCGGGGCGACATCGCCACCGCCGTCTCCTGCTTCAAGGCAGCCGCCTGTCTGGTGCCCGAGCAGCGCAGGGTGGGACTGCGCCTCGACCATGTCGACGCTCTCCTGGCCGCCGGAATGTTCGGGGAGGCCCGGCGGTTCCTGCTCGGGATCCGGCCGGAGAGCGTTTCCGCGGAGGAGATCACCGCACGGTTGCTGCGCGCCAAGGTCCACCTGAGCCGCGACGAGCGCGACGCCGCCCGGGACCAGGCGTTGCGCGTTCGGGCGCGGTGCGCTCCCGACTCGCTGTGGGCGCGGTTGGCCGATCAGGTGGTGTGGTCCGCCCTGCACATCCCCGCTCCCCGACCGGAACCGGGAAGGCCCGCCGGTCCGCGCCCCCGGCCCGCGGGGATTCCCCGCCCTCGTCCCGCACTGCCCGCGAGTAGGACGCTCACTGATACGTCAGCGTCCACCGACCCGGGTACCGCTCCCCCGTCGGCGGGCACGGCTCTGACCATCGCTCGGTGCGTGTCCAGCGCACCGCTGGGTCCGTTGTCGCCGGAGGTACTGGCTCCGCGCCACACCAGTGCCCTGCGCGCGATCGCCAACGGTCATCACGCCGGGGCGCGACGCGAACTGCTGCGCGCAACCGACGATGGCCGCCCGACGGCCCCCGCCGTGCGCCACCTGGAGCTGCTGGCCCACCAGCGTTCCCACGAACGCGAGGTGGCCGCCGCCGGAGCCCGCGGGGCACTGGGCGACGGCGATGCCGCGGCCGCACTGGAGTGGATCGAGTACGGACGGACGCTGTTCAGCGCCCCGGGGCGATGCCGCGACCCGGCGTGGCAGGGCATGCTGGACCGCTGCCGGGCGGCGTTCGCGCGTCTCCGGGCCGGGGACGATGACGCGCCGACCACTGCGCGGCGGCTCGCCTCACTGCTCGGCCCGGCACAGTGGCACAGCGGGTGTGTGGCCGCGGGGCCGCGCGCTCCCACGGCCCCGTTGGCTTTCGACACCACCGAGCTCGCCGAACGGCTCGGACGCCACGCCTTTGTCTGCTTCACGCAGCCGCACGGTGTGCCGGCGGCGATCACGGTCGTGGACGGGCAGGTGGCGGCCCATCCGCTTCCGCCGCTCCACGCCATCGACGACGCCGTCCAGCGGCTCAACGGCCTCGCCCGGATGAACGCCCGCGCCGACGACCGCGGCATGGACGCGGGTTTGACCGCTCTCGCCGCGGAGGTCGAGCGACTGCTGTTCGCGCCGATCTCCGGTCTCCCCGACGATCGCCCGCTGGTGATCGCCCCGGCGCCGTTCTCCCAGGCGCTGCCCTGGGGGATGCTGCCCGCACTACGTGGGCGGGAGGTGAGCGTGGTCCCCTCGGGCCAGGCGTGGCTGGCCTGCCGCAAGCGGGCGCGGACCGTCGACCGCCGCGCGCCGCGGGTCCTACTCGCGGCCGGCGGGGAACTCGATGCGGCGGCCTCGGAGATCCGCGCCCTGCACCGGTGCTTTCCCGAGGCCGACACGCTGACCGGACCCGATGCCCGCGTCGAGGCCGTCATGGACCGGCTGGTCCACGCCGACCTGGCGCACATCGCCGCCCACGGGCTGATGCCCGCCGGTGCGCCGATGCTCTCGGGAGTCGCTCTCGCCGACGGTCCCCTGTTCGCCTATGACCTGGAACTCCTCTCCTCGGTGCCTGCCCTGACCGTGCTGTCGTCGTGCCGGGTGGGGGCGGCGGTCACCTCACCGGCCGGGGTTCCGATCGGCTTCGGAGCCGCGCTGCTGGCGCTGGGCGGAGCGACCGTCGTCGCGGGTGTGCTCCCGGTGCGCGACCACGGCACGCCGGACGCCATGACCCGGTTCCACCACGCGGTCGCCTCCGGCGCGACACCCGCACGCGCGGTGGCCGACCACCTCGCCGGTACCGGCTTCGTCTGCTTCGGCGCTGGTTGATCCGCCTCTCCTCGCAGGACGATCGGTACCGTGAGTCCATGGACGACGACATTCCCCCGGCGGGGACGGGACAGGAGGGGGAACCGGCCGAGCCGCACGTGTTCACCCTCGACGAGGCACGCGCTCTGATGCCCGAGGTGCACGAGCATGTCGACGAGTTCGTCCGGCTCCGCGCCGACCTGGCGGAACTCGCCGCTGATCTGCGGGTCGCCGGGCGTTCGCCCCTGGGCGGGATGCCGGAACTCAAGGCGATGGAGGCGCGGTTCAGCGAGCTGCACGGCTGGTTTCCCGACCACGGCATCGAGGTGAAGAACCTGGCGCCGGTGCTCATCGACTTTCCCGCGCTGCTCGACGGGGCCGCGGTGCGCCTGTGCTGGCTGGAGGGAGAACCCGAACTCGCCTGGTACCACCGCAGCGAACTCGGCTTCATCGGTCGCCGTCGCCTGCCGCCGAGTTGACGGGGAGACCCCTCGCCCGCGAGGCGGCAAGGGGTCTCCCGGTTGTGGCGTCGTTCGTCTCAGGGGCGTTCGCCGACGCCCTTCCTCCTACCAGCCACGCTCGCGCCAGCCGCCCACGTGCGGGCGTTCGGCGCCCAGGGTGGTGTCCTTGCCGTGGCCCGGGTAGACCCAGGTGTCGTCCGGCAGCATGCCGAAGACCCGCTTCTCCACGTCGTCCAGCAGCGACCGGAAGTCCTCCGGCGCCCAGGTCTTGCCCACGCCACCGGGGAAGAGGCTGTCCCCGGTGAAGAGGTGGGTGTGGCCCTGCGGGTCGTCGTAGCGCAGGGCGATCGAGCCGGGGGTGTGGCCCCGCAGGTGGATGACCTCCAGGCCGCACTCCCCCACGGGGATGCGCCCGCCGTGCTCGACCGGCTCGTCCACCGACACCGGAAGCTCCTCCGCGTCCTCGGGATGGGCGACGGTCCGGGCACCGGTCATGCCCACGATCTCGGCCAGTGCCTGCCAGTGGTCGTGGTGGCGGTGGGTGGTGATCACCCGGGCGAGCCCCTGGTCGCCGATGAGCTCGAGGAGGCGGTCGACCTCGTTCGCGGCGTCGATCAACACCGCCTCGCCCGTGCGCCGGCAACGCAGCAGGTAGGCGTTGTTGTCCATCGGCCCCACGGCGAGCTTGGCGATGACGAGCTCGGGCAGTTCGCGTACGTCGGCGGGCCCACCGACCCGCGTATCTCCGGAATAACTCACGCCCCCATTACAGCACCCAACGCGGCGGGCGCTTCTGGAAGAAGGCCTCGCGTCCCTCCGCCGCGTCGTCACTGGCGAAGAATTCGCGGGACACCTCGCCCATTTCCGTGAAAGCCGACGCCCGCGCGTCGGCCTCCGGCCCGCCCAGCAGCGCCTTGGTGCGCGCCAAGGCGCGCGGCGCGCTCTTGCGCAGCCCGTCGAGGATCTCCTCGGTCACCGCGTCGACGCGGTCGGACGGGACGGCGGCGGTCAGCAGTCCGGCCTCGGCGGCGGCACGGGCGTCGAAGGCCTCACCGGTCAGGAAGTAGCGGCTGAGCTGGCGGTCGTGCATGCGCGCGGTGACGGGGACGGAGATGATGGCCGGGACGACGCCGATGCGGACTTCGGTGAAGGCGAAGGTGGCCTCCTCCGGTGCGACGGCGATGTCGGCGGCGGCGACCAGACCGATGCCTCCGGCCCGGGCCGGACCGTTGAGGCGGGCGACGACGGGCTTCTCCGCATCCATGATCGTGGAGAACAGCTCCGGCATGCCGGGCGCGTCGGGGTCGGGGGCCTGGCCGGCGCGTTCCGCGGCCACCTCCTTCAGGTCGGCTCCGGCGCAGAAGGCCGGGCCGACGGCGGTGAGGACGATCGCGCGCACGCCGTCGTCGGCCAGGGCCACGGCCAGACCGTCCGCGAGTTCGGTGCGCAGCCGCGCCGAGAGCGCGTTGCGGTTGTGCGGCGAGTCGAGGGTGAGGGTCGCGATACCTCTCTCGGTGCTCCGGCGCACCAGCGGCGCGGTGGCGTCCACCATGGTTCGTTGAGCCCTTTCGTGGTTCTGCGTTGTCCTGGTCGTCACCTCCGTTGATCTCGGGGATATCGACCGAATACTCGTCGGTATTACGTCGATATCCCCGAGATCAACGGAATGGGAGGTGGGGCGCTGGGGCCGAGCGATCAGCGCGCGTGGTCCCGGAGAGCGCGCAGTGCGCCGTCGGCGTGGGCCTGCATGCGGATCTCGCTGCTGACGATGTGCAGCACGCGGCGGTCGGTGCCGATGACGAACGTCTTGCGCTTGGTCGGCGCCACCGCGGAGAGCACGCCGCCCCGTCGCACGCCGTAGAGGTCGGCCACGGTGCCGTCGGTATCGGAGAGGAGGGGGAAGTCGACCTCGTGCGCCCCGGAGAACTCCGACTGGCGGCCGACCGGGTCGGCGCTGATTCCGACCCGCCGCGCGCCGACTTCGGCGAACTCCGCGCCCAGGTCGCGGAAGTGGCAGGTCTCCGCGGTACAGCCGGGCGTCATCGCGGCGGGATAGAAGAACAGCACGACGGGGCCGGTGGCGAGCAGGTCGGTGAGCCGACGCGGGACGCCGTCCTGGTCGGGCAGCTCGAATTCGGGGGCCAGCTCTGCGATGTCCACGGCGCAACCTTAGGCCACCGTGGTCACCCGCAACAGGGGCACCCTCAGTTCCACGGGTGTGAGCGACCCGTGCTGACCGACCAGAGAGCTCTCCACCGGCTCGGCCTTCGGGGCGACCAGCGCGATGTCCCCGTGGGCCAGCGCCAGGACGTCGCCGATGCGTTCGCGGACGCCGTCGTCGACCGCGCCGAACAGGTCCCGGGCGATGGCGTCGTCGCGGGTGATCACCTCCGCGCGCCCGTCGAGGCGCTCCCGCCAAGCGGCCAGGACATCGTCGGCCGCGCCGTCGCGGACGTAGACCTGCCGGACCCGCGCCTCGCCCGCCAGGACCCGGACGCCCGCGCTGAGGTCGGGGTCGGACTCGACGTCGATGCGGGTGTCGGGGCCGGTGTCGACCATGCCGTGGTCGGCGGTGATGTAGAGCGCGGCGTCGGGCGGCAGGGCGTCGGCGATCTGTTCGGCGAGGCGGTCGACGTGCCCCAGGTGCAGCCGCCAGTAGGCGGAGTCCACACCGAACATGTGGCCGTACAGGTCGAGGTCGGGGTGGTAGACGAACGCCAGGGCGCGATCGGCGGAGGTGAGCGTTGCGGCGGTCTGGACCGCGAGCTCGGTGATGTCGTTGGCGGGCACGTAGGTGCTGCCGCGCGCCGATGCCCGGCTCAGCCCGCCGCCCTCGAACTCGCCGGCCGCGATGTAGGAGGTCGTCACCCCGGCCCGCTCGGCGCGCTCGTAGACGGTGGCGCGGGGCTGCCAGGTCTCGGGCTCGACGTCGGGGTCCCAGCGGAGCTGGTGCAGGATGCGGTCACTGCCCGGGATGGCGACCTGGAGGCCGATGACGCCGTGGTGCCCGGGCGACAGGCCGGTGCCCAGGGTGGTGAGGCTGGTGGCGGTGGTCGTCGGGAAAGCGGCGGTGATCGGCGCGGCGGCGTCGACGAGGGAGGACAGGAACGGAGCGCAGGAGCGGTTCGCGAGGAGCGGCTCCCAGCCCATGCCGTCGACCAGCAGTACGCAGGCGCGGCGCACCGGGGGCAGGCCCAGAGGGGCGCTCTCCCCCGGTACGCCGAGCGACGCGAGAACCGACGGGGTCAGGTCGGCGAGCGAGGCGCCGCCGTAGCGCGGGGATTCGAACGGGGTCGCGTTCATCGGGGATGATCCACCTGCCTCTCGGGCCGGGTCGGGACCGATGTCCGCCCCGGCCCGGGCCGCCCCGTGCGGGGATGGCGTTGAGAGCCGGAGATGTCGGATCCGCGACCGATCGATTTCCGCTGTTCGGCGTCGCTACACCTACCCGCCGGTGCCGCCCGCCTCACCCGTCAGCCGCGGGACGTGGCCTCGGACAGCACGTTGGCGAAGTTGACCATGGTGGACACGGAGTCGGTGCCATCTGCGGCCTGGCTGACCCGCAGGGTCAGCGGTTCGGCGGTGATGGCTCCGGTGTAGCCGTGGTCGAGCTCGCAGGACTCGTCCGCGCAGGACGCGGGTTCGAGGTCGATGTGGGCGATGGCTCCCCAGTTGACGTTGAGGCTGATACTCAGCACGACCTCACTGGGCAGGCTGGCGGGGGTGTAGTTGGCCGGGTCGGCGACCACCCGCGTCAGCGCGACGGACTGGATGTTGTCGAGCCGGATGGCGTCGGTGGTGGTCGAAGCGTGCGGACGCCCGTTCCCCTCCGTCGGCGGATGTTCGTCGGTGTGGCAGACGATCAGCCGCGTGGGGGTGAGCAGCAGGACCGTGGTGTGCCGCCGCATTTCCATCGCGGGATCGAAAATGGCCTCGTGGTGGACCACGAAGGCCTCGGCGGTCTCGCTGCCGAGAGCTGTGGCTACGGCATCGATCACGAGACCGGGGTAATACCCGCTGCGCTCGATCTCCAAGCGCCAGTCGGTGGGCACGGCACGCGTTTTCCTCATGCCTCCATCCTGCCCTCTTCCGGCAGCAGATCGCATCCCGCGCCCCCAGGGTGCGCCGCGGACCGGCCCACCGGCGGGCGGATCGGCGCGCGGATCAACGGACGCGGCTGATACGGATAACCGGAATTGATCTGGGGTAGGGCCGATGACATGTATGCGACCGTGCCACCGGTACCCGTACCGGAACCGCCCGGACCGCAGCCGCCGGGTCCCGGTCCTGTGCCGCCCGACCCGACGCCCACGCCGCCCGAGCCGCCGATGCCCGAACCTGGACCGGGTCCAGGGCCGGGGCCGCTGCCGCCGGAACCGGAGCCGGAGCCCCGTCCGGCCTGACAGCGGCGCCGCGGCCGCGGCGGGCACGTGCGCGGTCCCCTTCCGCGGCCCAGACCCACTGATCACCGGCGGATCAGAACGTGACCCCGCGCAGCCGCCGCGGTCCCACGTCGGGACGCAGGTCGGGCGGTTCGCGCAGCCACACGCGGGCGCCCAGGACATGCGCGCCGTCGGCGTTCACGACGACCGGGTCCAGGTCGACGTGGGCGACCTCACCGAACGCGTCGACCAGCCGGGAGACCCGGATCAGCAGCTCCTCCAGCGCGTCGACGTCGGGCGTCTCGGCCAGCGAGGTGGCTCCGGCCGGCAGGCCGAACAGCAGGGGCGAGGAGCGCACCGCGCGCACCAGGTCGGCGGCGTCGGCGTCGGTCAGCGGAGCCAGCCGAAACGCCCGGTCGTCGAGCAGTTCGGCGGTGACGTCGGCCAGGCCGAACCCGACGACCGAGCCGAACGACGGGTTCTCCCCGGCGCGGATCACCGTTGGCACTCCCGGGACCACCATCCGCTGGACCGCCAGCATGGCGTCCTCGCCGAGCCGGTCGAACAGGGCGGTGAACGCCCCCCGGACGTCGGTCGGCGTGCGCAGGTCGGCACGGATGCCGCTGCCCCCCGCGCGCAGCCGCAGGTCGGGGGCGTTGGCCTTGACCACGACCGGGTAGCCGAGCCGCTCGGCCGCGGCGACGGCCTCCTCGGCGGAGGCCACCGGGATGTCCTCCCACACGTCGATGCCGTAGCAGCCGAGCACGTCGCGGGCGTCCTCCGGCGCGACGGCGTTCTCCTCGTTGTGCACCGGCTCGCTGGTGAACCACACCGGCTGCGGGATGTCCCCGGCCTCCTCGGCCTTGGCGAGGGTCCGGTCGATGATCTCGCGCGCCCGCGCCCCGTCGATGTCGGGGAGTTCGGGGTGCCGCCCGGCGTCGCGCCGGCGCCACATGGCGTACCGCGTGGCGTGGGAGAGGGCGCGCACGGCGTCCTCCGGCGCGGGGTAGGAGGGGACCGACCCGCGGACCGTCTCCCCGTTCTCCCCGGTTCGGCGCAGCTCCTCGGGCAGCCCCTGGTAGCCGAGGTAGGTCGTGACGATGGGCTTGGCGCTGGTCGCGGCCTTGGCCCGCATGACCTCGGCGACGTCGTCGGAGATCGGGTTCAGCGCGGGGATGAAGACGACGACCACGGAGTGCACCGCGTCGTCGGCGAGGGCGTCGGTCAGCGCGCGGTCGAAGTCCTCGGCGGTGGCCGTGGGCCCCAGGTCGACGGGCTCGTGCGGCTTCAGGCCGGAGCGCAGGCAGGCGTCCTTGACCAGCAGTCCCAGCGAGTCGGAGTTGCCGAGGATGCCGACGCGCGGCCCTGTGGGCAGCGGCTGGTAGGCGAAGAGCTGCGCGACGTCGAACATCTGCGTGATGTCGTCGACCCGCACGACACCGGCCTGCCGGAACAGCGAGGCGACCCCGTAGTCGGGAAGGGCCAGCGCACCGGCGGCGTGCCCGGTGGGGACACCCTGGGAGGAGCCGCCGCTGCGCACCGCCACGACCGGCTTGTGCTGGGCCAAGCGCCGCGCCAGCCGGGTGAACTTGCGCGGGTTGCCCAGCGATTCCAGGTACTGCAGGACGACCTCGGTGGCGGGGTCCTCCTGCCAGTACTGCACCAGGTCGTTGCCGGACACGTCGGCGCGGTTCCCGGCCGAGACGAAGGTGGTCAGTCCCATGCCGCGGTCGGCCACCCGCTGCAGGATGGCCCGGCCGAGCGCGCCGGACTGGGAGAAGAACCCGATGGGGCCGCGCGGCGGCAGGTCCGGGGACAGGGTGGCGTTGAGCGACACCGAGCGGTCCGTGTTGGCGATGCCCAGGCAGTTGGGTCCCACCACGCGCATTCCGGCGGCGCGGGCGGTGCGCACCAGCTCGTCCTGGCGGGCGCGCCCCTCGGGGCCGGCCTCGCCGAAGCCGGAGCTGACGACCACCAGGCCGTGCACGCCCTTGCGGGCGCATTCGTCCACGACGTCGTGGACCATGTCGGCGCGCACGGCGACGATGGCGAGGTCGACGGGGTCGGGGATGTCGAGCACGCTCCGGTAGGCGCGCACGCCCGCCACGGCCTTGGCCTCGGGGTGCACGGGGAACACGGGTCCCTGGAAGTCCCCGGCCAGGACGTTGCGCAGGGCGGTCTGGCCGATGGTGTGCGCGGTGCGGCTGGCGCCGATGACGGCGACCGACTCGGGGAACAGCAGCCGGGAGATGGAGCGCGACTCGGCGCGCTGCTCACGGGCGCGCATGACCTCCTGCGAGGAGGCGGTGGGCTCCAGGTCGAGGGTGAGCCGGATGACGCCCTCGTCGAAGGTCTGCTGCGCGGTGTACCCGGCCTCGCGGAAGACGTTGACCATCCGCCGGTTCTCCGGGAGCACGTCGGCGATGAACCGGTGGATACCGCGCTCACGGGCGGCCGCACCGATGTGCTCCAGCAGCACCGAGGCCAGGCCGCGCCCCTGGTGCGCGTCCTCCACGACGAAGGCCACCTCGGCCTCGCCCTCGCTCACCTTGTCGTAGCGGACCACGGCCAGCATGACGTCGGAGATGGTCGCGACGAGGGCGACCCGGTCCTCGTAGTCGACGTGGGTGAAGCGCTTCACGTCGCGGTCGGAGAGTTTCGGGTAGGGAGCGAAGAAGCGGTAGTAGATGGTCTCCGGCGACAGGCGTGAATGGAAGTCCCGGAGCAGATCGGCGTCCTCGGGCACGATGGGGCGGATGTGGGCGGTCCCGCCATCGGTGAGGACTACGTCGGCTTCCCAGTGGTTCGGGTATGACTGCACGGTTTTGAGCCTAAACGAGATCCGACCGGGCGTGACGAACCCCACGCCTGCTTTACATGGTCTGCCACTTCGTTACCCGCCGCCCCCCTCAGACCTGTTAACGTCGCATGGCAGACGGTCTTAACGGGCACGAATGCGCGCGGTACCCGCGGGACGCGGCGGCAAGGTGGTGGCTGAAGCAATGGCACGAGTGGTAGTGATCGGCGATCTCATGACCGACGCTGTCGCGCGGGCGTTCCACCCGCTGGCACGCGGCAGCGACACCCCCGCGTCGGTCATCACCTACGGCGGTGGCGCCGGCGCGAACGTCGCGGCGTGGCTGGCCATCGAGGGCACCGAGACCACATTCGTCGGCCGTCGCGGCTCCGATATCACGGGGCGCACCCGGGAGATGGAGCTGATGGGCTACGGCATCGACTCCCGCCTCGTCATGGACCCGGAGCGGCCCACGGGCACCTGCGTGGTGATGATCACCCATCGCGGCGACCGCACGATGCTCAGCGACCCCGGCGCCAACGCCCGGCTCCAGCCCGAGGACCTGCCGCGCGACGTCTTCGCCCCCGACGGCCACCTGCACGTCTCCGGCTACACCCTGATCAACGACGACTCCCGGCGCGCGGCCCGGATGGCGCTGCGCATGGCGCGCGAGACCGGGATGTCGATCTCCGTCGACTCCGGTTCCCACGCCCCGCTGGAGCGTGCTGGCGCGGAGAACTTCCTCGACTGGACCAACGGCGCCCGGCTGCTGTTCGCCAACAACGACCAGGCCCGCGTGTTGACCGGCCGCGACGAGCCCGAGGCCGCCGCCAAGGTTCTCACCGCCTGGTTCCCCAACGTCGTCATCAAGATGGGCGACGAGGGAGCGCTGTGGGCGTCCAAGACCCGCGACGACATCGTCACCGTCCCGGCCGAGCCGGTGGAGCCCTCACCGGGCTCGATCGGCGCGGGCGACGCCTTCATCGCCGGTTTCCTCCCGGCCTGGCTCGCCGGCCGCCACCCCAAGGACGCCCTGGGCCACGCCCAGACCCTGGCGGCCCGTGCCCTCCACCAGCCCGGCGCCCGCCCCGACCTCGGGGACGCCTAGGCCGTCGTCCCTCTGGCTGGGGGCCGGGGGTCTGCTGTGCGGCCTTGTCCGCGGTCGGCCTCTCCGGTGTTCGGTGGTGAAAAGCGGCACCGACGGCGGAGGGGGTGGAGGCACCCTGTCGGCTCGCAGGCGGGGCCGGGCAGCCGGAAGACGGGTAAGACGCTGTCCGGAATCCCTACTGCGCGATGATCATGGGATAAGCCACTGATTTTGCCCGTTTTGTCGGGAAAATCCCCGTGATCATCGGCGGAAGGGACTCCCGGCTCCCGCATGGCGGAAGCACGCTCACGTCCAGCGGAACACCGGCATTCCGGCCCGACCGCTACTGACGTTTCACCACCGCAGTCACCCGTCTCTCCGTTGATCTCGGGGATATCGACGGAATTTTGGCGAGAATTCCGTCGATATCCCGAGATCAACGGAGGGAGGGGACGGAGAGCGCTTTCCCACGCCCGCCGCCGGGTCCCGCGTCCCGCCCCAGGAGCCGAGCGGGCCCCAACCCCCTTCTCGTCGGTGCCGCCCCGCATTACGGATCTGGAGCCTGCTAGCGGCCAATGCTCCCGACGCTTGCCCGACCCCTCACCCGCCCGCCAGGCGATCGGCGCCCCAAGCCCCCTCCGCCGTCGGTGCTGCTTTTCACCACCGAACATCGCGCGGGCGACCGCGGACAAGGCCGCCCAGCAGACCTCGGGGGGACACGTGCGCCCCGCAGCGCGGAGCGGCATGCGACAGGCGTCCAGCGCCCAGCGCCCAGCGCCCCCGTCACCCTCGCGTGGCCAGGGTGAGCGGAAGGACGGCGTCGGCTCCCGCCTCGCGCAGCAGGCGAGAAGCCAAGGTGAGGGTCCAGCCGGTGTCGGTGTAGTCGTCGATCAGCAGGACCGGGCCATCCAGGGTGGCCAGGGCCGCGGCGACCGGTTCGCCGACCGTCAGCGCGTTCCACACCTGGGCGAGCCGCTGGGCGCTGTTGTGGCGGCGCGGCCCGGGGCCGTCGGGGTGCGTGTAGTCGAGCGTGCCCACCGGTGCGAGGCGGCCGACCCGGGCCAGGCGCGCGGCCAGGTCGGTGATCATCCGGGGGCGGGTGCGTGAGGGCATCGCGACGACCCCGGCCGGGCGCTGTTCCCATGGCCAGGCCGCGAGGACGTCGATGATCCCCTGGAAGACGCGGTCGCTCACGGGGTCGTCTGGAGCGTCGGCGGCGAGGAGACGCCGCATCTCGGTGCCCCAGCCGATGTCGGTGAGGCGGGCCAGGGCGCGGCCCTCCTGAGCGCGCTGTCCGGCGGGGATGTTGCCGGAGGCGGAGACGCCCAGCGCCGCCATCCCGGTGGGCCACTGCTTGCGCGGCGCGACGGCGGTGCCGGGGCGGGCCAGGTGCGCGGCCGCGGCGGCGCGCCGCTCGGGGTCGATCTCGGCGGACCAGCGGCGTCCGGTGCAGGAGTCGCAGCGCCCGCACGGCGCGGCCTCCGGGTCGTCGAGCTGGCGGCGGAGGAACTCCATGCGGCAGCCGTCGGTGGCGATGTAGTCGAGCATGGCCTGCTGTTCACGCTCACGCGCCGCGGTCACCGCGGCGTAGCGTTCGGCGTCATAGCTCCACGGCTGGCCGGTGGTCACCCAGCCGCCGCGCACCCGTCGGACCGCGCCGTCGACGTCGAGCACCTTGAGCATCTGCTCCAGGCGGCTCCGCCCCAGGTCGACCTCGGTCTCCAGACGCGGGGTGGACACCGGGCCGTCGGCGGCGGCGAGCGCGTCGAGCGTCCGGCGGACGGTCTGCTCCGGTGGGAACGCCAGGCTCGAGAAGTAGCGCCAGATCTCCTGGTCCTCGCGGCCGGGCAGCAGGATGGCCTCGGCCCGGTCGACGCCGCGCCCGGCGCGGCCCACCTGCTGGTAGTAGGAGATGGGCGACTGCGGGGCGCCGAGGTGGATGACGAACCCCAGGTCGGGTTTGTCGAAGCCCATCCCCAGCGCGCTGGTGGCGACCAGCGCCTCGATGCGGTTGTTCAACAGGTCGTCCTCGGCCCGCTGGCGATCCTCGGGGTCGGTCTGCCCGGTGTAGGCGCGGACGTCGCGCCCGCACTCGGTGAGGAACGCCGCCGTCTCGGTGGCGGCGGCGACGGTGAGCGTGTAGATGATCCCCGACCCGGGCAGCTCGGGCAGGTGGTGGGCGAGCCAGCTCCAGCGCGCGGTGGAGTCGGGCAGATCGACGACGGCCAGGCGCAGGCTGGCGCGGTCCAGGGACCCGCGCAGGACAAGCGTCCCGGCCCCGTCGCCGACCTCCAGCTGCTCGGCGACGTCGCGGGTGACCCGCTCGTTGGCGGTGGCGGTGGTGGCCAGCACCGGGATTCCCGCGGGGAGATCGCGCAGCAGGGTGCGGATGCGCCGGTAGTCGGGGCGGAAGTCGTGCCCCCAGTCGGAGACGCAGTGGGCCTCGTCGATGACCACGAGCCCGGCACCCGCGGCGAGCTCGGGGAGGACGCGGTCGCGGAACTCGGGGTTGTTCAGGCGCTCGGGACTGACCAGGAGGACGTCGACCGCGCCGGCGGCGACCTCCGCGTACGTCTGCTCCCACGCGGTCATGTTGGAGCTGTTGATGGTGTGCGCGCGGATTCCGGCGCGCTCGGCCGCGGCGATCTGGTTGCGCATGAGGGCGAGCAGCGGCGAGATGATGACCGTGGGCCCGGCGCCCGCGGCCCGGCGCAGCGCGGTGGCCACGAAGTACACCGCCGACTTGCCCCACCCGGTGCGCTGGACGACCAGGGCGCGCCGCCGCTCGGCGGCCAGCGCGTGGATGGCCCGCCACTGGTCCTCGCGCAGGCGGGCGGACGGCCCGGCGAGCGCGCGCAGGTGGCGCTCGGCCGCCTCGCGCATGGCGGGGTCGGTGGCGGAGGTCGCGAGCACGCTCTCAGGGGGCACGGAGGTAACCATGTGCTCCTTGCTATCAGAAGCCCCCCGCGGACGCCGCTCTTCGTCCACAGCCGTGGCGCCGAACGGTGCGGGGCGACCGCCCGTCAGGGCAGCAGCCCGTGGGCCGCCAGCCGCTCGTGCAGGGCGGAGGCCAACCCGTCGACGTCCAGGAAGTCGGTGATCGTGACGACGATCGGGGCGAGGTCGCCCAGTTCGGCGGTGTGCAGCTCCTGCCCGATGACGACGTCCGCGCGCATGCCGCGTGCCGACGACACGTCGGTGGCCTCGACCCGCGCGGGCAGGTCGAGCGCGCGCAGCGCGTCCTCGGCGGTGACCTTGAGCATCAGGCTCGATCCCATGCCGACACCGCAGACGGTGAGCACCTCCAGTGTCCGGTCCATGTCGCGTTCTCCCTTTCCTGTGGTCGATCGGTCGGCGCGAAGGCCCCTTCAGCCCTGTTCGCTCTCGGTCGCGGGGGTGCGCTCCCCCGCTGTGCGCCGCTCCCTGCGGCCCAGTGCCAGCAGCACGGCGACGGTGGTCACGAGCGCGACGACGGGGATCGCCCAGATCGCGGCGCCGCCGATCAGCGGCCGCATCCCGGCGATCAGCCAGGCGATGGCGTACCAGTCGGGGTCGGCCAGGGTCGCGAGCTCGGGGGCGGTTCCCGCCAGCAGCCCCCAGGTGAGGGCCTGGCCGACGGCGAGCACGACCCCGGTGAGCGCACCGCCCAGCACCGCGCCCGGCCAGCCCGCGACGGCGTTGCCGAACACGGCGGCCGAACCTCCGACGAAGAAGAGCATGATCATCGGGGGGATGAGGGTGAACCACCCCGCCGCGGCGAACAGGCCGAGCAGGAGCAGGAAGACGGCGGTGGCGGCGACGAAGCCGAGCATCACCGCTGCCGGCGCGGCGGGGAAGACCGTGGGCGCGTCGAGCGCGGGGCGGGTGCCCGGGATGACCCGGTCGCTGAGGCCTTTGAACGCGGGCACGATCTCGGCCAGGAACATGCGCACGCCGAAGAGCAGGATCGCGATGCCGCCCGCGAAGCGCAGACCGACGAGCAGCGCCCACACCCACGGGGAGAGCCCGGGGTCCATCTCCGCCGCCCGATCGGCCGCCGTGTCGGGGCCGGCTGCCGCGACCGCGCCGAGGAGCAGGACGGAGACGACCAGGGCGGTGCTGACGTTGACGTCCTTGAAGAAGGAGAGTCGGCGGGGCAGCACGAGCTGCTCGGTGCTCCGCGCCTCCAAGCGGCCGAACGCCCGCCCGGCCCAGCCGGTGAGGAGGCAGATCAGCGAGCTGGTGTGGGCGAAGCCGAAGCGGTCCTCGGGCATGACGCGCAGCATCAACGGGCGCATCCACACCGGTTGCAGGGTCCAGTAGGCGGCCACGACACCCGCACCGCACAGCACGAGGGTGGGGCGGCCGGCGCCGGGCGCGGCGGTCACCAGGGCGGCCACGACGATCGTGCTGATCCAGAACATCAGGTGGCCGGTGAGGTAGAGGTAGCGCGCGGCGGTGAAGAGCCGGACCAGCACCACGTGGGCGAGGAAGGCCAGGGTGAGGACCAGCGCGATGGTGCCGCCGTGCGAGCCGAGGAAGTCGCCCAGCGAGCGGTCGGCGGCGGGCGGCGCGGCCCCCACGGCGTCGGCGAGGACGGCCTGGAAGCCCTCCAGTCCGCCGGTGAACACCTCGACGCCGATAAAGAGGATGACCACGCCCACGGCGGCCCGCAGAGCACCGCCGACCACGTCCTCGACGGGCTTGCGCTGCAGCAGCAGCCCGGCCAGGGTGATCAGGCCGATGAGCAGCGGCACCTGGCCGAACAGGTTGTCGGCGAGGAACACCAGTGCGTTCGTGACGCTGTCCGTGACGAGGTCCATGCGGGGGACGCGCTCTCACTTCTCGGGAACATAGAGGCGGATGTCGTCGACCACGGCGGAGCCCTCGTAGAAGTTCAGGTGGGGGTCGCCGATGATGAGGGAGTCGGGGTAGGCGGACCCGGCGGGCCAGGCGTGCTCGGTCGTGTAGGTGCCGGAGTGGCCGGTGTGCGTGAGGCTGCGGTCGAAGGCGCCGTCGTACTCCTCGGGCGTCTGGTTGTAGTGCCAGATCGGGCGGCCGTCCTCGACGAAGTCGTGCCGGAAGCGCAGCGTGATCGGCCCGGGCGCCCCGCTGTGCCGGAACGGACCGCTCATCTCCAGCGTGTAGCCGGCGGCGTCGCGTTCGACGGCGAAGCGGTAGGCGGCCTCCGGCAGGAGTTCGGGACGCAGCTCGGTGCTGGTGAGGATGCCCGAATACCGCCCCTCGTCGTCGAAGGGCTCATCGCCGGAGTATTCTCCGCAGGCGGTCTTGAAGTAGTACTCGTTGCCGATGTTGTTGATTCCGGAGCGCATTTTGTCGCCGCGGATGAAGATCGCGTTGACGCCGTTGAACGTCCCGTCGTCGACGCCGTGGATCTTTCCGGTTTCCGGGTCGCAGACGCCGTTCTTGAGCGACCACGTCTGGTGGCTGTAATAGCCGTCCATGACCACTTTGCGGCGAAAGTGGATCCCGGGGTTGCCTTGCGGAGACGGCGTGGCGTGGTCGAGTATCCCGAGATAGTAGAAGCCGTTCTCCTTGGTCACGTTGTGGTAGTCGCAGCGGCCGACTCCGGGCAGCGCGCCGTTGAAGGTCCACGGGAAACTCGTCTTGCACGTGTTTTCGGTCCGGTACCCGTTGTACTTTCCGTCGTATTCGAACGAACCGTCCCGCATTCCGCCGAAGTCGATGTCGCGGAGCGTCATCTCCACGCGGTACCGCTCCGGGAGCGGGTCGGTGGAGCGGATCAGCACACCGGCGTCCCAGCTGGGTTCGTCGATCCGGGCGGCACGCTGCCCGTCCGGCAGCTCGACGGTGGACAGGCCCGGAGATGAGTCGGGTGCGCCGGACGTGTCCTTGTCCACGGCCGCGATCTCCGCGGTCAACCAGCCGTCCTGGCCGAAGGCCACACGTTTGCGATACACGTCCAGGGTGGCGAGCTGCTCGGAGAAATCGGGGTCACTGATCGCGTGCCACGCCTCGCCGTCGTCCCCGAACGCGTCGATATACCAGGGACTGCCCCGGTCCTGCGGGTCACGCGTCCAGGGGGCGGCGTCGATGTGCAGGGGATCACCGAAATCCTCCTCCGCGACCAGGCGCCATTCGGTCGAATGGTCGCGGTCCGCGACGTCCGCCACCGCGACCGCCGCCAATGGCGCCACGATGATCCCGCTCAGCACCTCCGCGGCCGTTCTTCGATACCGCATGTGGGATCCTCCGACCCGATCGGAGCGCACTGGAAACGCCAGAGTAATTCGAATCTCCGCCGCCGTGAACGACCATCGGATATCCAGCGCAGGAAACACCACGTCGCAGGGCGGTATTTCCGTTCGAAGGCGCGGAATACGGCGCCCGGGCCGTGTCATCCGGGCGGATCCGGGGACGATCTTGGTCGTCTGCCGAGCCCGTGCCCGCACCGACCGAAATCGCCGAAAGTCCCCACAAGCGGCGCGACGTCGCCCTAAGCTCCTAGGAAACCGCGGTCACAGCCGACCTCGCGGAGACCGCGTCGTCACGCGCGATCGTCTCAAGGAGAGAACCACCCATGGCCCGTCCGTGTCCCCGCTGCGGCGGCTCCGGTAACAGCCCCGACGGATCCGGCAAGTGCTATTTCTGCAGGGGGAACGGGGAGACCCAGCTCGCCCCGGCCCCCTCGTCATGAGCGTCGACCTCACCGACCTGAGCCGCGGTGGGTCCTTCGACGCCGCCTGGAGGGCGTGGGCCGAGGGGCACGCCGCCGCCTCCGGCCATCCCCCGCCCGAACCGGGCGACCGCCCCCTGCACCTCTATGACGTGCTGCCGCCCGACGTACTGCGCCGCCTGGACTGGGTGACGCTGCAGTGCGCGGCCATCACCAAGATCCTGCCCGACACCCGCTGCGACTCCGACCTGGTGCTGCGCTTCGCCGCCACCTACCGCGAGCCGGGACTGCGGCGTGTGCTGGACGACATGCGGCGCCATCCGCCGACCTGAGGCCGGGGGCTCACCGGCGCCGCGGCCCCGGCTCCTCCGGGGCGTCGGCTCCGTTCCCCGTTCCGCTCGCATGCACGGCGTCGGCCAGCTCGTCGACGACCAGGTGCTCCTCCTCGGTCTCGCCGCGGCTGTAGGCCACCCGGCCCATGGTCTGGGCGAGCACCGGGATGGTGATGAACTGGAAGAGGGCGACCAGCACCAGCGGGGCGGCGGCCGCCACGTCGGGGAGCTGGAACGCCGCGCCCGCGAGAATGAGCACCAGGCCGACGGTGTCGGGCTTGGTGGCGGCGTGCATGCGGCCCAGCAGCGTCGGGAACCGCAGCAGGCCCAGCGTGCCGAAGAGGGTGAACAGGGCGCCGAGCGGCATCAGCACGGCGGTCATCACGTCAGTCGCGGTCATGCGCCCGCCTCTCCGCGAACCGCGCCGCCGTCAGCGTGGAGACGAAGCCCAGGAGCGCGATGCTGACCATCACGCCGATGTAGGCGTTGTCCCCGCGCACCGCCATCTCCACCGCCACGAAGCTGACGAACAGCACCGACAGCGTGCTCAGGCACATGACCCGGTCCAGCACGGAGGGTCCGCGCACCAGCCGGAACAGGACGAACAGCACCGCCAGCGCCAGCATGGCGGCGGTCGCCGTGTAGACGATGTCGAGCATGTCTCACCCACCCTTCCGCGCGGTGGCCGGTTCGCCGCTGTGGCGCGGTGATCGCGCCGCCGTCTCATTCACGGGAGAACTCCTCCTCCGCCGCCTCGAACCCGGCGATGTCGTCGGCGGTGCCGAACGCCCGGACGAACAGCTCCTCGGTGCGCCGCACGCGGCGGCGCAGCCGTTCCGCCTCCTCCGGCGTCCCGATCGGCATGCCGTGCACGTAGATGACGCCCTGGTCCCGGTTGAGCTCGATGACCAGGCTCCCGGTGATGAGCGAGAGCCCCCCGCTGACCATGGCCAGCAGCAGGTCGGAGTCGGTGCGCATCGGCACGGCGACGATCGCGCCGTTGGCCTCGCGCGGCCGCCACAGCACCCGGAAGGCGACGTGGGCGCTGGAGAGGATCAGGTCGGACACGAAGTGTCCGATGAGCCGCAGCACGCGCAGCGGGCGGAAGCCCAGCCGGACCGGGATGTGCGGCAGCTTGGCCACGGAGTAGCAGACCGTGGCGACCCCGGCCCCGGCGAGGACGGTTCCCGGGCTCGCGTCGCCCCACAGCAGCGTCCACATCACGGTCAGCCAGGCGACCGTGGGCAGTCGCCCCAGGATCCGGCGCCAGCGGGGGCGCGCGGCGGCCGGGTGGTCGTGCGCGAGCGGCGGGGTCATGACGCGCCTCCGGGAAGGACGGCCTCGATGTAGGCGCCGCCGTCGAGCAGGTCGTGCGCCGCGGTGAAGGAGAGGTCGACCAGCGGGCCGCCCAGCAGCGCGACGAGCACGCCGACGGCGACCATCACGCCGGTCGTCGCCGTCATCATCCGCAGACCGGCGGCGTCGGGGCCGCGCTTGAGCTCGGCCCGGGCCGTGAGCATGTCCGGCAGCGGGGTCCCCCAGAACGCGCGGGTCCACACCCGGAAGATCGCGATGAGGGTGAGCAGGCTGGTCAGTAGGCCCGCGCCGATGGCGACCCAGGTCAGCCACCCGCCGACCTCGACACCGGCCTGGAACAGCGCGACCTTGGCGATGAACCCCGACATCGGCGGGATCCCGGCGAGGCTGACCGCAGGCAGGAAGAAGTAGATCGCCAGGGCGGGCGACACCGCTGTCAGACCGCGGATGGAGCGCAGCGACGTGTGCCCGACGAACTGTCGGACCAAGCCGTTGACCAGGAACATCGTGGCCTGCACGACGATGTGGTGGACCAGGTAGACCATGACCCCGGCGATTCCGGCCACCGTGTTCAGCGCCAGCCCGAAGATCATGAACCCGATGTGGCTGACCAGGGCGAACGACATGATCCGGTTGATGTCGTCCTGGACGAGGGCGCCCATGATGCCGACGACCATGGTGGCGATCGCGATCCACAGCAGTACCGCGGAGACGTCATCGCCGCCGAAGAGCAGGGTCTGGGTGCGGATGATGGCGTAGACCGCGACCTTGGTCAGCAGCGCCGCGAAGATCGCGGAGATGCGGGTGATCGCCACCGGGTAGCTGTCGGGCAGCCAGAAGTGCATGGGGACGATGGCGGCCTTGATCCCGAACACCACCAGGAACAGCAGCGCCAGCACCATGCGCAGGTCGTCGGGGGCGCCGTCGAGCTTGACGGCGATGTCGGCCATGTTCACCGTGCCGACGAGCGCGTAGACCAGCGCGATCCCGGTGAGGAACAGGATCGAGGAGGTGAGCCCGACGACGGTGTAGATCATGCTGGCGCGCACCCGCGCCCGGGTGGGGGCCTGGGTGATCAGCGCGTAGCTCGCGGTCAGCATGACCTCGAAGGCGACGAACAGGTTGAACAGGTCCCCGGCCAGGAAGCTGAGGCAGACCCCGGCGGTGAGCACCAGGTACAGGGGATGGAAGGTCTGCGGGGTGGCGCGGCTGAGGCCGCCGATGTCCTGGCCGATGGCGTACAGGAGCACCAGGATCAGTACGACAGCCGAGACCGTGAGCAGCAGCGCGGCCAGCGGGTCGGCCACCAGGGTGATGCCCAGCGGGGCGGGCCAGTTTCCGGCGTGGCTGGTGAGCACCGTGCCGTCGGCGGTCAGCGACAGCAGCCACGCCGCGTCGGCGACCACCGCGGCCAGTGTGACGACGCCCGCCACCTGCTGGGAGCGCGGGGTGCGGCGGAGCAGCAGAGTGATGCCCGCCCCCAGCAGCGGGATCACGAACGGTCCGGCGAGCAGCAGGTTCACTGGGAGTCCTCCGGCTCACTCAGCCGCCCGATGCGCCGGTCCTCCAGGTCGTCGGGGACCTCGTCGTTGGCGTCGCCCAGCCAGACGCGGTAGGCGAGCGCGAGCAGGTAGGTCGTCACGCCGAAGGTGATGACGATGGCGGTCAGGGCCAGGGCCTGCGGCAGCGGGTCGGAGATCTGCCCGCTGCGCCCGCCGAGCAGGGGCGGCAGGGTGATGGCCGCGTCGGTCAGCATCAGCGACAGGTTCGCGGCGTGGCCGAGCATGACGATGCCGAAGACCACGCGCATGAGGGAGCGCTGCAGCAACAGGTAGAAGCCGCTGGAGTAGAGGATCGCCAGGGCGATGACGAGGACGAGTCCGGGGACGTTCACGGCGTTTCCTCACTCCCTCCGGTGGTGGGTCGGGACGCGGTCGTGGGGGTGGTGTTCGCGGGTCGCATCCGGCGCCGCCGGATCGCGCTGACGGCCCGGGCCTCCTCTTCCTCGGCCTCCATGCGCGCGCCCAGGGCGGCCACCACCGCCAGCACGAGGCCGACGACGATGAGCACGACCCCCAGCTCGAAGAGGAGGTAGCTGGAGAACTTCACCTTCCGAAGACGGGGAGGTCGGCGGTGCCGGCGAACGTCTGCAGGATCGGCGCTCCCCACAGCAGCGGGAGGGTGGCGGTGCCGGCGGCGACCAGCAGACCGATGGCGAGCAGGCCCTGGGGCCGCATCGGCAGCCCGGCGGCGAGCTCGCGGCGGCCGCCCGCGATGTAGCGCAGGACGTAGGCCATCCCGGCGACCAGACCGGCCGCGAATCCTCCGCCGGGCCGGTCGTGCCCGGAGACCAGGAGGAACACCGCGAAGGTCAGGATCGAGGGATGAGCAGCCGGGCGACGACCTCCAGCAGCACCGACCGGGGCCGAACACCGGGCGGGTGACTGTGCTGAGCCAGCGCTCGCGGGCGCTTCCCAGCCCTCGGAGGCGCGCCGCGGACCCGGCGGGTGTCCTCGGTCATGGCGTCCCTCCGTTCGTTGCCCCATCTGCCGATCCGCCGCTCGCCGACCCGCCTGACCCCGATCCGCCGGGTTCGGGGCCGTCGCGGCCACTGAGTTCTCCCCGCCGCCGGGGCGTCCTCGCCGTTCTCCTCCTCCGGTTCCTCCACGACCACGCGCGCCCGCCGGTTGAGCAGGACCAGGGAGGCCACCGCGATCGCCGCGGTCGCGAGCACGACGATCTCGCCGAAGGTGTCCAGCGCCCGGAAGTCGGCGAGGATCAGGTTGACGAGGTTGTCCCCGCCGGCCTCGGCGGCGTGCCGGGCGTATCCCGCGAGATGGGCGCGTCGGTGCGCGCCGCCGTCATCGCCCACAGGGCGACGGCGATGAACGTTCCGGCCGCCGCGCAGAGCAGGACGGTCAACCGCTTGCCCCAGCCGTTGGGGCGGGTGCCGAACGTGGGGGGCAGCCGCCGCAGGACGAACACCAGGATGATCGTGGTGAGCGTCTCCACCAGGACGAGGGTCAGCGCCAGGTCGGGGGCGCCGTACAGCACGAACAGCCCGGCGATACCGAAACCCGTCGCGCTGATCAGGATCAGCGCGCCGAACCGCCGATGTTCGCGGATGGTGGCGATCGCGGTGACCGAGATGACCACCGCGACCAGGCCCTCCAACGGCGTGTTCCACAGCAGTGGCCCGTCGGAGCCGCCGGGCAGGGAGATGCCCCCGTCGGCCAGACCCGCGACCAGGTAGGAGCCGGGCAGCGCGAGCAGTGTGGCCAGGATGATCCCGAGGTAGACCGGCAGCGAGCCGCTCTGCGTCCGCCGGGTGACGCCCAGCGCGGCGGCGTAGACCGCGTGCAGGAAGAAGTGGTAGCCGACCTCGGCGTCGAGCCAGCGCGGCATCGCGTTCTGCACCCGGGTTACCAGGGCCCGCCCGAGGAACAGCAGCACACCGGCCGCGATCACCAGCGCGGTGAGTCCCAGGGTGGGGGTCAGTCCGTGCCACAGCGCGAGGTGGTAGGGCTCCCCGACGGCGAACAGCGCCGCGTGGCCCCGCGCGACGGCGTCGACGGGCACGGGGTAGAGGCCGAGCAGCAGGCCCAGCGCCGAGGTCAGCAGGGGTGCCGCGACGAACGCGGCGGCGGGCGCGGCGAAGCGCCGTTCGGAGACGGTCTCCTTGTCGGCGAACGCGCCCCACGCGAAGCGCGCGCTGTAGCCGAACGTCAGGATGGAGGCGATGACCAGGCCGGTGAGCATGAGGGGCGCGGTCAGCGGCCACGTCCCCGGGGCGCGATCGGGCAGGAAGGCCTCGAGTGCCGCCTCCTTGCCGATGAACCCGAGCAGTGGGGGCACCCCGGCCATCGACGCGGCGGCCAGCACTGCGGCACCGGCCAGGAGCGGCATGCGGCGGCCGATCCCGGTCAGCAGGGAGATGCTGCGGGTGCCGGTCTGGTGGTCGATGATGCCGACGGTGAGGAACAGCGTCGACTTGAAGAACCCGTGCGCGAGCAGCACGCCGATGGTGGCGGCCGCCGCGGTCTTCGTCCCCGCCCCGGCGAGGAGGGTGAGGAAGCCCAGCTGGCTGACGGTGCCGTAGGCGAGCAGCAGTTTGAGGTCGTCCTGGCGGAGTGCGCGCCAGCCGCCGATGACCATGGTGACCAGGCCGAAGGTGAGCACGATCGCGCGCCAGGGGTCGACGTCGGCGAAGCCCGGGGCGAGCCGGGCGATGAGGTAGACCCCGCCCTTGACCATCGCCGCGGCGTGCAGGTAGGCGCTGACCGGGGTCGGCGCCACCATGGCGCCGGGCAGCCAGAAGTGCAGGGGCGCCTGGGCAGACTTGGCGAACGCCCCCGCCAGGATGAGCACGAGCGCCACCGGCAGCAGGGGGCTGGCCAGCGGCGGGTCGGCGAGCAGGACGGAGATCCGGTAGCTGCCGCCGATGTGGCCGAGCAGGACGAACCCGATGAGCATCAGCAGGCCGAACCCGGCGGTGACGACCAGCGACTGGGTGGCCGCGCGGCGGGCGTGCTCCTTGCGGTCGTCGTGGCCGATCAGCAGGAAGGAGGTGACCGACGTCAGCTCCCAGAAGACGAAGAGCGCGAAGAGGTTGTCGGTCGTGACGACGCCGAGCATCGCGCCGGAGAACAGCACCAGCAGGGCGGCCAGGCGCCCCAGGGCGCGCTCCTCGGCGTGGAAGTACCAGGCGCAGTAGCCGAAGATCACCGCGCCGACGCCGCTGACCAGCACCACCATCGCCAGGGCGAGGGGGTCCAGCAGCAGGTCGAAGCCGATCCCCAGGCCGGGCACCCAGGGCACGGACGTGGTGACGGGATGTCCGGCCACCACGTCGGGGGCCTGGACCAGGGCCCAGATCGCGGCCGTCGCGGGCGGGAGGGCCGCCACCAGGAACGCGCGCGGGCCCAGGGCGCGCACCAGCCGCGGCAGCAGCGCGGCGACCGCGGCGTGCAGCAGGAGGATGAAGGGCAACAGCATGTGGAGGCCAACCGTTGGGAGCGCTCCGGAGTGCGCGGTGCTCACCTCCGGGCGGTGAACGGACGGGGTGGGACGGGGTTGGGCGGACCGGACACCGCAAGATTAGCCTGAGTCACACAGCACACCTTGACTCCGACGCGATCCGGTGTAGCATTCGCCGCGCTTTTTCACCCTCCGCGTATAATTACTCTCCGTGCTGCACCGGCCCGACCAGGAACAACGCCGGCGGAGCCCATCGCGGGCCGGGGCGAGTTCCCAGATACACCGTGTTTGATCTCACCGAATGCCCGAAACGGCGGTCGGAGGGCCGATTCGCTCCCGTCGGACGGAACCGCAGACGTCGGGGGAAAGCATCACACAAAGTAGTCATCACCGTCCTTCTGCCACCCGTTCACCGCCCTGGGAACGGCCTCTTCACGCGGTTTTAACGGGATCTTGACGCCCCTCTGCGCCGCCGATTCCGGCCCCGCGCCGCGCCCGATCGCGCCAATCGGTTCGCGATGGTCTCTTCGGCGGGTCAGAATTACCGGCATGGCCCGTACTACATCCGCTCCCCCTGAGGAACCCGCCGAGAAGATCATCGACATCGATGTCTCCGAGGAGATGCGCGGCAGCTTCCTGGAGTACGCCTACTCGGTGATCTACTCGCGCGCGCTGCCGGACGCCCGCGACGGGATGAAGCCGGTACAGCGCCGCATCCTCTACCAGATGAACGAGATGGGGCTGCGCCCCGACCGCGCCCACGTGAAGTGCGCCCGCGTGGTCGGCGAGGTGATGGGTAAGCTCCACCCCCACGGCGACAGCGCGATCTACGACGCCATGGTGCGGATGAGCCAGGACTTCGCCATGCGCGTCCCGCTCGTCGACGGGCACGGCAACTTCGGCTCGCTGGGCGGCGACGACGCCCCCGCCGCCATGCGCTACACCGAGTCCCGGATGGCCCGCGCCGCCCAGCTCCTGGTCACGTCCATCGACGAGAACGTCGTGGATTTCCAGCCCAACTACGACGGCCAGGAGATGGAGCCGGAGGTGCTCCCGGCGGCCTTCCCCAACCTCCTGGTCAACGGCGCCTCGGGGATCGCGGTGGGCATGGCCACCAACATGGCCCCGCACAACCTGGGCGAGGTCATCGCGGCCGCGCGGCACCTCATCGCCAAGCCCGACGCCACGCTGGACGAGCTCATGGAGTTCGTGCCCGGCCCGGACCTGCCCACCGGCGGCACCATCAACGGGCTCGACGGCATCCGCGACGCCTACGCCAAGGGCCGCGGCACCTTCAAGACCCGCGCCACCGTCTCCATCGAGAAGGTCTCGCCGCGCCGCACCGGCCTGGTCATCACCGAGCTCCCCTACAACGTCGGCCCGGAGAAGGTCGTCGGCCGGATCAAGGAGCTGGTCCAGTCCAAGAAGCTGCAGGGCATCTCGGACCTCAAGGACCTCACCGACCGCAACCAGGGCCTGCGCCTGGTCATCGAGCTGAAGAACGGGTTCAACCCCGAGGCGGTCCTGGAGGAGCTGTACCGGCTCACGCCGATGGAGGAGTCCTTCGGCATCAACAACGTGGCGCTCGTCGACGGGCAGCCGCAGACGCTGGGCCTGCGCGAACTGCTGCAGGTCTTCGTCGACCACCGGCTCGACGTGGTGCGCCGCCGCTGCGAGCACCGCCGCAGCAAGCGCCAGGAGCGCCTGCACCTGGTCGCCGGCCTCCTCGTCGCGCTGCTCAACATCGACGAGGTCATCGCGCTGATCCGGCAGTCCGAGGACACCGCGCAGGCGCGGCAGCGGCTGATGTCGACCTTCGAGCTCTCCGACACCCAGGCCCGCTACATCCTCGACACTCCGCTGCGCCGACTCACCAAGTACGACCGGCTGGAGCTGGAGAACGAGCGCGACCAGCTCAACTCGGAGATCGCCGAGCTCACCGCGATCCTGGAGTCGGACAAGAAGCTGCGCAAGGTGGTCTCCGGCGAGCTGGCCAAGGTGGCCAAGGAGTTCGGCGTGCCCCGCCGCACCGTCCTGCGGGAGAGCTCCGGCGCCACGCGCAGCGCGGTGATTCCACTGGAGATGGGCGACGAGCCCTGCCACGTGCTGATGAGCACCACCGGCCAGCTGGGCCGCAGCAAGGGTGCCACGCTGCCGCGGATGCACGACGGCCTCCGTACCGAGCACGACGCCGTCGCCCTGTCGATCCCGGCGCGGACGCGCGGCGACCTCGGGTTCATCACCGATCTCGGCCGGATGATCCGCGTGCCCGTGGTGGAGCTCCCCGAACTGCCGGACGGCGACGGCGACACCCCGGCCCTGGCCGCGGGGGTCCCGGCGAGCGAGTTCGTGGAACTGGACACCGACGAACGGCTGGCCTCCATCGTCGCGATGAACGCCGATGGCCCGGGGATCGTCCTGGGGACCGAGCACGGGATCGTCAAGCGCGTCGCGCCGGAGTACCCGACGAACAAGGACGACTTCGAGGTCATCAACCTCAAGGAGGGCGACCGGATCATCGGCGCCGCCCAGCTGTCCACGGGTGAGGAGGACCTCGTCTTCGTCACCTCGCAGGCCCAACTGCTGCGGTTCCCCGCCTCGGCCGTCCGACCGCAGGGGCGCGCGGCCGGCGGCGTTGCCGGGGTGAAGCTGTCCGACGACGCCCGGGCCGTGTGGTTCGGAGTGGTCGCCCTGCCCGAGGACTCGGTGGTCGTCACGGTCACGGGTTCCTCGACGGCGCTGCCCGGCACCCAGGCCGGGGCGGCGAAGGTGACGCCGTTCGAGGTGTACCCGGCCAAGGGCCGCGCCACCGGCGGCGTTCGCTGCCAGCGCTTCCTCAAGGGGGAGGACACCCTGCTGTTCGCCTGGATCGGCCGCGCCCCGGCCCGCGCCAACCGCGCCGACGGCGGCCCGGTGCGCCTGCCCGACCTCGATCAGCGCCGCGACGGCTCCGGCGAGCCGCTGACCAGCCCCGTCGCCATCGTGGGCAGTGGGCGGACCGACTCCGGGGCAACGCCCCCGGCCTGATCGCGCCACGGCGCCGCCGCTGACGGCACCGACGGCACCGACGGCACCGACGACCCTGACGTGCGGTTCCCTCCCCTCGGTTGAGAGAGTGGGAGGGAACAGCACACCGCCGATGTGGCGACCGCACCCGTGGTGAGGTGCGGGGAGAGTGGAGGAGAAACAGATGAGCGGCGCCTTCGACGACGTACTCGAGGCCAATGCGGCCTATGTCGCCGAATTCCGTCTGAAGGGTCTGCAGCCCGTGGCCGCGCGCGGGCTGGCCCTGGTGACGTGCATGGACTCGCGTATCGAGCCGCTGGACATGCTCGGCCTGCAGCCGGGCGACGCCAAGATCCTGCGCAACGCCGGAGCGCGCGTCACCGATGACACGCTGCGCACCCTGGTCCTCGCCGTGTACCTGCTGGGGGTCGAGCGGGTCCTGGTCCTCCCCCACACCCGCTGCAAGATGGCCTCGGTCGCCAGTGACGAGGAGGTGCACGACACCATCCTGGCCACCCACGGCGTGGACACCCGCAGCCTGGAGTTCAAGACCGACAACGACCAGCTCGGCGCACTCCGGCATGACCTGGAGCGGATCCGGCACCACCCGCTGCTGCCCAAGGGGCTGTCGGTGGCCGGAGCGATCTACGACGTGGACAGCGGGAAGGTCACTCCGGTCGACGCCTGACCCCCTGGCCCGAGGCGGGAATAGCACAACGCCGTCGGCTGTTGTGCTGCGGAGACGTTTGGGGGTGCACGTGGAGGAGACGACCTACGAGACCTTCGCCCGCGGCCGCAAGTACTTCGACCTCGGCGACCCGATCAGAGCTGCCCGGATACTGGCCCCACTCGCTGAATCAGAACCGCACAGCCGCTCGATCCTGGAACTCCTGGGCCGGGCCTACTTCCACTCCGCCCAGCTGAAGAAGGCCGAGCGAACGTTCCGCAAGCTCGTCGAGCTCGACCCGTGCGACAGCTGGGCGCACATCGCGCTGGCACGTTCACTGGAGCGGCAGAGCCGCGAGGACGAGGCGGCACCGCACCGGCGGATGCACTCCGTGATGTCCGGCGGCTCGCTCGACTGAGCCTCGGGTGCGCCGTTCCCGCTCCCGCCTCGCGATCGACGCCCATCGGGCCGGGCCCCACTCCCGGGGCCCGGCCCGACCTGCGCTGACGCCCGGGAACCGGGGTAGCATGCGGCGTATGACAGCCCCGGGAGACGAACACGGCCCGGCCTGGGTCGACCGCAGCTGCGCGCGCACCCGGTCCTGGGTGGACGAGGCGATGCGCAGGGTCGTCGCCGACGCCAACCGCTCGGCCGACACCCACCTGCACGTGTTCCCTCTCCCCCTGGAGTGGGGCATCGACCTCTACCTGAAGGACGAGTCCGTCCACCCCACCGGCAGCCTCAAGCACCGCCTGGCCCGGTCGCTGTTCCTCTATGGCCTGGCCAACGGCTGGATCACCGAGAACACCACCGTCGTCGAGGCCAGCTCGGGCTCCACCGCCGTCTCCGAGGCGTACTTCGCCCGGCTCATCGGCGTCGACTTCATCACCGTGATGCCGCGGTCGACCAGTCCGGAGAAGATCGAGCTGATCGAGCGCTACGGCGGGCGCTGCCACTTCGTGGACATCCCGGCCGAGATGTACACCGAGGCCGAGCGGCTGGCCGCCGAGTGCGGCGGCCACTACATGGACCAGTTCACCTACGCCGAGCGGGCCACGGACTGGCGCGGCAACAACAACATCGCCCAGTCGGTCTTCGAACAGCTCGCCATGGAACGCCACCCCGTCCCCGACTGGATCGTGGTGGGGGCGGGCACCGGCGGCACCTCCGCGACCATCGGCCGCTACCTGCGCTACCAGCGCCACCACACCCGGCTGGCCGTGGTCGACCCGGAGAACTCCGCGTTCTTCCCCGGCTGGGTCACCGGCGCGTCGGACTACAGCACGGGCATGCCCTCCCGGATCGAGGGCATCGGGCGCCCCCGGATGGAGCCGAGCTTCGTCGCCTCGGTCATCGACCTGATGGTGTCCGTGCCCGACGCCGCGAGCATCGCGGCGATGCGCCACCTCAACGACGCCACCGGACTGTGCGCCGGAGGGTCCACCGGCACCAACCTGTGGGGCGTCTGGCAGATCATCGCGCGCATGCTGCGCGAGGGGCGGCGCGGCAGCGTCGTCACCCTCCTGTGCGACGGCGGTGAGCGCTACCGGCACAGCTACTACGACGATGACTGGGTGGCGGCCACGGGGCTGGGGCTCGCGCCCTACACCGCCACCATCGAGCGCTTCCTCGCCACGGGGACGTGGGCACCGCCGGAGAGCGGCGGGACCGACGGGGTCCCCGACCGCTGAGCGCACCGCCACGGACGCGACGACTCCATTCAGTAGTCGACCGACAACTCTTCGGAGTCGACCGCAGGCGCGGCCAGAGACCGACACCCGGGACTCCGTCAACGATCCATGGCGCGATCTTTACCGCTCTTGTGTGTCCTAGGTCACCCACCGTGGGAAGGGTAGGTGACGTTGGCCGCCATCGGAGGACACACCCCCGACCTGGGCCGACGGCGATCCTGACATCCATGGGCATAGGGGGATGCACATGTGCAGCGACTCGTGTTCGGCCGACGGCGCGAAGCGGGGGGCCGGACGATGACCCACCAGACGCGCGCGGCACACGTACCCGGGCCGACCCGCCCGACGGAAGCGGTGGCCGCTCCCGCGGAACGCGGCCCAGGCACCGTCGAGGTCAAACTGACCATCAACGGAACCGACCACAGCCTGGACATCGAGCCGCGGGTCAGCCTGCTCGACGCCCTGCGCGAGCACCTCGACATCACCGGCCCCAAGCGGGGCTGCAACCAGGGGGCCTGCGGCGCCTGCACGGTCTGGATGGACGGCCGCCGGATCGTCTCCTGCCTCACCCTGGCCATCTCCTGCGAGGGCCACGAGATCTCCACCGTCGAGGGCCTCGCCGACGGCGAGCAGCTGCACCCGATGCAGCAGGCGTTCATCGAGCACGACGCGTTCCAGTGCGGCTACTGCACGCCCGGCCAGCTGATGTCGGCCATCGCGCTGCTCGACGAGGGCCACGCCGGTGACGACGCCGAGATCCGGGAGTGGATGAGCGGCAACATCTGCCGGTGCGCCGCCTACCCCAACATCCGCGACGCCATCCGCGAGGTGCGCGACACGGCGGAAGGGGGTCGGTGATGCGACCCGTCGCCTACACCCGCGTCTCCGACGTCCCCACCGCCATAGCCGAGGCCGCCACCGACCCCGACAGCGAGTTCCTGGCCGGCGGCACCACCGAGGTCGACATGCTCAGGATCGGCGTCGCCCGGCCGCGCCGCGTCGTGGACATCAACGACCTGCCGATCTCCCGCATCGAGGACCTGCCGGACGGCGGCGTGCGGCTCGGCGCCATGGCCCGCATGAGCGACGTCGCCCGCGCGCCCGGCGCGCGGGAGCGCTTCCCGATGGTCGCCCAGGCGCTGGAGCTCGGCGCGTCGGCGCAGCTGCGCAATATGGCGTCGATGGGCGGCAACCTCATGCAGCGCGTACGCTGCGGCTACTTCCGTGACGGGACCGCCCCGTGCAACAAGCGGGAGCCCGGCTCGGGCTGCGCCGCCATCAGCGGGATCAACCGCACCCACGCGGTGCTCGGCACCAGCGACCACTGCATCGCCACCCACCCGTCGGACGTGGCCGTCCCGCTGGTCGCGCTCGACGCCGTCGTGCACATCCAGGGACCGCAGGGGACGCGCACCGTCGACTTCGACGACTTCTTCCTGCTGCCCGGAGACACACCCGAGCGGGAACACCCGATCAGCCACGGCGAGCTGATCACCGCGATCGATATTCCGGCCACACCGATGGCCCGCAGGTCGACCTTCCTGAAGGTGCGCGACCGCGAGTCCTACGAGTTCGCCCTGGCCGCCGCGGCGGTGGCGATGCGGATGGACGGCGGCGTCATCGGCGAGGTGCGTATCGGCCTCGGCGGCGTGGCCACCAAGCCCTGGCGCGCCCGGCGCGCCGAGGAGATCCTGACCGGGGCGCGCGCCGACGACCGCGACGCCTTCGAGCGGGCGGCGCGCGAGGAGATGGCCCCGGCCGTCCCGCAGACCATGAACGGGTTCAAGATCGAGCTGGCCCAGCGCACCATGGTCCGCGCGCTGGAGACTGTCGCCGCGAGTGAGGAGCCTGAGCGCCAAGGAGGTACGACGTGAAGGCGATCGAGCAGGCGGAGGCGTCGGTGCTGACCGGCCGCAGGCCCGATGGCTCGGGCGGCGGAGCGTGCGAGGAGCCTGAGCGCGAAGGAGGTACACCATGAGTGCGCCGACGAGATCGGAGATCGGGCGCCCACTCGACCGCGTCGACGCGCGCGCCAAGGTCACCGGCGGCGCCCGGTACTCGGCGGAGTTCACGCCGTCGGGGACGGCGCACGCCGTCCTCATCGGCGCGGAGATCCCCAGCGGGAGCGTCACGTCCATCGAAGCGAGCGACGCGCTGGCGGCCGAGGGCGTCTTCGCCGTCCTCAGCCACCTGAACATGCCCAAGATCGCCGGGGAGCCGCACCTGATCCCGTCGATCGCGGGCACCACCGCGCACGCGCAGAGCTTCTTCCCGATGCAGGACGCCACGGTGCACTACGCGGGGCAGCCCGTGGCGATGGTCATCGCCAACACGCTCGAACGCGCCCAGTTCGCCGCCACCCTGGTCCGGATCGGCTACCGGGAGGAACCGGCGATCACCACCATCGAGCAGGGGCGCGCCCAGGCCTATGAGGCCGAGCGGATCTTCGGCGGGTTCATCCCCGGCCGAGCCGAGCGCGGCGACGTCGAGTCCGGGCTGAGCCAAGCCGAGGTGCGCATCGACCGCACGTTCCACCTGGCCGCCAACCACCACAACCCGATCGAGCCGTCGGCGACGACGGCCGTCTGGGACGACGCGCGGCTGACCCTGTACGACGCCACGCAGGGCCCCACGGCCACCCGGCTGACGGTGGCCGATCTGCTCGGCGTCCCGCCGTCCAACGTCCGCGTCATCAGCGACTACGTCGGCGGAAGCTTCGGCTCCAAGGCGATGATCTGGCACCACCCCGCGCTGGCCGCGTTCGCCGCCCAGCACGTGCGGGCGCCGGTGAAGCTCGCGCTGACGCGGGAGCAGATGTTCCACTCGTGCGGGCACCGCGAGGAGCAGGAGCACCGCGTCGTCCTGGGGGCGCGGCGCGACGGCACGCTCACGGCCATGCGCCACCACAAGCTCTCGCCGACCTCGCACTTCGACGACTGGGCGGAGCCGTCCCTGAACGCGGCGTCCCAGGTGTACGCCTGCCCCAACTACGAGGGTGTCTACCGGCTGTTCAAGGCCAACACCATGACGCCGACGTTCATGCGGGGGCCGGGCGAGGCGTCGGGGGTCTTCGCGTTGGAGACCGCGATGGACGAGCTCGCCTACGAGCTCGACATCGACCCGATGGAGCTGCGGCTGCGCAACCACGCCGACGTCGACCCGGAGTCCGGCAACCCGTGGTCCAGCAAGGGGCTCAAGGAGTGCTACGCCCGCGGCGCGGAACTCTTCGGCTGGGCCGACCGGGATCCGCGGCCGGGCATGCGACGTGAGGGCAACTGGCTGATCGGTACCGGGATGGCCAGCGCCATCTACCCGGTCTATCTGGCCATGAACCCGCAGCGGGCGCGGGCCCGGGTCTACGCCGACGGCCACGCCGTGATCGAGAGCGGTGCCGCGGACTTCGGCACCGGGGTCGGGACCATCATGGGGCAGGTGGCCGCCGACGGCCTCGGCGTCTCCACCGACGTGGTCGCGGTCCACTACGGCGACACCGAGCTGCCCAACACCGTCGCCGCGGTCGGGTCCGCGGGCTCCGGCGCGGTCAGCGCGGCGGTGCACACGGCCGCCACCGCCCTGCGCGACCAGCTCATCGCGCAGGCCGTGGCGGACGCGCACTCACCACTGCACGGCGCCGACCCGGCCGCCGTCGTGGTGCGCGACGGGCGGATGGTGCTGCGCGACCGGCCGGACACCGGCGAGACCTACGCCGAGCTGCTGCAGCGCAACATGATGTTCGACGCGGAGGCGCTGGGGTCGTGGAACCCGCCCGGCCCGGACACCGGACACGGCATGGCCACCTTCGGCGCCCAGTTCGCCAAGGTGGCGGTCGACCCGGACCTGGGCCTGATCCGGGTCCGCCACCTGACGGGCGTGTTCGCGCCGGGGCGGGTGCTCAACCGCAAGACCGCGCGCAGCCAGCTGATGGGCGGCATGCTCTGGGGCGTGGGGCAGGCGCTGCTCGAAGCCACGCACATGGAGCCGCAGTACGGCCGGTGGGGCAACGCGAGCATGGGCGACTACCTGCTCCCGGTCAACGCCGACGCGCCGGACGTCGATGTCGAGATGATCGAGGTCGAGGACCGGGTGGTCAACCCGCTCGGCGTCAAGGGGGCCGGCGAGATCGGCCTGGTTGGCGTGTCGGCGGCCATCGCCAACGCGGTCTTCCACGCCACCGGCCAGCGCTTCCACGACCTGCCGATCACCATCGAGAGCGTGATCTGACCACTGGACGGCGCCCGCTGTGTGCCCAGCCCGGCTCGGGGCACATGGCGGGCGCCTTGGCTGCGCGACCGGGACCCACCCGGCACGCGTGTCGCGCGGGAAGGGAGGCGGCGGCATGGAGCGGCCGGACGCTCCCGCCGACGAGCCCGTCACCACCCTGTTCACCTGGAAGGTCGTGCCGGGCCGCGAGCACGAGTTCGAGGACTGGCTGCGCGGGATCAACGCGGCCGCCGCCCGCTTTCCCGGCCACCAGGGCGTCACGTGGCTGCGCCCCTCGGGCGAGGGACGGCACTACCACGCGGTGCTGCGCTTCAGCAGCGCCGACCAGCTCACCGACTGGCTGCGCTCCGACGAGCGCGCCGCGTGGACCCGCCGCGTGGAGGGGATCGCCGCGGAGGCCGCCGACCGGGCGCACACCACCGGCCTGGAGACCTGGTTCAGCCTGCCGCACACGGCGGTACGCCCGCCGCCCCGGTGGAAGATGTCGCTGGTGTCGTTCTGCGCGGTCTACCCGTGCGTGCTGCTGTTCAATGTGCTGTTCGCCGCCGAGCTGGCGCCCTGGCCGGTCGCGCTGCGGGCGCTGGTGCTGCCGATGGTCATGGCCCCGCTGCTCACCTACGCGATCATGCCGCTGCTCAGCCAGCTGCTACGCCGGTGGCTCTACCCGAACCTGGGATGACGCGGGGGTGGCCCCGGCGCCCGAGGTCGCCAGGGCCACCCCCGCACCGGGTCGGTCAGGTGTCGATGCGGTTGAGGTCGAGCTCCTGGGCGCCCTTGCTGATGAACTCGCGGCGCGGGGCGACCTCGTTGCCCATGAGCAGGCCGAAGACCTTGGCGGCGTCCTCGGCGTCCTCCACCCGGATGCGGCGCAGCGTGCGGAACCGCGGGTCCATGGTGGTCTCGGCCAGCTGGTCGGCGTCCATCTCGCCCAGACCCTTGTACCGCTGGACCGGCTCCTTCCAGCTCAGGCCCTTCTTCTCCAGCTCCAGCAGCTTCCGCTGCAGTTCGGCGTCGGAGTAGGTGTAGATGTAGCGGTCCTCGGGCTTGGCCCCGCGCTTCTTGCGCACGTTGGTCAGCTCGATCCGGTGCAGCGGGGGCACCGCGGCGAACACCCGTCCGGCCTCCAGCATCGGCCGCATGTACCGGTAGAAGAGGGTCAGCAGCAGGCAGCGGATGTGCGCGCCGTCGACGTCGGCGTCGGCCATGAGGATGACGCGCCCGTAGCGGGCCGCGTCGATGTCGAAGGTCCGCCCCGAACCGGCACCGATGACCTGCAAGATCGCCGCACACTCGGCGTTCTTGAGCATGTCGGCCACCGACGACTTCTGCACGTTGAGGATCTTGCCGCGGATGGGCAGCAGCGCCTGGAACTCCGAGTCGCGGGCGAGCTTCGCCGTGCCCAGGGCGGAGTCGCCCTCGACGATGAACAGCTCGCTGCGGTCCAGCCCCTCGCTGCGGCAGTCGACCAGCTTGGCCGGGAGCGCCGAGCTCTCCAGGGCGTTCTTGCGGCGCTGGGTCTCCCGCTGCTGGCGGGCGGCCAGGCGGGCCTTGGCGGAGTTGACCACCTTCTCCAGCACGGCGCGGGCCTGCTGCTTCTCACCGCGCTTGGTGGAGGTGAGGAAGTGCCGCAGCTCCTTGCCGACCACCGAGGAGACGATCCGGGAGGCCGCGGAGGTGCCCAGGATCTCCTTGGTCTGGCCCTCGAACTGCGGCTCGGGCAGCCGCACCGTGACCACGGCGGTCAGGCCTTCGAGCACGTCCTCCTTGGTGACCGCCTCGTCGTTGGCCTTGAGCAGCTTGGTGGTGCGCAGCTGGTCGTTGATGACCCGCACCAGCGCCCGCTCGAAGCCGGCCATGTGGGTGCCGCCCTTGGGGGTGGCGATGACGTTCACGAACGAGCGCGTGGTGGTGTCGTAGCCGCGTCCCCAGCGCAGCGCGATGTCGACCTCCAGCTGCCGCTCGACGTCGGTGGGGACCATGTGGCCCAGGTCGTCGAGCACCGGCACGGTTTCGGTGAAGTGGCCGGAGCCCTCGAAGCGCAGGACGTCGTTGAGGCCCTCGTCGGGCGCGAGGTAGGTGCAGAACTCGCCGATGCCGCCGTCGAAGCGGAACTCCTCCTCGTAGGCCGACTCCTCCTCGGAGCGCTCGTCGCGCACCGCGATGGTGAGGCCGGGGATGAGGAAGGCGGTCTGCCGGGCGCGGTCGAGGAGGGACTCGCGCGTGATGTCGGCTTCCTTGAGGAAGATCTGCCGGTCGGGCCAGAAGCGGATGCGGGCGCCGGTGACCTTCTTGGCCACCCGGCGCACCTTCTCCAGCTCCAGTCCGGGGGCCGGGGTGAAGTCCGCGTCGGGGCCGGGGGCGTTGAAGCGGCCGGCGACGCCGCGCCCGAAGCTGATGGCGTGGGTGTGGCCCTTGCGGTCGATCTCCACGTCCAGGCGGGCCGAGAGCGCGTTGACCACCGAGGCGCCCACGCCGTGCAGGCCGCCGGACGCGGTGTAGGAGCCGCTGCCGAACTTGCCGCCCGCGTGCAGCTTCGTCATCACCAGTTCGACGCCGGACAGTCCCGATTTGGGCTCGATATCGACCGGAATACCGCGGCCGTCATCGCGCACTTCGACCGATCCGTCGCGGTGCAGGACGACGTCGATGCGGGTGCAGGACCCGGCGAGGGCCTCGTCGACGGAGTTGTCGATGATCTCCCACATGCAGTGGGTCAGACCACGGCTGTCGGTCGAGCCGATGTACATGCCGGGGCGTTTGCGGACCGCCTCCAGCCCCTCCAAGACCGAAAGATGCCGTGCGGAGTAATCCTCAGGTTCATGAACGGCTGCGGTGAGGGCGGTCACGTGGACATCTCCTGCGGTCGAAGGACAGGGGCACGCGCACAGGCTCGCGGCCTCGGGAGTGTGCGCATACACGGGCGGACGAGGGCGGGCGGTCGTAGGCCCAGCTTGGTTCATGGGTGCGACAGGACCGGGCACCCCCTGGCCACTCCCGCGATCCCGGGGCGAAACCACCGAGAGTGACTGCGCGTGCGGCTCACTACCCGCCCGACGGCAGTGAGGCGCGCCGGTTCTCTCACGGTCACACCACGCGCGACATTACCATCTCCGGCCCGCACGGCCCGGCTGCTCCCCTTCCGCCCGATAGCTGGGCGTGTCGTCGGGTACAACTCGAAGGAGAGAACCCCCCAAACCGGGTGAAGCACGCCACACAACCGGCCGATTCCGCTGTCGGCGTACACAGGAGCTGGTTGGGAAGCTCTTCGTCCGGTTAGATGTTGTCCAGAGTGACTAACGCCGAGCATTGAGGAAGGCGAAGTGACTGGAACTCTTGCCCCCACGCAGCCCCTGACCGCTGCAGACCGCTGCGACCGCTGCGGAGCGCAGGCGTACGTCCGAGTGGTTCTCAACTCCGGTGGCGAACTACTGTTCTGCGCGCACCACATGCGCAAGCACGATGATTCGATCAGAAAGATCGCCTCGGAAATCCAGGACGAGACGAGTCGCCTCCACGAGGCACCGGCCACTCCGGCCGAGGACGAGCGTTAAGTCATCTGACGACAGTCGTCCAGCGGCGGCCTCCACCACGGAGGCCGCCGCTGATGTCTTGTCACCGACATGGCGGGCTCTCCTCCCATCCCGCTCCGCCTGACGCTCTGGGCATGGCGCCCGCGTTCCTTCGCCGTCTTCCCCACACCGCGAGACACACGTATATCCTGACTCTCAGCTCGTATATACGCGGCTCTGTCTCGACACCAAGGAGGCGGGATGACGAAGGTTCTGATCGATATCGACGACGATGCCCTGACCGAGGCCACTGAACTCCTGGGCACCAAGACCAAGAAGGACACGGTCAACACGGCTCTGCGTGAGGTCGTACAGCAGATGAGGCGCGCACGGGCCCTCGCTGACATGCGTGAACTCGCTGCCGAGGGAGGATTCGACCTCGACCTGCTCATGGAAAAGCGAAACTACCGCCGGTGAACCAGGCGCAGTACCTCATCGACACCAGCGCTCTGGCCCGGCTCTTTGCCAAGCCCGACAGCCTGATCGAGTGGGATCGCGCGATGCAGGCCGGAGTCATCGCGGTGAGCCCAGTGACAGAGCTGGAGTTCTTGTATAGCGCGCGGTCGAAAGCCGACCGAGAACGTATGGTGCGAGATCTCAACGAGATGCTCGTACCCGCACCCTTCGACGAGCGCCATAATGCGCGCGCATGGCAGGTTCAGGCCCTCCTGACCCAGCACGGCGAGCACCGCAGCGCAGGGGCTGTCGATCTACTCGTGGCCGCATGTGCCGAGGTCGCAGGGTTGACGCTGCTGCACTACGATCAGGACTTCGAAACGATCGCCCGCCGTACCGGCCAACCCACCCGATGGGTCGCCGAACCCGGTTCCCTGTGAGAGAAGCGCATGCTGATCCTGCTGCCCCCGTCCGAAGGCAAGGCGACGGCGGGGGATGGTCCGAAGTTGGACCTGTCCGCGTTGAGTCTGGCCGAGGTGACCGAGGCGCGTGAGACGGTGCTGGATGCGCTGGAGCGGGTGTGTTCGGGTCCGGTGGACGCGGCGCGGGAGGTGTTGGGGCTCTCGGAGCGGCAGGTCGACACCGTCCAGCGGGACCTGGAGGTGCGGATCGCGCCGACACTGCGCGCGGCCGACCTCTACACCGGGGTCCTCTACGACCACCTGCGCCTGCCCGACCTGCTGGCCAGCGGCGCCGCAGCACGCACACAGGCATCGGTGCTGATCTTCTCCGGGCTGTGGGGTGCGGTCGGGGTGACCGACCCGCTGCCGCCCTACCGGTTGTCGATGGGGATCAAGCTGCCGCCGCTGGGCGCGCTCGGGACGTTCTGGAAGTCGCAGCTGAGCGGAGTGCTCGCCGCCCGTGCCGAGGGCCGGCTGATCGTGGACTGCCGTTCGGCGGCCTACGCCACCGCGTTCGTTCCCACGGGTGAGGCCACCGAGAGCGCGGTTTCCGTGCGGGTGCTGCGGGAGACCACGAGCGGGGGCGTGACCAAGCGCTCCGTCGTCAGCCACATGGCCAAGGCCACGCGCGGCGCCATCGCGCACACGCTGCTCGCCGAGGGCGTGGACGCACACACGCCCCGGGAGCTGGCCGATGCCCTCAACGACCTCGGGCACGTCGCCGAGCTCGCCGCGCCCGCGCGCGGGAAGCGCCCGGCCACGCTCGACATCGTCGTTCGCGCGTGAGCTGACCCGCCTCAGGCCAACTTGAGGTCGACCAGGGCCTCGGCGAACTCGCGACGCGCCGACCGCCGGTATCCCCACGGGCTGGTGGCGACGTGGTTGCCCACCTGCCCGAGGTGCCAGCGGGCCGCGTCCTTGGCCTCGGCCTCGAAGAAGCACCAGCCGAAGTGGTGGTGGGCGGCCAGGTCGTCCGGGTGCGGGCCGGGCGCGGCGGTGCACCACTTGGCGGCCGCGGTCCGCAGTTCCGCCACCACCGGCTCGGACCAGTGGTCGACCTGGAACTTCGAGTACTCCCACAGCTGGTCCTGGTCCTCGACGAGGTCGTCATAGACCCCGCGGACGTACTCGAAGTGCGCGAGCGGCAGCAGGTAGGTGACCGGGTGCCCGTTGGGCGCGAGGGCGACGGTCTCGCGGGCGAAGGCGTACATCTCCTCGTGCGACCCGTGCCACTTCGCGCACAGCACCTGCAGGCGGCGCCAGTTCGCGTCGACCAGGAAGCGGGCGCGTTGGGCGACGTTGGCCCAGATCTGGTCCTGCCGCTCGCGGTCGAGCTGCATGCCCATGCCGAAGGCGAGCATCTCGTGCCAGGGCACGGGGTCGTCGGGCCGCAGCTTCGCCGCCTCCAGCAGCGGTTCCTCGGCGGCCCCGAGGCTGGCGAAGAAGAGCTTGAAGCGGTCCTCGCCGACGGTGGCGGCGTATCCGCCGCCGCGGATCTCCCAGGCCTCGCTGATCAGCGTGGAGCCGAGCCAGAGCAGGATGTCGGCGGCGTCCTCGCCCGGCATCCCGTCGGCCAGGAGGTCGTAGACCTCGCCGCTGCGCCCGATCGCGGCGTCGCCGAGGGCACTCACCCGGCGCACGCGCTGTTCGTAGTCGTAGCGGCACTCCCGCAGCAGTGCCAGTCCGGCCTGCAGATAGCCGTCGCCCACCGCTTGCTCGCCTGCGGTCAGCGCCGGGTCCTGCCACAGACCGGTGGTGACGAAGCCCTCCGCGAGCGCCTCGATCTTCGCGTCTTTCTTACGGTTGCCGAACAGTCCCATGGTTCTGCGACATTAGCGGCACACCGGACAACGCAGCGCCTCCGCACCCGGACCACGGGTAACGAAGCGGTCTCGGTCTTTTATCTCAGTCCTACACGGCATCCGACATCATCGTGTCCGTCGGATGAAGGATGTACGGAGCGGCACCCCGGCACAGCGCCCCTCTCGGGCATCGCCACACCCGAGCCGGCGGGCCGCCGGACCAGGCCGCACACGGGCCGGGCCGACCTTCCAAGGTCGCGGGAAGGTCGGCCCGGGAAACACCGCGCGTGTGTGTCGGACGGATTCGACCGGGTCAGTCCAGGTAGTCGCGGAGCACCTGGGAGCGCGACGGGTGTCGAAGTTTCGACATCGTCTTGCTCTCTATCTGGCGGATCCGCTCACGCGTCACGCCGTAGACCTTGCCGATCTCGTCCAGCGTCTTGGGCTGGCCGTCGGTCAGGCCGAAGCGCATGGAGACCACACCAGCCTCGCGCTCGGACAGGGTGTCGAGCACGGAGTGCAGCTGCTCCTGCAGCAGGGTGAAGCTGACGGCCTCACCCGGCTGGATGGCCTCGGAGTCCTCGATGAGGTCACCGAACTCGCTGTCGCCGTCCTCGCCCAGCGGCGTGTGCAGGGAGATGGGCTCGCGGCCGTACTTCTGGACCTCGACGACCTTCTCCGGGGTCATGTCGAGTTCCTTGGCCAGCTCCTCCGGGGTGGGCTCCCGGCCGAGGTCCTGCAGCATCTGCCGCTGGACACGGGCGAGCTTGTTGATGACCTCGACCATGTGCACCGGGATGCGGATGGTGCGGGCCTGGTCGGCCATCGCGCGGGTGATCGCCTGCCGGATCCACCAGGTCGCGTAGGTGGAGAACTTGAAGCCCTTGGTGTAGTCGAACTTCTCGACGGCACGGATCAGGCCGAGGTTGCCCTCCTGGATCAGGTCCAGGAAGAGCATGCCGCGCCCGGTGTAGCGCTTGGCCAGCGAGACCACGAGACGGAGGTTCGCCTCGAGCAGGTGCTTCTTGGCGCGCCCGCCGTCCTCGGCGATCCACTCCAGCTCGTCGAGCAGCTCGGGGGTGAGCGTGTGCCGCTCCTCCGCCAGCTTCTCCTCGGCGAACAGGCCGGCCTCGATGCGCTTGGCGAGCTCGACCTCCTGCTCGGCGTTGAGCAGCGCGACGTTTCCTATCTGCTTCAGGTAGTCCTTGACCGGGTCGGCGGTGGCACCCGCGGCGACGACCTGGGCCGCGGGGGCGTCGTCGTCATCGTCGTAGAGGACGAAGGCTTCGTCCTCGCTCGTGGGGGACACCACCTTCTCCGGGGCGCCGGCCCCCTCGGGGCGGGCGGCGCGCCCGACGGGCTCGGGCTTCTCGGGCCGGTCCTCGACGAGCTCCAGCTCGACGCCGGTGTCCTCGAGGTCATCCGCGATCTCGAGGTCGAGGTCCTGGTCGTCGGTCGCGGCGAGACCGATCTCGTCCTCGGGCTTCTTCTTCGCCTCGCTCGCCTTGGTCTTCTTGGCCGCGGACTTGGCGGTGGTCTTCTTCGCCGCCTTCTTTGCGGGGGCCTCCTCGGCCTGCCCAGCGTCCGCGCGCTTCTTCGGAGCGGGTGTCGCGGACGCGGCGCCGGAGTCGACGACCGCGGTCACGGTGTCGGGCTGCTCCTGCGCCGCCGCGGCGCGCTTGGCCCGGGTCGTCGCGGTGGTGGCCTTCTTGTCGGCAGGCTTGGCCGCGGGCGCCTTGCGCCGCGCGGACTTCCGCCGCGCGGGTGCCGACTCCTCAGCACCGACGACGAGGGTGACGCCCTCCTTGGTCAGGCTGCGGAGCACGGCTTGAGCCTGCGACATCGGGATGTCGGCCTCCTCGAAGGCACGGCGCACGTCCTCGGGCTCAAGGTACCCCTGGGACCGCCCACGCTCGATCAGCTGCTGGATGACAGGCTCTTGCAGCGACTCCGGCTGCTTAGAGCGGGTCGAACTGGCAGGTGACACAAACACCTCTCGAACGGACGTGTGGCGAGATTGCTGGACCCGGCGGCCCGATGAGCCACGAGGGAGAGCGGCGCTCTGACCTCGCTGTTGCCCGGGAACATCCCCGCCTGGACGGGGAAGACTTATTTTCTTCAGCGTATGCGCCCTGTCTAGCGTATGGGCACATCCGCCCAGTAGGATTTTTCTCCGCGATCCGTGCGGATCGAACCCCACCGTCGGGTCCTCGAACCCACCCCCCGCGCGAGCGGGGCTAATGGTTCCTCCACCTTAGGCAAAGTGTCGGACTTCTTCGTACGGTCTGCTTACTCCGGCGTGGCCTCGTTCACCGGAAGATGGACGGCGAGCAGTGTGACGTCGTCGTCCTGCTCATACCCTGCGAGCATGCCTTCAACAAGGTACTCGAGCATGTGCTGTGGATCCCCCACCACCTCCGGCGGCGCCTGCGACGCTACGGCGACTAGATCTTCGATCCCGGTGGCGACGGCCCGCCGCCGGTTCTCAACAAGTCCATCGGAGTAGAGCACCACGGTGTTACCGGGTTCCACGAAAAATTTGTGGTGCCCACGCTCCGAGATCAACCCGAGCGGTGTGTCGGGCTCTCCTTCGAGCAGCCGCGGCGCCCCGTCGGTGGAGACCACCAGGGGCGGCGGATGACCCGCGTTGCTCAGGTCGATCTGCCCGGTCTCCGGGTCGAGGACGAAGTAGACCAGGGTGGTGACCTGGTCCATTCCCTCAGTGGCGTCGAACATTCGGTCGAGTCCGGTGAGCACGTCGGCGGGCTCGGGCATGCTGAACGCGAGCGCACGCAGGGCGTTGCGCACGCGGCTCATCCCGGTGGCCGCCTTGAGCCCCTTGCCCATGACATCGCCGAGGACGCCGGCGACCCGGCCGTCGGGCAGGGGAAAGGCGTCGTACCAGTCGCCGCCCACCTGCACGTGCTGGGTGCCGGAGCTGTAGGACGCCCGCATCCGGATGCCCTTGACCTCGGGGAGGTCCTCGGGCAGCAGGCTCTGCTGCAGCGCCTCGGCGGTGCGGTGCTCGCGCTCGAACAGCTGCGCGCGTTCCAGCGCCAGGGCGCACTGGCCGGCGAGCGCTTCGAGGAAGACCTTCTCCTCGTCGGAGACGTCGCGGCGACTGGTGAAGGCGAAGCGCAGGGCGCCCATCGGCAGCCCGGCGCTGAGGAGGGGCAGGGCGATCCAGGCCTGCTCATCGGTGTGTTCCAGGAAGTCGACGATCTCAGGCGCGTCGTCGAGCAGCGCGCGCAGTTCCAGCGGGCTGCCGACGATGAGGGGACCGCGCTCGCGCACGGCCGCCGCCATCGTGCAGGGGTAGTCCAGAGCGGCGTCGCGCGGCTGGCCGCCGGGGATGTCGGGCAGGTCGTGGGCGGTGGAGCCCAGCAGCCGCAACCGGAGGTGGTCGCGGTCGAGCTCGGCCAGGGTGGTGCGGTCGGCGCCCACGGCCGAGCGGCCGATCTCGGTCATGACCTCGACGACCTGGTCGACGGTCAGCGCCTCGGCCAGGTCGGATGTGGCTTTCTGCAACCGCACCGTGCGCAGCGCGGCCTCGCCCAGCTGCTGGGTGAGGCGCTGGCGCATGTCGTCGGCCTCGCGCTGGACGGTGACGTCGGTGTTGGCGCCGACCCACTCGACGACCTCGCCGCCACGGGTGATCGGCACCGCCCGCGAGCGGTAGTGGCGGGTCTCACCGGACTGGATGCGGATCCGGAAGGTGGCGTCGAAGACCATCCGGTCGGCGATGGCGTCGTCCCAGGCGCGTTCGACGCGCTCCCGGTCGTCGGGGTGGACGGCGTCGAGCCACCCGCGGCCCAGGTAGCGCTCGACCGGCTGGCCCGTGATGGCGCGCCACTCCGGGCAGTCCTCGCTGATGTCCCCATCGGGGGTCGCTGCCCAGACCACCTGGTTGGTGGCGGCGAGCAGGGACCGGTAGCGCTCCTCACTGCGTCGCAACGCCACCTCCGCCTTGTGCCTGTCGCTCAGGTCGACCGCGATCAGCGCCACCCCGTCGATCCCTCCATCCTCGCCGTAGGCCGGGAACCAGGACATCGCCCAGTGCGGCTGGTTGCCGTAGGCATCCACGGCACCGCCGTCCAGGTGGTGGTCGCTGTAGACCACGGTCTCTCCGGCCAGTGCCGCCGTGATCGCGGACTCGTGGGCCGCGACGTCGTCAGGGGACGCACAGACCTCCGCCGGGGTGCGTCCGTGAAGTTCGGCCTCGCCGTGTCCGTAAATCGCGGCCAGGGTCCGATTCACCCGGCGGAAGCGGGCCGACGTGTCGAGAAACGCGAATCCGATGGGGGCTTCCTTGAGCAGCGTGTCGAGCAGTGCCGAATCGGAGGAGCCGAGTCCGGACATGCGTGGGAGAGGGAGGGATGTCTCGGTGCTCAACAATGACACCTCCGGGGTCCGGGTCACCCCCACGGGCGTGGGGCTCGCTCATGCGAGCGCCAAGAGCTTAACGAATTCGGGGGAGGGCGAAGACGGGAGGACGGCCGGCACCACCCCGGCTCCGGCGACCTCGCGACGACGCGTGCTGACGCAACACCAACTCCGCCCCAGCATAGGCCACTACCCTTCCCTCGGCCGATGCTGCGGCGGAAAGTCAACGTCCTTCACAGAAGGTAAATGATACGTCGTCACACTCACGTTCGCTGCCCCAGGCGGGGTTTCGGTCAGCCCATTCTCGGCGAAACGCGAGCTTGAGCTGGAGGAACATGGATATTTACTCAGCGGTCTGGATTTCCCTCTAGGTCCGAAAAAGGTATACACCAATTAAAGGACGCCCTGAGAGGGGTTGACACCCTTCCCCGAACAAGTGAAATGGATGGAGGTCGCCGTCCAGACCACCGCCAGCGAGGGGCGTGAGCAAGGATGCTCCAGACCTATCCCGTCCGTGACCTGCAGCAGGTCGCGGCCCGACTGCACGACGAGTTCAGCGCCCTGTCCCATAGATGCGTCGAACGCTGTGTCAGCGACAGCTGGAAATGCGCGGAGCACCTCGGCTACCAGGTCACACCGAGCCTGGTGGAGGGACTCGCCAGGGAGCACCTGCAAGCCGTGATCAACTCCGAGCCGCCGTCCCGACTGGCCGTCGCCCTACCGGCCCAGCCACATGAAGGCCTGGTGTAGAGCGAGCAGCCGGCACTGACGTGCGGTGACCGTTCGATCTTCTGGGCGCCCCACCGGGGCGCCCCTCTGTGTGCGCAGCTGGGTGCGGGCGGGTTGCTCTGGTCGGGACGGCGTGTGCCATAGGCTTTATCGGGTGTCCGAACCTCGTCTCTCCCCACAGCCGGACCCGGAGCCAGTACCGGAGGCCGTTTTCTCCGAAATGCTGCGAGCGGCGCGCGCCCTCCTCGCGATGCGGCACCCGCTCGACGCCGAGATCGGCGTCAGCGAGATGCTGGGCTCCTGGTGGGGAGCAACCATTCCCGGCACGCCGGGCCCTGACGTCGACCGTCGGCTCGGCGAAGGGCTCGTCGCGCACGCCGCCTCCTCGGGAACCGCAGCGGGGCTCGCCCTGCTGAGCGGAGTCGCGGTGCTGGGGACCTCGCGCCGTCAGCGCGTCCTCGCCAAGAAGGGGATCGTCGAGCTGGGACGCCAGGGCATCGCGCGGCCGCCGTGGGCCAGCGCCCTCGGCGAGGCGCGCCCCGTGGCCGCCTACGTCTCGGGCAGCCGGTTCGGCGACACCGACGATCTCATCCTCACCTTCCGCCATGACTGCGACGCGGATCCAGACGCCTCCTCGGGCGCGGCGGACGAGGCCGGACACGCCCTGATCGCGGTCGTCGATCACAACAGTGGCGGCGTGCTGCGCGACGCCTGGGTGACGACCAAGGTCGAGCGGCTCCTGGAGCACTGCCGCGCCGAGCAGACGGACAACCCCATGGCGACCTTCGACCCGCTCGACCTCGGCCACGCCCGCCTGCTGCTGGAGAACGCGCTGGCCAGGACCGACCAGCGGCTCGCCGACAGCACGGCCACGCATGCCGACCCCGGCACGGCCGCCGAGGCCGCCGGGCTCACCGGCGGGTCCCTGGCGGCGCACCACGCCCTCCTCCGCGCGCGACTGCGGGTCCTTCCCCAGGCGGACGGCGACGCCCTGACCGAACCGGTGTGGCGGCACGACCGCCGCGCGATGCTCGCCGCGCGGTTCCTGGCCTCCGCAGAGGCCGCCGAGCTCTCCGACTCCTATGCGGCGAGCAGATGCGTGGACCACATCATCGACTACGGCTGCGACCGCGACGCCGGACGTCCGCTGCGCGTCAGCCCGCGCAAGGTCGAGGCGTTCCTGCTGACGTGGCTGCCCCGCCGGGTCGTGCTCCTGCCCGCCGAGCAGGAGGCGATGCCCCACGTGCTGGCGGCGTGGATCCGCTGGGCCGGACCCCGGTCGGGGCTGCCCGAGATCGCGGTCGGCGCCACCCTCGACGCGCTGTGGGAGTCGACCGCCCCCTTCACCACCGCCTACCGCGATCCGACCGCGTCGTTCGGGCTCAACCGGGCGGCGATCGCACGGCTGCTGCCCGACCGCGACCTGTCGGCACTCCCCCGCCGCATGTTCGCCTTCCCGCTCCTGGCCAGCGACCTGCTGGACGGGTCGGCGGGCGACTTCGACCCCTCGACCTCGGCCGGACGCCGGGCGCTGCTGCGGCTGGACCACTTCGGGGAATATGACGCCCCGGCGGGGCACCGCGGCAAGCACGGGACGCGCGGCGACGACCACGCCACGCCGGACACCCCGAAGGCGCGCGCCGCCTCCGAAGAGGAGATCGCCGCCCACGAGCACCTGGCCGAACGCCTGTGGAACGGCGAGCCGCCCGCCCTGTGGGCGGCGGCCCAGCGCCTCCTCGACCGCGGCTTCGGCCGCCCGGCCGTGCTGCGGACCCTGCTCGACACCCTCGAGCACGCGGAGGACGACGACGCCCTGACCGCCGCGCTCGACGAGCTGTAGTCGCTGGCGGGCGCATCGGGCGTGTGCCGGGGCCGGGGCTCAGCGCGGTCCGAGGAAGCGGGCGCGCAGGGCGTCGATGGTCTCGGGGCCGATCTTGAGGCCGTCGGCGACATAGCCCTCGAACGAGCCGTAGACGCGGTCGGCCTCGTCGAACGCGGACCGGAGGTACTCCTCGCGGACCTCCACCAGCGGCTGCAGCAGGTCCCGGTTGACGCCGTGGCGCTCGGCCGCCCCGTACATCCACTCGCGTGCCTGGGCCAGGCGGGGGTTGCTGGCGAGGTAGTCGGCGACGATCGCCTCGCGGGGCACGTCCAGCAGGGCCAGCAGCAGGGCGGCGCCCCAGCCGGTGCGGTCCTTGCCCGCGCTGCAGTGGAACACCAGCGGGGCGGGGCCGGTGGCCGCCAAGCGGATCAGCTCGCGGTAGCCCGCCAGAGCGTCATCCCAGCTCACGAGCATCCTGTTGACCTCGTGCACGAACCGCTCGCCGCCGCCGTCGGACAGCAGCTCGGTGGAGCGCTCGGGGTCGGTCAGCATCGCGGCGAGGTCGGCGCCGGTGCTGTGGTCCCCTTGGACGTCGAGGGCCACGTACTCCACGCCCTCGGGGACGCGGTCAGCCGCGGCCTCGCGCTCGAAGGAGCTGCGCAGGTCGACCTGGAGCCGCAGGCCCAGGTGGTTGCCGAGGCCGTGGAGTTCGTCGTCGGTGAGGTTGGACAGGGCGTCGGATCGGTAGACCACGCCGCGGCGGACCACCGACCCGTCGCGCGTCGTGTGTCCGCCGAGGTCACGGAAGTTGGGGGCGGTGGCCGGGAAATGGGCGTCGTTCGTCACGAAAGCGACGATACCGACCGGCGCGCACAGCCCCGTACCCGGGAGCGGGGCAGGTCAGGAGGTGGATGTCTCACCGCGCAGCGCCGCGATCTGGTCGCCCGCCTCCTTGACGTCCTTGACCGTGTCGACGCCGCGCCAGAAGCCGTCGATGCGGTACCCGAACAGCCGCCCCTCCTTGGCCAGCTCCGGGAAGGTGCTGGACTCGTGGTCGCCCTTGACCGGCAGCAGCGGGACAACGGACCGCTCGAAGAGGTAGACGCCCGCGTTGATCCAGAACGGCAGCTGGGGGCTCTGCGTGAAGCCCTCGATCACGCCGTCGTCGGCGACGTCGACGATGCCCCAGGTGGTCTGGAACCGCGCCAGCCCCAGGGTGACCAGCCCGCCCTTCTCCCGGTGGTAGGCGGTGAACTCATCCAGCGGGAACCAGGTGAGGATGTCGCCGTTCAGGGCGAAGAACGGGTCGTCGGAACCGCGCAGGCCGCTCGCCGCGTAGCGCAGACCGCCGCCGCGGCCCAGCGGCTCGTCCTCGACCACCAGGGTGGTCTCGGGCCCGCCGGTACGCCCGTCCAGGTGGTCGCGCAGCACCTCCGCCTTGTATCCGCAGGACACGACGGCGTGCTCGACGCCGTGCCCGGCCAGCCAGTCGAGCTGGTGGTCGATGATCGGCCGTCCGGCGACCTCGACCATGGCCTTGGGGCGGGTATCGGTGTAGGGCCGCAGTCGGGTGGCCTGGCCTCCGGCCAGGATAATGGCCTGGGTGACAGGGGAGGTAAGTCCAGTCATGGAGCGGAGCGTAGCAGTCGCCTGTGCAGGGCGGCGGTCCCGCTCCGGCCGCACTCCGGCCCCGGACACGCCGCGGCGGCGGATCAGCCCTGGGTGAGCTCGGAGTAGGCCTGGCGCAGGTCCGCGCTGGTGATGCGGGTCAGTTCGGCGGCGGTCGCGGCGTCGCCCAGCTCCTCGGCCACCCGCAGGTCGCGGTGGGAGCACGACTTCTCGAACAGGGACCGGGCGAAGCGCCCGTTGCCCAGCTCGTCGATCCAGTCGCCGTCGCACACGTAGCCGAAGATGCGCCGCAGGTCCTCACGCGCCTCGGGGTCGAACGCGTCGCCGGTGCGGGCCGCCACGACATCGGCGATCTCGCTCAGCTCGTCGGCGGTGTAGCTGGGGAAGGCCACCCGCACACTGAAGCGGGAGGACAGCCCGGCGTTGCTGGCCAGGAAGTGGTCCATCTCGGCGGGGTATCCGGCCAGGACGACGACCAACCGGTCCCGGTCGTCCTCGGCCCGCTTGAGCAGCGTCTGGATCGCCTCGGCGCCGAACGCGTCTCCGCCGCTGTAGCCGGGGTTGGCCAGGGCGTAGGCCTCGTCGACGAACAGCACGCCGCCCAGCGCCCGGTCGATGAGCCGGTTGGTCTTGATCGCGGTCGCGCCGAGGTGCTCCCCCACCAGGTCGGAGCGTTGCGCCTCGACGACTTCGGCCCGCCCGAGCAGCCCGAGCGCCGCGAACACGCGGCCGAGGATGCGCGCCACCGAGGTCTTGCCGGTACCGGGCGGGCCGGAGAACACGAAGTGCCGCATCGGCGCCTGGGTGCGCAGGCCCTGCTCCTCGCGGAGCTTGGCCACCTGCAGCTGGGCGACGATCGAGCGCACCTGCCCCTTGACGGGTTCCAGGCCGATCATGCCGTCGAGTTCGGCCAGTGCCTCGGCGATGTCCGGTGTGTCGCCGAAGCCCGGCAGCCGCGCCGTGAGTTCCTCGAAGGCGGTGGCGATGTCGTCGGCGCGCACGGTGACCAGGTCGTCGGGCACCGGTCGGCGCTCACTCGCACCGGATGTCACCACGCGCACGTCCCGGGCCTCGGCCGCCTTCTCCACCAGCGAGCGGACGAAGCGGCCGTTGCCCAGGTCGTCGATGGCCCCCCGCTGCACGACCTGGTCGAACCGGCGGTGCAGGGCCGGGCGGGCTTCCTCCTCGATCCAGTCGCCGCGCTGCTCGAACAGGTGCTCGGAGATCCGCCGCAGCTCTTCGGCGGTGTAGCTGGGGAAGGTGACGCGGGTGGCGAAGCGCGAGGCCAGGCCGGGGTTGGAGGCGAGGAAGCGGTCCATCTCGGCCTCGTATCCGGCGAGGATGACGACGAGCCGGTCCCGGTCGTCCTCGGCCCGCTTGAGCAGCGTCTGCACGGCCTCGTTGCCGAACCGGTCGGGTTGCCCGTCGCCGTCGTTGACCAGTGCGTACGCCTCGTCGATGAACAGCACGCCGCCCAGGGCGCGGTCCACCAGCTCGTTGGTCTTGATCGCGGTCGCGCCGAGGTACTCACCGACCAGGTCGGCCCGCTGTGCCTCGATCACGTGCGGTGTGGGAAGGAGGCCGAAGGAGTGGAAGATCGTCGCCAGGGTGCGGGCCACGCTGGTCTTGCCGGTCCCCGGCGGCCCGGAGAACACCAGGTGGCGCAGGGGCTTGTCGATCGAGTAACCGGCATCGGCGCGCAGCCGGGCCGCCTCGATGGAGGCCGCGATGGCGCGCACCTGCTGCTTGACCGGGTCGAGGCCGATCATGCTCTCCAGCCGGGCCAGGGCCTCGTCGACCGGGATGGGGTCCGGGACATCGCCGTTCTGGGTGGCGCTCCCGCCGCCGGATGTGCCCGCGGTGGCGCGGCGGCGGGTGGTCTCGGGGCCGCCCGGCCCGTTGCCCGGACGGGGTCCGGGCCGGGTGCCCGGGTCCGCGTTCGCGGCCGCGTCGCGGGCCGCATGCCGCTGCGCAGCCGGTATCCGGCGATGGCCCGCCAGCCGAGCGCCGCGCCCGCTGCCGCGGCGCACACGACGACGCCCGCGGCGGGCGCGACGGTATCGGTGAGCAGCCCGGCGAGTGCGACGGCGAGGCCCGCGATCAGCCCGACCAGCAGAGCCAACAGGGTGGTGTGCCAGGCGGGGAAGGCGGTGATGCGGGTGGCCAGGAGCGACACCAGCAGCGTGATGAGCGGGAGGAGCAGCAGGACCGGGGAGTCGGCGACCGGGATCGGGATCTGGAACAGGACGTAGGCGAGGACCAGCCAGACGAGGGAGACCAGCGCCGTGGCGACGGCGTCGGAGGACCGCATCAGCGCGGCGAAGAGGGAGAGTGCCGCGACGGCGATAGTGATCGCGATGAGCACGGGGAACGCGGCGAGGTAGGCGAGTACGGCGGCGGCCGTGACCACCGCCAGGCCTCCGACCAGCCGGGTGCGCAGCGGGTAGCCGTGGTAGGCGGTGCGCAGCCGGGAGAGCGGCGTCTTCTGCTCGGGTCTGTGGGTGATGCGGGTTCGGTCCTCGCGCGCCATCACCTGCTCCTCCCCCTCGCGTCCCGACGTGGGCCTCGCCGCGTCCGCACGGCACCGGCGGCCGCTCACCTTTTCTACAGCCCCGGGACCGTGGCTCGACAAGCCCCGCGACGGCACCCATCTTGGCGGCTGTGCCGCGGATTCCTCAGCCACCATGGCGGCGGAGCGTCGGCGTGTCGCACGCGCGGGTGTTCCGGCCGGGCCTTTTCTACAGCAGTGGTATCTGCGCGTCGCGGTTGGGCCACGGCCGGCGCAGGTGGCGCCACTTGGGCAGCTTGTCCAGGTAGGACCAGCTCATCCGGTGATGCGGGGTGGGGCCGTGCTCGGCAAGCGTGGAGCGGTGGGCGGGCGATGGGTACCCGGCGGCCGTGGCGAACCCGTAGCCGGGGTAGTCCGCGTCGAGGCCGGCCATGTAGGTGTCGCGGTGCACCTTGGCGAGGACGGAGGCGGCGGCGACCGTCACGCAGTCGAGGTCGGCCTGGACCTGGGTCCGCACCGGCCAGGGGGCGCCCAGGTAGTCGTGTTTCCCGTCGAGGATGACGACGTCGGACCGGTCGCGCAGGCCCTCCAGCGCTCGGACGGCGCATCGGCGCAGCGCCTCGGTCATGCCGACCTCGTCGATCTCGGCGGGTTCGGCCGCGCCGAAGGCGTGGTCGACCACCCACGGCCGGAGCAGCTCCGCCATGGCCGTGCGGCGCTTGGGGGTGAGCTTCTTGGAATCGGTCAGGCCCTCGGGGGGCGGCGAACCGTCGGTGACGGCGGCGCAGACCACGACGGGTCCGGCCCAGGCGCCCCGCCCCACCTCGTCGATTCCGGCGACGCGGGTCGCGCCCTGTCCGGCGAGCTCCTGTTCCAGGGCGTAGGTGGGCGTGCGCACGGCACGGGAGGCGGTCGAGGAGGAAGAGGAGGCGGCCACCCGGCCAGCTTAGAGGAGCGGGGCGGCGTCGGCGGACGGCTCGGTCATCTCCTCGATCAGCGGCGCCCCCGCAGATCGCGCCCCAGCGAGTGGCCGACGTTGGCACAGACGACGAGGAACCAGATCAGCATGAGGGGCAGTGCGGCGTTGTAGCCGAAGGCGACGAAGAGCATGAACGAGACGACGATCCCTCCGGCCGTGGAGACCCCGGCCACGGCGAGTGTGCTCCAGGCCCGTCCGACCCACTCGGGAACGGCGTCCCGGTCCCGGGCGGGCGTGGCCGCCGACGGCGGTTGCGCGCCCGAGGCCCCGATACGGGCGTCGATGCGGCGGTCGATCTCCTCCCCGATGCGCTCGACGAGTCCCTCCGCCACCGCGCCGTCGTAGGTCGCGCCGAGGTCGTTGCGGACCGCGACCGCCGAGCGGATCTCCGCGTCGACACGGTCGTCCATGTTTCGCGTGGGCTCACTCATGCACCCACTAACGCGGCCGGGGGCGTGGGCGGTTCTCCACGACCTTCACTATTTCCCGATGTCACCGCGTGTGACGCACAGGCAAGGATGATTACGTTCGGTAGTTTTCGGTTGACCTCAAGACGTCGAAGAGGACGGTCGAAGAGTGAGCCGGAGCACGGATACGGCGCGCGGACCCCTGTACGACCTCACGGTGCTGGCGGTGCGGCTCGCGGTGGGGTGGGTGTTCGCCGAACATGCCTGGCGGACGCGCGACGGCGCTCCCCTCATCACGGCACGGCTCACCGAGCTCGGGCTTCCCGCCGGGGACATCGTGGTGGCGGTCCTGCCCTACGTCGAGCTGCTCTGCGCCCTCGCGTTCGCGGTCGGCCTGGTCACACCGGTGGCCGGGGCGATGCTGGCGACCATCGCGTCGGGTGCGCTGTGGCTGTCGATGACGGCCGCGCCGCACGCGCCCACCCTGCCCGCGGCCTCGCCCGCGCTGCTGGCCACGGCGATGCTGGCCTGTCTTCCACCGGCGCTCTACCCCGGCCGGTGGTCGGTGGACGGAGTGCTGGCGACGCGTTCCGCAACACGGCACGAAATGTCGGGAAATCGGACGAAGCCCACGCTGAAAACCCCCGCCCGGCGGCCCGAAGACGCCCCACCCCTCCCCTATCCTGAGGGGCGGGCCGCGCTTCGGCGGCCGTCTCATACTTGACGCGGCCCGGAGGCCCCCTCCCTGGTGTCGGCCGCGCTTGTTCAACACCGAACGTCAGTGGGGAGAGGTCGGCACAATGACCCCCGTAGCCCCGACACCCGGGTCCACCCCGGAGGGCGGCGACGGCTCACCTGGTGACCAGGAGTCGGTCGCGAAACTGATCGAGATCGCGCAGCGCCCGACCCTGGGCCAGCGCCTCATCTCCTGGTCCTCGCGACCCCCCGGTCGCCTCTATCTTCCGGCCTGCACCTTCGTCGGGCTGGTGCTCCTGTACGAGGACAGCATGCCCGGCGGGCACCTGCCGAGCTTCGTGATCGGGATGGGCGGGGGCGCGTTCCTCGCGGCCATGGGTGCGCTGCGGCTGGGCATCGCCCTGTCGGTCGCCCGCCCGATGATCCGGCGCTACTGGCTGCGCTGGATCACCGCGCCGGTCATCGCCGCGCTGGCCATCGTGCTGTCGGTGCTGGACGTGCCGCTTCAGGCGCGGGTGGACGCCTCCCACGACCAGCTGCTGCACGTCGGTGCCACGGCCAACCGGTCCACCGCCATCCCGCTGAACGGGACCTGGGCGGGGCTCTACCCCCTGGCGGCGGTGTCGGTGTCGGACGGGGTCACCCGCTACACCGTGCAGGGCGCCGGGCTCCTGCGCGACTCCGGTCTGGCCTACAGCGCCGAGGAACTGCCGACCGACGTCTTCGTCCCCGGGCACGGCAGCGTGGTCTACGAGCACATCACCGGCAACTGGTACGCCTGGAGCGAGTACTAAAGGGGACGGAAACGCGAACGGTTCCGTACCGGGCCCGGCCGAGGCGGGTAAGAGTTTCCAGCACTCCGCAGCACCCGGAACGGACGCTCGACCACCGTGTCCGCCGGAGTTCCCGAACCGTCCATGGCTTTTGTCACGGGCGGTTTCCGCGCTTTTCGGCCGTTCTCTCACCGTGTCCTTATACCGATTCGGTAAATCTGGTCGCAGAACTCGCGAGTCGATGACGACCCGAGGGAGAGGACACCATGAGTGAATTCATGACGACGCTGCACCTGCGAATCTACGACGCGGTCCGCGCACTGCGCCGCGCCCACGAGAGCGGCGACGTGGACCTGTGCGCCGCCCAGGCCGGAGAGATCGAGGACCTGGTGGAGATCGCCGCCCGCCACGGGGTGGATATAGGAAGTGCCTACAGCGGGCTGGCGCACGCAGCGTGAAGGGGGAGGCCACCGGCCTCCCCCTTCCTTCTGTGCGGCACGCCCTCAGCGGTGGGTGCCGCGCCCGTACCCCTCCCCCTGCTCGAACTGGCGGCGCATGGCCTCCTGCTGCTCCTGCTGGTAGGTCTCGGACAGCTGCTGCTGGCGGTCGGCCGCGGCGGCCACTGAGCCGTGCACCTGCTGCAGCATCTCGGCCGCGGAGTCGGCGCCCGGCCCGTCGCCACCGCCGTTGAGCGCCGGGCGGCGCTCGGCCCGGTTCCCGCCCAGCGTCGGCAGCAGCTGGGCCAGCAGCAGCGTCGACAGCGCCGAGGAATCCCCACCGCCGTCGGTCCGCACGACGACCGGCTGCGGCGCGTGTTCGGCCAGCTTCGCCCCGACGTCCAGCCGCCGGCGCGCCAGCTCGTACTGGAGCACCGCCCGGTTGTCCCGGTAGGAGGTGGCCAGGTGGCGCTGCGCCTTCGCCTCGTTCTGCGCGGCCACCAGGTCGGAGCGGCCACGGGTCTCGATCTCGTAGCGGACGCGCTGTGCCTCGGTCTCCTGCTCCTCCAGCATCTGCGCGACGTCCTTGCGGGCCTTGTTCAGCGCCGCGTTGACCTCGACGATCTTGGCGTCGCGCGTCTTCTTCGACCGCTCGATGTCCATCAGCAGGGTGTCGATACGGCGCTTGCGGGTCAGCTCCCACTCCTGCTCGTAGGCGACCAGCTCCTTGGCGACGCGCTCGCGGGTGGCCAGGTGCTGCTGGTACTGGCTGGGCAGCTGCACATCGGGGATGTTGCAGCCCATGATGCGCACGCCGTAGCGGCTCAGCTGCCGGGTGAGCAGGTCCTGCATGTCGGCGACGTCGGATCCGCGCAGGTCGTAGGCGCGCTCGGTGCGCACCTGGCGGCTGCGCTGCCGTATGGCGTCCTGCACGGCGTTCGACAGCACCAGGTCGAAGTTGCTGGCGCCGATGGTCCGCACGAACCGGACCGCGTCGGTGATCCGGAACTTGAGGAAGAACTCGATCGACTTCAGCGGCACGTTCTCGTGCGTGGGGCAGGCCACGACCGGGGCCGAGTAGGGGATCTCGGTCGAGGTGTCCACGACGAAGTCGACGCGCGCCCACGGGTGCCACAGGTAGTGGCGGCCCGGGTCGAGGGTGCCGACGACGGCGCCGTACTTGGTGAGGACGCCGGTGGTGCCCTGCTCGATCTCCACGATCGAGGAGCGCCACCACCACATCATGGCGAGGACGATGCTCAGCAGCCCGACGATCAGGGTGGGGATGGACAGGACCAGGTAGACGCTGTCCCCGGCGATGGCCGCGTCCCGGCGGACCGCCATGACCAGCGCCGAGAACAGCGCGAACAGCCCGAACCAGATGGGGATGGTCCACAGCAGGCCGCGGCTGTCACGCGGGATGACGACGGGGACGAGCGCCCCCTCGTCGCCGCCGCGCAGCAGGCGGGCGATGTCGTTCCATGCCGCGAGCGACTCCTTGATGGTGGAGCCGCCGCGGTCGACGTGTGTCGACTGGCTCATCTAGTGACCTCCCGGGTACGGGCCGTCCTGGGTGTCCGTGCCTGACTGCGGCCAGGGCGCGGGCGGCCCACTGGGCGGTGGGGGCGGGGTGGACGGGTCGGGCGAGGACACCTGCGGCGGCTGGCGGTAGGGAGAGGCGGGCGGCGCCGCGTCGGCCGGGGGCTCCTCGGCGGGGGCCTGGTCCTCGGGGGCACCGCTCAGGCGCTCGTCGATGGCCTCGTCGGACACCGACTGGCGGATCTCCTCGAGCCGGTCCTCGCCCGGGACTTCACCGCTCTCCGGGTGGGCCGCCTCGACGGTCGACTGCTGCTCGGCCTCCAGCAGCTCGGTGATCTCGGCCTCGCGGGAGGCGATGCGGTCCGAGATCTGCCGCAGCCGGCTGCGGATGGCCGCCATGTCGTCGTCGGAGAAGAGCGCGGCGTCGCTCTCGCCGATGATGCCCTGGGCGACGCGCAGGAAGTTGACGCTGGACTCGTCGCCGTCGCCGATGTGCAGCACCTGGGGCAGGCTGTCGGCCACGGCCTCCAGCTTGTCGAGCAGGTCCTGCTGGTAGCGGTAGTTGAGGATCTCCGGGGCCTCGGACGCGCTGACCGCACGGATGTCCAGGGCCTGGGCCTCCAGCAGGGCGGCGTTGGCGTTGGCCTCGCTCTCGGCCTCGACGAAGCGGCGGCGCGCCACCGAGCGGGCGCGGTTGGTCTCGCGCTCCAGGGCGGTGTCCATCTGCGCCTGGTACTGGGCGATGTCCGCCTGGATGGCCGACAGCGTCTCGTTCAGCGAGGCGAGCTCCTTGTTGAGGTCACCCTCGTTCTGCTCCTTGCGGAGCTGGAGCTCGTACTCATAGGTGTAGGCCTCCTTGGCCACGCGCACCATCTCGGGCGCGGCCAGGTCCATCCGGTACTCCTGGCTGGAGGGCTCGGCATGGGTGATGTTGGCGTTCGTGAGCTCCACGGCCGGCATGAACTGGGTGTTGAGCTGCTCCAGCAGGCGGGCGGTGTTCTCCCCGACCATGTCGTAGATCCCCGCGGCCTCCTGCTCGTAGATGAGGCTGCGCGTGGTCTCGCTGATGGCGTTGTTCAGCTTCTCCTGGAAGCCCTGCACGGCGCCGAGGGTGTAGATGAACTCGACCGGGTCCTTGATCTGGAACTGCACGAACAGGTCGATGGAGGCCTGCACACCGCTGCGCGTGGGGGCCTCGCGGATCGGCGCGTTGAAGGGGTACTCGCGCGTGGTGTTGACGATGTAGGAGACCCGCTTCCACGGGTTGAACAGGGTGACCCGTCCCGGGCCGACGACCTGCTCCAGCTTGCCGAACTTGGTGATCATCGCGTGGCAGCCGTCGGGCACCATGACCATGCCCTGGCGCCACCACATGAACGCCGCGACGCCCAGGGTGATGAGCCAGTAGTGGAACCCGAAGAAGGGGTTGAAGAGGGGGTTGGCCCCGGTGGCCAACGCCGTCGGCACGGTGACGACCAGCGCCACGACGCCGATCACGATCAGCGCGATGGCGGGCAGCATGGTCGTGAAGGTCCGGCCCCGGGGGATGACCATGGGACAGATGACGTGGACGGTTCCGCCCTTGCCCCGCTCATACGAGCTGCGGTTGAGCGCCTCGCCGGCGTTGTTCAGCGAGGTGGTCTGCTGCTCGATGCGGGTCCCGACCGAGGCGCCCTGGTCACGGGCGGCGAGGAAGTCACCCGGGTCGAGCCCGACCCCCTCCGCCGCGTCACCGAGCGCGTCGGTGACCGCCTGGCGTGGATCGCCGCCCTGGGCGATCGACGTGGCGGCCCCGCGCACTGTCTGCGCGAAGGACATACTTGATCACTCCCTGCGAATGGAGGAGTAGAAGGAACTGCGGATACGACGTCGGCGCCCGCCCATCGGTTCCCCTGCCGCTGGTCAGCGGTGGTCGGGTGGACGTATCCGCTCTTTGCGCGAGGAACGGTCGTGCCGACCGCCGCCTCCGACGTGTCACGCGCGGAGCGGCGGACGAATGTCCCGCGCCCAGGAGTATCCCATCACTCCAGGAATTCGAACCGGGTACCGGTGCCGCCCTCGCCTCGCCCCTCGGTCTCCTCCGCCGCCCGGTAGGCGAGCCAGGCCAGCGCGAGATCCTGCCAGGGCAGGCCGATGGGGGCGTACACCGTGATCGTGTCATCGGAGTCGCGCGCCGCGATGGCACCGGTCAGGACGTCGCGCAGCGTCCCATGAACGGCGGAACCATCGAGCCCGGCATTGCCGACGGGCCCACCGGCCACCGCGAGCTTGAGGTCGTCGACGATCAGCCGCGAGGCCCGCAGAAGGTCAGCCGACAGCTCCACCTTGCCGGGCTCGTCGGCCCCGAGCGAGGTGTAGTGGGCCCCGGGCCGGGCGTCGTCGCGATCCAAGGTCGCGGTGAGGACGATGTCGGCCTGCGCGGCGACGGCGGCCGCGTCGTCCACGATGCGGACCGCCACCCCGAACTCGGTCGAGCACCGCCCGGCGAAGGCGTCGGCCCGTTCCCGATCGATGTCGGTGACCACCATCTCGGAGATCGGCCGCAGCCCGATGAGGCCCCGAGCGAACAGCCCGGCCTGCGCACCGCAGCCGACGATGCCCAGCACGTCGGCGTCGTAGCGCGCCAGCGAATGCGTCCCCAGCGCCGCCGCCAGCCCGGTCCGCCACGCGGTCAACGTCGCCGAATCGAGCAGCGCCAGCAACTCCCCGCTGACCAGATCATGCAGGCACACCACCCCGCGCACCGCGGGCCGCGCGTCGGGAAACTTGGCGTTGACCTTGACCGAGTAGGCGGGCACATCCGGCAGCAGCCCCGGCAGCAACGCGGTCGCCGTCCCCGGCCCCGGAAGATCGGTCCGCACCCGCTGCCCCTCGATCGACGCGGGCTCGGCGGTGAAGCCACTCCACAACCGGTCCACGCAGGTGTGGGTGTCCAACACGCTGAGCAGGTCCGACCGACCCAGGATGAGCGTCACACCCCTATTCTCCCACCGGCCCCGTCGACCGGAAGGACCCTCCACTGCTCCGCGCTGGATCGGCCATGGGTGACTTTGCCAAATCCCCCTCCCATACCAATCGTGGTATATATCGTTTGATGCATGACGGAGCGGATATACACGATCGAGATCGAACCCGAGGTGCGACTCTGGCTCACAAATCTTCCCCGTGATCAATACGATCGCGTGGAGTTCTACGCGGACTTGCTCGCTGAACAGGCTGAATCCTTAGGTGAGCCCTACAGCCGCCACCTGGGCGGCAAACTCAGAGAACTTCGCTTCCACCTCCCGAGCCGCCAAGTACGGATCACCTACTGGATCGCCCCACAGCGCCGTGTCATCCTGCTGACCGTCTTCCGCAAAACAAGACAACGAGAAAGCTCGGAGATCGAGCGCGCCCGTCGCGCCCAGGCGCAATGTGAAGCTCGGCATCAGCACGCCCGGGGCATCTACGATCGCGACAAGGAGGAGCGATGAACAGTACACACGGCGAGCACGCTGTCTGGCGCCGCAGTGGTCAGCACTCCGAGGCCTACGATGAGGCGCGTCGCGGATTCTTGCTCGGCAAGATGGTGTACGACCGCCGTACCGAGCTGGGGCTCAGCCAGCGAGAACTGGCCGATCGCGCCGGCATGACGCAGCCGCAGGTCTCGCGGTTGGAGGGTGGGGGAACGACCCCGAGCATCGCTCTGCTCGAACGTCTGGCGGAGGCGCTCAACGCCGATCTGTCCATTGGTTTCACCCCGCACAGCGCTGCCTGACCGGGCCCCGCGCCGTTGCGGCGCCCGGGGATGGGTCAGCCCTGGGTGATGTAGGCCTCGAGCTGGCGCCGATCCTGTTCGAGCTGGCTGATCCGGGCCTTGACGACATCGCCGATGCTGACGATTCCGATGAGGGTTCCGGCCGACACCACGGGGACGTGGCGTACGCGGTTCTCGGTCATCAGCACGGTCAGGCTGTCGTCGGTGTCGGTCGTCGTACAGGTGACGACGACGCTGGTCATGATGTCGGAAACCGGTGCGGCGAGGAGTTCGGCTCCTCGTGCCTCCAGCTGGCGGACGACGTCGCGCTCCGACGCGATCCCGGCGATCTCGTCGTGGTCGGTCACCACCACCGCACCGATGTTGTGTGCGGCCAAGCGCGTCACCAACTCGGCCACCGTTGTGTCCGGCTGGACAGTCACCACCTTTGAGCCTTTCGCCCGCAAGATCTCAGCGATCAGCATGGCAACCACCTTTCGATCGGTAAGCGAGGGTTACCCATGCTGGACCTTCGCCAATCACCCGATCACCTGCGGAGGCGCAGGTCCAGAGCGGCGGAGTCCCCGGCGGAGGAGCCACCGTCGGCCGGGGAACCTGGTGCGTACAAGGAGAAGCCGGGGCCGACGGTCGGTCGGCCCCGGCTCGGGTGGGTCGGGTCAGGCCCGCGGGATCAGCTGCAGCCGCTGGTGGAGCCGCAGCCTTCGCAGGCGTAGCAGCTGCCGGACGGGCGCATCTTGGTGCCGCAGGTGACGCACAGCGGAGCGTCGGCCATGAAGCCCTGCTTGGCTTCGAGGATCTCCGTGCTGGTGCGGGCCTCCTCGACGGCGCGGGTGGCGGTCGACGACGCGCGCTCCGCGGGGTTCGCGGGGCCATCGGTGACCTGGTCCGCTTCCGCATTCGCCGGGGCGGCCGACTGGGCGTAGGACTCGACCTGGGCGGCGACCTGGGACGGGTCCTCGCCCGCGGCCTGGGCACGGCGCTCCTCGGCGGAGAGGACGCCGAGGGCGGAGCGCTCCTCGTAGGAGAGGTAGTCCAGGGCCAGGCGGCGGAAGATGTAGTCGACCACCGACTGGGCCATGCGGATGTCCGGGTCGTCGGTCATGCCGGCCGGCTCGAAGCGCATGTTGGTGAACTTCTCGACGTAGGTCTCCAGCGGGACCCCGTACTGCAGCGCGATGGAGATCGCGATGGAGAAGGCGTCCATGACACCGGCCAGGGTCGAGCCCTGCTTGCCGAGCTTCATGAAGACCTCGCCGAGGCCGTCGTCGGGGTAGGACCCGGCGGTGATGTAGCCCTCGGCGCCGCCGACGGTGAAGGAGACGGTCTGGCTCGGCCGCTTCTTCGGGAGGCGGCGGCGGACCGGCCGGTTGACCTCGATGACCTCCGGCTCCGGGCGCTTCTCGGCAGTGTCCGCGCCCGCCGTCTTCTCACTGTCCTCGGTCTTGCCTGTGGACAGCGGCTGGCCGACCTTGCAGTTGTCGCGGTAGACGGCGAGCGCCTTGAGGCCGAGCCGCCAGCCCTCGTAGTAGATGTGCTCGAAGTCCTCGACGGTGGCCTCTTCGGGCACGTTGACCGTCTTGGAGATCGCACCGGAGAGGAACGGCTGCACCGCCGCCATCATCTCCACGTGGCCCATGGGCTTGATGTAGCGCTTGCCCATGGCGCAGTCGAAGACCTCGTAGTGCTCGGGGCGCAGCCCCGGGGCGTCGACCACGTGGCCGTTCTCCGAGATGAACTCGACGATGGCCTCGATCTGCTCCTGCTGGTAGCCGAGGTTCTTCAGCGCGCGCGGGATCGCCTGGTTGACGATCTGCATGGACCCGCCGCCGACCAGCTTCTTGAACTTGACCAGCGAGAAGTCCGGCTCGATGCCGGTGGTGTCGCAGTCCATCATGAAGCCGATGGTGCCGGTGGGCGCGAGCAGGCTGGCCTGGGCGTTGCGCCAGCCGTTCTTCTCGCCGATCCGCAGGCAGCTCTGCCACTCCTTGGTGGCGGCCGCGTGGATGTCGGCGTCCATCGCGCCGATGGTGCGCAGGTCGTCGTTGGCGGCGGCGTGCTTGCGCATGACGCGCTTGTGGGAGTCGACGTTCTTGGCGTAGCCGTCGTAAGGGCCGACCACACCGGCGACCTCGGCGCTGCGCCGGTAGGCGGTCCCGGTCATCAGCGACGTGATGGCGGCGGCGACGGCGCGGCCGCCGTCGGAGTCATAGGCGTGGCCGGTGGCCATGAGCAGCGCGCCGAGGTTGGCGTAGCCGATGCCGAGCTGGCGGAACGCACGCGTGGTCTCGCCGATCTTCTCGGTCGGGAAGTCCGCGAACGTGATGGAGATGTCCATCGCCGTGATGACCAGCTCGGTGAGCTTGACGAACTTGTCGACGTCGAAGGCGTCCTCGGGGGTGAGGAACTTCAGCAGGTTGATCGAGGCCAGGTTGCACGAGGAGTTGTCCAGGTGGACGTACTCCGAGCAGGGGTTGCTGGCGCTGATCCGCCCGCTCTCGGGCGTGGTGTGCCAGTCGTTGATCGTGTCGTCGTACTGCAGCCCCGGGTCGGCGCACTCCCAGGCGGCCTTCGCCATCTGGTGGAAGAGCTCCTTGGCGTCGACCGTGGCGATCACCTCGCCGCTCGTGCGGGAGGTCAGGCCGAACTCCGCGCCGGCCTCGACGGCGCGCATGAACGTGTCGGAGACGCGCACCGAGTTGTTGGCGTTCTGGTACTGCACGCTGACGATGTCGCTGCCGCCCAGGTCGACGTCGAACCCGGCGTCGCGCAGCGCGCGGATCTTGTGCTCCTCGCGGGCCTTGGTGGCGACGAACTCCCCGATGTCGGGGTGGTCGACGTCGAGGACGACCATCTTGGCCGCGCGGCGGGTGGCGCCGCCGGACTTGATGGTCCCCGCGGAGGCGTCGGCGCCGCGCATGAACGACACCGGGCCGGAGGCGGTACCGCCGGAGGACAGCAGCTCCTGGCTGGAGCGGATGCGCGAGAGGTTCACGCCCGCGCCGGAGCCGCCCTTGAAGATGATCCCCTCTTCCTTGTACCAGTCGAGGATCGACTCCATGGTGTCGTCCACGGACAGGATGAAGCAGGCCGAGACCTGCTGCTTGGACGCGGTACCGACGTTGAACCAGACCGGGGAGTTGAAGCTGAAGAGCTGCTGCACGAGGGCGTACTTCAGCTCGTGGTCGAAGATCTCGGCGTCGTCGTCGGAGGCGAAGTAGCCGTTCGCCTTACCCGTCTCGGTGTACATCCCGGCGACGCGGTCGACGAGCTGCTTGAGGCTCCACTCGCGCTCCGGGGTGCCCACGGCACCGCGGAAGTACTTGCTGGCGACGATCTGGGTGGCGTTGATCGACCACGACGCGGGGAACTCCACGCCCCGCTGCTCGAAGTTGACCGAACCGTCCCGCCAGTTCGTCATGACCACATCGCGACGCTCCCACTCGACCTCGTCGTAGGGGTGCACGCCGGGCGTGGTGAAGATGCGCTCGATCTTCAGACCGCTGCGCTTGCCCTTCCCCTTGCGCCCCGTCGCGCCGGTGGTCTCCGTCATGTCAGCTCCCCCAGTTCTCGCCACATATCCGTTCCGATCCCCCGCCAGTGCTCCCACGTCACATCCGTTGGCGTGACGCGGCCAGATGACGGTTTTCATCACGTCGTCACGGCCCTGCCCGTGCGCGTCGCCCACGCGCGGTCGGGCCCCGCGGATCAGTCCGCCGTTGTCCGGCTACTCACGACTCGCTCTGCCCGCTCGTCCCATTCACCTTGGCCCGGTCGGCCCGCAGTATCGCGATCTCGTTCTCAAAGTCCATCAGCGACTCGAAGCCCCGGTAGACCGACGCGAAGTGCAGGTAGGCCACCTCGTCGAGATCACGCAGCGGGCCGAGAATGGCCAGCCCGATCTCGTGCGAGGGCACCTCGGCGACACCTCGGCACCGGATCTCCTCTTCGACCTGTTGCCCGAGCTTCGCGAGCAAGTCCTCGGTGACGGGCCGACCCTGGCAGGCGCGGCGCACGCCCGCGATGATCTTGGTCCGGGAGAACGGCTCCGTCACGCCGGAGCGCTTGGCCACCATCAGCAGCACCGTCTCCTGCGTGGTGAAACGCCGTTCGCACTCGGGACACGCGCGTCTGCGGCGTATGGCCGCGCCGTCGTCGGTCGACCGGCTGTCGATGACCCTGCTGTCAGGGTGGCGGCAGAACGGACAGTGCATGCCGGTGTGCCTCCCCCCAGATCCGCATCGGTCGAACCCCGCGTACAGCTGCCGCGGACGTGCTCGCGACCGTGCCGAGCAGCCTTGTGTGCATCGTCGTCACCAACCTCTCCGAACCGGATGATCCAGAAAGACCGGATACCTACTAAAGCACAAGTTCTGGGCTGCTTGTTCCCGGTGAGCACTAGATGTTGTGGTCAACCTACGGCGGTCCCCCCTCGCGCGCAAGTCCCCGAACGGGTGCGCCGCGCCATCCGGCCACGGCCCCGCCGACGGGATGCGGGCATGCCGAAGGGCGCACCCGTCCGCCGCGAGGGCGAACACGGGCACGCCACGGACACGGGAGTGTCAGTAATCGGGCAGCAGGAGCTCCTGCCCGGGGGTGAGATCGGGGTTGGGCAGGTCGTTCAGCTCGACGATCTCGTGCACCGCTGGGCGGGGATCGTAGCCGGGCCGAACCCGCTGGGCGATCCCCCACAGCGTATCGCCATCGCGCACGACCACCGTCGAGCGCGCGCCATCGGAGACGGACGCCTCAGGGGAGGTTCCGGAGGCGGAAGCCCCGACAGCGGCGGAGGTGACGAAGAGCATCGACAGTCCGGCGACCACCGCAGCCGACGCAGCGGAGACGAGCACCACACGGCCGCGCCGGGTGAGGCGCACCGCGGGCGCGGGTGTGGGCTCGGGGCCGAGCGCACGGGCCGCAGGGCCCGCCGGGTCCGACGGGGCGGTCCGCCGAGAGGGAACGGACGGAGCCACGCGGGCGGCCGGGGAGGCACCCGGGGCAGGAGCGGTGGAAGCGGAGGAGCCTTCCGGGCGAGGGGCGCGGGACGGGGCCCACTCGGGGATCTCCACCGCCCAGTCGAAAAGGGCGGGTTCAGGGGGGTGGGTCGGGGGAGTTGGGACTGGTTGGGGCGGGAACACGATCATCCCCTTCGAACGCCAGTTCGTTAGAACAGCCGTTCGACTAATACCGCATCCGGGCGATTTTTTCATCACCATCTCGAACGTTTGTTTGATATGGCACTACACAGGCAGTAACGTTAGACGTGCTCGATCGACGCAACCGCCGAGGTATCCGCGCCTCCGCGCCCGCCAATCGGCGCGTGGTCGGACACCGCATGTGACGCGGCCGGACGATCGGCACCGTCACCGACAGCCCACGCAGAACACCGACCGCCGAGGAGGCCGGCCGTGCCGGAGGAAAACCACGGAACGCACGAACCTCAGGCGGGCGGGAGAAGCGTCACCGCACTCCGGTCCACCGCTTCCCCCGCGACGATCGCGGAGGCCGACGACTCCATGGGCCAAACGGATGCCGCACCGAAGCTCACGGCCCGCCAGCAGAGTGTTCTGAACTGCATCCACCGCTATGTACGGCAGCGAGGGTACCCGCCGTCCATCCGGGAAATCGGTGATGCGGTGGGCCTGTCGAGCCCGTCCAGTGTCGCGCACCAACTGAAGGTGTTGCAACGCAAAGGCTATCTTTATCGGGACCAAAATCGCCCAAGGGCGGTGGAAATTCGCATTCCAGGACAACCCCCGATTCGCTCCTGGGACGAGCTGGAGAATGACCCCCGCGCCGACTACTCCCGCGCGACCGATGTCCCGGTCGTCGGGCGCATCGCCGCCGGTGGTCCGATCCTGGCCGAGGAGTCCATCGAGGACGTCCTCACCCTGCCCAAGCAGCTCGTCGGCGAGGGCCGCCTGTTCATGCTCAACGTCGTCGGCGACTCCATGGTCGACGCCGCCATCACCGACGGCGACCTGGTCGTCGTCCGCCAGCAGCCGGACGCCAACAATGGCGACATCGTCGCCGCGCTGCTCGACGACGAGGCCACGGTGAAGGTCTTCAAGCGCGAGGGCGAGCACGTGCGGCTGCTTCCGCGCAACGACGCCTACGCGCCCATCGACGGCGACAACGCCACCATTCTCGGGAAGGTCGTCGCCGTTATGCGGCGGGTGTGATCCCCCCGGATAACGATGTCGCCTCGCTTGGCCATCGGGCCCGTGATCTCTCCCCGAGACCGCGGGCCCGGCTTTTTTCCGCGGAAATTCGGCAAAGGCGAAAGGGCCCAGCGGCCGCGCAAACCGAATAGCGCTCTGTTATGACGGGATCCCCGGATACAACTTGATACCGATACGGACGCGACACGCAATAGCGAAATACCGCGCCTTCTCCCCACACCCGTTCACACGCTCCGCCGCCCAGCGCGCCCCCTAAGTTAGGACCATGCCTTCTCCGTCTCCCGTCGCCCTCACCCGGGCCGCCGCCGGGGCGCTGGCGGCGCTCCTGCTCGCCACCGGCTGCGGCGTCTCCCCCGACCGCCCGGCCGAACCCGACCCGCCCGGGGTCGAGCCCGCGGAACGCGACGTGCGCTTCGACAGCGGCCCCGACACGCTGCACGGCACGTTCGCCCTCCCCCGCGTGGTCGGCGACGCGCCGATCCCCGCCGCGCTCATCATCTCCGGGAGCGGCCCCACCGACCGCGACGGCAACAGCGAGCTGCGGCCAGGGGCCGATACCAACCTGAACCTCGCCCGGGTCCTAGCGGAGGCCGGCGTCGCCTCGCTGCGCTACGACAAACTCGGCAGCGGTACGACGGGCCTGGGCTCCCACGACGCGGAGGAACCCGTCCCCTACGAGGTCTTCGAAGACGAGATGGCCGACGCCTATGCCGAGCTCATCGCGCAGCCCGAGGTCGACCCCGGCCGGGTGCTCGTCGTCGGGCACAGCGAGGGCGCGCTGTTCGCCCTGCGCTCGCCCGAGGTGGTCGCGGAGCACCCGCCGGTGGGCCTCGTCCTCGCCGCCCCGGTCGGCGACCGCTACCTCGACACGCTCGACCGCCAGATCACCGAGCAGGTGCGCACGGCCGAAACCGCCCAGCAGATCGGCGCCACGGACGCCACCGACGTGCTCTCCAAGCTCCGCACGGGAATCGCGCGTATCCGCGCGGACAAGCCCCTGCCCCAGGAGGTCCCGGCGCCGCTGTCGCACATTCTCACCACCGCCAACGCCCCGTTCCTGCGGACGATCGACGCCATGGACCCGGTGGAGCTGGCCCGCGACCTGCCGCCGGAGACGCGCACGCTGGTGCTGTGGGGCACGGCCGACACCCAGATCGCGGAAGAGGACGTGGACCGGCTGATGGGCGGCCTGGACAACGCACGCCGGGTGGACCTCCCCGACGCCGACCACGTCCTCCGCCTCTACGACGACTCCCCCGGCGTCTCGGTCCTCGACGCTGACCGCGAGTTCTCACCCGAGGTCGCTCCGGCCGTGCGGGAGTTCCTCGACGGGGTGGTGTGAGCGTGCCGGGGATACCCCCCGGCCCGGCCCGCCTATTCCTTGCTGTCCTTGATCCCTTGGACGACGTCCCGGGCGAGCTCCTCGGCCCCGGCCAGGGCGTCGTCCCCGGGGATCGACTCCTCGGCGTTGAAGTCCGTCGCGGCGGTGTAGCAGGTCTCCGCGTACACGTTGGAGACTCGAACGCCCACACAGCCCCAGTCGTAGCCGCTGGTGGAGTCGCTCCAGGAGTAAGCCTCGTCGCCGAGGTCCGCGAGCTTGCTCGCGTCGTGGTCCTTGGTCGCCTCCTTGAGGGCGGCGGTGGCCTGCTCCTCGGCGTTGCGCTCGGCGTCGCCCGTGTTGCTCACGAGGACAAGACGCGCCGCCGCCGGGGCATGGCCGCCGTCCTCGGCGGTCGCCCACCGGCACTCATTGGCCTCGCGTCCGGTGCCCTCCAGGTTCTTGACCTGCTGGTCGACCTCGGCCGTCCGGTCGGGCACGAGCGTCTTGAGCGCGTCTCCCCGCCCGACCGCGCACTTCGGCGCGTGCTCGTAGTCGCCCCCGGCGCTGCTGAGGACGACGACCGTCCACACCCCGCCGACGAGCAGGGCGAGGACCACGATGGCCAGCCCCGCGATCATGGCGATGGCGCAGCCCCGGTTCTGCTTCGGGGCCGACTCCACCGGAGGAGCGTCGGTCTGCCCCGACGCGGGGTCACCCGGCTGCCCCATGGGAGCGGGTTGACCAGGGTGGCCGTGCTGGCTCTGCTGGCTCTGCTGGCCCGGCTGGCCATATTGGCCCGGTTGACCGGGCTGTCCCGGAGCCTGGCGCCCCGGTACGCCGAACTGCCCCTGCGGTCCGTGCGGAGCGGGCCCCGGGTGTCCGGCCGGAGCCGACGCTCCGAGCGGGGTCGCGGGGCCGGAGGGGTGCTGCGGGACCGACGGAGGAGGCGCGGGCGCCGCTCCTTCAGCGGCCGCGGGCGGCACCTGCGGGTGCTGCCCCTTCTCGGGATCGGGCCGAGCCTCCGGGGCGTGCGAATCGGACGGTGACCCGCCATTCGGTCCGGTCGGTCCTCTGTCAGGGCCACCGGAAGGTGGCTGGGTCATGGACGCCTCCGTGTCATCGCGCCGACGCGCCTCGTCGATATTCCAGGGGCCTACGGTACTAGGCATTCCGTCCGCCACCGGATGCAGTCCGAGGAATCGACCCCGAAGCGGACGCGACCGCCGCTGGCCTGGGGATGTGCCTGCTCGGCGCCACCGACCAGCGGAGGGAGCTACAGGGAATCGGCGACCTGTTCGGCGACGTCGACCGCTCCGTCCCGCGCCGCCCCGAAGGACAGCGGCTTTCCGCCGGTATCCGCCGCGCCTCCGTAGGAGACCCGAACCACCAGGTTGTCCCTGCGGAAGACCAGCTCGGCCGTTCCCTCGTCCGCGCCCGGCCACACCAGCGCGTCCTCACCGAGCGAGGGCAGCGGGGCGGCCCCCTCCACGTCGGAGATGGTCGTGGACCGCTCCATCTCCCGCGCGGCGGCGGAGGCACCCGTGACGTCCCCGGCCTTGTCGGTGAAGCGCGCCTCGAAGTCGACGCGGAGGAAGCGCGGCGCGGCGCCGTCCGCGCCCACCGACGTCCAGGCGCACATGGCTCCGTCGGCGTCGCTCAGCGGACCGTGTTCGTTGGTCTCCAGCCGCCCCGAGGGCACAACACCCTCCACGGTCTCGGCGGCGACCACCGCGCACTCCGGCGCGGTGGAGAACGCGTCATCGGGTCCGGCCCCGAACGCCGGACCGTCCTCGCCCCACCACAGCCCCGCCGTGACCGCGATCGCGGGGACCACGACCACGGCGGCGGCCACGAGAAGCGCCTGCTTGATCCGCGCCCCAGGCGGCGGCCCGGCGCGGCCCGCAGCGAGCCACGCCCCGCCGCTCCGCGGCTGCTCCTGATCGGCCTGCGGCTGCTCCACCGGGCGTCAGCCCACCACGATGTTGACGAGCTTGGGGGCCCGCACCACGACCTTGCGGATCTGCTTGCCCTCGATGAACGCCTGGGCCTTCTCCGAGGCCAGCGCCAGGCGCTCCAGTTCCTCCTCGGAGATGTCCGGGGGCACCTGCAGCTTGTCGCGAACCTTGCTCGCCACCTGCACGACGCAGGTCACGGCCTCCTGCACCAGCAGGTCGGGGTCGGCGGCGCGCCAGTTTCCGATGGCGACCGAGCCGCTGTGGCCCAGGCGCTCCCAGCCCTCCTCCGCGACATAGGGGGTGAACAGCGACAGGGTGACCGCGATGACCTCGGCGGCCTCGCGGACCGCCGGGTCGGCGGCGCCGGGGCCGGAGTCGATGGCCTTGCGCGCCGCCGTCACCAGCTCCATGACCCGGGCGATGGCGACGTTGAAGCGCTGGGCCTCGATCGCCGCCGTGATCTTGTCGATGGTCTGGTGGGTGGCCTTGCGCAGCTCCCGGTCGCCGGTGGACGGGTCGGTCCCCGGCGCGGAGGCGGCACCGGCCAGCGCCATCACGCGGAACGCGCGGTTCAGGAACTTCAGCGACGCGGCCGGGGACACGTCGGCCCAGTCGACGTCGTCCTCGGGCGGCCCGGCGAACAGCATGGTCAGCCGGACGGCGTCGACACCGTAGGTGTCGATCTCCGCGCCCAGGTCGACGCCGTTGCCCAGGGACTTGGACATCGCCTTGCCCTGGTTGATGACCTGACCCTGGTTGAGCAGCTGCTTGAACGGCTCGGTGAAGCCGACCAGCCCCATGTCGTGGAGCGCCTTGGTGAAGAAGCGCGCGTACAGCAGGTGGAGCGTGGCGTGCTCCTTGCCGCCGATGTAGTTGTCCACCGGCCCCCAGCGGTCGACCAGCTCGCGGTCGAAGGGGGCGGTGTCCAGCTGCGGCGAGCAGTAGCGGAGGAAGTACCAGGACGAGTCGACGAACGTGTCCATGGTGTCGGTGTCGCGCGTGGCCGGACCGTCGCACTTGGGGCAGTCGACGTTGACCCAGTCGCTGGCCGCGGCCAGCGGTGAGATGCCCTTCGGGGCCAGGTCGGCGCCCTTCAGGTTGTCGGGCAGGCGCACCGGCAGCTGGTCGTCGGGGACCGGGACCTCGCCGCACTCGGGGCAGTGGACGATCGGGATCGGCGTGCCCCAGAAGCGCTGGCGGGACAGCAGCCAGTCGCGCAGCCGGAAGTTGACCGTGCCCTGGCCGGTGCCGCGCTCCTCCAGGATGCCGATGATGCGCTCGATGGCCTCGTCCTTGCCCAGGCCGTCCAGCGGGCCGGAGTTGACCAGGGTGCCGTCGCCCGCCGTGGCGATGCCGGTCTCGGCGGGGTTCGGCTCGCCGGTGTCGACGACGACCCGCACCGGCAGGTCGAACCTGAGGGCGAAGTCCAGGTCGCGCTGGTCGTGGGCGGGCACCGCCATGATCGCGCCGTGGCCGTAGTCGGCCAGGACGTAGTCGGCCGCCCAGACGGGCATGCGCTCGCCGGTGACCGGGTTGATGGTGTAGCGGCCCAGGAAGACGCCGGTCTTGGGGCGCTCGGTGGACTGCCGCTCGATGTCGCTCAGCTTGGCGACCTGCGCGCGGTAGGCGTCGAACTCGGCGCGCTGCTCCGGGGCGCACAGCTCGTCGGCCAGCGGCGCGTCGGCGGCGACGACGAAGAACGTGGCTCCGAACAGCGTGTCGGGGCGGGTCGTGAAGACGGGGACGGGCTCCGCGCGGCCCTCGATCTCGAAGCGGACATCGGCGCCGTGGGAGCGGCCGATCCAGTTCCGCTGCATGGTCAGGATCTCGTCGGGCCAGTTGCCGCCCTCCAGCTGGTCCATGTCGTCCAGCAGGCGATCGGCGTAGTCGGTGATGCGGAAGTACCACTGGTTCAGGCTGCGGCGCACCACATCGGAACCGCACCGCTCGCACTTGCCCTGCACGACCTGCTCGTTGGCCAGCACGGTCTGGTCCTGCGGGCACCAGTTGACCAGGCCGTCCTTGCGGTAGGCCAGGTCGCGCTCGAAGAAGCGCAGGAACATCCACTGGTTCCAGCGGTAGTACTCCGGGTCGCTGGTGTGCAGGCGCCGGGTCCAGTCCACCGAGATGCCGTAGCGACGGAACGACTCGGCCTGGGTCTCGATGTTGGCGTAGGTCCAGGCGGCCGGGTGGCTGTCGTTGCGGATGGCCGCGTTCTCGGCGGGCAGGCCGAAGGAGTCCCAGCCGATGGGGTGCAGGACGTTCGCGCCGCGCTGGAAGTGGTAGCGCGCGATGACGTCGCCGATGGCGTACACCTCGGCGTGCCCCATGTGGAGGTCACCGGAGGGGTAGGCGAACATGTCGACGACGTAGCGGCGCGGACGGTCGTCGGCCGGGCTGTCCTCGGCGAGGAAGGGGTTGTCCTTCTCCCACCGCGCCTGCCACTTCTCCTGGAGGGCGCGAGCGTCATAGACGTCGCTCGTCACCTGGTCTCCATCTACCGCTGTCATCGCTCGAATGTCCTCTACCGGGTCGCAACTGAGGGGCACATCGTGTCTGGGGAGTGCGTCATGATCCGACCGCGCGCCCCTGGGCCGGGCCCGCGGTGGTGTCTCCTCCAGCCGAGTGACTGTGCTTCACAGGTTAGCGCGACTGCCGGGAGGACCTCGACGCCATTTCCCGAGCGCCACGCCGCGATCCGGCCCCGCGGGGTCCGCTCCGCGGCGCGACACGCCCCGCGCCGCCGTTTACGCCGCCTACCTTGGGATTCCCTGAACACGCGGGGGATCCGGTCCCTCCACGGCCACGCCGGTGGGACAATAAAGCCGCGCAAGCGGTCGCCCACTGCGGCGACTCCGTTGCGCAGTGTCGCACACCGCCGTGCGCCCGCCGTACCCGTGACCTGTCACGCCACGGATCCGGCCACGCGCCTCTCACAGATCCGCAGCGTCCATAAGTCATCCATCAGCATTCGGAGAGCAGCTGACCATGACCGTCTTCGCAGGGGCCCGCCGAGCCGTCCGGTTCATGTCCATCGCCGCGCTGGGGCTCGGTCTGGCATTCGGAGCCGCGGCCTGTGGTGGTGACCCAGAGATCGATTCCGCGTCCGGTTCCGACCCCGCCGCGGTCACGGGAGAGGACACCGACCGCGTCCAGCTGACCGAGGGCGTGCCCTTCGAGCTGAGCACCGGCTCGGACGAGACGACGTCGCTGACGCTGGCCGGTTACAAGGAGGGCGATGACCCGGCGGTGGTGATCGCGGTCGACGGCGCCGCGGGCTCCGAGGAGCACACGCTTCACCTCGGCGACGAGATGGCGATCGGCGACAGCACCTGGCGCGTCTCCGAGATCGGCATGAACAACGACGACTCGCGGCCGGGAAGCGCCACGCTGACGCGGGACGAGGGCGGCAAGCAGGAGTAGCCGCACCCCCGGGCGCCGCCTCCGTAGTTACTGTGCGGTAAAACAGTGATCGGGAACACTCACGTGACCGGGGACGCCCACATGCGCCACGGGCACAGGACCGATGTACTCCGTAGGAGGCGCGATGCTCAACCTGTCCGTACTTCTCGAGGACGGCGCCCGGAACACGCCCGACCGAGACTGCCTGGTCTTCGGCGACCTGCGGCTCAACTACGCGCTGACCGACATGATCGCCAACCAGGTGGCCAACCTCCTGGTGGAGCGCGGGATCAAGCCCGGTGACAAGGTCGCGCTGGCCAGCCCCAACGTCCCCTACTTCCCGTTCGTCTACTTCGGCGCGCTCAAGGCCGGCGCCGTGGTGGTTCCGCTGAACGTGCTGCTCACCCCGCGCGAGATCGCCTACCACCTGGAGGACTCCGGGGCCAAGGCGCTGTTCGCCTTCACCGGTGCGCCTGAGCTGCCGCTGGGAGAGCGCGCGTTCTCCGCGTTCGGCGATGTCGACACCTGCACCACCTACATCGACCTGCCGGCCACGCCTGGGGCCAAGGAGTCCACGATCGAGGGCGCCGAGACGTTCTGGGCGGCCCTGGACGGCCAGCCCGGCACCTTCAGCTCCGTGCGGACCGAGGCCGACGACACCGCGGTGATCATCTACACCAGCGGCACCACCGGCACCCCCAAAGGTGCCCAGCTCAGCCACAACAACCTGCTCTACAACGCGGTGGCCTCCGACGCCCTGTTCAGCCATGCCTCCCAGGGCCACGACGTCTGCCTGACCGTCCTGCCGCTGTTCCACATCTTCGGCCAGACCACGATGATGAACGTCGCCCTGTACCGGCACGCCACCATCGTCCTGATGCCGCGCTTCGACGGCGACGAGGCGCTCTCCCTCATGGAGAAGGAGAACGTCACGATGTTCGCCGGTGTGCCGACGATGTACTGGGGCCTGCTCGGCGCCAAGGGCGAGCACGACACCGCCGCCATCGCCGGCAAACTGCACACGGCGGTCTCCGGCGGGTCGGCGCTCCCCGGTGAGCTGGCCCGCAACGTCAAGGCCAAGTACGGCGTCGACATCCTGGAGGGCTACGGCCTGTCCGAGACCTCGCCCGTCGTCTCCTTCAACAACCCCAAGGTCAAGGCCAAGACGGGGTCGATCGGCCGGCCGATCTGGGGCGTGGAGATGAAGCTCGTCGACAGCACCTTCAACGACATCGAGGGCGAGGGCCCGGGCGAGATCGCCGTCCGCGGCCACTGCGTGATGAAGGGGTACCACAACCGCCCCGACGCCAACGAGCAGGTCATGAAGGACGGCTGGTTCCGTACCGGCGACATCGCCCGCCGCGACGACGAGGGCTTCTACTTCATCGTGGACCGTTCCAAGGACATGATCATCCGCGGTGGGTACAACGTGTACCCGCGCGAGCTCGAAGAGGTGCTGATGACGCACCCCGAGGTCAGCCTGTGCGCGGTCGTCGGCGTGCCGCACGAGACGCACGGCGAGGAGATCAAGGCCTATGTGATCCGCGAGGAGGGGGCCACGCTCAGCGAGGACGATCTCGTCGCGTGGGCCAAGGAGCGGCTCGCCGCCTACAAGTACCCCCGCCAGGTGGAGTTCCGCGACGAACTGCCGATGACCGCCACCGGCAAGATCCTCAAGCGCGACCTGCGCTGATACGGCGCCGCCGCCCCTGGCGAGGGGCCGGGGGCGGCGCCACGGGTGCGCTCAGGACAGTGGACGCCACAGCGAGTCGCACACCGTGCAGCGGAACTCGATGCGCCTGCCGCACGACCTGCAGTGCGGCCCGGGGCCGTAGCCCGCGAGGTCGTCGGCGTGCCGGTCGGCGAAGAACCGCAGCTCCATGCACACGTTGCACCGGATGCGCACGCTCGTCGGGCTCTTGGGCCATGGATGGTCCGGTTCGATGGTGTGCTCCTCGTGCTGTGTGCTCATGGCGCGCTCACGGTCCTCATCCGCCTACTGACCTTCCACCCCGGTTCCTTGCCTTTCCTCCGTTGATCTCGGGGATATCGACCGAATACTCGCCGGTATTCGGTCGATATCCCCGAGATCAACGGAAGGGCGTGCACACACTTCATCCCGTGCCGCGTACCCGCGCGACCAGCCGTTCCACGCGATCGGCCGCCTCCGCGAGCCGCGCTTGGGAGACGGCGCCGCTCCGCACCGCCGCCAGCAGCCCGTCGCGCGCGGCCGCGAACATCTCCTCGTCGCCCGCCCCGGCCGTGGACGGATTGCCCAGACAGAGCAGATCGGCACCGGCCGCCAGCGCGGCCACGGCGCCCCGGGCCAGGTGCTCAGGCATGTCCGTGGCCCCGGTGAAGGCGGTGAGCCCGCGCATGTCCAGCGCGTCGGTCACGGCCACACCGGTGAACCCCAGTTCCGCGCGGAGCAGCCCGTAGACGCGCGGCGACACGCTGGCCGGGACCGTGCCGTCCAGGGCCGGGATGCCGATGTGGCCGACCATCACCATGTCGACGCCCGCCGCGATCGCGGCGCCGAAGGGCGCCAGCTCCCGACGCCGCAGCGTTTCGAGGTCGATGTCGATGACCGGGAGGTCGACGTGGGAGTCGACGCGCGTGTCGCCGTGGCCGGGGAAGTGCTTGGCCGTGGCCGCCACCCCGGCCGCGTGCAGTCCCGCGATGAACGCCGCCCCGTGCCGGGCGACCGTGTCGGGGTCGGCACCGAAGGCGCGCATCCCGATCACCGGGTTGGCGGGATCGACGTTGACATCCATGACGGGCGCGAGCGCGGCGTCGATGCCGACCGAGCGCAGTTCGCGCCCCATGGCCTCGGCGACCTCGCGGGTGTGCGCGGTGTCGTCGTCGGCGCCGAGTTCGCCGTGGCCCGGGTAGGGCGAGCCGGTCGCGGCGTGCAGCCGGGTGACGGTCCCGCCCTCCTCGTCGCAGGCGCGCAGCAGGTCCGGGCACAGCTCGCCCAGTTCGGCCGACAGGCGCGCGGGGGCGTCGGCGAGGTTGGGGGTGAAGTACAGGACAGAGGCGAGGCCGTCCTCGATCGCGCGGGCCAGCCACGGCGGCACCGTGGTGCCGGTGAACCCCGGCATCAGGACCGTGTGGACCATCCGGACCAGCCGCCGCTCCCCGTGTCTCTCGCCGTCGGGTCCCGCCACCGCCGTCATCCCTTCACCGCTCCCTGGACGAGTCCGGAGACCAGTCCGCGCTGCACGATCAGGAAGAACACCATGACCGGGACGGTGATGATCGTGGATGCGGCCATCAGCGCGCCCCAGTCGGTGGTGTGCTCCTGGAAGAACTGGCGCAGGCCGACCGCGACGGTGAACTTCTCCCCGTCCTGCAGGAACGTCAGCGCCAGGATGAACTCGTTCCAGGCGACGATGAAGGAGAAGACGCCGGTGGCCACCAGCCCCGGGGCGACCAGGGGGAACAGCACCGACCAGAACATGCGGGGCCAGGAGGCGCCGTCGATGTAGGCGGCCTCTTCGACCTCGACGGGGACGGCGGCGACGAACCCGCGCAGCATCCAGATGGCGAACGGCAGGGACATCGCGATGTAGACGATGCTCAGGCCGATCAGCGAGTTGAGCATCCGCAGGTCGCTGGCCTGGAGGAAGAGCGGGATGACCAGTGCCTCCAGCGGGACCATCTGCACGATGAGCACCATGACCAGCACACTGGTGCGGAGCCGGAAGCGGAAGCGCGCCACGGCGGTGGCCGCGAACAGCGCCAGCAGGCTGCTGCCCACGACCGTGATGAGCGCGACGAGCAGCGAGTTGCGCAGGTAGGTGAGGAACCCGGCCTCGGTCAGGACATAGGTGAAGTTCTCCAGGGAGACGGCCTGGGGCACGAGCGCGTCGGTACCGGAGACGGCGCGTTCCGATACCCCGCTGACCAGCATGAAGTAGGCGGGGAAGAGGGTGAAGACGAGGACGGCGGTGATCGCCGCCGCCCGTCCGGCGGCCCGCGCGAGGCCGCCCGCGCGACGGGGACGGGGCCGCGTCCGGGCGGCGGGCTCTCCAGCCGCGCCCGAGCCGGCACGCGTTCCGCTCGGCTCCTCGGCAGCTCGCTCGACCAGGCGGCTCATCGCAGTTCGTCCTCTCGGAACAGGGCGCGCACGTAGGCGATGGTGATCGCGAGCAGCAGCAGGGTCAGCATGACCGCGATCGCCGATCCCATGCCGTAGCTCTGATGGCTGAAGGACCGGATGTAGGACCACACGCCCAGGTTGAACACCTCCTGGTTGCCCCCGGAACCGCCCGGCATCAGGTAGACCTGCGCGAACACCTTGAAGTCCCAGATCGTGGAGAGGATCGTGACGACCGCGAACACCGGGCGGATAGTCGGCACGGTCACGTACCAGAACCGCTGCCAGGCCCCGGCGCCGTCGATCAGCGCCGCCTCGTACAGCTCGCGCGGGATGGTGAGCAGCCCGGCGAGCACGGTGACGGCCACGAACGGGAAGCCGTGGTGGATGACGTTGAGGACGACGATCGCGTAGAACCACAGCCGGTCGGCGAACCAGTTGAAGCCGTCGGGGCCGAGGAGCCCGAGGGTGGTCAGGGCGTTGCGGACCACGCCGCGGTCGACGTCGAAGATCCAGATCCAGACGTAGGTGCCGGTGACGGCCGGCATCGCCCAGGCGACCATGACACAGCTGATGACGATGGTCCGGGCGACCGGCCCGAGCGTTCGCAGCAGCAGCGCGACGAGCGTGCCCACGACCACCGTGCCGCCGACCGCGAACACGGCGAACACGACCGTGTTGGGCAGCACGACCTTCCACAGGTAGGGCTCGGTGAGCAGCTCGAGGTAGTTGGCGCCCCAGTTGTAGTCGGTCTCGCCGGTGTAGATGTTCCTCAGGTCGTAGTGCTGGAAGGACAGCCACACCACGCGGCCGAGGGGGAACAGCAGCAGCCCGCCGATGACGAGCAGCCCGGGGGCCAGCAGCCCCCAGGGCAGCCACCGGCGGACCGACCGCGCCGACGTCCGGCCGCGGCGGCGGGGCGGCGGAGGGTCGTCCCGCGCGGCGGTGGGCCGGGTACCGACGGCGGCACTCACGTGTCAGGAGCCTTCGTTGAGGGTCGTCTCGATCTCCTTGGCGGCCTTGGCTGTGGCGTCGTCAAGGGAGGCCTTGTCATTGAGGATGGACTGGATCATCCGGGGGATGACACTGTCGCCCTCGACCTTGCCGAACTTCGGTGAGGCCGGCAGGCCCTTGCCGGCGTCGCGCATCTGGACGGCGAACGGGGCGACGAGCGGGTCCTGGGATTCGGCGAAGGGGGCGAGCTGCTCGGTCTTGCCGGGGAAGTAGGTGCTCTGCTCCGACCACAGCGCCGCGTTCTCGTCGTTGGTCAGCAGCTCCATATAGGACCAGGCGAGGTCCTCGTCCTCCGTGCCGGACATCATCGCCAGGTGCGAGCCGCCGACGAAGGAGGGGCTGTAGCCGCCATCGGGGCCGGGGATGGGGAAGACGCCGAGCTTGCCCTTGAGCTCGGGGTTGGTTTCGATGACGGCGGCGGGGGTCCAGCTGCCGGAGACGGCCATGGCGACGTTGCCGTCGGTGAAGTTGTCCAGGACGTCGGTCTCGCGCCAGGTGCTGGCGCCGGTGCTGGAGACCTTGTCCTTCAGGGCGAGGTCGGTGTAGAAGGACAAGCCCTCGCGGGCCTCTTTCTCGTCGAGGGGCGAGGTCCACGTGCCGTCGGTCCCGCGCACGGCGAGTTCGCCGCCGGCGCCCCAGATGAACGGCAGCGCGTGGTAGTAGGCGTCGCCCGCGACCGGGAAGGCGGTGATGTCGTCCTTCTCCTCGGAGATCTTCAGCGCGGTCTCCCGCAGCTGGTCCCAGGTGGTGGGCTCCTCCAGGCCGAGTTCGTCGAAGATGTCGGTGCGGTACATGATCGAGCGGACGCCCGCGTACCAGGGCAGGCCATAAAGCTTCCCGTCGACGGTTCCGGCCTCGACCAGGCCCTCGGAGTAGGCGGCGGTGTCGCCGACCCGGTCGGTGATGTCGATGAGCGCGCCGGATTGGGCGAACTCCGGGGTCCAGGTGGTCCCGACCTCGGCGATATCGGGCAGACTGCGTCCGGCGATGGCGGTGACGAACTTGTCGTGGGCGTCGGCCCACTGCACGAACTCGACGTTGACGTCGGCGCCGGTCTGCTGTCGGAACTGTTTGGCCACATCGGCGAAGTACTCGGTGGCGTCGGGGTTGGTGCCCTCCATGATCCAGACGTCGAGGGTCCCGCCGTCCGCGGACCCGTCTCCCCCGCCGCCTCCGCAGGCGGTGGCGAGCAGGGCCAGCGCGGTACCGAGCACGGCGACGGACCGGGCGTGCGTTCGTGCCATCGGAGATCTCCCGTCCACTCAGGGTCCCCCGCGGGTTGGTAAGAAACCTACGCAAAAACCAATCGACTGTGAAGACGGTCCACCGGCCGATCACCGTCCCCGCACGATCTGTCGTCGCAGACGGCAGGTGAACACCGTATCGGGCGCGTGCGGGGCGGGCTCAGAACGAACACGGCATGGCCTTGATGCCGTTGACGAAGTTCGAGACCAGCCGTTCTGGCTTGCCGGTGGAGTGGATGGTGGGGAGGCGCCGGTGCAGCTCGCGGAACATGACGGTGATCTCCCGGCGGGCGAGGTGCGCGCCGAGGCAGAAGTGGGGGCCGGGGCCGCCGAACCCGAGGTGCGGGTTGGGGGTGCGGGTGATGTCGAAGCGGTGGGGGTCGTCGAAGACGGCCTCGTCGCGGTTGGCCGAGGCGTAGTAGAGCACCGCCTTGTCCCCGGCGCGGTAGTGGTGGCCGTTCATTTCGTGGTCGCGGGTGACGGTGCGGCGCATCCACACCACGGGCGAGGCGTGTCGGATGATCTCCTCGACGGCGGTGGCGGCGTGCGCCTCGAAGTCCGACCACCACAGGTCGCGTTGCTCGGGGTGGAGCGTGAGCAGCTTGAGGCCGTGGCTGATGGCGTTGCGGGTGGTCTCGTTGCCGGCGACGGCCAGCAGGACGAAGAAGGAGCCGAGCTCGGCGTCGGTCAGTGACTCGCCGTCGATGTTGGCGTTCACCAGCGCCGAGGTGAGGTCGTTGGTGGGGTGGGCGCGGCGCTCGGCGGCGAGTTCGCTGAGCAGCCCGGCCAGTTCGGATCCGGCGGTGAGGAGCCGCCCCAGGGCGGTGTCGATGTCGTCGCCGAGGTAGTCGCGGTCGTGTCCCGCGAGCACGATGTTGGAGTTCTCGAACACCATCCGGTGGTGGCGCTCGGGGATGCCCATCATCTCGCAGATGACGACGAGCGGGAGGCGGGCGGCGGCGTGGGCGACGAAGTCGCAGGGGCCGGTCTGCTCCAGCTCGGCGACGATGCGCTCGGCCTGGCGCTGGACGTCGTCCTCCAGCCGGGCGAGCATGCGGGGGGTGAAGCCGCGGGAGACGATGCGGCGCAGCCGCGCGTGCCGGGGGTCGTCGACGTTGATCATCGAGCCGAAGAACTCGCCGAAGCCCTCGGGCATGTCGGGAATGGAGACCGCGCTCGGTTCGGAGGCGAAGACCTGCGGGTTCCTGCTGGCTTCGACCACGTCGGCGTGGCGGACGAGAGCGTAGTAGCCGGGCCCGCTGGGAATCGGGCCGAGGTCGGGCTCGGTGAAGAACACGGGGGCCGGCTGGGCGCGCAGCCGGGCGAAGGCGGCGTGGCGCTCAGCGCTGGGGCGGCTCCAGAACTCGATGTCGGAGAGGTCGATGTCGTCGAGGGGGGCAGGTCGGGTCACCGGAGTCATGGGGGGTGTCCTTTCCCTCGTTCCCGCCGCCCCGAGGGGTCGGGGTGGCGGAGAACGGAGTGCGCTGGCTCACCCCCACACTCTTTACATTTCAGTTATTCATGTCAAGCGAGGCGTCGCATTTGCCCGCTTTCTCCGTATTCTCAGCGCGCCCCGGTCACTCCGCCAAGCCGCACGCGATGCGTAGCGTCGAAATGAGCTCGGCCGGCTTGTACACGGCCTGGCCGATGGCCGCGCAGAAGGCGGCGAGCATGTGCACGTAGATCACCGGATCACCGTTGGTGAACCGCTCGGCCGCCTCCTCCTCGCCCAAGGAGTAGGCCTCCCACACCGTGACCACCGCGAACTCGATCTCCGGGGCGAGCATGTCGGCCACCGCCGCGGCCACGGCCTCGCGCGCGTCGGCCGGCTTCCACACCACCCCGGTCTCCTGGACCCGCCGCGTCAGGAAGGTGGCGAAGACCTTCAGGTCGGAGGTGACCTCGGCGGCGTCGTCACCGATGCCGGCCACCGCGCCCTCCAGTCCGTCACGGTCCTTGCGCACATAGGCGTCGACGAGGGTGACGGCGAGCTGCTTGACGCGGTCGGCGTTGTCTGCGTCGTCTGTTTCAGGCATATCTCCATCATGCCCGTGCTGACGGCAATGATCGCCGCGGTCGTCCCTCCGTTGATCTCGGAGATATTGGGGTCCCACGAGCGATTTTGACCCCAATATCTCCGAGATCAACGGAGGGACGGTGACTTCGGTGGTCAAACGTCAGTAGCCGGGCACGCCCCGCACGCGATCAGGTGAAGTCGGGCCGCAGCGGCATGTGCGCGTCGGTGCCGTCGAGCTTGACCCCGAGGATCTGGTGCAGCTGCACCACGTCGCGCTCGAACCCGAGGATGCACCCGGCCATGTAGAGCCGCCACACCCGCGCGGTGCCCTCGCCGACCTGGGCGACGGCGGCGTCCCAGTTGGCCTCCAGGTTGTCGCACCAGCCGCGCAGCGTCAGCGCGTAGTGCTCGCGGAGGTTCTCCTGGTGCCGAATCTCGAAGCCCGCGTCGTTCATCGACGTCTGCAGGACGCCCGGCCCCTCCAGCTCGCCGTCGGGGAAGACGTAGCGGTTGATCACGCCGCCGGGGAACATCGGGGGCAGGTCGTTGCGCGGCCGGGTGATGCAGTGGTTGAGCAGGCGGCCGCCCGGCTTGAGCTTGCTGTACAGGCCGGCGAAGTAGGAGTCGATGTTCTTGTGGCCGATGTGCTCGGTCAGGCCGATGGAGCTGATCCGGTCATAGATGCCGTCGGGCACGTCCCGGTAGTCCATGTGCCGGACCTCGGCCAGGTCGGACAGGCCCTCCTGGGCGATCTTCTTGCTCGCCCACTCCGCCTGCTCCTTGGACAGGGTGACGCCCAGCGCCTTGACGCCGTACTCGCGGGCGGCGTGCCGGACCATGCCGCCCCAGCCGCAGCCCACGTCCAGCAGCCGCATGCCGGGCTGGAGGTCCAGCTTCTTGGCCACCAGGTCGTACTTGTCGAACTGGGCCTGCTCCAGGGAGGTCTCCGGAGTGGCGAAGACGGCGCAGGTGTAGGTCATCGACGGGCCGAGCACCAGCTCGTAGAACGCGTTGGAGACGTCGTAGTGGTGGTGGATCACCTCGGCGTCGCGGTCCTTGGAGTGCCGCACGCCCCGGCCGAACAGGCGCTTGCGGGTCATCTCCTGCGGCGGCGGGGGAACGCGGTTGACGAACTTCACCCACCCGATGTCCTTGGCGATCTTCACCATCTCCAGCGGGGAGATGTGCAGGCCGTCGCCGATGGCCAGGTCCCACATCCGCTTCAGGGCGGTGTACATGTCGCCCTCGAGGTCGAGGTGGCCGCCCACATAAGCCCGGGTCAGGCCCATCGCCCCCGGCGACTGGGCCAGGTAGTTCAGTGCCACCGGGGTGCGGACGACGATGGTGACATCGCTGTCCGGGTCCCCCGCTGTGCTGCCGTCATAGGCGCGGAACCGAACGGGCGCATTGGCGCCAACCACACGTTCGAAGACCTCCGCTAGCCGCATGCTCGTTCCCTTTCGTCACCTCAGTGCCGGACCAGTCCCCCGCAACCGGTCGGCGATTCACTTGTTACCGACACACTTCTCATAAAGCCCCAGAAGCCGCCCATCGGGGTCGTAGGCCTGCTTCAGGCGCTGGTATGCCTCGCCGTTGTACAGGCGCCAGAACTCCTCCTCGGAGTAGAAGGCGTCGGAGTACAGGGACTTGTGCCCATCGAGCCGTGCGACCTCCTCTTCCACCATCCGGTTGTGGTGGGCGCGGCGCTGCCCCGGTTTCATCTCGACCATGCCCCAGAAACCGAAGTTGATGTAGAGGCGGTCCTGCTCCAGCGGGTACAGCGGCCACACGTGCGGCTCGCCCTCGACCGGCGCGGACCGCTCGCGCAGCCGCAGCGGGCACATCCAGACCGGCGTCATGCCGATCTCGGCGTGGAAGAAGTCGAGGAACTCGGCGCCGCGCTCCACGCCGACCTCGATGTCCTGGATCAGCGGTTCCGACTGCCGCTTGCCCGTGTAGTGGGCGAGCAGGCGGCTGAAGTCGGTACGCCGGTCCAGCGCCACCAGCTTGCGGTAGACGTCGGAGCGCTTCAGGGAGCGCGGCCAGAAACGGCGCACGGTCGGGTTCTGCACGCCGAACGCGCGGGAGCACCAGAACCAGTCGGTGTCCCACCGCCACAGGTAGTCGTGGATGGTGAGGTAGTCCCCGGGGCCCGGCCCCGCGTAGCGCGGGATCGACGTGTAGTAGACGTCGTTGCCGGTGTAGTCACTGGCCCAGGGGGCGCTGTCGACGAACGCGGCCAGGGTCAGGTAGAGCTCGCCGGGGCCGAACGCGACACCGTCGATGAAGTCCACCGGCTCGCCCTCGTACTCGGCGTCGGCGCAGATCCGCGCGAAGGCGTCCATGGCCTCCTTGGCGTCGCCGAAGCGCAGGTGGCGCAGGTGGACATAGGGCTTGACCGGCTCCAGCTCGATGCGCAGCCGCAGCGAGTACCCCAGCGTGCCGTAGGAGTTGGGGAACCCGTGGAACAGGTCCCGGTACTCGTTGTCGCGCCGGGCCACCACGGTGTCGCCCGCGCCGGTGAGGATCTCGATCTCCTGCACCGACTCGTGCGGGAGCCCGTTGCGGAAGGACGAGGCCTCTATACCCATCCCGGTGACCGCGCCGCCCAGGGTGATGGTGCGCAGCTGCGGCACCACCAGCGGCATCAGCCCGTGCGGCAGGGTGGCGGCGACCAGGTCCTCATAGGTCGTCATCCCGCCGACCTCGGCGACGCGCTCGACCGGGTCGACGGAGAGCACCGAGGAGAAGGCGCTCACGTCGAGCGGCCGGGTAGCCGAGGGGTCGCGGAAGCGGAAGAGGTTGGAGGTCGGCTTGGCCAACCTCACCGGGGCCCCGGGGGGCAGCGCCGCGTAGTCGCGCCGCAGCCGCTGGACGGCTTCGACGTGCTCGGCGAAATCTCGTTGCGAAGGCTGACGAATCACGTTCACCCGCTCTATTCACCCGCTTCAGACGCTGTTCGCGCCCCTGTTCTGCACGGCTCGCACACCGAAAGGGCGTAAGCCGTCCGTCAGCCTACGCCTACCCATCGGTAGCGCCAGCACGCCCGGTATTGTTCCGCCCCCATCGCCTTGTGTCTCCCTTCTCACAGGCGAAATCGCGGTTTCGTTGCCTATACGTGAGCGGAGACACGCATCGGTGTGTTTCCTCCCCCCATTCTGTCCCGGACACCACACGACATCCATGACATTTATCCGCCCCACGCCGGAGACCGCCTATGATCGGCTAACGTGCGCATCTCCCTCGTCGACTCCGGCATCGGCATGCTGTCCACCGCCGCCGCGCTGCGCGCGGCCCGCCCCGACGCCGACCTGATCCTGTCCATGGACCCCGACCACATGCCGTGGGGGCCGCACCGGCCCGACGACGTGATCGGGCGGGCGCTGGCCGGGGCGCGGGCCACGGCCGACGCCGGTCCCGCCGCGATCGTGGTGCCCTGCAACACCGCCTCCGTGCACGGCCTGGACGCGCTGCGCGCGGAGTTCGAACCGGACGTCCCCGTCATCGGCACCGTCCCGGCGATCAAACCGGCCGCCGCGCACGGCGGCCCCATCGCGGTCTGGTCCACCGTGGCCACCACGCGCAGCCGCTACCAGGCCGACCTCGTCGAGCAATTCGCCGCCGGACACACCGTCACGCCGGTGGCCTGTGTCGGGCTCGCCGAGGCCGTGGAGAGCGCGGACGCGGCCGCCGTCGCCGACGCCGTGGGCTACGCCGCCGAGCGCACCCCCGCCGACGTCACCGCCGTCGTCCTCGGCTGCACCCATTACGACCTGGTCGGCGACGAGATCTCGGCGGCCCTGGGGCACCGCGCCGAGCTGTTCAGCGCGGCCGACGCCGTGGCCGCGCAGACCCTGCGCCGCCTGGGCCTCGATCCCACTCCGGAGGCCCCCCGCACCGGCACCGTGAGCGTGCTGGCCAGCGGGCGGCCGAGCGCGCTGCCCGCCGCGGCACTGAGCTACCCCGCGGGCGCGGCTCTGGCCGTGCCCGCGGTGCGCACCGGCGTCTGAGGCACCCCGAACCCGTTGCCCCGCGGACACCGAGGACGATCGCGCCCGATTGACTGACAGAGGGAGCGGATAGACTCGGGCCAACCGAGGCCGGGAGGCGTCGGGCACGGCGACTCGGGAGGAGAGCACGGCGCACATGGGATGGCTGGACCGTTTCGGACTCCGCAAGGCCAAGCGGCAGAGCAATGCCCGATTCGACCGCGCCGCCGAGGATTCGGATGTGAAGGCGCTCATCGACTTCGCCAAGAGCCGGGTGGGCGTGGAGTTCTACGTCGAGCCCGAGACCTTTGCCACCAGCACCACAGCGGTCGCGGTGGCCAGCAACGGCGAGTGGACCCGCCGACGGGTCGGTTCCCCCGACGTCATCCGCAGGGTCGCCCGCAACCTCGCCGCCCCTGTCTACGATGTCCAGGTCGTGGGCTACCCCAAGCGCATGCGCGAGTGGACCGCACGCAACAAGCGCGGACTGTCCCTGGACGACTGACCCCTGAAGTCCCCGTGGCCCCTGCCGCCGGGCACGAGAACAGACCCCGAGAAGGAAGTCGTCGCGCCCCATGAGCGCCCCAGGCACTAACGGCATGCCCAGGTGGCTGCCCCGGGCCATGATCCTCGCCATCTGGATCGTGATCGTCTTCGGCGTGGCCGGATGGATGCTGCTCCAGCTCCGCGGCCTGCTGATCCTGCTGTTGATCTCGTTGTTCCTCGCACTGGCCCTGGAACCCGCGGTCAACTGGCTCAACCAGCGCGGCTGGCCGCGGGGGCTGGCCACCGCCGTGGTCCTGCTGGGCGCCTTCGGCGTCTTCCTGCTGTTCGTCAGCGTCCTGGGCTCGATGCTCATCGGGCAGGTGCTGGACTTCGTCAACCAGCTCCCCGCGATGAGCAGGGCGCTCCTGCGCTGGGTCAACGCCACGTTCAACACGTCGTTCGACCCGGTGCTGCTCCTGGACGAGATCTCCGACCTCAGCGGCACACTGGAGCGCTACGCCAGCAGCGCCGCCGAGAACGCACTGGCCGCCGGCACCACGGTGCTGACGCTGGTGTTCAACGGTCTGGCGATCGCGCTGTTCACCTTCTACCTGACCGCCGACGGGCCGAAGTTCCGCCGGACCCTCTGCTCGGTCCTGCCGCCCCGGACGCAGAGCGAGGTGCTGCGCGCCTGGGAGATCGCCATCAGTAAGACGGGCGGGTACATCTACTCCCGCGCGCTGCTGGCGCTGATCTCGACCGGGGCGCACTATGTCGCGCTGCTGGTGCTGGACGTCCCCTACGCGTTCGCGCTGGCGCTGTGGATCGGCGTGATCTCCCAGTTCATCCCGACCGTCGGCACCTTCATCGGCGGCGCGCTGCCCGTTCTGGTCGCCCTGCTGCAGGGGCCGTTCGACGCCATGTGGCTGCTGATCTTCATCACGCTGTACCAGCAGTTCGAGAACTACCTGCTGCAGCCGCGGATCACCGCCCGCACCCTGGACATGCACCCGGCGGTCGCGTTCGGGTCGGTCATCGCGGGCGCCGCGATCCTGGGCGCCCCGGGCGCGCTGCTGGCGCTGCCGGTCGGGGCGAGCCTGCAGGCGTTCCTCGGCGTCTACATCAAGCGCTACGAGGTGGCCGAGCACCCCCTGCTCGACGCCGTCGAGGGTGTCGAGGAGACCGAGGAACCGGCGGAGGAGAAGACCGCACAACGTCCAGCGGTCGCCACCGGGAGCGGCGGAAACGACCCCGTCGAGTGAAAAAGCGCAATCTATCGCACATTGACACCGCGTTTCCAGAGGTATGCGGGAAAATATTTCCGCTACCCCGCTTTTTGGCCGTTGATGACGACAGTTTGCAGAACTCCTTCGGCCAACCGGTTCCCTTATGAGGGGTACACGTCGCATACTCCCTGAGGAGGGGGAGTGAAAGGATGAAGCGGGATCTCACCGCCCTGTGCTGCGATTGTGGCGCGATCCGACAGGTCAGCGCACATAACGGCATAGGCGAAGCACAATCCGCGTACGGGCACGCGCGCTGCGTGGTCCGCCGGGTGTGCCGGTCCTGCGGATACCGGACCGACCACGCCTACCTACGCGACGATGCCGACCGCGACGAACTGGAGGACGCGCTCAAGCTCGACGACGCCCTCGCGGCCGAGGCACTGGACGAGGAGGTCGAGCAGCTGCGGCTATGCGGGATCGACATCGGGCACGCCCCGGTCCCCGCCATTTGGGACGGACAGCCGGTGGGCATGGTCACCCAGCGCCTGTCCGACCGGTCGTACGCCATCGTGCTCGACCCGGAGTCCTCGGTCGTCGCCCGGCTCAAGCTCATCGACATGATCTGGAACGAGCTGTCCATCGGCGACAACGAGGACCGCTGGTACATCCAGCCCGCCGAGGACGACTCCCCCGGCTACGCCGTCCGCCTGTTCGGCTACCGGGTGCGCCGCTAGGCCGCGTCCTCCGAATCATTCCGGGCTCGCGGTCACCGGAGCCGCCGCCAGGCGGCGCAGGGCGGCGCGGGCGACCTCGGGGTCGGTGGTGCCCCAGTACGGGGGCAGCGAGGAGCGCAGGAAGCCGCTGTAGCGGGCCTTCGCCAGGCGCGGGTCGAGCACCGCGACCACACCCCGGTCGTTCATCGAGCGCAGGAGGCGCCCGGTGCCCTGGGCCAGCAGGAGCGCCGCGTGGGTGGCGGCCACGGCCATGAACCCGTTGCCTCCGTGCGCGCCCACGGAGCGCTGGCGCGCCGAGGCCAGCGGGTCGTCCGGGCGCGGGAACGGGATCCGGTCGACGATGACGAGCTGCAGCGACGGCCCCGGGACGTCGACCCCCTGCCATAGCGACAACGTGCCGAACAGGCAGGACTCCTCGTCCTCGGCGAAGCGGCCGACCAACTGGCCGGTGGAGTCGTCGCCCTGGCACAGGATCTCGAAGTCGAGACGCTCCCGCAGTTCCTCCGTGGCCTGGGTGGCGGCCCGCATCGAGGAGAAGAGGCCGAGCGTACGCCCGCCCGAGGCCTCGATCAGCTCGGCGATCTCGTCGATGTAGCTGGGCGCCAGGCCGTCGCGGCCCGGTGTCGGCAGGTGCTTGGCGACGTACAGGATGCCGCTGCGGGCGTGGTTGAAGGGAGATCCGACGTCCAGGCCCCGCCAGCGCGGTTCGCCCGCCGACGTGGGGTCCGGCTCCGCCTCATCGGACTCCGTGGCCTGAGTGGCCTCGGCGTCCGACGCGTCGGTGCCGGGCCGGGGGTCGTGGACGGGCCCGGCGGCGCGACCACGGGCCGCCGCGGGACGTGCCTCCTGCGCTTCCAGGACGGTCTGCCGCCCCAGGCCCCACTGCATGGCCAGCGTGTCGAAGGTTCCGCCGAGCGCGAGCGTGGCCGAGGTCAGCACCGCCGTGCGGTCGCCCCACAGCTTCTCGCGCAGCAGGCCGCCGACGGCCAGCGGGGCGACGTGCAGGCTCGGCGCCTGTTTGCCGCCCTTCGCCAGCCAAACGACGTCGCGGCGGTCGCGCAGCGGCGGTTCGAAGGACTCCAGGACGCCCACGGCGGAGTCGTGGACCTCCTCCAGCGCGGCCAGCGCGAGCTTGCGCGCCGTGGTGGTCTCCGGGTCCTGCTCGCCGCTGGCCGGGCCGATGGCGGTGATGCAGGCGTGCGCGGCGTCGCGGACACTGGCCACCGCACCGGCCAGGCCCTCGGGGATGTGGTCGATGCGGCCGGGCTCCTCGTCGGCGAACATCAGCCCCAGGCCCTCGCCGGTCTCGGTCAGCCGATCGGTGAGCCCCGCCTCGCAGAGCCGCGCGGCACGCTTGGCGGCGGTGGTCACCGACCGCTCGCTCAGGGCGAGGGTGGCCACGGACGTCACCCGGTCGGTGAGCTCGTGGGCCTCGTCGACTACCAGCACGCGGTGGTCGGGCAGCAGCTGGTAGCCCTGCATCGCACCGATGGCGAGCATGGCGTGGTTGGTGACGACGATGTCGACGCCTCCGGCGTCGGCCCGCGCCTGCTCGGCGAAGCACTCCTGGCCGAACGGGCACGCCGACGCGCCCACGCACTCGTTGGCGGACACCGAGACCTGCCGCCAGGCGAGGTCGCTGACCCCGGGCACCAGTTCGTCGCGGTCGCCGGTGATGGTCACGTCGGCCCACTCGTGCAGGCGTTTGACCTGGCGCCCCAGCGACGAGAGCTGGTGCGGGTCGAACAGGGCGGCGTCCTCGGGCTCGTCATCGGCGGTCTGCAGGCGCTGCCGGCACAGGTAGTTGCGCCGCCCCTTGAGGATGGCGAACGTGGGCTCACGCCCGAGCAGCGGGGACAGGGCCTCGGCCAGGCGCGGAAGGTCCCGGTCGATGAGCTGGCGCTGGAGGGCGATGGTGGCCGTGGAGACGACCACGGTGGAATCGGTGCGCAGCGCGTGGTGGATGGCGGGGACCAGATAGGCCAGGGACTTCCCGGTGCCGGTCCCGGCCTGCACCACCAGGTGCTCCTCGGCCGCGATGGCGTCGTCGACGGCGGCGGCCATGGCCACCTGGCCGTCGCGGCGCGCGCCGCCGAGCGCGCTGACCGCGGCGTCCAGCAGGGTTTCGACATCGGGAAGTTCAGTCACATAAGCAAATCTAGTGCCCTGTGGAGACGGATGCGTCGGTCGTCCACACATCCCGGGGCGGCGCTCCTGGGCCGCTCGGGGCCCGCCTCACCGGCCGCGGTCGGGCGGGGTCCCGCCGGCCCCGGTCACGCCCTTTCGAGGTCGATGGCCACCTCGTCGTGCAGGAAGCAGAAGTGGTCCCGCACGTCCTGGCCCTCCTTCAACGGGTGCGGGATGGTCCAGGCGGCGTCGGCGATCTCCCGGTCGCCGATGCGGATGTTCCAGTAGGAGGCCCCGCCCTTGTAGGGGCAGTAGGTCCGGGTCGTACTGGGCGTCAGCAGCTCGCGGCGCACGTCGTCCGGCGGCAGGTAGTAGCGGTTGGGCAGCCCGGTCTCCGAGAGCACCACGGGGTTGGCGGACAGCGCGACGACCTGGTCGCCGACCGAGACCCGGACGATCGTGGACGAGCGGCGGGTGTCGACGCGGTGGTAGGGGTCGAGCAGGTGGCCGTAGACCCGTTCGCCCTCGTCGTACCAGGCGTCGGCGGCGTCCCAGTACAGCGCGACGAGGCCGCGCAGCCAGTAGGCCTCGTCCTTGGGCTGCGGATAGGACCACACCGCATTGTCCACGACGCGTTCGCCGACCTTGACGTGGCGGTATGTGGCATCCCCCTTGTACGGGCAGTGCGTGGTGTGATCGCTGGGATGCAGCACCCCCTGCCGGATGTCCTCCTCCGGGACGTAGAGCACGGGCAGCAGGTTGGTCTCGTGCACCAGGTAGCCCCGGTCGGAGTCGAGCACCGTCCGCCCGCCGATCTCGGCCCGGACCCGCCGCGGGAACGGCTCCATGAACAGCGAGTGCCGCGGTGAGTCGACGGTGTAGTTCACGGTCTTGGGCGCGTCTGCGGCGAGCGGCCCGCCGCCGATGGTGAGTGACATCCCTGTCATCCTCTCATCGGACTAGAGATTCCCAGGGTGGTCATGCCCGCGGCGGGGCCCTCTCATCCGGCGCCGGACCGAGGCGGGCTCGCCGCGACGGCCGTGGTGGGGCGCGGCTTATATATCGTCGCCGTCGATCCCGGCCTTGCGACTCCGACCCAGGTAGATCGCCGCACTGCCGCCGCCGATCGCGACCAGGCCGCTGCCGATCAGGCTGACGAGCGCGCTGCCGGTGATGGGCAGGTAGCCGGGGTGGTTGCTGCGGCCCGGCTGACGCGGCGGAGTCGGGGCCGGGAGGACCGGCTGGGCGACCGTCGAGGTGGGGCGGGGCGACGACGGTGTCGGGCTCGGCCGTGTCGCCGACGGCGAGGACGGCGGAGTACGCGGTGAGGGGTCGGTCGCCGAGGGGGAGGCGGGCGGGGTGGGGCCGCTGGCGCCGTGCTCCGGTGGGGGTGCCGGCTGGGGGTTGGGCTCGGGTGTGGGGTCCCCCTTCAGGACGGGCGGTTCCGAGGCATCGCCGCTCTTGGGCGTGCCGCCGCTCGCGTCGCCGGTGGGACTCGCGTCAGGAGTGCCTGCGCTGGGGTCCGCGTCGCCGTCCCCGTCGCTCGGCTCCCTGTCACCGGTCGCGTCGCCGGTGGGGCCCTCGCTGTGCACACCGGCCTGCGCGAGCTCCAGCCGGTACTCGCTCGAAGCGGTCTCCTCGCCGTCCTCGTCCAGCCAGGCGACGGTCAACCGGATCGCGAGCCAGGCGTTGGCGGTGGTGGCGGTGGGCAGCTCGTCGACGAGTTCGGCCACGTGCTTCTCGGCGGTGACCTCCACCTGGATGCTGTCGCCGTCGTCGCGCTCCTCGGTGAAGTCCGTGCGGTAGGGGCCGTCGACGAGATCCACCGGCTCGCCCAGGATCTCCAGACCCTCGATCTCCATGGTCGCCCGCGCCCCGTCCTGGGCCGTCCAGTCGGCGAGCGTCCGGGCGGAATCCAGCGCCACCAGGTCCTCGTCCCGCAGGAGGTCGGGGACGTCCCGCTCGTCACCGTCATCCGCGTCCAGCGGTTCGGCGAAGGGCGCGCAGTCGGGGGTGAAGCGCAGGTTCGCGACTCCCGCCGCGGCGGTCAGCTCATCGTTCCGGCGGGTCACCGCGCTGTAGGCCTGGTCCGGTGGTTCGCGGAAGTGCGGCTCGGTGCCGACCCCGTCGGCGTCGCTCGTCCAGTCCGCGGTGGCGTCCCCGCCGGCACGGTCCGTGGTGACGTCGCCGATGACGCCTTGGCCGCACCATTCGAGAGCGGCGATGCGCGCCGCGGCGTAGTGCTGTCCCGCGCGGTCGGCGAGAGGGTCGGAGAGGGCCGATGCGGCCAGCGCCGGAAGCGCTCCGGCGAGCGTCAACGCGCCCGCGGCCGCGATCGCGCTTCCTGCTGCGATCAGCCGACGGTGCGGTGTGGGGGAACTCGCAGTCACGATGGTCCTTAGGAGGGCGCTGAACAGTCCCGGGTGCCCCGGAGAACCGTCATCGAACCTACATTCCCATGGGGCGTTCGATAACGGCAGTCGTGTCACCAACCCGATACGAGGAACATCCGGCGCGAGCGGACAGTCCTCGACCCCCACCTTGGGGTCTCGGCCGGATGCGGTCAATACGGCGTCGCAGGTGGCCGTAGGGATGCTCACAGGGCACGCGGAGGCGCTCGGTGAAGGTTCAGCCTGCGGCCGGAACCGGCCAGCCGCCCTCCGCGACGAGAAAAGGTCCCGCAGCCATCGGCTGCGGGACCTTCCGAAATGTGGAGCTATGGGGATTCGAACCCCAGACCTCTTCCATGCCATGGAAGCGCGCTACCAACTGCGCCATAGCCCCGTGGAGACGTTTGCGAGTATATCGGACCCGCGGCGGCGCGCGGACCGGTTGGTACGATCCCCGCCCTCCCGACTCCCGGCGACCGACCACCAGTTCCCGGCGCGCCGACGGAGCGCTGAGCCTCAGTGGACGGCCGGACGGTGTCCGGCAGAACGAGAGAACCGCTCCCGGTCATCCGGAAACGGTCCGCGGCGTGGAGCTATGGGGATTCGAACCCCAGACCTCTTCCATGCCATGGAAGCGCGCTACCAACTGCGCCATAGCCCCTGAATCGGCGCCGCCCGGCGGGCTCTCGCCCCGGCGACACCACGACTCTACCGGATCCGCGCGGGTGTTCGCGCCAGTGCGGGGCCCGGCGCGGCCCGCACGCCACATGTCGACACGGAATAGGCTTGAGGGGTGTCCGAATCGAAGCTTGAGATACAGATGCTGCACGACCGCCTGCTCGTGCGCGAGACGCCGGAAAAGGGAGAGCGGCGCAGCAGCGCTGGTCTGGTCATTCCGGAGACCGTGAAGATGGCGACCCGCCTGGTCTGGGGCGAGGTCTGCGGGGCGGGGACCGGAGCCAGGCACATCAAGACGGGCGACCGGGTGCTGTTCAACCCGGAGGACCAGCACGAGGTCGAACTCCAGGCAGAGCGCTACCTGGTGCTCCGGGAGCGCGACGTCCACGCGATCGCCAGCGAGCACCCCACGCAGGGCACCGGCCTCTACTTGTGACGGCCACTGCCGACCGCTGATCGCCACCCCGACGTCGTCGGCATCCTCCGTCACCGGATGCCGCGACGGCTCGGAGGTCGGCCACCTCGCCCCAGAAACGACGAGACGGCCCGGTAAACGAGTCTCACTCGTTCATCGGGCCGTTTCGGCTTCGTGTGGAGCTATGGGGATTCGAACCCCAGACCTCTTCCATGCCATGGAAGCGCGCTACCAACTGCGCCATAGCCCCTGGTGGGAGCCGCGGGAGCAGCCCCGTCGACTCCCTGAACAATAGCGGAATCCGGGGTTTTCGTCGAAACGAATTCCGGCCGACCGGGGGTGGAGCGTGTCACCCGCGCCCGGACATCCAGGTCACGGGGTCAGCGGTCGTCGCTGAGGATGCGCTCCTCGGGCAGACTCGCCGCATTGTGTTCCAGCAGCCGCCAACCCCCGATGCGCAGCGGCCCGAGGAGCGACCACGAGCAGTTGCCGAGCGGCCCCAGCGCCTGCCGCAGCTCCGGCGGCAGCCCCAGCATCCGGTTGATCCCGGCGCGCAGGGCCGCGCCGTGGCTGGCCACGACCAGCAGGCCGTTCTCCGGGACACTGGCCAGGCCGCGCACAATGGCCTCCTGCACGCGCTCCCCCACGGCCTGCAGGTCCTCCCCGTCGGGGATGGCCATCCGGGCGTTCTCCTCAGGCCACCGCTCGTGAATCTCCGCTGTGGTCAGGCCCTCCCATGAGCCCCCGTACCGCTCCCGCAGGCCCTTGTCGTGCTCGACCGTCAGCCCGGTCCGCGCCGCCAGGCAGTCCGCGGTGTCGGCAGCGCGGCGGAGGTCGGAGGCGATGATCGCGTCCGGCCGCAGCCGGGCCAGCAGCGCTGCCGCGCTGCGCGCCTGCGCCATCCCGGTGTCGTTCAACGGGATGTCGGTCTGCCCCTGGAAGCGCTTCTCGGTGTTCCAGGCGGTCTGGCCATGGCGCCAGCAGATGACACGGCGGGTCTCGGGCACGGGCTGCCTCTCAACAATCGAGCGCGAGCGGGCTAAGGGAGTGTCGTCGGGGATGGGGCCGCTCCGGGCCGCGGTACCCGGGCGGTCGGGCCGGGAGGGACCCGGCCTAGGTGTCGTCGCTGGTGCGGCTCTGCCCCTTGGCGGTCTCCGGGAGCTTGATCTCCGGGCAGTCCTTCCACAGCCGTTCGAGGCCGTAGTGCCCGCGCTCCTCCTCGTGCTGAACGTGCACCACGATCTCGGTGTAGTCCAGGAGGACCCAGCGGCCGTCGCGCTCCCCCTCTCGGCGGACCGGTTTGGCTCCGGCCTGGCGCAGCCGCTCCTCGACCTCGTCGATGACGGCGCGCACCTGGCGGTCGTTGGGGGCGGAGCACAGGAGGAACGCGTCGGTGATGACCAGCTGGTCACTGACGTCGTAGGCGATGATCTCCTGGGCGAGTTTGTCCGCCGCGGCCTCCGCGGCGATGTTCACGAGCTCGACGGCCCTGTCCGTGGCGGTCACGATGTAGCAGCTGCCTCCCCTGGGCCGTTACCCCGACATGTGGTCGTCGAGGTAGAGCCCGGTCTTGTTGATGTAGCGGACGATGCCGTCGGGCACCAGGTACCAGATCGGTTCGCCCTTGCGGACACGCTCCCGACACTCCGTCGAGGAGATGGCCAGGGCTGGAATCTCCACCAGGCTGACCTTTCCGTCGGGCAGTCCGGTATCGGTGAGCCGGTGCCCGGGACGGTTACAGCCTACGAAATGCGCGAGTTCGAAGAGTTCATCGACGTTGTGCCAGCTCAGGATAGCGCCCAGCGCGTCCGCCCCGGTGATGAAGAACAGCTCGACATCGGGGCCGTACATCCCGCGCATCTCGCGCAGGGTGTCGAGGGTGTAGGTGGGACCATCGCGGTCGATCTCGATGCGGCTCACCCGGAACTGCGGGTTCTCCGCGGTGGCGATGACCGTCATCAGGTAGCGGTGCTCGGCCGCGGCCACCTTCGACAGGTCCTTCTGGTACGGCTGCCCCGTGGGCACGAACACCACCTCGTCCAGATGGAAGAGGTGAGCGACCTCACTGGCCGCGACGAGGTGCCCGTGGTGGATCGGGTCGAACGTGCCGCCCATGATGCCCACGCGGCTGGGACGCGCGGATAGCCGCCGTGCCCCGCCCAGTGCGTTCGTTGCTGCGTTCGGCACCTTGACCGCTCCCGTTTCATCACCGATGCCGGTTTTCGTCAACCAACGCCGAGAGTAACCGACTCGCCCGGCTTTCTGTTCCCGGCCCTACCCGGGAGCGGCGCGTGAAATTCGCGTCATATCTCGACATCGGACAGCCCGCGGCATAGAGTGCCGACATGTCCACGAACTCTCCAGAACGCGCCCGCGTCCGCCTCGAAAACATCAGTTCCCGGGCCTACGAGCACCCCGCCGACCGAGGCGCGCTGGTCGCGCTGCGGTCGCTGCGGGGGTTCGACGAGGTCTTCAAACGGCTGTCCGGCCTCTTCAACGAGCGCGCCCTTCGGCTGATGTTCCTCTCCAGCTCGGTGCGGGTGAGCGAACAGCAGTTCCCGGACGTGCACAACTACGTCCGCGACGCCGCCTACATCCTCGACCTGGACGAGGTACCCGAGCTCTACATCCAGATGAACCCGAAGCCCAACGCCATGGCGATCGGCAGCCAGAAGCCGTTCATCGTCATGACCACCGGGCTGTTCGACCTGCTCGACGCCGAAGAGCAGCGGTTCGTCGTGGGCCACGAGGTCGGCCACGTCCTCTCCGGGCACGCCGTCTACCGCACCATGCTCCTCGCGCTGATACAGCTCGCCGCGCGGGTCGCCTGGATTCCGCTGGGCTACATCGGCCTGCGCGCGATCGTCGCGGCCCTGGAGGAGTGGTACCGCAAGTCCGAGCTGTCCTGTGACCGCGCCGGCCTCCTCGCCGGGCAGGACCCCGAAGCCGCCAAGCGCGCGCTTATGAAGATGGCCGGCGGGTCGCGCCTCGCGGAGATGAACCCCGACGCCTTCCTGGAGCAGGCCAAGGAGTACGAGCAGGGTGGCGACGCCCGCGACAGCCTGATCAAGCTGGTCAGCCTGATGGGCCAGACCCACCCGTTCGCGGTGATCCGGATGGCCGAGCTGGACCGCTGGATCAAGGACGGCTCCTACCGCCGCGTCATCGCCGGGGACTACCCGCGCCGCGACAGCGACAAGGACGCCTCCATCGGCGAGGAGGCCCGCAACGCCGCCAACTCCTACAAGGAGGCCTGGGAGCGGTCCAGCGACCCGCTGATGGGCACGCTGCGCGATGTCGCGGGCACCGCGGCCAGCGCGGGCGGCAAGATCTTCGACACCGTCGCCGACCGCTGGAAGAGCGCCGGCCGCCGGGACGGCGACTCATCGTCCACCGGCTCCTGACATACCTGCGGGTGGGCGCCGCAGGGGCAGCGCCCACCCCCATCGTCTGGCTCTAGTCGACCCATATGATCCGAAGAATCTCAACCAGCTCGAGATGATCCACGATCAGGTAAATCACCGAGCACTGTGATTCCTCACCGAGCGAGTGCACGCGAATATTCGCGTCCGGCCGCGCTCGGTTGTAGGGAGCCCCGCTCCACGGCTGCAGTTCGAGCAGATCCATGAGCGCGGCAAGAGGTGGCCGCAGATGTTCCGGGAGTTCCCTGAGCTGTTCTTTGGCTACGTCATCAAAGTCGACCTTGTACACCTACAGCCCCAGCTCCGCCTTAACCACGGACCATGGGGTGCCAGGAACCCGTTCACCACGGTTAATGCGGTCGGCAGTCTTCAACATCTGCCGGTGCCCTTCGGGATCCTGGGCGGTAGACATCGCGACCACCCACCAGCGGTCAAGGCACGCAAATACCGGGGTCAGGTCGAGCTGCTCCTTAGCGTCCTCCAAAACCTGACGGTACTCGCGGTCGAAGTCTCCCGCTTCCTCAGGCAGCAGGACCTCACGGATCGCCCGCGGTGTCTTCTCCACACGCACTGATCGGTCTGGCCGAGAACGGGAAGCCGACCCGACCTCGTCCGATCCTTGCGGTCGCGCAGCCATCAGTCACCTCACTTCCGCCGCCCAGCTTAGGCCGTCTTCCCTCACTCGTGCGGCGGAACCGCGAGGAGAGTCGGACTTTCCCGTTACCGAAGATGGCCGTCGCCCGTGACGACGTACTTGGTGGAGGTCATCTCGGGCAAGCCCATGGGGCCGCGCGCGTGCAGCTTCTGGGTGGAGATGCCGATCTCGGCGCCGAAGCCGAACTCGCCGCCGTCGGTGAAGCGGGTGGAGGCGTTCACCATGACCGCCGCCGAGTCGACCCGGGACACGAAGCGCCGCGCCGCCGCCTGCGAGTCGGTGACGATGGCCTCGGTGTGCGCGGTGGAGTAGCGGCGGATGTGGGCGACGGCGTCGTCCAGGGAGTCGACGACCTTCACCGCGAGGTCCGGGGAGAGGTACTCGGTGGACCAGTCCTCCTCGGTGGCCTCGACGGCCTCTGGGTCGTAGAAGCGGACCCTGTCGTCACCGTGCACGGTGACGCCCAGCTCGCGCAGGCGCCGCAGGACGTCCGGCAGGAAGGCGTCGGCGGCGTGCTTGTGCACCAGCAGCGTCTCGGCGGTGTTGCAGGTGGAGTAGCGCTGCGTCTTGGCGTTCACCGCGATGTCCAGCGCCTTGTCCAGGTCGGCGGCGGCGTCGACGTAGACGTGGCAGTTGCCCTCGCCGGTCTCGATGACCGGGACCGTGGACTCGCGCACCACGGCCTGGATCAGGGCACCGCCGCCGCGGGGGATCAGCACGTCGACCAGTCCGCGCGCCCGCATCAGCGCCCGTGCGGAGTCGCGGCCGGCGCCGGGGACGAGCTGCACCGCGTCGACCGGAACCCCGGTCTTGGCCAGCGCCTCGCGCAGCACCTCCACGATGCGCGTGTTGGACGAGTAGGCCGAGGACGAGCCGCGCAACAGGGCGGCGTTGCCGCTCTTCAGGCACAGGGCGGCGGCGTCCGCGGTGACGTTGGGGCGGCCCTCGTAGATGATGCCGATAACGCCCAGCGGGACCCGGATCTGGTGCAGTTCCAGACCGTTGGGGAGGATCTTGCCGCGCACGACCTCGCCGACCGGGTCGGGCAGCTCGACGATCTCCCGAACGGCGTCGGCGATCGCCTCGATGCGCTCGACGGACAGGGAGAGGCGGTCGATCATCGCCTCGCTCAGACCGTTCTCGCGGGCACGCGCGGTGTCCTCGGCGTTGGCCGCGACGATGGACTCGGCGTGGTCGACCAGGGCGTCGGCCATGGCGAGCAGCGCTTCGTCCTTCACCGCCCGGCTCAGCGGCGCAAGGTCGGCGGCGGCGTCCTTGGCCCGCTCGGCGACGGCGTGGACCTCGCGCTCGGTGTCACTCATGGTGGTGTTCCGCTTTCCAGGATCGTCGGGGGTCGTATGGGCCAGCTTATGGGGTGGGACCCGAGCGCGCCGCCCCTCTCCCCCGATGTGCTCCGGCACGGTGCCCACCACGACGTCGGGACCCCCGCTCCGGGCGGAGCGGGGGTCGAGGTGTGGCCGGTCGACGATCGCGTCCGCGCGCCGCGGTGGGACCCGTCGCCGAAAAGGGAACCAGGGAACGCCGTCGGCTAGAAGGCCTTCCCGGCGTTCTCGGCGTCGGCCTTGGCCTCGGTCCGGCGCTCCGAGGCCTTGCCCTCGATCTCGTCGGCGCGCTCGTCGGTGGCGGGCGCGCTTCTGGTGGTGAACTTCGGCATGTCGGCGAACTCGCCGGTGACCTCACCGCGGATGCGGTTGTTGGCACCCTTCTGGGCGACCGGGTCGTTGTTCTCGCCGACGAGGTCGCCGCGGATGATGTTGTCGTTGATCAGCACACCGCCGGTGTTGCCCTTGACCTCGACGTCGCCGCCCCAGTAGCTGACGCCGTGGCAGGTGCCGTCCTCGCCGGAGGCACCGATCTGCAGCGCGCCCGGGTTGCCGGTGTAGGAGGCGTTGCCGTACACCTCGCCGTGGCAGAACACGCTGCCCAGCCGGCTGCCGTCGACGTGGAGGTTGCCGTTGACCTCCGTGTCGTAAAGGTCGGTGTACTCGGTGCCCTTACTGGCGATGTTGCCGCCGACCGAGGCGCCGACCAGGTAGACGTCGCCGTGGGTCGCGTTGATGTTGCCGCCGACGCTGCTGTCGATGGTGTAGAGGAAGCTCTCGTTCTCGGTGCCCCGGCCCTCGAAGGTCCGGACGTTCTTGCCGGCCTTGCTTTCATCCAGGTAGGCGCCGTAGGCGCCGCGGGTGGTCACCGTGCCCTTGATGTCGGTGTCCTTGGTGTCGAGGAACGCGTTGTGCTGGACGGTGACGTTGGACTTCAGGGTCCCGTCGATGACGACCAGGTCGGCGCCCTTGCGCACCGTCACCTTGCCCTCGACCGTGGTTCCCTCCAGCGTGCAGGACTTGCCCGCGGGGACGACCAGCTCACCCGGTACGGTGACGGCTCCGCCGACCCCGACGCACGAGGTGACCAGGTCGGCGTGTGCGGGAGCCGCGAAGAAGGTGAGGCCGCCGAGGGCGAGCACCGTGGTCGAGGCGAGTGCACTCCAGGACTTCATTAATGTGTCCCTTTCCGCATGGAGACTGTGGGGGACGGCTCCCCGGAACGCCGTCGCGCCGGGGTGCGGGAAATCGGACACAACGCCCGTAACACCGTGGCGGAGGGGGGCAAGCCGTCCTCATCTTCTCCTCCACGGGTCCGGTGCGCCATTGAACCGACTCGAGCCGTTACGGAGTGAAGTTACCGACAGAGCCTCGCAGAAGGAACATCTGGAGCAGAGAATCTTCTTTTTCTCAGGCGATCCGACACGTCCCGTCCCTATCGCGTTCACCCGTCCGCCGGAATTTCGGGCACAGGCCCCAGAACCTTTTCGATATCCAGGACAGGCCGGAACTCGGGGGGTAGGGTATCGGCGCCAGTATGAGGAGAGATTGAAGGGCGGATGAACGATGTCCGCATGTCCGCAGGGCGGGGAACACGACTGGGTGCTGGGCACCGACCGCAAGTTCCACTGCTCCAAGTGCGGGGCGCAGAGCGCCCGACGCCTGTAGACCACCCAACCCCCGCCGAGCGGGCGCGGTGACGGGACGCCTAGGGCGCCGGGTGCATGGTCCCCTCGCGCACGACCTCGCCCTCGGAGATCGCCCGCCAGGAGACCGGGCCGCTGAGCTGGTCGGCAACGGACTGCGCCCAGCGCTCCAACGGGAGGAACATGTCCGGGCCGGGCGACAGGACGGTCCGTCCCCGGTACACCATCCCGCCCAGCGTCACGACTTCCCCGTTGTAGAGCAGCTCGGTGTCGTACTCATGAGTGGTGGGCCGCATGGCGCTACCCTAATCGCCCCCCCGCCCCGCGCGCATCAGGCGCGGACCACCGATCCGCGGAGTGTCGCCGACAGCTAGGCCTCCGGGCCGGGGATCACCACCAGGTCGTCCCGGTGCACGATCTCCCGCTCGTACTCCGGCCCCAGTTCACGGGCGAGCCACCGGGTCGAGCGCCCCATCAGGTCGGGGATCTCCACCGCGTCGTAGTTGACCAGGCCGCGCGCCACCAGGCGGCCGTCCTCGTCGCGCAGGTCGACCGGGTCGCCCGCGACGAACTCGCCGTCCACCTTCACCACGCCGGCCGGAAGCAGCGACGCGTTCTCCTCGGCCACCGCCCGCACCGCGCCGGGGTCGAGCACGACGCTGCCGCGTCCGGCGGTGGCGTGCGCGAGCCAGAGCTGCCGGGTCGAGGGGCGGCGCCGGCTGGAGGCGGTGAACAGCGTCCCCACCGTCTCCCCCGCCAGTGCGGCGCGGGCGTTGGCCGCCGACGTCAGCACGGTCGGCACGCCCGCCTCCGTGGCGATGCGCGCGGAGTCCACCTTGGTCACCATGCCGCCGGTGCCGACGCCACGCCGCCCGGCGCTGCCGATGTCGATGCCGTCCAGGTCGTGCGGGTCGGCGATCTCCACGATCCGCCGCGCGCCGGGCTCGGACGGATTACCGTCGTACAGGGCGTCGACGTCGGAGAGCAGCAGCAGCGCGTCGGCCCGCAGCAGGTGGGCGACCAGGGCGGCCAGCCGGTCGTTGTCGCCGAAGCGGATCTCGTGCGTGGCCACCGTGTCGTTCTCGTTGACGATGGGCACCACGCCGAGATCCAGGAGGCGGCGCAGGGTGCGCTGGGCGTTGCGGTGCTGGACCCGGCGCATCATGTCCTCGACCGTGAGGAGCACCTGGGCCGCGGTGAGGCCGTGCGCGGCGAAGGCACGCGTGTAGTGCGCCACCAGCAGGCCCTGGCCGACACTGGCCGCCGCCTGCTGCGTGGCGAGGTCGTGGGGCCGCTTGGCGAGCCCCAGCGGGGACATGCCCGCGGCGACCGCGCCGGAGGAGACCAGGATGACCTCGGTCCCGGCCTCCCGGCGTTCAGCGAACACATCGGCCAGCTCGCGGATGCGCTCGCGGTCGATGAGCCCCTTCGGCGTCGTCAGCGAGGACGACCCGATCTTGACGATGATCCGCCGCGCGTTCTTCAGCTGAGCGCGCTCGGCGGTGCCGTTCTCCCCGTTGGACGTTGCGTGCTGCACGTCGTTCTACTTCCCATCCGTGTCCGTGCGTCGAGATGGCTGGAAGCAGGGGTCCCCACGCGGCGTCAGCCCAGCCGGGAGTCGGTGCCGCGCGGGCCGATCGGGGTGGCTTCGGCGTCCACGGACGGGTCCCAGTCGAAGACCACGGAATCCTCCTCGGTCCCGATGTAGACCTCGGCGCCCTCGACGGCCCGGCCTTGGCGAGGGCCTCCTCGATACCGAGGCGGTTGAGGCGGTCGGCGAGGTAGCCCACGGCCTCGTCGTTGGAGAAGTCGGTCTGGCGCACCCAGCGCGCGGTCTTGTCGCCCCGCACCCGGAAGGTGTTGTCGCCGAGCGGAACCACCTCGAAGGGGGTCTCGCCGATCTCGCGGGGACGCAGCACGACGCGGGTGGGCTCGGGGGTGGGCGCGGCGGCCCGCGCCGCGGCGACCTGCTCGGCCATGGCGAAGGAGAGCTCGCGCAGCCCCTCACGGCTGGCGGCGGAGACGGTGACGACCTTGAGCCCGCGCTCTTCGAGCATGGGCGTGACGAACTCGGCGAGCTCGCGGCCGTCGGGCACGTCCACCTTGTTGAGCACGACGATGCGCGGCCGGTCGGTCAGGTCGATCTCGGTGCGCTCGCTGTAGGCCGTGAGCTCGGACTCGATGGCCTCCAGGTCACTGACGGGGTCGCGGCCCGGCTCGTAGGTGGCGCAGTCGAGTACGTGCACGAGCGTGGAGCACCGTTCGACGTGGCGCAGGAAGGCCAGGCCCAGGCCCTTGCCCTCGCTCGCGCCCGGGATCAGCCCGGGGACGTCGGCGACGACGTACTGGGTGGCGCCCGCCTCGACCACGCCGAGGTTGGGGATGAGCGTGGTGAAGGGGTAGTCGGCGATCTTCGGACGCGCCGCGGACAGCGCGGCGATCAGCGAGGACTTGCCCGCACTGGGGAACCCGACCAGGCCGACGTCGGCGATGGTCTTGATCTCCAGCTTGACGTCGGTCGCCTCGCCCTCCTCGCCCTTGAGCGCGAAACCGGGGGCCTTGCGCCGCGGCGAGGCCAACGCGGCGTTGCCGAGTCCGCCGGGGCCGCCCTGGGCGATGATGAGCCGGGTGCCGGCGCCGACGAGGTCGGCGACGACCTCACCGTCGGGGCCGGTGACCACCGTGCCGTCGGGCACACCGAGCACCAGGTCGTCTCCCTTGGCTCCGTTCCGGTGCCCGCCCTGGCCGGGCGTGCCGTTGCGGGCCTTGCGGTGCGGGCGGCGCTGGTATTCGAGCAGCGTGGCGACCTGCGGGTCGACTTCGAGGATGACGTCGCCGCCCCGGCCCCCGTTGCCGCCGTCGGGTCCGCCCAGGGGCTTGAACTTCTCCCGATGCACGGAGGCACAGCCATGCCCGCCGTCACCGGCCTTGAGATGCAAGACCGCTTCGTCGACGAAGTCCGGCATGTGAATTCTCCCCGTGGATTGGACGTGTTCAGTAGTGGAACGCGCGAAGGGCGGGCCAGATTTCCTGGCCCGCCCTTCGGGACATCCGTCGGCGTCCCAGCGTCGCGCGACGCGGCGCGTTCGGAGCGAGCTACTCCGCGGCGACCGGCGTCGGGACGATGTTCACGGCCTTGCGACCGCGCCGGTTGCCGAACTCCACCTTGCCCGCGACCAGCGCGAACAGGGTGTCGTCGCCACCGCGGCCGACGTTGTCGCCCGGGTGGAACTTGGTGCCGCGCTGGCGGATAAGGATCTCGCCGGCGTTGACGGACTGGCCGCCGAAGCGCTTGACACCAAGCCGCTTAGCATTGGAGTCGCGCCCGTTACGGCTGGACGATGCGCCCTTCTTGTGTGCCATGTCGAGCCCTCCCCCTACTTCGCAGCGATGCCGGTGACGCGAACCTGGGTGTAGGTCTGGCGGTGACCCAGGCGCTTCTTGTAACCGGTCTTGTTCTTGTACTTCATGATGTTGATCTTGGGGCCCTTGGCCTCGCCGACAACCTCGGCGGTGACCTTGTAGGAGCTCAGCTCAGCGGTGTTGCTGATGACCTTGCCGTCCTCGACGACAAGCAGCGGCTCCCACGTCACCGTCGAGCCGGCCTCACCGGAGACCTTGTCGATGTTCAAGACGTCATCGACAGACACCTTCTCCTGTCGGCCGCCCGCTCGCACGATCGCGTACACCGGGAAACTCTCTTCCTGCTCGTGGACAATCCTCGCCTAGGCGAGGAGCAAATGCGCTGCTGTTGACCGCAGCTCGTACCCATCGGGCACCCGCGGTGGGGGCGTGGGAATCGAGGTCTGGTCTCGGGCGCGCGAACGATTGGGGCGCGCCGACGCACCGACCCTTAGATTACCACCCGCCGATCGGCGGCCGACACGTTCGTGGGTGTGATCAGGCCGAACCGCACCCGACTCGACAAAGCGGGCGCGGTTCGGCCGGACCGTTATCCCGTTTATCCCGCCTCAGCGACCGGGGACTCGGTGCTGGTGGTGGCCTTGGTCCGCCGGGTACGGCGCCGGCGCGGGCGCTCGGTCTCGCCGCTCTCCCCGGCACCGTCGGCAGCCGCCGTGAGCGGGGCCGCCTCCACCGGCGCAGGCGCGGCGGTCTCCGCGTCCGCGGCCGTCTCCTCCTCCTTCTTCGCCTTGCGGGACGTTTTCTTGGCGGTGGTGGCCGCCTTCTTCTTCGGAGCCGCCTTGGCGGTCTTGGCCTTGGTGGTCCTGGCCGCCTTCTTCGGCTCCTCGGCCGGTGCCTCCGCCTGCTCGGCCTCCTCGGCCGGGGCGGACGCAGCGGCGGTCTCCTCGGCCGCGGACGTGTCCGCGGCCTTAGTCTTGGCCTTGGCCTTGGCCTTCTTCGCGGTGGTAGGGGCTGCGGGCGCCTCCTCCGCGGCCGGGGCCGCAGCGGCTTCGGGGGCCGTCTCCGGCTTCGGCTCCTCGGCGGCCTTCTCCCCCGATTCGGCCTTCTCGGCCGCGGCGCCGCCCTTCGCCTTCTTCTTCTTGCCGTTGCCGGTGGCACCGCCACCGGACTTGGCCTCGATCGGCTCCGAGGAGACCAGCAGGCCGCGCCCGTTGCAGTGCTCGCAGCTGGTGGAGAACGCCTCCAGTAGGCCCTGCCCGACGCGCTTACGCGTCATCTGCACCAAGCCCAGCGAGGTGACCTCGGCTACCTGGTGCTTGGTGCGGTCGCGGGACAGGCACTCCAGCATGCGGCGGAGCACCAGGTCGCGGTTGCTCTCCAGCACCATGTCGATGAAGTCGATAACGATGATGCCGCCGATGTCGCGCAGGCGCAGCTGGCGCACGATCTCCTCGGCCGCCTCGAGGTTGTTCTTGGTGACCGTCTCTTCGAGGTTGCCGCCCTGACCGGTGAACTTGCCGGTGTTGACGTCGACGACCGTCATCGCCTCGGTGCGGTCGATGATCAGCGAGCCGCCGCTGGGCAGCCACACCTTGCGCTCCAGCGCCTTGCCGATCTGCTCGTCCACCCGATAGGCCTCGAAGATGTCGCGGTCGCCGCCCCACTTCGAGACGCGCTCCGACAGGTGCGGGGCGACGTACTCGACGTACTCGTGGACGGTGTCCCAGGCTTCGTCGCCGGAGACGACCAGGCTGGCGAAGTCCTCGTTGAAGACGTCGCGCACCACCCGCACGGTGAGGTCGGGCTCGCTGTTCAGCAGCGAGGGCGCGGTCGCCGACTTCGACTTGCGCTTGATCGAGTCCCACTGCGCGGCCAGACGCGAGATGTCGCGCTCCAGCTCCTCCTCGCTGGCGCCCTCGGCGGCGGTGCGCACGATGACACCGGCGTTCTCCGGCATGACCTTCTTGAGGATCTGCTTGAGCCGCGCGCGCTCCTTGTCGGGCAGCTTGCGGCTGATGCCGGTCATGGAGCCGTCGGGCACGTAGACCAGGTAGCGGCCGGGCAGGCTGATCTGGCTGGTGAGCCGGGCGCCCTTGTGGCCCATCGGGTCCTTGGTGACCTGCACCAGCACCGACTGGCCGGACTTGAGCACCGACTCGATGCGCTTGGGCTGGCCCTCCAGGCCGGAGGCGTCCCAGTTGACTTCGCCGGCGTACAGGACGGCGTTGCGGCCCTTGCCGATGTCGACGAACGCGGCCTCCATGGACGGCAGGACGTTCTGCACCCGTCCCAGGTAGACGTTGCCCACATACGACCGGTGGGTGGCGCGGTCGACGTAGTGCTCGACGAGGACGTCGTCCTCCAGTACGCCGATCTGGGTGCGCTCACCGGTACGGCGGATCACCAGGTCCCGCTTGACCGACTCGCGGCGCGCCAGGAACTCCGACTCGGTGATCACCGGGGTCCGGCGGCGGCCCTGCTCGCGGCCCTCGCGGCGGCGCTGCTTCTTGGCCTCCAGACGCGTGGAGCCGCGGACGGCCTGGACCTCGTCCTCGATGGGCTTCTCGGCGCGGGGCTCACGCACACGCACGACGGTGTTGGGCGGATCGTCGCGGCCCGGCGCCTCCTCGGCGCCCTCACCGCTGGAACGCCGACGCCGACGGCGGCGGCGACGACTGCCCCCGGCGGCCGACTCGCCGCCCTCATCCTCCGGCTGCTGCTCGGCCTCGCCGTTTTCCCTGGCCTTCTCGGCGGCCTCGTCGCCCGACGCCTTGGCCGTGGCGGCGGACGGGGCGCGCTCCGCCTCGCTCTCCTCCTCGCCGGTGCGCGACTTCCCGCGCCCCCGGCCGCCGCGACGCCGACGGCGGCGGGACGTCCGCTCCTCGCCCGTCTCGGCGCTGCGGGCGTCCTCGGTCGGCTCGTCGGACGCGGCCTGCTCCGCCTCGGTGTCCTCGGCGCCCTCGTCGGTCGCGGCCGTCTCGGCGGCGGTGCCGGGGGCCGGTGCGACCGGCGGCTGGAACAGCACCATGGGCGGCTGGAAGGAGGCGCTGGACGCGGCCTCGTCGGTCGCGGCCGCCGCCTCGTCACGCGCGGAGGGCTCGGCGGTCGCCGTGGGCTCGGCGTCGGCCTCGCCAGCGGGCTCGTCCGCGCCGCGGGCGCGGGTCTTCCGGAGGCACGCGTCGCCGTCCCGGTGGTGGTCGTGCTCTTCGCCGAGCGGGTACGGCCGCGCTTGCGCGGGGCGCGCTCCTCGCTCGGGGCCGACTCGGCGGCCTCCGCGGCGTCCTCCGAGCCGGTGGGCTCGGCGGCGCTCGCTTCGGCGCCCGCGTCAGCGGTGTCGGTGGTGTCCTCGGCGTTCTCGACCGGCGTCACGACCTGCCGGGCGACCGCGGTCTTGGCCACGACCGGCGCGGCCTCGACGTCGCCCGGACCGGCCAGTCGCGTCAGCGGCGCGGCGCCCGGCGTGTACACGGGTTCGGGCTCCGGCGGCGGTCCGGCCTGGCGCGCGGCGCCACTGCGCTTGCGCGGCCCGCTGACCTTGATCTCCGCTTCCTGCGGCGGCGCGAACGTGGTTTGCGTGGTCGCGCCGTTGGAGGTGGCAGCGGTGGTGCCGGCCTCGTTTTCCGATGTTTCAGTTGTACCCGCGGTGCCGTCGGCACCGCTGTTGGGCTCGTTTTCGAGCATCCGGGTGGTCTCCCGTCAGAGTCCTCGGGTGCGGCGTCGGCCTATGAGCCGCCGCCGCTGCGCGCGAGAACTGTCGTCGCTATGTCGGCGCCGGTAGCGCTTTCGCCGCTACCGGGGCAAAGTCCTTGAATGAGGTCGCCCACGTTCCCCGGTGGAGGTCACACATCGGGTGCGCTCCGCGTGGGCGCCGACGGCCGCGGCTCCGTGTCCGCGCGTCCGTTCGCATCGGCCTGTGCCGTACCGCTCCCCGGTACGGCCCGTTCCTGCCCGGTGTCGCGGGCGGCCGCGTTCTCGGCGGCGAACGGGTCGGCGATCGCGTCGGACGCCTCGTCAAGAGGTCCCTGCGCCAGCCGGGTCATCACCGGTGATGACAGCGGCGCGAGGCCGGCCACCTGACGAAGGCCGGTCACTACATCGTCTGGTCGAACGGCGGGTGTGGTATGCCGAACAACCATACGAAGTATTGCATATGTCGCTTCTTGTCCCGTCATGGTGCGCTCGTCCGCTTCCAACCGGACGACCGCCGAACGGGTGTCGAAGCGGCGACGGCCCTTCTTGGTGAGCCGTTCCACTTCGACCGTCTCGGCCGCGAGGAACGCGGCCGCTGCCGCCGCGGCGTCGTCGGGGCCGACGCCGGGCAGCTCCACCTTCCACTCCGATGCTTCCAGGCGGTCCGCCAGACCACCCGCCGCCGCTTCCACGACCTCGGTCACATCCAGCCCGTCGGGCATGGCGTCATCGAGCCGGACACGCACCTGTCCGGGGTCGCAGGGCTCGGCCAGGGTGAGCTCGAAGTACTCCGCCTCACTGCCCACCCCTGTGGGGGCGGCGCCGGTGTAGGAGATCTTCGGGTGCGGCGTGAACCCCGCTGAGAACGCGACGGGGACCCCGGCCCGGCGAAGGGCCCGCTCCAGCGCGCGGGCGATGTCGCGATGGCTCGCGAATCGCATCCGTCCGCGCTTGGCGTAGCGAACGCGCAGCCGCCGACCGGCCTGTCCTGTGGAGGGCGAGGTGGTGCCCTCAGGTGCGGGGGGCAGCGCTACTCCTTTCCTCGATGCCTCCCGGGACGGGGTGCCAATTCCTCCCTGACACACCCACCTGGGAGATTCACGTCCTATTCAGCCTACGGTGCGTGCCGGGTACAGCGCGCCAGCGGCTCGGTGCGAGTGCCGATCGGGCGCTCGCTGTCGACGTATCGCGGGGCTTTCCGGGTCTCAGTCGCGGATCGCTCCTCCCTAGAGCTCTTCCCCTCGACGCGATACTTGAAAAGCGGACCTTCCGTTGCTTCCGACACAGTCGCACATCGGCACGCCGATCGCCCGCACCTTGGCTGACCTGGGCATGCGATCCGAAATCAGATTTCTTCGAAGATTTTTTGGATTCCATGCCAACCTCACGCGCCTCCCGTCCGTCCAACTGTGCGTATGGCCCGGCGCGAGCGGGGCGCCGGGCCATACCTCGCTCACGCCCCGGGCGCCAGGCCACCGCGTGGCCGGTTCCGGTCGTTCCACCGTCGTGGCTCCTGCACAGCGGCGGACCGTCACAGGCCCCACCGCGTCAGACCACGGACAGCGGCAGCAGCTTTCTCTTCTCCCCGGGACCGATCTGGATCTCGGTGCCCATGCTCGGGCAGACCCCGCAGTCGTAGCAGGGGTTCCACCGGCAGTCGTCCACTTCCAGCGACTCCTCGCCGTGCAGCGCGTCCTGCCAGTCCTGCCACAGCCAGTCGCGGTCGAGGCCCGCGTCGAGGTGGTCCCAGGGCAGCACCTCGTCCTCGCCCCGCTCGCGCGTGGTGTACCAGTCCAGGTCGATGTCCTCGGCGGCGAGGGCCTTGGCAGCCGCTTCGCACCAGCGCTCGTAGGAGAAGTGCTCGCTCCAGCCGTCGAAGCGCCCGCCGGCGCGCCACACCTCCTCGATGATGCGGCCGACGCGCCGGTCGCCGCGGGAGAGCAGGCCCTCGATGGTCGACGGGCTGCCCTCGTGGTAGCGCAGTCCGATCGCCTTTCCGTACCGGCGGTCGGCGCGCAGCGTGTCCTTGAGCTTGTACAGGCGCGCGTCGACGACCTCGGCGGGGGTCTGCCCGGCCCACTGGAACGGGGTCTGCGGCTTGGGCACGAATCCGCCGATGGAGATGGTGCAGCGGATGTCCTTGCGGCCGGTGACCTCGCGCCCGGTCTTGATGACCTCGGCGGCCAGCCTGGCGATGGCCAGGACGTCCTCGTCCTCCTCCGTGGGCAGCCCGCACATGAAGTACAGCTTGACCTGGCGCCACCCGGCCGCGTAGGCGGCGGTCACCGTGCGGATGAGGTCGGCCTCGGTGACCATCTTGTTGATCACCCGGCGCATCCGCTCGCTGCCGCCCTCGGGGGCGAACGTCAGGCCCGAGCGGCGCCCGTTCCGGGTGAGCTCGTTGGCCAGGTCGATGTTGAAGGCGTCGACGCGGGTCGAGGGCAGCGACAGACCGGTGTGGGTGCCCTCGTAGCGGTCGGCCAGCTCCTTGGCGATACCGTCGATCTCGCTGTGGTCGGCGCTGGACAGCGAGAGCAGGCCCACCTCCTGGAAGCCGGAGGACTTCACGCCCTGCTCGACCATCGTCTTGACGGTCTCCTTGCCGCGCTCGCGAACCGGGCGGGTGATCATTCCGGCCTGGCAGAAGCGGCAGCCGCGGGTGCAGCCGCGGAAGATCTCGACGCTGTAGCGCTCGTGCACGGACTCGGCGATGGGCACGACCGGGTTCTTCGGGTAGGGCCAGTCGTCGAGGTTCATCACGGTGTGCTTCTGCACGGTCCAGGGCACGCCGGGGCGGTTGGGCGCGTAGCGCTCGATCCGGCCGTCGTCGTGGTAGGTGACGTCGTAGAAGCGCGGCACGTACACGCCGCCCGTGCTGGCCAGGCGCAGCAGCAGGCCGTCGCGTCCGCCGGGGCGCCCCTCGTGCTTCCACTCCCGGATGATCTCGGTGATGGCCAGCGCGATCTCTTCGCCGTCGCCGAGGACGACGGCGTCGAGGAAGTCGGCGATGGGCTCGGGGTTGAACGCGGAGTGCCCTCCGGCCAGCACGACGGGGTGGTCGTCGGTGCGGTCGGCGGAGTACAGCGGGATGCCCGCGAGGTCCAGCGCGGTGAGCAGGTTGGTGTAGCCCATCTCACTGGCGAAGCTGACGCCGAGGATGTCGAACGCGCCGACGGGGCGGTGCGCGTCGACGGTGAACTGGGGAAGCCCGTGCTCGCGCATGAGCGCTTCCATGTCGGGCCAGACGGCGTAGGTGCGCTCGGCGAGCACGCCCTCGCGTTCGTTGAGGACCTCGTACAGGATCTGGATGCCCTGGTTGGGGACGCCTACCTCGTAGGCGTCGGGGTACATCAGCGCCCAGCGGACGTCGGCGGCGTCCCAGTCGGCGACGACGGAGTTGAGTTCCCCGCCGACGTACTGGATCGGCTTCTGCACCTGCGGCAGCAGGGTCTCCAGTCGCGGGAAGACGCTTTCGATGGGCATGGTCGCATCCCTCGTCAGATCCTGCGGTGAAATGGTGTGCTCGAAGAGTCTTCTCAGCTTAGCCACCGCCCCGGAGGCCGAGGCACGTTCGGCGCGGGCCGATGCCGGCGGCGGGGTCGGCGGGGTCAGGTGAGGTCGCGGACCACGGCGTCGGCGAGCAGCCGCCCGCGGCGGGTCAGCACGGCGCGGCCGTCGGCGTGGGCCGCCGCCTCCAGCAGACCGTCGGCGACCGCGCGGGCCGCGGCGGCGCGTCCCGCGTCGTCCAGCAGGTCCAGCGGACACCCCTCGGCGATGCGCAGTTCCAGCAGGATGCGTTCGAAGCGGCGGTCCTCCGCGTCGAGCACCTCCCGGGCCTGTCCGGGGCTCACGCCCTCGGCCAGGCGGGCGGCGTAGGCGGCGGGGTGCTTGACGTTCCACCACCGGGTACCGCCGATGTGACTGTGCGCGCCGGGGCCCACACCCCACCAGTCGCCGCCGGTCCAGTACAGGCGGTTGTGGCGGCTGCGGGCGGCCGTGCCGCGCGCCCAGTTCGACACCTCATAGGCGTGCAGTCCGGCGGCGGTGAGGGCGTCGTCGGCCATCACGTAGCGGTCGGCCATGGTGTCCTCGTCAGGCGGGCTCAGCTCACCGCGCCGGACGCGGGCGGCGAGCCGCGTGCCCTCCTCGACGATCAGGGAGTAGGCGGAGACGTGGTCGGGTCCGGCCCCGATGGCGGCCTGGAGGGAGTCCTTCCAGTCGGCGTCGGTCTCGCCGGGCGTGCCGTAGATGAGGTCCAGGTTGACGTGCTCGAATCCGGCGGCGCGCGCCCAGGCCACGCACTGCTCGGGGCGGCCGGGGGTGTGGCCGCGTTCGAGCACCCGCAGCACGTGCGGGCGGGAGCTCTGCATGCCGAAGGAGACCCGGGTGAAGCCGGCCGCGCGCAGCCGGGCGAGGTAGTCGGGGTCGACGGTTTCGGGGTTGGCCTCGGTGGTGACCTCGGAGTCGGGCTCCAGGCCGAAGTGGGCGTCGATGGCGGCCAGGATGCGCCCCAGGTCCTTGGGCGGCAGCAGGGTCGGGGTGCCGCCGCCGACGAACACCGTGCTCACGGGGATGTCGGCGGCGCCCAGGACGCGGCGGGCGAAGCGGATCTCGGCGATCGCCTGCTCGGCGTAGGTTTCGCGGGAGGCGGTGGCGCCGCCGTCGCGGGAGCGCAGCTCGTCGGCGGTGTAGGTGTTGAAGTCGCAGTAGCCGCAGCGGGTGACGCAGAACGGCACGTGGACGTAGAACCCGAACATACGCTGCCCGACGGCGGCGGTGGCCTGGGCGGGCAGGGCGCCGTCTGCGGGGACGGGGTCGCCGTCGAGCGGAACGGAAGGCATGTTTCCAGTGTCGGTGATGGCGGGGAGTCGACGGTCCCCCGTTGATCTCGGGGATATCGACCGAATTCTCGCCGATATTCGGTCGATATCCCCGAGATCAACGGAAGGGCGCGGCGGAGACCGGCATCGGGCGTAGCAGCTCAGGAGTCAGGCGCGGTTGAGCCGCTTGGCGAGCTTGGCCGCCTCCTGGTGCCACTTGTCGGCGCAGTCGGGCAGTTCGAGGACACGGTTGAGCAGGTCGAGGTCGCGGTCCTCGCGGGCCTGGGCGGCCCGGTAGACGGTGATGTCGTGGTCGGGGCGCTCCACGGTGATGGTGTCGCCCGCGGTGAGCTCGCCTTCCTCCACGACGCGCAGGTAGATCCCGGCGCGCCCCTCGGCGGCGAACCGCTTGACCCACTGGGGCTCGTCCATCCAGGCCTGGAAGGTGCGGCAGGGGATGCGGGGCAGGGTCGCCTCCAGCAGCACGGTGCCGATCCGCCAGCGCTCGCCGATGAGGACCTGGGAGGGGTCGATGCCGGTGGTGGTGAGGTTCTCGCCGAACCGGCCGTCGCGCAGGGGGAGGTCGAGGAGGGCCGCCCAGTGGTCCAGGTCCTCCCGCGCGTAGGCGTAGACCGCCTGGTCGCGGCCGCCGTGGCGGGCGGTGTCGGCCTGCTCGTCCCCGGTGATCCCCAGGGTCCGCACGGTGACCGTCCCGTCGACGGGGCGCTTGTCGATGGCGGTGCGCGCCGCCTTGCCCGCCCATTCGCGCTCGACGGCGCGACCGGAGTTGACGGAACGGACGAGGGCGGGGCTGGCGTCGAAAAGCATAGGAGAACGTTAGGACACGCGTCCCGTCACCGCACGTGCAGGGTGCCCGTCCTTCCCGGGGCGTCGGCGGGGGCCGCGCCGGTGGAGCCGCGCACCACGAGCTCGGGGTCGAAGAGGTACTCCGAATGCGACACCGTGGAGGCGTGTCCGGCGATCTCGTCGCACAGGGTGCGCACCGCCGCCAGAGCCATCGACGGCACGGGTTGGCGGACGGTCGTCAACGGCGGGTCGGTGAAGGCGATGAGCTGGGAGTCGTCGTAGCCCACGATGGAGACGTCGTGGGGCACCGACAGCCCGCGCTGTCGGGCGGCGCGGATGGCGCCGAGCGCCATGAGGTCGGAACCGCAGACCATGGCGGTGACACCGCGCTCCAGCAACCGGACGGCGGCGGCGTGGCCGCCTTCGAGGCTGAAGAGCGACAGCTCCACGAGGTCGTCGGTGGGCAGGCCGTTGCGGGCCATGGCCTCCCGGTAGCCTTCGAGTTTGCGCTGCACGGGGACGAAGCGCTTGGGTCCGCTGGTGAAGCCGATGCGGGTGTGGCCGAGCGCGGCGAGGTGGTCGACAGCGAGGCGGCCGGCCTCCCGGTCGTCGCAGGAGACGAACGCGGCGGGCACGTTCTCCGCGTAGCCGTTCACCAGCACGATCGGCATCCTGCGGGCGGCGAGGCGACGGTAGCGGTCGTGGTCGGCGGTGGTGTCGGCGTGCAGGCCGGAGACGAAGAGGATGCCGGAGACGTTGCGCTCCAGCAGCAGCTCGACGTATTCGTCCTCGGCGATCCCACCGGGCGTCCGCGTACACAGAACGGGCGTGTAGCCGTGCTGGGCGAGCGCGCCCTCGGCCGCCTGGGCGAACATCGGGAAGACGGGGTTCTCCAGCTCCGGGACGACCATGCCGACCAGCCCGGCGGAGCGCTGCCGGAGCCGGGCGGGCCGTTCGTAGCCGAGCACGTCGAGCGCTGTCAGCACGGCCTTGCGCGTGTCCGCCCCGACGCCGGGCTTGTCGTTGAGAACCCGGGAGACGGTCGCCTCACTGACGCCCGCATGCCGTGCGATGTCGGCCAATCGTGGACCCATGGCAGCACTCTAATGGAAGTCGTCTGCTCATCCTTTGCAAGAACCCGGTAATCTTGCGCAAGCCCTTGCAAACCGTTTCGGCGCCGGACCGGGAACCGCCTTCTCCACCGTTCCGGCGATAGAGAGGGAACCCCCATGCCACCGACTCCCCCACCCGGGATCCCCGCTCCTCCCAGCACACGGCCGGACTGGTGGCGCGACGCCGCCATCTACCAGATCTATGTGCGCAGCTTCGCCGACTCCAACGGGGACGGCGAGGGCGACCTGCCGGGCATCCGGCGACGCCTGCCGGAACTCGCCGCGCTCGGCGTCGACGCCGTCTGGCTCACCCCCTTCTACCTCTCCCCCCTCGCCGACGGCGGCTACGACGTGGCCGACTACCGCGAGGTGGACCCGCGCTTCGGCACCCTGGCCGACGTCGACGCCCTCACCGCGACGGCGCACGAGCTCGGCCTGCGGGTGATCATCGACATCGTGCCCAACCACACCTCCGCGGCCCACCGCTGGTTCCGCGCGGCGGTGGCGGCCGAACCCGGAAGTCCCGAGCGGTCCCGCTACATCTTCCGGCCCGGGAAGGGGACCAACGGCGAGGAGCCGCCGAACAACTGGCAGTCGATCTTCGGTGGGCCGGCCTGGACCCGGCTGAAGCGGCCGGACGGCACCCCCGAGGAGTGGTACCTGCACCTCTTCGACGCCGAGCAGCCCGATCTCGACTGGACCTCACCCGAGGTGCGGCAGGAGTTCGAGGACGTGCTGCGGTTCTGGCTGGACCGCGGCGTCGACGGGTTCCGCATCGACGTCGCGCACGGCATGGTCAAGGACCCCGCGCTGCCCGACATCGCCCCCGGGCAGAAGGCCGCGCTGCTCGACGGGGAGACGCGGCTGCCCTACTTCGACCAGGAGGGTGTGCACGAGATCTACCGGCGGTGGCGGAGCATCGTCGACGCCTACCCGGGCGAGCGCGCACTGGTGGCCGAGGCGTGGGTGGACGACGCCCGGCGGGTGGCACGGTACCTGCGCCCCGACGAGCTGCACCAGGCGTTCAACTTCGAGTACCTGACAGCGGACTGGGACGCGGCGGCGCTGCGCTCGGTCGTCGACACATCGCTGGCGGCTAACGGCGCGGTCGGCGCGACGACCACGTGGGTGCTGTCCAACCACGACGTCACCCGGCACGTCACGCGGTTCGGCGACGGCGCCCAGGGCCTGCGGCGCGCCCGCGCCGCTGCGCTGCTCACCTTCGCGCTACCCGGGTCGGTCTACCTGTACCAGGGCGAGGAGCTGGGCCTGCCCGAGGTCGCCGACCTGCCGGAGGACGCGCTGCAGGACCCCACCTGGGAGCGCTCGGGGCGCACTGAGCGCGGACGCGACGGCTGCCGAGTCCCGCTTCCCTGGGAGGGCACCGAGCCCCCGTTCGGATTCGCTCCCGAGGGCACGGAGCCGTGGCTCCCGATGCCCGCAGCGTGGGCGGCATTGACACGCGAGGCCCAGCGGCACAACGCCGACTCGACGCTGGCGCTGTACACCACCGCACTGCGCGAACGCCGCGCACATCCGGCGCTGGGCGATGGGGCACTGGAGTGGGTGGCCTCGCCCGAGGGCGTCCTGGCGTTCCGCCGCGCCCCCGGCTTCGCGTGCGTCGTCAACCTGACCGGTGAACCGGTGGCGTCGCCCGTGCCCGGCGACGTCCTGCTGTCCAGCGGACCGACGGAGACCCACGACGGCTCACTGCTGCTGCCCCCAGACACAGCGGTGTGGCTGCGCATCTGACAGCGGACCGGCCTTTCCCACCGGTGCGGCGAACGCGGTGCTGCCCCGGACCGACGTGCCCGGATTGCACCGTCGCATCGACACAACGGTGCCGGGAGGGCCCGAGGGCCCTCCCGGCACCGTCATTCACGTCGTGTCGTTTCGCGGCGGCGACTACTTCTTCTTCGCGTCCTTCTCGCCGCTGTCGTCGGTGGACAGCGCGGTGATGAAGGCCTCCTGCGGCACCTCGACGCGGCCGACCATCTTCATCCGCTTCTTGCCCTCCTTCTGCTTCTCCAGCAGCTTGCGCTTACGGCTGATGTCACCGCCGTAGCACTTCGAGAGCACGTCCTTGCGGATCGCGCGGATGTTCTCGCGGGCGATGACCCGGGAGCCGATGGCCGCCTGCACCGGCACCTCGTACTGCTGCCGCGGGATGAGCTCGCGCAGCTTCTTGGTCATCTCTGTGCCGTACGCGTAGGCCTTCTCCTTGTGGACGATCGCGGAGAACGCGTCGACGGCCTCGCCCTGCAGCAGGATGTCCACCTTGACCAGGTCGGACATCTGCTCGCCGGACGGCTCGTAGTCGAGCGAGGCATAGCCCTTGGTGCGCGACTTGAGCTGGTCGAAGAAGTCGAACACGATCTCGGCGAGCGGGAGGGTGTAGCGCATCTCCACCCGGTCCTCGGACAGGTAGTCCATGCCCTGGAGGGCGCCGCGGCGGTTCTGGCACAGCTCCATGATCGGGCCGACGAACTCCGCGGGGGCGAGCAGAGTGCCCTTGACGATCGGCTCGTAGACCTCGGCGATCTTGCCCTCGGGGAACTCGCTGGGGTTGGTCACCTCGTGTTCGGTGCCGTCCTCCATGATCACCCGGTAGATGACGTTGGGCGCGGTGGAGATCAGGTCGAGATTGAACTCGCGCTCCAGGCGGGCGCGGGTGATCTCCAGGTGCAGCAGGCCGAGGAAGCCGCAGCGGAAGCCGAAGCCCAGCGCCGCCGACGTCTCCGGTTCGAAGACCAGGGCGGCGTCGTTGAGCTGGAGCTTCTCCAGGGCGTCGCGGAGGACCGGGTAGTCGGTGCCGTCCATCGGGTACAGCCCGGAGAACACCATGGGCTTGGGGTCCCGGTAGCCCTCGAGCATGTCGGTGGCGCCCTTGGCGGCGGAGGTGATGGTGTCACCGACCCGCGACTGCCGGACGTCCTTCACACCGGTGATGATGTAGCCGACCTCGCCGACGCCCAGCCCCTCGATCTTGGTGGGTTCCGGGGCGATGACGCCCACTTCGAGCATCTCGTGGGTGGCGCCCGTGGACATCATCTGGATGCGCTCGCGGGTGCTGAGGCGGCCGTCGACGATCCGGACGTAGGTGACCACGCCGCGGTAGGTGTCGTAGACCGAGTCGAAGATCATCGCTCGGGCGGGGGCGTCGGCGTCGCCCACAGGGGCCGGGATGCGCTGCACGATCTCGTTCAGCAGCTCCTCGACACCGTGACCGGTCTTGGCGCTGACCTTGAGGACGTCGGAGGGTTCGCAGCCGATGATCCCGGCCAGCTCGGCGGCGTACTTGTCGGGCTGGGCGGCCGGGAGGTCGATCTTGTTCAGCACCGGGATGATCGCGAGATCGTTCTCCAGCGCCATGTAGAGGTTGGCCAGGGTCTGCGCCTCGATGCCCTGGGCGGCGTCGACGAGCAGGATCGCGCCCTCGCAGGCCGCCAGCGACCGCGAGACCTCGTAGCTGAAGTCGACGTGGCCGGGGGTGTCGATGAGGTTGAGGACGTAGGTGGTGTCGTCGAGCGCGGTGAAGGGCAGGCGCACGGCCTGCGACTTGATGGTGATGCCGCGTTCGCGCTCGATGTCCATCCGGTCGAGGTACTGCTCGCGCATCTTCCGGTCTTCGACGACGCCGGTCAACTGGAGCATGCGGTCGGCCAGCGTCGACTTGCCATGGTCGATGTGCGCGATGATGCAGAAGTTCCGGATCAGCGCGGGATCGGTCCGATTCGGCTGTGGCACCGTGCTCCGTTCACAAGTCTCGTACGTCGTCTTGAACATGCCGTGGTGGGACATGACGTCCGCGGGCGTAGCGCGCGGGTATCGCCGTCTATGATCCCATGACCCCCGTGGCCCCCTCGCCACGGCGGCGGCAGGGACACCCGGCACACTCAGGCTAAGCGACGACCGGGAAGTGGTGGACATCGGTGAAGTGGCTGCTGACCAGGATCCTCGCGGGGCTGGCCGCCCTCCTCGTGGTCGTGGTGGGAGCGGGCGCACTGCTGGCGGCGCAGTACACGGGGTCACCCGCCGCGTGGGCGGTCTCCACGGGACACAACGCGGCATGGCTGGGTGAGTCCTGGGTGCAGGGGAAGGCGGGCCGTGAGGCATACGCGTCCCTGGCGTCCCGGGTCGAGCGGGGCGGCATCTCGGAGTTGTACGTCTACGTCGGCGAGATCGACGACGACGGGACGCTCGCGCCGGAGGGCTATGCCGCGGCGTCGGAGTTCCTGGCGTGGGCTGAGAAGGAACTGCCCGATGTCCGCGTGCTCGGGTGGATGAACTACACGACCGAGGGGTCCTCACTCGTCCAGGACCGATTCGATGAGGAGCAGCGTGACGCCGTCGCTGCGGCGGCCGGTGCGGTACGGAAGGCGGGGTTCGACGGCGTGCACCTCGCGGTCGCGCCGGTCACCACGAACGACCCGTCGCTGCCGAAGCTGGTGGCGCAGGTGCGTACGGCGATCGGCGCCGACAGTGTGCTGTCGGTGCAGGTGCAGCCCGTGGAGCTCGTCCCGGGCGCCCGGGTGCCGTCGTTCGTCCTGTCGGGCCAGGAGAAGTACTGGTCCAAGGGGTACCTGGCGCGGGTCACCGAGCAGGCCGACATCGTGGTGGTCCCGGGCCACGGCAGCGGGATGCCGCTGTCGTCACTGTACGGCGGCTTCATGGTGCGCGAGGTCGCCGAGACACTCAGCGCACTCGACGGCCCCGACGCCACGGACGAGAGCGAAGAACCGGTCGCGGTCCGGTTCGGGGTACCCGCGTTCGACGACACGACCTGGGGCGAGCCGTCCGGCGCGGAGAGCGTGGAGACCGCCGTCGAGGCGGTGCGGATCGGGCTGACCGACAGCGGTGAGCGGGATAACGTCGGGATGGCCGTCTACCTGCTCGACGACGCCGATGCTCAGGACTGGGACGCCTTCCTCACGGGCTGGGTCGACGTCGAGGGCTGACGGGGCCGGCCGCGAACCCGCCGAGGTGTCGTGACCACTCGTTTCGTGGATGCATAATGGAGTATCCGTGTCTCGGACGTTCCACGTTCGGTTTTGAGCCCTTCGGTTCACATACCTGGCGTTACGGCGTGTCAGGCCACTCCCGCGGATCGGCTGCCCGCGGCGTAGGGTCGGGCCCGGCGGCGCAATGATCAGAATTTACTGGAGCACGTTTTCGCATGGCGAACATCAAGTCGCAGAAGAAGCGCAACCGTCAGAACGAGAAGCGCTACATGCGCAACAAGGCGGTGCGGTCTGAGCTGAAGACCGCCATCCGCAAGTTCCGCGAAGCTGCCGAGGGTGGGAACGTCGATCAGGCCGTCGAGCTGCAGCGCCACGCTGCCCGCAAGCTCGACAAGGCCGTGAGCAAGGGCGTCATCCACAGCAACCAGGCGGCGAACCGCAAGAGCGCGATCGCCAAGCGGGTGGACAAGCTGGAGAAGACCGCCTAGTCGGCACCGGATCTTCCCACGTCGGCCCCCGCCCATGGGCGGGGGCCGACGTGTTGTCATGTCCGAGGCTTACGCACCGTCGACCTCCTCCGCGGGTGATCACACGAACCCCGCGGAGAAGGCGGAGCGAGTGTGTGGGATGCCGTGATCAGCGGGGTCAGGGCATCGGGGGTCTGCTGGGCGGCCTTGTCGGCGGTCGGCCAATCCGGTGTGCTTGGGTGAAAAGCGGCGCCGACGGCGGTGGGGGTTGGGGGCGCCTGTCCCCTGAGAGAGAGGCGGGCCGGGCGAGCGGCAGCGGCCCGCACGGCCAGGTGCCTTCCCGGTGGAGCGGCGGGGCGGCAGCGACGGCGGGTGGGCGGTGGGTGGCCCCGGTCGGCTCGCAGGCGGGCGATGCGGGCGGCCCGGAAGTCGGATTGCGGACCGCCGGGCGCCGGGTATGTCCGGTTTGCCCCACGTTCCCCGCGATGATCATGGGGCTTCTTCCGATTTCTCGCCGTTTTTCGAAAGAATCCCCGTGATCATCGCGGGCAGAGCCCGGCGTCTGCTGGTCGGCCTTGTCTGCGGTCGGCTCCTCCGGTGTTCTGTGGTGAAAAGCGGCGCCGAGGGCGGAGGGGCCGGGCGTGCCGGTCCCCGCCCGGGTGCGGCGGGGCGGGGCCATCGTCGGGGGCATCCACCGCTGGAAGCTTCGCGTTGACGCGGGGGCGGCAGCGACGAGGAGAGGGCTGGGGGCTCCGACCCCCGGCGGTCGGAGCGGGGTGGCCCTAACCCGGGAAGGGTGCTGTCCGGAATCCTTTTGCGCGATGATCATGGCGATTCTTTCGAAAAACGGCGAGAAATCGGAAGAATTCCCATGATCATCGGCGAGAGGGCGCCTCGGCTCCCGCATAGCGGAAGTGTCCTCACGCGAAGCGGAGCAGCGGTATTCGGGCTGGCCCTGGGGGCGGCAACCGGCTCGGCCGGATCCGCGCTCCCACGCCTGCAAGGCGCAGAGAGCGCTTTCCCGCTCCGGGGCACCGTGCGCCCACCCTCCGGACGACCGGCGCCCCCAGCCCCCGCCGCCGTCGGTGCCGCTTTTCACCACCGAACGCCGGAAAGGAAGATCGCCGACAAGGCCGCCCAGCAGACGCTCTGCCCCACACCGCGATCGACCCAGCCCGGCCCCGCCTGCCAGGGGACCGGCGCACCACCGGCTGGTACCCGGTCGCGATGGTTATCCACAATCGCGGGAATCCGTCCTGACATGCCGGAAAGCGGATTTCTAGCGTCAGTCACATGGCGTCTTCTTCTCAATCACGACGTTCGTCCACCGACATCGCTCTACGACGGCTGCGGGCTCTCACCTCCGAGGAGGTGGACACCGCTGCGCCCCTTCCCCTCCCGACAGCGTTCCGCCTGAGGCGGACGGTCCGCCGAACGGCGTCCCGCTGGTCGACGACATCCCCGTGCCTCCCTATGCCGTCGAGGCACCGGATGGCTCCGCTTCCTCCGATGTCCTCGGCTCAGCAGCCGACCAGGACCCGGGACGGACCCCACGTCGGAGCCGAGTGGGTCCGCTGGTCGCCACCGGCGCTCGGCGGACGGCGCTAGACCCGGATCGGACCGACCACCCGGGGAGGCCGACCCCGGGGACGGACCACCGGACGCCGATTCGGACGACCGTCCTCCCCGTGGATACGTCGAAGTCGACGGCTCCCCTCCGCCGCGTTCGCGGCTCTCGACCCTCGCCCGGCTGCTCCCGTCGGGATTGGCCGAGCAGCCACTGCTGAACCGCGGCAGCCTTCAGGCCCTCCTCGTCGTCTGCGCCTGTGCCATCCTCGCAACCGCCTGGTTCCTGCTCCAATCACGCCCCGGCACCACTCCGGCGCCCGAGCTGATCTCCGATCGTGGGCTCGCGCCCTCCCCCAGTGGCACGGCGCCACCCGCCCCCTCGTCAGCCCCGGCCGCTTCGCCCACCGGCGAGGTCACCATCCACGTCGGCGGAAAGGTCGAGAAGCCCGGTGTGTACACCCTGCCCGCAGGCTCCCGGGTGGCCGACGCGATCGAGGCGGCAGGTGGCGTCAGCGCCGACGCCGATGTGGACACCGACACCCTCAACCTCGCCCGGCCCCTCGTCGACGGCGAGCGGGTCCTGGTGGGTATCACGCCCTCCCCCGCAGCGCCCGGACCCAACGGCGCCGCTCCCGACGCAGGTGTACGCGGGATGCCCGGCGGCCCCGGCGCACCGAATACTCAGGTCCCCCTCGACCTGAACACCGCGAGCTCCGAGCAGCTGCAGACGCTTCCGGGAATAGGTCCGGTGCTGGCCGACCGCATTGTGCGCTTCCGCGACACCAACGGCGGCTTCGGCAGCGTGGAGCAGTTACGGGAGGTCAGCGGTATCGGCGAGCGGCGCTTCGCCGATCTACGTGAGCGCGTCCGGGTGGGTGCCCGGTGACCACCCGGCTCGGAACCGACGCCGCCGGAATGGGAACCCCCCGCGACCTGCGGTTGGTCGCTCCGGCCGTGGCCACCTGGGTCACGGCTCTCCCCCTACTGAACGCCCCTCCGTCCACCTCGGTCATCGTCGCGCTCATCACCGGATGCGCCGCACTGCTCCTGCTACCGGTCGTCCGCCACGGGACCGCCGCCGAGACGGTGACCGCCCCTGTGGTCGCGGTACTTGCGTGCGCGTGCGCGGCGGCCCTGGTGGTCGGGGCCAGGGTCACGATGGTGCGGACGAGCCCGGTCGCCGCACTTACCGAGGGCGAGGGGCGGGCCGCCTTCGCTGCTGTCATCACCCGTGACCCGCGTCCCCGCTCCGGTCTCCCCCGGCCGGGGCGTGCCGAGTACGTCATCGAAGCGCGGACCACATGGGTCCGAGTCGGTCGCGATCGCGAGCCGACCCAGGTCCCCGTCGTCCTTCTGGTCTCGGGTGCGGAGTGGCGGCGACTGGTCCCCAGCCAGCAGGTGCGGGCCTCAGGTGTGTTCCTGAGCACCGACGACGCGCTGACGGCGGCGCTCGTTCCCGTGCGCGGACCACCCGAAGAGGCGGCCCCGCCATCCACCGCACACGCCATCGCTGGCCTGGCCCGAGAACGGCTGCGCGGCGCGTCGGAATCCCTGCCCCAGCCCGAACGCGGCCTGCTGCCCGCCCTCCTGGTGGGCGACACCTCCGAGCTGCGCCCCGAGACCGCCGAGGACTTCCGCGCCACCGGGATGACGCACCTGCTCACCGTCTCCGGATCCAACCTCGCCATCATGACCGGTGTCGTTATCGGCCTTTCCCGACGCCTGCACGCGCCCACCTGGTGCACCGTCCTCGGCGGAGCCGCGATGATCGTGGTCTTCGTGCTCCTGGCACGCCCGGAACCGAGCGTCGTCCGGGCCGCGTTCATGGGCGCCATCGCGCTGCTGGCACTGGCTCTGGGACGACGGCATACCGGCCTTGCCGCGCTGAGCGCGGCCGTCATCGGACTCCTGCTGTTCGACCCCGCGCTCGCCGGGTCCTATGGCTTCGCGCTGTCGGCGCTGGCCACGGGCGGAATCCTGCTGCTCGCACCGCGATGGATCCGGTCCTGGTCACAGCGGATGCCCCGGCCCCTCGCCGAAGCGGTGGCGGTGGCACTCGCCGCGCATGTGGCGTGCGCGCCGGTGCTGGTGCTGCTCTCCGAGGAGGTGAGCTGGGTCGCCATCCCCGCGAACGTCGCCGCCGCCCCCATGGTCGGTGCGGCCACCGTTCTCGGCCTGTGCGTGGCCGCGGTAGCCCTGGTCTCCCCTCCCGTGGCGGCGGTCGCGATCGGGGTCCCGGGGCTGGCCGTCGCGTGGATCGCCGCCGTGGCGGAGGCGGGGGCACGTGTCCCGCACGGCACCGTTCCGTGGCGTCCCGATCTCACCGGAGCCCTGGTCCTCGCCGCGCTGATCGCGCTCGCTCTCCTCCTTCGCGGCCGGGCACGTCGGATCGCGGCCATAGTGGCCGTCGCGATCGGCGGCACCGTCGCCCTGGTCCAGTGCGTCGCCCCGCAGTGGCCGCCGCCCGGGTGGGCCGTCACGGCGTGCGACGTGGGACAGGGCGATGCCGTCGTACTCAACGCGGGAGACGGCACCGCGGTACTGGTGGACACCGGCGAGGACGCCGACGCGGTGGACGACTGTCTGGACCGGCTCGGCATCAGAGAGGTGCCCCTGATGGTCCTCACTCATGATCACGCCGACCACGTCGATGCCGCACCGGCCGTGGCGCGCGACCGAACCGTGCACGCCGCCCTCGCTCCCCCGGGCTTCGCCGACAGAACCGTCGGGCGGATGCTCCGGGCCTACGGCGTGCCGCTCCAGGCCGGAGTAGCGGGCCGCACACTGCGCTCTGGGCCATGGCGGCTCGACATCCTCGGACCACGTGACGGTGCTATCGGCAACCTCAACGACCGCAGCGTGGTCGTACGGGCGGAACGCGATCCGCCTCCCGGCTCCGGAGAGGCGCCATTGTCGGTGCTGCTCCCCGGAGACATCGAAGAGTCCGCGCAGTTGTCACTGCTCTCCGCGGGCCCGGCACTGGACGTGGACGTACTCAAGACCCCGCACCACGGATCGGCGACCCAGGATCCGGCATTCTTGCGGGCAACCCGGCCCGTGATCACCCTCACCTCCGTCGGCGCGGACAACACCTACGGCCACCCGGCCCCCGAAACCATGGGCCAGCTGGAGGTCCTGACCGCCGCCAACTACCGCACCGACCTGCACGGCGACATCGCCGTCACCACTGGTCCGGACGGCCTCGCGGTGGCGTGCGAGCGCGGCTGCGACACCACCGGCCCGACACCTGAGTCAGAGCGTCCGCATGGAGATCCACGCTGATACCGCCGGGGCATTTCGGCACCGGGATGTCCTCGCGACGTGGCATGCTGCATGCATGGGATCCACCTCCGTCTCCCCGATCACCGTCGTCGTCGGCGACGAGGAACTCCTCGTCGACCGGGCCGTGGCCGAACTGGTCGCCTCCGTGCGCGCCGACGACCCCGACGTGGACGTCCACGATCTGGTCCCGAGTCAGGTGACAGCCGGAAAACTGGTGGAGTGCACCTCACCCTCGCTGTTCGGTGAACGCCGCATCGTGGTGCTGCGCTCCGCCCAGGACCTCACCAAGGACCTCGCGACCGAGGTGACCGGGTATCTCAAGGCCCCGGCCGACGACGTCATCATGGTGCTGGTCCACGCCGGGGGCGCAAAGGGGAAGGCGCTTCTCGAAGCGGCGGTGAAGGCCGGTGGCAAGCGGATCAACTGCCCGAAGCCGACCAAGGCGAACGAGCGCCTGCAGTTCATCAAGGGCGAGTTCTCCCGAGCCGGACGGCAGATCACAGCGGACGCGGCCCAGTCACTGCTCGACGCGATCGGCAATGACCTGCGCGAACTGGCCGCCGCCTGCACCCAGCTGGTCGCCGACACCGAGGGCCGCGTCGACGCCGCCGCCGTCGCCCGCTACCACACCGGAAAGGCCGAAGCCTCGGGGTTCACCGTCGCCGACCGCGCGGTAGAAGGCCGCCTGCCCGAGGCCCTGGAGCAGCTGCGCTGGTCACTGGCGGTGGGCACCGCCCCCGTGCTCATCAACAGCGCCCTCGCCGGAGCGGTCCGCGGCCTGGCGGTGGCCGCCCAGCCGCCCCGGGGCATGTCCGAGGCCGACCTCGCCAAACGCGCCAAGGTTCCACCGTGGAAACTCAAGACCCTCCGCCAACAGGCCCGCGGCTGGTCCCCTCAGGGCGTGGCCCGCGCCATGGAAGTCATCGCAGAAACCGACGCCCTCATCAAGGGCGCCGGCCGCGACCCGGCCTATGCCCTGGAGCGTGCGGTAATCGAGATCGCCAGCGCCCGGTCCCTCCGTTCCTGATCTGCCACGAAGCGCGCCCCGGGCATCCCTTCTCGACCATCTCCGAGTATCCGGCACCGGACCGCACGTCCGACGCCGGATACCGGATTCCGTGTCCTGCGCATTGTGGTGCGTCCCGCGTCAATCCACGACGTAGAAGCGCTTACACCTGCTTGATGTTCCCTTGGTGGAACACACCTTGAGGTGACTGACTTTGTCAGTGGACTCGTGCATGCCGCACCCCTGCTTCGCCCCGTTGGGGTCTGTGATTTCTCCTGAGTATTTTCCGTCGCGCCAGATTCTCACCTTCAGTGCCCGCCCGTCTTTCCGAGTATCGCATGCCCAGGACTTCTTCCCATTGGTGCTGACACTGCCGTATCCGCATTCTTCCTTCCCGGTGTCACCACACCGGTGCAAGGGGAACTTCTGGTACGCCATAGCCGGCTGGGGCGACAACGCGACCACGGCCAAGGCAACGACGAATGACGCAACCATGAGGGCCAGCATTTTCCTCGAAGAAAAACCAGAGCTACTGCAGTTCACGACCCCTCCTCTATTCTGATCGATTTTCACTGTGGCTGTGCGCCTGACAGTTTGATGATCAATCAGCCGAGATCCGAAGGGCAATACATTTCAATCTCAGTTGAAAACCTTCCAGGGAAGGGACACACGCGTACCTTCTCAACCTGATGCATTGAAGGTGGGACGGGGTGCGGCGGCTCTAAACGAGCGACGCCAGCAGCTGCTTGGCGAACTCCTTCGGGTGCTCGGTGCACCCGACGTGCCCACCGGGGAATTCCACGACCTCGATGCCGAGCAGCTCCCCCAGCCGGGTGGCCGGTCCGTAGAGCGGCACTTGGCCGCGCGAGTCGCGACCCACCGCCGGGACAAGTTTGTGCGGGACACCTTGAAGTGCGGCGACGTCCGGCACGGTTCCCGTGAACGGGCACAGCATATGTTCCAGGAAGACAGGCATGTTGGCGTGCATGCGCGGGGCCATCTCCTGAATCTCGGGCGGGATTTCGGTCGCCTTCTCGGCGGGCCGTTCCCCCAGGCCTTCACTGAAGCGGGCCATGGCCGGACCGGCCCCCTGGGTGCGGAAGGTATCGCGGACCTCGGCGAAGAGGGCGCGGTGGGGAGCAGGATCGTCGAGTAGTTCGACAAGTGGTGGCTCGTGGACGACCACGCGGCGCAGTCGGTCGGGATGGCCGGCCAATAGGTCGAGGGCGACGATGGCCATCGTTCGGCCCGGCCCCGCCTAGGGCCGCGGTTCGGGGACCATCACCTGATGGTCTCGCCGCCGCGCCACACGCGCAGGGTCTTCAGGCCGTAGGACCAGGCGAAGGCGCCCTCGTGGTCGGCGTCCCACTGGACGATGTCGGCGTAGCAGCCCGGGGTGAGAACGCCCCGGTCGGTGAGGCCGAGGGCGAAGGCACCGCCAACAGTGGCGGCCCGCAGTGCCTCCAGGACGCTCATGTTGAACATCGCTATGGCCAGGGCGATCGCCGTGGGCAGTGAGGTCAGGCCCGACTGTCCGGGGTTGTGGTCGGTGCCCAGGCCGACCGGGACACCGTGGTCGAGCAGTGCCCGGACCGGGGGATTGCTGTGCTCGTGCAGCGACGTCGTCGGGCACACCACGACCGGGGTGGTCGTCTTGGCCAGCGCGAGGATGTCCTCCTCGTCGGTCTCGTGCACGAGGTCGACGGACGTGCACTGCAGGTCGGTGGCCAGCCGGACGGCGCCGTGGCGGGGCTTGGCGCAGGCGTGCATGTGGGTCTTGAGGCCTGAGCCCTGGCCCGCCGACAGCAGCCGGTGGGCGTCATCGGCGGTGAACTGCTGGTTGTCGCAGTACACGTCCACGCCGTCGGCCCCGGCCTGGGCTGCGTCGCTGAGCCAGGAGCAGACCGCGTCGACATAGTCGTGCGGACGCCCGAAGTACTCTGGCGGCACAGCGTGCGCGGCGAAGAAGGTGGCGTGCAGCCGGGGCATGCCCGGTTCCTCCTCCAGGGAGCGCAGCAGCCGGATGTCGGAGAGTTCGCCATCACGCGTCAGGTGGTATCCCGTCTTGGCCTCCACGGTGGTGCAGCCCGACAGCACCCAGTGCCGCAGCCGCTCCCGCACCGCGTTGCACAGGGTCCACGGGTCGGTCCCGCGTGTGACGGTCACGGTCGAGGCGACGCCGCCACCGGCTCCGGTGATCTCGGTCTTGGAGGCGCCGCTGGCGCGCATCGTGATCTCGGCGTAGCGGTTGCCCGCGTAGACGGGGTGGCAGTGCGCGTCGATCAGTCCGGGGGTGACCAGTCCGCCACCGAGGTTGTCCACCTCGTCGACGTCGACGATGTCTTCGATGATGCCGGGGAGGCTCTGCGGGAGCTCCGCGGCGGGTCCCACCCACGCGACCCGGTCGTGCTGGATCAGCATGGCGGCGTTGCTGAGGAGGTCGGTCCCGGTCCACAACCGTCCGATGTTCGTGAGCAGTCGCACTGTCATCGTCTCACCGGCCTGCCTTGGGGGTCAGCACCGCGCCGATACGGGCACAAGGGCAGGTCGGAGCATGCGGGAAGACATAAGCGACCTCGATCTCGACTGGTCCGGAGGGGGAGGGAAGAGGAGGCAGCGGGGCCGTCGGCTCACGTTCCTCAAACCGGTGACTCAGAACCGTAGTTCATCGGCGGACCGCGTGTACACCTCTTCCCCGCTTATACATGGCAACGGCGGAACCCCACCTGGGGTTCCGCCGTTGGCGCTCAGGTTGTTCTCAGTCGATTCGTGTCAGCCGACCGGGACGGCGAACTCCTCCAGCTTCCCGGCCAGGAACGCGGGCACGTAGGCGTGCAGGGACGTTCCGTCGCCGGTGTGCTCCTCGGCGACGATCCGGCCCTCCTCGTGAACACGGGAAACCAGGTCGCCCCGCTCGTAGGGGAGCACAACCCGGACTTCCCGGTCGAGCTCCGGCAGCGCCTCCGAGACCGCCTCGATCAGCTCCGACACGCCGTTGCCCGTGCGCGCGGACACCTCGACGGAGCGCGGCTCCCGCGTGCGCAGCTGCTTGAGCACGATCGGGTCGGCGGCGTCGGTCTTGTTGAAGACGATCAGTTCGGGAACGTCCTGGGCGCCGATCTCACCGAACACCTCGCGTACGGAGGCGACCTGCTGCTCGGGATCGGCGTGCGAGGCGTCGACCACGTGCAGGATCAGGTCGGCGTCGGCGACCTCCTCCAGCGTCGAGCGGAACGCCTCGACCAGCTGGTGCGGCAGATGCCGGACGAATCCGACGGTGTCGCTCAGCGTGAACCCGCGGCCGTCGGGCGTACGGGCCTGGCGGACGGTCGGGTCCAGGGTGGCGAACAGCGCGTTCTCGACCAGCACGCCCGCGCCGGTCAGCCGGTTGAGCAGACTCGACTTGCCCGCGTTGGTGTATCCGGCGATGGCCACCGCCGGCACCTGCCGCACCCGGCGCTGGTCGCGCTTGACCTCGCGGGCCGTGCCCATCTGGGAGAGCTGGCGGCGCAGCTTGGCCATCCGGGCGTTGATGCGGCGCCGGTCGGTTTCGATCTTGGTCTCACCGGGGCCGCGCAGGCCGACGCCGCCGTTGCCGCCGGCGCGTCCGCCCGCCTGCCGGGACAGGGAGTCACCCCAGCCGCGCAGGCGCGGCAGCAGGTAGTTGAGCTGGGCGAGTTCGACCTGGGCCTTACCCTCGCGGCTGCGCGCGTGCTGGGCGAAGATGTCGAGGATGAGTGCGGTGCGGTCGATGACCTTCACCTTGACGACGTCCTCCAGCTGGCGCAGCTGGCCGGGGGTGAGTTCTCCGTCGCAGATCAGGGTGTCGGCGCCGGTACTCTCGACGATGTCGCGCAGTTCGCTCGCCTTGCCGCGGCCGACGTAGGTGGCCGGGTCGGGCTTGGGGCGGCGCTGGGTGGCGCCTTCGAGCACCATCGCGCCCGCTGTCTCGGCGAGCTGCTTGAGCTCCATGAGCGAGTTGTCGGCGTCGGCCTGGGTACCGGAGGTCCACACACCGATGAGGACGACCCGCTCCAGGCGCAGGGCACGGTACTCGACTTCGGTGACGTCGGTGAGTTCGGTGGAGAGCCCCGCGACCCGGCGCAGCGCGTGACGGTCGGCAAGCTCCATTTCCCCCTGGTCGGGGGTCGCGGCGTCGTCGGATCCGGTCCCGGAAGCGAGCAGCGCATCGGTATCCAGGTCTCCGACGGCGATCGCGTCACGGCCGCCGTCCATGCCCTGCGCGTGGATACGCGCGGTGGGTGCGGAGCCGTGGTCGTAAGCAGTATTCATATCCCTCCAGCAGGGGCAACGTCCCATGGACGGCGGTTGTTCCCTCGGATAGTGACACGTCGCCCGGGTATTGGCATCTGGTTTTCGCCCGAGGGAGAGTGGCCCATACCACACCCCTTCCCGGACAGTCCGGGAAGAAGCCAAAAAGACGCTGATTTTCGCTGGGAAAGAGTCAATTTTTTCCGTAGAGCGGAAAGTATGGCGATGTGTGAGACGCTCACAACGTTGACCACGCCCAAGCCGAAGAGTAGCGTCATATTCCACATAACAGAAGCAAATTTCGCTTTGTGGAAGGTTATCCCATGGGCGCCACGAACGGGGTCGAGGTCACCGGCCCCCTGCACGAGCGGTACAACGAGATCCTCACCGATGACGCACTCGCGCTCATCGCCGATCTGCACCGGAGGTTCGAGGGCCGCCGTCAAGAGCTGCTGGCCGCGCGCAAGCGTCGCCAGGCCGAGATCTCGGCCGGTGCCGACCTCGACTTCCTGCCGGAGACCCGGGAGATCCGGGAGGACCCGAGCTGGAAGGTCGCACCGCCCGCTCCCGGGATCACCGACCGCCGCGTGGAGATCACCGGCCCCACCGACCGCAAGATGACGATCAACGCGCTCAACTCCGGCGCGAAGGTGTGGCTGGCCGACTTCGAGGACGCCAACACCCCGCTGTGGGAGAACATGATCGGCGGCCAGCTCAACCTGCGCGACGCGCTGGACCGCACCATCGACTTCTCGACCCCCGAAGGCAAGAGCTACGCGCTGAAGGACGACGGCGAACTCGCCACCATCGTCGTCCGCCCCCGCGGATGGCACCTGGACGAGAAGCACATCCTGGTCGACGGCCAGCGCACCTCCGGCGGCATCGTCGACTTCGCGCTCTACTTCTTCCACTGCGCGCGCCGCCAGCTCGACAAGGGCAAGGGTCCCTACTTCTACCTGCCCAAGATGGAGAGCCACCTCGAAGCGCGGCTGTGGAACGAGATCTTCGTCGTCGCCCAGGAGCGCCTCGGCATCCCGCGCGGCACCATCCGCGCCACCGTGCTCATCGAGACGATCCCCGCCGCCTTCGAGATGGAGGAGATCCTCTACGAGCTGCGCGAGCACTCCGCCGGGCTCAACGCCGGGCGCTGGGACTACCTCTTCAGCATGATCAAGGTGCACCGCACCCGCGGCCGCCGCTTCCTGCTCCCCGAGCGCAACGCGGTCACCATGACCGCCCCGTTCATGCGCGCCTACACCGAGCTGCTCGTCAGCACCTGCCACAAGCGCGGCGCCTTCGCCATCGGCGGCATGGCCGCCTTCATCCCCAGCCGCCGCGACCCCGAGGTCAACGAGCGCGCCCTGGCCAAGGTGCGCGACGACAAGACCCGCGAGTCCGGCGACGGCTTCGACGGCTCCTGGGTGGCCCACCCCGACCTGGTCCCGGTCGCCATGGAGATCTTCGACGGCGTCCTGGGCGAGCGTCCCAACCAGCTCGACCGGACCCGCGACGACGTCACCGTCAAGGCCGACGACCTGCTGGCGGTCGACGCCACCGAGGGCGGCATCACCGAAGCCGGGCTGCGCTCCAACATCGACGTGGCGCTGCAGTACCTGGCCGCGTGGATCGGCGGGAACGGCGCCGTCGCCATCCACAACCTCATGGAGGACGCCGCCACCGCCGAGATCTCCCGCTCCCAGATCTGGCAGTGGCTGCACAACGACGTCACCCTCGACGACGGGCCCAAGGTCACCCGTGAGCTCGTCGACCGCATCATCGACGAGGAGCTGGCCAAGCTCCGCGAGGCCAGCGGCGCGGCGTTCGACGCCAAGCTGTTCGAGCGCGCCAGGGAACTGTTCAAGGAGGTCTCCCTGGCCGACGACTACGCCGACTTCCTGACCCTTCCGGCCTACGAGCGGATGCCGTAACGTCGACAACATCCACCGTCGGTGGGTCGGCCGCACCTGTGGGTGACCGGCCGGCCCACCGGCACCCGGTGTCATCGGACGGGGAGGGGCGACCCCCATGCCGGAACCGGTTCACGCGCTGGTCCCGCGCCTACGCGCGATCTGCGGCGACGACGGTGTCCTCACCGACACCGCGCAGCGCCGCACCTACGAGAGCGACGCGCTCACCTACCACGCCGAGGTGCCCGGGGTGGTCGTCCTGCCCACCAGCACCGAGCAGATCGCCGACGTCGTACGGCTGTGCGCCGAGTCCGGTGTGCCCTTCGTCCCCCGAGGCGCCGGAACCGGGCTGTCGGCCGGGGCGCTGCCGCGCGACGACGGCGTCCTGATCACCACCTCCCGGATGCGCCGCATCATCGAGATCGACCTCGAGAACGAGTGCGCCGTCGTCGAGCCGGGCGTGGCCAACCTCGACATCACCAAGGCCGTGGCGCCGCACGGCTACTACTACGCGCCCGACCCCTCCAGCCAGCAGGTGTGCTCGGTGGGCGGCAACATCGCGGAGAACTCGGGCGGGGCGCACTGCCTGAAGTACGGCTTCACCGTCAACCACGTACTCGGCCTGCAGATCGTGACCCCGCGGGGGGACGTCGTGCGGCTGGGCGGCAAGGCCGCCGACGCCCCCGGCTACGACCTCATCGGCGCGTTCGTCGGCTCCGAGGGCACGCTGGGCATCGCCACCGAGATCACCGTGCGGCTGACGCGGGCCCCGCAGCGGGTGAGCACCGTGCTCGCCGCGTTCGAGACCACGGACGCCGGAGGCGCCGCCGTGTCGGCGATCATCGCCGCCGGTGTGCTGCCCGCCGCCGTGGAGATGATGGACGCGCTGTCCATCGAGGCCGCTGAGCAGGCGGTGGCCTGCGGCTACCCCCCGGGCGCCGGGGCGGTGCTGATCGTCGAGCTCGACGGTCCGGCCGCCGATGTGGAGGCCTACGCCGCCGTGGTCGAGCGGCTGTGCCGCGAGGCCGGGGCGTTCGAGATCCGCTCCGCCGACGACCCCGCGCAGCGGGCGCGCATCTGGAAGGGCCGCAAGTCGGCGTTTGCCGCCGTCGGCCGCATCAGCCCCGCCTACATCGTGCAGGACGGCGTCGTTCCCCGCACCGCCCTGCCCGAGGTGCTGCGCCGCATCGCCGAGCTGTCCGCGCGTTCCGGGATCCGCGTGGCCAATGTCTTCCACGCTGGCGACGGCAACCTGCACCCGCTCGTGCTCTTCGACGACGCCGAACCGGGCGCGGCCGAGCGCGCCGCCGAGGTCTCGGGCACCATCCTCGACCTGTGCATCGAGCACGGCGGCTCGATCACCGGCGAGCACGGGGTGGGGGTCGACAAGGCCTGCCAGATGCCGACCATGTTCGGCCCGGCCGACCTGGACACCTTCGACCGCTTCCGGCGGGCCTTCGATCCGCAGGGCATCGCCAATCCGGAGAAGCTGCTGCCCACGCCGCGGCTGTGCGGCGAGCGCCCGGCGGTCCGGAGGGGCGAACACCCGCTGGTGGCGGAGGGGACGGCCGAGCTGTTCTGACCCCTTCCCGTTGATCTCGGCGACGTGCACCAGAAAACCGCGGGAATTCGGCGCACGTCGCCGAGATCAACGGAAGGGAGTGACGACGCCGATGAGGAGGTAGCGAGCCGGTGGAATCCAGACAGGACGCGCCCGCGGTGGCCGACGACCTCGCGGCGAGCGGGGCGGCACTGCGCGCGGGCGGCCCGGACGACGCCGTGGGCGGACGCGTCCCCCGCTTCCCCCGCTTCGTCGCCACGCCACCCGACCCCGCCTCGGCGTCGGAGCTGATGGCGGCCGCCGCCCGGCACGGCCTGGCGATGGTGCCGCGCGGCCACGCCACCAAGATGGGCTGGGGCGGTCCGCCCGAGCGCTGTGACCTCGTCATCGACACACGCGAGTTGAACGGCATCGACCACGCCACCGGCGACCTGGTGGTCCGCGTCGGGGCCGGGACGCCCATGGCGGAGCTGGAGGCGGCCCTGGCCAAGGCCGGTCAGCGGCTGTCGGTGGACACCGTCGTGCCGGGGTCGACGGTGGGCGGTGTCGTGGCGACCGGGCTGTCGGGGCCGCTGCGGATGCTGTACGGGCCGGTGCGCGACCTGATCATCGGGATGACGACCGTGCGCGCCGATGGCGTCACCGCGTCGTCCGGCGGCCGGGTGGTGAAGAACGTCGCAGGCTATGACCTGGGCAAACTGCACACTGGAGCGCTGGGGACGCTCGGCCTCGTCACGTCGGTGACCTTCCGTCTGCACCCGGTCCCTCCGGCCCGCCGGTTCGTGTGCCTCGCCGCCGAAGGCGACGACCCCGCCGACGTCCACGCCGGGGCGCGGGCGCTGCGGGCGACCCAGGTCGTCCCGTCCGCTGTCGAGCTGGAGTGGCCGGTGGACGGCCCGCCCGCGCTGCGAGTGCTGCTGGAGGGCGCGGAGAGCGGAGTCGAGCAGCGCTCCGCCGAGGTCGCGGCGCTGCTCGGGGAGCGGACCGAGGTCAGTGCGGAACCACCCACGGGCTGGGGCTCACTCCCCGGATCAGCCGATGACCTCCTCCTCCAACTGGCCTTCCCCGTCAGCGACCTGCCGGACGCGCTCGCTGTTCTGCGCGCCGCCGCCGCGAGCGCCGGAACAGCGGTGGCCCTCCGCGGATCGCTCGGATCGGGGGTCGTGTACGCGGCGCTGCCCGCCGCCGCGGAGGGCGCCGCCATCGACGCCGTCACCCGGCTGCGCGCCGCGCACGACGACGGCTGGGTGACCTTCCCCGACGCCACCCGGGCGCCGCGCACGCGGCTACCGGAGGCGTGGGGAGAGATCCCCGGCCTGCCCCTGATGCGCGCCGTGAAGGACCGCTTCGACCCCGACCACCTGTTGGCACCCGGCCGTATCGCGGGAGGTGTCTGACCGCCGACCGAGCCGCAGTCACATTCGAGTGACCCGCCCATTCCCGGTCCGGAGGTCCCTCACCTCGATCGAGGCGAACCCCCGCGGCTCGCTCACCACCGGGATCACGAGGAAGGTGGAGGAACAGTGAACAACGGTCACACCGCCCAAGGGACCCAGCCGCCCCAGGGAACCGGGGGCACCGCCGAGCGCTCGTTCTCCGAGCTGCTGGGCGACTGCGTGCACTGCGGGTTCTGCCTGCCCACGTGTCCCACCCACGTGCTCTGGGGCCAGGAGATGGACTCGCCGCGCGGGCGCATCCACCTGATGGGCCAGGTCGAACACGACGACGTGCTGACGGACGCGGCCGTCCAGCACTTCGACAACTGCCTGGGCTGCCTGGCGTGCGTGTCGGCCTGCCCATCGGGGGTGGCCTATGACGCGCTGCTGGAGTCGACGCGTGCCCGGGTCGAGGAGGAGTATCCGCGCAGCTGGGGCGAACGGCTGCTGCGCGCGGCGATCTTCGCTCTGTTCCCCTACCGGCGGCGGCTGGCCCTGCTGCGCGGCCCGCTGCGTGCCTACCAGGCCTCCGGCGTGTCCGGGCCGCTGCGGCGCTCGGGGCTGCTCGACCGGGTGCCGCCGGTGCTCGCCACGATGGAGCGCGTCGCTCCGCCGCTGCGGGGAGGCGTCCCCCGCCTGCCGGAGAAGGTCGCGGCGCGGGGGCGCCGCCGGGCGGTGGTCGGCATGCTCACCGGGTGCGTCCAGGGCGCGTTCTTTCCCCAGGTCAACACCGCGACAGCGCGGGTACTGGCGAGCGAGGGCTGCGATGTGGTGATCCCCCGCGCGCAGGGCTGCTGCGGGGCGCTCTCGGCGCACGCCGGGCGGGCGGAGGAGTCCGCGCGGTTCGCCGAGGCCACGGTCGCGACGTTCGAGCGCGCGGGCGTCGAGGCGGTCGTGGTCAACTCCGCCGGGTGCGGCAGCACCATGAAGCACTACGGGCGCGTCCTGCGCGAGGTCGGAGCGCCCGAAACACGGGTGCGCCGGGCCGAGGAGCTGGCATCGCGGGTCGTCGACCTCACCGAGTTCCTGGCCGACCTGGGACCGCGCGCGCGGCGGCACCCGCTGCGCGTGCGGGCGGCCTACCACGACGCGTGCCACCTCTCCCATGGCCAGAGCATCACCGCCGAGCCGCGGTCCCTGCTGGGCTCGATCCCCGAGCTGGACCTGTGCGACCTGCCCAACCCGGATATCTGCTGCGGTTCGGCGGGCGTGTACAACCTGCTGCGCCCCGAGGCCGCGGCCGAACTGGGCGACCACAAGAGCGATGATGTGCGCTCCACCGGCGCCGACCTGCTGATCGCGGGGAACCCCGGGTGCTCGCTGCAGATCGCCTCGGCGGTGGAGCGCGCCGGCGCGTCGATCGCCGTGGCCCACACGGCCCAGGTCCTCGACGCCTCGATCCGCGGCCTCCCGGTCTCGGCACTGCTCGGCGACGCCAGAGGCCGCCGACACCGCTGACCGGCCCCTGATCCCCGAGATCAACGGAGCGATGGGGCAACGGGCACTATCGCTGGTCCGTGAAGCCGATGTCGGCGTAGTCGAGGCTGCCGGCACCCACCGCGCCGAGGTTGGCGATGTCGGTGCGCACGGCCACCAGCTCGGGACGCTGGTAGAGCGGGAGGGTGTGCCCGGCCTCCCAAAGGAGGCGGTCGGCCTCGTTGATCCGCTCGTCGGCCTCGCCGGGGTCGAGGGTCTCCAGGCCCTTGTCCAGGGCGGCGTCGATCTCCGGGGTGGAGATGCGGCCCACATTGGCCCGCCACTTCGGGGTCCCGTCGGCTCTGGTGACCGGGCCGCTCCACTGCTGCAGGGTCTCGGAGAGCGGGAATCCGCCGCCGGTGTTGACGAAGGCGACCATGTCATAGCGGCCGGGCAGCACGTAGTTGCTGAACAGCTCGTCACCGGAGACCGCCTCGATGCGGACGTCGATACCGATCTCGGCGAGCATCCCCTGCACCAGCTCGGCCTCGTCCTGGGCCGGGCGGTGGCCGCGCGGCACCAGGAAGTCGACGGAGAGCGGGGCGCCGTCCCTGGTGCGGGTGGCGCCGTCGGCCGGGGCCCTCCAGCCGGCCGCGTCGAGCAGCTTCTTGGCGTGTTCGGGGTCGTAGTCGCCCCACTCGCCGCTGTTGTCCGCGTAGCCGCGGTGCCCGGGCAGCAGCAGGTGGTTGCCGAGCGGCTCGTGCGGCCGGTCGATGGCCCCGAACGCGGCCTCGGCCAGGACCCGGCGGTCGACCCCCTGGAAGATGGCGTGCCGGACGTCGACATCGGAGAGCACGTCGCTCTGCCCGTTGAGGGTGATGTGCCGGTAGTCCGGCGCGAGTGCGGTACGGACCTCGCCGTCGGCGGCCGAGGAGGCCCGCTCGTAGGAGGCGGAGTCGAGCGGCAGCGCGTAGGTGTCGATCCCACCGTCGAGGAAGGCGCTGTCCAGCGCCTCGGGCGCCATGGCGCGGAAGATGATGCGGTCCAGCAGCGCCGGCGCGCCCCACCAGTCATCGGAGCGACGCAGGGTCAGCGTCTGGGCGGACGGGTCGATCCCGTCGAACGCGAAGGGCCCGGCGGTGACCGGGATGTCCTCGCGGTACCCCGCGTCGAACTTCTCCGCCGACGCGGTGTACTCGGCGGGGAGCAGCGGACTGAAGAGCGACGCGTACTCCGCGTAGGGCCGGTCGAAGGTGATGACGGCCTCGAAGTCGTCCGCCCCCGCCCGCACCGAGGCGATCCGGTCGTAGCCGACGGCGCCGAGGATGCGGAAGCCGGGCTGCTTTCCGGCGAGCGCCCGCGCCATGCTGTCGTAGTCGCGCCAGGTGATCGGGGTGCCGTCGGACCAGTGGGCGTCCGGGTTCAGGTGGAGCGTGACGACCTGCTTTCCGCCGCCGTCGTCGTCGGGCGTCCGCACATCGACGTCGTCGACGTAGTCGGGGTCGGGGACCGCGATGCCGTCCTCGTCGGTGTGGAAGGGCGCGGGCATCAGCGCCGCCATCACGGTGTCGACCGTGGAGAGGTTGCCGTCGGCGTGGTGCGGGTTCCACTGGGCCGGGAACTCGTTGAGTCCCCAGCGCAGGGTGCCGCCCTGGGCAAGGTCGTCGCGGTCGGTCGGATTCAGCGCCGAGGCCGCATCCGTGGCGGCCTCGCTCTCCGCGTCCCCTCGGGAGCTGTGACAGGACGTCACCGTGACCGCGATCAGCAGCACGGACGCCGCGGCAGCGACGGCCCTGCTCGTCCCCGGTCGCACTCGTCTATCCCCCAGCATGCTGTTCCGCGGCCGTTCCTCGCGGCCGTGCGGCCGGGCGGGGACGGCCGCGCGTGGTCATCGGTGTGGTCCGGTATGGCTGACGGTCGACCGCGCCGGCACACGTGCGCGGAAGGTGGGGCCATCAGCACTATCGGAACAATTCGGAAATTCTACTCCGCCGACGGGCGCAACCGCCGCCCGCACAACAGGATGTCGGTCAGGTCATGCCCGCGCGTGATCGCCCTCGCGGCACCCCGTTCCCCCACCATGCGTGCCGACCGTGCCGTCCCCGACCGCCGTCACCATTGCTTGCTCCCGAGCGGGGCCCGTTATTCGGTCCGCACCCGAGGATCGAGCACCACACGGACGACGTCCAGCAGCGCCCCCGTCAGCAGCACGCACACCGCGCCGAAGCACAGGACGGCGGCCACGGCGTTCACGTCGCCGCGGCCGACCGAGTCGATGAGCAGCTCCCCCACCCCGTGGACGCCGAACACCTTCTCGACGATCACGGCCCCGGTGAACAGTGCCGCGAACGAGTATCCGAAATAGGTGGCGGCGGGAATGAGCGAGGAGCGCAGCGCGTGCACGGTCAGTGCCCGGCCGCGGGTCAGCCCCTTGGCGCGGGCAGTACGAACGTAGTCGGCCCGGGCCGCTTCCGCCATGACGCCCCGCTGGTAGCGGCTGAAGACGGCGATCTGCGGCAGGGCCAAGGCGAGCGTGGGCAGCACGAGGTGGCGCGCCCGGTCGGCCATATCCCCCCAGAAGCCGACGGACAACCCGGGGGTGGACTCGCCCGTTGTGCGCAACAGCTCCACCCCGGTCACCTGGTTGGCCCACAGCGCGGCGGACTGCAGCAGCACCGCGATGACCACCACCGGAATCGAGATCAGCAGGACGGACACCGCCGTACCGATCCGATCCGCCGTGCCGTACCTGCGACTCCCGGTCCAGGCGCCCAGCAGCACGCCGGTCACGCCGCCGACGACGGCGCCGAGCGCCAGGAGGCGCAGGCTCGCGCCGACGCGGCGGGCCATCTCCTCGCCGACCGGCCGACCATCCCAGGTGCTGCCGAGATCGCCGGTCACGACGCCCGACGCCCAGGTGAGATAGCGCTCGCCGAGGGGGACGTCGTCGCTCAGGTTGCGCGCGACCAGCATGGCCTCGACGACCTGTGCGGGCGGAGGCGGACGCTGGCCCTCGTAGTTCTCCCGCGGGTTGAGGGAGACGGCCGCGAGCAGGTACGCACAGCTGCACACGACAGCCAGCAGCACCACGTGGCCGACCATCCTGCGCAGCAGGAAGCGCGCCGCCGCGCTCACCCCAGGCGCGCCCCGTCGACGTCGCCTTCGGCGAGGATCACGGCCGGTCCGCGCAGGCGGGCGCCGTCGGCGTCCAGGTACACGATGCACTCGCCGCCCAGCACGCGCACCCTCCAGGTGGCGCCCTCACCCGGCGGCGTCGCGGCTGCCGCGACAGCCACGATGCCGGTGCCGCACGACCGGGTCTCGGCCGCACCGCGCTCGTAGACCCGCATCTCCAGGGCACCGGGGGCGGTCTCGGTGAACACCTCGACGTTGGCGCCCTCGGGGAACTCGGCCGCGTCCAGCCGGGGCTGCTCGCTGAGGTCGATCTCGCTCAGCGGCCGGTCCACCGGGCAGGCGAGGTGGGGGTTGCCCACCGAGACGCGGGTGCCGTGCACCGTGCCGTCGGCCAGCCCCGCGGAGCCCTTGCCCATCACCTCGGGCCGGCCCATGTCGACGGTGATGTCGCCGTTGGCCTCGACCGTGATGTGCCGCGCCCCGGCGCGGGTGCCCACACCGAACGAGGTGCCCTCGGCCAGCCCCGATTCGATCAGGTAGCGGGCGAAGACCCGGACCCCGTTGCCGCACATCTCGGCGATGCCTCCGTCGGCGTTGCGGTAGTCCATGAACCACTCGCAGGAGGCGGAGGAGGCCGCCGATTCCGGCAGCACCTCGCCCAGCGCCCGGGTACGCACCACCCGCAGCACGCCGTCGCCGCCGATTCCGGCACGGCGGTCGCACAGTGCGGCGACCGTCTCGCGCGTGAGATCCAGCGAACCATCGGGGTCGGGGAGGATCACGAAGTCGTTCTCGGTGCCGTGACCTTTGGCGAATCGCATGACGATCATCCTAGGAGCAAACACGCCCAAGCGCTGTCAGACTGGACGGATGAGCAGTGTGAACAGAGTGCTCGCGGTCGTCGGCGCGACCGCGGCCGGCAAGTCCGACCTGGCCGTGGAACTCGCCCTGCGGCTGGCGGAGCGCGGGACGCCCGGTGAGGTCATCAACGCCGACTCCATGCAGCTGTACCGCGGCATGGACATCGGTACCGCCAAACTCACCGCGGCCGAACGGCGCGGCGTGCCGCACCACCTGCTCGACATCTGGGAGGTCACCGAGACCGCCGACGTGGCCCGCTACCAGCGCCTGGCGCGCGGTCTGATCGACGACATCCAGGCACGGGGCGGCGTGCCGATCCTGGTCGGCGGGTCGGGGCTGTACGTGCGCGGAGCCCTGGACAATCTGGACTTCCCCGGAACCGACCCGCAGGTCCGGGCGCGCCTGGAGGCCGAGCTGGCGGACGTGGGCCCGGCCCCGCTCCACGCCCGCCTCGCCGAACGCGACCCGGCGGCGGCCGAGGCGATCCTGCCGAGCAACGGGCGCCGCATCGTGCGCGCGCTGGAGGTCATCGAGGTCACCGGCCGCCCGTTCACCGCGACGCTGCCCCAGCACGTGTCGCGCTACCCGTGCGCGCAGATCGGCCTGTCGGTCCCCCGGACCGAACTGGACGAGCGCATCGAGCTGCGCGTCGACCGCATGTGGGAGGCGGGGTTGGTGGACGAGGTCCGCGAGCTGGACCAGCACGGCCTGCGCGAGGGCCGCACCGCGTCGCGGGCCCTCGGCTACGCGCAGGCGCTCCGGTTCCTTGCTGCAGAGCAAGGACGACCCAACGACGACGGCGTCGTCGAGGACTATGACGAGGCGACCGCGCGCGCAGACACCGTCCGCGCCACGCGCCGTTTCGCCCGCCGCCAGGATGCCTGGTTCCGGCGCGACCCACGGATCCACTGGCTGCCCTACGACGCGCCCGACCTGGCTGATCGGGCGATGGAGCTGGCGCTGAACGAGGTCGGCGACGTGCAGGGGCAGCTGTCAGGCTGAGCCGTCACACCTGGGGGTGGGCTCACCTCCAGGACGCGACGAAGTACCCCACGCCGTAGGGGGCAACGTGTGCGAGGAGCCGACCGCTCAGGCCGGCGCCGTCCGCGGCTCCGGCGAGCATCTGCCAGGCGGCGCGGCCCGCGACCATGAGTTCTTCGGCCAGTCGCGGGTCGAGGGATGACAGTGCCTCCACGTCGGCGGCGGCGAGTGCAGCAGCGACAGACGCGTCGAAGCCGATCGCGCGGTCATCGACACGCCCCGGCGACGTGGTGGTGCGCCGTGCGCTGCCGTCGCCCATGACGACGACCGCGAGCCGGGGCACGGACGCGGCGAGTTCGGCGCCGCGCACCAGGCACTCCTCGGGGCGGGCGTCGTGCGCCACCTCCACGTAGGAGGAGGGCGCCGCGCCCCCGCGTTCGGCCAGCCAGCGTCCGATGGTGAGCGGGAGCGGTAAAACCGCCGGGGCCGGACCGATCCGCATCGGCACCCCGTACCCCGCCAGGCTGCCTCCGGCGTCGGCGTCGTGGACACGGTTCTGCTCGCCGGTCCCGATGACGACGACTTCGTCGGCTCCGGCGGCGACCAGCTCGGCGACAGCCCGGTCGCAGGCGGAGCGCAGCGGGTCGAGCTCGGCGGCGGCGCCCTGGGCGACGTCGGGGACGAGCAGCGGAGGGTGCGGGCACACAGCGGCAGCGATCAACACAGGCCGAGGGTACCGGGTCGCCCCTTAATGATTCCTTGACGCCTGTGATGCTTGCCACGCGGCTTGGCTGTACGTACGTTTATTTTATGACCAGATTTCGCATCTGGTCATCGAGTCAAGCTCACGGCTGGAGTGGCGGGAAACGTGGCGGGGAACGACATGAACGATCGTGCGTCGACGGGGTCTCGGGACTCCACGCAGGCGGAGCGCGACCTGCGGGCGGAGCGCATCCTCGACGCCGCCGGTGAACTCCTTGTGGCATGGGGCTACAAGCGCGTCACCATCGACGATGTCGCCCGCCGGGCGGGTGTCGGCAAGGGCACCGTCTATCTGCACTTCAACACCAAGGAAGCGCTGTTCCTGACGGTGTTGATGCGCTCGCAGGCGGTCCTGGCCGCCTCCTACGTACAGGCGATGCGCGAGGAGCCCGCCGCCCTGCTCCCCAGTCGAATGGCCGAGAGGTCCCTGCGGTCGGTGATGGACGACCCGATCTTCCGGGCTGTCATGGTCGCGGACTCCGACACCCTGGGCACGCTGTCCCGCAGCGCGCCCAAGCTCGTCGGCGACCTGGTCGAGTTCCGGGAGCGCACCGTCACGGAGTACTTCCAGGTGCTCCGCCAGCACGGCATCGTGCGCACCGACCTCTCGGCGGAGGCCCAGCGCCACGCCTATTTCGCTGTCGTCACCGGCTTCCTGACCTTCGACAGCCTTCGAGCAGGGGCGGCCGGGTTCCCCGACTTCGACACAAAGGTCGACGCCATGGTCCGAACCGTGAACGCGGCGTTCGAAGCCGACACCCGGCCCGAGGTCCTGCGGGCCGCGGCGCCGCGGGTCATCGACCTCTTCCAGCGCTTGGTGGATCGGGTCCGAGAAGAGATCGACCGGCAGAAGCTCACCTGACAGCCACAAAGGAGAGGACACCATGACCACTCCGGCCGACCACACCGCCACCCACGAGCCTGACGTCGTCGAATTCTTCACGGATCCGGAGTTCGTGCGCGACCCGTACGGTGCTTGGGCACGCGTGCGCGAACAGGGTCCCGTGGTCAAGGGCAGGTTCGTGGACGGATCCACCATCTGGTTCATCACCCGGCACGAGGAAGTCCGCTCCGTGCTGAACGACCCGCGCTTCGCCAACAACTCGACGTCGGTCCCGGGCGTCGAGGAGAACGAGCGCGTGGCGATCATGCGCCACTTCGGGATTCCCGAGGAGTACATCCCCTACATCGCGGATTCCATCCTGGACTCCGACGGGGCCGACCACACGCGGCTGCGCAAACTCGTCTCCCGCGCCTTCACTGTGCGCAGGGTCAACGAGCTGCGGCCACGCGTGGAGGAAATCACCGACCGGCTGCTGGACGAACTCCCCGACACGGCCGAGAACGGCGTCGTCGACCTCATCGAACACTTCACCTACCCGCTCCCGATCACCGTTATCAGCGAGATGGTCGGGGTGCCGGAGGAGGACCGGCCGCTGTGGCGGAAGTGGAGCCACGGGCTGATCTCGATGGAACCCGAGGCGATGGGCAACGCCATGCGGGACATGGTCGACCACATCAACCAGATGATCGAACAGCGACGGTCCGCGCCGTCCGACGACCTGATCGACGCCATGATCCAGGTCCAGGACGAGGACGGCACCAAGCTCAGCGATGTCGAACTGGCCACCATGATCCTGACGCTCGTCATCGCCGGCCACGAGACCACGGCCCACCTGCTCGGCAATGGCACGGTGGCCCTGCTGACCCACCCTGACCAGCTGGAGCTGCTGCGAGAGGACGAGAGCCGGCTTCCGGCCGCCGTGCACGAACTCATGCGGTGGTGCGGCCCGGTGCTGGCCACGCGTCCGCGCTTCGCGACCGAAGACGTCATGGTCGGGGAGACGCTCATTCGCCAGGGCGAGCGCGTCCAGGCGATGCTCGTCGCGGCCAACCACGACCCTCGGTACTTCGACTCCCCGGAGCGCCTCGACATCACGCGGCGCCCGGTCACACGCGGAGAGCAGCACGTCGGCTTCAGCCACGGCGCCCACTACTGCCTCGGCGCCGCCCTGGCACGGCAGGAGGGTGAGGTCGCGTTCGGAAAGCTGTTCCGCCGCTACCCCGAGCTGTCCCTCGCCGTACCGGAGGACGAACTGGAGTGGGAGCAGAGTCCGGGCATGCGCCGACTCGCTCGCCTGCCCGTGCGGTTGTGAGCCGCTAGCCCACCGCATCACCGCACCGGTCCCGGCCCGACGGGGCCGGACACCTGGGCTGCCGTAGGAGGACGGGCGGCGGCCCCGGTCATCCCCCGCTACCCCCTAACCCTCCTCTCTTTTAACGGAGGAACCAATGACCGAAAGAGTCCAGCCCGACACCACCCCCACCGCGATTCCGGTGGAAGCCGTCACCGACGAGGCCACCGTGTTCGACCTCCAAGATCCCGAACTGCTGCGCACCCCGCACGCCATCTACGGGCGGCTGCGGGAGCAGGCCCCGGTCGTCTGGGCGAAGACCCGTGTCGGCGAGACCGACCTCGGTTTCTGGCTCGTCACCCGGTACGCGGAGGTCAAAGAGCTGCTGGCCGACTCCCGCTTCAGCAACGACCCCCACGACGTCCCGGGCGGGCAGGCGGTCGATTTCCGACGCAAGGCGCGGGAGGAGATCGGCATGCGCGAGGAGGAGAGCTACCTCACGCGCACGCTCCTGGATATCGAGGGTGCCGACCACACCCGGCTGCGCAAGCTCGTCTCCCGGACGTTCACCGTGCGCAGGGTCAACGAGCTGCGGCCGCGTGTGGAGGAGATCACCGACCGGCTGCTGGACGAACTCCCCGCCACGGCCGAGAACGGCGTCGTCGACCTCATCGAACACTTCGCCTACCCGCTCCCGATCGCGGTGATCTGCGAACTGGTGGGGATCCCCGAAGAGGACCGGACGCAGTGGCACGTGTGGAGCGACAAACTGCTCAGCACGGACCGGTCCCTCGTCGCAGGTGTTGTGCGCGAGGCCGCCGCCCAGATCCGGCGCCTCATCGAGCTCCGCCGCGCCCAACCCACCTCCGACCTGCTGTCGGGCCTGGTCCGCATCCAGGACGAGGACGGCGACCGGCTCACCGAGGACGAGATGATCAGCCTCATCTTCGTCCTCGTCATCGCCGGACACCTGACGACCGCCAACCTCATCGGCAACGGCACCGTCGCCCTGCTCACCCACCCCGACGAACTGGACCGCCTGAAGTCCGATCCCGAGCTGGCACCGCGCGCGGTCCACGAACTCATGCGCTGGTGCGGCCCCCTCATGACCGCTGCACGCGTCCGCTACGCCCTGGAGGACGTCGAGATCGGGGGCACCACCATCCGGCAGGGGGAATCCGCCATGGGCCTCCTCGCCACCGCCAACCGCGACCTCCGTGAATTCGACGCCCCCGACCGCCTCGACATCACCCGCGAACCCGCCGGCCGCCGCGAGTCCCACGTCGGCTTCGGCCACGGCCCCCACTACTGCCTCGGCGCCGCCCTGGCCCGCCAGGAAGGCGACGTCGCCTTCACCAAACTGTTCAGCCGCTTCCCCGACCTGCGGCTGGCGGTCGACCCTGAGGAACTGGAGTACCAGCCACAGCCCACCTTCCGCAGTCTGATCCGGCTTCCCGTGCGACTCTGAGGAAAGCACGCGCGGTGCGGCTCGGATCCGGTGATCGCCGGGTCCGAGCCGCACCGCCCCCGCCGCCTTCTCTCCCCCGCATGGAGGGCACCATGACCGAATCGGCCGAGCGCACGACACCGCATACACGGACCGCGGGCGACGTCCTGGACATGCTGGACCCGGAGCTGCTCAGCAACCCGTTCGGCGTCTACCGGCGGTTACGCGAGCAGACGCCGTTAGCGCGGGCCCTGCCCCGCGGCATCGACACACCCGTCTGGCTCGCCACGCGCTATGCCGATGTCAGAACGGTGATGAGCGACGCCCGTTTCAGCAACGACCCCGACGACGTGCCCGACGGCCTGGCCGACGACCTCCACCGGCAGATCACGAGCACACGCGGACTCTCCGGCGAGGAAGCCCAGTACGTGGCGCGCTCGATCCTGGACCTCGAAGGCGCCGACCACACGCGGCTGCGCAAACTCGTCTCCCGGGCCTTCACTGCGCGCCGCGTCAACGAACTGCGCCCGCGCATGCAGGAGATCACCGACCGGCTCCTGGACGAACTCCCCAGCAAGGCCGCGGACGGCGCCGTCGACCTCATCGACCACTTCGCCTACCCCCTCCCCATCACCGTCATCTGCGAACTCGTCGGCATCCCGGACGAGGACCGGCAGCAGTGGCACAGGTGGAGCGACGCGCTGATCAGCATCGACCGCACGGCCTTCGGTCCGGCGCTCCTTGAGGGAGCCGCCTACATCAGGGACCTCATCGGCCACCGTCGCGCGCGTCCGACCCAGGACCTGCTGTCGGCACTGCTCAGAGTGGAAGAGGAGGACGGCGACCGGCTCACCGAGGAGGAACTGGTCCGGCTGGTCTTCACGCTCGTCATCGCCGGGCACGTGACGACCGCCCATCTGATCGGCAATGGCGTCCTCGCCCTGCTCACCCACCAGGACCAGCTCGCCCGCCTGCGGGCCGACCCCGACCTGACGCCACGCGCCGTCCACGAACTGATGCGCTGGTGCGGCCCGGTACTCGGCGCGGTGCGCGTCCGCTACGCGACCGACGACGTCGAAATCGCGGACACACTCATCCATCGGGGCGAGGGGGTACTCGCCCTCTTCGCCTCCGCCAACCGCGACCCCCGCGAATTCCCCGACCCCGACCGGCTGGACATCACGCGCGAACCGCCGCGCCGCGAAACCCACCTCGGCTTCGGCCACGGCGCCCACTACTGCCTCGGCGCCGCCCTGGCCCGCCAGGAAGCCGAAACCGCCTTCGACTCCCTGTTCCGCCGCTATCCGAAGCTCTCCCTCGCGGTCCCACCAGAATCCCTCCACCACCGCCCCAGCCCCAACTTCCGTGGCCTGCCCCAGCTGCCGGTCCGGCTGGAGTAGCCACCACACCACGAGGCAGGGGGAGCTGAGGACGGCGGCTCCCCCTGTTCTCCGTGTTCTTCACGGCACCGCTGGAACCCGCTCAGCTCGCTTCCGTCGCGTCGACCGGAGACGCCCCGGTCACGCGGTGGACTCCCTCGGGTAGGCCGCCACCACGTTCTTGCCGGTGAAGTCGACCATGGCGACCTCCGCCGCCATCACGCCCTCGGTGAAGCGGGTCAGGACGTCGGCGACGCGGTGGCAGAGTTCGTCGCCTCCGGGCTTGAGCAGGTCCGCCTTCTCCCAGAGTTCGTAGGCGTGGCGGCCGGTGTTGGCGGTGTCGACCTGGGCGGCCAGTTCTTCGCCGCCGCCCACCTGGCGGGTGACGTCGCCGAGGAGTTCGGTGGAGACCTTGGAGCGGGTGTAGTGGGTCATCAGCACACCGGAGGCGATTTTGGTGAGCTTGCCCGCCATGCCGACGAAGACGACGCGGGTCAGGCCGTGGTCCAGCGCGCGGCGCAGTGCGGCGCCGGTGAAGTCGCCGACCTCGACGAAGCAGACGTCGGGCAGGTGCGGGTAGCGCAGCATCGCGCCCTTCTCGGTGCGGCCTCCCGTGCACAGCACCAGGGTGTCCTCGCCCTGGGCCGCCATCACCGACACGGCCTGCTCGACACTGGCGCGCCAGGAGGCCGTGGAGAACGGGCGCACGATCCCGGTCGTGCCGAGGATGGAGATCCCGCCGAGGATGCCGAGTTTGGCGTTGGTGGTCTTGCGCGCCATCTTCTCGCCCTCCGGGACGCTGATGACGACGCTCAGACCCGCACGGTCGACGTCGGCGGCCTCCCGCACCGCCTGGGTGATCATCTCGCGGGGGACGGGGTTGATCGCAGGGCCGCCGGGTTCCAGACCGAGCCCCGGCTTGGTGACGACGCCGACGCCGATGCCGCCGTCGAGTTCCAAACCGCTGCTCTGCGGCCTGCGGGTGACCGTGGCGGTGATGTGCGCGCCGTGGGTGGCGTCGGGGTCGTCCCCGGCGTCCTTCACCACCACGGCCTCCGCGCGGTCGGCCGAGAGGACCTCGCAGCGCTCGGTCGCGAAGGTGATCCGGCGGCCCGAGGGCAGCGCCACCTCCACCACCTCCACCGGGCGCCCGCTGACCAGCGCCTCGGTGGCCGCCTTCGCCGCGGCCGAGGCGCACGTGCCCGTCGTCCAGCCGGTGCGCAGCGCCTTCTGCCGCACCTTCATCGTGCGGGGGAGGTCGGGTTCGCGCAGGTCCGGCCCGGGATCCGGGCCGGTGTCGGGCGTCTCGGTCATCGCCCTAGGACCCCTGCCTCGCTTCGCGCAGCGCGCGTCGCGCCGCACGGTCGGCGCGCCGGTAACCGTGGAAGTGCCCCGGGTGGTACAGGTGCGAGCGGGTGCCCCCGGCGGACAGCGCAGGCCCGACGAGCACGAGCGTGTGTTTCCACAGCTTGTGCTCCTTGAGGGTGGCCTCCAGCTCGCCGAGCGTGCAGCGCAGCACCAGTTCGTCGGGCCAGGTGGCCTGGTAGGCGATCAGACAGGGGGTGTCGGCCGCGTAGCCCCCCTCCAGCAGCTCCTGCTGCAGCTGCCCGGAGCGGGCCGCCGAGAGGAACAGCGCCATGGTGGTGCCGTGCCGGGCGAACTCGCGGACCTCCTCGCCCTCCGGCATCGGCGTCTTGCCGCCGCCGAGCCGAGTGAGGATCACCGACTGGGCCACCTCGGGGATGGTGAGTTCTCGCTGGGCCAGGGCCGCCACCGCGCTGACGCTGGACACGCCCGGGATGATCTCGACCTCCAGGCCCAGTTCGACGCACTCGTCCAGCTGCTCCTGCACCGCGCCCCACAGGGACGGGTCGCCGGAGTGGATCCGCGCGACGCGGATACCCTCGCGCACCGCCCGCTCGTAGAACGGCAGCACGCCCTCCATCGGCAGCTTCGCGGAATCGACGATTTCGGCGTCTCCGCGTGCGTGCCGCAGAACGTCCTCGTGCACGAGGCTGGCGGCCCAGATGACCACGTCCGCGTCCTCGATCGCGCGTGCCGCCCGGATCGTCAACAGGTCGGCCGCGCCCGGGCCCGCCCCGACGAAGGTGACCTTCCCGGTCCGTCGGTCGGGCGTGCTTTGGTTCCCGGAGGCGACCGCCGCTTCCTGCTTCCTGTGATCGGTCGCCGCCGCGTGGTGGGCCTCGTTCACAGTTTCCCTCCGCGCTCGCCCCGGCGTGCCGGGGCGATCAGTGTCGACAGGTACGGGAGCTCTTCGCCCTCCAGCTTCGCAGCCGGGGCGATCCGTTCATCGTCGAGCCCCAGGCGAGAACCGTACACGGCGTCCTCCAGGCGACCGGACTCGCGCAGCGCCGCCACCGCCTCCGGGGCGAACCGGCCGAACTTGTAGGCGACCACCGTTGCATCCCCCGACAGTGCTTCCCGCAGCCGGTCCACCCCGCTGGTCACCGGAAGCAGCGTCAGCGGCTCGGTTCCCTCGGCCAGCACGCTGCCCGAGCGTGCGGCCAGGTCCTGCATGGCGGTGATGCCCGCGACGGTCTCGATCTCGACGTCGGGGTCCAGGCCGCGTACGGTCTGCGCGAGGTAGCTGAAGGTGGAGTAGACGTTGGGGTCGCCGATGGTGGCGAACGCGACCGTCTGTGCCCCGCTCTCGAAGTGCCGCACCACCGCCCGCGCCGCCTCGTCCCAGGCCCGCACCCGACGCTCGCTGCGGCCTCCGCGATCGTTGAGCGCGAAGACGACGCGCTCGACGGACTGATCGTCCACATGCTCGCGGACCGTGGCCTCCGCCCGTCCCGGCTCATCCAGGGCCATGACCGGAACCAGCACGACGTCGGCCTCGCGCATCCTCCGCACGGCCTTCACCGTCACCAACTCCGGGTCACCCGGCCCCACTCCGACCCCGACGAGCCGCCTGCTCGCGCCCATGCCACCGCGCTTTCCGTCGTCCAACTCCCGCCGCTTTCGCAGCAGATGCCGCGGATCAGCGTATCTGGGTCAGGCTCGCGGCTCAGGGCCCCCTTCAGCCAACGCCGAGGTGGGGGCGGAGCTCACCACACATGGCTGGCGCCCCGTCCGACGAGCACAGCACGACAAGGGATCTGGATAGTGTCAGCCTTGCGGATTGCCAACCTGAATTCGACCGATCCGTTTCAATTCATCGAGAAACGCATTAGTCAGAGGCGTTTCCGTGGGGCCGGGCGGCGGTTGTGGGGGCCGGTCAGCGACGCTCGCGCTCAGCCCGGTTCAGGTGGGCCTGGACCTGGGCGAGGTAGGGGTAGGTGCGCTTGTTCCCGGTGGCGCAATCGGTGAGGGTGAACCTCCACCCCTCGTCGGTGCGGTACCAGGTGAGCCAGTGACCGAGGCGTTCAGCGCGTTCACGGACCTCAGTGAAGACCTTGCCGAGGTGACCGGGAGGGAGCTGCCGGGCGATCACCTGCTCCCCTGCGGCGTCCGCCGGGCCGGTACCGCTACTAGTGCCCGCCCTGGCGCCTGCATCGGTGGCGCGGGCCAGCGCGGATAGACGGCCGCGACGCCCACACGCGACTCCGACCTGCGAATATCCCGCACGACAGGGACCTTGGGCCTATACCAGGACGGAGGCACCGGCGTACTGTGACGATAAGTACTTCGTGCCCGGGCTGAACGGGCGCCCGGACCGGGTCGGATCTCGTCCTGGAGGTGGGCACCATGTCCACACCCACCCGTAACTGGTTCCGAGCGGCCGCCATGGCCATCGCCCCCGTGGTCCTGCTGGCCGCTTTCCTGTACCACCCGTTCGTGTCCGGCGGCGCGCCGACCCCGGAGGTCGTCGCGGAGGCCGCCGAGGCCGACACCACCCGCTGGGCCGCCGCGCACATGCTGACGCTGGTGGCCTTCGCGCTGTCCGCCCTCGCCTTCCTGGCCCTGCGCGGGCGCCTGAGGGACGCAGGCGAGGAGCGCTGGAGTTCCTGGGCGTTCCCCCTGGTCATCGCGGGCTTCGTGCTCCTCGCGGGACTGCCCGCGATCGAGATGACCATCGCGGGCGCTATCGATACGGGTGTCGACACCGTGGCGCTGATCGAGGCCGTGAACCCGTGGTTCATGACGCTGCTGATCAGCGGTTCCGTGGCCTTCGCGCTCGGGGCGCTGGCGTTCGCGATGGGTGTCGTCCGCGGCGCGATCATGAGCCGGGACCTGACGGGGCTGGTGGCGATCGCGCTGGTCGTGACGGCCCTGGCGATGGTGGCTCCGCCGTTCTGGGCCTTCTACGTGATGGCGGTCGCCGCGATCGTGGTGTTCTGGCCGGTGGCCTGGACGACCGTGCGCGCCGGGACGCGGCCCGAGGCGGCGGCGGAGGCTGAGGAGGGCGCACAGCCCGCGGCCCCACATCCCCGTACCGCCGAGGAGCAGAAGGGCACGTTCCTCGGCTTCGGCCGACGCGGAACGCGTGCCCACCACTGACGCCGCAACTTCAGCCGTGGGGCCCACCGCTCGACGGTGGTCGGGCCGGTGTCCCGGGACACCGGCCCGGCTGGCACGCCACATCCCGGCCGGAGTGGTCCGTCTTCCTCGCTGAGGTGAAGTCCGGCCGCCTGTAGCACCGGAAACATGCGATGCCCCCGCCACGCGGGGGCATCGCTCGTTGGTGCCCGGGGATTCTCTTGTGCGCATAGCCTGGACGGTCGTCGATCAGTCGGGCAGGAAGAGGGATACTCGCATGCCGCAGGTTCCGCGCGTGGTGATCGCCGCCCCGGCGTCGGGGAGTGGGAAGACCACGGTCGCCACCGGGCTCATGGCCGCTCTGGCGGCTCGGGGAACGCGCGTGTCCGGGCACAAGGTGGGGCCTGACTACATCGATCCCGGGTATCACGCCCTCGCCACCGGGCGGCCGCCGCGGAACCTGGATCCGGTGCTCTGCGGCGAGGACCGGATCGTGCCGCTGTTCGAGCATGGCGCCGCCGGGGCGGACATCGCCGTCATCGAGGGCGTGATGGGCCTGTTCGACGGCGCCTCCGAGCCGCGGCACTTCCACGGCCCCGGGGACTTCGCCTCGACCGCGCATGTCGCCGGGCAGCTCGGAGCGCCGGTTGTGCTGGTCGTGGACGCCGCCCGGACCAGCCGGTCCATCGCCGCTCTCGTGCACGGCTTCTGCACCTTCGAGACGCGTGTGCGGGTCGGCGGCGTGATCCTCAACCGGGTCGGCTCCGACCGCCATGAGAAGCTGCTACGGGACGCGCTGGAGGACGTGGGCGTTCCGGTTCTCGGCGCCATTCGGCGGCACGCCGCCATCGAGACTCCGTCCCGTCACCTTGGCCTCATCCCGGCCGCCGAACGAGCCCATGCCGCGCGCGAGGCCGTGGACGCGCTCGGCTCGCTGGTCGCCGACTCCTGCGACCTGGACGCGATCGTCGCGCTGGCGCGCGCTGCCGCCCCGCTCCCCGGCTCGCCGTGGGACCCCGACGCCGAGATGGCCGCGCTGCTGACGCCCGAGGGCGCCCCAACGGACAGCGCGTCGGGCTCGGCCGGGCCCTCCCCGCGGATAGCAGTCGCGGGTGGACCCGCGTTCACCTTCTCCTACACCGAGCAGACCGAGCTGCTGCGGGCCGGTGGAGCCGAGGTGGTCGCATTTGATCCACTGCACGACGAGAAGCTTCCGGAAAACGCCCGCGGGCTCGTCATCGGCGGTGGGTTCCCCGAGATGCACGCCGCCGAGCTCTCCGGAAACGCCTCGCTGAGATCCGCCGTCGCCGACCTGGCAGGTCGCGGTGCGCCTGTGGCCGCCGAGTGCGCCGGGCTGCTCTACCTCGCGCGCGAGCTGGACGGGGCACCGATGTGCGGGGTCATCCCCGCCGAAGCACGGATGACGGGCCGCCTCACCCTCGGCTACCGCGCCGCCGTCGCCGTACGCGACTCCGTCCTGGCCGCCGCCGGGACCCGGGTCCACGGCCACGAGTTCCACCGCACCGCACTCACCCCCGCCCACGGCACCGACCCCGCCTGGCAGTGGAAATCCAGTGGCGGCGACGGATACGCGAGTGCCACCCTGAACGCCTCTTACCTCCATGTGCACTGGGCGGGAGCCCCGGCCATGGCCGCTCGATTCCTCCGCGCCGTGCACACGTTCGACGAGTTGGAAGGACCGGAATGCAGCCCGAACCGATGACCTCTGCCAAGCAGATGATGCCGATCGTCATCCTGCAGACGGAACGGTTGACGCTGCGTGCCTTCACCGAAGCCGACATCGACGATGTCTTCGCCGCGGTCAACGACCCCGAGATTCAGAGGTGGCTTCCGCTCCCCGAACCCGGAGTGCCGTACACCCACGACGAAGCCGAGGCGTGGTGCCGGACGGTGGCGCCGGAGTCCCGGGTCACCGGCGATGGGCAGAAGTGGGCCATCATCGAACGCGACACGGGCCGTTTCTGCGGATCCATCGGCTTCACGCGCACTATGTGGGTGACCCAGACGACCGAGATCGGCTACTGGATGGCACCGTGGGCACGCGGCCGAGGTCTGGCCGCCGAGGCGACGATCGCCGCCTGCCGCTGGGCCATTGACCAGGGCTTCGAGCGGATCGTGCTGAGGGCCGCGACCGCCAACACCGGCTCGCGCCGCGTCGCCGAGAAGGCCGGTTTCGTCTTCGAGGGCATCGAGCGCAACGCGATGCGGCTGCACGAAGGCCGCTGCGATATGGCGCTCTACAGCCTCATCCCCACCGACCTCCCCCGTTGATCTCGGGGAAAAGCGCCAAATTCCAGCGGTTTCTTGGCGCACTTTCCCGAGATCAACGGGGGGACCCGGGGCGACCTGACAGCTAGCGGCGCGTCACCATTCGATGCCGCGCTGGCCCTTCTGCCCCGCGTCCATCGGGTGCTTGACCTTCGTCATGTCGGTGACGAGATCGGCCGCGTCCAGCAGCCGCTGGTCGGCGTCGCGTCCGGTGATGATGACGTGCTGGTTCCCGGGCCTGTTCCGCAGGGTCTCGACGACGTCGTCGGCGTCCACCCACCCCCACTTCATCGGGTAGGTGAACTCGTCGAGCACGTAGAGCCGATACGTCTCCGCGGTCAGGTCGCGTTTGATCTGGTTCCAGCCCTCGGCCGCGTCGGCGGCGTGGTCCTGCTCGGTGCCGGGGCGCTGGATCCAGGACCAGCCCTCCCCCATCTTGTTCCAGGTGACCTTGCCGCCCTCGGAGGTGTTGCCCAGGACGCGCAGCGCCTTCTCCTCGCCGATCCGCCACTTCGCGGACTTCACGAACTGGAACACCCCGATGTCCCAGCCCTGCGCCCACCCGCGTGTGGCCAGGCCGAACGCGGCAGTCGACTTGCCCTTCCCTGTGCCGGTGTGCACGATCAGCAGCGGCCGGTTGCGCCGTTGCCGCGTCGTGAGTCCGTCGTCGGGGACGTAGGACGGTTTGCCCTGCGGCATCTGTCGTGGGTCCTTGTCTGTCGCTGGTGGTTTGTCTTCTACGGCGCGTGTAGGGTCACGCGGCGCGGTGGCGTGTGTGCCGGACCAGTCCGCTCAGCGCGTCGGCTCCCAGTTCATCCAGTCGGACCGTGGTCCCGCCCATGGTGGCGGCCAGCCGCGCGGCCAACCCTAGGCGCACCACGCCCGACTCGCAGTCGACGATGACGCTCTCCACACCCTGAGCACCGATCCACGCCCCGGCGCGCAGGGCGTCGTCGAGTCCGCCCTGCGTGGCCCGACCGTCGGTGACGACGACCAACAGCGGGCGGCGCATCGGGTCGCGCAGGCGCTCGACGCGCAGTACGTCGGCCGAGCGCAGCAGCCCCGCTGCCAGCGGCGTGCGCCCACCGGTACGCAGCTCGCGCAGGCGGCGCGCGCCCGCCTCGACCGACGAGGTGGGCGGCAGGTCGAGTTCGGCGCCCCGCCCACGGAAGGTGACCAGCCCGACCTTGTCGCGCCGCTGGTAGGCGTCGAGCAGGAGGCTGAGCACCGCGCCCTTGACGGCGCGCATGCGCTGCCGCGCCGCCATCGATCCGCTGGCGTCCACGCAGAACAGCACGAGGTTGCCCTCGCGCCCCTCGCGGACGGCCTCCCGCAGGTCCGACCCTTCCAGTCGGAGCCCGGGGCCGTTGCGGCCCCGGGCCCGCTGGTGGGGTGCCGCCGCCCGCAGCGTCTCGATCAGGTGCAGCGTCCCGACGCGTTCTCGCGGCGGACGGGACCCCGATGTCCTGCCGTACGGCGTCTCGGCGCGGGAACGGCGGCCGGGGGTCCCGTGGCCGATCCCGGAGACGCTGAACAGCCGCGGGCGGTAGGGCTCCCCCGCCTCGCTCGTGGTGTCGCCCGTCTGCTGTCCCGGCCCCGAGGGGGAGCTTTCCTGCTCTTCCCCCTGCTGGTCGCCGGAGTCAGGCGAGGACGGCGACGGCGCGGGGGCGTCCTCGGTGTCCGAGCCGTCGTGGCTCTCCTGGCTGTCCTGGCTCTCCTGCGGACTGTCGTCCGACCCATCGCCGTCGTCGGGACTCCCCGGCTCCTCCGGGGTGTCCTCACGGCCTTTTGGGTCGGCATCACCCGCCTGGTCGAGCGCCTCCTGCAGCCGGTCCTCGTCGAGGTCGGGGGCGTCGAAGGGATCGCGGCGGCGCCGGTGCGGCAGGGCGAGCCGGGCCGCGTCGCGCACGTCGTCGGACGTCACCTCGATGTGGTCCCGCCAGGCGGCCAGCGCCATGGCCGCGCGGGCCGTGACGATGTCGGCGCGCAGACCATCGACCTCGAAGGCCGCGCACACGGCCGTGACCTGGCGAAGGGCCGCGTCGGTGAGGACGACCCCGGGCAGCCGTTTGCGGGCCGCGCGGATGTGCTCCGCGAGTTCGTCGTCCTCGCGCGCGTACCCGGCGGCGAAGGCGTCAGGGTCGGTCTCGAAGGCGAGGCGGCGGCGGACCACGTCGGCGCGCTCGGACGGCTCGCGGGTGGCCGCGACCTCGACCGTGAGGCCGAACCGGTCCAGGAGCTGCGGGCGCAGCTCGCCCTCCTCCGGGTTCATCGTGCCGACCAGCAGGAACCGGGCGGCGTGCGCGACCGAGACGCCCTCGCGCTCGACGTGCGACCTGCCCATCGCCGCCGCGTCCAACAGCAGGTCCACGAGGTGGTCGTGGAGCAGGTTGACCTCGTCGACGTAGAGCACGCCGCGGTGGGCCGCGGCGAGCAGGCCCGGCTCGAACGCTTTCACGCCTTCCGTGAGCGCCCGTTCGATGTCGAGCGAGCCCACGAGGCGGTCCTCGCTCGCACCGACCGGAAGCTCCACGAGGCGCGCGTCGCGCTCAGCGGGCACGACGTCCCGCGCGTGCGGCCCGTCGGGGCAGCCTGGGTCGGGGTCAGCGGGATCGCAGGCGAAGCGGCAGCCGTCGACGACGTCGAGGTCGGGCAGGAGCGCCGCGAGGGCGCGCACGACGGTCGATTTCGCGGTGCCCTTCTCGCCTCGGACCAGGACACCGCCGACCGCCGGGGACACGGCGTTGATCAGCAGCGCCAGTTTCAGGTCGTCCATGCCGACGACCGCGCTGAAGGGGTAGCGAGCGGAAGCGCTCACGCGGGTCAGTCCTTCCTCGGGAGTCCACGCCCATAGGGGTTTGTCGTGGTGCCGAGCAGTCTCCTGGCTCCCAGATCGCCGCGTCCCCGCCGCCTTCCCACCGGTCGCGTCCGGCAGTGGCGTTGGTCGCGGGTCCGCTCCCTGGTCACAGTGGCGGGACCGCCCCGGATTCACACCGGGTTCCTGCGTGCGGCGGCAGACCCGCGCGAGGTCGCACCGCCGACGTCGGCACCGCCCACCAGAATGGCACACGCGTGTTGGGTGCCATCCCGGAGCCGGGCTTTCGGGCGCCCCTATCCAGAAACTGAAACCAGTTCTACTATGCGCCCCAGACGCCGACGTCCTTCAGCGAGCGAAGGAGCGCACGTGACCACGGACCTGAAACTGGGAATCGCGGTGGGCTACTGGGGCGCCAGCGCCGATGACGCCACCGAGACGGTGCGGGCCGCCGAGGCCCTCGGATATGAGTCGGTGTGGACCGCCGAAGCCTACGGGTCCGACGCGTTCACCCCTCTGACCTGGTACGGCGCACGGACCGAACGAATCGGGCTGGGCACCGGGATCGTGCAGCTCTCCGCGCGCACCCCGGTCGCCACCGCCATGCACGCGCTGACCCTCGACCACCTCTCCGGCGGGCGCCTCCGGCTCGGGATCGGGGTGTCCGGCCCGCAGGTCGTCGAGGGCTGGTACGGGCAGCCGTTCCCGCGCCCGCTGGCACGGACCCGGGAATACCTGGACATCATGCGCCAGGTCTGGCGCCGCGAGGCACCGGCCACCTCCGAGGGACCGCACTACCCGCTCCCCTATCCGGGCGGAACCAGGCTGGGCAAGCCGCTGAAGTCCATCACCCGCCCGCTGCGCCCGGACATCCCCGTCTACCTGGGCGCCGAGGGGCCGAAGAACGTCGCCCTGGCCGCCGAGATCGCCGATGGCTGGACGCCCCTCTTCTACCACCCGGAGATCAGCCCCGGCGTGTACGCCGACGCGCTCGCCGCGGCCCCCGACGGCTTCGACATCGCCTGCACGGTCACCGTGCTCCCGCACGAGGACACCGCCGAGGCGCTGCGCACCGCCAAGATTCCGCTCGCCTTCTACATCGGCGGCATGGGCGCCCGCGACGAGAACTTCCACCTCAACGTGTTCGTTCGGATGGGGTTCGCCGAAGCCGCGTACAAGGTGCAGGAGCTGTTCCTGGCCGGACGCCGCGAGGAGGCGGTGGACGCCGTCCCCGACGAGCTGGCCGACGGCCTCTCCCTGGTCGGCCCGCTCCCCCGCATCGCCGAACGCCTCCAGGCGTGGCGCGACAGCCCGGTCACCACCCTCCTCGTCGCCGGAGTCCGCGACGAACCCGGCCTGCGCGCCCTGCGCGAAATGGTGCTCGGGTGACCGAGGGTGGCCCGTGGGGAGAACGCCTCCCCCGTCACCGCAACTTTTCCCCAGGAATCCCCGAAAACCCCCACAAGGCGCGTGGCAGCAGGAGATCATGATCAACATGGCGATCAGGCGAATGGTGAGCAGCGTCAGCGTCAGGTCGATGGAGCGCCCGAGGGCGGGGTGGTCATGGGGGTAGAGCCACAGCGACCGGGAGACGCCACCCGCCGGATCCCCGTGGCCCGGGATCAGGAATGGTTCTGGAGCGAGGAGTGGCAGGCGAAAGAGCGGGAAGCCGAAGCCGGGTCTTCCTCTCTGATCAGGAGTTCCTGGCCTGGCTCGACCGAAAGGTGAAGTAGCGCGGGTCAGTCCCAGACCCGCGCCAGCAGCCACTGACCGCTCTCGGAGTCATGCCGCAGCTCATAGACGCCCGGGCCGCGCCCGGAGCCCGCCTCCACGCGCCAGAATGTGCGCCGAGGCAGCCGGTCGCGCGCCCCGACCGCCCAGTCGGTGCGCAGCGTGACCCAGTGGTCGATGATCCGCCGCACCGTGTAGATCCGTCCGTCCCAGGTGAAGCGCCGCGGCCGCCCCTCCCGCTCGGCCACCGTGATGGGCACACCGTAGACACGTGCCACCGGGCCACTCCCCTCGTCGCGTACGCGCCCGCACCGGCGGTGCGCGAAAGCCGTCGGCCCGCGGGGAAGAGTAGGCACTAATTCGAACTGGTGTTCTAATTATAACGAGGTCGACTACAGACCGGAACCGCGGAGGTCGCGAGCGTGTGTCAGCTTCTCGGGACTGAAGTCCCGAGCTTGCAGGTAGGGCCCCACTGGATGTGAGGTTGCCTCCCGTGTCTTGGCGACTCAGCCTGTGGGCTGGGCGGCCGGGACGCGTGACTCACGCCCCGCATTCCACACGGTCTCGCCACGTTGGGCGATGTTGCGGGAAGCATTCCGGTCTGCGTGCGCAACGACGCCGCAGCCCCGGCAAATGAAAAGACCCTGGTGCACGCGGTTCCTATTGTCGATGTGCTGGCACTCGCAGCACATCTGCGACGTGTACGCAGGATCGACGAAGACGAGCGGCACGCCCGCTCGCTTGGCCTTGTAGACGATGAAGTCTCCGAGCTGGGCGAAGGCCCAGGAGTGGAGTGCGACCCGTTGGGGCTTGGGGAGCCGTACCCGGTTACGGATTCCCTTGAGTTCTTCGAGGGAGATACCGCATCCGGTGCGTTCAGCCTCGGTCACGATCGCCTTGGAGACGCAGTGGTTGATGTCCTTCGAGCAGCGGGCTTCCTTGCGGGAGCGCTTCTTGAGCAACCGCTTGGCAGACTTGGTGCCCTTCTTCTGCAGCTTCTTTCGGATGAAGAGCTGCCGCTTGCGGTAGCGGTTGAGCTTCCGACCGGCGGTCTGGCAACCGGTGGACGTGGTGGCGATGTTCTGGATACCGAGATCGACGCCGATGAAGCCATCGGGTTCGTAGGTCTGGGCCTCGGGCACGTCGCACGTGGCGATGAGGAACCAGGACCCGTCGCGGCATATGAGGTCGGCTTCGCCCTTGCGGTAGGCGGCGAGAGTCTTCAACGCCTCGGGGGCGCAGACGAACCGTACGCCCTTCATCCGGCCCTGCCGGGTGGTGATGGCTACCGTCCGGGCGTCGATATCCCAACCCATGTTGCGGTGGTCGTACGCCTGTGCCGCCTCGGCGCGAAACACGATCGGCTTGGACTCGGCCTTGCGGCGGCGCTTCGACTTCTCTGGCCCTAGGTTCCCGGCCTTGATGTTCGCCCGCAGCGTCGCGTAGGCGTCCACGACCTTCTTGATGAGCTGCTGCGCAGCAGCCGACTTGATACCGCGTTCGCGCAACTCGGCGTACACCAGCTTGCGAAGTGCGTACTCGTGGACCTTGAGCCCGTAGTGCTCGTAGGCGACTTCGGAGACGTAGTTCGCCCCCTCGTTGCACGCGGTGAGCTCATCACGCAGAGCCGACGCCACCTCGGGCGTCGGCTGGAGCTTCACGGACACAACGATCTTCACGGGTGTGACCATAGCAATGGTCTATGTCACCTCGATGGGAGCCAGCCCCGATATACACAGGCGACGAACGGTCGTCTGCACCCTGCACGCGCACCTGGTCTTCACGCCGAAGTACCGCCGTCGCGTCTTTGATGACGCCCTGCCCACTCGCCGCGAAGAGATCACGCGGAAGATGTGCGAGGACTTTGGTGCCGAGCTGCGCGAGTTCGACGGCGAGACCGACCACGTGCTCCTGTTAGCGCACTACCCGCCGAAGGTTTCGCTCTCCCGGCTCATCGGCCCACTCAAAGGCGTGTCCGCCCGACCGCTCCGCCAGGAGTTCGCCGGCTGCATCAACCGGGCCATCATGCACGGGCAGTTCTGGTTTCCGTCCTATTTCGCCGCCCTCTGCGGTGGCGACCCGCTTTTGATCACCAAGGAGTACATCGAGAACCTGAAGCGCCCGAGCTGGGAGACGCAGCGATGGGGCTGCGCTCCGCTCCGCCCCGTTAAGGATGCGCTTCATCCCGCCCGTGAACGAGCGGGGTTTCTCGCAAGAGATCGCTAGAATCTGCGACCCCCAGTCACAGCCGACGTCGCCCCATCGACCACACTCGCGCGACGCCCGCATCGCGTCGGTACGCTGTGAGACGCGAACCCCCGTGAGCCATAAAGGAAAACCACAACTGTGACGTCGAACGAGCACGAGCGCGCCAAACCCCTCCGCACCGGCGACCCCCACGAGCTCGGTGACTACCGCATCGTGGGACGGCTCGGCCGCGGCGGCATGGGCACCGTCTACCTCGCCGAGGACGCCTCTGAGCGATTCGTCGCGGTCAAGCTCATCCACCCCGACCTCACCGACGACGAGGACTTCCGCCGCCGCTTCGCCCGCGAGGTGCAGTCGGCGCGCCGGGTCGCGCGCTTCTCGACCGCCGGCGTCATCGACGCGGAGCTGGAGAGCGACCCGCTGTACATCGTCTCGGAGTACGTTCCGGGCCCCAACCTCTCCGAGGCGATCAACACCGAGGGCCCCATGCGCGGCGGGACCCTGGAGAGCCTGGCCATGGGGGTGGCGGCCGCGCTGACGGCGATCCACGGCGCCGGGGTGATCCACCGCGACCTCAAGCCCGCCAACGTCCTGCTGTCGACGGTGGGGCCGAAGGTGATCGACTTCGGCATCGCCCGCGCCATGGACGACGACGGCTCGGTGACCCGGTCCAGCCAGCTCATGGGGACCCCTGCCTACCTCGCGCCCGAACTCGTCACGGGCGGGGAGATCACCCCGGTCTCCGACATCTTCTCCTGGGGCTGCCTGATCGCCTTCGCCGGAACCGGCAGGGCCCCCTTCGACGCGCAGAGCGTGCCGGCCGTGCTCCAGCTCATCAGCGCGGCACCGCCGAACCTGGAGGGACTGGACCCGAGCCTGGAGGACGTCGTCCTCCAGGCGCTGGAGAAAGACCCGGCGCACCGGCCCACCGCCCAGCAGCTGCTCAACCGCCTGGTCGGTCAGGAGAACCCGACCGAGTCCGTCGTCGACCGGACCGTGGTGCGCTCGTGGACGCCGCCGTCCACCCCGCGCCCGGACGGTGCGGCGGCGGGAGCGGCAGGGATCGCCGGAGCTGCCGCGGCCGAGGCGCTGCCCGAGACCGCGGCAGGCCCCACAGCGGCGATGAATCCCAACAACGGGCAGACCACCCGCGCCATGCCGCCGGAGACCGGGCAGCAGCTGCCGCCCACCGCCGCGCTCGGCCAGCAGCAGCCCCACCCCGCTGACCCGTACGCCGCCCAGGGGCAGGTCGCGTCCGGTCCGCAACAGCCGCCCTACGGCCCGCCTCCATCCGAATCGCCCGTCCCCGGCCCGCCGCCCGGCCCGGGGTTCGGGGCACAGCCTCCCTACGGCCAGCCCTCGGGACCGCAGCAGCCCCCCTACGGCGCCCCACCGCAGCAGGGCGGTCAGCCAATGGGGGCCCAGCCCCCGGGCTACCCCTCCCCCGGCATGCAGTCGCCGCCCTACGGGCAGCAGTCGTATGCCCCGATGGGACCGGGAGGCCCCGGCGCCCCTGGCGGGCCGGGGCAGCCTCCGACCGGCGCGAACCCCTCGGCCTCGCCCGCTCCCGCGTCCGGCGGGGGCCGGAAGAAGAAAATGATGATCTACGCGGCTGTCGGCGCCGTGGTGCTACTGATGACCAGCGGCATCGTCGGCTCCCAGCTGCTGATCGGCCCGGAGTTCCCGACCGGGACGAACATCTTCACCGACGAGTTCGGCAACAGCGACTCCGGCTGGAAGGCCGACGACTACGACGTCCCCTTCGACGCGACCGAGCACCTCCGCGGCTACACCGACGACGACCAGTACGCGCTGCGCGCCACCACGGACGACACGCTCACCCGGGCGATCTCGGGTTTCCCCGGTGACTACCCCGAACAGCTCGCCATCAGCGTCGACACCAGCGTGCAGAACGGCCCCGCCTACGGCGAGACCGAGGTCTACTGCTTCTACAACGACGACGATGACACCCGGTACTCCGTCACCGTCCGCTTCGACGGGAGCGAGGCGCGGATCCGCCGCATCGGCGGCGAGGCGGGAATCTCCACCCTCGAGCAGGTCACGGAGGGCGTCCCCGGGTATGAGGTGGCCGAGGACGGCCAGGAGGACGCCGACAAGCCGGTCAACACCCTGCAGGTAACCTGCGAGCGGCAGGAGGAGGAGAGCGGCGGCACGACCGAGAAGAGCATCGCCGTCCGGCTATGGGTCAACGGCACCCACGTGATGGACGCCGTCGACACACAGCCGATCCAGAACGGCGTCACCGGCCTCGGCGTCGCTCGCGAGGGCGGGGGCAGCGGCGGCGACGCCATCGTGTACTTCGACAACTACCGCATGAACAAGCTGGAGCCGGAGGCGGAGGCCACGGAGTAGGCGGAGCCGGGCGCGGTCGCGTGCCCGAGGAACTCCGTCCGCTGCGACGGCACCGGCGGCCGGGACCCGAACACCACTGAGGAGCGTTGCGTATGCGTGCCATCGTCATCGAACAGCCGGGTGGACCCGAGGTCCTGCGGCCGCGTGAGGTCACCGACCCCCGTCCCGGCCCGGGCCAGGTGGTGGTCGACGTCGGGGCCGCCGGGGTCAACTTCATCGACATCTACCAGCGCACCGGCGTCTACCCGGTGCCCACGCCCTACACCCCGGGCCTGGAGGGAGCGGGAACGGTGTCCGCGGTCGGCGCGGGCGTGACCGACCTGGCCGAGGGGCAGCGCGTCGCGTGGGTGTCGGCGCCCGGGGGCTACGCCGAGCGCGCGGCCGTTCCCGTGGAGCGGGTCGTGCCGGTCCCGGACGGCGTGACCACCGAGCAGGCCGCCGCTGTGATGCTCCAGGGCCTGACCGCGCACTACCTGACCCACGCCACCTACCCCGTGCGTTCGGGCGACTCCGTGCTGGTGCACGCCGCGGCCGGCGGCACCGGACTGCTGCTGGTGCAGCTGGCCAAGGCGCGGGGCGCCCGCGTCATCGGAACGGTGTCCACCGAGGCCAAGGAGCAACAGGCCCGCGCGGCCGGGGCCGACGAGATCATCCGCTACACCGAGGTCGACGACGTGGCCGCCGCCGTGCGCGAGCTGACCGGCGGCGCGGGCGTGGCCGCCGTCTTCGACGGCGTGGGTGCCGACACCTTCGACGCCAGCCTCGCCTCCCTGCGGCGCCGCGGTGTGCTGGCGCTGTTCGGCCAGTCCAGTGGGGTCGTGCCGACGTTCGACCCGCAGCGCCTGAACACCGCCGGGTCGGTCTTCCTGGCCCGACCGAACCTCGCCGACCACATCGTGGACCGCGCCGAACTGCTGGAGCGGGCGAACGACATCCTCGGGCTCGTGGACGCCGGGAAGCTGCGGGTGGAGATCGGCGGCCGCTACCCGCTGGCCGACGCCGCCCGGGCCCACGAGGACCTGGCAGCCCGCCGGACCACCGGCAAGCTGCTGCTGGTCTGACCGCTCACTCTCCTTCGTCGGAGCGCTGCCCGGGCAGCTTCTGTCCCGGCGCGCCGGCGGCCGCCGCCTCCTTGCGCGCGTTGGCGACCGCCTGGGCGGCGCTCTCCGCCGCCTCGACCGCGGCCTGGGCCGCCGCCGGGCGGGGGCGGGGCTCGCCCTCGGTCAGCCGCCGGGCCTCGCCTTCCTCCACCTCGGCGGTTTCGGACGGGGCCTCGCGCTCTTCGGTGGGGCGTGCGGCCTCTCCGGCGTCTCCGGCGAAGGCCTTGGTGACGTTCTGCACCGCCTGGGTCAGCTCACCGGGGATGACCCAGAACGTGTTGCCCTCGCCGCTGGCCAGGTGCGGCAGCGTCTCCAGGTACTTGTAGGCGAGCAGCTTGGAGTCGGCGTCGTTGGCGTGCACGGCCTGGAAGACGCGCTCCACCGCCTGGGCCTCACCGTCGGAGCGCAGGATCCGGGCCTGCTGGTCACCCTGGGCCTCCAGAATGGCCTGCTGCCGGGCGCCCTCAGCGGTCAGGATGCGGGACTGCCGCTCACCCTCGGCGTGCAGGATCACCGCGCGCTTGTCGCGCTCGGCCCGCATCTGCTTCTCCATCGCCTCCTTGATCGTCGGCGGCGGGTCGATGGCCTTGATCTCGACGCGGTTGGCGCGGATGCCCCACTTGCCGGTGGCGTCGTCGAGCACGCCACGCAGCCGCGAGTTGATGGTCTCGCGCGAGGTCAGGGTCTGTTCGAGGTCCATGCCGCCGATCACGTTGCGCAGCGTGGTGACTGTGAGCTGGTCGATGGCCTGAAGGTAGTTCGCCACCTCATAGGCGGCGGCGCGGGGGTCGGTGATCTGGTAGTAGAGCACGGTGTCGATGTTGACGACCAGGTTGTCCTCGGTGATCACGGGCTGCGGCCGCGACGAGAACACCTGCTCCCGCAGGTCGTACTTGGTGTTGACGCGGTCGACGCCCGGGATGATGAAGTTCAGGCCGGGTTTGAGCGTCCGCAGATAGCGGCCGAATCGCTCGATGTTGTAGGCGCGTGCCTGCGGCACGATCCGCACCGTGGAGACGACCAGGAGGACGGCGATGGCCGCGAGAACGATGAACAGGATGTCGAGCCCCATTGTGATCTCCTGCCTGCCGAATGATTCGGATGTGGGAGGACGAGGCGGTGGTGGCACCCGCGTCGGCGGGTGTCAGGGCAGTGCTTCGCGCGGATAGACGACGGCCGTCGCGCCCTCGATCTCCATGACGTCGACGTGGATCCCCGGGGGGATGGTCTGGTCCTCGTCGAGGGCGCGGGCCGACCACTCCTCACCGACGAGCTTGATGCGGCCGCTCTCCCCGGTGACCTCCTCGACGACCACCGCGGACCGTCCGACGAGTGCGTCCGTCCCGGAGCGGAGTACGGGTGGCTGTTGCAGGTGGCGCTGCGCGATCGGGCGCACGATGATGAGTCCCGCGGCGGAGGTGACCACGAACGCCACCACCTGGACCACGACGCCCATCCCCAGCGCACCGGCGATCCCGGCGACAAGGGCGGCGATGGCGAGCAGACCCAGGGACAGGGTCAGCGTGAAGATCTCCGCGACGCCCAGGGCGACCGCGGCGATCAACCACATGATCCACAGCGGCATATTTACCTGCCTCCCGTCCACAGTGGCGGGTGTCACTACGAAAATACCCCGCCGACCGCAAACAAGCACCAGATGTCCCGGGGTGCTTTGCCGTGGCGGGCCGGGCGCCGAGCGCCGACGGCGGCGGCTGGCGGGCCGAACGGGCGCGGGGACCGGTCGCGACGACCGGTCCCCGCTGCGGGCCACGACGGATCAGGGTCGGCGTTGGGTGAACTGCAGGGCCATCTGGTAGGTGGGGCGGTTCTGCCAGGCGATCGGCCACATTTCGATCCCGCCCAGCGGCGAGTGGATGTTGGTGTCGGCACACACCTGGTCCCCGGCCGAGCAGTAGGAGTCTCCGGGGTAGACGTCCGAGGCGGGCGCCGCGGCGGCCGTGGCCAGGGAGTCCAGCAGCACGGTGCGGCAGGTGTCGAGGTCGCCGCCGCCGCAGTAGGTCTGGCCGAGCGGCGCCTGGACGTCGTCACCGAGGACGGACCGCAGGTCCTTGTCGACGTACGACCACCAGCCGTACTGGAAGCTGGAGCCCTTGTGGGTCTGGCCCTGCTTCACGTTGCCGGGCGGGCCGCCGAGGCTGCCCGAGGGCGACTCGTCGACCTGCAGGACCCCGGTGAGGTCGCGGTAGAGGCCCCCGCCCAGACCGGGCTCGAACTGGGCCTCGACGAGCAGCGGCCACCAGGCGTCCATCACCCGGATGGCGTCGGCGTGCGCGTAGCGCCCGGCGTCCCGCTCGGGCTCGCGGCGCGGCGCGCCGTCCCCCATCCAGGCACGCAGGCCCTTGACCGCGGCGGCGAGCTCCGGATCCTCGACCGGCGCGCTCTCCACGACGCGCAGCAGCTCGGGCAGGACCTGCTCGCCGCGCAGGTCGGTGCTGCCCGCATCGGCCATCGCCTGGGTGAGCGAGGCGACGGTGAACTTGTGCCCGTCGTCGATCAGCCCGGCGACCCGGCCGTCGAGCAGGTCGCCCCGGTGGACCGGGCCGGTGCCGTAGCCGGAGGTGTATCCGGCGGCCACCTTGTTGTTCCAGTTGACGAGGTAGTCGGGGTTGACGGCGTTGGGGTGCTGCTCCAGCGGGGTGTAGTCGGCGCTGTTGTCCTGAGGGTCCCATCCCGACCACCCGGCGGCGGAGTCGGCGGCGATGGGCATGTTGGGGTCGGTGCCCGGGGTGCGCACCGGGTTGGCGCCGGAGTTGAGGAAGGCGATGTCGTCGGCGTCGGCGTAGTGCCAGTTGAAGGCGTAGCCGATGTCCATGGCGGCCTTCTGGAAGTCCTTCGCCGAGGTGATGGTGGCGGGCTCGTTGAACTTCTGGAATCCGATGAGGGAGTCGACCTCGCGCATGTAGGTGGAGCGGCGGGTCGCGAACGCCACCGGGGTGCCGTCGACCGTGCCGAAGCTGTCGACCAGGCCGTAGGGGGAGCGCAGCGCGGTGAGGGTGTAGGAGCCGGCGGGCGTCTGGTCGGCCACGGTCGGCGACCACTCGTTGTGCACGCTGAGCTTCTCGAACTCCACGCAGGCGCCGTCGTCGACGTAGGCGCGGGAGTCGACGCTCGGCTCGGAGCCGTCGGGTTCGCACAGTTCGAGGGCGAAGGTGTCGGTGATGTCCTGTCCGGCCGAGGTGGCGCTCCAGGCGTAGTCGGTGCCGCGGCCCATCTGCACGTAGAAGCTCACGCCGGGGAAGGACGCGCCGCGGGCGCTGATGCCGGGTCCCTGCAGCTCCTGCACCATGAGCAGCTGCGGGGAGAAGTAGCCGGTCTGCGGCCCCATGACGGCGACGGGGTGGCCGTTCTCGGTGTGCTCACCGGCGACGAGCAGGGCGTTGGACATGCCCGGCTCGCCCTCCAGGAAGTCCTCGGGCAGGACGCCCCTGTTGAGGACGCCTTCGGCTGCGCTGAGGTCGCCCTGCCGGATCAGCCGGTCGATCCGTGCCCGGTCGCTCTCGGACAGGTCGCCGATGGTGGGGGTGTCGGCGTCGGCCGGGGCGTCGGTCGCCGCTGCCGGCGGTGACGGCGGCGGTGCCTCGGCCGTGCTCACGTCGGCGTCGTGCACGATGTCGTAGGGGACCACCGATCCCGGGTCGGGCGCCGCGACGCCGACGGGGTCGTCGGGTGTCGGCGTGTAGGGGAAGTCGCCGTCGACCGTGGTCACGGCCTCCGGATCGTTCTCCATGCGCCAGGTGCGCCACAGCTCCGCGCCCTTCTCGGCCCCGTGCTCCTTCTCGAAGGCCGCCTTGAGCAGGGCGGAGGAGACCTCGCCGCCGCCTCCGCCGCCGAAGAGGAGGCCGACCATGGAGGCGATGCCGACGATGTCGGTCTCGGTGAAGTCCTCGATCTCGCCCTCCTGGGTGACGGCGTCCTTGTGCCCGGTGAGCACGTACTCGCCGGGGTAGTCGTTCCGCCGCTGGGAGCGGTCGATGTAGGCGTTGATGCCGTCGATGTAGGCGCGCACGTCGGCCAGGCCCTGGCGTCCGCGCTCGCCGCTGGCGGCCAGGCGGTCGATCTGGACCTGCTTGTCGGCCTCGGTGTAGGGGGCGCCGCGCCAGAGGCTCTGTTCCAGGCCCCGGTTGCTCGGCGCGCCTCCGGCGAAGGGGGTGAGCTGGCCGCGGCCGAGGTTGCGCAGTACGTCCATCAGGAAGAGCCGGTCTTCGGCGGCGGCGTATCCGGCGCCGTACATGGTGCCTTCGCGGGTGGTCCCGTGGATGCGGGGGATTCCGTGTGCGGCGTCGCGGGTGATCGTGACGTCTCCGCGCGGCTGGTACTCGCGGTCGACGCCGGCGTCGCCGACGCCGAAGGAGGCGTCGGCGAAGTAGTCATCGAGCGTGGCGTCGGTGAGGCCGTCGTAGTCGTGCACCAGGTTGTCGTACATGTCCAGCTGGGAGGACGCGTACTTGGGGCGGGTGCCGAACATCTGGTGGCCGATGATCTCGACGAGGGTGGCGTTGCCGTTCTGGCCGGGCGGGACGATGTCGTGGCACCCGCCGTCGGAGCAGTAGTCGTCGACGGCCGCCCGGAGCTTGGCGGCCTCCACTGTTGCGGAGGCCGCGGCGGGGGCGGACGCCATGCCGGTGAGGAGGCACGCGAGCGCGGTCCCAGCGGCTGCGGTGCCGAGGTATGGGGGGCGGGGGATGATCATGTCGTACACCTCGTTCACGCGGGGCTGGCGGAAGAGTACGCATCGGAACCTCATTCGCGAAAGAGATTCACGTTCGTCCGAAAGCCGCCTCCGCGCGGCGGTCTCGCGCCTGCTCCACCGGCCCGGCTCCCCCGCACCGGCACGACCTGCGGAGAGAACAAGCGACCGCTTGCTCGGGCATGGTGGTCCCGGGAAACGCAAGGGGAGAGGGTGGCCGGAAGTGGCCACCCTCTCCCCCGCGGTTCCGCGCGTGGTCGTGCCCTCAGCCGGGGCGCATCGCGTCAGCGTCCGCCGTCGGACCCCGCGTCCGGGTCGTCCTCCAGGTCGCCCTCCAACTTGAGGTAGGTCTCCCGCAGCCGGTCCAGCGTCTCGGGATCGGGCCGCTCCCACAGCTCGCGGTCGGCTGCCTCCAGCAGACGCTCGGTCATACCGCGCAGCGCCCAGGGGTTGGACTGCTCCAGGAACTCCCGGTTCTCCGGGTCGAAGACATAGGTCTCGGCCAGCTTGGTGTACATCCAGTCGTCCACGACCCCGGCGGTAGCGTCGTACCCGAAGAGGTAGTCGACGGTCGCGGCCAGCTCGAACGCGCCCTTATAGCCGTGGCGGCGCATGGCGGCGATCCACCGCGGGTTCACCACGCGGGCGCGGAACACCCGTCGCGTCTCCTCTCCCAGGGTCCTGGTCTTCACCTGGTCGGGAACGGCGGAGTCGCCGACGTAGGCGGCCGGGTTGCTGCCGGTGAGGCGGCGCACCATCGCCACCATGCCGCCGTGGTACTGGAAGTAGTCGTCGGAGTCGACGATGTCGTGCTCACGGGTGTCCTGGTTCTTCGCGGCCACCGAGATCCGCCGGAACGACGCCTCCATGTCGGCGCGCGCCTCGCGGCCGTCCAGCCCGCGCCCGTAGGCGTAGCCGCCCCACACCGCGTACACCTCGGCCAAGTCGGCGTCGTCGCGCCAGTTGCGCGCGTCGATCAGCGGCAGCAGCCCGGCGCCGTAGGCGCCCGGCTTGGAGCCGAAGATCCGGGTCGTGGCGCGCCGCCAGTCCCCGTGATCGGCGTGGTCGGCCAGGGCGTGGGCGCGCGGGTAGTTGTCCTCCGGGGACTCCTCCAGCTCGGTGACCGCCCGGATCGCGTCGTCGACCAGACCGATGACGTGCGGGAAGGCGTCCCGGAAGAACCCGGAGACGCGCAGTGTGACGTCGATGCGGGGACGCCCCAGCTCCGCCAGCGGCACGATCTCGAACCCGGTGACGCGACGCGAGGCGTCGTCCCAGGTCGGGCGGGCCCCGAGCAGGGCGAGCACCTCGGCGATGTCGTCGCCCTGCGTGCGCATCGCGGCGGTTCCCCAGACGGTGAGGCCGACGGACGTCGGGTAGGCCCCGGTGTCGTCGAGGTGCCGCTTGATCAGCGAGTCGGCCAGCGCCTGCCCGACGTCCCAGGAGTTGCGCGCGGGGATCGCCTTGGGGTCGACCGAGTAGAAGTTGCGGCCGGTGGGCAGCACGTTGACCAGCCCCCGGGTCGGGGACCCGGAGGGCCCGGCGGGGATGTGGCCGCCGTCGAGCGCGTGCAGGACCGCGTCGATCTCGTTGCCGGTGGCGGCCAGGCGCGGCACCACCTCCTCGGCGGCGAAGACGAGGACGCGCTCGGCTGAGGGCAGGGGGCGGCCCAGCACGTCCGTCATCACGCGCCCGGCCTCGTCCGCGTGCCACCCGCGCTCGTCCATGGCCTCGACCACGCGCCGGGCCAGCGTGTCGATCAGGTCGAGCGCGTCGGAGGCGCTGCGCGACGGCCCCTCCACCAGGTCGGTCAGGGCGGCGGGACCTCGGCCCGCGCCCCCGGCTCGGCCAGCAGCGTTTTCTCCTCCAGCCCGAAGGCCTCCGCCAGGGCCGCCCGCAGCCCGGGCAGGGCGCCCACCTGCCCGGCCCACACCTGCGAGGCGCGCAGCACGGCCAGCACGAGGTTGACCCGCGCCTCGCCCTCCGGCGCGGCGCCGAGGATGTGCAGGCCGTCGCGGATCTGCACGTCCTTGATCTCGCAGAGGTACCCGTCGACGTGCATGACGAAGTCGTCGAAGTCGTCCTCGCCGGGCATCTCGTCCTGGTGCAGGTCGTGGTGGAGCTCGGCGGCCTTGATCAGCGTCCAGATCTGCGCGCGCAGCGCCGGGGCCTTGTCCGGGTCGAGGTCGCTGACGAGGGCGTACTCGTCCAACAGCTGTTCGAGCTTGGCGATGTCGCCGTAGGTGTCGGCGCGCGCCATCGGCGGGACGAGGTGGTCGACCACGGTGGCGTGCGAGCGGCGCTTGGCCTGCGTGCCCTCGCCGGGGTCGTTGACGATGAACGGGTAGACGAAGGGGAGGTCGCCGAGAACCGCGTCGGGGGCGTCCTCGGCCGCCAGTCCCAGCCCCTTGCCGGGCAGCCACTCCAGGGTGCCGTGCTTGCCCAGGTGGACGACGGCGTCGGCGCCGAATCCGCCGTCCTTTCGCGCGGTCTCCAGCCAGCGGTAGGCCGCCAGGTAGTGGTGCGAGGGCGGCAGGTCCGGGTCGTGGTAGATCGCGATCGGGTTCTCGCCGAAGCCCCGCGGCGGCTGGATCATCAGCACGACGTTGCCGAACCGCAGGCTGGCCAGCACGATCTCGGGGCGGCCCGAGGAGTCGTCGACGTAGAGCTCGCCCGGCGGCTCGCCCCAGTGCTCCCGGATGCCCGCGGTCAGTTCGGCGGGCAGGGCGTCGAACCAGCGGCGGTAGTCGTCCAGCGGGACGCGGGCGTCGGCGCGGGCGAGCTGCTCCTCGCTGAGCCATTCGACGTCGTGGCCCCCGGCGCTGATCAGAGCGTGGATCAGCGGGTCGCCGTCGTCCTCGCGGCGGTCCTCCTCCGGACCGGGCACGCGCCACAGCGTGTCGTCGGAGCCGAGGTCGTAGCCGCGCTCGGCCAGGAGCCGGAACAGCCGCACCGCCGAGGCGGGGGTGTCCAGGCCGACGGCGTTGCCCACCCGGGAGTGCTTGGTCGGGTAGGAGGACAGCACCACGGCCAGGCGGCGCCGCTCCGGGGGAACGGCGTGCAGGCGGGCGTGGCGCACGGCGATCCCGGCGATGCGCGCGGCGCGCTCGGGGTCGGCGGCGTAGACCGGGATCTGGCCGTCCTCCCCCGTCTCCTTGAACGAGAAGGGGACGGTGATCAGCCGCCCGTCGAACTCCGGGATCGCGACCTGCATCCCGGCGTCCATCGGGGTCAGGGCGGCGTCGGAGGCCTGCCAGCGCTCGCGGCTGGAGGTGAGCACCAGTCCCTGGAGGATGGGCACGTCCAGCGCGGCCAGCGCCCCGGCGTCCCAGGCGTCCTCGTCGCCGCCCCCACTAGCGTCGGCGGCCACCGCCCCACCGGCCGCCAGCACCGTGGTGATGACGGCGTCGGCGCGGCCGAGCAGCTCGAACAGGCCCGGGTGGGTCTCGGCGGTCAGGCCGCGCAGCGAGCCGGAGAACACCGGCAGGGCGTTGCCTCCTGCGGCCTCGATCGCCTCGCACAGCACGTCGATGAAGGCGGTGTTCCCCGACAGCTCGTGCGCCCGGTAGAACACCACGGCCACGGTCGGGCGCTGGGGGTCGGAGCCGTAGGAGCCGTGCACGCCGTAGTCGGGCATGCGCTCCGGCGGCTCGAAGCCCTCGCCGGTGAGCAGCACGGTGTCGGAGAGGAAGCGGGCCAGTTGGCGGAGGTTGCCGATGCCGCCCTCGCGCAGGTAGGCGTGGGTCTCGGTGGCGACGCCGGAGGGCACCGTGGAGAACGCGATGAGCTCGGCGTCGGGGGCCGCCTCGCCGCCGAGCGCGACGAGCGGAACCCCGCTCGCCCGGAGGGTGTCCAGGCCCTGCGGCCACGCCTCGCGCCCGCCGAGCAGCCGCACGACCGCGACGTCGACGCCGTCCAGCAGGGCGGGGAGGTCGTCGGGGTCGGTGCGGGCCGGGTTGGCGGTCCGGTAGCCCGCGTCGGCGGCGCGCGCCGCCAGCAACTCGGTATCGGCCGTGGACAGCAGCAGGATCGTTGCCACTCGTGGTCCTTCGTCTTCGCCGGGGTCCGCGCCCCGTGACCGAACAGATGCGTGTCGGCGCGCAGTCTCCTGGCTCCCAGATCGCCGCTCCCCGCTGCCTTCCCACCGCGTTCGCACCCGCGAGCCGCCGCGGCAGTGGCGTGTGTGGGCGGGTTCACTCCCTGGTCACAGTGGCGGGACCGCCCCGGATTCGCACCGGGTTCCTGCGCACCGCCGTCGCCCATCCTCGCAGAAGAGCGCGGTGTGCCCGCAGGGGACCACCGCGCCCCCGTCCGCTGATCGCCGGAACGCCTGCCACTCCGGGGTTTCAGGGCCGTCACTCCGTAAGAAAGAATCGCGGGCATGACCCACGATCCCTACCCCTCGCCCGGCCCGAGCGACCCGTTCGGACAGCAGCGGCCCGATACCCCGTTCGAACAGCCCCATCCGGGCGGCGCACCGTATCCGTCGGGCGCGCAGCCACATCCGGGCGAGGTGTCCCCCTATGGCGGAACGCCGCAGACCGGAGGGTGGCAGGGCCCGTCGGAGGTCTCCGGTGCCGATAATGTGCCGCTCACCACGATCGGGGACATCACCGTCACCCGCACCGAGGTGATCACCCCCTCGGGACGTTTTCCGATCAAGGGCAGCATGTGGAACGTCAACGACATGACACAGCAGCACGAGACCATTCCGCCGGTGGCGATCGTGCTGGCCATCCTGTTCTTCGTCTTCTGTCTCCTCGGGCTCTTGTTTCTCCTCATGAAAGAGCGCAGGATTACTGGGAGCATTCAGGTGACCGTGCAGGGACACGGGATCGTGCATTCGACGCTCATCCCTGCCCGCGATCCGTCGACGATGATGCAGGTGGTGCAGCACGTCAATTACGCCCGTTCGCTGGCGGCCATGCCGTGAGGACGTATGAGAACGCGGACAACGGCCGTGGATAGGAACGCGAGAGTGGGTCGCCCTGTGAGCCTGCCCTGACACAACGTGTGACCGAGACGTGAAAAGCGCCCCGCCGACCACCGAAAATGGACAGAAGAACGCAGGTCAGAGCGGATTTCTCGGACAAACGGAACGCCGCGCCGCAATCCGACGTCAAGCGTCGCGGCGTTGCGGTTCAATTCTGATCCGACAACAGAACGATCACCTTATTCGTCTCGACGCGTACTCCGGATTCACGCGGCTACGTTGCCCCTCATGACCGATTCCGCTCAAGGCGTGTGCTCCCCTGCTCGGGAGGCGCTCGCATCGTGACCGACTTCTTGGCGTACGTCGACCGGCATTCCGACACGATCGTGATGCAGGCGACCCAGCACGCCAGCCTGATCGCGCAGTGCATTCTGATCGCGGCCGTCCTGGGGGTGGGGATCGGCGTGCTGGCATTCCGGAACGAGACGGCCGCCGCGCTGACCACCGGCACCACCAGCATCATCTTCACCATCCCCTCGCTGGCCATGCTCGGCCTGCTGATCACGCCCCTCGGACTGGGCGTGGCGCCGACGGTGACGGCGATCGTGCTCTACTCGCTGCTGCCCATCCTGCGCAACACGATCTCCGGACTGAACGGCGTCGACCCGGCACTGGTGGACGCCGCGCACGGCATCGGCATGAGCCGCACCCGCGCCCTGTTCCGGGTCCAGCTCCCGCTGGCCTGGCCCGCGATCCTGGCCGGGCTGCGCGTGTCCACCCAGCTCGCGATGGGCATCGGCGCCATCGCCGCCTTCGTCAACGGGCCCGGTCTGGGCCAGCTGATCTTCAGCGCCCAGGGCCGCCTCGGCACGGTCAACGCGCCGAACATGGCGCTGGCGGGCACGCTGGGCATCGTCGTGCTGGCGCTGCTGTTCGACCTCATCTTCGTCCTGATCGGCAAGTTGACCACCTCACGAGGAATTCGAATCCATGCCTGAGAGCACCACCGCCCCGCGAACGCCGGCCGACCCCGCCGCGAGCGGTGACCGTGCCGGGGGCGTCCCCATCCGCCTCATCGAGGTGACGAAGCGGTTCGGCGCCTCCGCGGAGACCGCCGTCGACAATCTGACCATGACGATCCCGGCCGGAGAGATCGTCGTCCTGCTCGGCCCCTCCGGGTGCGGCAAGACCACCACGATGCGGATGATCAACCGGCTGATCGAGCCGACGACGGGCCGCATCATGATCGGTGACAGCGACGCCAAGGCGCAGCGCCCCGACGAGCTGCGCCGCCACATCGGCTACGTCATCCAGCAGGCCGGGTTGTTCCCGCACATGACCGTGGCGCAGAACATCGCGCAGGTGCCGATGATGCTCGGCTGGGCCAAGCAGCGCATCACCGAGCGCGTGGACGAGCTGCTCAACCTCGTGGGGCTGGACCCGGCCGAGTACCGCACGCGCTACCCGCGCCAGCTGTCGGGCGGGCAGCAGCAGCGTGTCGGTGTGGCGCGGGCCCTGGCCGCCGACCCGCAGGTGCTGCTGATGGACGAGCCGTTCGGTGCGCTCGACCCGATCACCCGGGAGAACCTGCAGGACGAGCTGCTCCGGTTGCAGCGGGAGCTGTCCAAGACCATCGTCTTCGTCACCCACGACGTCGACGAGGCGCTCAAGCTCGGCGACCGCATCGCCATCCTGGACACCGGATCCACGATCGTCCAGTACGCGCCGGCCGAGGAGATCCTGACCAACCCGGCCAACGCGTATGTGGAGCAGTTCGTCGGCGGGGAGAGCTCCATGCGGCTGCTGAAGCTCACTCCGGTCGCGAGCATCACGCCGGAGAACGTCGTGCGGGCGCGGCTGGAGGACAGCATCTCCGACGTCCGGCACCGGCTCACCGAGAGCGCGGCCGACCGGGCGATCGTGCTCGACGAGCTGGACCGCCCGCTGCGCTGGACCGGCCCCGCCGAACTGGCGACCGCTTCGGGCACCATCGCCGACCTGATCAGCGCGGACGACGACCGGCTCAGTACCGTCGTGCCCGCTGACGCCACGCTGCGCGAGGCGATGGAGGCCCTGCTCAACTGTCCCGAGGACATCGTTCCGATCGTCGACGGGAGCCGTGCCTACACCGGCGCCGTCACCCTGGCGGCCGTGCAGCACCACGTCTCCGACCTCTACGAGCGGCAGAAGGAGCTGCGCCGCCAGCGCCTGGCCGCGGGCAAGTCGCCGGTGTCGCTGGCCGCCGAACCGGAGGACGAGGAGGAGCAGGCGGCTCCCGAGGAGGCCGTCGGGGCGGGTGAGGTCGCATGACCGCGCCTCCCAACGCCTCCACCGCCCCCGACGACGCCGACCGCGCCACGGAGCGCGTGGAGACGGCGGCCTCACCGCTGGGCAGCGGGTGGCGGCTCTTCCTCGCACCCGCCGTGATCCTGCTGCTCGCCGCCGCGGCGCTGTTCTACACCTGGCTCGGCGACGTCGGGGGGTACTTCGACAACACCGAGCTGCGCTCGCTCAACCTGGACAACATCGCCCGCCGCACCTCCGAGCACCTGCAGCTCGCCGCGGTCTCCACGGTGATCGTCCTGCTCATCGCGGTCCCCATGGGAATCGTCGTCAGCCGGGACAAGATGCGCTGGTCGACCCCGATCGTGCTGGGCATCGCCAACATCGGGCAGTCGGCACCGCCCATCGGCGTACTCGTGCTGCTCGCCATCGGCGTCGGCATCGGCTTCTGGCCGGCCGTCATCGGGCTGGTCATCTACGCCGTCCTGCCCGCGCTGCGCAACACCATGGTCGGCCTGCAGCAGGTGGACCCCGCGCTGATCGACGCCGCCCGCGGCATCGGCATGCCGGCGTGGCGGGTGCTGTTCAAAGTGGAGCTCCCCCTCGCGCTTCCGCTCATCCTCGCCGGGATCCGCACCACGCTGGTGCTCCTCGTCGGCATGGTGGGCCTGGCGATCTTCATGAACGCCGGCGGCCTGGGGCAGCTCGTCGTCGCCGGTAACAGCACCAGCCGCGACGCCACCCTGTTCATCGGATCGCTGCTGATCGCACTGCTGGCCCTCCTCGTCGACTGGATCGCCGGAATGGTCAACCGACTCGTTCAACCGAAGGGACTCTAGATGCGCAACCGCACGACCGGCCTCGCCGCCGCAACCCTCGGGCTGGCACTGCTGGCCACCGGATGCGGACTGGAATCCGGCGGCGGAGGCAGCAGTCTCGACGTGGAGGCCGGTTCCATCCCGACGTTCGAGGAGCTGGAGGGGCAGACCATCAAGGTCGGCTCCAAGGAGCTCACCGAGCAGCTCATTCTCGGCCAGATCGCCGTCCAGGCGCTGTCCGCCGCCGGGGCCGACGTCCAGGACGAGACCAACATCGCCGGCAGCGAGAACGCGCGCCGCGCCATGCTCAACGGCGACATCGACCTGATGTGGGAGTACACCGGCACGGCGTGGCTGATCTATGAGGGCCAGGAAGAGGTCATCAAGGACCCGCGCAAGCAGTACGAGGCGATCCGCGACCGCGACCTCGAAGAGAACGACATGGTGTGGCTCGACCCGCCGGCCCCGATGAACAACACCTACGCGCTCGTGGTCACCCCGGAGACCGCCGAGAAGTACGACCTCGAGGGGATCTCCGACTTCCTCGAGATCCCCGAGGACGAGCGCTCGCTGTGCGTCGACACCGAGTACCACGACCGCTCCGACGGCCTCGCCCAGACGCGCGAGGACTACGGGATCTCCACCAAGGACCTCCCCAACGACGACGTGCAGACCATGGACTCGGGCGTGGTGTACACCTCCGTGTCCGAGGGCAAGTGCGCGGTCGGGTCCGCCTACTCCACCGACGGCCGGATCAAGGCGCTGGGCCTGAAGATGCTGGAGGACGACAAGAACGTCTTCCCGATCTACAACCCGGCGATCACCGTCAAGAAGGACTTCAACGAGAAGTACCCGATGCTGGAGGAGATCTTCGGCCCCATCGCGGAGAAGCTCGACACCGAGACGGTGACGGAGCTCAACGCCCAGGCCGACCAGGAGGGTGACGACCCCGCCACCGTGGCCCGGGAGTGGCTGACCAAGGAGGGCTTCCTCAAGGAGTAGCGGACGCCAACGCGGACGGCACGGCCCGCGACCACGGGCCGCACGGGGTGCCCGCGCGAGTCGGATGACGCTGAGGGTTACCGACGACGCGCGGGCACCCCGCTGTGTCAGCCGACCGCCCCGACCGGTTCGTCCCGCCGCTCGGCCACGCTCTCCGACGCCGACGTGCCCGGCTCCGACGGTGCGTGGGCGCTCTCGCCGCGCCCGGCATCTGCCTCCGGCGCGGTGAGGCGGTCGGTGAGCAGCTCGCGCACGTACGACGCGATCGGGCGTTCACCCGCCGCCGCGCCGAGGGCGGCGAACTCCTCGGTGCTGAACGCGACGGTGAGGCGGCGCATGCCGTCGGGCGAGCGCCGGGACAGCCCCAGCATCCGCCGGTGCAGCCCCTCCAGCGCCTCGGGCGGGACCGGGCCGTAGGACGCCTCCAGCTGGGAGAGCCACGCGCGCAGCTCGCTCCAGCGGGCATAGCGCCCGGCCAGAACGTAGAGGTAGGACTCGACATCCCGATGCCCGGCCGCCCGCTGCAGCTCGGCGTGGGTCACCGGGTCCAGGACAAGGACGACGCGGCGGGCCGCCCCGGCCATGGTGGGGGCGACGGGGTCAGGGGTGGACATGCTCACCTGCATACCTCCGAGGTGTGAATCGGCGCCCCCGGCGGCGCGGCCGGGGGCCGGTGAGCGGTCGTCGACACGGTGGGGGACCGTCGTCCTCCGGACGTCCTCCGGGCATCGCACGCGCCGCGCCGCCGACCGGCGGGCCGCGCCCCCTGAATTCCACGTGACCGCGATCTTCTCAGAAGCCACGCTAACCCGAACGCGTGCCCGGCCGCCTCGGTTATCCACAAGCCCTGCGGCGCCGGCCTCTCCGTTGATCTCGGGGATATCGCCCTTATACCAGCGAGTATTCGGTCGATATCCCCGAGATCAACGGAGAGGGACGCCCGCCGGGGGGGATCACCGGCAACCCCTCCGGGGCGCCCGACTCGAGCAGGCGCCAGACGGCGTCGGTGTCCATGTGCTGTTCGACGAGGTCGCCGAGGGCGTCCAGGCGCGCGGTGCGCTCGGCGGCGAAGTCCGTGTCGGGGGCGGGGACGAAGTCGCGCCCGGCCACCGCGGCGACGTCGGCCAGGAAGGCGCGGCGGAAGGCGTCGTTCTCCAGGGCACCGTGCCAGGTCGTGCCGAACACCGGCCCCCTGCGGCAGCCGTCGAGGAAGGGCACGGGGGTGCCATCGGCGCGGTCCCAGTCCACCGTGGTCCGGCCGTGGTGGATCTCGTAGGCCTCGACCCGCTGCCCGTAGGCCGTGCCCTCGGGGCGGCCCAGGGTCTTCTCCTGCGCGAAGTGGACGGTCGTCGGGAGCAGGCCGAGCCCGGGCACCCGCCCCGCACCGGATTCCACGTCGTCGTGGATCTCCTCGGCCAGCATCTGGTACCCGCCGCAGATGCCGAGGACCGGCCCGCCGCGTTCGGCGTGGTCGGCCACGGCCTCGTGCAGCCCCCGCTCCCGCAGCCACGCCAGGTCGCCGACGGTGGCGCGGCTGCCCGGCAGGATCACCAGGTCGGCGTCGCCGAGTTCGTGGGGCGAGGTCACGAAGCGCACATCGACGCCGGGTTCCACGGTCAGCGCGTCGATGTCGGTGAAGTTGCTGATCCGCGGGGTGCGGACGACGGCCGCGCGCAGCGTCCGCCGCCCCACCGGGGCGCGCATCGGCCCGCGGTCGACGCTCAGGGCGAGGGAGTCCTCCACGTCCAGCCACAGTCCGTCGAGCCACGGCAGGACCCCGTGCACGGGGCGCCCGGTCAGGTCGCTGATCATCCGCAGGCCGGGGTCCAGGAGCTCGGGCGCGCCACGGAACTTGTTGATCACGAACCCGGCGATCAGCGCCTGGTCGGCGGGTTCCAGCAGGGCGAGCGTTCCGTGCAGCGCGGCGAACACGCCGCCCCGGTCGATGTCGCCGACGACGAGCACCGGGAGGCGGGCCGCGCGGGCCAGCCCCATGTTGGCGATGTCGCCGGAGCGCAGGTTGATCTCCGCGGGGCTCCCCGCACCCTCGCAGATCACCACCTCGTAGCGGGAGCGGAGCTCCTCCAGGCTGCGCGCCGCGACGTCGCGCAGGCGGTCCTTGTAGCTCCGGTAGTTCATCGCGTCGGCCTCACCGATGGGGCGGCCCTGCACGACGACCTGGCTGGTCCGGTCGCCGCCCGGCTTGAGCAGCACCGGGTTCATCAGCGCGCTGGGTTCGATGCCGCAGGCGGCGGCCTGCATGGCCTGGGCGCGGCCGATCTCGGCGCCGTCGGGTGTCACCACCGAGTTGAGCGACATGTTCTGCGCCTTGAACGGGGCGACCTTCACACCCTGGCGGGCGAGCCAGCGGCACAGTCCCGCCGCGATGACGCTTTTTCCGGCGTCGGAGGTGGTTCCGGCAACGAGCAGCGCCGCGGCGGCGCCGGAGGGGGTCCGGGTCACATCAGGCCTTTCGCTGAGGGGCCCGCGCCGTGGGCCCGGGGCCGTGCTTGTGTCCATCAGTCGGTCGGAAGGGAGGCGGGGGTGAGGGGAGCGCCGCCAGCAGGGCGGCGGTGAGAGCGGAGGCGCCGTTGACAGCGCGGGCGAGCCGCACAGCGCGGCGGATGTCGTGGACCTCCGGGTGGCGGCCCGTTCCGAGCTCGGGGCGGTGTTCGACCCTGCCCCGGTAGCTGTTGGTCCCGCCCAGGCGCAGGTCCAGTGCTCCGGCGAAGGCCGCCTCGCAGTGCCCGGCGTTGGGGCTGGGGTGGCACCGCCCGTAGCGCGCGCGGATCCGCAGTGTGCGCCGGGCATCCCCGGAGACGAGCGGAGCGGCGGCGGCCGCCAGGAGGGCGGTCAGCCGGGCGGGCGCCCAGTTGGCGACGTCGTCGAGGCGGGCGGAGGCCCAGCCGAACCGCTCATAGCGCTCCGAGCGGTGCCCGACCATGGCGTCGAGGGTGTTGACCGCCCGGTAGCCGAGGAGTCCGGGGAGACCGAGCAGTCCGCCCCACAGCAGGGGGGCGACGACGGCGTCGGAGGTGTTCTCCGCGACCGACTCCACGGTCGCCCGGGCGATCCCCTTCTCGTCGAGGGACTCCGGGTCGCGTCCGCACAGGTGAGGCAAGCGCCGGCGGGCGGCGTCGACGTCGCCCGCCTCCAGCGCGTCGGCGATCCGCTCGGCCTCACGCCCGAGCATGTCCCCGCCGACGACCGCCCAGGTGACGCCGGCGGTGAGAGCGGCGCGCAGGGCGGGGTTCCGCACCCGTTCGCCCAGCACGCCCAGCGCGACCACGGGACCGACAGCGAGCGCGGTGAAGGCAGCGCCCCGCGCCCGGGACGGCCGGTACACGCGCCGTTCGAGCCGGGAGGCGGCCTCTCCGAAGAGGGCGACGGGGTGCCCCCGCCGCGGGTCGGGCACGACGCGGTCCAGAGCGGCGCCGAGGAGGAGACCGAGCCCTCGGGGGCGGGCATGTCGGTGCGCGGTTGTCACGAGGTCCACCGTAGTGCCGCCGGGCACCAGGCTTTTACGGTTGCCCAATGAAACGATAATCCCGCTTTGTGACCATCCGTAATTAATCGTCTACCATGGGCGCACCCCCTCCTCAATCGAGGCGCCCGGACCGACTCGGGTGCCCGGCGAATAAGGAGGGACCAGCCGTGTACACCATCGCGATGATCGCGACGTTCCTGATGGACGCGGGTGGCTGGTGGGTGTTCTAGGACACGCCCGCTCGCAGCCGTGGGGCCGTCCTGGCAGGACGGCCCCACGATCGAACCGAACTGAGTTCGCGAAACGCGACGGTCGCTCACCTCTCCGGGGGTTAATCGCGGGTAACGTGGCTTGGGACGCCGATAGCAACCGGTTTGGTGGAACCCGCGTGGTAACGAGACGCAACTACGAATCTCTGTAGTTGTTATTATTTTGCCCAGCGATAGGCGACATCACCCGAATGCCCTAGAATGTCTCCCCGAAGCTTCGGGGGTCCCCCACATCACGGTGGAGGACCGCACCGACCGCAGGTCGCAGCCACCGGCGCTTCACCCCGCCCGCCCCGGCGCTGAACCCTCTGCGAAACCGCAGGTCACAGTGGTGCCAGTGCGCACATGCGGGGACACAACTGAATCGAGCACCCGTAGCTCAGTGGATAGAGCACCGGACTTCTAATCCGACGGCCGCAGGTTCGAATCCTGCCGGGTGCGCTCCCCCTGACCAGCCCAAAGGGCCCTCGACCAGCGGTTTGCCGCCGAGGGTCCTTCGCATGCGCGCGACGTCGCGCGGCCGCTCTGGCCGACTGTGGCCACGTGCGCCGCCCACGTATCACCGTCGCCCCTGGGGTGTGCCCGAGACGCCGACGGCGCGCACGACGTATGCGGCGGGTTCCGCGGCGGCCGGTGCCACGGTGCGCCCCGACCGACAGCCGGAGATGTCGGCCACGGGAGCGACACGCGCGTCGATGGCCTGTTAACCCAAGCCACCTGCACGGGCGTGGCCACGTCCTCTAGGGAACGGCCGAGATCAGCTCAATTGGGCGGACGCGGAGAAATCTCGTCGGCCCCGGCACGCCAATCTCCGATCATTACGCTCCGCCTCGAATCCAATCCGCACCGTGCCGAACTCGCGCGCGCTCCGCGCCCCGCCAAAGCGTGGCCACCGACCGGGGAGCGAGCGCGACCGTGGTTTCCGCTGATCCTCGGCCATGCCGCTGAGCTGCCGGTTCACACCCGCATAGCGACCAAGGGCGACATCACATGCACATCTGGTTCGCAATGCATGAGCCAACAACAAATATGCCCACACTCGGATTAATTTACGATAACCAACCGCCGATGATAAGTGTGATGAGGGCGGTCCAGTATTAGGATCTTCTTCTGAAGGCAGACTGCGAATAGCGGAAACGAATTCGTTATCCGGCACGGATGGGAGGCCTGGGCCGAAGGCGGCCGAACCGGGCGCGATGTCCGGCGGCGTGGATGCGCGCGGCCCTGGACGCTCTGCATCGGCCCAGGACACCCGGTGACCGGTACACGAGGTTGGAGTCGTCATCAATCGCTTGAAGTCATACATCCAGGAGCACACAAACCCACCGGTGTTCTTCATCTCCGGTGCTGTCGTCCTCATCTTCCTCGCCGTCGGTGTGGCGATTCCGGAGCAGTTTGGTGAGGCCGCGACGAACACCCGCAATTGGATCGGGGAGAACTTCGGCTGGTTCTACGTCCTCTCCACGACGTTCTTCTTGATCCTCGCCGTCGCGCTGATGCTGGGCCGGTACGGCAACATCCGGCTGGGCCCGGACTCCTCGCGACCGGAGTTCAGCACGTTCGCATGGTTCGCGATGTTGTTCACCGCCGGTATGGGCATCGGCCTGGTGTTCTTCGGCGTCGCCGAGCCCGCCTACCACCTGGCGAGCGACTACGTCCGCACCACCACAGGGGACCCGGCCGCCGGAGCGATGCAGTTCACCCTGTTCCACTGGGGCTTCCATCCCTGGGCCGTCTACATCATCCTCGGCCTGTCCCTGGGCTACTTCTGCTTCCGCAAGGGCCTGCCCATGCGCCCCGCGTCGGCGCTGTACCCGCTGATCGGCAACCGGATCTACGGCTGGATCGGCAACCTGATCGACATCCTGGCCGTCTTCGGCACGCTGTTCGGCCTGGCGACCTCGCTGGGTCTGGGCACGATGCAGGTCAACACCGGCCTGTCCGAGGCCATCGGCATCCCCAACACCAGCCTGGTGCAGTCGCTCATCATCGTCCTGATCACCTCGGTCGCGGTGGTCAGTGTGGTCGCCGGTATCGACAAGGGCATCCGCCGACTGTCGGTTATCAACCTGTGGCTGGCGGCCGCGCTGCTGCTCTTCATGTTCCTGATCGGGCCGAAGCTGTGGATGCTCAGCATGATGTTCACCGGCGCGGGCGACTACATGCAGAACCTCGTGCAGATGAGCCTCAACTTCGTGACCCCGCAGGGCAATGCGGCGGCCGCGGAGTTCGCCAACACCTGGACCATCTTCTACTGGGGCTGGTGGATCTCCTGGTCGCCGTTTGTCGGGATGTTCCTCGCCCGCATCTCCTACGGCCGTACGATCCGGCAGTTCGTCTCCGGTACGCTGCTGGCCCCCGTCGGGGTCAGCGTCGTGTGGTTCGGCGTCTTCGGCGGCACCGGCATCTTCTACGACATGTTCCGGTTCGAAGAGGGCGGGAAGATCAGCGACCTCGCCTCGGCCGAAGCCACATTCCACCTGATCAAGGCCTTCCCGTTGCCGACGGCCATCCTGTCCCTGCTCATCCTGATGACCGTGACCGTCGTGACGGTCTTCTTCATCACCTCGTCCGACTCCGGTTCACTGGTCGTGGACATGCTGACCAACGGCGGCGACCCGCACCCGGTGCGCGTCCAGCGGATCTTCTGGGCCACGATGGAGGGTGTCATCACCATCGTGCTGCTGCTCATCGGCGGTGCCGCCGCCCTGGAGGCCCTCCAAGCTGCGGCCGTGTCCACGGGACTGCCCTTCGCGGTCGTGCTGGTCATCATCGCGTTCAGCCTGCTCAAGGCGCTGCGCTCGGAAGACCCGATCTCGATGATGCCGGAGGGCTTCCGGCCGCCGTCCACCCCGTCTGGGCCCGACACCCGAGCGGCCAAGGAAGGAGAGCGGGTGCACGTGACCGCCCCCGGCGACCTCGACAAGTCCACGAACGAGTAGGCACCGACGAGCAGTGAAGGGAGGAATGTGATGGCGCCGCAGAAGAAGAGCCGAGGCAACCCGTTCCGCGGGGTGCTCGACATGATGAGCGAGATGAACCGCATCTCCGACACGATGTCCAACCTGGAGAGCGGGACCTCGCAACCGCGGGGGTACTCCGACGCGTGGAGTCCCGCGACCGATATCTTCGCTCGCGGATCGGACCTGTTCATCCGCTGTGAGCTGCCCGGGGTGAACCTGGACGACGTCGAGGTGTCGTTCTCGCACGGCTACCTGACCATCGCCGGTGAGCGCAAGCGCGACGACGATGATGTGGTCTACTACGCCTCCGAGCGCTTCCTCGGCACGTTCCGCCGGGAGATCACCCTGCCCGAGGGGGTCAAGGAGGCCGACATCTCGGCCCGGTTCGACGACGGGCTGCTGGAGGTCAAGGTCGCCAACGCGGCCGACGCCGACGGACCGCGGCAGATCACGATCCAGAGCCGGAAGCGCCGCTAGGCCCCGAGCCCGCGCGACGCGCGAGGGCCCGGACGGTTCCGACGATCCGTCCGGGCCCTCCTCGTTCCAGCAGGGCACGCTCCGGCTACCTCGTTCGCGCGCCACCCCTCCGTTGATCTCGGGGATATCGACCGAATTCCTGCGCCTATTCGGTCGATATCCCCGAGATCAACGGAGGGAAAGGGGCGGAGACCGGCATCGTGCGTGAAAGTCCAGGCGCTAGAAGACCCGCCCCTCCTCGTACGGGCCGATGACCGCGAGGGCCTGGGGGCGCTTGAGGAGGTCCGCGGCGACGGCCGCCACGTCGTCGAGCGTGACCGCGTCGAACGCCGCCAGGTCGTCGTCGAGCGAGACGTGCCGCCGGTACCCGAGCTCGTGCCCGGTCAGCCGCGCCATGCGGGCCTCGGTGCCCTCCGTGGCCAGCACCCACGTGCCCTTCAGCTGCCCCTTGGCGCGGGCCAGCTCCTCCTCGGTGATCCCGGACGCCGCGACGTTCGCCAGCTCCTCCCGGCAGACGCCCAGCACCTCGTCGATCTTCTCCGGCAGGCAGCCCGCGTACACCTGGAACAGCCCGGTGTCGGCGTAGGCGCTGTGGTACGAGTGCACGGCGTAGGCCAGACCGCGCCGCTCCCGCACCTCCTGGAACAGCCGCGACGACATACCCCCGCCCAGCGCGGCGCTCAGCACGCGCAGCGCGTACCGGCGCTCATCGGTCCGGGGCATACCCTCGCAGCCGAGGAGGAGGTGGGCCTGCTCGGTCTCGCGCGACAGCAGCGCCGTCCCCGGCGTCACCTCCACCGGCGCGCCCCCGACACGCGGCCCGGCCGGACGGTCCTCCCCGGCGGCCGCCAGACGCTCGGAGAACGCGGTACGGACCGCCGCCACGACCTCGTCATGGTCGAGGTTCCCCGCGGCCGACACGATCAGCTCAGCGGGCCGGTAGGCCTCCCGGTACTGCTCCAGGATGCGCTCGCGCGGCAGCGCCCCGATCGTGTCGTTGGTGCCCAGGATGGGGCGGCCCAGCGGGGACCCGGCGTACACGTGCGCGGCGAAGACATCGTCGACCAGGTCGCCCGGCTCGTCCTCGTACATCGCGATCTCTTCGAGGATGACCCCCCGCTCGGTCTCCACCTCACCGGGGTCGAGCACCGAGTTGGCCACCATGTCCGACACGACGTCGATGGCCAGTGGCAGGTCCCGGTCCAGGACCTTGGCGTGGTAGGTCGTCTGCTCCTTGGTCGTGTAGGCGTTGTGGTCGGCGCCGACACTGTCGAGCAGCGCCGAGATCCGCATCGCGTCGCGCCGCTCGGTGCCCTTGAACAGCAGGTGTTCGAGGAAGTGCGCGGCCCCGGCGTGCGCGTCGTCCTCGTCGCGGGATCCGGTCGTCGCGGAGATGCCGAATGCGGCCGACCGCACGGCCGGCATCGCCTCGGTCAGGACGCGCAACCCGCCGGGCAGCACCGTGCGCCGCACCAGGCCCGAGCCGTCGCCCGGCTCCAGCAGGGTGATGGTGCTCCCGAGGTCCTGCTCGGCTGCGATGGGGGCAGAGCTCATGCTTCCTTCTTCGCGTCGTTGGTGGCGATGTGTCAGAGACGGGTGGGCCAATGCGACGGGGCGGCCGCACCCTGTGGTGCGGCCGCCCCGGTCATGCGTTGGTCACGGATCAGGTGTTCTCGCTGCGGGCACCGCGGGTGCGGCGGCGACGGCGCGGCGCGCCGCCCTCACCCTCGGACTCGCTCTTCTCCGACTCGGCGTCCTTGGCCTCCGCGGCGTCGGCACTGTCACCGGCGGCTTCGGCCTCCACGACCTCCACGGGGATCAGCGACAGCTTGCCGCGGTCGTCGATCTCGCGGATCTCCACCTGGATCTTCTCGCCGATGCTGATGACATCGTCGAGGTTCTCGATGCGCTTGCCGCCGTGCAGCTTGCGGATCTGGGAGATGTGCAGCAGGCCGTCCTTGCCCGGGAGCAGGGAGACGAACGCGCCGAACGCGGTGGTCTTGACGACCGTACCGAGGTAGCGGTCGCCGACCTCCGGCATCGTCGGGTTGGCGATGCTGTTGACCGTGTCGCGCGCGGCCTCGGCCGACGGGCCGTCGACGGCGCCGATGTAGATGGTGCCGTCGTCCTCGATCGTGATGTCGGCGCCGGTGTCCTCCTGGATCGAGTTGATCATCTTGCCCTTCGGGCCGATGACCTCGCCGATCTTGTCCACCGGGATCTTGACGGTGAGGATGCGCGGCGCGTGCGGGCTCATCTCGGCCGGGCGGTTGATGGCCTCCTGCATGACGTCCAGGATCGCCAGCCGCGCGCCGCGGGCCTGCTGCAGCGCCTTGGCCAGCTGCTCGGCGGGGATGCCGTCGAGCTTGGTGTCGAGCTGCAGCGCGGTGATGAGCTCGCGGGTACCGGCGACCTTGAAGTCCATGTCGCCGAACGCGTCCTCGGCGCCGAGGATGTCGGTCAGCGTGACGAACTCGTCGCCCTCGCTGATCAGGCCCATGGCGATACCGGACACCATCTCCTTGAGCGGGACGCCCGCCGCCATCAGCGACATGGTGGAGGCGCAGACCGAGCCCATGGAGGTGGAGCCGTTGGAACCGACGGCCTCCGACACCTGCCGGATGGCGTACGGGAACTCCTCACGGGACGGCAGAACGGGCAGCAGCGCCCGCTCGGCCAGCGCGCCGTGGCCGATCTCGCGACGCTTGGGCGAACCCACGCGACCGGTCTCACCGGTGGAGTACGGCGGGAAGTTGTAGTTGTGCATGTAGCGCTTGGTCCGCTCGGGGTTGAGCGTGTCGACCGTCTGCTCCATGCGCAGCATGTTCAGCGTGCTGACACCCAGGATCTGGGTCTCACCGCGCTCGAACAGCGCCGAGCCGTGCGCCCGCGGGACCACGCCGATCTCGGCGCTCAGCGGACGGATGTCCTTGGGGCCGCGGCCGTCGATGCGGACACTGTCGCGCAGCACGCGCTCACGCATGAGCTGCTTGGTCAGCGAGCGGAAGGCCGCGCCGACCTCCTTCTCCCGCCCCTCGAAGTCCTCGACGAGCTTCTCCCCGGCCAGCGCCTTGACGCGGTCGAGTTCGGTCTCGCGCTCCTGCTTGTCGGCGATGGTCAGCGCCTGGGCCAGCTGCTCGCGGACCGCGCTGTCGACGGCGGCGTAGACGTCGTCCTCGTAGTCGAGGAAGATCGGGAACTCGGCGCCGGCCTCGGCCGCCGGAACCTGGTCGGCCAGCGCCTGCTGGGCCCGGCACAGTACCTTGATGAACGGCTTGGCGGCCTCAAGCCCCTCGGCGACCGTCTGCTCGTTGGGGCCGACGGCACCGTCGGCGACGAGCTTCAGGGTCTGCACCGTGGACTCGGCCTCGACCATCATGATCGCGACGTCGCCGTCGTCGAGCACGCGGCCCGCCACCACCATGTCGAAGGTGGCGTTCGCCAGCTCGGTGTGGGTCGGGAACGCGACCCACTGGCCCTCGATCAGCGCCACGCGGACGCCGCCGATCGGGCCGGAGAACGGCAGCCCCCCGAGCTGGGTGGACATCGACGCGGCGTTGATGGCGACGACGTCGTAGAGGTGGTCCGGGTGAAGCGACATGATCGTCTCGACGACCTGGATCTCGTTGCGCAGGCCGTGCTTGAACGACGGGCGCAGCGGCCGGTCGATCAGGCGGCAGGTGAGGACGGCGTCCTCGGACGGACGGCCCTCACGCCGGAAGAACGAGCCGGGGATGCGGCCCGCGGCGTACATGCGCTCCTCGACGTCCACCGTCAGCGGGAAGAAGTCGAGGTTCTCCTTGGGCCGCTTCGAAGCCGTGGTGGCCGACAGGACCATGGTCTCGTCGTCGAGGTAGGCGACGGCGGAGCCGGCGGCCTGACGAGCGAGACGCCCCGTCTCGAAGCGGATGGTACGGGTGCCGAAGCGGCCGTTGTCGATAACGGCTTCGGCGGAATACGCGCCCTCCATGGGCGACCTCCTGTTAACACGATTGTTCTCAGAGGTCCCGCGTCCGCACCCCGAAGAGTGTGGTGATCGTCGTCGAGATGACGTCTCAGCCGGTCGGCGCATGTATGCGCGGAGGGCCCTGACGACCGGTCATCGATCGAAGCCCTCGGCGCGCCTCCGCTGGGGGGCGAGCCGAAGACCACTACCGAGGACCGGCCTCGACGCGGCAGTCGAGGATGAGGACCGCGGGAACACTTCACTGCGATGGAGTTGTCACGTGTGGATGCGACAGAAGCCGCGGCGGCCGGACACATTCACACAGCCACCAATGCGGACGATACTCGCTGGCCACAATGGCGGGTGCCACATCCACACACTACTAAGAAAGGGAGCGGCCGAGGCCACTCCCTCACGTCACCTGCCTAGCGGCGCAAGCCGAGGCGCTCGATGAGCTTCCGGTAACGGTTGATGTCCTTCTTGGCGATGTACTTGAGAAGGCGGCGACGGCGGCCGACCATCAGCAGCAGGCCGCGGCGGCTGTGGTGGTCGTGCTTGTGCGTCTTCAGGTGCTCGGTGAGCTCGGTGATGCGGTGCGTCAGCAGCGCGACCTGGACATCGGGCGAGCCGGTGTCGCCCTCGCCGGTGCCGTACTCGGCGACGATCTTTTCCTTGGTGGCGGTGTCGATCGACACGTCGCTCCTTCTTCTTGTTCCTCAGTACGCGGGCATGGGAATGCTCCGCACGTAGCGGGCGGAGCGCAGCCGCGGTGACCGCGCGTACGAGCAGTCACCGTCAGTGGAGGATCGAGGACCCGGCCCGGGGAGAACCCACGGGACGGTGATCGGCGCTGCCCGCCCACGCAACGGCGGCGGGCACGATCTCGATCCTCGCGTTTACTCGTCGAAGTCTACCGCAAACTGCGAGGTCACCCGACATCCGACGGATCGCCGTCGGCGCCGGCCATCAGTGCTCGGGCCTGGTCGACGTCGCGGCACATCGCCTCGATCAGCTCGTCGACGCTGTCGAAGCGCAGCTGACCGCGGATGTGGTGGACGAACTCGATGGCCATGGGCTCGCCGTAGAGGTCGAGGTCGTCGCGGTCCAGCGCGTAGGCCTCCACGGTGCGCGGGCTGCCCTCGAAGGTGGGGTTGGTCCCCACGGAGATCGCCGCCGGCCAGCACGACTCCGCGTGCTCGCCCGGCGCGGTCCGCAGCAGCCACCCGGCGTAGACACCGTCGGCCGGGATCGCGGTGTGCTCCGGGCAGTCGAGGTTGGCCGTGGGAAATCCGAGCAGCTCCCGCCCGCGCGCCGCGCCGTGCACGATCCGGCCCTCGACCCGGTGCGGACGTCCCAGTTCGACCCGGGCCTCGGCGACGTCGCCCTCGTCGAGGTAGCGGCGGATCAGTGTCGAGGTGATGGTGTCGGCGTCGGCCACCAGCCGCACGCCCTCGGTGGTGAAGTCGTACTTCTCGCCGAGCCTCCGCAGCACGTCCACGTCGCCGGCGGCCTTGTGCCCGAACCGGAAGTTCTCCCCCACGACCACCGCCGCCGTGTGCAGCCGGTCCACCAGGACGTGCTGCACGAACTCCTCGGCGGAGAGCTGAGACAGCTCCACGGTGAACGGCAGCACGCACACCGCGTCGGCCCCGTGCTCGGCCAGCAGCTCGGCCTTGCGTTCGGACGAGGTGAGCACGGCCGGGTGCGGCAGGCCGCGCACGACCGAGTCGGGGTGCGGTTCGAAGGTGACGACCACGACCGGCAGGTCGAGCCGTTTCGCCTGGTCGACCGCTGTGCGCAGGATGGTCTGGTGGCCGCGGTGCACACCGTCGAACACCCCGATGGTCACAACGGACCGGACCCAGTCCCGGGGTATCTCCTCCAGTCCGCCCCAACGCCGCACGTCAAACAGCTCCCCTCAGCCACATGTCCGCCGGATTGTCGGCGAAAAGTCCCGGACCAACGGTACCGTTCCCGCCGCCACGGCGATCACCATAGGCGCGGCCGTGGCGCCGCAGGGCGGGGCGGGCCACGGCGCCCAATCAGCTTCCCGCGGGTTCGAACACGACGATGGGCTTGCTGTAGCGGGCGGTGTCCTCGGCCAGGGCGACCACGGTTCCGTCCGGCGCGAACAGGCCGATCGGCCCGGACCCCAGCTCGCCCGGGGCGATGCGGTTGCCGTGCGCGATCTTGCGGGTCTCCGCGTCGTTGAGGACACGGACCGGGAACGCGGCCGCCACCGCTTGGGCGAGCGGCAGCGCGGTGAACTCCTCGGCCAGCTGGTCCAGGGTGCGGGCCTGGGAGAGGTCGTAGGGGCCCACCCGCGTGCGGCGCAGCGCAGTGAGGTGGCCGCCCACCCCGAGCGCGTCCCCCAGGTCGCGGGCTAGGGCGCGGATGTAGGTGCCGCTGGAGCAGGTGATGCGGGCGTCGATGTCGATCAGCGTGCCCTCGGCGTCGGCCACGCGCCGGATGTCGCCGATGGCGAACTCCGACACGGTCACCGGACGCGCCTTGAGCTCGACCGCCTCCCCGGCGCGCGCCGACTTGTAAGCCCGCTTGCCGTTCACCTTGATCGCGCTGACCTGCGGCGGGACCTGCTCGATGGCCCCGGTCAACGCGGCGGCACCGGCACGGATGCGCTCGTCGTCGACCTGCGCCGCGTCCACCCGCGGGCCGAGCTCTCCCTCGGCGTCATCCGTGGTGGTGGCCAGGCCCAGCCGGAGGGTGGCCTCGTAGACCTTCTCCGTCAGGGCGAGGTGGCCGAGCAGCTTGGTGCCCTTCTCGATCCCGAGGACCAGCACACCGGTGGCCATGGGGTCGAGCGTTCCGGCGTGGCCGACCTTCCGGGTCTTGGCGAGCCGCCGCACCCGCGCGACGACGTCGTGCGACGTCCAGTCGGCGGGCTTGTCGACGATGACGACGCCACTGTCTGCCATGTGAAGCTGGTCCCTCGTGTCCTGGATGGGTCTGGATGAGTGGGGAAACGACGACGCACCGGGCGCCGATGGGCGCCCGGTGCGATCCGCGGTGCGCGGCGCGACTCAGACGCTGTGTGTGCCCTCGTCCTCGTCGTCCTCGCGCGGCGTCTTGTAGGGGTCGGCCTCGCCGGCGGGCGTGGCCGTCGAGGCGGCGCGTGCCACCTCGGCGTCGGACTGCCGGGCCTTCGTCAGCAGCTCCTCGATGTGCTGGGCGTTCTGCTGGACCCCGTCCAGCTTGAAGGTGAGGCTGGGGGTGTGCCGGAGCCCGGTCTGCCTACCGACCTCGGAACGGATCACGCCCTTGGCGCTCTCCAGCGCCGCGGCCGTGCCGGCCTCCTCCTCGTCGGGGCCGAACACCGTGTAGTACACCGTGGCGTCGCGCAGGTCGTTGGTGAGTCGCGCGTCGGTCACGGTGACGAACCCGAGGCGGGGGTCCTTGATACGGCGCTCCAGCATCTCGGCCACGATCCGCTGAATGCGGTCGGCGATTTTGCGCGCCCGTGCGGCGTCAACCATGGTTACTTTCTTCCTCTGAGCTGAAGAGCCGCTGCCTCGCGGCGAGCAGCTCGATCTCGGGGCGTCCCGCGACGAATCGCTCGCAGGAGTCCATGACCTCCGAGCAGTGCGCGGCCGTGGAGGCCGCGACGGCGACGCCGATCTCACACCGGCGGTAGAGATTCTGGTCGCCGGTCTCGGCGACCGACACGGAGAACTTCCGCCGGAGGTCGGCCACGATGGGCCGGACCACCGAACGCTTTTCCTTCAGGGAGCGGACGTCACCGAGAAGGATGTCGAGCGTCAGTGCTCCGACGAACAGGCGTCCGTTCCGTGTCATACGCGCCGAGTTTCGCGATCTTGATGTCATATGTGGGCCGCTTGACGGCGCGGCCTGAGCCGGAAGGGATTCGACAGAGACCCCGGACCCCGACACGAGGCCGGGGTCCGGGACCTTCACCACTCACACTGTCACGTCAGTGCGCGCCAGTGTCAGTCACGCGGCTTCTCGCGCATCTCGTACGTCTCGATGACGTCCTCGACGCGGAGATCGTTGTAGCCGATACCGATACCACACTCGTATCCGTCGCGGACCTCGGTGGCGTCGTCCTTGAACCGGCGCAGCGACTCGACGTTGAGGTTCTCCGAGATGACCACACCCTCGCGGATGAGGCGTGCCTTGGCGTTCCTCCGGATGATGCCGCTGCGGACGATCGAACCGGCGATGTTGCCGATCTTCGGCACCTTGAAGACCTCGCGGATCTCCGCGGAACCGAGCTGGACCTCCTCGTAGATGGGCTTGAGGAGACCCTTGACGGCCGCTTCGACCTCGTCGATGGCCTGGTAGATGACCGAGTAGTAGCGGATGTCGACGCCCATGCGGTCGGCGAGCTCGCTGTTCTTGCCCTCCGGCCGGACGTTGAAGCCGACGATGATGGCGTCCGCGGACGCGGCCAGGTTGATGTCGTTCTGCGTGATCGCACCGACACCGCGACCGATGACGCGGATGGCCACCTCGTCGCCGCCGGCGTCGATCTTGAGCAGCGACTCCTCCAGGGCCTCGACCGAACCCGACATGTCGCCCTTGATGAGCAGGAGCAGCTCGTTGCGCTCCCCCTCCTCCAGGGTCTTCTGCCAGTTGTCGAGGGTGACCCGGCGGCTGGACTTCGCCTGCTGGGCAAAGCGCTCGCGCGCCTCGCGCTGCTGCGCGATCTGACGGGCCACCCGGTCGTCCTTGACGACCAGGAAGTTGTCACCCGCGCTGGGCACGTTGGTCAGACCGAGCACCTGGACCGGGCGGGACGGCTCGGCGGTCTGCACGTTCTGGCCGTGCTCGTCGAGCATGGCGCGAACGCGGCCGAAGGCGTCGCCGCAGACGATCGAGTCGCCGACGTTGAGCGTGCCCCGCTGGACCAGCACCGTGGCCATGGAACCGCGGCCGCGGTCCAGGTAGGCCTCGATGGCCAGGCCCTGGGCCTCCATGTCGGGGTTGGCCCGCAGGTCGAGCGCGGCGTCGGAGGTCAGAACGACGGCCTCCAGCAGGTCATCGATGTTCTCGCCCTTGAGGGCGGAGATGTCGACGAACTGCACGTCACCGCCGAACTCCTCGGCGACCACGCCGTACTCGGTCATCTGGGCGCGGACCTTCTGCGGGTCGGCACCCTCGACGTCGATCTTGTTGACCGCGATGACGATCGGCACCTCGGCCGCCTTGGCGTGGTCGATGGCCTCCGCCGTCTGCGGCTTCACACCGTCGTCGGCCGCGACCACCAGGATGGCGATGTCGGTGGCCTGGGCACCGCGGGCACGCATGGCGGTGAACGCCTCGTGACCCGGGGTGTCGATGAAGGTGATCTTGCGCTCTTCACCGTCGACCGTGGTCGCCACCTGGTAGGCACCGATGTGCTGGGTGATGCCGCCGGCCTCGCCGCTGACCACGTTGCTGTTCCGAACGGTGTCCAGCAGCTTGGTCTTACCGTGGTCGACGTGGCCCATGACGGTGACCACCGGCGGACGCGGACGGAGGTCGGCGTCGGTGCCGCTGTCCTCGCCGAACTCGATGGAGAACGACTCCAGCAGCTCGCGGTCTTCGTCCTCGGGGCTGACGACCTCGACCCGGTACTTCAGCTCCTCGCCGAGCAGCTGCAGGGTCTCGTCGGGCAGCGACTGGGTCGCGGTGACCATCTCGCCCAGGTGCATCATGACCTGGACCAGCGACGCCGGGTTCACGTCGATCTTGTCGCCGAAGTCCGACAGCGACGCACCGCGCGACAGCCGGATGATCTGGTTGTTGCCGCTCGGGATCTTGACGCCGCCGAAGCTGGGCGCGCCGAGCTCGTTGAACTCTTGACGCCGCTGCTTCTTGGACTTGCGCGCACGGCCCGGACGGCCGCCCGGACGCCCGAAGGCACCCGCCGTTCCGCCACCGCGGCCGCGACCGCCACCGGGGCGACCGCCGAAACCGCCGGGACGCGGGCCGCCACCGCCGAAGCCGCCGGGCGAGCACCGCCGCCGGGCCACCGCGGCCACCACCGGGACGGCCACCGCCACCGCCGCGGCCCCACCGGGACCACCACGGCCGCCACCGCCCGTCGACGGCGTCGGACGCGACGACGGCATGTTCATCGGGCTCGGGCGCGGACCCGGACGCGGGGCGCCACCCGGGCACCGCCGCCGGGACGGGGACCACCGGAACCGGCGCCACCGCCGGGACGCGGGCCTGCGGGCGCGGCGCCTGCGGACGCGGGCCGCTGGTGCCGGCGCCGCCACCGCCGCCGGGACGGGAACCGCTACCCGCGGCACCGCCGCCGCCCGGACGCTGGCCGCCGCCCTGCGGACCGGGCCGGGGGCCCGGACGCGGGACGGCTTGGCACCCATGCCGGTCGCTGTCGACGCGAAGGGTTGTTCCCCGGACGCGGACCCGCGGACGCGGGCCAGGACGGGGTCCCTTGCCGGACTCGGAACGACCGCCGCGCTCGGAACGGCCGCCCGGCTTCGGACCGGCGGGGCGCTCCGTCTTGTCGGCCTTGTCCGCCTTTTCTGCCTTGGGGCCCGCCGGACGCGGTCCCGGCTTGGGACCCGGCTTCGGCGTACCACCACCGGGGGCGCTGGGACGGGCAGCCGGACCCGGCTTCGGGCCTGGTTTGGGAGCGGGGCGCGACGGCGCACCACTGTCGGCCTCGGCGGGCTTCGCCGGGGCCGGGGACTCGCCGCGCGGACGCGGCTTGGGCTCCGCAGGGCGGGGCTTGGCGCCGCCCTTCTTCTCGGCGGAGCCGTTGTTGAAAGCTTCCTGAAGCCGACGGACGACGGGTGCCTCTATCGTGGAGGACGCCGACCGCACGAATTCGCCCATTTCGTTGAGCTTGGCCAGAACAGCCTTGCTCTCTACTCCGAACTCCTTCGCGAGCTCATATACCCGGACCTTCGCCACTGCTCTCCTCTATCTCGGTCCGGGACATGGGCTTGTGCCGGACCGTCGCTAGCTTGATGTACTCATCGCTGCGTACTCATCGAGCGCTCATCGCAATCTCGACCCGCTTTCTCGTCGTTACACAACAATGGGTCAAAGCCCGCCAGGCATGCTGGCATAGCTCGACCCGCCACCCGACGGTGAGTACAACCATCGCGGTGACGCGATCATTCCAACCCTATCGGTCTATCGTGCCCCGCTCCAACGCGATTCCTCGGCGAAGAAGGCGGCGGCGCGCGAGGTGTCCAGCCGGCCTGTGGCCCGGAAGGCGCGCGGCCACACTCGCCTCCGCTCGGCCGATTGCCAGCAGCGGGGATCGGGGTGCAGATAGGCGCCCCGGCCCGGGAGGTGACCGGTGGTGTCGGGCGTGACCACGCCACCATCGTCCACCAGCCGCACCAGGTCGGACTGGGCTGCCCGCGACCGACAGCCCACGCACATCCGTACGGGGTACGACCGGTCGCGCTCGCCTAGTCTATCGCGGCGACGCATCGGCTTGTCCGGTTGGCTGGTCGCTTCCGTCGTCCGGAACCCCCTGCGGCTCGACCGGCGTGAAGCCGGTCGCGGCCTCCACGGGCTCGGCGTCCGAGCGGATGTCGATACGCCAGCCGGTCAGCCGGGCGGCCAGCCGGGCGTTCTGCCCCTCCTTGCCGATGGCCAGCGACTGCTGGTAGTCGGGGACGGTGACCCGGGCTACCTTGGCCGCGGCGTCGAGCACCTCGACCTCGTTGACGCGGGCCGGGGACAGGGCGTTGCCGACGAACACGGCGGGGTCGTCGGAGTAGTCGACGATGTCGATCTTCTCGCCGTGCAGCTCCGCCATGACGTTGCGCACGCGGCTGCCGAGGGGGCCGATGCACGCTCCCTTGGCGTTGACGCCGGCCTTGTTGGACTTCACCGCCATCTTGGTGCGGTGACCGGCCTCACGGGCGATCGCCGCGATCTCGACGGTACCGTCGGCGATCTCCGGGACCTCCAGCTCGAACAGCTTGCGCACCAGGTTGGGGTGGGTCCGCGACAGCGTGACGGACGGGCCGCGGTGTCCCTTGCGGACCTGCACGACGTAGGCCCGCAGGCGCTCGCCGTGCTCGTAGGGCTCGCCGGGGACCTGCTCCTGCGGCGGCAGGATGGCCTCGATCTTGCCGAGGTCGACCAGCACGTTGCGCGGGTCCTTCCCCTGCTGGATCAGACCCGAGACGATCTCGTTCTCCCGGCCGGCGAACTCACCGAGGGTCAGCTCGTCCTCGGCGTCGCGCAGCCGCTGCAGGATGACCTGCTTGGCGGTGGAAGTCGCGATGCGTCCGAATCCAGTGGGGGTGGCGTCGTACTCCCGGACGAGGGTTCCCTCGTCGTCGGTCTCGGCAGCCCACACCGTGACGTGCCCGGTGGTGCGGTCGAGCTCGACGCGCGCCGGGATCTCCGTCCCTTCCTGGCGGTGATAGGCGATCAGCAGGGCGTCCTCGATCGCCTTGACGACGAGATCCACCGAGATGTCCTTCTCGCGCTCCAAGCTGCGCAGGACACTCATATCGATATCCACGGGGCTCCCCCTCTAGTCCGCCGCGTCAGCGTCGGCGGCGCGGCGGAATTCCACCTGGACCTTGCCGCGTACCAGGTCAGCGTAGCCGTACTGGTGGCTCTGGCCCTCGACGTCCAGGGTGACGCCGGATTCGTCGGCGTCGATCACACGGCCCTGGACCTCACCGCCCTCGGCGAGTCGGGCCTGCACCAGGCGGCCGCGAGCGCGCCGCCAGTGCCGGGGCTGAGTGAGCGGCCGGTCCACACCGGGGGAGGTCACTTCGAGCACATACGGGGCCTTGCCCATGACATCGCTGGCGTCGAGCGTCGTGGTGATGTCCTGGGTGATGGCCCCGACCGAGTCGAGGTCGACACCGTCATCGGAGTCGACGACGACCCGCAGCAGACGACGCTTGCCCGCCGGGGTGACCTCGACGTCCTCCAGATCCAGGCCGGCGTCGGCCAAGACCGGCTCCAGCAGCTCGGCGAGACGGTCGCGGCGAGCCTGCGCCCCCATCTGTGATCCTCCTCGGCGAATTCCACCCGCGCTCCTCGGCGAGGACGGGGCGGTCCAGCTCTTGACATAAGTTGTCCGCACGTCACGACGACGGCGGTTTGAGATCAAGGGTATCCACAGTCGGCGTCTCCCCAGGCCTCTCCGCATGGCGATCGGACATGCTTTTTCCAGTGTGGTTCCAGTGTGGCCGCCACGCGCGGGGTTGCGCCAAAGGCGCGCCCGCCGTGGAAAGATGGACATTCAAACGTTGAGAAGGGTGAGGAGAGGGGCTTGGGCCACGACTCCCGGGCTGTCAGCCGCCGTACGGTCGTCATCGGTGCGATCGCGGGCCTCGCGACCATCGGACTCAGTGCCTGCCAGGGGCGACGCTGGTATCCCAGCGAGATCAGCCCGGACGAGTACGTGCTGCGCGCGGTCATCACCGAGAAGGAGCGCATGATCGCCCGGTACGAGGCGACGGTGGCCGCCGGTGAGGGGCCGGTGGACCTGCTGCGGCGGGTCCTCGACGACCACAAGAGCCACCTGGCCGCCCTGCGGGAACGGCTGCCCAGCCCGGATGAACGGGGCGGGAAGCCCGAGGAGTCCGTCAGCTCACCGAGCCCCACACCCGACCCCGTCGCCGAGACGGCGGTCTCGGTGGCCTCCCTGCGCGTGGCGGAGTCGAGCGCGGCCGGGGCGCGCGGTCGGCAGTCGGCCGATGTCTCCGACGCCGGTCTGGCCCAGCTGATCGCCTCAATCGGCGCCTGTGAGCTCGGACACGCGCACCTGCTCTCACGAAAGCATCCGGAATCAGAATGAGTGCCACACCCGAGGAAACGCGAGAGTTCACCGACACCGGCGCACTGCAGCGCGCGCTGCGCGCGGAGCACGCCGCCGTGTACGGCTACGCCTACATCGCCGCGCACTGCGCCGACGCCCGGCGGGAGCGGTCGCATGAGCACCTGGACGCCCACCGGGCCCAGCGCGACGCCCTGAGCTCACTGCTCGCGGAACGCAAGGTCGAGCCCGACCCGTCCGAGAGCTCCTACGACCTGCCGGATTCCACCGACGACGCCGACCTGGACGCCCAAGCGACAGGACTGGAGGAGCTGACCGCCCAGGGCTACCTGGAGCTGGCCGCCGCCTCCGACCCGGTGCTGCGCGAACTGGCGGCCCGATCCCTCCAGTCGGCCACCGTCCGGGGCCTGCAGTGGGGCGGGAAGCTCGCGCCCTTCCCCGGATTCACCCCGGACCAGGCGCCGGACTCCGACGCCGCGGAGTGACCCGCCCCGGCACATTCGTTGATCTCGGAGATATCGACCTTGTTCCAGCGAGTATTCGGTCGATATCCCCGAGATCAACGGGGGTGTCCGGCGGACGTCCGCCGGACACCCCGAGGCTCAGGCGCCCGTGACGATGTCGGTGACCTTCTCGACCACGGCGTCCAGCGCGATCTCCTCTCGCTCGCCGGTGGCGCGGTCGCGCAGCTCCACGACGCCCTGGGCCAGGCCCTTGCCGACGATCACGGCGGTGGGGATGCCGAGCAGTTCGGCGTCGGTGAACTTCACGCCGGGTGAGACGCCCTTGCGGTCGTCGACGAGCACGCGGACGCCCTTGGCCTCCAGCTCCTCGGCAATGCGCAGGGCGACCTCGATCTGCTCGCCCTTGCCGGTTCCGACCACGTGCACGTCAGCAGGGGCGACCTCCCGCGGCCAGATGATGCCCTTGTCGTCGTAGGACTGCTCGGCGATCGCGGCGACGGCGCGCGAGACACCGATGCCGTAGGAGCCCATGGTGACCCGCTTGGGCTTGCCGTCGGGGCCGAGCGCGTCGACCTCGAAGGCGTCGGTGTACTTGCGGCCGAGCTGGAACACGTGGCCGATCTCGATGCCGCGCGCGGTGTAGAGGGTGCCGTGGCCGTCGGGCGAGGGGTCGCCGTCGCGCACGTCGGCGACGTCGATGGTGCCGTCCGGCGTGAAGTCGCGTCCGCACACGAGGTTCATCACGTGGTGGTCGGCCTTGTCGGCTCCGGTGATCCAGCGGGTGCCCTCGACGACGCGCGGGTCGACGAGGTAGCGGAGCTTGTTCGCGAGCAGCGCGTTGGGGCCGACGTAGCCCTTGACCAGGAACGGGTTGGCCGCGAAGTCGTCCTCGTCGAGCATCTCGACCTCAGCGGGCTCGACGGCCGCCTCCAGCCGCTTGACGTCGACATCGCGGTCGCCGGGCAGGCCGATACCGATGATCTCCCAGTCCTTCTCGCCCGGCCGGCGCAGCTTGAGGAGCACGTTCTTCAGGGTGTCGGCGGCGGTGACCGTGTCGTCCACCAGCCCGGAGGTGTTGAAGAAGTCGACCAGGGTCTCGATGGTCGGGGTGTCGGGGGTGTGGTGCACGGTCGCCTCGGGCTGGCCCTCGACGGGGAGGGCGGGCGTCGCGGGGATGCGCACGGCCTCGACGTTGGCGGCGTAGCCGGAGTCGGTGCTGCGGACGAAGGTGTCCTCACCCGTGACGGCCTCGGCGAGGAACTCCTCGGAGGCCGAGCCGCCCATGGCGCCGGAGGTGGCGGCCACGACGACGTACTTCAGGCCGAGCCGGTCGAAGATGCGGATGTAGGCGTCGCGGTGCGCGTCGTAGGACGCCTGCAGCCCCTCGTCGTCGAGGTTGAAGGAGTAGGAGTCCTTCATGTGGAACTCGCGGCCGCGCAGGATGCCGGCGCGGGGGCGGGCCTCGTCGCGGAACTTCTCCTGGATCTGGTAGAGGATCACCGGGAAGTCCTTGTAGGAGGAGTACTCGCCCTTGACGAGCAGGGTGAACAGCTCCTCGTGGGTGGGGCCGAGGAGGTAGTCGGCGCCCTTGCGGTCGACGAGGCGGAAGAGGGTGTCGCCGTACTCGGTCCAGCGGCCGGTGGCCTCGTAGTACTCGCGGGGCAGCAGCGAGGGCAGCAGCACCTCCTGGGCGCCGATGCGGCTCATCTCCTCGCGCACGACGGCCGACACGTTGTCCAGCACGATCTTGCCCAGCGGCAGCCAGGAGTAGACGCCGGGCGCGGCGCGCCGGACGTACCCGCCGCGGACCAGCAGCTTGTGGCTCGGCACCTCGGCGTCCGCCGGGTCCTCACGCAGGGTGCGCAGGAACAGGGTCGACATCCGCAGTAGCACGGCCACTCCTCGGTAGTGATGGGAAAGTCCTGGGCTTAAGGCGACGGCCTTAAGCGGTGGAAAACCAGGCTAGCGGCCCTGACGTGTGCTAGCAGCCGTGTTTTCGCCCCGACGATGCGACCCGGAGCCCGGGGACCCCTTATCGGCGCTGCCTCCCGCTGCTACGCTACCAAGCGAACGCTTGGTTGTTCCGACCACCGGAGGCGTGCATGCCGTCGCTGCGAGTCAGCCTGGGGTACGAGGTCGAGGTCCGCGGCCGGACGCGGGACGTGGAGAAACGGGCGTTCGACGCCGTCGTGGCCCAGGCGGAGCTGGCGGACGAGCTCGGGTACGAGGCCGTGTGGATGGTCGAGCACCACTTCACACGGGGCTTTTCGCACTCCTCGGCGCCGGACCTCACCCTCGCGGCGATCTCACAGCGCACCCGGCGGCTCCGGCTCGGCCTGGGCGTGGTGCTCCTGCCGTTCCAGTCGCCCGTGCGCACGGCCGAACGCGTGGCGACGCTGGACGTGCTGTCCGGCGGCCGGGTCGAGTTCGGCACCGGGCGAGGCGCGTCCCCCGTGGAGTACCAGGCCTTCGACCGCCCCTTCGAGCAGTCGCGGCGGATCTGGGAGGACTCGCTGGACGCGGTGCTGGAGATCTGGGGTGCCGACGGCGCCCCGGTCACCATCGCCAACCCGTACTTCGCCGTGCCGGGCGTCTCCGTCCACCCGCGCCCGCTCCAGGACCCGCATCCGCCGGTGTGGGCGGCCTCCACCAGCCTGGACGGCTACCGCGCCGCCGCCCGGCGCGGCTACCACCTGCTCGGCATGACGATGCTCAAGGGGCTGGACGACGTCGCCGAGGACATCGCCGCCTACAAGGCGACCCTGGCCGAGCACGGCTTCGACCCAGCGACCCGGCGGGTGGCACTGATGATCCCGTGGCACGTGGCGCCCACCCGCGACGAGGCGATCGCCACCTCCGCCGACGCCGTGCTGTGGTACATCCGCCGCCAGGTCAACCTGGTGACACCGCCCGACTACTACGACGCCCGGCACGCCACCCACCGCGTGCTGGGCCAGCTCGCGGCCGGAATGCCGCCCGAAGAGGCGCTCCAGACGCTGCGCGACCACCACATGGTCGTCATCGACGACGTCGCGGGCTCCCGCCGGGCCGTCGAGCGCGTCCGCGCGGCCGGGGCCACCGACCTCATCTTGCAGGCCCAGGTGGGCGGGCTCGGCCACGAGCACGTGTGCAACGCGATCAAGCTCTTCCGCCAAGAAGTAGCGCCCGCGGACAGCGCGGAAATCGGACGTGGGCCGTAGGCGGCGGCGCCCACCGTGAAGGACGAGGGAAGGCCGCACGGCCGAGGTTGCAAAGGGAGGGCGGGAATGACGGAGGAAGCGGGGGCGGCGGCCGTCCAGGGACGTCATGGCGGAAACGGCGCCTGGATCGGCGACGACGACACGGTCCTCGGCTCGGTCGACGGCACCGGTCTGCTGCTGGTCGCCCCCGGGACCGGTACGGTTGCCGCGCTCGGGCCGGAGGACCGGAACGCAGCGGTGGACGTCGGCGCGCGGACGCTGGCCGCCGCCGGGGTCGGGACGGGCGACCGTGTCGTCGTGGCGTTGAACAATGAGGGCGCGCAGGCGGGAACGCTGCTGACCGAGGCCGCCGTCGCCGCCGGGGCGAGCGCCGCCGCGATCGGGCCGCGGGGGCGGATGCGGCTGCACGGTGCCCTGGAGGTGGTCGGGGCGACCACCCTCGTCGCCACCACGACCGGCGCGATGGACCTGCTCTCCCGGCTCCACCTGGAGTTCGGACTCGATCCGCTCGACCTGGGCCTCCGCCGGATCCTGCTCGCGGGTGAGATCGCGGTCCCGGGCGCCCGGCGCCAGCTCGCGGAGGAGTTCGACGCCGAGGTCATCGATCTCCTCATGGACCCGCGGTTCCAGATCCCGCTGGCACGCGGCGTCGAGGGAACCCTTGTGCCGACCGTGGCAGGGACGGTCGGGCTGGCCCCGCTCACCGAGGACCGGCCGGTCCCGCCGCCCTACCCCGGCGGCGCGGCGGAGATCACCACCCACCCCGTCTGGCACTCCGAGCTGTCGTCGACGACCGTGCGCACGGGGCTCGTCGCCGTTCCGGGCCCTGGCGCGACCGCCATCCCCCTCCCCCAGCACACGGTCGGCGACCGCGTGCTGGTGCGCGGGCAGTGGCTCTCCCTTGCCCGGCTGGAGCGGGCGCTGGCGCCCATCGACGGCATCGCCCACTGGACCCTGCACGTCAGCCGCCCCGGCACCCTCGACACGGCCACGCTGCGCGTCGTCTTCGCCCGCGCTTCCCTCGTCGAGAACCCGATGTGGCGCGGGCGCATCGAGCAGGCGCTGGCCGGGCTGACCCCCGTGCGGATCGACCTCGTGATCGAGCCCCACATCGACGACGAGCGCCGCCCCGGCACCGTGGCCGACGACCGCGGCCACCACCTCGCCCGGACCCGCGCGGAGGCGGAAGGACACCACCATGCGGACCTCCCCCACCCATGAACCCAACGGCGTCGCGCCCGAGATCGCACCCCTGCCCGGGACTGGACCTCGATCCCCGCATGCTGCGCGCCCAGGCCCGCGCCCGCCCGGACGCGGAGGTGCTGGTCGGCCCGGACAGCCGGCGCACCCTCGCCGGGTTGGCGCGGGAGGCCTCGGGGCTCGCCCGGGCGATCATCGCCACCGGTGTGCGGCCCGGTGACCGGGTCGCGGTGATGGGCCCCAACTCCGCGCGATGGGCCGCGCTGGCCTTCGCGATCTGGGACGCGGGGGCGGTGCTCGTGCCGCTGTCGAGCCGGTTCAAGGGGTTCGAAGCCGCCGACCTGCTGCGCCGCACGGGGGCACGGCTCCTGTTCGCCACCGAGCACTTTCTCGACACCTCGTTCGTCCGCTTGATCGAGGAGGTCAGCGGCGGCCCTGCTGCCGGGAGGGCGTTCGCCGACCTGCCCGACCTGCGGCGGGTCGTGCTGATGGACGCGACGCCGGAGGATCCGGCGGCGGCGCGTTCCGGTGTGGAGTCCTTCGACGCCTTCTGCGCCCGGGCCGACCAGGTCGCAGCCGACACCGCTGAGGACCGGGCGCTGTCGGTGCTGAGAGGGGATCTGGCCGAGGTCCTCGGCACGTCCGGGACCACCGGCGCGCCCAAGGGCGTGATGATCCACCACGCCCAACTGCTGCGCGGGTACTGGGACTGGTCCGCGGTGGTGGGGCTGGGCGAGGATGACCGGTACCCGGTGATCGCGCCGTTCTCGCACGGGTTCGGTGTCAACGCGGGTCTGCTGGCCGGCGTGATGCGGGCGGCGACGCTGCTCCCCCAGGCGCGATTCGATCCGGCGCGGCTGATGGAGCTGATCGCGCGCGAGCGGATCAGCGTGCTGGCCGGGCCTCCCACCGTGTTCCAGCGGCTCCTCGCCGCTCTGGAACAGGGCGGGGGGTGGTCAACGAAGCGGCGCCGCGACGTCCCCCTCCTCCGGGTGGGGATCTGCGGGGCGGCCTCGGTTCCTTCCGAGCTGATCCGCCGCCTGCTGGAGCGGGGCGTGGTCCGTCGGATGATCAACGCCTACGGGCTGATCGAGGGCACGGTCGTGTCCATGACCCGGGAGCGCGACGCGGTGGACGTCATCGCGACGAGCACCGGACGGCCGATGCCGGGGGTGAGCGTCGAGATCGTGGACGATGACGGCGTCCCGCTGCCGACCGGACGGCGGGGCGAGATCGCGATCGGCGGGTACGGCGTCATGCGCGGTTACTGGGGCGACGCGGAGCGCACGGCCGAGGCGATCGACGACGCCGGGCGGTTCCGCACCGGCGACATCGGCGTGCTCGACCCGACCGGGAACCTGTCGATCGTCGACCGCAAGAAGGACATGTTCATCTGCGGCGGCTTCAACGCCTACCCAGCCGAGATCGAGCGGCTGCTGCTGCGCCACGCGGGCGTCGCCCAGGCCGCCGTCGTCGGTGTCCCCGACGCGCGGATGGGCGAGGTCGGCCACGCCTATGTGGTGGCCGGTGCGGGGGCGGAGCTCACCCCGGAGGCCATCGTCACCTGGGCGCGGAACCATATGTCGAACTACAAGGTCCCGCGCCGCGTAGTGCTGGTGCGTGCACTGCCGACCAACCCCAACGGCAAGGTCGACAAGGGGGAGCTGCGCCGCCGCGCCGCCGCGGGGTGAGCCGTCAGCTCAGGTGCCGATCCGCCGCCTGCCGGGGCTGCCACTGGCCGGCCACCATCGCGCCGAGCGCGATGAGGAAGCCGAGCAGCTGCCAGGGGCTGAGCCCCTGGCCGAGAACCAGGAAACCGGCGATCAGCGCGGTCATGGGGTTGGTCAGCGCGAGGAAGCTCACCTGTGCCGGGACCAGGCGCTCGATACCGCGGAACCACACGAAGTAGGCCAGAGCGGTGCCGATGAGGCCGAGGTAGACGAAGCCGACGACGTTGGTCGCGCTGAGCGCGGACGGCGCGCCCTCCACCGCGAAGGCGATCGGGGCGAGGACGAGCCCGCCGACGGTCAGCTGCCATCCGGTGAGCGTGACGAGGGAGACGCCGTCGGGACGGCCCCAGCGTTTGCCGAGCACGACCGCCGTTCCCATGAGCAGAACGCCGGTGAGCTGGGCCAAGACTCCGAGCGGATCGATGGCCGCGTCGCTGGTCAGCACCATCAGCCCCACCCCGACGACCCCCGTGACGGCCGCGCCCACCGACCACAGGGTCGGCCGGGCTCCGAGGATCAGAGCGGAAAGTGCGAGGACCACGAGGGGCAGGACCGCACCCACGGTCGCGGCCACGCCGCCGGGGAGCCGGTAGGCGGCGAAGAACAGCAGCGGGAAGAAGGCGCCGAAGTTCAACGTGCCAAGGACGGCGACCTTCCACCACCAGTTCCCGGTGGGCAGGCGCCGGGTGAAGGCGAGCAGGATCAGCCCGGCCGGGAGGGCACGTAAGGCGGCGATGAGCAGGGGGCGGTCGGGGGGCAGCAGCTCGGTGGTGACGACATAGGTCGTCCCCCAGCTGACCGGGGCGATGGCGGTGAGCGCCACGTCGACGACGCGGGATCGGGACCCGGAGGAGGGGCGGGACGGGGATGGGGAGGGCGCCTGCGTGGGACGGGCGGTGACGGTCATCGGGATCACCTCAGCATTCATCTTCTTAATGTTGAAGTAATCATCCTGAGGTACACTCTTAGTGTCAAGTAAATGAACATTGAGATGTTTGGGGCACGTCCCCGGTGAAGGGAGGGCGCGGGATGTCCGGTGGCGCAGGAGCGGGGGCGGAGCGCGCGGTGAGCGCGAACGGGAGCGGCGCCGGACCTACGCCCGAGCGCGATGCCGTCGACGAGATCGTCGACCAATGGCGCGCGGAGCGCCCTGACCTCGACTCCGAGATCATGGCCCTCCCGGGGCGCATCTGGCGCGCGGCCAACCTCCTCAACCGAGCGGTCGCCCAGCAGCACGCCGAACACGGCCTGGAGGGGTGGGAGTTCGACGTGCTCGCCACGCTGCGCCGCTCGGGCGCGCCCTACACCCTGTCCGGCAAGGAACTGGGCGCGGCCGCCATGAAAACCTCCGGCGCCATCACCAACCGCGTCGACCGGCTCGTCCGCAAGGGCCTGGTCGAACGGAACACGGCCCCACACGACCGCCGCACGATGCTGGTCAGCCTCACTCCCGAGGGGCTGCGCCTTGTGGACGAGGTCGCGGAGAGCCACGTCGAGAACGAGAAACGGCTGCTGTCGTCCCTGTCCACCGAGGACCGCGACGTCCTCGGGGAGGCCCTGCGTCGCCTACTCATCTCCCTCGGCGACACCTCGCTGGAGCCCCAGGGCCCAGAGAAGCGCTAAGCGACCTGTGCGGCCTCCGGCCGCCACAGCACCAGGGTCAGCTCGTCATCGACATCGGTGAACACCGCCCGCACCGCAAGGCCCGAACGCAGCGCGTCCGGGCCCGCGCCGGTCAGGCCGCCCCAGCAGTACAGCCCCGGCGCGTCGTCCAGGGCGACGTAGAGCACGGTGGAGGGGACCTCGTCGGCGAAGGCCGGGTGGACGACCTGGTGGGTGACGACCCAGCTGACGACCCGGCCGGTACCGCAGCCGGCGGTCCACGACCACACCTCGGAACGGCAGCGGGCGCACAGGTCGCGCGCCGGGAAGCGGAGGGTCCCGCAGCCGTCGCAGCGCTGGAGGGTGAACTCGTGGCGTCGCAGCGCCCGCCACCACGCCGCGGAATCGCGGTCGGCCGCGGGGCGCGGGCGCTCCGCCGCCGTCATCGGCCCACCGTCAGCAGCAGCGCCGACGTCCCGGCCAGCACATAACCCGGTTGACCCGTCGAGAGCGCGACCTCGGCCCCGGGGACCTGGCGCTCACCCGCCTCCCCGCGCAGCTGCTGGACGGCCTCGGCCACGTGGTTGATGCCGTGCACGTAGCCCTCCGAGAGGAATCCGCCGTGTGTGTTGACCGGGAGCTCCCCGGTCGGCCGGGTCGCCCCGGAGGCGACATAGGGGCCGCCCTCCCCCTTGCCGCAGAAGCCGTAGTCCTCCAGCTGGACCAGCACGGTCCAGGTGAAGCAGTCGTAGATCTCGGCCACGTCGACGTCCGGCGGCCCCAGCCCGGCCATCGCGTACAGCCGGGGAGCCAGCCGGGCGGCATACGACGTGGTGAGGTCGGTGCCCGTGGGCGACGCGGAGGAGTAGGCCGAATGGCCGCCTCCCCACGCCGTGCCGCTGATGTCCACGGCAGGGCGGCGCAGGTCGCGGGCGCGCTCGGCCGCGGTCACGACAACGGCGCAGGCGCCGTCGGTCTCCAGGCAGCAGTCCAGCAGCCGGAACGGCTCGGCGATCCAGCGCGAGGCGAGGTAGTCGTCCATCGTGATGGGCTCGCGTTTGGCGGCCCGCGGGTTGCGGGCGGCGTTGGCCCGCTGAGTGATCGCGACGTGCCCGAGGTGCTCGTGTGTGGTGCCGTAGGCGAACATGTGGGCGCGGGCCGCCAGCGCGTAGTGCTGGACGGGGGCGACGAGTCCGTAGGGGGCCTGGTACTGGAGGTCGAAGGCGCCTGCCGGGGCACGTCCCTGGCCGCCCATCCGGAATTCCGAGCGCGCGTTGATCGCCCGGTAGCAGACCACCGTCGTCGCCATCCCGGTCGCGACGGCCATGGCGGCCTGTCCGACCACCGCGTGCGACACGCTGCCGCCGCCGAACTGGTCGAGGTACCAGCGCGGATCATCGACCCCCAGGGCGGGGCCGACCACCCACGGAGGGCTGGAGTCGCCGACGCGGTGGGTCGCGATCCCGTCGACGTCGTCGGCGACGAGCCCGGCATCGGCGAGCGCGGTGAGAATCGCCCTACAGGCCAGCGTCGTCGTGCTGACGCCGGAATCCCGGGTGAAGGGCGTGTAGCCGACACCGGCGATCGCCGCGGCCCCCGACAGCGCCCTGCGGTCCCTCGCCATGGAACTCCTCTCCCCCTCCGCTCGGTGCTCCCGTCATGGCGGGAGGAATCCGGGCGGACCGGGTGACTCGGCCTCCGATGGCAGCTAGAGTACTAACCAAGCAAGCGCTTGGCTAGGAGAGGACAGAGTGCGCAGGAGCGCGGAAAGGCGGCGCCCGTGCCGACCGACAACTGCGGAGGGGGAAACCGGGGAAGAGCTGTGGCCGTCGAGGTCGCGGACGGTTTCGACCGTGGCTTCGACACCCGTCGACTGCGCGACACGCTCGGCCGCTTCGCCACCGGGATCGTCGCGATCACCGGGCGGGACCCCACCACCGGAGCTCCGGCCGGGCTGGCCGCCAACTCCTTCACCTCGGTGTCCCTCGAACCGCCGCTCGTGGGATTCTGCGTCGCCCACACCAGCTCCAGCTGGCCGGTGCTGCGCACCTCGTGCGGGCAGGTCGTCAACGTCCTCGGCGCCGACCAGGAGGGGGTGTGCCGACAGATGGCGGCGAAGGGCGGGGACAAGTTCGCCGGCCTCGACATCATCCCCTCACCGCGGGGCAATCCCGTGCTGACCGGCGCTCTGGCGTGGCTGGAGTGCGACGTCGTGGCCGAGCACGTGGCCGGGGACCACCTCATCGTGGTCGCCCGCGTGCACCAGCTGCGGCTCGGCGACGACGCGGGCCCCGGCCCCCTCGTCTTCTACCGCGGGACCTACGGGGGGTTCCGCCCCGCGGACCGCTCCGCGCCGGATGCTCCGGTGTTCTCGCGCTCCGCACGGCCGCCGTACCGTTAATGGCCACAGGGCCGCGCGGCCCGCACAACGAGGATGGGTGGGCAGGGGCGGATGAGCAGGCACGGCACACAGCACACGCCGGGTGTCACGGCGCCGGAGGTCGAGCTGATGCGCGACGCCGATCGGCCCGACGCGTGGATGCTCGTGGTCGACGGCACCCCGCAGTCGCACGTCGATCTCGCCGACCCCACCCACCTGGACTTCGAGTACGTGCGGCGGCTGGGGCACGTGGCCGATCTCGCGGCACCGACCGGTGAGCCGATCGACGTGCTGCACCTCGGGGCCGGCGCGCTCACCCTGGCCCGCTACATCGCGGCCACCCGTCCCGGTTCACGCCAGCGCGCCGTCGACATCAACGCCCGGCTGGTCGAGCTCGTCCGGAGTTCACTTCCCTGGGACCGGCGGGCCGAGATCCGCGTCGGGATCGGCGACGCCCGCGCATGGCTGGGCCAGCGCCGGGACGGCATCGCCGACCTGATCGTCTGCGACGTGTTCGCGGGCGCGCGCACCCCGGCCGCCATGACCTCGGTAGAGTTCTACGCCGAGGCCGCGCGCGTGCTGCGCCCCGGCGCAGTGGTGGCCGCCAACATCGGGGACGGACGGCGGCTGCGGCATGTCCGAGCGCAGGTCGCCACGGCCGCGCGCGTCTTCGCCGAGGTCGCCCTGGTCGCCGAACCTGGCGTACTGCGCGGACGACGGTTCGGCAACCTGGTGCTGGCCGCCTCGGACCGCCCGCTCCCCGTCGACGAGCTGGCGCGGCGCGCCCACCGCGACCCGGACATGGCCCGTCTGCTCTGCGGGGAGGAGCTGGAGCGCTTCGCCGCCGGGGCGCAGCCGGTGTACGACGCCACCGCTGAGGACTCCCCCGAGCCGCCCGAGGGCACCTTCGTGCGCTGAGCCGCGGCACGTGCCTGCCCTCGTCGCACGGGCCGGATTCCGCCTGCCTAGTCCGGGAGCTCGTGGTCGAGCAGGAAGGAGAACTCCTTGGTCTGCGCCAGCTGCACGCCGCCCCCGGGATCCGGCCGGGTCGACATGGCGGTGAGCTTTCCGCCCCGCCACCACAGGAACTGGTCGGTGAAGGGGGCGTCGTCGCCCACCAGGCTCTGGAAGGTCTGGTAGAGGAACGGGATGATCGGCGCCGACCGCTTGCTCCGCAGGACGGAGTAGATCATGGTGTTGGCGTTGGGCAGCATGACGACGGCCCCGTAGGGCAACGGCTCCTGGGCGATCTCCGTCAGCCGCATCACGTGTGCGGAGCCGGGCCAGCCCATGCCCATCACGGCGTGCACGGGCGTGTCGGCGTTGGTCTGGTAGGTGCGCACGTCGATGGGCTCGCCCGCGGTGTTCGTCAGCGCGGTGAACCACAGGTCCTGCTTGGTCATGCCCCACGCGTGGGCGTGCCGCTTCTCCAGCACCACGGCCTCGATGCTGTGCGGGTTCGGCCGGAAGACCACCAGCGCCGTCAGCACCGAGTTGATGGAGTACGCCAGCTTGTCCGTACCCAGCGCGCTGGGGTCGCCGGTGAGAAAGACCCGCAGGTGGGGTGCAACCGCCGCGAAAGGCTCGCCCAGCAGCCGACCTTGGATGTCCGGCGGCGCCTGCGGGGCCGGTGGCGGCGGAGGCGGGGGTTGCGGCGGCCCGTACTGCGGACCGTAATAGGGGTAGCTCATCGTCGCTGGGGTACTCCTCGCTGACAGCAGTTGGGTCGCGCCCTCATCACCAGCCACGGGACGCGGTGAGGATATGGACGCATATGCCCATCATGGCGTTCCCCCGCATCCCGCCGCGACATGATCGGCACCGTGCCCAGCGGTGTTTCGGTCGTCAACACCGTGTCCATATTCGGCCACGGCGATTGGCAATCGCGAGAATCGGGCACCTCACGGGATGGCGACGAATTCGTGCCACGGGAGTGCCGCCACCCCAGCGGGCGGCACGTCCGGATGAACACCCGTGTGCACCTGTCCTTGAGGAGGGACCATGCCCCAGTCCTCACCCGCACCGCCGACCCCTGGCGGCTGCAGCTGCGGACCCGGCTGCGGATGTGGATGCCAGAGCGGCGGCCCGTGTAACTGCGGCGGGAGCTGCGGCTAGACACATGCGGCGAGTGACCCATGGACGTCACGGAGAGCGACGAATCCCTCGACCAGCCCCGACGTCCACCTGAAGAGCACGGGTCGTCCCAGGCCCCCGGGACGACCCGTGCATTCCTGTGTGCACCCCGCACGTTCGGCCATTTACTTCGGCGCGCCCCCATTTCCTTCCCCCGCCTTTGTTGCGACAATAAGTAATGATGTTTGTACGCTTAGTTACTTAGACGGGTTGAGGCGGAGCACCGTGAGCCGGAGGGAATGGCACGATGTCGATTTCCGACATGTCAGCATCAGCGGAAGGACAACTGGACGATCACGAACGGCTTCGCCTCTATATCGAAGGCGTCCGCGAACGGGCCATCAAAGCCGTGCCCTGGGGGCCGGACACCGTAGGCATCCCCCGCCAGGCGAGCGAAAGCGCGCTCTTGCGGATCAATGACGTCGCTTTCTACGCCAACGCGCGCCAGGAGGTCACCAGGTTCGCCGAGCTGTGCCTGAGCCTGCTCCAGCTGCACCACCCGCGCGACGGCGGCGGTCTGTCCAGCGGGGCCGCCCCGCCCACGCAGCGCTGCAACTGCTGCATGCTGCGCTGGCCCTGCCCGACCCTGCGCGATATGGTCCGCCTGCTCGACTAGCACGACCAAGCGGCGGAGGCGCCGCGCACGCCTCGGGCCGCCTCGTCGACACCGGCCGTGTCCGCCTTGACCAAGCGGTTGGACGGCAGCGGCATAATGAGGGGCGTGAACACCCCAGACCACAACGCCTCGGTGACCTCCGGGGACGACTCCGGCAACGACACCGCCGGGCGCGCCCCGCGCAGGCGCGGCCGGGGCCGACAGGGCGCGTCCGCCCTCGCCTCGGAACGGCGGGGCAACCTCGTGCGCCTCGCGGCCGAGCTCTTCGCCGAGAAGGGCTTCCAGGCCACCACGGTCCGCGAGATCGCCGACGAGGCGGGCATCCTCTCCGGCAGCCTCTACCACCACTTCGACTCCAAGGAGTCGATCGTCGACGAGGTCCTCTCGTCCTTCCTCGACGACCTCCTCCGCGACTACCGCGCCGCGGTCGCCGAGGGCGGCGACCCGCGCGAGCTGCTGGCGACACTGGTCCACGCCGCCTACCGGTCGCTGCAGCCGCACCGCGCCGCGATCACCGTCGTGCAGAACGACTGGAACTATCTGCGGCAATTCCCCCGCTTCGGCTACCTCACCACCTGCGAGCAGGAGATCCAGAACATCTGGATCGACGTGATCCGGAACGGTCAGGCCCAGGGCGTCTTCCGCACCGATATCGACCCCAAGCTCACCTACCGGATGATCCGCGACACCATCTGGGTGACGGTGCGCTGGTACCGGCCCGAGGGTGCGCTCAGCACGGCCGACCTCGCCGACCACTTCATCGCGGTGTTCTTCGACGGCATCGTGCTGGGTGAGCGCGGCACGGTCAGCCGCCCCGCGCCCCTGCCCAGCACCCCCACACCGACCCCCCTCGCCGGCACATGACCGCCCACCTCGGCCTGATCGCCGCCGTCCGCGACCGTCTGCGCGAGATGGGCGACCCGGAGAAGGCCGGACCCATGCGCGACTACATGAAGTCCGACCTGCCTTTCCACGGGGTGCAGGCCGGACGGCGGCGGCGCGCGATGGACGAGATCTTCGCCGCCTATCCCATCAGTGACCCCGTGACGTGGGACGACACCACCCGCACCCTGTGGCGCGCGGCCACGCACCGCGAGGAGCGCTACGCCGCCGTACAGCTGACCGGACACCACCTCTACCGGGACTTCCAGGGGCCCGGGGCCGTGGGGCTGTACGAGGACCTGATCGTGGCCGGTGCGTGGTGGGACTACGTGGACGAGATCGCCGTGCGGCGCATCGGGCCGATGCTGCGCGACGACCCGGCCCACATGCGGCCCATCATCCGCACGTGGGCGTCGTCCGGCGACCTGTGGCTGCGCCGAACGGCGATCATCTGCCAGAACACCGCCGGTGCGGCGACCGACGCGCGGCTGCTGTTCGACGTGATCGAGCCGAACCTGGGCCACCAAGGATTCTTCATCCGCAAGGCCATCGGCTGGGCGCTGCGCTCCTACGGGCGGGTCGACCCCGACGCGGTGGTCCGCTTCATCAAAGAGACGGAGCAGCGGATGTCCCCGCTGTCCCGTCGGGAAGCGCTGAAGAACCTGAAGGACGCCGACCCGGCGGCCCACGCCCTGTCCTGACCGCGGGACCGACCGCCTCCCTCCACCTCCGCTCCCAGGAAATTCCCAGCATTCCGTCATCGGGTCGTGACCTGACAGCCGCGCGGGGTTACTCTGAGCGGGTTCGCCGCTCCCCACGGGAGGGTGAACGAGCGAGGAACCCGAGCGCGGAAACAGGCACAACGGGACGGTGGTCATGGCTGAGCGGACCGCGCGGGCAGATCAGGAGCTCCGCACCCGCAGGCGCACGTGGTACGGGGCCAAGAGGCACGTCAAGCGGTTCTTGGGCTGGAGGCTGCCCAACCTCGCCATGCGGGGGGCGGTGCGGGTGGCCGCGCCGTCGCTGCGCGCCACCGGCCGACTGCCCGCCCCCGCCCGGATCCCCGAGGTCACGGGCCGGGTCTACAGCTCCGAGTTCACCATGCTCCGACCGGCGCAGTGCGTGGTGGCCAAGGAGCTCTACTGGGGTGAAGGGCACCGTCCGCAGCCGGCCGACGACTTCGCGGTGCGGCTGTTCGCGGCGGTGGCACGGCGCTGCGGCACCATGTTCGACATCGGCGCCTACACCGGGCTCTTCACCCTGGTCGGGACGGCGGTCAACCCCACGGTCCGGGCGCACGCGTTCGAGATCGTGCCCGAGGTCTACCACGCGCTGGTCGACAACTGCGTGCGCAACCGGGTGCTGCACCGGGTCACCCTGCACCACACGGGCGTGGGCGATCCGATGCGCAGGGCCGAGATGCCCGCGCGCTCCGCGGACTCCGCGCTGCCCTGCTTCTACTCCGAGACGATGACGTTCGACGACGGGGTCCCGGTCGAGATCGTCGCGCTGGACGCGTTCACCGACGCGGTGCCCGAGGGCACGTCGACCGTGCTCAAGGTCGACGTCGAGGGGACCGAGGCCGCGGTGTTCGAGCACGGCGCCCGTTTCCTGAAAGCGCACCGCCCCGACATCCTCTGCGAGGTCCTGCCCGGCGCGGACGGCGAGCGGCTGCGTTCGCTCCTGGAGCCCCTCGGCTACCGGTTCCACCTCGTCGGCGAGCAGGCGCTGGCCCCGGCCGCCCCGATCACCGGGCACGACCGGTTCCGTGACTGGTTCTTCACCACCCGCACCCGCGCCGACCTGCAGGGGCTGGGGATCCCCGTGGCGCGAGCCCCCGAGGCGTAGGTCACCCGTCCGCCACGAGCAGCGCCGCGCTGCCGTAGGCGCCACCGAACCCGGTGCACAGGGCGGCGGAGGCGCCGGGCACCTGGTTCACCCCGTCGCCGCGCAGCTGGCGCACGGCCTCGGCCACGTTGTTGAGCCCGTGGACGTACCCCTCGGAGAGCAGCCCGCCGTGCGGGTTGACCGGGACGCGGCCGGTGGCGGAGATCCCGCCGGTGCGCAGCACGGTGCTCAGCTCGCCCGGTGCGACCAGCCCGAAGTCGGTCAGCTGCCGGGGGACGAGGAACGAGTAGGCGTCGTAGAGCAGCGCCACGTCCACGTCGCTCGGACGCATACCCGCGCACTCGTAGAGGCGCGGGGCGAGGTGGCCGGAGAAGACGGCGGAGGGCTCGGGGCTGCGGTCGAGTCGGGACAGGTCCGGACGCCCACCGCGCACCACCGCCCGCACGCGCGGGGCGCCGATGGCGGCGGCGCGGTCGGCGGAGGTGAGCACGAGAGCGCACGCCCCGTCGGTCTCCTGGCAGCAGTCCGCCCGGCGCAGGGGGTCGGCCACCAGGGGGCTGGCGCGATACTCCCCCGGTTCCAGGGGCGCGCGGCGAAGGGCGCGGGGGTTGGCGGCGGCGTGCCGCCGCGAGGTGGTGACGACGGCCTCCAGGTCGTCGGTGTCCAGTCGGGACTCGTGCAGGTAGCAGCGGGCCACCAGGGCGAAGTGCTCGATCGGCCCGATGACGCCGTAGGGGACGGTGAACTGGCGCTCGACCCCCGCGCCGAGTCGGAGGCCCTGCCGGTTCATCCGGCGCCCGGAGCGCCCGTTGAGGGAGCGGTGGACGAGCACCGTGGCGGCCTGGCCGGTGGCGATGAGCATGGCGGCGTCGCCGAGGATGGAGGCGCACTGCGTTCCGCCGCCGTGGATGTCGTTGTGCCATCCCAGCCGGGGCAGGGCGAGCTCGCGGGCGAGGTCGGTGACCGACGCGGAGTCTCCGAGGTGATAGGCGAGGACGGCGTCGACGTCGGCGGGCTCCAGACCCGCGTCGGCGAGCGCGGCGCGGGCCGCCTCAGCGGCCAGGGCGAGTGGGGTGCGGCCGGACGAGCGGGTCAGGTCGGTCATTCCGACCCCGACGACGGCGGCGCGGTCGGCGATGCCGTCGTGGCGGCGCATCGGTGCCTCCGTCCGCGCTGCCGCACACGGTGCGGGCGGCGCTCCCGCGGGGCCAGGCCGGTACGAGCCGACGCCACCTGCCGGAGAAGGGGCGCGATCCATCTCCGACAGGTGACGCGTTCTTCCATGCCTGCCGTCCGGTACACCCGACGGACCGGAGTCCGCCGAACGCTCTCACCGGGCTTCGGCTATGCCCCGAAGCTAATACCGAATCATGTTCCAATGCAAGACTCAAAAAGGAACTTGTTATAGATCATTGCAACGGAGTGCCGATCACCTTCATACCCATGCAAGATGGGAATACGAAGATCTTCCACTCAGTGAGAAGCGCGGAATCTGAACCAAATAAGAACATGATCTAGATTGACCATCGCGCCGTCTCTGGCTGCGCGCCGCACGAGATCACTCAGGGTCGGCGATATGGATCTGCACCGACGCGCGGTCGGCGATCAGCGGGCGCATCACGGCCAGAACCGCCTGGTGGTCGGGGTGTTCGCGGTACACCGTGAGCGCCTTCTCGTCGGCGAGGTCGGCGACGACCCCGAAGTCGTAGGTCCCGTCGCTGACGCCGAGGTCCGGCCCGAAGGTGTAGGCGCGCAGCTCGGGGATGCGGGAGGGCAGCCGGGACAGCCCATCGACGACCTCCCCCACCTGCTCGGAGGTGACGCCGTCGGTCCAGCGGAAGAGTGCGATATGCCGTAGTGCCATGGTCGCGAACCTACCGCCTGCCGCGCTCGTCGTGGCAGGCGGACACCCCCGGAGCCGCGGAACCCTGGCCGCCCCCCGAGCCCCCTGCTAGGCTAACCAAGCGAGCGCTTGGTACGAACTCGGTGCGAGCGGCGACGCCGACATCCGCGGGAGGAGTGGCCCCGATGAAGTTCTCCACCTTCCACCTCTTCCACCGGTTCGACGGCCAGTCGCACCGGGAGGTCTACGACTACCACCTCGAGCTCATCGAGCTCGCCGAGGACCTCGGCTTCGACGGGGTCCGCCTGGCCGAGCACCACTTCCGCGACTACGGCGTGGTGCCCTCCATCCTGAACTTCCTCAGCCACCTGGCGGGGCGGACCGAACGGCTGCGGCTGGGCACCGGCATCGTGGTGCTGCCGCTGCACAACCCGATCCATGTCGCCGAGCAGGCCGCACTGGTGGACGTGCTCTCCGGCGGACGGCTCGACTTCGGGGTGGGCCGCGGCTACCAGAGCTTCGAGTTCGACGGGTTCGGGGTCGACCTCAACCAGGCGCGGGCGCGCTTCGACGCGTCGCTCGACGTCATCCGGGGCCTGTGGAGCGGCAAGGAGTTCCGGCACGACGGGGAGTTCGCCCGGGTCGCGCCCGGCCTCGACGACGGCGTGCGGCTCCACCCGGTCCCGCTGCAGGCGCCGCACCCGCCCATCCACGTGGCCGCCGTCAGCCCGGAGACGGTCGAGCGGTACGCCGCGCGCGGGCTGCCCATCCTGGCCGACCCCGCCGCCCCCTTCCGCAAGGTCGCCAGGGCCGCCGCGACGTGGCGGGAGACCGCCGCCGCCAACGGCCACGACCCCGAGGCCGGGGAGCTGGTCGTCAGCAGGTCGGTGTATGTGGCGCCCACCGCCCGGCAGGCACGCGAGGACCTGGAGCGGTTCGAGGCCTCCTTCGACCGCGACCGCCTGTTCAACCGGCGCAGCGCCCCCATCGACGCCCGGACCGGCGAGGTGGCCCAGGGGTTCGAGTACTGGCAGAACCGCTACCTGAAGGGCGGCTCGGTGGGCCCGGACTTCCGCTGGGAGCAGCTGGAGGTCATCGGGGACCCCGAGCGCGTGATCGCCCAGGTCGGCATGCTCCACGACATGGGATTCGACCACCTGCTGTGCGACTTCGGCAGCACCCGGCCGATGCCCACCGCGGAGATGCGCCGCGTCCTGACCTTCTTCGCCACCGAGGTCATGCCCGCGTTCCGCTGATCCCCCGCGTGACGACGTGACGATCGGAGACCCCATGCCGGACCCGGCCACCGCCCCGGACGCGCCGCCCGCCGCCCAGCCCACGACCGTCCACCGGCTCACCCTCGGCGACATCCTGCGCGAACACCGCCGCAGCCGCCCGCGGACCACGGCCGCGGTCGACGGCCGCGTCCGGCTCACCTACCCCCAACTCGACGACCGCGTGGACCGGTTGGCCGCCGCCCTGCCTTCGGCCGGAGCGGCCGCCGGCTCCCGGGTGCTCTACATCGGCCGCACCTCGGTGCGCTTCCAGGAGATCCTGCTCGCCGCGGCCCGGATCGGCGCCATCGCCGTTCCGGCGAACTGGCGGCAGAGCACCGACGAGCTCGCGTTCGTCCTCCACGACCTCTCCCCGGCCGTGGTGCTCTGGCAGCCGGAGCCAGCGGCCGATGAGCTGGCATCGGCACGCGCCGCCGCCAACGCCCCGGAGCGGTGGATCCGCTGCGACGGAGCCAGCAACGCCCACCCTGACGCTGACGCCTACACAGCGTTCCTCCACTCCGGCCGCGGCGCCGCCCCCGAACCGCCGGTGACCGGTGCGGACCCCGTGATCGGCCTGTACACCGCGGCCTTCGACGGCCGTCCGAACTGCGCTCTGCTCAGCCACGACGCGCTTCTCGCGAACTCCGCGGCGCTGCTCCGGATGCGTGCCGTCGGCACCGGGTTCACCTTCCTCAACAGCGGTCCGCTGTTCCACGTCGGCACGCTCATGTTCCACCTGGCCACCTTCTACGCCGGGGGCACCAACGTCTACATGCCCGACTTCGACCCGGCCGAGGCGGCCCGGCTGATCGAGGCGGAGCGGGTGGACCACATGTTCGGCTTCGGCCCGATGCTCGACGCCATCGTCGCGGCCAACACCGACGAGAACGGCCATCCCCGGCACGACCTGTCCAGCCTGCGCTTCACGCGGCACTCACCCGCGTGGGACGCGCAGATCACCGTGGGCACCGACCCGTGGAACGCGTCGGGCATGGGCGGCTACGGTCAGACCGAGGTGGGCGGCATGCTCACCTACCTGGCACTGGGGATGGGCGGCGCGGGCTCGGCCGGACGCCCCTCGCCCATGGCGCAGGTCCGGATCCTCGGCCCCGGCGGCGAGGAGCTGCCGGTCGGCGCGACCGGCGAGATCGTGGCGCGCGGCCCCGGCATCTTCAGCGGCTACTTCAATCGGCCGGCCCTCAACGCGCGCAAAATGGCCGACGGCTGGTACCACACCGGTGACCTGGGGCGGCGCGAGGACGATGGAACGATCACGTTCATCGGCCCCTGCGCGCGGATGATCAAGTCGGGCAACGAGAACATCTACCCGGCCGAGGTGGAGCGCGCGCTGACGTCGCATCCGGACGTGGCCGAGGCGGCGGTGATCGGCGTTCCCGACCCCGCGTGGGGCCAGAGCGTCACGGCCGTCGTGCGGCGCGCGCCCGGGTCCGCGCTCACGGCGGACCAGGTGATCGCGCACGTGCGCGCGGCCATCGCCTCCTACAAGAAGCCGCGGCGGGTGGTGTTCGTGGACGAGGAGCTGCCGCGGGCCGGGCACGGCCACGACTACGCCGCTCTGGACGCCGCCTACGGCGGCGGTGGCTATCCGGGAGAGGCGGGCACCGGCTAGCGCGGCCCCGGTCCGGGGCGGGTCGCGCTCCTCGTCGTCCCTCGTGTACCGGCGGCTCACCGACCGATGGGCCGGGGAGGAACCGGCCCCAGGAGCGGGGGACAGCCCCTGGGACCGGAGCGGGGGATGGGCGGTCCGGCCTACGGCTCCCGTGATGGTGCTCGAATCGGGCGCGTGGCCGGAGGGGGGTTCCGCACGTCCATGACGTTAGCGGGCTCTAGGTCACGCGGATGGCCTATTCAGATAACCGGAATGTTGCGATTCGCTGGGCGAGGCAACCTTCCGGCGCAAGGCTGACCTGCCAGGATAAGCAGACCATAAACGGCAGCGCCAGGGGTTTCGGCATGTCCGTTCCTACAGAACCCCCGGGAACACCCCTATCGGACCTGCTAGAGGACCGCCAGCGGATTGATCGGACTGCCGGTCCCGCCCTCGATCGGCAGGGGGACGGCGATGAAGAGGAAGTCGGACCGACGGACCTCGGCCAAGGCCTCCGCGAGCCCGTCGAGCCAGAGCATTTCGGCCAGGTGGATTCCGCTCCGCCAGAGGAGGGTGAGGTGGAGATCGTCGTCGGCGTCCTCGCTGGACCTGCCGTCGGCGCCGAGCCCTTGGATGGCCGCGTTGTCCATCGCCACCATCACCACGTCGCGCTCCGCCAACCAGCGCCCGGCGTCGGCCGCAAGGCCGGGCTGCCCCGAGCCGTAGATCGCGGGGTCCTCGGTCCAGACCCGGGGCCATCCGGTCCGGATGACGACGACGTCGCCCGGCCCGGGATCGGTGCCGTCGCGCGCGCAGATCGCCGCCAGCTCGTTCGCGCCGATCCGGTCGGTCGCCCGCAGGTGGGTCACCCCCCGGTGCGCCGCGGCGTCGAGGAGGACCCCCCGGGCGAGCACACCGCGCGCCGCCGCGTGCTCGATCCCCAGTCTTGTCGCCCCGTAGCTGCGCACGCGTGCGGCCGGATGCCCGTTGTACAGCTCCTCCCCCGCCCACATGTGGCACAGCGCGTCCATGTGGGTGGTGGTGCCGTGCGGTGAGAGGACCAGAGCATCATCGGCGATCCTGGCGCCCGCCGCGCGGACACCGGCCGCGTAGTCGCCGCCGTCGATGGACATGAAGTGCTGCGGCAGCGGACGTCCGGCCAGGTGCGGGACGGTGGTGGGGGCGGGGCCGGACGTCGCCCCGCGGATCGGCATAGCGAGGCTGTGGACCCGGCCCTCCCGCGCCGCGCCGAGGGCGGCCAGGACGGCCGCGGGCGTCAGGTGGTTGAGGGCGCCCTGCTGGTCGTCGCTGCCCCAGCGACCCCAGTTGTGCGGTGGTTTTGGCATACCTGGCACCTTCTTGCGTGGTTCGGGTGGAATACAGTCGGTCCGGCGTCCGAGATCGGCCCGAGACGAGGGAGTGGGAAGTGGCGATCGCGACGGGGGAGACCGGGATCCACGGTGCCTGCGCCCCGGAGTTCACGCGGGTCCGCGAGGTCTTCGAGGACAACTTCGCGCGTGAGCTGGAGACGGGAGCGGCCTTCACCGTCTTCGTCGGCGACGAGCCGGTCGTGGACCTGTGGGGCGGCCTCGCCGACCACACGGCAGCGTCCCCCTGGGAGCACGGCACCCCCTGCTTCGCGTTCTCCTGCACCAAGGCGCTGACGGCCGCGGCCGCGCTGCGGGTCGCCGAACGCGAAGGCCTGGACCTCGGCGCCCCTGCGGCCAGCTGGTGGCCGGAGTTCGCGGCCCACGGCAAGGACGGGGTCACCGGCGAACAGCTGATGTCGCACCAGGCCGGGCTGCCCGCGTTCGACCGGCGGGTAACGGTGGCCGAGGCCGCCGACCCCGCGGCCATGGCGGAGCTGCTCGCCGCGCAGGCGCCCGCGTGGGAGCCGGGAACCGCGCACGGCTACCATTCGCTGACCTACGGGTGGCTGGCGGGTGAGATCGTGCGCCGGCTCGACGGCCGCACGGTGGGGCGGTACGTGGCCGACGAGATCTCCGGCCCGCTGGGACTCGACCTGTGGATCGGGGCTCCGGACGGCGTTCTCGACCGCACAGCGCGGCTGACCACCGGCCCGACCAACCGCAAGCCCGCCAACCGCCACAGCGCAACGGCCGCGGGCACGGGCACCACTCCGGCCGCCGCTCCCGACGACCGCCAGGCGGACGGCCCCAGGGCGCGGCTGGCGCGCGACGCCCGTGATCCGGAGAGCCTGTTCTCCCGCGCCTTCGCCAACCCGGATGTCGCCGCCGTCCCCGGCAAGTTCAACAACCGCGACGTCCTCAGGGCGGGCTGGCCGGCGGCCGGCGTCATCACCACGGCCTCCGCCCTCGCCGGGTTCTACCGTGATCTGCTCGCCGGGCGGATCGTCTCCCCCGACACGCTCCGCGACGCCCTGCTCCCCCGGGCCACCGGCCCCGACCGCGTCCTGCACCTGGACAGCTCCTTCGGCCTGGGCCTCATGCGCCCCTCGCTGACCTTCGCCGTTCCCCGCGCGGCCCAGCGGAGCGCCTTCGGGCACACTGGAGCGGGCGGCTCGATCGGCCTGGCCGACACCGAGCACGACATCGCCCTCGCCTATGTCATGAACCGCACCGGAACCGAACTCTCCGGCGGCATCCGCGCCATGCGCCTCGTCAAGGCCGTCTACGACTGCCTCCGCTAGGTGCCCTGGCCTCTGGGGTGTGCTGGGCGCTGTCATTGCATCGTGATCCCGCCGCTGACCGAGAGGGTCTGGCCGGTGATGTATCCGGCGGCCGGGGTGGCGAGGAACGCCACCGCCGACGCGGCGTCGGCGGGCGTCCCGATGCGGCGCGCGGGGATCTGGCGGGTGAGCTTCCCGATCAGGTCGGGGTGGCGCTCGGCGACCTCGCGCAGCATGGGGGTGTCGGTCGGCCCCGGGCAGACCACGTTGCTGGTCACCCCGTGCCGGGCGGTCTCTCGGGCGAGTGACTTGGCCAGGCCGAACAGCGCGGACTTGGTCGCCGCGTAGGCGCCCTCCCCGCCGGACCCGGCGCGGGCGCCGTCGGAGGAGACGAACACCAGGCGCCCGAAGCCGCGCCCGATCATCCCCGGGAGGAAGGCCCGCGTCAGCAGCATGGGGGCGCGGGTGTTGACCCGCCACATCAGCTCCCAGTCGGCGGGATCGCCCTCGACGAACGGGGCGATGGCGCTCACGCCCGCGTTGTGCACAAGCACGTCGATGTCGGCGGCGGCATCGCGTATCCGTGCGATGCCCGATGCCACCTCATCCTGGTCCGCCAGGTCCATGGCGACCGACCGCCCCGCGGGCAGGGCCGCGGCGACCTCGCCCGCCGCGGCCGCGTCGAGGTCGCTGACAACGACCGCGGCACCCGTGTCCGCGAGCGCCGCGCAGATCGCGCGTCCGATTCCCCCCGCGCCACCGGTGACGAGGGCCGTGCGTCCCCGCAGTCCCCACCGCGCGGACGATGCTCCAGGTCGCTCCGGGCTCTCGGGCATGCGTCAGAACCCCCTTTTCCAACGAGCTCTGCCGTTGGACGGCCGTCCTTGTCGGGTAAACAAGCATACGCTAGGTTGGTGTCACCGGGACGCCGCTCCGGGGACGGTCCCGCGTCGGGTGACGTGCGAGGCGCAGCTAACCCCCGCGGCGGCTCCGTCCCTGCGCCAGCGGGAGGAGGTCGGCACGGCAGGCATGAACGCGCCCCAGGAGCGTCCCCACCCGGCCCCCACACCGCTCACCGAGCCCTACTGGTCCGCCTGCCGCACCGGTCGGCTCGTCATCCAGCGGTGCGCCGGCTGCCGCCGCTACGTCCACTTCCCCGAACCGGCCTGCCCTTTCTGCCGGGGCACAGCGCTCGGCTTCGAACCGGTCTCGGGCCGGGGCCACGTCCTCACCTACACCGTCATCCACCGGCCCTTCGTCCCCGGCTTCGCGGACCTGGCCCCCTACGCCGTGGCCTGGGTGGAACTCGTGGAGCAGCCCGGACTGCGCGCCTTCGGCGGGATCCGCGGCTGCCCGACCGACGGCATCACCATCGGCATGCCGGTGGCCGCGACGTTCACCGACCTCCCCGGCTTCGGCCCGATCCCCGACTTCCGTCCGCTCGGCCCGGAGGAGCGCGATGGCCGATCCCCCGCGACCCCGCGGGCCACCCGGTCGTGCCCGGCGCGAGCCGCCCCGGACGACCACGGCCCCGTTGAACCGCGCCGTGCCGGTGTCCGTGATGTAGGCGAGCGACCGCGAGAGAGCACCCCGCCACCTCAGCCCGAGCACATCCGCCGACGAGCCACATCCGCAGCCGAGAGCACGCCCGCCCCGAGGAGGCCGCCGTGACGCGGACCGGATCCGTCAATTCCTTCGGTAACTACGGCTACGCGGTCCTGACCGCCGGGGCGCTGGCCATGCCCACGAAGATCGCACTGACCTACTCCGGCGGCACGAGCCTCACCTACGACCAGCTCAACCGGGCCGTCAACCGCCGTGCCCACGCGCTGGCCGATGCCGGAATCCGCCCCCGGCAACGTGTGGCCGCCTTGATCGGCGAGACCCTCAGCGTCGCCGAGGTCTACCTCGCCCTGTTCAAGATGGGCGCCGTCACCGCCGCCCTCAACCCGTTCTGGGACGCCGATGTGCTGGCGCGGGTGGTCGACCGCGCCGGGGCGACCGTGCTCGTCTACGACTCCGGGATGGACGCGGTGGTGCGCGAGATGCGCCCGCACCTGCCGCGGGTCCACACGTGGATCCGGGTGGGCGGCCCGGCACAGGACACGGTCGACCTCGACGCGCTCAGCGCCACCGCACCGCAGACCGAGCCGGAGATCCACGGCACAGGCGACGACCCCCTGGCGCTGTTCTTCACCTCCGGGTCCACCGGTCTGCCCAAGGCCGTCGTGCACACCCACGCCAGCTCGCTGGCCACCGCCCGGCTGTGGCAGGACATCCCGCGCAGCGCCGACTCCGTCTTCGGCACCGGGGCCGTCATCTGGGGCATCGGCTTCACCGCCATCGCCGGCCCCGCGCTCTACGGCGGCCTGCGCCTGGTGCTGGAGCAGGACTGGGGGCCGAAGAACTTCCTGACCGTCGTCCCCCGTGAACGCGTCACCCACGTCAGCCTGATCCCGAGCTTCTTCAGCGCGCTGTTCGCGAACGACGAGCACACCACCGCCGACCTCTCGTCCCTGACCACCATCATCCTCGGCGGCGAGCCGCTGGCGCCCGCGCTGCTCCACCGGATCAAGGAGCGGTTTCCGCGGGCGGCGGTCTACGGCTACTACGGCCAGACCGAGGCGCCGTACTCGGCCTGCGGGCGGCTCGACGACGGCAGCCAGGACCTGAGGTCGGCGGGGCGGGCCCGGACCGGGTGCGCCATCCGGGTCACGCGGCCCTCGGGCGAGCCGGTCGTCGACGAGATCGGCGAGATCAATCTGGCCGGGGCGCACCGCATGGCCTGCTATGACGGCCAGCCCGAGGCCACCGCCGAGGTGCTGCGGGACGTCTGGTACGTCGGCGGCGACCTCGGCCGCATCGACCCGGACGGCCACCTGTACGTGCTCGGCCGACGTTCCGACGCCATCCTCAAGGGCGGCCGGTGGACCCGCCCGGTGGAGATCGAGGAGGCCGCCGCCGAACTCGATACCGTCGCCGAGGCGGGGGCCGTGGGCACGCCACCCCACGAGGACGGCGCCGACACCGCTGAGCAGAAAGTGATCCTGGCCGTGGTGCCACGCGCCGGGACCACCGCGACCGAACTGGGCGTCCGCGCCGAACTCGCCGCCCGCCTCCCCGAACACCAGCGCCCCGACGTCGTCGTCTTCACCGATGAGCTGCCGCACGGCGAGGACGCCTCGGGCGGCCCCGGCAAGCTGCTCCGCCGGGAGATCCGGACGCGCTACGGGCATCTCGCATGACGCCGCACAGGACGGAAGACACCGCCCTGCCGGACCTCGCCGGCCCTTCCCCCACCAGTTCCTCCGGCCCGATTCCCCTCCCCGAGCCGGAGGTCAAGCGGCTGCTGGAGCAGGCCGGTATCGATGTACCGCGCGGCGCGGTCGCGGCGGCGCCCGACGGCCTCGCCGCGGCCGCGTCCGGGCTGTCCGCCCCGCTGGTACTCAAGGCGTTCGGCCCCGGAATCGTGCACAAGAGCGACGTGGGGGCGGTGCGCCTCGACCTGGGCGCGCCCGACCGGCTCGCCGCCGTCGCCGAGGAGATGCGCGCGGCGCTGGCCGCGCACGGGCTCCGACCGGCCGGGTTCCTGGTGGAGGAGCAGGCGGCGCCCGGCGTGGAGCTCATCGTCGGCGCCGTCCGCGATCCGTCGTTCGGACCCGTGCTGATGGTGGGGCTCGGCGGGGTCTGGACGGAGGCACTCGGCGACACGTCACTGCGGCTGTGCCCGGTCGGGCGGACCGACGTCGAGGCGGCCCTGGCCGAACTGCGCGGCGCGGCCCTGTTGGACGGCGTGCGCGGCGGGACCCCGGTGGACCGGACGGCGCTCACCGAGCTGATCCTGGCGGTCGGCGGCCGGGGCGGGCTGGTCGAACGGCTCGGCAACGACTGGAGCGAGCTCGACCTCAACCCGGTGGTCGCCGGTCCCCGGGGCGCGACCGCCGTCGACGCGCGGCTGCTGCTCGCCCCCGGTGTCCGAAGGCCGACCGGCCTGTCCCCGGCCCGTCCGCGACCGACACGGGTGTCCCGCGGCCCCGTCACGGACACCCGCTCCACCGACTTCACCCGGCTGTTCGCGCCGCGCGGCATCGCCGTGGTCGGCGCCTCCGCCTCGAAGTCGACGTTCGGAAACATGTTCCTCGCCCAGTACCGCGCCCTCCACGCGGCGCACCCCCACCCGCCCCGGCTGGTGGCGGTGCACCCCCGGGCCCACATCATCGGGGGCGTCCGCGCCGTCCCCTCCCTGGCGGAGGTGCCCGACGACGTCGACTACGCCCTGGTGGCCGTGCCCGCCGACGCGTGCGTCGAGGCCGTGCGCGCGGCAGCGGGCGTGCCGTTCGTCCAGGTGATGAGCGGCGGATTCGGGGAGACGGGGGCAGCCGGGGCGGAACTGGAGCGGGAGCTGCTCGCCGCCGCCAAGGAGAGCGGTACCCGGCTGCTCGGCCCCAACTGCATGGGCGTGTACTCCCCCGCCGGTGGGCAGACGTTCGTGGGCGGGGACCTATCCGCACCCGGGCACATCAGCCTGATCTCGCAGAGCGGCGGGCTGGCCGGAGAAGTGATCAAGGTGGGTGAGCGGCGCGGGCTGCACTTCGCCAAGGTGGCCACGGTCGGCAACTGTGCCGACGTCACCCCCGCGGAGCTGGTGCGCCATCTGGCCGCCGACCCCGAGACCCACGTGCTGGGGCTCTACCTGGAGGATCCGCGCGAGGGCCGCGCCCTGTTCGAGGAGGTGTCGGCCGTCAGGGGGCGGCTGCCGGTGGTGGCGCTGATCGGCGGGCGCAGCGCGCAGGGGCGGCGAGCGGCGGCCTCGCACACCGGCGGCATGATCGGCGACGCGCGGGTGTGGCGGGCGCTGGCGCGGCAGTGCGGTGTGGTGCTGGTGGACGGCGCGGGGGAGCTCATCGACGCGCTGGACTTTCTCGACCTGCACGTGCGGCGACCGGTGGGCGGCGGCCCGGACGTGCTGGTGATCGGACCCAGCGGCGGGGCCGGAGTGCTGGCCGCCGACGCGTTCGACGCCGCTGGGATGCGGCTCGGCACCATCGGCCACCAGGCCCAGGAGGCCCTACGCGACCTGGGACTCGGCGCGGGCACCTCGCTGTCCAACCCACTGGAGGTTCCCCTCGGCCCAAGGGCACGCAAGGATCTGGTGCGCAGGGCGGTGGAGGCCGTCGACGCTGCCGGGACTCTCCGGTCGGTGTGGGGCGCGGTCTCCCCGTTCCCCGACGTGGTGGCGCATGTCAACGTGCAGAGCTTCGTCACCTACGGCGGACGCGACCGCGGCGCCCCCTCCGGCGCTCCCGAAGCGGCGGGACCCTCCTCCGGGCTGACCGGACTTCTGGAGTATGTGGACCACATCGCCGCCCTGCAGTCCGGGCTTCCGAGGTCGCGGGTCACGCTCGTCCTGCGCAACGCCGAGTGCGGCCCACCGGAGGTGGTCGACGACGCACGCGCCGCGGCCCGCGCCGCCGGGGTTCCCGTGTACCCGACACTGGAGGCCGCCGCCGGCGCCGTCCGCGCGGGCAAGACCGTCGCCCACGCCCGGACGGTCATCTGAGGCGTGTCCTCCGGCCGGGCGTTCGCGGTGTTGCGGCACGGTTCCGCTGGCCTCATTGCTCCTCGCTGTGGCGCGTTGCGGTTCATCCCCATCGAGGGTTCGAGTCGCGCTCGAATGTCTGCGCGTACGCGATGTCCGAAACCTTCACCCGCGGTTCCCCTCAGTCGCTCCGCAGGAAGGCCAGCACGGCCATGACGCGGCGGTTGACATCGTCATCCGGGGGCAGGTCGAGCTTGGCCAGGATGTTGCCGATGTGCTTGCCGACCGCCGCCTCGCTGAGGAACAGCCGCCGCTCGATCGCGGCGTTGGAGTGGCCCTCGGCCATGAGCTCCAGCACCTCGCGCTCACGCGGCGACAGCCGGGCCAGCGGATCGCGCCGGCGGACCAGCAGCTGGCGGACCACCTGGGGATCCACCACCGTCCCGCCGTCCAGCACCGTGCGCAGCGTCCGGACGAAGTCCTCGATGTCGACGACCCGCTCCTTGAGGAGGTAGCCGACCCCGCTCCCGTCGCCGGACTCCAGCAGATCCCCGGCGTAGCTCTGCTCGACGTACTGGCTCAGCGCCACGACGGCCAGACCCGGCTGATCCCTGCGCAACTCCACCGCCGCGCGCAGGCCTTCGTCGCTGAAGCCCGGCGGCATCCGGATGTCGGTGATGACGAGGTCCGGCCGATGCTCGCGCACCGCGGCGAGGAGCGCCGGGGCGTCGCCGACCGCGGCCGCCACCGTGAACCCGAAGCGCTCCAGCAGCCCCGACAGGCCTTCGCGCAGCAGGACCCCGTCCTCCGCGAGAACGACGCGGGTCACGGCCTGTTCCCCGGTTCCGGCCGCCCCGCGCCGCTGGTGTGCGCGTTCTGGTCCATCCGGTCGCACGGAAGCTCCACTCTCACCACGGTCGGCCCGCCGGGCGGGCTGGACAGCAACATTCTGCCGTCCATCACGGCGACGCGGTCCGCCAGGCCGGTCAGGCCGGTGCCCGCGCCGGTTCCGACCTCCGCTCCGCCGTGTCCGTTGTCGGAGACCTCCACCACCAGCAGGTCGGGGGTCCCGACCGCCTTCCGGTCGCCCGCACGGCCCTGTTCCAGGCGCACCCGCACCGACGCGGCCGTCGCCCCGCTGTGCTTGGCGACGTTGGTCACGGTCTCCGCCACCACGAAGTAGGCGGTGCCCTCGATGTGCGGCGGGAGCCGATGCGGCAGGTCGACGGCCACGTCCACCGGCAGCGCGCAGCGGTCGGCCAGGTCGGGCAGGGCGGCGGGCAGCCCGAGGTCGGTGAGGACCTTCGGGTGGATCCCCCGCACGAGTTCGCGCATCTCAACGATGAGCTCCTTGGCCTGGTCATGCGCTGCTTCGAGGGTGCGGGCCGCCGGGGAGCCGGCGGGCAGGTCCAGCCTGGCCAGGCCGAGCTGCATGGTGAGCGCGACCAGGCGCTGCTGCGCGCCGTCGTGCAGGTCCCGCTCGATCCGGCGGCGCTCAGCTTCGAAGGCGTCCACCAGCCGGGCGCGGGAGCGGGTCACCTCGGTCAGCTCCGCCTCCAACTCGCCTCTCGCCGGTCCCTGCAGCAGCACCCGCGCCAGCGCCCCGTGTCCGCCGGCGGCCAGGGCCACGAGGTAGACCGCCGCCACGAGCAGGACCACCCCGACCAGTGCGTAGGGCAGGGCCTCGACCGGATCGTCGATCCGCTGGATCCCCATCGAGATGGGCTCGTCCTGCCCCATGACCAGCAGTGGGCCGAGCAGCAGCACAGCGACGAGGACCGCCGCCCCGCCGACCACCGCCCACGTGGCCAGGGTGAGCGGGACGAACAGCAGCAGGTAGGCGGTCTCCCGCCAGGTCACCGCCTCGCTGTAGCGCAGCCGCAGCCATGGGGCCGGACCGGGGGCGGTCGGGGTGCGGTGGCCACTCGTCGCGGGTTCGGTGTGGATGATCCCCAGCCGCCTCCGCTCCACCTCGGCCAGGGGCAGCGCCACCAGCGGGGCGCACGCGGCGAACGCGGCCACCCCGATGAGCACCAGGACGGCGGAGGCCGCCAACTGCGTCGGGGTCGGCGCGCCCGCCTGTGCCCCGGCATGGTCGTTCCAGAGAACCGCCAGCAACCACCACGGCAGGGTGAGGACGGTCACCACCGGCGTCACGGCCGACATGAGCGGCAGCGCCGTCAGGAGGTAGGCGAGGGACCGCCACGGCCAGGCGGAGAGCACATACCTCCGGCGGCGCACGGCGTTCAGCGGTGTTCGCGGGTCATTCGCAGTCACGGCGCCAACGCTATGCATCCGCCGAGCTGCGGCAACACCGGTCTGGCCGGAGTTTCCGAGGTAGGGCCAGGCCTACCCCGGGGCTGGCGTCCCTAGGACTCCTCGCCGCGCCGGGCGCCCTTGAGGCGGCCGACCACGGTCTCGAAGTCGGTGCTGAACGGGTGGTCGTGCACCATGTAGGTCCACGTCATGGACGGGCGCTTGACGCCGACGGCGGCGACATCGATCTTCCCGTCGACGACCTCGGTCTCGGCGAACGTCTCGGCCGCCCGGGTGCGCGCCTCGTCCAGGAAGCCCTTGAAGGCCGGGACGGCGTCGCGGTTGAACTCGTCGAGCGGGTCGCGGCGCCCCAGGAAGCGCAGGTGGATGCCCTCCCGCAGCTCGGCGAGGAACGCGTTGTGGTCGGTCCAGCCGCGGTCGAGGTGGTACAGCGTGATCAGCCGGGCGGCGCGCGCGACCTCGTCCTTGCCGACCTCCTCCACGAGATCGCCGTGCTGGGCCGGGCAGTCCACGGCCAGCTGCCGGTCGGCCAGGTTCTCCGTGAGCACGGACTCGCGGTGCTCCAGTACGACGCTGCGCTGGACGTCGATCAGCTTGTTGTAGCGCCAGGTGTTGCGATGGATGTCCAGCAGCTGCCCCTCGGACACCCGCTGGGCGTGGTCGACCGTGCTCAGCCAGCTCGGGTCGGTGATCTCCCCGTCGGCCTCCGGCCGGTACCCGGAGGTCTCCGGGGCGTTGTTGGCCACGAGGTCGTCCTCGACGCTGACGAAGAAGAGCGTACCGCCGGGGTCGCCCTGGCGTCCGGCGCGGCCGCGCAGCTGGTCGTCGAGACGGCTACTGGGGTAGCGGCCGAAGCCCATGACGTACAGGCCGCCGGCCTCCACCACGCGGTCGCGGTCGCTCATGTCGCTTCCGCCCAGGCGGATGTCGGTGCCGCGGCCCGCCATCTGGGTGGAGACGGTGATCGCGCCGTACTTCCCGGCCTCGGCGATGATGGAGGCCTCGTCGGCGTCGTTCTTGGCGTTGAGGACCACGCACTCCAGGCCTTCGTCGGCCAGGCGCTTGGCCAGCAGCTCGGATTCGGCGACGTCCTGGGTGCCGATGAGGACGGGCCGCCCGGTGGCGTGCACCTCGGTGACCTCGTCGACGAGGGCGTCCTCCTTCTCCTCGCGCGTGGCGTAGAGGCGGGTGGCGTCGTCGACGCGGATGTTCGGCTTGTTCGGCGGGATGACCGCGACCTCGAGCTCGTAGAACTCGCGGAGCTGGTCGGCGACGGACATGGCGGTGCCGGTCATGCCGCAGAGGGTCGGGTAGCGCAGGGCCAGCGCCTGCACGGTGATCGAGTCGAGCACCTCGCCGGTCTCGCTGACCGCGACCTTCTCCTTGGCCTCGACCGCCGCCTGCAGGCCGTCGGGCCAGCGCTGGAGCAGCGCGATGCGGCCCCGCGACTCGTTGACCAGGCGGACCCCGCCGTCGCGCACGACGTAGTGGACGTCGCGCTGGAGCAGCACATGGGCGTGCAGGGCCAGGTTGACCCGCGGCAGAACGGAGGTGTCGTCCTCGGAGTACAGGTCGATGTCGCCGAGGGCGCGCTCCACGGTGTCGATGCCCGCGTCGGTGAGCTGGACGTTGCGGCCGTCGCTGTCGATCTCGTAGTGGATCCCGGGCTTGAGCGTGCGGACGAGCTCGGCCATCTCCTCGTCGGCCTCGGAGCTCTCCGCCGCACCGGCCAGCACCAGCGGCACCCGGGCCTCGTCGACCAGGACCGAGTCGGCCTCGTCGATGAGCGCGACGCCGGCCTCCTGGACGACCCGCTGGTCGGTGTCGGTGGCCATGCGGTCGCGCAGCATGTCGAAGCCCAGCTCGCTGACGGAGGCGTAGGTGATGTCGGCGGAGTAGGCGAGGCGGCGCTGCGCGGTGGTGGACTCCTCGCCGATCCAGGCGACAGCGACGCCGAGGAGGTCGTACAGCGGGCGCATCCACTCGGCGTCGCGCCGGGCCAGGTAGTCGTTGACGCTGAGGACGTGCACGCGTTGGCCGCGCAGCGCGAACCCGGCGGCGGCCAGCGCCCCGGCCAGGGTCTTGCCCTCGCCGGTGGCCATCTCGGCGATATGTCCGTCGAGGAGCGCCATCACGCCGAGCAGCTGGACGTCGAAGGGACGTTCGCCGAGCGTCCGCCGCGCGGCCTCGCGGCCCACCGCGCACAGCTCGATCAGATCGCCCCGGTCATAGGGAAGCTCGGCGTTGCCGAGCTCGGTGGCCTTGTCGGTGAGCTCGGCGTCGCTCAGTTCGCGCAGCTCGGGCTCACGGGCCTCGATCGATTGCAAAAGCTTGGTATAGGGCCGCAGGTCCACCGCGCCGGGCTTGCCCAGCATCCGGCGGACGGTTTCAGCCATTCGTCCGAACACCACGCAAGGGTAACGCCGCCACGTCTCGAAGGGTTCCATCACGAGTTCACGATTGCGTCTCCTCGGCGTACGCACACGCCCTCACACCGCCGTTAGCCTTCGACGATGCCGAACGCAGCACGCCTGCCGCCGTCGCTGGCGACGCACCGCGAGGCCGCTGTCGGCGGGGTCGGTCGCGGAGCGTATAAGTGGAAAAAGGGGAGTTGACAGTGGCCTTCGGCGGATGCACTCTTTTCCTATACGTTCGACATTGTCGAACGATGGTCGGCAGTGTTACGCGTTAGCCATTGACTGTTTGCCGGTCCGCCGGCGAGCCCTTACCGACCCCAAGTAGCGGTGTCCCGATCGCGGCGTCGGCACCAGAAAGCCGACACTACGGCACGCATCGCACCACTGGCGGCGTCTCGCGGGGGCGGGCAGCCGCCGACAACCGTCCATGACCGTCCATGCCCACCCACACCCCCGACGAGCCCACCCGCCCAACCGGATCGAACAGGTTGACCCACTGATGCGCACGATCACCTCGCCCCAGCTCACCCACCCGACACGGGAACAGGCCCGCACCGAGCTCACCCGCGGCACCTTCGACCTGCTCGTCATCGGTGGCGGCATCCTCGGGACGTCCGTCGCCTGGATGGCCACCCAGGCCGGGCTGCGTGTCGCCATGGTCGACGCCGGTGACTTCGCGGGCGCCACCTCCAGCGCCTCCTCGAAACTGGTCCACGGCGGCCTGCGCTACCTGCAGACCGGCAACGTCAAGCTCGTCGCGGAGAACCACCGCGAGCGCCGCGCCCTGTCCAGCGCGGTCGCACCGCACCTGGTCAACCCGATGCCGTTCCTCGTTCCGGTGTACAAGGGCGGCCCGCACGGCGCCGCCAAGATGGGCGCGGGCGTGTTCCTCTACTCGGCGCTGTCCGCCTTCGGCGACGGCGTCGGCCACATCAAGTCGCCCGCGAACGCCCAGCGCCTCGTCCCCGGGCTCACCACCCGCAACCTCAAGGCCGTGGCCGCCTACGGCGACCACCAGATGAACGACAGCCGCGTGGCGATCATGACCGTGCGCGCCGCCGTCGACGCCGGTGCCGTCGTCCTCAACCACGCGCGCGTGGAGGGCCTGCGCACCACGAACGGCATGGTCACCGGAGCCGAGCTGCGCGACGGCGTGGACGGCACCGAGTTCGGGATCAACGCCCGGCTGGTGCTCAACGCGACCGGCCCGTGGGTCGACCACCTGCGCCGTATGGAGGACTCCGCCGCCGACCCGAGCATCCGGCTGTCCAAGGGCGCGCACCTGGTCGTCAAGGCCGACCGCCCGTGGCACGCCGCGCTGACCATTCCGGTGGACAAGTACCGCGTCTCCTTCGCCATCCCGTGGGAGGGCCAGCTGCTGCTGGGCACCACCGACGAGGAGTACGTTGGCGACCCGGCCGACGTCGGCGTCGTGCAGAGCGACATCGACCAGATCCTGGGCGAGGCCGGCACCGCGATCGACTCCGCCCAGCTGGACCCGTCCAAGATCAACTACGCCTTCGCCGGTCTGCGCGTCCTGCCCGGCGGCCCGGGCGACACCAGCTCCGCCAAGCGCGAGACCGTGGTGACGCGGGGCCGCGGCGGCATGCTGTCGGTCGCCGGCGGCAAGTGGACGACCTACCGCCACATCGGCCAGATGGTGATCGACCGGCTGAAGAAGGTCGGCTCGGTGCCGCTGGCCGAGGAGATGAGCCCGACCCTCAAGACCGTCCCGCTGCCGGGCCTCGGCCGCCCGGAGGGCATCGCCCACCGCCTGATGGTCGACCAGGAGCCGCCGGTGCGGATGGACCCGCTCGTCGCCCGGCACCTCGCCACCCACTACGGCAGCGTGTCCATGGACATCGCCGAGCTGGTGCGCCGCGACCCGTCGCTCGGCGAGCGCATCCACCCCGACGGCCCGGACATCTGGGCGCAGGTCGTCTTCGCCCGCGACCACGAGTGGGCGGTCAGCCCGGAGGACGTGCTGCGCCGCCGCACCACGGTCATGATCCGCGGACTCGACGATGAGGACGTGCGCAAGCGCACCGAGGCCCTCCTGACGGAGGGCGCCGAGTAACCGGCCCCCTCCTTACCGCCGCGTCATCCGGCCCGCGCGCCCGTGCCCATCGCCTTCCCACTCCATCCCCGGTGGTCACGGGCGCGCATCCTCGCGTGTGCTCCTCAGTCCTCGTCCATGGTGATGTAGGCGAGGTAGCGTGCCGCGCCGACCGGGTCGAGGAACCACGACTCCAGGTCGGCGGGGTCGTCGAAGCCGTTGGCGAAGCGGTCGGCGATCCCCTGGTGCCGCTCGGCGGCCTCGATCAGCCGCAGCATGTGCGGGGCCGGAGAGGCCAGCATGGCGTCGGTCCACGCCGTCACGTGCCGGGCGTAGGCCCAGTACCGCTCGAAGGTCGCGGTCATGAACGCCTCATCGAAGGGTCGGTCCTCGTGCGCGCGGATCGCCCGCTGGTAAAGGGCCGCGCACCTGCTCGCGGAGTTGGACCCCTGCCCGGTGATCGGGTCGTTCGCCACGACGGCGTCGGCCATTCCCAGCACGGTCCGCCCGCTCGGCAACCGGCCCACGGGGTGCCGCACCACCGGGGTGTACCCGCCGGTGAGCACCGCCCGGGCGTCCGTGAGTTCCACGCCGCGGCACCGCTCGTACTCCCACGGGGTGAACAGCCGCATCAGCTCCAGGGTCCGCCACAGGTGCTCCTGCGGCGTGCGGATGTCACCGAAGACGTCGAGCGGGCCACCGGGGATGCCCTCGAAGAACAGGATGTCGCACGGTCCGCTGTGGGTCAGGGCCGGCATCACGAACAGCTCGCCCACGCCGGGGATGAGGTTGCAGCGCACCGCCGGCACATGGGGATGCTCCGGCCGGGGTTCCATGCCGTGCACGTAGACCACCGACAGTGATCGCTGCGGCGCGGCGTGTCGGGACCGGCGGTCGTCGCGGTCGAACAGCTCGACCAGCTCGCCCTTGCCCGTGGCGACGATCACGAGGTCGTACAGGCGCGCGTAGCCCTCCAGATCGGAGACGGTGGCGCCGTGCACCACCACCGTGCCGCCGCGGCGCTGGAACTCCTCCAGCCACCGCGCCATCTTCACGCGCTGGTCCACCGACTGCGCCGGGCCGTCCAGCCGTCCGAGCCAGTCGACGGAGCGCCCATTGCCGCCCACGCCCCCCACCGAGACCCCGAGTCCCCCGATCCGCGGGGCGGCCCCGTCCCACAGGTTGAGCCGCTGCTCGCGCTCGATAGCCAAGGCGCCGTCGAACATGCACTGGGTGGAGGTGACGTAACCCCATCGGATCTCGTCCGGTGTCCGCGCGGATACGACCGTGACGTCGTACCCCGCCTCCTGCAAGCCCAGCGCCAGCTGCAGACCGGACTGGCCCGCGCCGCACACCAGGATCCTGCGCATACGAGCCCGCCCCTCTGGACAATGATCATGGCGAGCGAAAGTGTAGAGGGGCGAGGCAACGGCTGAGAAACGTGAAACCGCCTACGGGGCAAGGGATCCGGCGTTCGTCTCACCCTGTGGGGCCGGGTGGCGCCAGCCGTGGGTCGTCAGTGGACGAGCTGCTCCCGCTGCCGCGCCTCCATGTCCATGGCGTGCTTGACCAGGGCGACCAGGACGTTGAGCGCCGACTGCCGGTCGCGCGCGTCGCACCACATCACCGGCACATCCGGGGCGAGGTCCAAGGCGTCGCGCAGGTCGTCGGGCGTATACCCCGGATCGTCCTCGAAGGCGTTCACCGCGATCATGAACGGCAGTCTGTACTGCTTCTCGAAATAGTCCAGGGCCTGGAAGGAGTCCTCCAGTCGGCGGGTGTCGACGAGGATGACCGCGCCGAGTGCTCCGCGCACCAGGTCGTCCCACATGAACCAGAACCGCTGCTGGCCGGGTGTACCGAAAAGAAACAGGGTCAGGTCGGTGTCGAGCGAGATCCGGCCGAAGTCCATCGCGACGGTGGTACTGGACTTCTCCGGGGTCTTGGAAAGGTCGTCGATGCCCGCGCTCGCCGCGGTGACCGCGGCCTCCGTGCGGACCGGCGGGATTTCCGAGACCGCCCCGACCAGGGTGGTCTTGCCGACACCGAAACCGCCGGCAATGATGATCTTGGTGGAGAGTTTCGGCGACTCGTTCACTGGTTTCTCTTGTCCTCACGACACGGGGGTCCGGCGCAGCGAATTCTCCTGGAGGCGTTCTTCGGACGCGGACCCTGCGCCGTTCGGGGATCGTGGCCCACTGGTAGGAATACCACCACTGAGCGAACCTAGCACCACGGGACTCCGTCAGGTGACCGCTTCGCCACAGTTTCCCGGCATGAGATGCGGCGCACATCCACTCTCCGGTATCGGCCCCTCCGCATCCGCGCCGAGAAAACACCCTGGCCGCGAGGTGGACGACCCACGAACAGACGTCATGCCCGCAATGCCCGCCTTTATGACATTGTGAGCGGCCCATTTCGGCCGTCGCGAATACTGGGCCTCTCGCGCGCGGAGGTCTAACGTGAAGAGGAGGCACGACCCCGAGGCGACCGTGATCGCGCACCTGGCACGCGATGATCGCACGGCCGCCCGACGGGCCGGACCTCTTCGGCACGCTGAGCGTGGGGCCGTTCGCCGACGTCGCACCGCGACGTCGGTCCGCATCGGTCGATGCTCCGCCCGTGCCCGACGGCCCCACCGGCGCGCATTCCGTCCACGTGAGCCGGTGGGGCCTCCCGGCCCGCCCTCCCATCACGGGGGCCGCCCCACTGAGCACGCACGCGGCGCACCGCCGCGCCGTGTCCACCGGTTCCCCTTCACGGGGGGTGAGGGCCTACCATTGAGCTGATCCCGGCCGACCCGATCCGCACCGGTCATCCGTCGGCCGACGTCGCGACACCTAGGCGCCGATCCCTCCGGTGCCAGCCCTAAGGAGCCCACCGAACCCATGTCCGATCAGCGCGTCCTTCGACCCACGCCCATCAGCGGCTTCCCCGAGTGGTTGCCCGAGATCCGGTCCGTGGAGCAGCGCTGGCTGGACCATATCCGTGCCGGGTTCGAGCGCTACGGCTTCGCCTCGGTCGAGACCCCCTCGGTCGAGAACCTCGACGTGCTGATGGCCAAGGGCGAGACCTCCCAGGAGGTCTACACGCTGCAGCGGCTGCAGGCAGACGCAGCGGACGACACCGACGCCCGCCTGGGCCTGCACTTCGACCTCACGGTGCCCTTCGCGCGCTACGTCGCCCAGTACTTCAACGAGCTGGTCTTCCCCTTCAAGCGCTACCAGATACAGCGCGTGTGGCGCGGCGAGCGCCCCCAGGAGGGCCGCTACCGCGAGTTCACCCAGTGCGACATCGACGTCATCAACGTCGACAACGTGCCGCTGCACTTCGACGCCGAGCTGCCGCGCATCGTCCACGAGATCCTGTCGGGCCTGGACATCCCCGCCTGGACGATCAACATCAACAACCGCAAGGTGCTCCAGGGCTTCTACGAGGGCCTGGGCATCGACGACCCGCTCGCCGTCATCCGCGCCGTCGACAAGCTGCACAAGATCGGCGACGAGGGCGTCCGCGCGATCCTGGCCGACACCGCCGAGGGGCGACTGGGGCTGGCGGAGGAGCAGATCTCCGCGTGCCTGGAGCTCGCCCGCATCAAGGGTGCCGACACCTCGGTCATCGACCAGGTGAAGAAGCTCGGCGTCACCTCCGAGCTGCTCTCCGAGGGACTCGACGAACTCGGCTTCGTCCTGGACTCGCTGTCGGACCTGCCGCGCGGCAGCGTCGTGGCCGACCTGTCCATCGCCCGCGGCCTCGACTACTACACCGGCACGGTGTACGAGGCCTCGTTCGACGACGACCCGGGCTACGGGAGCATCTGCGCGGGGGGCCGGTACGAGGACCTGGCCGGCCAGTTCATCAAGCGCAAGCTGCCCGGGGTGGGCATCTCCATCGGCCTGACCCGGATCTTCGCCAAGCTCGTCGCCGAGGGGCGCATCACGGCTGGCCGCACCTGCCCGACCGACGTCATGGTGGTCGTGCCCAGCGCCGAGCGCCGTGACGAGGCCCTGCGTACCGCGGCCCTGCTGCGCGGGCGCGGGTTCAACACCGAGGTCTTCCACCAGGCCGCCAAGCTCGGCAAGCAGATCCAGTACGCGTCCAAGAAGGGCGTGCCCTTCGTCTGGTTCCCGCCGTTCGAGGAGGGCGGGAAGCACGAGGTGAAGGACCTCGGAACGGGCGAGCAGACCGAGGCCGACCCCACGACCTGGACGCCGAGACCGGCCTCCGCCTGATCCACCGTCGGGCGGGGCTCGGGGCGGGCCGACAGTCGCTGTCGCGCCCGCCCCGCATCGGCCACTCCGCCTGGACGACGGGTCCCTTGACGCGCGCCTGACGTGCCGCTGAACATGGGCCACACCCGACCCCTCGTGTCCAGCCGGTAACCGGAACTGGTCATGGCTACAGACAGGCGCCTCTCCGCATGGAACACTACGTACCAGTGCTCACGTCCGCGCCGGCGCGCCCCGCCAGCGCGCCCGAACGGCTCCGTGGAACGCGGTCGCCCAGTGAACGAGGCCATGTCAGACCCTCGCCATAATCTGCCCCTGTCCGCCGATGACTTCATCGGACGCGAACGCGACATCAGCGACCTCTGCCGCCTCCTCGGCAATTCGCGCCTGGTCTCCCTCACCGGCACCGGGGGCATCGGCAAGACTCGCCTCGCGGTCCACGTGGCCGACCGCCTGGTGTCCACGTTTCCCGACGGCGCGTGGTTCGTCGACCTGAGCGAGAGCACCACACACGATCAGGTCGTCCGCTCTCTGGCGCGGGTCCTGCAGATACGCGAGGGCCACGGGGACGAGACGGCCGACGCCCTCGTCACCTCGCTGCGCCCCCAGCGCGTGCTGCTCCTGCTCGACACCTGCGAGCTCGCCGCGGCCTCCGTGGGCGCGCTGTGCAAGCGCCTCCTGGCCTCCTGCCCGGGGTTGCGGATCCTGGCCACCAGCCGTCAGCCGCTGCGCGTCGCCGGGGAGAACATCTGGCGGGTGCCCCCGCTGTCCCTTCCCGCCCGCCCGGCCCCGGTCGCGGCGTCCGGGACCGCCCTGGTCCGGCTCCCGCACCGGGAGGCCCTGCGCTACGAGGCGGTGCAGCTGTTCGTCAACCGGGCCCACGCCGTCCGCCCCGGGTTCGAAATGACGCGGGAGAACTCCGAGCAGATCATCGACGTCTGCCGGATGCTCGACGGGGTCCCCCTCGCCATCGAACTGGCCGCCGCCCGGATCCGGATCCTGTCCGTCCAGCAGATCCTGCACCGGCTCGACGACCGGTTCCGGCTGCTCGCCACGGACGGCCACGACCTCCCGGCGCGCCAGCGCAGCATGCGCGGCGCCCTCGAATGGAGCCACGACCTGCTGAGCGAGGCCGAGCAGATCCTGCTCCGCCGCCTCTCGGTGTTCTCCACCTGGAGCCTGGAGATGGCCGAGGAGGTCTGCTCGCACAGCGGCCTCGAGCGCGAAGACGTCCTCGACCTGCACTGCTCCCTCGTCGACAAGTCGCTGATCGTCGTCGACAACGAGATCGACGGAACCGTCCACTACCGCCTCCCCGACACCGTGCGGGCCTACGCCGCCGAGCGGCTGGCCGAGGCCGGAGAGGAGGACGGGCTGTGGGAGCGCTGCCTGCGCGAGTCGGTGTGCTGGCTGGAGAACATGGCCGCCGTGGTCGGCGGCTCGCTTCCGTGGGCCGATCGGCTGCGCTACCTCCGGCGCCTGGACCACCACCGGGAGAACGCCACCCGGCTGCTCGACTGGGTGAAGCACCGGGGCCGAGCCGAGGAGGGCATCCGCCTCTGCCTGGCGCTGCGCCCCTACTGGTTCATCCGCGAACTCTTCACCGACGGCACCGCCCACCTCCAGCAGCTGCTCGCCACCGACCCGGAGCGGCAGTCCCGGCCGGTGCGGGCCCGGGGCCTGGCGGTCTACGCGGAGCTGTGCCTGGACGTCGAGGGGGCGCAGGAAGCGGAGAACGCGGCCCTGGACGCCCTGGAACTCGCCCGGGCGTGCGGCGACCCCACGGCACGGGCCATATCCCTGTGCGCGCTGGCCACGATGGCGGCGCGCACCGGCGACAACCCCGCGGCCTACGGCTACGGGCACCAGGCGCTGCGCGCCGCCAAGGAGATCGACGACCCCTTCACCGAGGTGACGTCCCTGGACGTGCTCGCCCGCGTCGCCAAACGCCGGGGCGAGAACGAGGCGGCCGAGCAGCTGCTCAACACCAGCATCTCGATCGGCGAGTCCATCGGTGACCAGTGGTGCGTCGCCCGCTCGCTGAACCGGCTGGGCGTGCTCTCCACGGAACGCGGCGACCTCGACGCCGCGACCCGCCAGCTCGACAAGGCGCTGCGCATCTTCACCGAGCTGGGGGTGGCCCCCGAGACCGCCCGCTGCACGGCCGCCGTGGGCTACCTCGAACTGGCCCGCCGCGACATCCCCGGGCCCGCCGCCACTTCTCCGGCTGTCTGCGGATCAGTGTGGCCTCCGGCCGCCGCGGCGGGGTGGCGCGCGCGCTGGAGGCCCTGGCCGCGCTGGCGGTCGCCGAGGAGCAGCCCGACCGCGCGGCGTCGCTGGCCGGGGTCGCCGCGGCGCTGCGCCAGCGGCTCGACCAGCCCTCCGACCACGCCGCGCGGCTGCTGGGCCAGGTCAAGGAGGTCCTGCCGCCCGAGGCCGCGGACAAGGCGTGGGAGGCCTGGCGGAACCTGCCCGTCGATCAGGTCGTCGAGAAGGCGCTGTCCTTTCCCACCGGTACGGCCACCGCCTGGGAGACACCGCCGTCGGCGCAGCTGTCCCCGCCGTCCCCCGACATGCCCCCGGCGGACGCCCAGCCGCCCGCCTCCGAGCTCTCGTCGTCCCTGCTGTCCGAAGCGCCGTCCGCCCTCACGCCCCGGGAACGGGAGATCGCGGCGCTGGTGGGCGACGGACTGACCAATCGACAGATCGCCGATCGGCTGATCATCAGTCAGGCGACCGCCGCGCGGCACATCGCCAACATATTCCGCAAACTTCTCTTCACTTCCAGAACTCAGCTCGCGGAATGGGCGAGACGGCACGGATTGGGTTCCTGATTCGGCCCGCCGAAGTCGGCTACGCCGGACATGTTCCTGCGTACACGCACAAGATTCCCGGTATCGCTTGCGTGGGGCAACGACACCTACTAAGACAGAAGCTCAGGGCACACAACGCTGACGTTGCGAAGGAATCCCCGGCATAATCCGCCCCGACCCTTCCGAACATCGACACCCCGCCCTTACCTCCAGGCAAGGTGAGAGCGGCCCCCGACCGCCTATCGCGTGAAGGCCATGGCACCTCAGACCGCGCCAGCGCGGCAGAACCTCCCACTGGACTCCGACAGTTTCATCGGCCGAGAGCGCGATCTCAGCGATCTACTCCGGCTGCTCGACGCGGATCGTGTGGTCACGCTGTGCGGCGTGAACGGTATCGGCAAGACCCGGCTGGCACTGCGCGTCGCCGCCCACGCCACCGGGTCCTTTCCCGATGGCGTCTGGCTGGTCGAACTCACCCAGGCGCGGGGCCGCGACGAGGTCATCGCGCGCATCGCCGCCGCCGTCGGTGTCGCCGAGGAGGCCGGGCGCGACCTGGAGTACACGCTGCGCGATGCCCTGGCCCGGCGTCGGCTCCTGCTCGTCCTGGACGGCTGCGGCCCCGTTCTCGAACTGCTCGCCGATGTCTGCCACCGGATCCTCGCGGACTGCCCCACCGTGTCGATGCTGATCACCGCCGAGGAGCCGGTCCGGCTGGAGAGCGAGGCCATCTGGCGGGTCCCGCCGCTGTCCCCGCCGCCCCGTGAGAAGGAGCGCGACCCGACCTCGTCGGAGGCCGTCCGGCTCTTCGTCGACCGCGCGAGAGCGGCGTCCCCCAGCTTCACCGCCGACGCCGACGACCTGCGGATCATCGCCGACATCTGCGGTGTGCTCGACAGCATCCCCTACTGCGTGGAACTCGTGGCCTCGTGGGTGCGCAGAATTCCGCTGCCCGAGATCGCCCAGCAGCTCCGTGAGCGCGTCCAGGAGCTGTACTCCCGGCACTCCGGCGCCGCCGACCGCGCCCGGCTGATGATCGCGGTCATCCGGTGGAGCTATGAGCGGCTCGGCCTGCGCGAGAGAATCCTGCTGCGGCGCCTGTCGGTGTTTGCCGACTGGGATCTGGAGCTGGCCGAGCGGGTCTGCCCGGACGGCCCGCTGCCCGAGGCCGAGATCCTCGACCTGCTGTCGTCTCTGGCCAGCCGCGCGCTGATCACCCTCGACGGCGAGGCGCAGGGCCGGGTCCGCTACCGTCTGCCCAGCGCCGTCCGCCGCTTCATGGCCCACCGGCTGATCGAGGCGGGCGAGGAGGAGGCGTTCCGGCTCCGCCATCGCGAGCAGATGATCCTCATCGCCGAGGAGCTCCACCGCACGGCCGTTCTCGGCCGTGCGATGCCCTGGGCGCAGCGCTACGCCTCCTGGACACGGGTCATCACCGAGTACGACAACCTGCGCGAGGCCCTGCACTGGTCGAGGGAGCGCGGGGACGCCGAGGAGGGGCTGCGGCTGTGCGTCGGGCTGTGCCCGTTCTGGGTCACCGGATCCCACTTCATCGAGGGCGGCGTCTGGAACGACCGCTTCCTGGAGATGGGCGGGGTCGCCGAGGCGCTGCGCGGCCGGGCCATGGTCCGCCGCGCCGAGCTCGCCCGGGCCGAGGGGGACCATCGCTACGCGTCGGAGATCGGCGAGGCGGGCCTGGTGCGCTGCCGTGTGTCCAGGGACACCGAGTCGCTCATCATGGGGCAGAACCTGCTCGCCATGGTCGACGTCCGGGAGCACGCCTACGACCGGGCGGGTGAGCGGCTCTCCGAGGTCCTGGAGCTGTCGCGTAAGACCGGCGACCTGTGGAACGAGGCCGTCGCCCTGGGCACCCAGGGCATGCTCGCCACCCAGTGCGGCGACTTCGCCCGCGCCGACGTGCACTACAGCACCGCGATGATGGTCCTGCGGGGCATGGACCACCGCTGGGGAGTCGGGTCCATGCTCATCGGCCAGGGCATCGCCGCCGAGGCACGCGGCGACCTGGCCGGGGCCGACCGCTGCTACCGGGAGTCGCTGGACATCCAGCGCGATTTCGGCTCCGCCGCCGAGCTGTCCCGCTGTCTGGCGGGTGTGGGGCGCATCGCGCACGCCCTCGGCGCCACCACCCAGGCCTTCGACTACCTCTCCGAGAGCCTGCTGCAGAGCCACAGCGCCGGGCTGCGCCGCGGTGTCGCCGCCGCGCTCGCCTCCATCGCCCGCGTCGCCGCCAGCGAGGGCATGGTGGACGGCGCCTGCCGACTGGGCGGGGCGGCCGCCGCCATCCGCGGCGAGACCGGTCCGGCCACCGCCACGCGGTCGTGGCCGCTGAAGGGGACGGCCTACGACGGCGACCCCGCGTCCCTCTCCGCCTGGTGGGACGAGGGGTTCGCGATGGACGTCGACGAAGCGGCCGCCCTGGCGCTGCACATCACCGAGGCGGGCCGAGTTCCCCGACCGCGTCCCGGCCGGATGAACCACGCCAAGGCGCCGGAGGAGACCCTGACCCGTCGGGAGTACGAAATCGCCCGGCTCGTCGGCGAGGGCAAGAGCAATCGCGCGATCGCCGAGGAACTGTTCATCACCCCCGCCACGGTGGCGCGGCATGTCGCCAATATCAACCGCAAGACGGGGTTCACGTCCCGAAAGCAGATCGCCGCATGGATCAACGCCCCTACGGTTTCCCAATAAACCCCATCGACCTGCGCATTCATCGGTTGTGCATAGCGGCACACGAAAACTACATATGCAACTGCACACGACGATGCATGTGCAAAAGCGCGGGATAACGCTAGGGTCTGGAGCCATGAGATCGCACTCCGCCGTGACCCGAACGGCGACCGGCACGAGGGCGCCTCATGCGCCCTGGAGCGTCGATCTCCAGGGAGCCGTGGAGGCGACAACGGAGGACGGATCCGCCAGCCGGCGCTGGTCTCCGTTCTTCGCGAGGGCGATGGGGCGGATCAGGACGACCGCTCCCTCTCCCGCCTCCAGGGCATCGCTGAAGAACCGTGCGACCGCGGGTGCGCAGAGGGGAGGCACCCGCGGCACCGACAGGCACGGTGCTTCCGGGCTCGCCACGTGGAGGGGGCGTGACGAGCCCGGCCGGCGATCACCGCGGCGGTGCGTCGGCGTCCGTGACCGTGTCGGCGACAGCTTGGCCAGCTTCGATGTGGGGGATGTATGAGGGTCGGCCGATTGACCGGACGCTCCGGCCTGGAATGGCCGTACCCGGCGGACGACGGCACTGGGCCCGTGGGATCACTCACCGGCGGGCTCGCCGACCGCCTGCGGCGCCGCGGGGGCCGCGCGACGGTGACCTCCGCCCAGGACGGCCGACCGGTCGACACCCTGTCCTTCGCGGTGACCGTGGAACGGGCGGCCGCGGGGCTGAGCCGCCGCGGGATGTGCCCCGGTGACGTCGTGGGGGTGCTGGCACCGGTCTCACCGGAACGGCACACCGCCGTCTACACCGTGATGGCCGTCGGCGGGATCGCGCTCCCGCTGGAGCTCACCTCGGACCTGGAGACCCTGATCGAGGTCCTCACCCGGACCGATGTCCGGCTGCTCCTGGTGTCCGTCCCCTTCGCGGGGATCGCGCTGGAGCTGGCCGACCGCTCCCGGGTGCGGCAGATCATCGCCTTCGGCGACGCGCCCGACACCACGCCGTTCGGCGAACTGCTGCTGCCCAGCCCCGACGGCAGCGGCTACGACCCCACGCGCGGCCTGTTCGACAACGGGATCCTCGCCTACCAGGGGGCCGCCGACAACGTCCTCACCACCCTGCACAGCCACACCGACCTACTGGGCACGTTCCGCCGGCTGTCCGCCGACCTCGCGCTGACCCCCGAGGACACCGTCGCCGCCGACCCGCACATGCCCGAACCGGTGCGGTCCGCCCTCGTCGCGGTCGCGCTGTGGAACGGGGCGTCCGTGGTCACAACGACGAGCGAGACCGAGGCCGACATGCGCGAGGACCTCAAGGCCTTCGACGTCACCGTGCACGGCTCCCCGGTCCCCGCACGGGTGTAACCGCGCGCCGACGGTGCGGGCTTCCCCTCTCAGGGGGCGTTCCCGTCCGCCGCACCGCCGCCCGCGGCCGAGTCGGCCCGGGAGTCGGGCCCGGCCCTCAGAGGGCCGACAGGGGATCGCCGCGGTCCGGCAGGTCGATCTCGAACCAGGCCACGTGGGTGCTGTCGGTACGGTACTCGCCGCTGCGCGACGTGCAGCTCTCGATGATCAGCTTGCCGCGGCCGTAGTCGCCGTGCCCTTCGCGGGTGGCGCCGTCGGCCGTGGTGCCGTCGCGCTTCTCTCCCTGGTCCGCGACGGCGACGCGGACGCGCTCGCTGTCGCGCCGGATGAACAGCGTCATCACGCCGCCGACCTGGCCGGAGCGCGAGTGCAGCAGCGCGTTGGTGGCCAGTTCGCTGGCGGCGAGCTCGGCGTCGTCGAGGAGGGGGACGGGGATGTTCGTCCCGGTCAGAAAGTCGCGCACCCGGGCGCGGATGGAACGGACGGCGGTCAGATTGCCGACGCAGCTCCACACCGTGTGGTCGGTGGCCGGTTCGGCGAACTCGGTCGCCTCCAGCGTGGGCGCGTCGAAGGGGTCGGCAGCGGCGTACTCCTGGAGTCGCTGCGAATCGGTCATCCCCGTGTCACTCCCATCACCCGGCAGTAGCCGATGGCCTCACCTTAGACAACGGCGCACCATGACCAGGACAGCACACGGCGGCCCCGCGGATCTCGGATACCCCACAAAACATGGCCACGTGTCCCATCGCGATACGACAAAGGAAATCGTGTTCGGTTCACGAAATCACCTCTGACCAGCAATTACGGGGCAATCAGGGCGCCCGCGCGGCCGCGCCCGAGGGGCGGTCCGCGCCTGCGGGCGCACGGCGGATCCGCCACGACACGATCCGATCAATTCGCCCTCACCACCCCTGGAATGCAACGATAATCATTCCCATCGAGGGTTCCGCCCGACGGCGGCTCCCGCGCGGGCGTGCTTCCGGCAGTGCGCGCTCCCGCAGCCGTGTCCGCCATAACCGGGACGGGCGCGACGGGATGCGTCGCGAGCGCACGCCTGCCACCCCGCCGACGGGCCTTTCCCTCAACACCGCCCCCAGCAGAAGGGACCACAGGTGAGAATCGCATTCGCCGGCAAAGGCGGCAGCGGGAAGACCACGCTCTCCGCCCTGTTCACCCGCTACCTGGCCGATACCGGGCTCCCGGTCGTGGCGATCGACGCCGACATCAACCAGAACCTGGGCGCCGCTCTGGGCATCGAGGCCGACGCGCCCGCCCGCGTGCCGCCGCTGGGCGCGCACATCCGTGAGATCAAGGAGCTGCTGCGCGGCGACAACCCGCGCATCGGGTCGGCCGACGAGATGGTCAAGACGACCCCGCCGGGCCGCGGCTCCCGGCTGTTGGACCTCTCCCCCGCGAACCCGATCCACCAGCGCTTCGGACACCGGGCCGCGGGGGCGACCCTCATGGCCACCGGCCCGTTCGAGGAGAGCGATCTGGGCGTCGCCTGCTACCACTCCAAGATCGGCGCCGCCGAGCTCTACCTCAACCACCTCGTCGACGGCGCCGGCGAGTACGTGGTGGTGGACATGACGGCGGGGGCGGACTCCTTCGCCTCGGGCCTGTTCACCCGGTTCGACGTGACGTTCCTGGTGGCCGAGCCGACGGTGCGCGGCGTCGGGGTGTACCGGCAGTACGCCGACTACGCCCGCGACCACGGGGTCGCGATCAAGGTCATCGGCAACAAGGTGTGCGACGCCGAGGACGTGGAGTTCCTGCGCGAGCACGTCGGAGACGCGCTGGCCGCGTGCTTCGGCCAGTCGCGGTTCGTGCGCGCCATGGAGAAGGGACAGCACCCGCCGCTGGAGCACCTGGAGGAGGAGAACGTCAAGACCCTCGCCTGGATGCGCGACACCGTCGACGCCCGCCCCAAGGACTGGGCGGCGTTCACTCGGCAGACCGTGGAGTTCCACCTGCGCAACGCCCGCGCGTGGGCCGATAAGGCCACCGGTGCCGACCTGTCGGCGCAGGTGGATCCGGAGTTCGTCATGGGGCCGGAGGAACTGGAGAAGCAAGCGTCCGCTTGATAAAGGACAAAACGCCATAAATCAACCTTAAACAACAAGGTTTCGCTACCTACCGACATCGATTCCGTCACGCCGCCGGAGCCCCGAACGCCGCATTCGGGGCTCCGGCGCACGCATTTCCGCGCTACGCAACGACCCCGCGCGCCCACCGGTGCACACACGCAACACCGCTGTTCACCTTCGCTTCCGCGCACGAAACCGACACTTCACGACACATCACAATCGAACGCAATCTGCACCCATGGTAATCATATGAACACGGTTTGACGTAAGTATCGGGGCTAGTGAACATCAGTAAGTCCGGTGCGAGCCGTGCTCGCCGTGGCCTGTGCTCACTGTGACCTGCGTTCACCCCTGAACCCTGCTCACTGTGGGCCCCGCTCACCGTGATCCGCGCCCGCGCCTGTCGCCCACACGGGCTTCCCCCCGTCACCCGGTTGGCTCGCGCGCGAGCCCGCCGCCTGGTGCCGTGCCCACGCTTCTGTCCCCGTTCGAACGAGGTCCCCAGTGCCGTCCCAGCCCCTGCCCGACCATCGCCCCCAGCAGAACCCCGCCCAGCGGTCCGACGACCCGCGCACGGCCGCCGCCCCCAGCCGCCGCACCGTCCTGATGGCCGGTGCCGCCGGCGCCGCGGTCCTCCCCGCGCTCTCGGCCTGCGGCGGCGGTGACGCTTCGGGCGGCACCGAAGGCGGACGGCTCCGGGTCGGTGTCGCCGGCGGGTCCGCGAAGGACACCCTCGACGCGCACAAGGCCACGGACAACACCGACATCGCGCGGGTGTACAACCTCTACGACGGCCTGTGCGGCTTCAACCCCGACTACTCGATCGAGATGGTGCTCGCCGAGTCGGTCGAGCCGAACGACGACGCCACCCTGTGGACCGTCAAGCTCAAGGAGGGGCTGAAGTTCCACGACGGCTCGGCCGTCACCGCCGACGCGGTCATCTTCACGCTCAAGCGCATCACCGACCCCGACGACCCGGGCAGCACCGCCGAGCAGTTCGCCACGCTCGACCGGGACAAGATGAAGAAGGTCGACGACCGCACGGTCGAGCTGCCGTTCACCGACCCCTACGTCAACCTGCTCGAGGTCTTCGCCGAGTACGGCGTGGGCATCGTCCCGGAGGGCTACGACCCGAAGAAGCCCGTCGGCGCCGGCCCCTTCAAGTTCGCGGAGTTCACCCCCGGCGAGCGCAGCCTGTTCACCAAGCACGAGGACTACTGGCGCAAGGGCGAGCCGCACATCGACGAGCTGGAGATCCTCAACTTCCCCGACGAGACCGCGCGGGTCAACGCGCTGGTCGGCGGGCAGGTCGACGCGATCAGCCAGCTGCCGCACAGCCAGATCAAGGTCGTCGACGCCAACGACAACCTGAAGATCCTCGACTCCGAGACCGGCATGTGGCTCCCGTTCACCATGGGCGTCGACAAGAAGCCCTTCGACGACGAGCGCGTCCGCCAGGCCTTCCGCCTCATCGTGGACCGCGAGCAGATGGTCAAGCAGGCCCTGTCCGGCTACGGCAGCGTCGGCAACGACATGTACAGCCGGTTCGACCCCGCCTACAACGACGACCTGCCCCAGCGCGAGCAGGACATCAAGAAGGCCAAGAAGCTGCTCGCCGACGCCGGGTACGAAGACGGCCTGGAGGTCGAGCTGGTCACCGGCGAGATCAGCCCGGGCGCCGTGGGCGCGGCCCAGGTCTTCAAGGAGCAGGCCAAGAAGGCCGGCGTCACGGTCAACCTCAAGCAGCTCACCTCCACCGAGTTCTACGGCGACAACTACCTGAAGTGGACCTTCGCCCAGGACTACTGGAGCAGCCGCAACTACCTCGCGCAGACCGCCCAGAGCTCCATGCCCGACGCCGCCTACAACGAGACCCACTGGGACGACGAGGAGTGGATCGAGCTCATCGAGAAGGCGCGGTCCACCGTCGACGACGACGAGCGCAACAAGATCCTCAAGAAGGCCATGAAGATCGAGTACGAGCGCGGCGGCTACATCATCTGGGGCTTCGTCAACACCGTCGACGGCTTCCACAAGAAGGTCAAGGGCCTGGAGCCCTCCGTCACCGGGCACCCGCTGACCTCCTACGGGTTCCGCCGGGTCCGGATCGAAAGCTAACGCAGCCGCGACCGGGTCCCCACCGAACTCCGCCAGAGGGTAACCAACAATGACACGCCTGATCCTGCACCGCCTCTTCTACGGGTTACTGACCCTGTTCGTGGTCTCACTCGTGGTCTTCCTGGCGACGCAGGCGCTGCCCGGCGACGCCGCCCAGGCCATGCTCGGCCGTGAGGCCACCCCCGAACGGCTCGCCGCGCTGCGCGAACAGCTCCACCTGAACGAACCGCTGGCCGTGCAGTACGGCAGCTGGATCGCCGGGATCTTCACCTTCGACCTCGGGACGTCGTACGCGGCCAACATGCCGGTCGTCGACCACCTGGCGCCGCGCGTCACCGCCAGCCTGTCGCTGATGGCGATCGCGGCCCTGGTCGCCACTCCGATCGCGCTGCTGCTGGGCGCCTACAGCGCGATGCGCCGCGACCGTGCCGTGGACCACGGCACGTCGATGGTCACGCTGATCCTGGCCGCGATCCCCGAGTTCGCGGTCGGTATCCTGCTGATCCTCGCCTTCGCGACGGGCGCCCTGCAGCTGTTCCCGGCCGTCTACGCCGGGCGCGCCGACAACGTGCTCAACGACCCCACCCAGCTCGTGCTTCCGGTGGCCACCCTGGTCATCGCGGTCAGCCCGCCGATCATCCGGATGATGCGCGCCTCGATGATCGAGGTGCTGGAGAGCGAGTACGTGCAGCAGGCCCGGCTCAAGGGCCTGCCGCAGCGCACGGTGATCCTGCGCCACGCGGGCCCCAACGCCATCGGCCCGGTCGCCCAGGTCATCGCGCTCCAGCTGGGCTGGCTGGCCGGTGGCGTGGTCGCCATCGAGTACCTCTTCCGCTTCCCGGGCATCGGCTTGGCGCTGATGGACGCGATCGACACCCGCGACATTCCGGTCATCCAGGCCGTGACGCTGCTGATCGCCGTGGTCTACATCGTGGTCAACCTGCTCGCCGACGTCGTGGGCCTGGCCGCCAACCCGAAGGTGAGGGTGTCGTCCCGATGAGCACAGCTACACCTCCCTCCACCGCACCGTCCACCGCAGCCGGGACCGCGAAGGGCTCCCCGAAGGGCACCGCGCCCGCGTCGTCCCCCGCCAAGCGCCCCGGCCTGATCCGGACGGCGTGGGGGCACGGACGCACGAAGATCGGCGTCGTCCTGGCCGGCGCCATCGTCCTGATCGCGCTGGTCGGTCCCCTGGTCAGCCCGTTCAGTCCCACCGAGTTCATCGGCACGCCCAACTCCACCGACGTGGACGGGTCGCTGTTCGGTACCGACCAGTTCGGGCGCGACGTCTTCACCCGCTTCCTGCACGGCGGCTACACGCTGATCTCGATCGCCGTCACCTCGGCGCTCGCCGGGGTGCTGCTGGGCGCGGTCCTCGGCATCGTGGCCGGCTACCTGCGCGGTAAGACCGACGAGGTCATCATGCGGGCCAACGACATGATGCTGGCCTTCCCGCAGCTGGTCCTCGCCCTGCTGGTGATGTCGATCATCGGCCCCAAGGTCTGGCTGATCATGGTGCTCATCGCCGTCTCGCACGCCTCCCGCGTCGCGCGGGTCGCCCGCGAGGCGACGCTGAAGGTCGTCGAGCAGGACTTCGTCAAGGCCGCCGAGGCCATCGGCGTTCCCCGGGTGCGCATCATGGCCACCGAGATCCTGCCCAACATCACCAGCCCGCTGCTGGTCGAGCTGGGCCTGCGGATCACCTACTCGGTCGGCCTCATCGCCACCCTCAGCTTCCTCGGCATGGGCCTCCAGCCGCCCACGGCCGACTGGGGCCTGATGATCAACGAGAACCGGGTCGCCATCACGGTCCAACCGTGGGCGGTGGCCCTGCCGGTGGCCGCGGTCGCGATCCTCACCATCGGCGCGAACCTCATCACCGACGGACTCTCCCGAGCGTCCATCGGCATCGACCGAGGGGTGGAGAAGTGATGGCCGCACACACCGCATCGACCGACGCGACCAGCCAGCCGGGCGGAAGTCCGAGCGGCGCCGACGTCGCGCTCGACGTCACCGGGGTGACCGTCATCGGCCGCCCCTCCGACGTCGAGATCATCTCCGACATCACCCTGCGGGTGAAGCGGGGCGAGATCCTCGGCCTGGTCGGCGAGTCCGGCTCCGGCAAGACCACGCTCGGCCTGGCGCTGCTGGCCCACTGCAAGCGCGCCACCGAGGTCGTGCGCGGGGACATCACGGTCTCCGGCACCTCCCTGGTCGGCCGTACCCCAGCGGAGATCCAGCAGCTGCGCGGACGCAAGGTCGCCTACATCCCGCAGTCGCCCGCCTCGGCGCTCAACCCGGCGTTGCGGCTGCGCACCCAGCTCATGGAGGCGCTGCACAACTGGGACGACGCCGCGACCCCCGCCCTGGACCGGGTCCGCGAGGTGCTGCGCGAGGTCGCGCTGCCCGACGACGACGCCTTCCTGGCCCGCTACCCGCACCAGCTCTCGGGCGGGCAGCAGCAGCGCGTGGCCATCGCGATGGCGTTCGTCGGCCGCCCCGACCTCATCGTCCTGGACGAGCCGACGACCGGCCTTGACGTCACCACCCAGTCGCACGTGGTGGAGACCATCCGCCAGATGACGCGCGAGTACGGGACGGCCGGGGTCTACATCAGCCACGACATGGCGGTGGTGGCCGAGCTGGCGGACGACATCGCGGTGATGTACCGGGGCGATGTCGTGGAGCGGGGCAAGGCGGCCGAGGTCTTCGCCAACCCGCGCCACACGTACACCCAGAAACTGCTGAGCGCCGTTCCCCGGATGAAGACGGACGGGCACGACGCCGCGGCATCGGGCGAGCGGTCCGACGCGCCGCTGCTGCACGTGCGCAACCTGCAGGCCAGCTACGGCAAGACGGTGGTCCTGGAGGGCATCGACCTCGACGTCTACCCCGGCCAGTGTGTGGCCCTGCTCGGCGAATCGGGGTCGGGCAAGACGACGCTGTCGCGCGCCATCGCAGGTCTGCACGACCAGTTCACCGGCGACGTCACGTTCGACGGCGACGACCTCGCGCCCAGCAGCTACCGGCGCACCGCCGAGCAGCGGCGGCGGGTGCAGTACATCTTCCAGAACCCCTATGAGGCGCTGAACCCGCGCAAGCGGGTGCGGGACCTGATCCTGGCACCGGTGGCGCACCTGCAGGGCAAGGTCGCCGACCCCGACGCCGTGGTGGCCGAGGCCCTGGAGCGCGCCGCGCTCCCGGCGGCCTATGGGGACCGCTTCCCCGAGCAGCTGAGCGGCGGTGAGCGGCAGCGCGTGTCGATCGCCCGCGCGATCGCGACCAAGCCCGACATGCTCGTCTGCGACGAGATCACCTCGGCGCTGGACGTCTCGGTGCAGGCCGAGATCGTGAAGCTGCTGCGCGGGCTGCAGGACGACGGGCTGTCGCTGCTGTTCGTCACGCACGACATCGCGCTGGTCTCCAACATCGCGCAGCAGGTGGCGGTGTTGAACAAGGGCCGGATCGTGGAGTACGGGCCGGTGGGCGAGGTCGTGTCCGACCCGCAGCACGAGTACACGCAGGCCCTGATCGCGGACACGCCGGTCTTCAGCGACGCCGCGCCCGACGCGGCCGAGGAGCCCGCCGCGCTCGCCTGACCGCGCCGTCCGTGCCGCGGCGCGGGCAGGCTCCACGCGGAACCGTGGGGACGACGCTCCGGCGTCGTCCCCACGGTCGTGTCGCGCCTAGCGGCGGGACATGAAGTCGAACACCGCGCGCTTCTTCTGCTTCAGGAAACAGAGGTTGTCGTGCGTCTCCTCATACGTCTCGGCGCCCCAGGAGAACGCCGTGACCGGGCTGAGGACCATGGGGCACAGCGTCGGCCCGTTGATGCCGGCGATGGAACCGGCGCGGTCGACCGCGGCGCAGGCTTGGCGTGCCTTGGGATGGGTTCCTCCTGCCGGGTCGCAGGTCAGCACCGCGGTGTCGGCGCTGTCCCAGTCCAGGGGGAACCGCGGGTCGTCCGGATCTCCGGGGACGACGGCGAGGCCGTAGACCTCGGAGGCCTCGTCATGCTCCGTCTCCGGGAGAGCGGCGTGGGCCGACGCGGTGGTGAGGGGCGCCGTGACCGCGACGGCACCGATGACCGCACCGAGACGGTGCCGGATCCTCATGGGGGTTGTCCTCCCCTTCTCGTTCCCTGTTTCTTTTTTCCTTCGCTGAACGGTGATGGGGCGGCGCGACGAACGCGCCACACGGGAACACTACCGAAACAACATGCACAGCGGCACAAAGTAGTCACACCGACAACACTGATCACAGTCGAAGCTTGGCCCGCCCCCACGAGGCGCGAGGGGCGGCGGCCGGGGCGCTACTTCCGCGTGGCGGCCAGAGCGGTCGTCGCCGCGCGCGCGAGCCGGTCGAGATAGTCCGAGGACACCGCGCCGCGTGTGACGGCGAGCCGCCAGTAGAGCGGGCCGAGGATCATGTCGAGGGCCATGTCGACGTCCGTGTCCTCGGGCAGCTCCCCGCGCTCCACCGCGTTGTGGATCACCACGGTGCTGATGTTCTGCTGGGTGTCGCGGATCGTGGACTCCAGCGTCCGCGCGATGTCGGGGTTGCGCGCCGCCTCGGCGAGCAGGTCGGGGACGATCTGCGACGCCAGTGGGTGGCGGAGGGCGTAGGCACCCGCTTCGAGCAGGTCGCGCACGTCGCCGTAGAGCGAGCCGGTGTCGGGCACCGGCGTCACCTGTGCCGCGACGACCGAGACCACGTCGATGACCATGGGGAGCTTGGAGTTCCACCGCCGGTAGACCGCCGTCTTGCCGACGCCCGCCCGCTTGGCGACCGCCTCGATCGACAGCCGCCCGTACCCCACAGCGGCCAGCTCGGCGAACACGGCCGCCCGAATGGCCTGGGTCACGTCCTCCTGCAGCACGGCGGCCCCCGCCGGGGCGCGTCGGCGCTGCGACGTCTTCACCGACTGTTCGTTCGTCTCGGGTTTCGCGGAGGCGGACATGCGCCTACCTTAGCTCAGCGCGACGACGAAACGGTTGCGTTCTATCGAGAAGTGCCCTACGATCTCGTAACGACGAAACGGTTGCGTCCCGTCGCACAGTAGCGTACGGCTCGCGCACCAACCCGTGCCCGGTACCAGCCCCACCGTCAGCGACACCCCGACCGCGCACTCTCCCGCGATCAGCGAAGGCCCTACGCAGTGAGCAGACCAGCAGCGCCGCCAGTGCCGACCATGAGTCCCTCGGAACTCGCGGCACTCCACGGCCTCACGGACAGCAGCGCACGCCCCCACCTGCTCGACTACGTCCGTCGGCTGTGGAGCCACCGGCACTTCATCAACGAGTTCGCCAAGGCCAAGTCCGCGACCAAGTACAGCGGCGCCCGCCTCGGTGACCTCTGGCATGTGATGACGCCCCTGCTCAACGCGGCGGTCTACTACCTCATCTTCGGCCTGCTGATCGGGACCAGCCGCGGCGTGCCCGACTTCATCCCGTTCCTGGTCACCGGCGTCTTCATCTTCACCTTCACGCAGTCGTCGGTCCTCAGCGGCGTGCGCGCGATCACCGGCAACCTGAGCCTGATCCGGGCACTGCACTTCCCCCGGGCCTCGCTGCCCATCGCGTTGACGCTGGTGCAGCTGCGGCAGCTGCTGGTGTCCATGCTGGTGCTGGTGGCCATCGTGCTGGCGATGGGGCAGGTGCCGCAATGGTCGTGGCTGCTCGCGGTCCCGGTGCTGCTGATCCAGGCGCTGTTCAACACCGGCCTGGCGCTGATCGTGGCCCGGCTCGGCAGCAAGATCACCGACCTCGCCCAGCTGATGCCGTTCGTCCTGCGCACGTGGATGTACGCGTCGGGGGTGATGTACAGCATCGACCACATGGCGGCGAGCGCCCCGCCCCTGGTCCACCTGCTGCTCGACCTGAACCCGGCGGCGGTCTACATCGACCTGATGCGCTTCGCCCTGATCGACAGCTTCACCGCCGCCCAGCTGCCCCCGCACGTGTGGGCCATCGCCGTGGGGTGGGCGCTCGCGGCGGCGATCGGCGGATTCGTCTACTTCTGGATGGCAGAGGAGCAGTACGGCCGTGACTGACCAGCAGACGCTCGACCCGACCCTGGACCCGGCGGCGACACTGACCAGCGCCGAGGCCGAGGCTCCCGCGTCGGCTCCGCCCACCGTCATCGTGGACGACCTGCATGTGATGTACCGCGTCCAGGGCGCGGGCGGAGGCAAGGCGAGCAGCGGAGGCGGCGCCACCGCGGCCCTCGCCCGGATGTTCTCCCGGAAGCGGTCGTCGGGCGTGCGGAAGGTGCACGCGGTCAAGGGGGTCAGCTTCACCGCCTACCGCGGCGAGGCGATCGGCCTGATCGGCTCCAACGGCTCGGGAAAGTCCACCCTGCTGCGCGCCGTCGCGGGCCTGCTGCCGCCGGAGAGCGGCACGGTCTACACAGCGGGACAGCCCTCGCTTCTGGGGGTGAACGCCGCGCTGATGAACGACCTGAGCGGCGAGCGCAACGTGGTGCTGGGCTGCCTGGCCATGGGAATGCCGCCGGAGCAGGTACGCGAGAAGTACGACGACATCCTGGAGTTCTCCGGCATCAACGAGAAGGGCGAATTCGGCTCGTTGCCGATGCGCACCTACTCCTCGGGCATGGCGGCCCGCCTGCGCTTCGCGATCGCGGCGGCGAAGAGCCACGACGTACTGATGATCGACGAGGCCCTGGCCACCGGAGATGCGGGCTTCCGAAAGCGCTCGGAAGCCCGCATCCGTGAACTGCAGGAAAAGGCCGGAACGGTGTTCCTGGTCAGCCACAGCAACAAGTCGATCCGGGACACCTGCGACCGGGTGCTGTGGCTGGAACACGGCGAATTGATCATGGACGGCCCCACCGACGAGGTCGTCACGGCCTATCAAGAATTCAACAAGAAGAAATAGCCGACCCTGGGGCCGCAGCGTCCTAGAACTGGTAGACCGCACCCTTGTCCGAATTCAGGCAGACCTTGTTCGGGTAGGTCTCCCGGTACTGCTCCCCGCCCGAGGCGAACGCGGTGACCGGCATGTAGATCTTCGGACAGATCGCGCCCTTTTCAATGCTGGCGATCGACCCGGACTTCTCGATTAGATCGCAGGCCGCCTTGGGGTTGGGGTGGTCCCCGGTCGCGGGGTCGCAGTTCAACGTGACGCTCGTCGCCTGAGACCAGTCCAACGGCCGGTCCGGATCGGTCAACGAGCCAGGGACGACGGCGAGCCAGTAGGTCGCCGACGCGTCAGCGTCGACGGTCTCCAGAGTCGCGGCGTTAGCGGTGCCGGTGAACATCGTGGCAGCGATCACGAAGGCACCCGCGACGGCGCCGAATGTCTTGCAAATGCTCATGAGGGGTCTTCCTCTTTCTACGACGTTCGCCTGGTCAGCGACGGGTCGTCAAAAGCACGCAACAAATACGGACGCGACCCTGTATAACACATGATCACGAAATCCAAGGACAGTGAAAAATCAACTTTCAAGACGCCCAGATGCGCAAGGGATCTCGCCAGCATTAAGATATTCACCAACCTCGCGGACCCCAGCCCGGGACCATGGAATTCCAAACAACGAAAGCATTGCGTGAATCGTCAGACATAGCCACGGATCCCAGGTCTGCTGGGCGGCCTTGTCGGCGTTCGTCCTGTCCGGTGTTCTGTGGTGGAAAGCGGCACCGAGGCCGGTGGGGGTGGGGCGCCGTGGTCGTCCAGCGATGTCGGGTGGGTGGCCCGGGGGCGGGAAGACGCTCGCTGTAGGCCCGTTATGTCCGCGCCTGTGTTGATCTCGGGAAAGTGCGCCAAAAAACCGCTGGAATTTGGCGCACTTTCCCGAGATCAACGCCCCCTGCGCCGACCAGGAAAAACAGGGCAAAGCACCCACCACGCTGCGCCACCGCGGACCCCTTCCGCCGATGATCATGGGAATTTCTCTGATTCTGTCCGTTTTGCCGGAACAATTCCCATGATCATCGCGCCGAACTTGTGCAAAGCGGGCATACCCGGCACCCGGCGGCCCCCTGTTCGCTTTTCGGGCCGCCTGCCCCGCCCGGGAGCCGACAAGGGCGCCCCACCACCCACCCGCCGTCGCTGCCGACCCGCCGTTCCACCGGGGAGTCGCTCGGCGGTGCGCCCTGCCGCCGCTCGCCCGGCCGACCTCCCCCTCAGGGGACCGGCGTCCCCAACCCCCACCGCCCTCGGTGCCGCTTTTCATCCCAGGACACCGGACAGGCGAACGCCGACAAGGCCGCACAGCAAAGCCCCGGCCCCCGCAAGTCGCGCGGGCCGGGGCGTAGCACGCCTGACGCTTCTGGACTACCGGTTCAGCAGGTCGAGGGACTGCACGGCGATCTCCAGCTCCTCGTTGGTCGGGATCACCATCACGGGGATCTCCGCGCCGTCCGGCGAGATGGCCTGCTCGGTGCCGCGCTCCAGGTTCTCGTTCTTCGCCGGGTCGATCGTGAGGCCCAGGCGTTCCAGTCCGGCCACGGCTCCCGCGCGCACGCGCTCGTCGTTCTCGCCGACACCGGCCGTGAAGACCAGGGCGTCGACGCGGCCGAGCGCCGCGTAGTAGGCACCGATGTACTTCCGGAGCCGGTGGCAGTACACATCCACCGCGAGCTTCGCGTCCGCGTCGCCCTCGTCGACCATGCGCCAGACCTCGCGCATGTCGTTGGCGCCCGCGAGCGCGAGCACGCCGCTCTGCTTGTTCAGCGCGGTGTCGACCTCGGCGGCCGACATCCCCGCGTTGCGCACCAGGTAGGCGTGGAGCGACGGGTCGACGTCGCCGCTGCGGGTGCCCATGACCAGCCCTTCGAGCGGCGTCAGGCCCATGGAGGTCTCGACGCTCCGGCCGCCCTGGATGGCGGTGGCGCTGGCGCCGTTGCCCAGGTGCAGCACGATGACGTTGGTGTCGGCCACGTCCCGGCCCAGGATCTCGGCCGCGCGCCGCGAGACGTAGGCGTGCGAGGTGCCGTGGAAGCCGTAGCGCCGCACCTTGTGCTCGGTCCGCCAGTGGGCCGGGACCGCGTAGGTGTAGGCGGCCGGGGGCAGGGTCTGGTGGAACGCCGTGTCGAACACCGCGACCTGCGGCACGTTCGGGAACGCCTTGCGCGCCCCCTGGATCCCGGCCAGGTTGGCCGGGTTGTGCAGCGGCGCGAGCGGGGCCAGTTCCTCGATGTCCCGTTCGACCTGGTCATCGACGAGGACAGCGCCCCCGAACCGGGCGCCGCCGTGCACGACCCGGTGCCCGACCGCGGCCAGTTCGATCCCGTCCAGGTCCGGCCCGATCGTGGAGAAGGCGTCCAGGACCGCCTTCAGCCCGGCCTCGTGGTCCGGGCAGGCCTCGCGGCGCTCGTGCTTGCGCGCCGGGGTCCCGGGGGTGTTGCCTGGAACCTTGTGGGTGAGGATGCTCTGCCCCTCACCGATCCGTTCCACGACACCGGAGGCGACGGGGGCGCCCTCCCCCATGTCGAGGAGCTGGTACTTGATCGACGACGATCCGCTGTTGAGAACGAGCACGTGGCTCATGAACCACTTCCTTGTGTTCCTTGGGCCTGGACGGCCGTGATCGCCACGGTGTTGACAATGTCCTGCACGGTAGCGCCCCGCGACAGGTCGTTGACGGGCTTCCGCAGCCCCTGCAGCACCGGGCCGATGGCCACGGCCCCGGCGCTCCGCTGCACGCCTTTGTACAGGGTGTTGCCGGTGTTCAGGTCGGGAACCACGAACACGGTCGCGCGCCCGGCCACGAGGCTGTCCGGCATCTTGGTCCGCGCGACCCCGGGGTCGATCGCGGCGTCGTACTGGATCGGCCCCTCGATCAGCAGGTCGGGGCGCCGCTCCTTGACCATCTCGGTGGCCCTGCGCACCTTGTCCACCCCGGCCCCGGATCCGGACGCGCCGGTGGAGTAGGACAGCATCGCCACGCGCGGCTCCACGCCGAACTGCTCGGCCGTCGCCGCCGAGTCGATCGCGATGTCGGCGAGCTGCTCGGTGGTGGGGTCCGGGTTCACGGCGCAGTCGCCGTAGACCAGCACCCGGTCGGCCAGGCACATGAAGAAGACGCTGGACACGAGCGACGAGCGCAGGATCTCGAACGAGGGCCGGATGGTCTGCGCCGTCGTGTGTGCAGCGCCCGAGACCATGCCGTCGGCGAGCCCGCACTGCACCATCAGGGTGCCAAAGTAGGACAGCTCGCCCACGGTGTCCATGGCGAGTTCCTTGGTGACGCCCTTGTGCGCGCGCAGCCGCGCGTACTCCTCGGCGAAACGCTCCCGCAGCTCCGAGGTCTCGGGGTCGATGATGGTGACGGCGCTGAGGTCGAACCCGAGGTCGGAGGCCTTGGCGTTGACCTGCCGCGGGGACCCGAGCACCACCAGGTCGGCGACGTCCCGGCGGAGCAGGAGGTCGGCCGCGCGCAGCACCCGTTCCTCGGTGCCCTCCGGCAGCACGATGCGCTTGCGGTCGCCCCGCGCCCGCTCCAGCAGCGTGTGCTCGAACATCAGCGGGGTCACCGTCTCCGAGCGGGCGACCTGGAGCCGCTCCAGCAGCGCTTCGCCGTCGACCGCCTCGGCGAAGGCGGCCAGCGCCGACTCGATCTTGCCCTCGGCACCGGGGGTGATCCCGCCCCGGACCGCGGCCAGCCGGGTGGCGGTGGAGAAGGTGTCCTGGTCCGTGGTGATCACGGGGAGGCGCACGTCCATGCCCGCGAGCAGGCGGAAGACCGGCTCGGGCATGTACATCTCGCCGGTCAGGACGACGCCCGCGACCGACGGGAAGTCGGTGGAGTGGTGGGCGGCGATCAGCGCCGGGAGCATCGCCCCGGCGCGGTCGGCCGCCATGATGACGAGGCGGTCGGCCTCCATTCGGTCGAGCACGTTGGGCAGCGACATCGCCGCGACCACCAGGCCCGAGGTCTCGCGGCCGAGCCGCTTCTCCTCGCCGAAGATCAGCCGGCCGTCGCAGGCGCGCTGCAGGTCGCGCACGGTCGGGGCGCTGAGTCCGGGGACCTCGGGCAGCACGTAGGCGATCCCGTCCAGCTCCTTGCGCAGGGACTCGGCGCGGTCCGGGTCGACCCGGTCGACCACCGTGGCGAGCCGGGTGGCGTGTTCGCGGGCGAGTTCCTGGCGGGCGAGGCCGGTCGCGTCGCGGATCTCGGCGTGGTCGCGTTCGGCGCCCGAGACAACCAGCACAACGGGGGTGGCGAGGTTGGCCGCGACCCGGGCGTTGAAGGTGAACTCGGTGGGAGCGCCGACGTCGGTGTAGTCGGTGCCGACCACGACCACCGCCGCGCAACGCGACGCGAGTGCGCGGTACGCCCGCATGATCGCGGCCATGGCGGCGTCGGGGTCGGCGTGAACCTCGTCGTAGGTGACGCCGACGCAGTCCTCGTAGTTGGCCTTCAGCTTGAATCGGCGGCGTAGCGTCTCCACGACCGAGTCGCGCACCGACGCGTCGACCACGGGCCGGAACACCCCGATCGAGCCCACCGTGCTCGACAGCAGCTCGGCCATGCCGAGCGCGATCGTCGCCTTGTCACTCTCCGCGTCGCTGGACGCGATGTAGACACCGTGCGTCATATCCACTCTCTTCGGCGGCCGGTGTTCAGGGTCGCTGGAAGAAAACGGCGACCATCACGCACAATTTTAGGTTGATCCGCCCCATAATTTTGCAATTTCCGCAGTTCACAGCGGTGGCGTGCGTCCCACCGTGATATGGCGTGCGACGCTCCGACACGCGCCCTTCGGCCCGCCTCGCGGTCCACCGACGGTGGCGACCAGCCAGACCACCATTCCGTCGGCTCACCCTCATTCTAAACCTAGCGCTCGCTTGGTTAGCGGACTAGGATGCACCCCACACAGCCCCGGGAGGCCCTGCCGATGAGCACACCGAGCGCTCTCACCGACTACTGCAACTTCATCGCCGGGGAGTTCCGCCCCGCGCGCAGTGGGGAGTGGCTGGAGAGCGTCGACCCGTCCACCGGCCGGGTCTGGGCGCGCGTCCCCGCCTCCGACGCGACCGACATCGACGACGCCGTCACCGCCGCCCGCCACGCGTTTCCGGACTGGCGCGCCACCCCTCCCCTGCGGCGCGCCGCGCTGCTGCGCCGCTGGGCGGACGCGGTGCTGGCGCGGAGCGGCGAACTCGCCGCCGTCGAGAGCCGGGACAACGGACGGGTGCTGAAGGAGACCCAGGGCGGTGACGTCCCCGGCGGCGCGATGAACATCCAGTACAACGCGAGCCTCGCGGACAAGGTCACCGGCGACACCATCCACCTGGGCGGCGTCCCGGGCAGCCCGCCGGGCGGAGCCGGCGGCGCCGCCGGCTCCGTCAACTTCACCGTCTACGAGCCCTACGGGGTGGCGGGCATCATCATCCCGTGGAACGCCCCGCTGGCCATGTTCTTCGCCAAGGTCTCCGGGGCGCTGGCCGCCGGGAACACGGTCGTGGTCAAGCCCGCCGAACAGGCCTGCTGCTCGATCCTGGCCGCCTGCGAGCTCTTCACCTCTCTCGACCTCCCGCCCGGCCTGGTCAACGTCGTCTCCGGCACCGGGCCGAGCGCAGGCGAAGCCCTCGTCGACCACCCCGGCGTCACCAAGCTGGACTTCACCGGCTCCACCGCGACCGGGCGCCGCGTCATCCAGCGCGCGTCGGCCAACCTGAAGAACGTCTCCCTCGAACTCGGCGGCAAGTCGCCCAACATCGTCTTCGACGAAGCCGATCTGGACGCCGCCGTCACGGGCGTGGCCGGGGGCATCTACACCGGCGGCGCCGGGCAGTCGTGCGTGGCGGGGTCGCGCGTCCTCATACAGGACACCGTGTTCGACACGTTCACCGATCGCCTGCGCGCGCACGCCGCCGCCATCCGCCTGGGCGACCCGCGCGACCCCGCGACCGACATGGGGCCGATCGCGTTCGCCGGCCAGTTCGACAAGGTTCGCGGCTACCTGGAGCTCGGCCTGCGGGAGGGGGCCAAGGTGCTCTTCGGCGGGCGGACCGGAGCCGACGCCCTCCATGCGGGCGCGCCGCCGGGCACGGCGACGGACCCGGCGCTGGCGGGGGGCTACTGGGTCGAGCCGACGCTGCTGACCACCACCGACAACGGGCTGCGGATCTGCCAGGAGGAGATCTTCGGCCCGGTGGCCGTGGCGATCCCCTTCGCGACCGAGGAGGAGGCCTACGCGATCGCCAACGACACCGACTACGGCCTGGCCGCAGGTGCGTGGACGCGCAGCCTCGACCGGGCTCACCGCGCCATCGCCGCCCTCCAGGCGGGGACGGTCTGGATCAACACCTACCGCCGACTGCACTGGGCGGTCCCCTTCGGCGGCCACAAGCAGAGCGGAAACGCCCCGTCGAACGGCGTCCGGGGGCTCGGCGAGTGGCTCACCCTCAAGGCCGCCTGGGTCGAGCTGGGCCACGGCGACAGCTCCCGTTGATCTCGGGGATATCGACCGAATACTCGCCGGTACAAGGTCGATATCCCCGAGATCAACGGAGAACAGGGCGAGACAACGCAGGCAATCCGATCGGACGGACGGTGACGGCGATGAAGATGCGTGCGGCGGTCCTGGCGGAGTTCGGCGCTCCGATGGAGGTCCGCGAGGTGGAGATCGCGGAACCCGGGCCCGGCGAGATCCGCGTGCGGATCGCCGCGTCCGGGATCTGCGCCTCCGACCTCAAGGCGGTCGACGGCACCAGCCCGGTCGTGTCCGAGCTGCCCGTCATCTGCGGGCACGAAAGCTCGGGCACGGTGGAGGCGGTCGGCGCGGGCGTGACCGCCTACGCGCCGGGCGACCCCGTGCTGATCGCCCTGGGGCGGTCGTGCGGCCGATGCCGGAGGTGCGGGCGCGGCGAGGGGCACCTGTGCACGGATGCCGCGCGGATGCGGGCCGTCATGGGGCTCATGCCCGACGGGTCCACCCGGCTGCGCGCCGACCGCGCGGCCATCCGCCCCTACCTGGGCATCGGCGGGTTCGCGGAGTACGCGGTGGTACACGAGCGCCAGCTGGTTCCGCTCCCGAGCGAGGTGGACCTGGTCGCCATGTCCCTGCTGGGCTGCGCGGTGGTGACCGGTGTCGGCGCGGTCGTCAACACGGCCCGCGTGGAGGCCGGTGCGACCGTTCTGGTGGTGGGCTGCGGCGGCGTCGGGCTCAACGTCGTCCAGGGAGCGGTGCTGGCCGGTGCGTCCCGCGTCATCGCGTCCGATATCACGGCGCCGAAGCTGACGGCGGCCGAGCTCTTCGGCGCCACCGACGCGCTGCCCTCCGCCCCGGGCGACACCGACGCGGCCGACCTGGCCGCTCGCGTCCGCGAACTGGTGCCGGACGGCGTGGACTACGCGTTCGACGTGACGGGAGTCCCCGCGGTCCTCAGGGCCGCGTTCGAAGCGACGCGGCCGGGCGGCACAACGGTCATGGTCGGCAGTCCCCCGGCGGGCACCGATGTCGCCGTCCCCGCCGGTGCGCTCTTCGCCTCCCGCCGCCTCATGGGCTGCCAGGGCGGCGACGGTTCGCCCGCCTCGGACCTGCGCCGCCTGGTGGACCTGTGCCTGGCCGAACGCCTGGACCCCGGTGGACTCATCAGCGAGCAGGTGGGATTGGACGACATCAACGACGCGATCGGCAACGTCCGGGCGGGCGAGGTCGTGCGGTCGGTCGTGGTGTTCTAGCAGGCCGGCTTTCCCAAGATGAGCACGGCAAGGGTCTCGACGAGTCGCCATGACGAACTAGCCAAGCAATTGCTTGGTTGCTTCTCCCGGGTTACCGTTGACGGGAACAGAAACTGAAACATGTTCTGTTTTCCGGCGACGGAAAGGAGCCCCCCGTGCCGTTCGCCGACCTCCCTGATGTCCGGCTCTTCTACACAGTGGACGGACCGCGGGAGACCCCTGGGGACGCAGCGCGGGACACCGCGAACACGCTGCTCCTGGTGCACGGCTGGGGGTCCGACTCCCACGAGTGGGTGCAGCACATCCCCCAGCTTGCCGCGACCTACCGCGTCATCGCCCCCGACCTGCGCGGGCACGGCTACTCCGGGACCGCCCGTACCGGCACCACCCCGCGCACCATGGCCGACGACCTGCGCATCCTGTTGGAACGACTGCGGGCCGACCGGGTCGTCGCGATCGGCCATTCCATGGGCGGTCAGATCGTCGGCCATCTGGCCGACACCCCCGACCTCGTGACCGCCCTCGTCACGGTCGACCCCGCCTACGGCTTCGGCCCCCAGCTCGCCGACTCCTTCCCGCGGATCGCGCGCGAGCTCGCCGGACCCCGGGGGACCGAGGCCGCGATCGCCCTCGACGCGTGGACGTCCACCCCGGCCACCCCGCGGTGGATCCGCGCCTGGCACGCCCGGCGGCTGCTCGCCGCCCCGCAGCAGGTGCTGGCCGAGGCGTTCGCCGCCATGTTCACCGCACCCGATGCGATCGGCCCGCGCCCGGCCGCCGAGGACCACCTCCGGCACCGCTCGCAGCCCACGCTCTGCTTCCGGTTCGACCGGGACCTGGCCGCATGGGAGCGCCCCCTGCTGTCCCACCCCGGATCGAGGGTCGTCTGCTGGCCGGACTCCGGGCACCGGCTGCACGAGGAGCACCCCGAGGAGTTCCTGCTCGTACTCACCCGCTGGCTCGACGAAACCGTGCGAACTGTCCAACCGGAGGAACGATGAAGTTCGCCATCTTCATGAACCCCCAGATCCCCGGCTCCGGGTTCGCGGCCGAGGCCAACGCCAGATCCAAGCGGCCCATCGGCCGCGACGTGCGCGCCTACCAGGACCTGCTGCGCGAGGTCCGGGACATCGCCGTCCACGCCGACCGGATCGGCTTCGACGCGCTGATGCTGACCGAACACCACTTCCACTCCGAGGGTTTCGAGTTCTCGGTCAACCCGCTCATGGTGCTGGCCGACCTCGCCGCCCGCACCGAGCGGATCCTGCTCGCCCCGCTCGGTCTGGTCCTGCCCGCCTGGGACCCCATCCGCGCGGCCGAGGACGTGGCCCTCCTCGACCAGTTCTGTCAGGGGCGGCTGCGTCTCGGCGTGGCCCGCGGCTACCAGTCGCGCTGGGCGAACGTCCTGGGCCAGCGGTGGAGCTCGCAGGCCGCCCGCAGCGACGGGTCGGCGAGCGACGACCGGAACTTCGACGTCTTCGGCGAGCTGCTGAAGATCATGAAACTGGCCTGGACCCAGGAGACCCTGCGCTACAAGAGCGACATCCTCGACTACGAGGTCCCCTCTCCCTACAGCGGGATCGAGGGGTGGCCGGCCCAGGAGTGGACCCGGACCTTCGGCGCGCCCGGCGAGCTGGACGGCGAGGGGCGCGTCCAGCGGGTCTCGGTCGTGCCCCGCCCCTACCAGGACCCGCACCCCGAGCTCTGGCAGCCGTTCACCATCAGCGACCGCTCCGTGCGGCGCTGCGCGCAGGAGGACATCCTGCCGTGGATGTTCACCCCCATCCCCGGCGAGCACCGCAAGAAGGCGGAACTGTACCGCGACGAGGCCGCCAGGCACGGCCGCGACTACCGGCTGGGCGAGCACACCGGCGTCCTCAAGATCGTGGGTATGGCCCCCACCAAGGACGAGGCCATCGCCACCTACGGCACCAAGATGCACCGCGACTTCGCCTCGTTCTTCGGCTCGTTCGGCTACCTGGAGGTGCTGCGCACCCAGGAGGACGACGCGCGGCGGCCGATCAGCCCGGACAAGGGCGACTTCCGGCGCATGGCCGAGGTGCAGCTCGCGCTGATCGGCGGCCCGGACGACGTCAAGCGCGGCATCGAGGCGACGCTCGCGGAGATCCCCGACCTGGAATGGTTCGGCCTGTTCATGCAGGGACAGCAGGGTGTCCTGCCGACCGACACGGTCAAACGCAATCTGGAGATGTTCGCCGAGAAGGTGATCCCGGAGTTCCGGGACTAAACCCCGGGTGACCCCCTACTTCAGGACCCCTTCGGGGGTCCTGTTTTTTGGCCGTGCCCAAACAGATCCGGCGGCCTATAGGAAAAACGGCCAGAACCGGCCATAATCTATAACCCGCCGTGGCTGGATAAGCACAATAGAGAGCATCGCATGGAGCTCGAAAGACTCGTCCTGGGCCTGATCACCGCCATCCTGCTCCCTTATTCGATTCCGGCGATCCGCTTGCGACTGGCCGTCGCACTACCCCTGAGCACCGGTTATGCGGTTTACACGCTGCTGCCTGTTGCATTTTCAATCAAACCCGCCGTCCTCCTTCCGCTCTGCCTGGCCTCCAGCTGGGCGCTGGCACACCTGGTCAGGAACGACGAGGACATGCAGGGCTCGCCGCGCATCTTCCTCCCGGACGGGGTACAGAAGTTCACACTCGTGCCTACAAGCCTTACGGCACTGACGGTTCTGTCCGCCGCGGCGGTGTACGGGGTACCGCAGATGCTCGAAGCAACTGGTGGGATTATCATGGATGACGAGATGGCGATCGTGATCTCCGGATTCCTGGTCTCCACCTTCGTCGGGGGTGAAGTCGTCACACATATGCTTCGCCCCTTCTCCGCAGAACTAAAGAAAGCCGACGCAGAAGAAATGGCGCCCCTGAAGGGGGCAGGGACGGTCATTGGCTGGCTGGAGCGTTCACTGACTTTCATATTCGTGGTGGCCGGGCAGCCGGAGGCAGTGGCCGTCGTGGTCGGAATCAAGGGTCTGGCTCGCTTCCCGGAACTACAAAGTCATCAGAAGAGATTCGCGGAGTACTTCCTCATCGGCACGATGACCAGTATTGGTGTCGCGTTACTCACAGCGGTGATCGTCCGCATCGCGATAGGGGTAAATGCATTAGGGTAATGGAGCACAAGGGTGACGGAACAGATAACGATTCATCAGCACCCGTTGTTCATCGCACTCGAAGAACTCGATCTCCCCCAGCAGGACTTCATCATCGCGGGCAGCGGCCCCCTCCTCGCCCACGGGATCCGCGACAACATCACCGACCTCGACATCGTCGCCCGGGGCCCGGCCTGGGAGCTGGTGCAGACCATGGGGCCGGTCCAACCGGCGCCGTGGGAGGACGTCACCCGGGTCCTCCTGCTCGGCAGCCGCCTGGAGATCCTCAACGGCTGGTTCCCGTCGATGTGGGACGTCGACGAGTTCATCGACAACCGCGAGATCCGCCACGGCCTCCCGTTCGCGCCGCTCGACCGCGTCCTGCGCTGGAAGAGCCGCCTGGGACGTGCCAAGGACCTCGCCGACATCGACGCGGCGCTCCAGTACTTCACGGCCGCGGCGCTGCCCCCGAGCGTCTGAGCGGCCGACCGGCTGCCGCCGCGCGTGCCGCCGGGTCGGACGGACCGGCGCACCGGCGCAGCTGGGGTCAGAACAGCACCGACATCACGGCGCCCACCTCGCGGAAGCCGACACGCCGATACGTGGCCCGCGCCGGGGCGTTGAAGTCGTTGACGTACAGGGTGACCCGCGGCGCGATCTCCGCCCGCGCCATGCGCGCGACGGCCGCCACGCCGCCCGCGGCGTACCCCTGGCCGCGCAGGTCGGGATGGACCCACACGCCCTGGATCTGGCAGGCGTAGGGCGTGACGGCGCCGACCTCCGCCTTGAACACGATGCGTCCGTCCTCGATGCGCGCGAACGCCCGTCGGGTGCGGACGAGTTCCTCCACCCGGGCGCGGTAGAGCGCACCGCCGTCCCCGGCGTCCGGCGGCACCCCCACCTCCTCGGTGAACATCGCGACACACGCCGGGACCAGGATCCCGATCTCGCTCACCCGGACCCGGCGCACCAGCGGGTCGGACGCGACCAGCGGCTCGCCGGCCAGCTCCATGACCGGCTGGTTGGCGCGGATGGCGCGGGCGGGACCCCACACCGGGCCGAGCCGCTCCCACATCTCCGCGACCTGGTCGACCGGCCCGACAATGGACGAGCAGCGCCGCCCCTGCCAGCGGGCGTGGTCGGAGAACTGGCGGATGGCCGCGGACGACGCGCTGACGGGCACGAGGTTGGCGCCCGAATAGCACAGCGCCGAGATCGCGCCGCGCTCGATATAGCCCCACACCTCGGTGCCGAGCCGCCCGGCGTCCAGTCCGGTGGCGCGCACCCGGGAACTGACGAAGACGTTCCCGACCGGGTCGGAGTCGAGCAGCGCGTGCACGGCGGCGCGGTCGCGCTCGCCGAGGACGCGCACCGACGAGGTCCGCAGCACCCGCATCACCTCACTTCGCAGCGGCCGCTCCGGGGCATCCGTTCCGGGACGCCCCTAAGCGCGCGTCCGGGGATCCACCGGGTGCCGCGAACCGTCGTGATCCTCGCGTTTCCAGACTAATCGACTGGTTACCGACCCGTTCACCGATTGGTGCTCGGAACCGCCGAAATAGACGGGAATGCGGGTCGACGTGGAGAAGCAACGGAATCGCGCCCGAATGCCGCGGGGTCCGATGCGCCGGGAACCGGCGCCGAGCGCGTGTCCGATTCCGCTTCCTTCCCCTTCGACGCCCGGGGCTCCGGCTCGGGCAAGGCGCCGCAGACCTGGTCCACGTCGTCGAACGCGCGGCTGGCCTGCGGCAGCTGCCCGTCGCGCAGGTAGGCGAACAGGGTGTCGTCCACGCACTCGTTGCCGCTGAGCGCGACCCCGTGGGAGCGGCCCCCGTCCTCGATGACCAGCCGGGACGTGGGGAAACGCCGGTGCATCGCGTAGGCGCCGTCCAGTGGCGTGGGACCGTCCTCCGTCGCGTGGATCAGCAGGGCGCTCCTCACCCGCGAGCCGTCGACCTGGAACCACTCGCCCGCCTCGGCCGGCCAGAACGCGCACGACGCATTGTACCAAATGTTGTGCCACCCCAGGAACGGCGCCTCGGCGTGCACCCGGGTGCCGTCGGCGCGCCACGTCGGCCACGACCGGGGCCAGGGCGCGTCGGTGCACTCCGTGGCGAGGTATCCGGCGAAGGCCGGTTCATCCTCCGCGGTCTCCCCCAGCCGGTCGAAGGCCGCGATGAGCCGCTCCGGATCGTCGTCGTTGGCCATGTCGGCCAGGGCGCGCGCCAGCAGCGGCCAGGCCGGGGCGGCGTAGGTCGCCACCATGTAGGTGGACTCCAGCTCCGTGGGGCCGATCCGGTCGTCGGCGGGCTTCTTCCCCAGGGCGGACCGCGTCGCGTAGTACCGGCCGGCCACCTCGGCGGCGGAGTCCCCGAGGCCGTAGGTGGCGTCGTGGCGGGCGATCCAGTCGAAGAACCCGCCCGCGGCGTCGTTCAGCGACCTGCTCTGCTCCAGGTTGCCCCGGTACCAGCCCCGGCCCGGGTGCACGACGCTGTCGAGCACCAGCCGCCGCACCCGCTCGGGGTAGAGCGTCGCGTAGACGGCGCCGAGGTAGGTGCCGTAAGAGTAGCCGAAGTAGTCGACGCGGTCGCGTCCGAGCGCCGCGCGGATGGCGTCGATGTCGTGCGCGCTGTCGGTCGTGCGCATGTGCGCGAGCAGCGCCCCACCGGCTCTGTCGCACGCTCCGGCGTAGGCCTTGGCCCGCTTGACCAGGAGATCCTCGTCCTCGGCGGTGCGGGGGACGGTGTCGGGCCGGGGCGGCGCGAAGAAGTCCGGGTCGCAGGTGAGGGCGGGCTTGCTCGCTCCGGTGCCCCGCGGGTCGAACCCGATGACGTCATAGGTGTCGCGCAGGTCGTCGGGGAGGTTCCGGGCGACGTCGGCGGCGAGGAACCGGCCGCGGCTCCCCGGCCCGCCGGGGTTCACCAGCAGCACGTTGGCGGCCTTCTCGCGCGCGGGGACGCGGGACAGCGCGATCTCGACCACGGCGTCGCTCTCCTCGGCGTCGCGGTCCAGCGGCACCACAAGGCGGGCGCACTGCATCCTGACGCTCACGGGGGCCTTCAGGTCGGTGCACTTCCCCCAGTCCAGCGGGCCGTCGGCGGTGCCGGACGCCGCCGCGGCAGCGCCGGAAACCGTCGGCGCGGCGAGCCCCGTCCCGAGCCGTGCAGCCCCGCTCGGTACCGCCGCGCGCGCCGCTGTGCCGGCGACTGTGTCGGCCGACTCCGCGTGTCCGGGCGCCGGATATGTCACCGACACCGTTGTCGACGCCAGCACCAGCCCGGCCCCGGCCACCGCGAACCTTCGTGCGTTCCCTCGCACCTCGCCCCCGCCTTCCACCCCTCGGTGATCATCAGAATTCTCTCTGTGATCATGCACGATGGGGAGAAACGACACGGTGGCCTGCACCTATGTCCCGGGTCGATACCATCGACTTCCGACCTGCGGGAGCGAGGGAGCCACATTGCGTTTGGATCGCGTCGATGAGCGGATCATCGCCATCCTCGGCGCCGACGCGCGCACCAGTTTCGCCGACATCGGTTCGGCCGTGGGCCTCTCCGCCTCGGCCGTGAAGCGGCGGCTCGACCGGCTGGTGGAGTCCGGCGCGGTGCGCGGGTTCACGGTCATCCTGGAACCGGCCGCCATCGGGTGGACCACCGAGGCGTTCATCGAGGTGTACTGCCGACCGCGCACGTCGCCCGCCGAGATCAGGGCGGGGCTGGCCGGCTACGCCGAGGTGACGTCGGCCTGCACCGTCACCGGTGAGGCCGACGCCATGGTCCAGGTCCGGGCCCGGGACATGCACCACCTGGAGGAGACGATCGAGCGCATCTGCGCCGAGCCGTTCGTCGTCCGCACGAAGAGCACGCTGGTGCTGTCCCGGCTGGTCGACCAGTCGATGCTGAGCGGGTCGGCCGGTGACGCCGCCGACGCGTCGGCCGACCCGTCAGGGGGTCAGTCCTCGGGCAGTTCCACGGGCGCGATGTCGTCGTAGCGGTCGCCCGGCCCCGGGTTGAGGGGGTCGGTGGCGCCGCCTAAGTGGCTCATCACGCCCCACACGGCGTTGAGCGCGGTCTGCACGGCGCCCTCGGCCCACCCGGCGGTCCACGAGATGTCGTCGCCCGCGAGGAACAGGCCGCGGTGCCGATCGTCCAGGCGGTCCTGCTTGAAGTGGGTGAACAGGCGGCGCTGGTAGCGGTAGTGCCCCGGCAGGTTGGCCTTGAACGCGCCCATGAAGTAGGGCTCGTCCTCCCAGGAGACGGTGACCGGGTCGCCGATGATGTGCGACCGGACGTCCACCCCCGGGTAGACCTTGGCCAGCGAGTTGAGCATGACCTCCATGCGCTCGGTGGCCGAGAGCGGGAGCCACTTCAGCGAGTCGTCGCACCAGGTGTAGGAGAGGCAGATCGCGGCGGGGCCGTCGCCCTCGCTCTCCAGCAGGTAGGTGCCGCGGGTCATCCGGTCGGTGAGCGTCATGCTCATGACGTCGCGTCCGGTGGCGGGGTCGATGTCGCGCCAGAACGGGCGGTCGACCGGCACGAACAGCTTGGACGACTCCATGTAGTGGGTGCGCTCGATCGCGGTCCAGTGGTCGATCGGCAGCAGGTCCTCGTCGCACTCGATCTTGCTGAGCAGCATCCAGCTCTGCGCGGTGAAGACCGCGGCCGGGTAGGTGCGGATGGAGCCGGAGGCGTCGGTGACGGTGATGTTCCCCGGCCCCCGCCCGCCCGGCGCGGCGGTGCGGCGCAGCCCGGTCACCGCCGGGCGCGGGCCGCCCTCGTGCAGCGAGGCGAGGCTGGTGCCCTCGGGCCAGTGGACGAGCTTGTCGGGGACGTCCTCCCACAGCCGCAGCGGGAGCTGCTGGCAGCCGCCGACGATGCTGAGGTGGTCGTCGTCGGCGCCGGTGTAGGTGACCCGGAGGATCTCCAGGATCGAGTTGGGGAAGTCGGTGTCCCAGCCGCCGGTGCCGAAGCCGACCTGGCCGAAGATCTCCCGGAAGCGGAAGGAGGAGAAGGCCGGGGAGTCGCAGAGGAAGCCGTAGAAGGTCTGGTTGTCCAGCTTCGCGACGAGCTCGTTCCAGATCTCCTTCATCCGCGCGACGTCGCGGTCGCGGATGGCCTGCTGCATCTCGCTGTGCCGGGAGCCCCGCTCCAGGGTCTCGTTCCAGGCGCGGGCGACCGCGCCGTAGACCTCGGGAAGGTCGTCGGTGGTGCGGGCGTAGTGCGCCTCGCCCTTGAGGTCGACCACGGTGCTGGGGGTGTCGGGGGCCAGCGGGTTGGGGAACGGGGTGGTGCGCAGCCCCATCTTGTCGGCGTAGTGGAAGAACGAGGTCGAGGACGGCGGGAAGCGCATGGCGCCCATCTCCGCCACGACATCCTCGGCTGCGTCCGTCACGCCGGGGAAACGCGCGGTGCGCAGCCGCCCGCCGATCTCGTCGGCCTCGTACACGACGGGCTTGAGGCCCATCTTCATCAGCTCGTAGGCGGTGATGATGCCGGAGAGGCCGCCGCCGATGACCGCGACCTCCGTGCCGTGGTGGTCGGCGGGCACGGAACCGAGTCCGGCCGGGTGGGCCAGGAACTCGTCGTAGGCGAACGGGAAGTCGGGACCGCACATGTTGAGCGGCTTCAGCGGCGACTTCTCCGCGGACCCGGCGGCCGCGTCGGCGCTGGGCACGGCGGTGGGCACGGCAGACGTCATCGAGTGCATCCTCCAGGTGGGCACAGGGGTGTGCGGGGCGGGTGTCGGGTGTGTCGGTGGGGTGGCGCCTCAGCGCGGGCGCACCCCGGGTCAGCCGTCGGTGAGCGAGGCGTAGAGCTCGGGGCGGCGGTCGTCGAGGTAGGGCGCGGCCGCGCGCGCTTCGCGCAGGGCGGCGGGGTCCACGTCGGCGACCAGCAGCTCCTCGTCGGGACCGGCCCGCAGGATCTCGCCGCCGTCCGGGCCGATCAGGCAGCTCAGACCGCAGTAGTCCAGCTCGCCTTCGCGGTCGCAGCGGTTGACGTAGGCGGCAAAGAGGCCGTTCTCCAGCGCGCGGGCGGGGACGATGGTGGTGGCGACGCTGGTGTAGGGCCGCATCAGCGCCGTGGGGACCAGCAGGAGCTCGGTGCCGGCCAGGGCGTGCGCCCGCACCATCTCGGGGAATTCAACGTCGTAGCAGATGAGCAGGCCCAGCCGCAGCCCGTCGAGGGTGGCCTGGACCAGCGGGGTGTCGCCGGGGGCGAACGCGTCGCGGTCGAGGTCGCCGAAGAGGTGGTTCTTGCGGTATCCGGCGAGGGGCGCACCGGAGCCGTCGATGAGGCGGACCGTGTTGTACACGCGCCCGTCCTCGCGCTCGGGGTGCCCGTAGAGGAGGGCGACGCCGGTCGCGGCGGCGATCCGGGCGACCTCCGCGTGCAGAGGGCCGTCGGCCGGTTCGGCCAGGCGGTCGATGTCCGCGCCGATGTTGTAGCCGGTCATCGACATCTCCGGGCCGATCAGCAGCCGCGCTCCGGCCTCGGCCGCCGCGCGGGCGCGCTCGTCCAGGCGCCGCAGGGCGCTCTCGACGTCGCCGCTGGCGCCGGTGCCCTGATCCAGGGCGATGCGCAGCGCTGGTGCCGCGCCGGCCGCATCCGGGCCCGTGCGGGACCCCGTCCGGTCCGAAGCACTGGTCATGCTGTTCCTCCCATCGTCCCGATCGCGGGCGGGCCCGGTTCGCACGGTTCCGCCACCCGTCCACTGTAGACGCAAAGCCTGGTCAGAATATTGCGATCCACATGGATATTCATTGCGATGTTCGACGAAACAACAGCGATTTGTTGATCTCACGCGCGCGTCTTCGACCGAAACGCGAGCGGGGGTGGCGCCACGGTCGGCGCCACCCCCGCGTGTCATGAACGCGTCCCGCGTCGGGCTACGGCTCCCGGACGGCCGGGGCCTCCATGGCCTCGGCCTCCAACTGGGACCTGCGCATGCTGTAGCCGAAGTAGATCGCCAGCCCCACGGCCAGCCACACCCCGAAGGTCAGCCAGGTGGCCAGCCCCATGCTCAGCATCAGGTAGGCGCAGCTCAGGACGCCCAGGACCGGGGTGAGGGGGGAGAACGGCACCCGGAAGTCGCGCTTCAGCTCCGGGCGCGTCCTGCGCAGCTCCAGCACGGCGATGTTGACCAGGGCGAAGGCGAACAGGGTGCCGATGCTGGTGGCGTCGGCCAGGTGCCCGAGCGGCACCAGGGCGGCGAGCACGGCGATGAACACGGTGAGGATGATGGTGTTCCAGCGCGGCGTGCCGTTGGCGTCGACCTTGGAGAAGATCTTCGGGATGAGCCCGTCGCGCGACATCGCGAACAGGATCCGGGTCTGGCCGTAGAGCACGACCAGGACGACACTGGCGATCGCGACGACCGCGCCGATGGCGAAGACGACCGACCAGATGGGCGTGCCCGTCACGTCGGTGAGGATCTGCGCGAGGGTCGCCTCGGTGTCCTCGAAGATGGTCCACGGCACCGCGCCCACGGCGGCGAAGGCCACCAGGCAGTACAGCGCGGTCACGATGATCATCGAGAGCATGATGGCGCGCGGCAGGTCGCGCTGGGGGTTCTTCGCCTCCTCACCGGCGGTGGAGGCGGCGTCGAACCCGATATAGGAGAAGAACAGGGTCGCACCGGCGGCGCTCACGCCCGCCATGCCCAGCGGCATGAAGGGGGCGAAGTTGCCGTCCTGCACCGCGGTCATGGCGATGACCACGAACATGGCCAGCACGCCGAGCTTGATGACGACCATGAGGCCGTTCAGCCAGGCACTCTCGCGGATGCCGACCAGCAGCGCGACCATCGCGAGCACGACCACCACGGCCGCGGGCAGGTTGATGATCCCGCCGTCGGCGCCGGGCGGCTGGGCGAGGGAGTCCGGAAGCGCGACACCGGTCACCAGGTACAGCAGCTGGTTGATGTACTCGCCCCAGCCGACGGCGACGGCGGCCACCGACACGCCATAGGTGAGCATCAGACACCAGCCGCACACCCAGGCGACGAGTTCGCCCATGGTGGCGTAGGTGTAGGAGTAGGCCGAGCCGGAGGCCGGGATCATTCCGGCGAGCTCGGCGTAGGCGAGCGCCGAGAAGAGCGCGGTCACGCCGGCGATGACGAACGCCAGGATGACGGCCGGCCCGGCGACCGGAACCGCCTCTCCGAGCACGACGAAGATGCCGGTGCCCAGGGTGGCGCCGATGCTGATCATCGTCAGCTGCGCCAGGCCCATCGATCGCTTCAGGCTGCCGCCCTGGCCCTGACCGGTCTCATCGACCAGCCGTTCCACCGGCTTGCACCGCTTGATGCGCGCACCGATCCCGGGCGGCGCCGGAGCCACGGCTTGTTTCTGCGCGGTGTCCTCGACCAACTGCATGCTCCTAGGGGGTGAATGTCGGCATGACGTACGGACTGCACGACGACGTACAGACGCACGTGGATGTACGGGGTGTGCGCTACGGCGTGATGGGGATGCCGGGACAGCACGCCACACATGTCCCGATATGCCGGAAACGCACCGTTGCAACGGTACCCGTGTTACCTGGGTAACAGAACCATCATCCTTTGCAGGATGAAGTCGAATACCCCACAAACGTTGCCTATACGCGCAATGAAACATGCACAATTGTGCATGACATCACATTTCCCTGTGGTCTGGGCTTCATGGCGGGCGTCACGCACATCGCCGCACGTCACACACCGAGGGGAAGAGTGCAGTAGAATTCTGTCTAGACAGACTAGACGGAGCGATGTTGATGAGCTGGCAGCTCCAAGAAGCGAAACAGCGCTTCAGCGAGGTCGCCCGCCGGGCGAAGGACGACGGACCACAGATCGTTACCCGGCACGGCGAAGAAGACGTCGTCGTCATGGACGTCACTGAGTACCGGCGCCTCCTTGGCCGCACCAAGGATTTCAAGGAGCTCCTGTTCGATGGCCCTGGCCTGGAGGACCTCGACCTGACACGCCCAGCGGAGCTGCCGAGGGAGATCGACCTCGGTGACGCCTCGTGAGCTATCTCGTCGACACCAACGTGATTTCGGAGCTGCGGAAGTCCGCCCCCGACCCTCGGGCCCAGCTCTGGCGGTCCAGCGTCTCCTCGGAGGAGATCTACACCAGCGTCCTCGTCATAGGAGAGATCCGGCGCGGTATCGAACGCCTGCGACGGCGTGATCCCGCGCAGGCGGACGCGTTCGACCGCTGGCTCGACCAGATCCGCGTCTCCTATTCCGAGCGGGTTCTGCCGATAACCAACGAGATCGCCGAGGAGTGGGCCCGGATGAATGTTCCCGACCCCATGCCGGTGATCGACGGCCTCCTGGCCGCATCCGCAAAGGTGCACGGGCTCACCCTCGTCACCCGGAACACCAAGGACGTCATGCGTCCCGGTGTGAACCTTTTTGACCCCGTCACCTTCGGCACGTAACGCGAACGGGCGGGGAGCGGATCGCTCCCCGCCCGTTCGCGGGAATCTCGGATGGGACTGGGGTCCCGGCGCGCGTCAGTCCGCGACGGCGACGCTGGGCTCGCCCGACTCCGTCCCGGCGTCCTTCATCTCCTCGGCCAGGCGCATGGCCTCCTCGATCAGGGTCTCCACGATCTTGGACTCCGGCACGGTCTTGATGACCTCGCCCTTGACGAAGATCTGGCCCTTGCCGTTACCGGAGGCCACGCCCAGATCGGCGTCGCGCGCCTCGCCCGGCCCGTTGACCACGCAGCCCATCACGGCCACCCGGAGCGGCACGTCCATGCCCTCCAGACCGGCCGTGACCTCCTCGGCCAGCGTGTAGACATCGACCTGGGCCCGGCCGCAGCTCGGGCAGGAGACGATCTCCAGGCCCCGCTCACGCAGGCCCAGCGACTCCAGGATCTGGATGCCGACCTTGACCTCCTCGGCCGGAGGCGAGGACAGCGACACCCGGATGGTGTCGCCGATGCCCTCGGCCAGCAGCGCGCCGAAGGCCACCGAGGACTTGATGGTGCCCTGGAAGGCCGGGCCGGCCTCGGTGACGCCCAGGTGGAGCGGGTAGTCGCAGGCCTCGGCGAGCTGGCGGTAGGCGTTGATCATCACGACCGGGTCGTTGTGCTTGACCGAGATCTTGATGTCGCGGAAGCCGTGCTCCTCGAACAGCGAGCACTCCCACAGCGCCGACTCCACCAGTGCCTCGGGCGTGGCCTTGCCGTACTTGGCCAGCAGCCGCTTGTCCAGCGACCCGGCGTTGACGCCGATGCGGATGGGCACCCCGGCGTCACTGGCGGCCTTGGCGATCTCGCCGACCTTGTCGTCGAACTTCTTGATGTTGCCCGGGTTGACCCGCACCGCCGCGCAGCCCGCGTCGATCGCGGCGAAGACGTACTTGGGCTGGAAGTGGATGTCGGCGATCACCGGGATCTGCGACTTCTTGGCGATGATCGGCAGCGCCTCGGCGTCATCAGCGGTGGGCACCGCCACCCGCACGATCTGGCAGCCGGTGGCCGTGAGCTCGGCGATCTGCTGCAGCGTGGAGTTGATGTCCGCGGTCACCGCTGTCGTCATCGACTGCACCGACACCGGGGCGTCGCCCCCGACGGGCACATTCCCGACCATGATCTGCCGCGATTGGCGCCGCGTCGCGAGCGGGCGCACGGGCGCGGAAGGCATTCCAAGATCGATGGTCACGCAGTCTCACTCCTCGACCACCGGAGTCGGCCGGCGGCGTCGCACTTGAAGTCATGAGTACCAATTGGGCACCTGGGCGCACTGTGGTGCGGAGGGGCACCGCAGTCTCCAAAGGCACCGGCGCACCAACTGGCACGCGCACGGCGCCCCGCGACCGGAACGCGGGAGGGACACTCGCGGATTCCGTCCGCCTCTGCCAGGTTACCGGCCCTACGCGGGCGCGTGCGCCTGATGTGCGGGAACAGGAGGTGACGAAACGCAGGTCCGATGCGTGCCGCAATCCCGTCCCCCGTTGCCGCTCCGCGTCACTGCACCAGGCGTACCGGGTTGACCACGTCGGCGACGAGCAGCATCAGGCTGAACGCGACGAAGCACGCCACCACGATGTAGGCGACCGGCATGAGCTGGGCGACGTCGAACGGGCCGGGGTCGGGGCGGCGGAAGAGCCGCGCCACGTTGCGGCGCAGCGACTCCCACAGCGCCCCCACGATGTGCCCGCCGTCCAGCGGCAGGATCGGCAGCATGTTGAAGGCGAACAGGAACAGGTTGACCCCGGCCAGCATGTTCAGCAGGAACGCCCCCCGGTCCACGATCGGGATCGGCTGGGAGAGGATCTCGCCGCCGATCCGCGAGGCGCCCACGATGCCCACCGGGGAGTCCACCGTGCGCTTCTCGCCGAGGAAGGCCGCGCCGAACACGTCGTCGACCTTGGACGGCAGCGAGATCAGCGCGTTGCCGACGCCGACCACCATGTCGCCCATGAAGGCGGCGCTGTCGCCCAGCCCCATCGCCTGGCGCTCGGAGGAGAAGGTGATCCCGAGGAACCCGGCGGTCTGCAGGGCGGGGACGTTGTAGCCCATGTCGTCCTTGAGCCGGTCGCCGTCCGCGTCGGTCTTGTAGATGATCTCGCCGTCGGCGTCGCGCGCGATGACCTGGTTCTCGATCAGGTCCGGGGTGAGCGTCACGGTCGCGCCGTCGCGCCGCACCTCGATGTCGGTCGGGCCGATGGAGTCGCGGATCGCCAGGTTGGCCGCCTCCCAGGTGGGGGTGGGCGTGTCGCCGACCTTGACGATCTCGTCGCCGGCCTCGAATCCGGCCGCGGCGGCCGGGCTCGGCGGCGCGTCCTTCGGGCACTCCGCCGACTGCGCGTCGGCCGGGACGACGCACTCGCTGACGGACCCGATGGTGGTGGTGGGCTGCATGACGCCGATGCCCATGAGCACGATCGAGAACAGGATGACCGCGAGGACGAGGTTCATCGCCGGACCGCCCACCATCACGATGAGCCGCTTCCACGGCGCGCGCTGGTAGAACTGGCGGTCCTCGTCGCCCGGTTCGATCTCGACGTTGCTCGCCTCGCGGGCGTCCTCGATCATCGCCCGCCACCGCGACATCGGCTTGCCGGAGGCGTCGCCCTTCTTGGCGGCCGGTGGGATCATCCCCACCATCCGCACATAGCCGCCGAGCGGGACCAGCTTCACGCCGTACTCGGTGTCGCCCACCTTCCTCGACCACAGGGTCTTGCCGAAGCCGACCATGTACTGGGTGCACCGGATGCCGAACATCTTCGCGGTGCCGAGGTGCCCGAGCTCGTGCCAGGCGATGGAGAACAGGAGCCCGAGGAAGAACAGGATGATCCCGAGCGTGGTCAGAAGCGTGACCATAGACCTTCCGTGCCTCTCGTCATGCGGAGCGGGAGATCAGTTCCCGGGCCCGCTCGCGGGCCCACGCGTCGGCCGCGTAGACGTCGGCCAATGCGAGAGCGGAACTGGTGTCCGGCTGCTGATGCTCTGAGACTACCTGGGCGATGGTGTCCACGATCGCGGGAAATGCCAGCCTTCCGGCAAGAAACGCGTCCACGGCCTCCTCGTTGGCCGCGTTGTAGACGGCGGGGGCGGTCCCTCCGGCCGCGCCGACCTCGCAGGCCAGGTCGACCGACGGGAAGGCGTCGCCGTCCAGCGGCTCGAAGGTCCAGGTGTGCGCCCGCGTCCAGTCGATGGCCGGAGCAACGGCGTCGACCCGGTGCGGCCAGCCGATGCCGTAGGCGATCGGGATGCACATGCTGGGCGGGCTTGCCTGGGCGAGGGTGGAGCCGTCGGTGTACTCGACCATGGAGTGGATCACCGACTGCGGGTGCACCACGACCTCGATCCGGTCGAGGGGGACGTCGAAGAGCAGGTGGGCCTCGATGACCTCCAGCCCCTTGTTGACGAGGGTCGCCGAGTTCACCGTGATGACCGGGCCCATGCTCCAGGTGGGGTGGTTCAGCGCCTGCCCACGGGTGACCCCGCTGAGCTCGGCGCGCGTACGACCGCGGAACGGTCCGCCGCTGGCCGTGATCACCAGCTTGCGCACCTCGGCCGTCGGGGCGTGCACCTGGCCCATGGCCAGGCTGGTCAGGTCGTCGCCCAGCGCGCGCGGGAAGCACTGGGCGAGCGCGAAGTGCTCGGAGTCCACGGGCACGATCTGGCCGGGTTGGGCCACGGCGCGGACCAGCGGGCCGCCGATGATCAGCGACTCCTTGTTGGCGAGCGCCAGCAGCCGCCCGGCGCGCAGCGCGGCCAGTGTGGACTCCAGGCCGAGCGCGCCGGTGATGCCGTTCAGTACGACGTCGCACTGCCAGGAGGCGAGTTCGGCGACGCCCTCGGCCCCCGCCAGGACCTTGGCCGGATGGCCGCGCTCGCGGAGGCGTCGGCCCAGGTCGGCCGCTGCGTCGGGATCGGCCACAGCCACGACCTCTACGCCGAGCGCACACGCCTGGTCGACGAGCAGGTCGAGGCGGCCGCCGCCGGCGGCCAGCCCGACGACCCGGAAGCGGTCGGGGTTGCGGGTGACGACGTCGATGGCCTGGGTGCCGATCGATCCGGTGGACCCGAGAATGATCACCTCCCGCCGCTGTTCGGAGGAGATGTCCTGGCCGAGAAGATGTTCCGCGATTCGCACGGTCCCATTCTCGCGCACCCGCGGGGCCAGGCCGTATGCGCTGTCGCAGCAGCCCCGGCCACGCTCCGGAAAGCGGAAGACACGCAGGAACGCCACGCCCTTTACAAAACCGGCCGCCGTGTCTTAATTTAACTTCGACGTAAGTTACCTCACAGTCAACTACGCAGGCGTCACCTACCGTGCGGTCGGCCATGGCGCCGACCTCCGTCCCAATTCCGACCCCGAGCAGCACGACCGGCAACCACCCAGCACCACGGTCGACCCCAGCACCGTCGACGTGGGATCCGCAGCGGGCGCCCGGCGCCCGGGCCACGACCGTCGGCGACCACGCCCGGCCACGGCCACCCGACGTCACGCGGGCCGATTCGGCCGACGCCGCGCCCGCGCCCCCCGCTCACTCCCGCACGTTCTTCCCGAGGTCTCCCATGAAAAGGTTCTGGACGGCTCTGTCCGCTACGCTCATTTCGTTACTCGCCGTAGTCGCTTTCGCACCGCCCGCCACCGCCGCCGTCGGCTCCACCGTCGAGTACCGGACCATCCCCGGCCATGGCGGGATCGACATCAAGGCCATGGTGATCACGCCGACGAACACCGACGGCCCCTACCCGCTGCTGGTCATGCCATCGGCCTGGTCGACCAACAACCTGCTCTACGTGGGTGCGGGCCAGAAGCTCGCGCGGGAGTCCGGGTACCAGGTCATCAGCTACACCTCGCGCGGCTTCTGGGACTCCGGCGGCGAGATCGAGGTCGCCGGGCCGGAGGACATCGCCGACGCCCGCAAGGTGATCGACTGGGGGCTGGAGAACACCGACGCCGACCCCGAGCGCATCGGCATGGCCGGGATCTCCTACGGCTCGGGCATCAGCATGCTGACCGCGGCCGTCGACGACCGGGTGAAGGCCGTCGGGGCGATGAGCGGCTGGACCGATCTCGCGGAGTCGCTCTACCCGAACGAGACGATCAGCTTCCAGACGGCCGAGGCCCTGCTCACCCTGGGCAAGGTCACCGGTCGTCCAGGCGAGGCGCTGCAGGAGATGGAACGCGAGTACCGCAAGGGCAACATCCAGCCGGCACTCGAACTCGCGAAGTCCAGGTCGGTCCTGGCCAAGGCGGACGAGCTGAACGCCAACGGGACGGCGGTCATGATCGCCCACGCCTGGAACGACGGGATCTTCCCGCCCAAACAGCAGACCGACCTCTACACGCGGCTGACCGGCCCGAAGCGGATGATGCTGTCCCCCGGCGACCACGCCACGCCGGAGGCCTTCGGCGCGGCCGGGCTCCCCAATGACATCTGGGAGTCGCTCACCCGCTGGATGGACCACTACCTCAAGGGCGTCGACAACGGGATCGACACGGAGAATCCGGTGCAGCTCAAGCCGAACAACGGCCGCGGCCCGTGGACCGGGTACCCCGACTGGGAGTCCGCGTCGACCGACCACACAACGCTGCACCTCGGCAAGCCCAGCGGCTCCTGGACGAACTGGCAGGCCACCGGCGGGTTGGAGCCCGAACCGGAGACCGGCTGGACCTACGGCATCCGGGCCGGGATCGACACCACGGCGCACAGCGGCACCCTGATCGTCGCCGGAGCGCTGCAGCAGTTCGCCGACATCCCGACCGGCGTGCTGCTGCCGACCGTGGACCGCGCCCGGGCGGGCGTGTGGACCGGCCCCGCCTACCCCGACGGCGTGCGTGTCAGCGGCACGCCCAACGCCCGCTTCACGGTGACGCCGACCGCCCGGGAGCAGTCGCTGTACGTCTACCTGTACGCGATCAACCGGCACGGCACCGGCGCGCTGCTCACGCACAAGCCCTACACCCTGCGCGACGCCGATCCGGGCACGCCGGTGACGGTCGACGTCGATCTGGAGCCCGTGGTGTGGGACGTGCCGGCCGGCGACCGGCTGGCGCTCGTCATCGACACCGTGGACCTGCGCTACGTGAACGAGAGCCGGATCGGACAGCGGGTGGTGTTCAGCTCGCCCGAGGACGCCCCGTCGACCCTGACGGTGCCGACCGCCTGACCCGGTCCGACACGCCGAACGACGCGAACGGGCGCCCCGTCTCAGCGCGGGGCGCCCGTTTTTCCCATGACGCACGTCGCCCAAACCCAAAGTAGGGGTGCGATAACCGTGTGTATGGCATGCTCGTGATCATGACTTCGCCCCTCGTTCCCAGGGTTCTCGGGCCTCTCGTGGCACTCAGCCTCGTGCTGGCCGGTGCCCCCTCCGCCACCGCCGCCCCCGTCGATGTCGCGCCCTCGGCGCGCCCCCCGAGTGACAGCACCGTCCGCCAGTCCGCGGCGCACGGGCCGGCCGAACAGGCGGACGTGCTCGCCTACTGGAGCCGCGAGCGCATGGACGCGGCGGTACCGCTGGGCCGGGTCGTCGACGGCGTGGTCGCCGGCCTCCCCCTGCTGCCCCTCGGCCCGGCCGCACGCTCCCGGGCGGCGGCACCGCGCTCCAACAGCACCGGGGAGCGCTGGACGCACGGCGGCCAGGTCGCCCGGACCACCGGCAAGGTCTACCTGACGATCGACGGGCGGGACTTCACGTGCAGCGCCTCGGTGGTGCGCGCGAAGAACCGGGACACCGTGTTCACCGCGGGGCACTGCCTGAAGGACGGCACCGGGTCCTGGGCGCGGAACTGGACGTTCGTGCCCGCCTACGCGGACGGACACCAGCCCTACGGCCGCTTCACCGCCCGCGAGCTGCTGGTGCCCTCGAAGTGGGCCAAGAAGGCCGATGAGAGCTTCGACTTCGGGGCGGCGGTGCTCAACTCCGCGGGTGGCGCCCACGTCCAGGACCGGACCGGCGCGCAGCGGGTCGCCTTCGGCCGCCGGCCGCAGCAGAGCTACGCGTTCGGGTATCCGTCCACCCCGCCCTACCGGGGCGACCATCTCCACTACTGCTCCGGCGACACCCGTGCCGACCGGGGCGGGACGACCGCGAACGGGATGCGCTGCGTGATGACGCAGGGGTCCAGCGGCGGGCCGTGGCTGGCCGACTTCGACCCCGCGACCGGCATCGGCACTCTGGTCTCCGTCATCAGCTTCAAGTACGTCACCGACCCGAGTACCCAGTACGGGCCGCGGCTGGGCGCGGAGGCCCGGCGCCTCTACCGCAGGGCCCGCACCCTGTAAGCACGCCTGCTCCGTTGATCTCGGAGATATCGGGGTCTCAGAGCCGATTTTTACCCCAATATCCCCGAGATCAACGGAGCAAGGACGGGCGGGGTGTCTACTCGGTGCTGGCCGCCGGTTCCGACGCCGCCGACGCGCCGCGTTTGCGGCCGAAGACCAGCAGGCCGACCGCCACGGAGAAGGCGAGCACCACGGCCATGACGACGAGCAGCGGCAGGGGGCCGAACGCCACGATCAGGGGGATCGCCGCCGCGGTCACCAGGCCGCCACCGAAGAACGGCTCGAGCACCAGCTGCTTGTACCCGAACGCCGGGTAGGCGGGGGTGCGCAGCTCGGGGTCGGCGATGCGCATCAGGATCAGCCCGGTGGCGGTGACACCCATGGACTGGCCGAAGTCGCCGATACCGCGCTCGAACCAGTAGTCGGGCAGCATCCGCGGGGCCAGCAGCAGGAACGCGCCGACCGACCAGGCCAGACCGCACACCGCCAGCAGCAGGAAGGGCATGAAGTTCGCGGCCAGGACCTGGAGGGAGAGGGTCCCCAGGGCGGAGATGATCAGCATGTCCAGGGAGAAGCCCTGGATCCGCTCGATCATCAGCTGGTCGACGACCTGGTGCCGGTCGAACCGGTCGATGACGGTCTGGACGATGATGCCGCCGATCATCGCGATCGGGAACAGCGGCACGTACTTGAACAGCTCGATCGTGTCGGCCCAGAAGATCTGCTCGACCCACTGCATGCCCGACAGGATGAGCTGGCCGATGATCACCGCGATGGCCAGCAGGCCGAAGTGCATGGCCAGCGGCTCGATCGACGAGGGGTGGACGGTCAGCGTGGCGGCCGAGCGGCGGTTCTCGCGCTCCACGATGCCCATCTGCTCGGAGACCGAGGGGGTGGCACTCGCCTTCAGCTCGGCGGTCTTGCCGCGGCGCACCCCCCAGTTGATCAGGACGATGCCGAGGATGATGCCGGACAGCAGCCCCACGGTGGCCATGCCCAGCGCGAGGTCCTGGCCCTCCGGGAAGCCGAACTCGGTGAAGGTGTCGCCCAGGCCGCCCGCGGTGCCGTGGCCGCCCTCGAACCCGATCTCGATCAGCGCGCCCGTCAGCGGTGGCAGGCCGAACACCGGTACGAGCACGAGCAGCGCGAGCAGCAGGCCGATCACGTACTGGCCGCTGGCCAGGGTGAGACCGAACATGAGCTGCGGCCCGGCCATGCGCCCGGCCTCGCGGACGTTGGGGATGCGGTGGCCGAGGAAGAGCCCGGCGAACACCACCGAGATGAGCATTCCGGGCAGCGTGGACCAGACCTCGCGGATGTCCGCGGTGAAGATGCCGGCGTCGGCGAAGCGGTCGGTGCCGAGCCACGAGGCGATGGCGCCCAGGACGTCCGGGCCGAGGATCAGGGCGATGGCGCCGCCGATGATCGAACTCGGAATGAACAGCCTCTGCGCGAGCCGCCATTTCACCCGGACGAGCTTTGCGACCAGGAGCAGCACTCCGAGCAGGAGGAGCGCGAGGCCGATGGTGTCGGGGGACATCATTGTCCTTTCCACGTGGGAGTGCTTACGGAGTGTGTCCACGTCACCGCGCCCGGATGACGTCGCTTCCACTTCGCTGTGAGCCACACCGCAGGTGACAGCGCCGCAATGCTATGCCCCGCAAAGGACTCGCAAGTACGACCGAAACGGCGGCCTTGACCTCCGCGTCGCCCGCTACCGCCCCCGCCCCAACAGCGGGCGGCGGTGTGTCGAAGTCGCGACTTCGACACACCGCCGCCCAGGGAGCTCAGGGGGCACCGCGGCGCCCCCTGCAAGTTACCCGCTGGTCACCACCACGACGAACATGTGACGCCCGTCACAGGTCCACGCCGGTCATCACCATGACGCGCTCGTAGGTGAGGTCGTCCATCGCCGGGCGGACGCCCTCCTTGCCGACCCCCGACTTCTTCACTCCGCCGTAGGGCATCTGATCGGCCCGGAAGGTCGGCACATCGCCGATGATCACACCGCCCACCTCCAGCTCGCGATGGGCCCGGAACGCCACCTGCAGGTCGCGGGTGAACACGCCGGTCTGGAGACCGAAATCACCGCTGTTCACCTCGGCGAACGCCTGGTCGACGTCGCTGACCCGGCTCACCACCAGAACGGGGCCGAACACCTCCTCGCGCACCACCTTGGCGTTGGCCGGCGCGTCCGCCAGGACGGCGGGGGCCAGCGTGACGCCGTCGCGCTTCCCACCGGTGAGCAGTAGGGCGCCCTCCTTCACGGCCTCCTCGACCCATGCGGCGACGCGGACCGCCGCCTCCTCGTTGATCATCGGGCCGACCTCGGTGGCCGGGTCGCGCGGGTCGCCGGTCGGCAGCTCCTCGACGCGCCGCACCAGCTGGTCGACGAACTCGTCGTAGACCGCGTCCTCGACGATGACGCGCTGCACGCCGATGCAGACCTGGCCGGCCTGGTTGTTGCCGAACAGCGCGATGCGCCGGGCCGCCCAGTCGAGGTCGGCGTCGGCGAGCACGACGGCCGCGGCGTTGCCGCCCAGCTCCAGGGTGATGTGCTTGTGCGGGGCCGTGCGCTGCAGTTCCCAGCCGAACTGGCCGCCGGTGAAGGAGATGACGGGCAGCCGCGGGTCGGTGATGAGCGCGGCGGCACGCTCGTTGGGCATCGGCAGCACGGAGACCATGCCGCGCGGCAGGTCGGTCTCGGCCAGGATCTCACCGAGGACCAGGGCGGTCATGGGGGTGGCGGGGGCCGGCTTCAGGATGATCGGGGCGCCGACGGCGATGGCCGGGGCCACTTTGTGGGCGACCAGATTGAGCGGGAAGTTGAACGGCGCGATACCCAGCACCGGGCCCTTGGGCACGCGGCGGATCATCGCGATGCGGCCGGTACCCCCGGCGTCGGTGTCGAGTCGCTGCAGCTCTCCGCTGTCGCGGCGGGCCTCCTCAGCGGCCAGGCGGAAGACCGAAACGGCGCGGCCGACCTCGCCCCGTGCCCACTTCACGGGCTTGCCGCTCTCGGCGGTGATGATGTCGGCGATCTCCTCGGTGCGCTCTGCGAGCCGCCGGGAGACGTGCATGAGGGCTTCGGCGCGGACATAGGCGGGCAGCGCCGCGGCCTGTGCGGACACGCTGTCCGCTGCGGCCACGGCCTGCTCGATCTGGGCGGTGGACGGCACCGCCACGGTTCCCGTGACCTTCCCCGTGTAGGGGTCGGTCACCGTGATCTCATCGTCGCCGGTAGCAGCAGCCCCGGCCAGCCAGAACGGACGCGTAGACATACCGGTGACGCTAGTCCTCCGGGCAGCGCACCCTCTTGTCCATCACGGAGCGCCACAGCGGTCTTCCTTGGCCCCTTCGTACAACACTCTCCGACGCATCGACCGCGGATGGACCGCGCCACCGCGTCTCCCCCGAATGGACAACGTGCGGAATTTCGGCCCTGACCAAAACTCGCCCGGGAAAATTCGACATCTCGGCAAGGACCCCGGAAAACTGATCACACGCGCCCACGGTTCCCCTATAACGGCGGCCGCCACGTGTAAATTGCGAATCCGAAACGCGTGAGCAGCGCCGCCGAGATGTGTCCCGCTTATCTCGCACGGAACGGCGGCGACGCTCACCGACCCACATATCCATCAACCACGCACAGTTGAATAGGAAGGCCGTCAGATGCCGGTCAGCCGGGTCATCCCCCACGCCCAGACCCTCCTGTTCGCGATCACCACCAGCGCGGCGCTGGTCGTCTCCACCGCCGTCCCCGCCGCCGCGGACGACTCCGATCCCATTGCCGACCTCCGCGAGGACATCGACGAGATCCTGGACGACCCCTCCCTTGAGGGCGCGACCTCGGGCGTCGTCGTGCGCAGCCTGGACGAGGGCGACACCCTCTACACCCGGAACGCCACCACCCGCCTCCTCCCGGCCTCCAACATGAAGCTGCTGACCTCAGCGGCCGCGATGGACGTCCTGGGCCCCGACTACACCTTCCGCACCACCGTGTCCGCCGACGAGGACCCCTCCGACGGGGTGGTCGACGGCGACCTCTACATTGTGGGCACCGGCGATCCCAGCCTCAGCGTCGACGCCTTCTCCGACCTCGCCGAAGAGGTCGCCGACAGCGGCGTCACCGAGGTGACCGGAGACCTGCTGGCCGACGACACCTGGTTCGACGACACGCGCCTCCACCCCGACTGGGAAGAGGGCGACGAACCGTACTACTACGCCGCCCAGATCTCCGCGCTGACCGTCGCCGCCAACGAGGACCTCGACACCGGGGTCGTCAACGTCACCGCCACCCCCGGCTATCGGGTCGGCGCCCCCGTCAACGTGGCGCTGGAGCCGATGACCGACAACCTCTCGCTCACCAACGAGTCGAGTACCGGCACGCCCGACAGTGCCCGCACCCTGGACGTGCGCCGGAAGTCCGGCGGAAACGCCTTCACCGCCACCGGCGGCCTGCCCCTCGGCGGCGCCCCCTACAGCACGCTGCGCACCGTGCACGAGCCCACCGACCACGCCGCCCACGTCTTCGCCGACGCCCTGGCCGAGGAGGGCGTCAAGGTGCACGGCGAGGTCGGCCGAGGGACCACGCCCGCCGACGCCGACGAGCTCGCCGTCCGCCACTCCGATGAGCTGAGCGACCTGCTCATCCCGTTCATGAAGCTCTCCAACAACGGGCACGCCGAGATCCTGATCAAGGCGATGGGACGGGAGACGCTCGGCAAGGGCACCTGGCAGGCCGGACTCGTCCAGGTGAAGCCGGCCCTGGACCGCATGGGCGCCGAGGTCAAGGGCGTGCGCCAGGCCGACGGCTCGGGCCTGTCGCGCGGCAACCTGCTCCGTGCCGACGTCGTCCTCAGCCTCCTCGACGCCGTGCGCGACGAGCCCTGGTACGGCGCCTGGCTCACCTCGCTGCCCGTCGCGGGCGAGCAGGACCGAATGGTCGGCGGCACGCTGCGCAACCGGATGGTCGGTACCCCCGCCGAGGGCAACGTGCGGGCCAAGACCGGAACGCTGACCGGCGTCAGCGCCCTGTCGGGCTACGTGACCGGGACCGACGGCGAAGAGATGGTCTTCTCCATCATCAACAACGGGCACAAGGGGTCGGCGCCGCGCGACGTCCAGGACGCGATCGCCGTGCGTCTGGCCGAGTTCTCCCGCACCGCCTCCACCCGCGTGGACGTCCTCCCGCCGCGGCACGGCACGCCGCGCGCCCAGGACACACCGGACGCCCCAGGCCGCAGCACCGGCGACCTGGAGTGCACGTGGGCCGAGGCCTGCTGAGTCCTTCGGCCGACGATCAACCTGGCGACAATCGACACGACAGCGCGTCGCACTTCCGTAACGAGGGGCACTCCGGCCTCATTCGACGATTCCGCGGCTGGATTGGCAAAGCATCACCCATTAGGCCACAGTTGTCTGTGAGGGCCCATCCAGGAATGCCTATGCCGCAGGCCAGAAGGTTCCAGAGCCCTCCGGAACCGGCCACCGACGGGAGATCAGGAGTGTCCCTCGTTTACCGCAGTATCGTCACGGTCCCGCAGGATCACGACGTCATCGCCACGACCTCGGCCGTTCTGTCGGAGTGGCTGAGCAAGCGCGGAACAGCGGGTGCGCGGGTCGACTTCACCCGGTCGGGCGCCTATGAGCTGAGTAAGAGGTCGCGGGCGATGGTGCTGCGGCACGAGAACCGCGACGAGGACATCACCTTCCTGCGCCTCACCACCGAATCGGACAAACCCGACGGCGTATGGCGCACCACGGTGACCGCGGTCCACGACCCGCAGCGTCTGGACCACCGCTACATCTGGATCGACATGACGGTCGACCCGCGCCCGGGGATCTCCGGCAGCGAACGCCTCGACATCGCCCCGCCCGACGCGGTGCGGATGCTGCTCGACGAGGTCCCCGGATTCGACGGCGGCCACCCGCTCCCCGCCGTGCCGCACATCGTGCGCGGCAAGGACGACCGGGCCGTCCAGGAGCTGCTCGACTCGATCAACGACCCCGCGCGCCGGTTGGCCATCGTCATCAGCGGCACGCCGGAGGACATGACCGTCGCCGGCTGGTGCGAGACCATGGGCAGCGTCCTGGCCCGATCGACCGGGATGTGCGCGGGCTACATCCTCGACGCCGCCGCGCACGAGGCGGTCGGCCGGATCCTGCCCCGGGGCTTCGACGTTCCTCCCGGCGGGGTACGCACCTTCCTCCCCCGTGTGGATCTCAACGATCCCTCCGATTCGCTCCGACATCCCAGGATGAGCGCGCAGACCCTGGACACCGCCCGCGACGGCGACCGGGTGCGCGCCTGGGTGAGCCTGGCACTCGCCCGCTCGGTCCGCGACAACGCCCTGGAATTCCCCCTTCCTCCCGCACTGCACGACATCGACGCGCTGCTCAACGAGGAGGAGATCGACGCCTTCATCCACGACGCCGAGGACGATCCCACCGTTCCGTCCCGGCCCTCCCCCGTCGCCGCGAGCAGTGACCAGCAGGCCAACGAGTTCATCGACATGCTCCGGGCGCGGTTGGCCGACAAGTCACACGAGGCCAACCGGCTGAGTGCCGAGGCCAAGCGGCTCGGTACGCGACTGACCGAGCAGATCAAGGAGAACGAGCGGCTCACCGCGGAACTGACCGAGCTCACCGAGGAGAGCGACGCCGACCGCGAGGCCCTGCACGCCGCCCGGCACGAGATCGCCTGGCTGCGCCGCCGTCTCCGCGAGGAAGGCCTGTACCGCCTGGCGGGCGAGGCCGCACCCCCCGACCCCCGGCGGCGCCCGCCGCACAAGGTGGAGGACCTGCTGGAGCGGATCACCGACGGCTCCAACTTCCCGCACCTCTACTTCACCATCGAGGACCGCGACACCGTCCGCGAGCTCACGGGCAGCCGCAAGGAGAACCTCTGGGTCGCCCGCGCCTGGGAGGCCCTGCTCGCCCTGGACGACTACGCGCGCTTCAAACTGGAGCACCCGACCAGCGGCCTCAACTTCCACGGCTACCTGCGCGAGCCGCCGGACGGCTACCGCGCCATCCCCGTCCGGCGGCTGGCCTCGCGGGAGAGCGACCACGTGCGCAACCGCGAGAAGCTCAGCGAGAAACGGGTCTTCAAGGTGCCCACCGAGGTCGACCCGAGCGGTGAGGTGCCCATGTTCGCCCACATCAAGCTCGACACGGAGTACGGCATCTGTCCGCGGCTGTACTTCTACCCGCACCTCGGCCCCCAGACCACCAACCGCATCTACATCGGATACCTCGGCCGCCACCTCCCCGTCCAGCGGACCAACTGACCTCCAGGACGCGACAGCCGTCAGAACGGCGGATCGCCCTCCTCTGCCCCTCCACCCCCCGGCGCGGCCACCGCCGGCCACGGCGACCACAGTCGGGTCGACGGGGACAACGGCACCGGCGAGGCCGGTGCGACGGGCGAAGAATCCCCGGTCCGCGGAAGCGGCACCGACGCCTTGCGCCCGTCCTCCCCACTCTCGCTCCCCGCCCCTCGCTCCCCCTCCCCCTCCTCGCCCTTCGTCTCGGGTCTCGCCCCCGAGCGCACCGCGTCCGCCCATCCATGGCGGGTGACCCTCGCGATCGTCCACCGCAACGTCGGTGCGAGGTCGTGCACCCGCAGGTCCACGATGGTCCGCGCCCGCCCGTCGGTACTGGTGTAGGTCCGCTGCCGCAACTCTCCGACGACGACCACCCGGGTGCCCCGGCTCACGCTCGTGGCGATGTTCTCGGCGTACATCCGCCAGGCGGAACAGGACAGGAACACGGGGTCGCCATCACCCCACTCTCCGGTGGTGCGGTCGAATACGCGCGGTGTGGTGACGACCGTGAAGCGGCACAGCGCCGTGCCGTCCTCCAGAAACCTCACCTCCGGATCACGGACGAGGCGACCGACCACGGTGACGACGGTCTCGTTCATCAGGCATCCCCCAGGCAGCGGAACAGTGGCGCGCCGACCGGTGGCCCGGCGCACCACCAGCGAAGCAATCGCCACCACCGCCCGGCGATCTGAGATTTCCCGCCTGTGGACAACCGGCGGGCGAGGACGCGGCACCGGAACGCCTAACCTGGAATCCGATGAACACTCCGACCGCGATCTCCACTCCCGCCGGAAGCGCCCCGGTGACGGTCGTGGAGCAACAGGTTTGGCAGGAGCGCGAAGCGCGGCACCACGAGCGGGTGGACACGCTGGTCGCCGGCCACCTCGAACGCCGCCGCGAGCGCGTCGCGCACCCGGTCGAGGACTTCCTGTTCACCTACTACAGCTACAAGCCCACGCAGCTGCGCCGCTGGTACCCGGGGGCCGGGGTGGTCCTGCTCGGCGAGGCCGCCCGCCGCCGACTCGACGAGCGGTTCTTCACCGAAGTCCGGGTCACCGGGCCGGACGGCGACCCGGCGGTCGGCGTGGGGCTCGACCTGGAGGCGTTCGTTGCCAAGCGGGGCTCGACCGCCCGGTTCGTGGTCTCGCTGCTCAGCGCGGTCGCGTCGCGCCCCGCCCACCTGGGCTGCTTCGGTCTGCACGAATGGGCGATGGTGTACCGGAGGAACCAGGACGAGGTGCGGCATTCCTCGGTACCGCTGCGCCTCGGTGCAGAGGGGACCGACCAGGTCGTGGAGTCGCACCGGATCCAGTGCTCGCACTATGACGCCTTCCGGTTCTTCACCCCGGAGGCCCGCCCCCTGAACCGGGTGCGGCCGTCCCGCGAGACCCAGGTCGAACTGGACCAGCCGGGCTGCCTGCACGCCACCATGGACCTGTACAAGTGGGCCTACAAGCTGGCCCCGGCCGTGCCCGGCGAACTGCTGGTGGACTGCTTCGAGCTGGCGCGCGACGTGCGCGAGCTGGATATGCGCGCCTCCCCCTACGACCTCGGCGACTACGGGTACGAGCCGGTGCGGATCGAGACCGCTCAGGGCAAGGCCGAGTACATGGCCGCGCAGGAGGACTTCGCCGAGCGGGGGACGGCGCTGCGCGGCCGGCTCCTGGAGGCCTGCGCCCCACTCGTCGGGACCGGCACCGCCGACCGGGGGTGATCGGTCTCCCACTACGGCGAGGCCAGCGCGAGCGCGACACACGAGGGGCGGGTACCCGCAGGTACCCGCCCCTCGTCGCGCCGTGGCCTCGGGCCGCTCGGCGCGTCGACTACTGCTCTAGGACTCCGCCGACTCCTCAGCCACCGCGCCGTCCGCCGCGGCCTTCCTCTTGCGGGCGTAGAACATCGCCACGCCGCCACCCGCGATCGCCACGACGGCCGCGGCGACGAGACCGCCCAGAGCGGCACCGGTCACCGGAAGGCCGCCGGTACTCGCGGTGTCGGCCTTCTCCTCATCGGTCTCGGGCTCGGAGGCGGGGGCAGGAGAGGCGTCCTCGGCGTCCGGCTGCCCGGCTTCGGCCTCAGGCGTCGGGCTCGGCGTGTCCGCCTCGTCCTTCTCGGACTCCTCCGGCTCGCCCTTGTCCTTCCCGTCGGGCTTGCTCGGAGTCTCCTCGTCCTTACCGCCCTTACCCTGGTCCTTCTCCGTTCCCTCGTCGGACTCCTTCGCGTCCTCGTCGGGCGTCTCCTCGGTCTCGCAGTCGACCCAGAAGACCTTCTGCTTGGCGTGGCCGTTCTCGCCGTCGAAGTTCCAGAAGAGCTTGTAGTGACCGTCCGGCAGCGTGTGGGTCTCGGTGCTGCCGTGGCCCTCGTCATCCAGCACCAGGTCGCCTTCCAAGACGACCGGGCGCTTCTTGGCGCTCTCCCCGGGCGGCCACTCGCGGATCTTCCACCAGACCTTCTGGGCGGAGTCGAAGTGGGAACCGACCACGGTGAACTCGCAGACGTGCGGCTCGTTGCGCATGTCGTCCGGTGCTGTGTCGGGGTCGTGGACCTTCACGGTTCCGTTGTCACCGGGAGGACCGTCGCGCTGTTCCTTCTCGGCCGGGAGGTCGGCGGAGTCGGTCGTGCTGGCGAAGGCGCTCGCACCGGAGAGGCCGAGCGTCGCGCCGAAGAAGAACACGGTGCCAAAAGCGATGCGCGAGGCACGGGAGACACGAGTGTGCCAGGTGTACAAGGGATGGCTCCCAAGAAATTCGGGGGATGTGGGAAGAGGAGGCCTAACCTAGCGCGTCATTTCGGACGTCCGGTGCAACTCCCGTCACGGTCCCATAACACCTTCTGTGGTCTGGGAAAACGTACGTATGAATCTCAGTGCGAACCGCGACACCGCGTCATTCTTGCCCCGCGGAACGCAAACGTCGGGGCGTGATGCGCCGTTTTCCCGACGCATCACGCCCCGACACCGAAGATCGCGGGATCAGGCGTTCGCGGCCACCAGCGCCATACTCATCACCGTCGCGATTACGAGCGAGACCGTTACGGACAGCCCGAAGCACACGATTCGGAACCAGGTCCAGCGCGCCCGCACCACCGCCACTCGGGGCCAGTGCCAGATCCCGACCACGAGGGCCGCCACGACCGCACCCGCCGCCAGCGCCCACAGAACGGGCGGCGTCACCGCCCAGCTGCCGACACGCTGGGCGAGGATCAGCACGGCCAGCGCTCCCAGCGGCATCGAGATGATCCGCAGCCGGTCCAGGTGACGCTGCCCGACGAGCGTCCTGCGGCGCGCCATCAGCGCCACCGCGAGCAGCGGCGGAAGGGCGACCATGAGCAGCGTCTGGACCAGAAGGAGCCAGGTTGGCGCGGCCAGCTCGCCCTCGGCCACGGGCGGCACCTCGGGCGCCCCCATCGCGCGCGGGCCAATCGCGGCGGCGTCCACCGCGAAGCTGTTGGAGATCGCGATGACCGCACGGTCACCCTGATAGCCGATGAACGCGGTCGAACCGTAGGTGGCGCCGCTGTGCTGGGTCAGTTCGACGCCGTCGCCGAAGTCGGTGGTGATCCACGCCAGTCCGAGCCGGGTCTCGTCAACGGGTCCCTCGTGCGTCGGCTCGGCAGCCGACGCACCCGGCGCGGTCCCGTCCATCATCGCCCGCACCAGGCGCTCCAAATCGGCGGTGGTGGACCAGGTGCCGACACCGGCCGGGGCGTAGTGGACGGCGTTCCACGGCTCGGTGCGCGCGCCCGACTCCGCGTGCGGGACCGCCGCGCCTTCGGGGATGTCGTCGGTGTCGGCGCCGAGGATGAAGGTGTCGTCCATGCCGAGGGGGTCCAGCACGCGCTCGTGCACCAGCTCGGGATACGGCGTGCCGCTCTCCCGGGCCAGTGCCTCGCCGAGGACGGCGAAGCCGAAGTTGGAGTAGGCCCATTCACCCGGGGTCTCCAGCTGCGCCACGGCCAGGGAGTCCGCCACCGGTGGAATCGCGGTGTACGGGTCCCGCAGTGTTCCCGCCGTGATCGAGGCCGTTCCCATCGTCTCCATGGGCACGCGAGCCAGTCCGGAGCGGTGGGTGGCCAGCTCCTCCAGGGTGATCTCGGCGACGTCGGCGGAGGCGAAGTCGACGTCGGGGAAAATGTCACCGAGCGTCCGGTCCAGCCGGGTCTCGCCGTTCTCCACGAGGTCGGCCAGCGTCATCGCGGTGACGACCTTGAACACCGACCCGGTCTCGAAGGGCGTGTCGGGGGTGACCGTGGTGCGCCCGTCGGCGGTGCCGCCCTCGACGGCCTGCCGCTCCGCGCCGTCGATGCGGACAACGGACAGTCCCTGCGCCCGGTCCTCCACGCCCTTGATGGAGGCGGCGACGGACTTGGCCAGCTCGGGATCGCCCTCGAGCTCGATCGGGCCGTGGCCCTTGTTCGGCATCACCGCAAAGGCCAGCACCGCGACCACAATGCCGATCACACCCGCCACGGCCCACGCCCGCCGGGGTGCCCGCGCGGGCAGCGGCGGGCCGGAAGGTGGTGGGTCGGCGGGTGCCGCGTGGTCATGGGGGACGTTCTGTACCGCAGACATGCCCCAAGCGTCGCGAAGCCCGCAGTCCCTTGGTAGAAGGCAATGTCATCGATCGCTGATGAGAATCGCCCAGACGCCGCATGACAGATGTCATGCCGCTGATGTCCTCGGCTCTCGCCCCAACGGTGGTCTCGGGCGCCGTCAGCGGCCTCACAGCAACCCGGCGAGCCGGTAGAGCACCAGCGATCCCGCGACCGCCACGTTCAGGCTCAGGCCCGTGCCGATCATGGGGATCTCCACGGATCCGTCGACCAGTTCGAGGGCATCGGGCGGGATGCCGTCGCGTTCGTGGCCGAGCACTGCGACGGTCGGCTGCCGAGCGGGCGGGAGGTCGGCGAGACGTGTGGCCTCGTCGGTCAGTTCGACGGCCAGGATCCGCGATCCCCGGTCACGCTCCCGCTCCAGCCAGGTGAGCTGGTCGCCGGTCCAGTGCGTGCAGGTCGGTCGGCGCAGGGTGTTGCCGCGCGCGAGCGCTTCGGGGACCCAGGGCAGGCGCGGGACCGCGAGACAGGCGCCCACAGCGTCGCAGGTGCGCAGGAGTGTGCCGAGGTTGGCGCCGTGCATCGGCCAGAGCGGCGCGGCATAGAGGTGATCCCAGCAGCGGTGCGGGCGGCGTCGGCGGGAGGTGCGAAGTTCCTTGCGCGGGCGGACCCGCGGGGCGCTCATCGGAGCCGGGAGGCGCCCTCCCGAGGCGTGTGCGTCATGCATGGGGTGTTTCGGCGGCACACCCGGAGCCATCATCGACGTCGAAACGAACTCAGCCTCTCACCTTAGGGCACACTCGCGCAGCGGCCAACGGCACGAGAGCGGCGACGCGGGCGCCGTGGCCGAACCCGCCAGCGCCGTCGGCGAGCCGCGCTCAGTCACCACCTCCACCACCTCCACTTTCGCCCCCACCGCCGGAGTCGCCACCGGCCTCGCCGCCCGTACCCCCGGAACCACCGGATGACCCAGCGCCTCCGCCGCTGTCCGCGCCGCTGCTCGAACCGGCCGAAACCGCACAGTCCGCGGCGAAGCCGCAGAGGCCGCTGATGCCCACCGCGTCAGACCCACCAGGGTCGCCCTGGCCCAGGTTCTCCGTCACCAGGCGGGGAGCGGGGTCAGGGTCGGCGCAGCTCCGTGCGGGCATCCGCCGCATGTCGGCGAACCCACGCAGCGCCGTGAAACGCAGGGCGTCCTCCAGGGCGAGGCGCCTGTCGGCATCCGATCCGGGGGCGACATAGCGCTCCCGAGCCTGGGTGAGGAGCTCGTCACCCGCTGCGGTGCGCGATGTCAGGTCGCCGCCGGTGATCGCTCCCAGGACACGCAATATCGCCCAGGAAACGGCTAGCGCCGCGCCGAAGCCGAGGGTCTGGGCCGCCATATCCCGCGTCCACGAGTCCCCTGCCGCGACGTAGACGACTCCCCCCGCGACCAGGCCGAGAAGTCCGACGTAGCCGATCCATTTGAGCAGGTTCAGCGTCCAGACGCGCATGTGGAGCGCGCGTTCCAGCTCCGCTGATTCGGCGAGGAGTCCGAGACCGGCGAGGCGCTGCCGAACACTCCGCCGATCGGAGGCGGCCATCGCGGCGCGGATGAGGCGGTTCGCGCTGCTGGACTGCGCGGTGCGCAGTTCCCGCAGGATGGCGCGCTCCATCGGGTCGTCTTCGCCGACGCGAGGCTGACGCGGGCCGACGACGGTGAATGTGCCGTCGTCCTGACGGCGGATCCGACCCCTCAGGTACATCCCGGTCAACGCCACTTCGGCCATGCGCCGCCGCCCACCCGCGAGACAGGCCAGTTCCGTCGGGGAAAGCTTGTCGGCATTGGGGAAGGAGACGGGAGACTCCTCCTGGCACAGGGCTCGGTGCACGAGGAATCCGCGCATCTCGAAAATGCCGAGGACCACGACAATGACGAGTATCTCCGAAGCGAGGATCACGATGGGAATATATCCGTACGGATCCGTCACGAGACCTCCTCGGCGCGACCGGACCTCGACGAATGGGAACCATAAGCGGACGTCATCACCGCTCCTATTCTCCCCTCCCCTCAGGTGGAAACGGGATTCCGCACCACAGTCGATCATCCGCCGCGGCCGCGCAAACCACACGTAAGCCGGGATACCGCCCCCGTTCAGCCCGAGGTCAGAACCCGGCCCGCCCTGCCGCCTATAACAGCGGCCATGACCCTCTCCCGCCAGCGTTTCCTCACCATAGGCGCGGGTACGCTCGCCGCCTCCCTCCTGCCCCCGTCCGTGCACACCGCCCTCGCCCGCCCAATCCGCCCCGGCGGCCTGGAGGCTGTCGAGCACGTCGTCTTCCTCATGCAGGAGAACCGTTCCTTCGACCACTACTTCGGTGCGCTGAAAGGCGTACGGGGATTCGGCGACCGCAACGCCATCGAACTGCCCGACGGCGGAAGCGTCTTCGAACAGCCGGCCGGCTGGGGCAGGACCGTGCTGCCGTTCCCGGTCCGGGACGCCGCGGACCTGGTGAAGAAGAACCTGCAGTACATCGGGGCGCTGCCGCACTACTGGACCGACGGACAGCGGGCGCGCGGCGACGGCTGGCACGACGGGTGGGTCCCGGCGAAGGGCGCCGCCACGATGACCTACTACGAGCGACAGGACATTCCGTTCCAGTACGAGCTGGCGGACACCTTCACCATCTGCGACCACTACTTCTGCTCGGTGCTGTCGTCCACCAGCCCCAACCGCAACTACCACTTCACCGGGTACACGGGACACGAGCCGGGTACGCGGCGTCGCGCGGTCGGCAACGACGCCTACGCGGAGGACAGGCACCCGGGATACGACTGGGTGACGTGCGCGGAGCTGCTGGAGCAGGCCGGGGTGAGCTGGAACGTCTACCAAGAGTGGGACAACTTCACCGACAACCAGCTGGAGTTCTACGCGACGTTCAAGGACATCGCGGTCAAGGCGCTCCAGGGCGACTACCCGGCGATGGTCTACTACTACGAGGCGCTGAGCAAGGCGACGCCGGAGGAGCGTGAGCGGATGGAGGCGCGCCTGGACGAGGGGGTCGCCCAGCTCAGCGACCACGAGCGGCGTCTGTTCGAGCGGGCGTTGCGACGCCACCCCACCGGCCGGACGGCGGCGGCGTTCCGCGACGATGTCGAGACGGGGAAGCTGCCGCGGGTGTCCTACATCGTCCCGTCGGCCGCCGACTCCGAGCACCCCTCGGCGTCGTCACCGATCCAGAGCGCGAACATCACCTACCAGGTGCTGGACGCGATCGCGTCGAACCCTGAGGTGTGGGACTCGACGGTGCTGTTCATCAACTACGACGAGAACGACGGCTTCTTCGACCACATGCCGCCACCGGCTCCCCCGGAGGGCGTGGACGATGAGTTCTATGCCGGGGATCCGATCGGGCTCGGCATGCGGGTGCCGATGATCGTGGTCTCGCCGTGGACGGTCGGCGGGTACGTCAACTCCCAGGTGTTCGACCACACCGCGTCGGTGCGGTTCCTGGAGAAGCGGTTCGGTGTGAAGGCACCGGACATCAGTGCCTGGAGGCGCACGGTCTCCGGCGACTTGACGTCGGTGTTCGACTTCAGCGGGGCTAGTGCGGCACCGCGGCCAACCGCGCCGGGGGAGGTCCCGCCCTTCGACGGCCGATGGAAGCCGAAACCACCGCGCGAGCAGCGGATGCCCGACCAGGAACCGGGGACGCGCCCGGCCCGTGCACTGCCCTACCAGCCCGACGCGTTCGCCCGGGCGGTGGACGGGGAGGTAGAGCTGACGCTGCGGAACCAGGGCACCGAGAGCGTCCACCTCATCCTGTTCCCGTACGGTGACGAGTTGCCGCGCCCGCGCCACTTCGACGTGTCAGGGGAGACCACAGCGCGTATCCCGGTCGACGGCGACTATCACCTCGCTCTCACCGGCCCCAACGGCTTCCGCCGCGAGTTCGCGGGATCGGTCGCGGAGGGTGCCTCGCACGCGGCCGAGGTCAGCACGGAGATCAAGCCGACCCCACGCAAACTGCACCTTCGGATCGCTAACAACGGATCGCGATCACTAACGTTCACCGTTCAGGCGAAGGCCTACGCGGAGCAGCCTGAGCAGACGCTCACCGTACGGCCCTCTTCCCAACACACCGTGGTGTGGCCGACCAAGGACAGTCACGGCTGGTACGACCTGGAAGTCACGCTGGCAGAGGACGACGGTTTCGCGCGCCGTCTCGTCGGCCACATCGAGAACGGCGACGAGAGCATCACCGGCTGACCCCCATCACTCATCGGAAGATCCACGCTGGTGGCCGGACACCTTCCCCAGTGCCCGGCCACCACGGCGACGATGACGGCACCGGCCGGTCGACCGCGGTGGAGGACTCGGGGCTAGAATCGGCACCGCTGACCGGAACCCCACACGGAAGCGATGGCCGAAATTCCCCTGTCAATCCCACCAACCACCATCGACCTGAACCTCCCACCCACTAGAATCACCACAGAAATCGCGGAATCGCGGAATCGCGGAATCGCGGAATCGCGGAATCGCGGAATCGCGGAATCGCGGAATCGCGGAATCGCGGAATCGCGGAATCGCGGAATCGCGGAATCGCAGCGACCACTGTTGCCCAGGCGGCCTCCTCTCCTAAGAGATCCCGCTGATGGGCCTACCGTACGTACGGGCCCAGGCAGGTGACGACGCACAGCGCTGGACCACCTTCGCCAACCCCCACGTGGTCCTCGCCATCGCGCGCACCTTCACCTCCACCGCCCGCCTCCTCGACGCGCTCTCGGCCTTCCGGGGAGACCACCGAATCCAGGTGGTTTTCACCTTCGACGACACCTCGGCCTTCAACGCCGGGACGGAAGCCCTGCTCCGTGACCACGACGTATGCCTGCTCCCCTGGGATGAGGCACGACGCAAGACACATGCCCATCTGGTCCTCACCGCCAGCGAGAATGTCGATCTGACCGATTTCAAGGCGCCCATCGTCGTCCTCCCGCACGGAATCGGATTCCAGAAGTACGTTCCGGACTCACTCACCAATCGACGCCGCCTTTCCGGTGTCGTCCGTGAAGAATTCACCGACGCGCCAAACGTGCACATGGTGCTCTCGCACCCCGCCCAGCGCGAGCAGCTTCGTTCCGACTACCCACGGCTCGCCGAGAACGCAGTGGTGATCGGCGACCCCATCCACGACAAGATTCAGGCCAGTGTCCGGCTCCGCGACGAATACCGCCGACGTCTCGGAGTGGCGGACCACCATCGGCTCGTCACCATCACCTCAACCTGGAATGGGCAAGGCCTCTTCGGCCAGCGGCCCACGCTCCCCTCGGAGCTTCTGGCCCAGCTCCCGCACGACCGCTACCGAGTGGCGGCGATCCTGCACCCCAACATCTGGTTCGCGCACAGTCCCTGGCAGGTCCGGGACTGGCTCGCTGACGCTCTCGACGCCGGGCTTCTCCTCATCCCACCGGACCGGGGGTGGGGCGCGGGCTTGGTGGCGGCCGACTGTGTGATCGGCGACCACGGGTCGGTGACCCTCTACGGTGCGGCGGTGGACCGGCCCGTGCTGATCGGTGCGTTCGGCGAGGAGTCGGTGCCGGGCACGGCGATCGCCCAGCTCGCCGTCTCGGCCCCACATCTGGAGCACAATCGCGACCTCCTGGGTCAGGTCGAGGCCACGGTGGACGACCACCGCCCCGGTCGACACGCGGCCGCCGCCGATCTGGCCTTCGCGCACGTCGGCCAGGCCGCGCGACGGCAGGCGGAGCTCTTCTACGAGCTCCTGGGTCTGACGCCCCCGACCAAGAGCGGGCGGATCCGCGCCGTTCCCGCCGCCGAACCGGAGCGCACCGCAGTCACCGCGTTCGAGGTGCACACCACGCTCACCAACCCATACACAGTTGCCGTCGACCGGTATCCGGCGGCCGTCCGCGCACCTGAGGACCCACCGCCGGGCACGATCCGACACCTCGCGGCAGCCGCGACCGAGCCCGACGACGCGCTGGCTCGCTCGGCTTCGGTGATCTACCGGGCGGGTCCTCTCCTGTGGGACCGCGCCCAGGAGTGGACCCGCTCGGCCCTCGCCCGAAACCCCGGCGCGTTGATGACCGCCGTCGGCACGCCGGACGGCTGCCTGGTGGCCATCCGCGACGGCCGGATCGTCCAGGTCTCCACACCAGAGATTCCCGCCGCACCGGACGCGCCCGACGCATGTCTCCTCGCCTCGGTCGTCTATGCGCTGCTGCGCGCTCGCAGAAAGCCGAGCGGACACCACACCCTGCGCGCTGGTACCCGCGTGTGGACCTGCTCGCTGTCCACGTTCCCTGACTGACCTTCTACCAACAACGGCGCCAGATCCTCCGTTGATCTCGGGGATATCGGCGTAATACTCGCCGGTATTACGCCGATATCCCCGAGATCAACGGAGGGGCGCGAAGGCGCATCGCGCTGGAAAGGTCGGTGGCAGTCGAACCTCGTGTCCGCGTCATCTCCTAACCTGTCGGGCATGCCGATCACCATCGACGAGGTCCCCTGGGACCACCCCGTAGGCGAGCGCCTGCGCCGGGAACAGGTGCGGGAGACGAAACAAATCTACGACGGCGAGGATCACGAAGAGGGGCCGAAGCCCTCAGCGGCGGACATCGACGTGTTCCTCCTGGCCACGGACACCGACACGGGTGAAACCGTGGGCTGCGGCGGCCTCCGCCGTCTGGACCCGACCACCTTCGAGATCAAGCGCATGTACGTGGTCCCCGAGTGGCGCGGACGCCGGATCGGGAAGGTCCTGGTCGGGGCGCTGGAAGACACTGCGGAGGAGCGGGGAGCCGCCCGGATTCGGCTGGAGACCGGCGACAGGATGCCGGACGCGATGCGGCTGTACGAACGGTGCGGCTACTACCGGATCGACCGTTACGGCTACTACGCCGACAGCGACATCAGCGTGTGCTACGAGCGTGTCCTGGTGGAGGACACGCTCTCTTCGACGCCCCGCTGACCCTCCCAGCATGACGCCCCCTCCCACCCTTCCGTTGATCTCGGGGATATTGGGGTCCCAGCGGCGATTTTTACGCCACTATCCCCGAGATCAACGGAAGGGTGGCACCGGCGGGTCTCCTCAGTCGCCGTCCTCGCCAAGATCGGCCAACCGGGCACGCACGGTTCGCGCCCGGGGGCTGCCGCCCGCCTCGTAGATCTCCACCGCCCGGGTCAGGTGACGCCGTGCCTCCTTCTCAGCACCGAGTTCGACGTGGATGTCGGCCAGGGTCTCTTGGGCCTCGGCCTCGTAGTAGCTGTGCCCGCCGTCCCGCAACGCGCGAACGGCGTCATTCAACTCGCGTGACGCTTCGCGCAGCCGCCCGGCCTGCTGGTGTACTCGCCCCAGGCTGACGCGGGCGCGCGCGGCCATGCGCTCGTCCCGCAAGGCGCGAAACCGGTCCAGGGCATTGGAGAGTTCCGTCAGCGCAATCTCATCCCGCTCGGCAGCCGCATGCGAGCAACCACGGAAGTAGACGGCCAGGGCGGCGCCGCGCCGCCCGTTCCGTCGCTCTTCCTCGGTCGCGGCAGACTGCGCGAATCGCTCGCTGAGGTCCTGGCAGCGGTCGTAGGCGGCGATGGCGCGGTCGGGATCGACCTGGTCCAGGTAGCGGCCGTGGAACTCCTGCACCGAGGAGCGCAGCATGAGGTCGTCAACGTGCGCTACGACCTCCAGCGCCCGGTCGAGCTGCTCTCCGGCCTGATCGAGCTTGCCCAGATCGGTCAAGGGGCGCGAGACGACCGAGCGCAGCCGTGCCTCGGCGCGGGCGTTGCCCGCCTTCTGGGCGGCGTCGGCGCCGATCGTTCCGGTCCGCACCCAGTCGCCGATGTAGCGGATGTTCATGTAGAGCGCGGTCGCCATCTCGGCGAGTTGCCACGCGTGATCGGAAAGCCCGGAACGCGCGGCGGCCGAGACCAGCTCCACTATGGTCTCCCGCTCCCCGTCCAGCCACTCCAGCGCCCACGCCTTGTCCCCGTCGAACGGGTCGGAGGCGTCGGCCATCAGGGGCGCGATGTCGGTGACGCGCGTCCGGGTTCCCATCACGGCCAGGTCGGCGAACGCCATCAGTGCGAGGAAGCGGTCGAGACCACGGCGGAGCCGAGCCAGCCGTTCGCGGTCGGGGTCGTCCCGGTCGGCGCGGTTGCGGGCATCAAGGTGGATGAGCGCGTGCCGGAACCGATAGCGGTCGGCTCTGCACTCCTCGATGAGATTGGCGTCGACCAGCTCACGCAACAGCGGCCGCACCTCGTTCTCGTCGATCTCCGCGACACACGCGGCCAATCCGCTGTCGACGTGGGGGCCGGGCCATGAGCCGAGTGCGCGGTAGAGGGTGGACGCTGGGGCGGAGAGGCGCCGGTAGGTGAGTCCGAAGGTGGCCGAGAGGGTGAGGTGATCGTTGACCCCCATCGCGGTCAGCCTGCGCTTCTCGTCCTCCAGTTCCTTGGCCAGGGCCCGCGCCTTCAGAGTCGGTTGCCCTCGCAGGCGTGCCGCCACCATGACGATGGCGAGCGGCAGTCCGTGGCACGCGGCGACCAGGCGGTCGGCCGCTTCCCGTTCCTCCTCGGCGATCCGTCCGTCGGCGAGCTTGATCAGCAGCTTTCGGCCGTCCTCGGCATCGAGCGGACGCAGAGTCATGGAGCGCGCTCCGTCCAGTTCGAGCTCAGCGAGCGATGGTCCGTCGCTCGCCACGAGCACCGCGCTGCCGGCTCCGGAGGGAATCAACGCCCGGACCTGCGCGGGTTCCCGTGCCCCTTCGAGGACCACCAGCGTCGCCGAATCCCGGGTGAGCGTCCGAAACTCCGCGACGCGCCCCTCGTAGGAGTCAGGCAGGTATTTCCCGCCAACGCCGAGGTGGCGGAGAAATGTCGTGACCGCCACGTCTGCATCAGCGCGCTTTTCCGCGTTGACCTGCGGAAACTCGAAATAGAACTGGCCACCGGGAAAACGGTCTCGAAGGGCCGCGGCTCCGCGCCGCAGCAACGACGACTTCCCGATTCCGTGTGCCCCCTGGAACACGACGACCTGTGCTCCGTCACGATGCCCGAGGGCGGATCCGATCCCCGCCAGGTCGGCGTCCCGGTTCACGAAACAGGCGGGAGCGGCCGGAACTTGCTGGGGAACGCGCTGCCTGCCCCTATCACTGCCATTCACGAAGGTCACCTGCCCGACGTCCCGGGCCATCAGCACCGATTCCGCCTGTCCGGAGAAATCGTTGCGTGTGTCCCCCTCGGTAACAGGCCTGTTGACCTCGGAATGTCCTTGCTCTCCATCCGTCCTCCTGCGTGGGGGGCTGCACAGGAAAAGTCCCAACGCCAGGCCACATTACGTGACAGGAACACGCGCTATCGCGACCGCATTCGGCCACCAGGAGGGCACAGGGCAGCGGGGCATCCCGTCAGGCGTTCGCGCGGGATATAGCGGGGGTGTCGCCAGCCGGGGGGTTCCGCACGATCAGAGCAAGCAGTCCGGGAAATCGGGATTCGATATCGTCCCAGCGCAACTGCGCCTTACGGCTGTTTCCCCGATCCACCTGTCGGATCAAGCCCGCCTCGCGCAGGATCCGAAAATGGTGGGCGCGCGTCGACTTCGACACCGACAGACCAAAGGACGAGCAGTGCCGCTCGGTTCCTACCGGTTCCCGGAGGAGTTCGGTCACCACCCGATAGCGCACCGGGTCGGCGAGGGCGCTCAGCACGGTCATCAGGTGGATCTCCGTGCGCACCGGGTGGCCCTCGGCGTCGGGCATGGCGGGGCTCCTCGATTGTCGGCTGCGAGATTGAGGTTCGACTTGCATCGTACCTCGGTTGCGTGCAAGTCTCAGGTTCGAATTTTTTCGAACCTGAATCCGCCGCGGGCGGACCGAGCAAGGAGAACGCCGTGACCACCCAGCCAGGCCAGCCCCAGGACCATCCCTCAGATCGGCCGCCCGCCATCGCTGAGACGGCCCACACCATGAGCCGAGACCACAACCGAAGCCAGGCACTGACGCTGGCGGCGATCCTGCTCGCGGTCTTCGTCGTGCCGACCTCGATTTCCGGGACGGCCGTGGCGCTGCCCGCGATCGGTACCGACACCGGCGCCGACATCGTGCCGCTCCAGTGGGTGGTCAACGCCTTCAACGTGGCCTTCGCGTGCTTCACCCTCGCCTGGGGTTCGCTCGCCGACATCGTCGGCCGGGTTCGGGCCTTCGCCCTGGGCGCGGGCATCTACGCGGTGGCATCGCTGGCCAGCGCGCTCGTCGGCAGCATCTACCTGCTCGACGCCGCCCGCGCCCTCGCGGGTCTGGGCGGCGCGGCCATCTTCGCCTGCGGCAGCGCCATCCTCGCCACGGTCTTCGACGGCCCGGCGCGGGCGAAGGCGTTCGCGCTCTTCGGTACGGTCGCGGGCATCGGCGTCTCCCTCGGCCCATCCCTGTCCGGACTGATCACCGAAGGGTTGGGCTGGCGCTGGGTCTTCGGCGTACACGCCCTGGCTCTTGGAGTGGTCCTGCTGGCCGTCCCGGTGATCGCACGCAACACCACCCAGACCGGCCGCGCCGGGGCGCGGATCGACGTGATCGGCAGCGCCCTGTTCATCCTCGCCATGCTGCTGCTGACCACCGGCATCGTTCAGGGCTCGCAGTGGGGCTGGGGCAGCGCGGGCGTCATCGGCCTCTTCGCCGGTACCGTCATCGTCCTCGCCGTCTTCGCCGCGGTGGAACAGCGACGCGAGGACCCCATGCTCGACCTCAGCCTGCTGCGCAACCCCCGCTTCGTCGGCCTGTGCCTGGTCCCGGTGGCCGCATCCTTCGGCTTCGTGACGATCCTGACGTACCTGCCCAGCTACCTGACGGCCGTCGGCGGCTACGGCGCGGGAACCGCCGGGCTCATCATGGTGCTGCTGACCTTCCCGGTCTTCGCCTGCCCGATGCTGGCCGCCGCCCTCGTCGACCGCGGCGTCTCCGCGCGGATGCTGGTCTACATCAGCCTCGGTTTCCTGGTGGTCGGCGACCTCACCCTTCTCCTATTCAGCCCCACCGTCTCCATCGCCGTCGTCGCCCTGCCCATGCTCGTCACCGGCGCGGGGATGGGCATCTCCGCCGGACTGGTCGACCGGCTCGCCCTGGAGATCGTCGACGAGAGCAAGGCCGGAATGGCCGCAGGATTCCTCAACACCCTCCGCCTGGGCAGCGAAGCCATCGCCGTGGCTCTGTATGGCTCGCTGCTGACCACGCTCCTGACCTCACGCATCGCCAACGGCATCAACGAATTCCCGGGAGTCGGCGACGCAGCCGCAGTCGCGAACAAGGTCGCAGGAGGCCACACATCAGGACCAGACGCCGCGATCGACGCCCGGAGCGGAGAGGGCAGAGCTTTCCTCGACTTCCTCATCCACTCCTACGACGGCGCCTTCCACACCGTTCTCCTCATCCTCGCGGGAATCTGTCTCCTGCTCTTCCTCCTTATCGGCGCTCTCATGCGTACCGGGAACCGGTCGACCATGATCACCAAAATGCGGGCGAAGTCGGCGAGTCGCTAGAGTTCTCTTCGAGAACGGCGATTTAGCAGGAGCGTGAGTGTTCGACCCCGACGGCATCCCCTCGATCCAACAGCTGGTCCGGGAAACGACAGCGAGAGATTCACGACTCCTCGACGGCGTGCTTGACGACGTCGAAGTCCTCAGGGGAGAAGTCAGGCCGATCCAACCGCGTCACACGAGCGCGGTTTCGCTCGTCGCTTCCGACGGCGGCGACAACCGGTTGGAATTCAACCCGTTCACCCTGCAGGTCGTGCAGATCGTCGACAGCCACGGCGTCGCCATGTTCACCGATGTGGTGTCTCCGACCACCGACACCGTCGCCCTCGGGCGGAGACACCTCGACGACCCGAACAGCGCTCTCGGCTATCTCATGCGCGACCTCGGCGTCTCCTCGCTCGCCGAGCTGAGCCCGATGATCCCACCAGAACCGTCCTTCGCGCGGTGGCCAATGGTCTTTCGTGACCTGTGCGAATGGGCGGTGCTCTACTTCCTCATCCGCGACCGCAACTGGGGAACGAACACCCTGATCGTGCGCGATGGCCTCCTGAGGTCCAGGGTCTTCGCCGGGAACCTCTTCCACGCGATGTACGAGCGGATACAGGAGTCCATCACCATCGCGAAAAAGCGTTGGAAACGGGACATTTTTCTGGTCGGAATCGCCAAGCGGAGCGAGGTCGTAGAGCGCTATCGGCTCGCCATGTCCATCGCGGGTCTCTTCCCGAGAGGGCATCCGTATTTTGCAGCCGTTCCCTACAAGCTCCAGCGCGCCGTCTACCAGCGCGCCGACTACATCCGGCCACCCGACGCCCCGGACGCCCCCGCTCGCGTGGCAGAGCCGAGTTACAACATGGGCGCGATGCACCTCGTGAGATTCGGGCGGGAGTCGGGCGACCCGGTGTGGACGGTCGACCTGCTCCATTCCCAACGCGAGCGCGCCCAAGAGGTGTTCGGTTGCCTGCTGCACGACGCTCAGGCGGGCTTTCCCGTGCCGTACTACCCGCTGTGCCTCCAGGAGGCCGATCACCACGCCCAGGTCACCGACTTCGACCTGCAGATCCTGCAGGACACCCTCTGGAGGACGCGGTGCGCGGCCAGATCCCTGAGGAGCGGCGCCATCTCTTCGACGCGTTCAACAAGCTGCACGTGTCCGACGTCGCCGCCCGGAGGTACCGATGAGCCTGTTCGAGTCCGCCACCGTCGTCGGCACCTTTCTCGGATTCTCCTCCGGTGGCCTGGAGTTCCACGCCGATCTGGTCCTGCCGTATCGAAGCGATTTCCAGTCGTCCCCCATGCACGGGCAGTTCGTTCTGGTTGGTCTGGAGCACGACTCCGAGGCGGTGCTGGGCAGGATCACCACGCTGTCAGCGCACGGCCGTCTCGTGTCCCCCATCGGCGAGGACTATGCGATCCGGCAGCAGCGGGAGGATCGGCCGATCCCGGAGAATCTGCGCGACCAGTACCTCAAGTACCGCGTGGACATCCGCATCCTGGGCGTCCTCCGGCAGAAGGCACCGGGACAGCCGCCGATCTTCGTTCCCTCGCATCGTCGGCTCCCGCATGTCGGGGCCAAGGTGGCCTTCCTCTCCGATCAGATGCTCCAGCACGTCGCGGGCGCCACCGCCGATCCAGCGACGACGGCCGAGCTCGGCTTCCTCGCCTTCGGTGAGTTCGTCTACGCGGCGGGCGACCCTCGGGCCAACGGAGATCCCCGCTTGGAGATCCGCAAACCCACTGTCGCAGCCCGATTCGACATCCGGCAGCTGGTGAGCCGTCGCTCGTTCGTGTTCGCACGTGCCGGGTTCGGCAAGTCCAACCTGGTCAAACTGCTCTTCGCCAACCTCTACGGAGGCGAGCAGGTGCCCGTCGTTGAAAAGCGAGGCAACCGCCAGGTCCCCGTGGGCACCGTCATCTTCGACCCCGACGGCGAGTACTACTGGCCGGACGACAAAGGCCGCCCCGGCCTGTGTGACGTCCCCGAACTCGCCGACCGGATCGCGATCTTCACCGACAAGGAACCGCCCTCCGACTTCTACGGCTCGTTCGTCACCGTCGACACCGTGAAGCTCGACATCCGAGAGCTGCCGCCCAGCAGAGTCGTCGCCCTGGTCATCCCGCCCGAGCGCCAAGACCAGCAGAACATCGTGAAGCTGCGCCAGCTCAAGCGGGACGAGCGCTGGGCACGCCTGGTCAACGCCGTGTACAAGGACGGCAACGCCGCTGATCTCCAGGTCTTCTACGACGTACTGCGGCTGGAGAACGGCCAGGACTACGAGGCCATCGCGGCCCGCTCCAACATGGCGCGCATCGTCGGCACCCTGCACGACCCCTCCAGCCGCCTGCTGCAGGCACTGAAGGCCGCGCTGAGCGAGGGCAAGCTGTGCGTCGTCGACATCTCGCGGATGCGCGGCCCGCAGGGGCTGGCCCTCGCGGGCGTGCTGTTGGAGGACCTGTTCGAGCACAACCAGGAGCAGTTCACCCGGCGCGACTCCCGCACCATCCCGACGATCGCGGTGGTCGAGGAGGCCCAGTCGATGCTGTCCTCCGCGGGGCCGCAGTCCGAAGGGCCGTTCGTGTCGTGGGTGAAGGAGGGCCGCAAGTACGACCTCGGCGCCGTGCTCATCACGCAGCAACCGGGATCGATCACCTCCGACCTCCTCTCCCAGGGCGACAACTGGTTCGTCTTCCACCTGCTCGCGGAGAAGGACCTGCGCGTACTGCGCCAGGCGAACTCCCACTTCTCCGACGACCTCCTGTCCTCCCTGCTCAACGAGCCGATCCCCGGCCACGGCATCTTCTGGTCCAGCGCCGGCGAACGCCCCTACCCCATCCCGCTTCGGGTCCTGTCCTTCGAAGCCGCCCACCAGGTCGCCGACCCGGACTACGCGCGCCCGGCGGTGAACGTCTATGCCACCCGTCTGCGCGTCCACTTGGAGGAAGAACTCAACGCATCCATCGCCAAGGCCGGCGCGGCGGTCCCTTCCGGGGCTGACGATGAGCTGGAGCCCAGGACCAGCCCGACAGTTGGGAGTGCCCGAGACGTTCCCGTGGACGCCGTGGAAACACACATACGCGCCGCGATCCAGGGTCTGAGCCGCCGTGACGACTTTCAACGTGACCTACGCAAGCACAGCATCCCCTGGGGTGGCATCGGGCAGATGGTGGCTGAGGAGCTTCCCTCCTCACTCAGCGACGACCTGCCCACATGGGTGCACGAGCACAAGCTGGTCAAGAGGGCGCTGACCGAGATCCTCGGCGAAGAGAACGAGGCCTGGTCCAGTCATGCTCGCCCCAGCAAGTCGTACCCCGGCCGAAGGACGGTGTGGGTCAAGCTGCTGGGCTGAGTTCTGGCGGAATCGTCGGCGCCTCAGGCCCAGTCGCACCAAGCGCTGGAACTGTCTCAGCGCGCCGATTCACCTACCCCGTCCGGCGTCTCTGATCGTGCACAGCACAGTCGTCGAGGTCGTATGTGCTATCCCGGATGGGTCCGAGAATCCGCTTGGTGTGCGCGTATGCGGAATCTAGCTGGCGAGCAAGTACCAGAACCACAACCGTGCGCGCCCCTGCCCGCTTCAGACGGTACGCCGCCGACTGCGCCCGGGAGCCGGTGACCCAGGTGTCGTCGATCAGCGCAACGTCGGCCTCGGGCCGCCTCCCCTCAGGGATCCGGTCCAGCTTGAACCAGTCCTTGTGGAACTCGCGCGACTCAGAATCGACGTCTGTGTTCACTGCCAGGTCGATCCGGCAGAGCGTACTGACCGCTGGCGCAAGCAGCTCCTGCAGCGGGTGTGTGTGCTCCGGTGTCTTCGTGCTCGGCACGAAGCAGACGTGCGAGAAGGAGGACAGACCCGCTGCCGCCTTGACGCACGCGATGTGGTGGTCCCGGAAATACCAGAAGAGGGCGGCCAGGCGACGCCGATGGGCTTCCGTCCCCGACACGTCGGTCTTCTTGTACCACCGCAGGTCGTGAGCGTGCTGGCCATCAATCCGGTAGGTGATTGGCACGACGAGGTCGGCGACGTTGCCCCTGGCGGCGCTATCCGTGCTCTTGCACTTGAAGCAGCGCGTGTACTGGGGATCGATCGCGCCGTAGCAGACCGTGCAGATGCCCGCGCCTTGGCGCGGTACGGCGTGCAGGTAGTTGGTCTGGAGTACAACATTCGCGCGGACACGACGCAGCTCACCCGACGTCACCAGACCGGCCCCTCCGGCTCCATCCACTCAGCGAACGGTCCCAGCGGTGACTCGTTCACGGCGAACACCTCGCGGACGACCTCCATCAATTCATCCATGCTGGCGACGACGTGCACACCCGGTCGGCTCTGGAATTCCCGAGCCCATTCGTTGGCCAGCAACTCTTTGGTGAAGATGACCTGTCTGCCGTGCTTCAGCGCGTAGCGGGCCTGGATCCTGGCACCGCTGTGTTCGCCGGCTTCGACCACGATGGTGGCGGCTGCGTATCCGCTCATGACAGCGTTACGCATGGGAAAGGTCCGTCGTGTCGGTGGAGATCCCGGCAGAAACTGGCTCAGGAGCATGCCGCGGTCGGCGATCTCGTCCTGCAGAGTGCGGTTGTCCTTCGGGTAGTAGCGGTCAATACCGGTTCCGACAACGGCGACGGTGCGACCCCCGGCTCGCAATGCAGTGGTGTGGGCGGCCGCATCGATTCCGACTGCGAGACCGCTGACGACGGTCACCTTCTCCGACACCAGGCGTTCGGCGATGTTCCCGGCGATCTCCTGGCCTCGGGGTGACGCCGACCGGGAGCCGACGACCGCGATGGCTCGGCGGTCGTCGGCGTGCTCACCGCGGGTGAAGACGACGGGCGGCATCTCGTGGATCTCACGGAGTTGTGGGGGGTAGCCGTCCTCCCAGAAAGCGAGGACGTCCATGCCCCGCGCGGACCAGTCATCCAGCAGGTGACGAGACTCGTCAATCAGCTCCGAGAGGCGGTCGGACACTGGTGAGAAGAGAGTCTCCTCGTGCGCGAGCCTGTCCTCCAGGACGCTCCTGGCGCTCCCGAAGTCGACGACGGAGTCGGCGATCTTCGCCCAGCCCGATCCCATGCGCAGCAGAGCGATGAGCGCGGCTCGTTCGTCGTCTTGCGGCATGGACCCCAGACTAGAGGGTTCGTTACAGCCTCTGACCTGTGCCGCTTCCCCACACAGTGAGCGTGTCCGTGGCGACCCTGCCCACATCGCCGCCTCCTTTCCTCCGCCTCGCGTCCGATATGCCGAGCCTCGCGATAGAACAAATGTTCTAACAGGGTGCTGACAACGGGACGCGCATCTGCACCCTGGGGGCCGTGCCGTACCTCACGCTCAGGCCGTTGGCCAGGCGCTTTTGGTGAGGTCATAGTCCAGGCGGAACCAGACCCTGCGGAAGGCGGGTTGTCCGTTGTCACCCCACTCAGTGGACAGGCGGTCGACCAGCGCAAGCCCACGGCCGGATTCGGAGGTGAGGAGTTCATCCGGGTCGGTGGGGCTCAGGGGACGCCGCTCCTGAGCGGAGTCACGCCGGTCGATGCTGCCCCAGTCGGTGCAGATCAGGGTGAGGCCGGTGACCGAGCGCACCACCTTGAGCGTGTAGGTGTAACCCGGCAGACCAGAGCGCGTGTGCTTGATGGCGTTGCTGGCCAATTCCGTGCCGAGTAGGTCGAAGAGGTAACGGTACTCGGGGCTGCCGGCCGCAGCGCAGGTGGTCAGGTAGGCGTGAACCAGCGGCATGAGAACTGTCTCGCCGCGGAACTCGAATGAGCGACGGGTGAAGTGGGGGTGGTCGGTGCTGCGGTTGAAGTAGTGCTCGTAGCCGTGCGGGATGAGCAGGTTGAGCGGGATCGTCACCTCAGGCATCGGGGGTACGGGGGTCAGGACAGACATGCGTGCTCCTGAGTGAACAGGTCGCGGGCGGACAGAGAGGGGAGGCGACGTCCGCGAATCGGCCCGTTTCGGGAGCATGAACGGCGGGCGCGCCGTAGCGTTCAGCCCAACACTGTGAGCTGTAGCTGTCTGACTACTCCTAGGCTAAACTCAGATTCCCATCAGTCAAGCTAAATATTGAGATTCCCATTACCTTCTGCGAGGGGTCCCCCATGGAAGCTCACAGCCCCAACATCCGACGCCGTCGCCTGGGCCACGCCCTTCGCCGGTTCCGCGAGGACGCCGGGATGACCCTAGAGGCCGCCTCTCAGGCATCGGGGGTCCCCCGTGCGACCATCGGCCGCATCGAAACCGCCGATGCCCGCCGCCTACGCCACACCGACCTGGACGCACTGGCCGACCTGTACAAGGTCGACCAGCAGACGCGGGAGGCCATGCACGAGCATGCCCGCCAATCCAAGGAACGCGGCTGGTGGTCGAAGTACCGGGACGTATTCGGCGACCGCGCCCTTCCCGACTGGGAGGCCGAGGCCTGCATGATCCGCACCTTCGAAGGACTCACCATCCCCGGCCTGTTCCAGACCCCCGACTACGCGGCCGCGGTCTTTCGGGCCGGACGCGCCATGCCCGAGGACGACGTCGCGCGCCGCGTCGAAGCTCGGATGGCCCGCAGGGAGATCTTCAACCGGATCAAGCCGCCACATGTGCTTGCCGTCATCGACGAGGGTGCCCTACGCCGCCTGATCGGCGGCCCTGATGTAATGCGCGAGCAGCTAACCCACCTCAAGCACCTCGCACTTCGCCACCACATCGACATGCAGGTTCTGCCCTACGAGGCAGGAGCCCATCTTGCCCTCGCTGGCCCGTTCAGAATCCTGGAATTCCCCGGCTCGAAGGATCAGCCGATCGTGCACGTGGAGACCGCAACAGACAGCCTGTTCCTGGAACAGCCCGATGAGCTAGAGCGGTATACCTTGGCGTTCAGCAATGTCCAGGGAGTGGCTCTGTCCACCGCCCTCTCCGTCAAGTTCATCGATCAAATCCTGCTGTCGTTTGAAGGCAACCAATGACCGAGATGCTTAGATTCTGGAAGAGCAGCTACAGCGCACAAGGCCAAGCATGTGTCGAAGTAGCTCACATCCCCTCCGACTTCCGGAAGAGCAGCCACAGCGGACAAGGCGTGAACTGTGTTGAGGTGGCCAACCTCGCCCACGGCGCCGCGCTCCGCGACTCCAAACATCCCACGAAGGGGCATCTTGCCTTCCCAAGCGGGGAGTGGGCCGCCTTCCTCACCGCTACCCAAGGTGGGCAGCTCTAGAGTTCCCCGCCGCCCACCGACACGCTCCCCTGAATCCCCTACTCCTCCTCAGGCGCGACCTTGCCCGGGTCCGTCTCTTCCTCGGCGTCTTCCGGTGCTCGGATCGTCTCGGAGCGCGGGCCCGGGTCTTCACCGTTCTCGGCAAGGCGGGCGATCCGCCACGCACCGTCGTTCTGGTGGATCTTGCACACCGTCATGAACGCACCAAGCGTGTTGAGCAGGTCCTGCCGGATGGCACTGCGCGAGATGTCCTCCCGAATCCAGTTGACCTGGCGCAAGTGCCGATGGCGGAGGTTATTGTCCTCACGGAAGAAGTAATCGCTGGTGACCTCGCCGATGGCGATCTGCTGGCGCTTTACGACAGGGAGCACCACGAGGTCGCCGACCTCGATCCGCCCGCGGAAGGCCCACAGCTGCCGGGAGAAGTTCTCGATCCGTCCGTCCTTGGCATCGGACGGGAGACTCGACCGGACGTGCCTCTCGACCTTGTCTCGGGTGTCAGCCGCAGTAAGGTCGTCGATTTCGTGAAAGCCGACGACCGCGACACCGTTCTTCAAGGCCCAGTCGGCATCGATGCCACCCCGGCCCGCACGCACGAGCCACGCCTTGACCTCGTGCCTACCGACAGGACGCGAGGCTACGGCCGACGCTCCAGCCGATGCCTCAGCAGTGCCCGCCGGCTCGGTCGACGCCCGTACCGGCATCCCCGCCAGCGGGAAGAAGCGCTGCGCCAACGCGGTGGCGAGCGTATTGATCCACTCGACAGCCGCGTCCGCCTCATCAGCCGAGATGGGAGAGCGGCGACCATCAGGGCCGAGGTCGGCGTGGTGAGCGATGCGATTGCGCCGGTCGACGATGTCGTCCTGCCGCTTCCGGACCTCGTCGGCGCGCATACCGAGCGTGGCACCGACCCGACGCCAGATGTCATTGCCTTCAAGCGTCGTTACCAGCCGGATGGCCTCGCCGATCCCCACGCTGCGCTGGTAGGTGTCGCGCTGGATGTGCTTGGTGATGAAATCGCGGAACACGTCACCCGAGGAATCAGCGGGATCGCTGTGCAGGCGCTCCGCGACATCGAATGGAACCTGGATCTTGTTGAGCTTCGGAGGGCGCCGCCGGGTGTGATCGGCGACGATCGCCACCGCATGCTCCACCACTTCGAGATGGAGCCAGTGATCCAGCGCTGATACCGCCTGAGTCCAGGCGGCTCGGTACAGGTCTTCCGGGTGGGGAGCGCTCAGGTCGCCGAAGTTCGCACCAGCGGAACGCAGCCCATCCAGCGCTCGGCCCCCGACGATCAACGCCTGCGCGTAGGCGATGTTCCTCTCGAACTGCTCCTGGTGGGAGTGTCCCAGGTACGTCCGTTCGAGATCCTTGCGCGCCAAGACCGTTCCTTCATCACATGTATTGACTTAAAACCGGGGGCAAGACGCACGAGGATACACCCCTCTGTCACCGCGTGTATCAGCTTCCGGAAGTTCCTTATCTCCACAGGCGCCGAATGCGTCCGCTTTGAACGATTCTCCTATCACGGAACGCAACCGTCGTAATAAGCTGTTCTGACTCCCCGCGGCCCGACTTTGTCCTGATTCTTCCCCTACGTGCATCTCGGCACTGCGAACGGCAGGTGAGAGTGGAACCCCTGAGCGCATCCGACCCCCGGACCCTCGGCGACATCGCCCTGCGCGGCAGGCTTGGCGCAGGCGGCATGGGCCAGGTCTACTCGGGAGAGACCCAGGACGGGGATCGGGTCGCCGTCAAGACACTGAAGTCTGCCGTAGCTGACCGAGATGACCTGCGCGAACGTTTCGACCGCGAGGTAGCGGCGATGCGCATGGTCCAGGGACCGGCGACAGCGGCCCTGTTGGCGGCTTCCCCACCCGATGCCGATCCGCAGTGGCTCGCCATGGAGTACGTGCCCGGCCTCACCCTGCGCGATTATGTCGACCGCAATGGGCCACTGAGCAGCAACGATGCAATGGCTCTCGGACTCGTGCTCGCCCGCGCGCTCACCGACATCCATGACGCTGCTCTGCTGCACCGCGATCTGAAGCCCAGGAACGTGATCCTCGGCCCCGACGGTCCGTGCGTCATCGACTTTGGCCTCGTCGCCATCGGCGGCGTCGTGGGAGAGCTGACTGCGACCCACGCCATGCTCGGCACCCCGCTCTGCATGGCGCCCGAACAGGCGGAGGACGCGAAGAGCGTAGGCCCGGCCGCCGATATCTATGCCCTTGGCGCCACGCTCACGTTCGCCGTGACCGGCCACTTCCCCATTGAGCGGAAGACCCCCAACGCGCTACTCGCGGCACTGGTGACAGGTGTGGCACCTGACCTCACGCGCGTTCCCGAGGAGCTTCGCCCCCTGGTTACTGCGTTGCTCTCACGCACACCAGCCGACCGGCCGGAGCTGCCCGACGTCCGCGCCAAATTAACCGAAATGTTGGCCGGATTCGGCCAGTCCCCTGGCGCGGCCAGGATCCGGCTCGCGCACACCACCTATGTGGCCGGACCGGACGACGGCGACGACGCCCCAGTGCCGATGAGCGCCTCTCTGGTTCTAGAACAACGGCCTCACCACCCCCCGGCGCCCTCCGGCTCCTCGGCCCCCACTCCTCTCGTGGCAGCCGTCGCAGAGAGGCTCCGGCGCGGCTACGACCGCGGCGCACCCCTGCCCGCCCGATAGCTCACACCAGGCGGAGGAAAAGCACAGCAGACCAGGAGAAGAGCACATGAGGTGTCCGCCATACCGCACTGGGACGAGCACCACGGCTTTCGTGTCAGAACGGCGGTTCCGGGAGGGGACTGCCTCGTCGATGGTCGGGCCGGGTTCGGAGGCGAACGACCGTGTTCCAGCACAACGGCGTCAGCAAGTGGCAACTCATGGCACAGTGAGTCACCGTGACTAGTGGGGATGGCAGGGTTCCGGCGATGATCAGCGGCGATGGCAACACGACCGGAATACCGGAAAGGGATACAGGGGCCGGTACGACCGCGGGCACAAGCGCGGAGACGACGGCAGCAACGAGCTCTCCCACCACCTCAGCGGAGTCGACCCCGTTCGCCCCCGGCGCCCGCATCGAGGTCCGCGACGCCGAGTGGATGGTGCGCACCTGCATCCCCACCGATCACCTCGATGACGACGGCTATATGGTGCGCGCCGTCGGCGTCTCCGAGTTCGTCCGTGAGGAAGAGGCCGTCTTCTTCACCCGCATCGACGACGTGGTCCCACTGCGTCCCGAGGAGACCGTCCTCGTTCCCGACGACTCCGCCCGATTCGCGCACAGCCGCCTGTACCTGGAGTCGGTCCTCCGCCGCACCCCGCTCCCCCAGTCGGAGCGACGGCTCGCCATGACCGACGGGTTCCTCCTCGATAAGCACGTCTACCAGCAGCGACCGGCCGAGCTCGCACTGAAGGGCCTGCGGCCCCGCATCCTGATCGCCGACGTCGTCGGCCTCGGCAAGACCCTGGAGATCGGGCTCATCCTCGCCGAGCTGATCCGGCGGGGGCGCGGCGAGCGCATCCTCGTCGTCACCCCGCAGCAGGTTCTGGAGCAGTTCCAGCAGGAGCTGTGGACCCGCTTCTCTATCCCGCTCGTCCGACTGGACTCGGTCGGCCTTGAGCGGGTACAGCGCGAGATTCCGGCCGGTCGCAACCCGTTCCTGTACTTCAAGCGGGCCATCATCTCGGTGGACACGCTGAAGAACCAGGGCAAGTACGGTCAGCACCTGCGCAACATGACGTGGGACGCGGTCGTCATCGACGAATCGCACAACCTCATCAACGAGGGCAACCTCCGCAACCGCCTGGCCAAGCTGCTCGCCGCACAGACCGATGCACTCCTGCTGGCCAGCGCCACCCCGCACAACGGCGACCCCGTTTCGTTCGCCGAGCTGATCCGGATGCTCGACCCGGCGGCGATCGTCAACCCCAAGGACTACTCGGCCGACGACATCGCCCACCTCTACATCCGGCGCACCAAGGTGAATCCGGAGGTGCGCGCGCAGATGGGCGACAAGTGGCCGGAGCGCGGCCCCTCGGAGTCCGTCTACTGCCCCGCGAGCGCGGCCGAGGAGGCGGTGTTCGACGAGCTGACGCGCGTCTGGCTGCGTGGTGACGGCCGTGGGGGCGGGCCGGTCGTGCGCCCAGAGCGCCGGCTGTTCCCCTACACCCTCGTCAAGGCGTTCCTGTCCTCCCACCGGGCTCTCGCCACCACCATCGACAACCGCCTGGCCAGCATGACCGTGCGCGACACGGGGGCTCTCAAGGAGGGCCAGGACGAGCGCGAGTTCGCCGCCCTCCAGGACCTGCGGCAGCTGGTAGAGAACATCAGCGACGAGGACTCGGCCAAGCGCACCGCGTTGATCGAGCAACTGAAGGGCATCGGCGTCGGGAAGGGAAAGAAGACCCGCGCGGTCGTGTTCTCCGAGTCCATCCCCACCCTTGAGTGGCTGGTCGAGACCGTCCCCGCCGAACTCGGTCTGGCGAGTGACCAGATCACACTGCTCAAGGGCAACGGCATGTCCGACCAGGAGCAGCAGCGGATCATCGACGACTTCGCGCTGGAGGACAGCAAGGTCCGGGTCTTCTTCACCAGTGACATCGCGTCCGAGGGCGTCAACCTGCACCGGCAATGCCACCACCTGATCCACTACGACGTGCCGTGGAGCCTCATTCGCATCGAGCAGCGCAACGGCCGTATCGACCGCTACGGCCAGACGCACAACCCGCAGTTCAAGGCGCTGATCCACACGTCCACCGTCGAAGGCGTCACTGACGACCGCGAGGTGGCGGAGAAGCTGCTCGACCGCGAGGCGAAGGCGCATCGCAGCATCGGCACGGCCGAGGCGGTCACCGGCCAGTTCAGCGCGAAGAAGGAGGAGGACCGGCTGGTCCACGACCTCTTCCGGGGAAAGTCGGTCGACGAGTCGTTGGACCACGCCGACGCCGAGGATGCAAATGGAGCGGATGTATGGGCGGGCCATCTCTTCGGCGACGGACTCGGGGTGCCGGAGTCCGCTGCGGAGCCGGAGCTCGCACCCGTTCCACGGCTCTTCGACTCGACCGAGGCGTTCGCACGCACCGCTCTGCAGACCGTCTGCCCGGAGCTGGAGATAGACGAGGACGGCACGATGCTCGCCTTCGAGCCGCCCGAGGACCTCAAGCATCGGCTCTCCGCGCTGCCCGCCTCCTACCTGAAGAAGCGCAAGGTGGCCGAGCGCATGCGCGCCACCTTCGACGCGAAGCTGGCGGACGACAAGCGTGAAGAAGCCCGTAAGACCAAGACCACCTGGCCGGAGGTCGGCTACGTGAGCGACCTGCACCCGATGGTCGAGTGGCTAGTGGACAAGGTACAGGTGCGGCTGCATCGCAGGCAGGCACCGGTCATCACGGCGCAGGTGGACAGCCCGGTGTTCCTTGTGCAGGGCATCTACTCCAACGAGCTGGGGCAGCCCACGGTCGTCGAGTGGATGGCGGTGACCGGCCTGCCTGACCAGCCGCAGGTGGAGGACATGTTCGGTGTGCTCCGACGCGCCGGTATCGGCCCGGACATGATCAACACGGGCATGCACAGAGACCTTGAGCCGCTGCAAAAGCTCGTCGAACCGGCGGTGCGCGCGGCGCGCGAGCACCTGGACGCGTGTAGAGCCGACTACGACGTGCGGATCGAGGAGCAGCTCGCCCGGCCCGAGCAGCAACTGAGGCAGTGGCAACAACTCAGCCTTGAGGGGATCGGCGGCGACCCGCGCAGCGAGCGACGGCGTCGCGAGGTCGATGCGACCGTCGCCGAGCAGGAACGACTGATGAAGAAGATGCGGACGAACGGGGAGCCGCTGCTGCGCATCCTCGCCGTGGTGAAGGGGGCGTCGTGAGCTACGACTCGCTGGTGAATCGCGGTGACTACTTCTCCGCCCACTACCTCGCCGAGGTACTTCCCAAGGCCCTGAAGGGCAAGGACGGCCCGTTCCGTCGGTGGACGGAGCTGGAGAAGGAGGCCGAGCAGGAGAAGCGCGCCCGCAGGGCGGCAGGGAAGCCCGAAACGTCCGCTGAGAGCGCGGAAGCCGAAGGTGCGGCCGCGACCGGCGAGACGACCGACTCCACCAAGCCCACGCCCCGCGCCGGCCTGCGTGCCCTTAAGTCGCGCTACTTCAAGGATCGCCCCACGTTCGCCGAGGCGACGGCCGACATCCGCGAGGGTGGCGGGTTCCGCCCGAAGGAGGCCGCCGCATACCGCGAACGGCTGCACGCGCTGCACCGGAACGTGCTGTCGGCGCTGGGCTACAGCGTCAAGCCCGAGCCGGTGGAGCTGACTGTGGAGGACGGCGACGAGCAGCGATCGGTGCGGGTCGCCCTCCAAGAGCCGACGCTGGCCGCGATCGAGTGCGGCTGGGCCCCGGACGTGGACGCGGCGATGGACGAGGCCGAGGCGGGCCGCCTGCTCGACCCGGCGGAGGTGGGCGAGCGGGAACCCATCACGCTCGGCACCAAGCTCGCATCGTGGCTGTTCAACCAGGACGAGCGGCTGCGGTACGTGCTGATCCTCGCGGGCGGTGTGATCGTGCTCGCCGACCGAACGGTGTGGGGCGAGGGCCGGTATCTGGCAGTCAGCCTGGATGTGGCGCTGGGACGTGGCGACACCGACGAACTCGGCACGATCGCCGCGCTGTTCGGCGCCGAGGCGCTGCTCCCGCCGGAGGAGGGCGGCGCCGAGCCAATCCAGGCTCTGCTGGACGCGTCGCGCCAGCACGCGGTCGGTGTTTCGAAGGACCTGCGGGAGGGCCTGCAGAAGTCGGTCGAGATCATCGCCAACGAGGTATTGGAGCGGCTGCGCGAGCAAAAGGTGCGCCCAGATCAGTTGGTCGACTCCAACAAGGAGTTCGCCGACGAACTGGCCCGCGAGTCGCTGCGGTACCTGTACCGGATCCTGTTCCTCCTCTACGCGGAGGCACGTCCGGAACTGGGGGTCGTCCCCGCGGACGATGAAGCGTACATGCGCGGGTACAGCATGGCGCGGCTCGGCGACCTGGTCGTACACGGACTGGTCGGGGAAGAGTCGCGCAACAGCGTCCACCTCTACGAGTCGCTGGACCTGCTGTTCCGCATGGTCAACGAGGGCCACCGCCCGCGCGGCCGAGTTCTGTCGGACGAAGAGGCGCGGGACACGTCAGAGGGCGACGGCCTACGCTTCGAGGCGTTGAAGGCCGACCTGTTCGACCCCGAGCGGACGCGACTCATCGGCCGCTCGCTGATCCACCCCGACGACGACCAGGATGATCCGGTGATGCCGCGGCTCGACACCCGGCTGCGGAACAAGGCACTGCACCGCGTGCTGCGCCTGCTGATGCTCGCGCGCGGCAAGCGCAAGGAGCGCGGCGGGTTCATCTCGTACGCGCAGCTCGGCATCAACCAGCTCGGCGCGGTGTACGAGGGACTGATGTCCTACACCGGTTTCATCGCCGAGGAAATGCTGTACGAGGCCGCTAAGAACGGCGACCCGAAGGACGGGTCCTGGCTGGTGCCGCACTCGGCGGTGGAGGACTACCCCAACAGCGTGTGGGTCCCGGAAAAGGACGAGGACGGTTTCCCGACCGGCGAGCGTGTGGTCTACAAGCCGGGATCGTTCGTCTACCGACTGGCCGGGCGTGACCGGGAGACGAGTGCGTCCTACTACACGCCCGAGTCTCTGACCCAGCTGACGGTGCAGCTGGCCCTGCGTGAACTGCTGGACAAAGACGGCAAGACCACCAAGGCACGAGAACTGCTCGACTGGACCATCTGCGAGCCAGCGCTCGGGTCCGGCGCGTTCCTGAACGAGGCCATCAACCAGGTGGCGGCCGAGTACCTCAAGCGGCGGCAGGACGAACTCGGCGTCCGTCTGGAGCCGGAGGACTACACCAACGAGCTGCAGAAGGTGAAGGCGTACATCGCGCTTCACCGCTGCTACGGCGTTGACTTGAACGTGACGGCGGTCGAGCTAGCCGAGGTGTCTCTCTGGCTGAACGTTATGCACCCGGGCCTGCAGGCTCCGTGGTTCGGCTTGCACCTCCGTCGGGGTAATTCGCTGATCGGTGCCGGGCGGAGGCTGTACAGCCCCGACCAGTTGGCCAAGGGCGCCTGGCTCAAGGAGGCGCCAGACGACTGCCCCCTCCGGGAAGGCGAAATCCCGGAGGGGCACATCCACCACTTCCTTCTCCCCGCTCAGGGGTGGGGCTGCGTGGCTGCCGAGAAGGAAGCAAAGGCGTTCGCCCCAGAAGACGCCAAGCGTCTCGCCACCTGGCGCAAGGAGATTCGTAAGGCGCCCTCGGCGACGAAGAAGCGCGGAGAGAAGCAGTCCCAGGTCCAGCGCCTGCAGGGCCTTGCCCGCCGGGCCGAGTACCTGTGGGGGTTGGTTATCCGCCGTCTGGAGATCTCCGAGAGGGAGATCAGCCGCCACATCGACGTTTGGGGAGCCGAGGATCTGGAGCACCCGAAGACAGCCGTTCCTCGGGAGAAGGTCCTCAATGACCTAACGGCTCACGGAACGCCGTACTGGCGCTTGAAAACCCTTATGGACGCCTGGTGTGCACTGTGGTTCTGGCCAGTGCAAAATTCCGGGCTCTTAGACGGAAGCGACGCTGTCTATCAGCGGCTTGACGACACGCTTGACATCAGTCGGCCAGGAACCAATGGTTCACTGTTCGGAACGCCCAGCAAGAGCATCCCGCTCGCAAACCTCGACAACTGGTTAGAATTCGCGGAAGCTCTACTCGGTAGGGCTGATGTCCCGAAGGGATCGCTCGTCGATCACTTCGCCACTCTCGACGACTTGAGCGAGTACGAGGATCAGCTCCCCACGTGGACCGGGATGGAGTCTGAATTCAAGTTGGCAGAGCGGTTCCCGTGGGTCCACACAATTGAGGAAATCGCGGATCAGCACGGATACCTCCACTGGGAACTTCAGTTTGCACACATCTTCCAACCAGGTGGATTCACCCTCCAGACAGGCAATCCCCCGTGGGTACGCCCACAATGGGATGAAGATGCAGTTCTTTCAGAGCTGGACCCGTGGTTCAAACTGCATGAACGAGTAGACACTGCCACCGTCGCGAATCGCAAGGCGAGCATACTTCAGCAAGAAGGAGTTTTCTACTTCCTCACTAACCTTGCCGAGACCTCTGGCATGAGCTCTTTCCTGGCAGACAAGACAACCTACCCCCTTATTTCCGGGACCCAACCAGATCTCTACCGCGCCTTCATGTGCCGCACATGGAACAATATTAGCGATAGAGGTGCGGTCGGCCTCGTCCACCCGGATACTCATTTCGGCGGAAAACGAGAAGGCGAACTCCGAGCCCAGACTTACCGGCGCTTGCGATTCCATGCACACTTTGTCAATGCTGGAAACTGGGCATTTCCAAGCCCCGTGGGCCGAAGTCGAGAATTTGGCGTTCATATCTATTCATTCCCATCCTCTATTGACTTTACGACCATGAACTGGCTGTATAACGCGTCGGTTGTCATGGGCTCACTGGAGCATGATGGACACGGGGCTGCCCCAGGAATTAGACATGAGGGCCGGTGGGACCTGCGGGCACACAAGGATCGGTTAGTCCACGTAAACTACGAGCAACTTGCCGAGTGGAGGCGCCTTACAGGCTCATCAGACCAGCCAGTCGAGCATGCCCCATTGCTCCATCCTGTAACAGCCTCAGAAACAAGTGCCATGCGGACACTGGCTAGGTATAGCAATCGCCTGGGACTCAACAACCCTCACATCAGCTTCGGCTTCCACGAAGCAAATAGCAAGAAGTTGGGCCTTATCCAATGGGAGAATTCATCAACCAACTCCCTCAAGGAAGTCGTACTACAAGGCCCCCACATTTCTCCAGCAAATCCCTTCGCACAGAACCCAAGCATACCATTCACTCACGCAAAAGACTGGCACCCCTGCGACCCCACAAAGCTCGACGAAAACGCTACCCCAGACACCAATTACAAGCGCACATTCACAAAGAAGGAACTCCCATCACTCCAAGAGACGCAGGAAGTCTATAACTACACGGAATATTACAGAGTAGCTTGGCGGGGGATGATTGCCTTTGATATCGAACGCAGCCTCTTTGCCGCCCTCATCCCTCCAGGACCAAGCCATGTTGACGCAGTCCACTCCTTGGCCTTAGACACGTGGGAGAAGACAGCCCTCACCGCCGGGTTTTGGGCATCGCTTCCCTTGGACTACCTGCTTCGCATTACGGGACGATCCCATCTACGGATAGCCGAAGCAAATATGATGCCCGCCCCGATCCCTGGCCACCCTCTGTCATCCGACCTAATCCTGAGAACACTACGACTAAATTGCCTCACCAACGCGTATGCACCCCTTTGGTCCAAACTCTTTGAACCCACATGGCAAGACGCCACGTGGGCCTGCGACTGGCCACGCCTTGAACCGCTTGGCGAGATCGATTCGCATTGGCGTTATTCAACTCCTCTCAGGTCAGAGCATGCTCGCCGGGCATGCCTTGTGGAGATTGATGCACTGGTGGCAGCATGGCTGGGACTCACATTTGAACAGCTAATAGCCATATACAAAGCGCGGTTTCAGATCTTGGCCGAACGAGACGAAAATATCTGGTTCGACGCCAATTGCCGAAAGATCGCCGCTGATCGATACGCGTATGGATTTGACCAGACCAAGGAGCACTACCTCCAACTCCATAAACACCTCGATTCACCTGATACAGAACCAGTTCCTGAGGGCTACTCTGCGCCTTTCTACAAGGCCGACCGAGAGAACGAATACCGTCAGGCGCATGCCTACTTCACTGAGAAGCTAGAGCGCGCCAAGGCCAATGGCGAGTGGGACGGCGAGGTCTGACCATGCAACCCACCCTCGCCGCCGTTGAGATCAAGCGGAACATCACCCAGTACCTCTCCACCACCTTTGCGCTCGCTGACGCGCCTGTCCGTGAAGGCTTGGAGGCGTTTCTCAACCACCCCACTTACGGGATCTTCCGGGGCCCATATCTTAGAGTCCGGACACCATTCCGTCCTGCCGATGACGAGTGGCGTAAGAGTCTGGAGTGGGCTCTGGCTGGGTTCGCTCCTTACCTGCATCAGGCGCGGGCGTTTCAGCGCTTGTCGACGCTTCACGGGACCGCTGAGCCGACAATCATCACCACTGGCACAGGGTCTGGGAAGACCGAGTCGTTTCTGATTCCGGTTCTGGATCACTGTCGTCGGGAGCGAGCGCGCGGCAACGTCGGGGTGAAGGCTGTTCTCCTCTACCCGATGAATGCGCTTGCCACCGACCAGGCGCAGCGGTTGAACGAGTACCTGGCCCAGCAGGGACTCGAAAACGTCACCGCAGGGCTGTACATCGGGGACACTCCCGAGACCGGCTATGAGCGCATCCTCACCAGCCGCGATGAGATTCGTCGGGTCCGACCTGACATTCTCATCACCAACTACAAAATGCTCGACCTGCTCCTCCTCCGCGAGCACGACCTGCCGCTCTGGGAGGGCGCCGACATCTCCTACGTCGTCGTGGACGAGTTCCACACCTACGACGGCGCTCAGGGCACCGATGTGGCGATGCTTCTGCGACGTCTGGCTGCCGCCACCGGGGAGAGCCGCCCGGGGCAGCCGCTCGGGGACATTTGCCCCGTCGCGACCAGCGCGACGCTCGGCGCGGGGGACGATTCCGCCGACTCCGGGCAGGCTGTTCGGGAAGTCGCGGAGACCGTCTTCGGCACGAAGTTCGGGCCTGACTCTGTCATCGGCGAGGACCGCCTCACCGCCGAAGAGTTCGTCCCTTTCAAGAAGATCGAGTACCACCTTCCGCTGCCCAACCCGATTGAGGTCGCCAACCTCCCCGACCCGCACGGCGGGGACCGTGAGGCCATGGCCCGCATCATGGAGGCCTTTACCGGGCAGAACGACCTCTCCCCGCAGCAACTGGGCAAGGTTCTCAAGACACACATTCTCACCAACGCCGTCCTGGAAATCCTCGGCGGCAGCGTCTGCACGCTCGACGAGATCCTCGAAGCGCTTCCCAAGCGCGGCGCCTACACGTGGGGCCAAGCGCTGCGCAGCGCGCCGGCCCAGACCGCCGAGGCCCTGGCCCGCTATGTCGCGCTGCTGTCCGTTGCCCGCGACCCGGACGACCCGTCGCGGCCGTTCGTGGCGATCGAGACCCACCTGTGGACGCGGTCGATCGCCCGGCTGCTGCGCGCCGTGTCCGACAAACCCGCCTTCAGCTGGCATGGCGAGGCGGCACCGCCGCTCGACGGCGAGTCCACTGCATCCGGCATCGGTCGGGGCCGCCTGCCCGCCGTGTACTGCCGCCAGTGCGGCCGGTCCGGCTGGGCGGCGATCTCGCCGGAGCGTACTCCGACCCAGCTCGTCACCGATCCGGAACGGATCTACCGGGGCGCGATCTCCGCCAAGAAGTACCTCCGCGTGTTCATCCACGCCAGTCGCCACGAAGCCGCGCAGCGCACCGCCGGTCAGAACATCCACGTGCTCACCGCCTCCGGCGAGACCGTGCGCCCGATCGACGACGCCGACGTGGCCGACGCTGCCAAGGGCGAGCTCGACGGCGTGTTCGTCATCGCCGACCTGGCACACACCAAGGAGTCGTTCCGCGACGCCGAGATGGACCGGTGCCCGGCCTGCCGCTCCGAACAGGGCACCCGCTTCCTCGGCTCCGGACCGGCCGCGCTCGCCTCGGTGGCGGTCACCGAACTGTTCACCAGCGGCCAGCTCAGCGGCCGCTCCCCCTCCGGCGACGACGAGCAGCCCAAGACGCTGATCTTCAACGACTCGGTCCAGGACGCCGCGCACCGCGCCGGGTTCGTGTCGAACCGCTCCTACACGTTCTCGTTGCGGACGCTCCTGGCCGCGCACCTGCCGCCCGACGGTTCCCCGATCGCCCTCAACGACCTGATCGCCGACACCGTCACCAGCGCCGCCGACCCCAAGTTCCTCGCCTGTGTGGTCCCGCCCGACCTGCACGAGCGCACCGAGGTCGACCAGCTGCTGGCCGGGGAGGACCCAGGCGGGACGCGGGTGTGGGACCTCATCGGAGAACGGCTCGCCTTCTCCTCGGTCCTGGAGTTCGGGCTGCGCTCGCGCCAGGGCCGCACCCTGGAGCTCACGCGCACGGCTGCCGCCGAGGTCCGCATCGACAATCCCGACCAGAGCGCCGCTCTCGCCCGCGATCTGCTCCAACACGACCCACGCCAGACCATCACCGGCGGCCTTCCCGAACCGGGGGTCTTCCGCGGCTACCTGCGCGGACTGCTGGAGCGGCTGCGTACCCGCGGCGGCGTCGCCCACCACTGGCTCACTCCCTGGCTGGACGCCGCCGGGACCCGACGCTACGGCACCATCTGGGGCAAGCGGCCCGACGGCATGCCCGCGTTCCCGGCCGGACTGCCGTCGCCACGCTTCCTGCTCGGCCAGGCCAAAAACCGAAGCGAGTTCGACTCCATCACCGGCCGCGGCAACTGGTACCAGGACTGGACCTCGCGCTGCCTCGGTGTGGACGCCGACACGGCCACCCGCTACCTGGGGCGGTTGCTGGAGGTCCTGGCCGACGAGGGCGTCCTCATCCGCCGCACCGCCGCTGACGGCGCCACGCGCGTCTACGGGCTGATGCCGGGCCACATCCACGTACGCCGCCTGGCCGACGCCGAGGTGGTCACGGCCGGGCTGACCTGCCCGACGTGCAACTGGAAGCAGACCGTGCAACCCGCTCTCCTCCCCGAATGGGACGAGATGCGCTGCCCCCGCTACCGGTGCGACGGCGTCCTCCAGATCGACGAGGAGCGGCGGTTCGAAGCCGACTACTACCGGGAGCTGTACCTGTCGGCCGACCCGTTCCGGGTGACCACCGCCGAGCACACCGGGCAGCTGACCCGCGCCCAGCGTGAACGCACCGAGGAGGCGTTCCGGGAGGGCACCCGCTATAGCGACCCAAACGTGCTGTCGTGTACGCCCACGCTGGAGCTCGGTATCGACATCGGGGCGCTGTCCGCCGTGATCCTCGGGTCACTGCCGAACGGTCCCGCGAACTACGTCCAGCGCGCCGGGCGCGCCGGGCGGAGCTCCGGCAACGCCTTCCTGCTCACCCTCATCGGTCGGCGTCCGCGCGAACGCTACTACCTTGCCGCGCCGCGCGACATGATCGCCGGGCAGATCGCACCGCCCGGGAGCTACCCCTCGGCCGTGGAGATCCTGCGTCGCCAGTACGCCGCGCACCTGCTCGACCTCGCGGCCCGGGGCCGCCTACCCGGGGTGCCCGCGTTGCCGCGGCGTGCCTCGGCGCTGTTCGGGGACACCGGCTGGCTCGGTCCCTTCACCGAAGCCGCCGTGTCCGAGGGGCCGCGGCTGGTGGAGGAGTTCCTCGCCCTTTTCGACGGGGCCGGAGCCGACGTCAGCGAGGAGGCAGCCGCCGAACTGCGCTCATACGCCGCCTCCGGCATCAAGGGGTTCCTGGCCGAAGCCGAACGCAAGTGGCAGGCGCGCCTAGCCGACCTGCGCGCCCGGCTGGAGGTCATCGGCGCCGCAGTGGCGGCCCTGCTCGACTCCGACCCCCAGCAGCGCTCCCGCAAGCGGCAGCTGTCCGCCGAGCGCCGGGAGATCGCCCGCGTGATCACCTCGACCGGCAAGGGAAGCGCGCACGGCGCCCTGGTCGAGCTCGGTGTGCTGCCGAACTACTCCCTGGTGGACTCGGCCACCGAGCTGGAGGCCACCATCTCGTGGGAGGAGACCGGCGCCGAGGGCAAGACCACGTACCACAGCGAGATCCGCGAGTACGAGCGCGCGGCGACCTCGGCGCTGACCGAGCTGGCCCCTGGAAACCACTTCTACGTGCGCGGATACCGCCACCAGATCGACGGCGTCGACATCGGTACACACAACCGGCCGACGTGGACGCAGTGGCGCGTGTGCCCGGAGTGCGGGTACGTACGGACCACCACCGCGGTCGAGGACACCGGCCCCTGTCCGCAGTGCCGCAGCGCGAGCATCGGCGACCGGAGCGCCCTGCACAACGTCATCGAGCCGACCCGCGTCTACGCCCGGGACCGGCGCGAAGACGCGCTCATTCGCGATGACCACGACGAGCGGCAGCGCCGCTTCTACGAGACGCCGGTGGCCGTGGACATCGCGCGCGAGGACATCGCTCCGGGGGCGTGGCGGCACCGGACGCGGGCGTTCGGCGTGGAGTTCACCCGCGAAGCGGTGATCCGCCGGTTCAACCTGGGTGCGCTGCGGATGGACCGTCCGGCGGAAACCCCGTTCGCCGGGGAACTCGTGCGGCCCAATCCGTTCCGGGTGTGCACGACGTGCGGCGGCGCCACCCCTGACGACCCCGGGCCCGACCGGCGCGACGAGTATGTGACGACGAGCGGCTACGACTCCTCCCCGAGCCACCACCGGCCCTGGTGCCGCCAGCGGCGCGGCGACGCGGTCGAGCATCTCCCACTGGTGCTCGCCCACACGCTGCGCACCGAGGCGCTGCGCATTCTGCTGCCCGCGGCCACGGTGCAGGTGCCCGAGCGCACCACAAGCTTCAAGGCGGCACTGATGGCCGGGTTCGCCGCCGTCTACGGCGGAGCGCTGCCGCACCTGGCGTCCACGGTGGCGACCATGCCCGACGAGGAGACAGGGCGGCGTCGGCAGTACCTCATCGTCTACGACACCCTGCCCGGCGGAACCGGTTACCTCAACCCCCGCTCCGGGGAGGAGGGCATCCGCGAGATCCTGACACACGCCCTGGAAGTGGTGGAGGGCTGCGAGTGCGCCAAGCAGTCCGATCGGGCGGCGTGCCACCGATGCCTGCTCGCCTACGTCAGTGACCGCGAGTTCCCCGACACCGACCGCGCGCTGGCCGAGGAGATGCTGCGCGACCTGCTGACGGACTGGACCACCGCGAGTATCGCCGGGACCAGCGAGATCTCGCTGTGGGACCAGGTGGAGAGCGAGCTGGAGGCCCGATTCCTGGCCGCGCTCACATCGTGGGCCAACCAGCCGCAGGCGGGCCGTTCGCTCAGTCAGGCGGCGCGGGTCAACGACCGGAGCACGGCCGAGCTGCGGCTGACGGGTTCCAACGGGTCCGTGGTCAGCTGGCAGGTCATCCTGCAGAACACCATCAAGGGCACGCGCCCCGATGTGCTGTTCCGGCGGCTGGACGCCGAGCCGACGCAGGTGGCCGTCTATCTCGACGGCTATGAGTACCACGCGGCGCCGCATCGCAACCGGCTGGCCGACGATGCCGAGAGGCGGGCCCGGCTGCGCGCTCACGGGTGCACCGTCTTCCAGCTCACCTGGGACGACATCGCCTCATGGGAGAAGCGGGACGCCCCGGGCCCGGAACCCTGGAAACCCTACGGCCACCACGGGGAGGGCGCCGCGCTCACGACCTACCGGCAGGAGGGCGGCGATGGCGAGGAGCTGCGGTCCACGGTGTGGGTGCGCCCCATCGACGTGCTTCTGGCGTTCCTGGCCCATCCCGATCGGGAGACTTGGCGCCGCCGCACAGCGGCCTCGGCGACCGGTATCGCCCGCACCCCGGGGGTGGACGCCGCCCGGGTGGGAGCGGAGACGGTCGGCGGAGTTCTCACCGCGGCCCTCACCGGCGAGCCGCTCCATGGGCAGAGGGCGGGCGGGCCGATGCTTCTGTTCCGCGGGGTCGACGACGCCGACTGTCGCGTGGTGGTGCTGCTCGACCCGGCGACCCGGTCGGTCAGTGCCTTCACCGTCGTCGACGATCGGCGCGCGGTGATCGAGGCCGACCCTGAGGCGCACAAGCGCCGCTGGCAGGCGTGGCTGTACTGGGGCAACCTGGTCCAGTTCCTCACGGACGAGCACAGCGACGGAGGCCAGTTCGCGCTGAGCGACATGGACGCGTTCGACGCCGAGATCGTCGCGGCGGCCGGAGGCATCGGGCTGGAGGAGACCAAGGCACGCCTGCCGCTGGACGACGAAACCGCCGCGCTGTTCGGCGACTCCCTGCCCGGCGGCCGCAAGGCGGCCGTCGCGGCGGCCGCAGATGAGGACAGCGAGCGAGCCGAGGGCGCAGAGATCGGCACACCGGCTCCGACGCGCGTCGGGGTCAACGGCGGCGCAGGGGCCGCCGGGGGTCCCCCCGAACAACCGCCCCGGCCCGAGCCGACAGCGGTCCCGCCCATGTCCCCCTCCGGCCCGGACGACGGTCCCGGAGCGGGTGCGGCGCCGGTGGCCGCTGAACCGGACCGGGAGGGGTGGACCGAGGTTCTGGAGTATCTGGAGCGCGACGAGCCGGGGTTGGAGCCATTGGTGCGCAGCCTCATGGAGCGCGGTGTTCCGGTTCCGGAGGCCGGATACGAGCTGTCCGGGGGACTGTGGCCGGCCGAGCTGGCCTGGCCCGAGCAGCGCGTCGCGGTCGTTCTGTCCGACGCGCTACTGACGAACCACGAGGACAAGGCCAAGGGCGACGCGGCCTACGCCGATGCCGGGTGGACAGCGCGCGAGGCACAGAAGTGGGACGCCGCCGAACTGGCGGCGCGGGTGATGGGAACGGAAGGTTGAGCGTGCAGGGCAAGGTGACGCTGAGGCTCTTGGACAAGGCGGACAAGGAGATCAAGCGGCTGCCCCGGGTCGTCAAGGGCGCCATCTACGATTTCCAGTACAAGTTCCGGGAGAACCCGCACTCCCCTGGCCTCCGACTCAAGCAGCTGAAGGGGCACGACCGCCTCTACTCGGCGCGGGTCGCCGACGACTACAGGGCCCTGCTGCTGCACGTGGGGGACGGTGACTACATCCTCGTCGCGGTCCGGCACCGCAACGAGGTCTACGACAACCTCGAACGGTTCCACCACCAGGTGAACCCTGTCACCGGTGGTATCGAGTTCCTGGAGGTCGTGGAGTCCACGACGGTCCGGGCACCCGGCGGCGCCGATGACGCCCCAGTGTCATCCCCCGCGGGCAGCGGAGAAACCGCCGAGCCGACGGCCCGGAGTGTGTCGGCCCCCGTCGGGCAGCCGACGGCTGAACAGTGCAAGCAGACGGAGCAGGCCCCTTCCGCCGCGCCGTCGGCCTCCCAGCGTGAACCCCTCCTCGCGGCGTTCAGCGCGGAGCAGCTGCGCGAGCTCGGCGTGGCCGAGGCGCTGATCCCGTTGGCGTTGGATGTCACCACCGACGAGAAGATGCTCGGGCTGGTGGAGTACGCCCCGGCGCATTCCGAGGAGGTCCTGCTCGCTCTCGCCGACGGCAAGAGCTTCGGTGACGTCCTGGAGAGCATCACCCAGCCGGTCAAGGTGGCCGAGCCCGTCGATGTCACCGACTACTCCGCCGCTCTGCGCCGGTCCACGACACGGGTGACGACCGAGGACACGGATCTGCGTGAGGCCATCGAGGATGGCTTCGGCCGGTGGAAGGTGTACCTGCACCCGACGCAGGAGAAGCTGGTCAAGCGTCGCTACAAAGGTCCCGCTCGGGTCAGCGGCGGCCCGGGGACCGGCAAGACCATCGTCGCCCTGCACCGGGTGAAGTACCTGGTCGACCGCCTGTCCCAGGGACGGTCCAAAGCCGTGCTGCTCACCACCTACAACCGGAATCTCGCGGGTGACCTGCGCAAGCGGCTGCTCGATCTCGGCGGCCAGGAGGTCGTTGACCGCGTCCACATCGTCAACATCGACAGCCTGGCCACCCAGATCGTGGCCGAAGCCGCCCAGGGCGGCCGCCGCCGGTGGATCACCGACGCCCAGGCGCTGGACGAGTGGCAGGACATGCTCACCGAGATCGGTGAGACCCGCTGGGACGCGGAGTTCCTCAACGCCGAATGGAGCCAGGTCATCCTGGGCCAAGCGGTCAACTCACGGGCCGACTACTTCCGCGCCCGGCGCGCGGGTCGCGGTCAGCGCATCAGCCGGGCACAGCGCGCCGAGATCTGGCAGCTGGTCGAGCGGTTCACCATGGGACTCGATGAGAAACGGCTGTGGACGCACCGGCAGGTCGCGGAGATCGCCGCCCGGATCAAGGGAGAGCAGGCCGCCAAGATCGCCGCCTATGAGAACGCTGAGGCCGAGCACGGGGGGCCGCTGCTCCACCGTCTGGACCAGTCGTGGGCGACCCTGCGCCACGACTACCAGCACATCGTGGTGGACGAGGCCCAGGACCTGAACCCGGCGCACTGGAAACTGCTGCGTGCGATGGTGGCGGAGAAGGACGACGACATCTTCCTAGTCGGCGACACCCACCAGCGCATCTACGACAACTACGTGTCGCTAGCCAGCCTCGGCGTCAACATCCGTGGTCGATCGTCGCGGCTCACGCTCAGCTACCGGACGACCAAGCAGATCCTCGGCTCCGCCCTCGGTCTGCTGGGAGATGAGACGTGGGACGACCTCGACGACGGCACCGCCCACCTCGGCGGCTACCGATCGATTCTGCAGGGCCCCGCGCCGACGTTCGTGCGTGCCGACACCTGGGACGAGGAGATGAACGCCCTGGCGGCTCAGGTCAGCGAATGGCGCGGGCTCGCCGATGAAGATGAGGACGCCTCCATCGCCGTGGCCGTCCCGACCCGCGACATGGTGGGCGAGGTGGAGCAGCGGCTGAGAAAGGCAGGGATCCGCTCGGCGACGATCGGTCCGGACGGGCCGCGCGTCGAGGACGCCGTGCACGTCGGCACTCTGCACCGATTCAAGGGGCTGGAGTACCGCTTCGTGGCGATCGCCGGGATGTGCGAGGGCCTGGTTCCGCGCCGGGACATCGAACGCTTTCGGGATGCCGACCCCCTGCGCTGCCGACGCGAAGTGCAGAAGGCTCGCTCGCTGATCTTCGTGGCGGCCACCCGGGCACGCGATGCGCTCGCCGTGTCCTGGCACGGTGCGCCCAGCCCCTTCGTACCGGCAAAGGCTGCCTCCGCCCCCGCGCCTAACGTCGGCGACGGGCTCTTCAAGCCGACGGGCGCACTGTTCTGAGCGGAAAACCGACGTACTCGGGCCGGTCGTCACCTTACGGGGCGACCGGCCGAGAACGCGCTCCCCTCACTGCGTCAGCAGGTCCGCCGCCACACCCTTCGGGTCGCTCAGGCAGCGCCACGCCGGGACGCGCACAGCGGGGATCCCTGTCACCTCTTCGAAGAGGGCGACCAGATCGAGCGTGCGGTACAGCGCCCGTCCCCGGTCGCACGCGGCCTCGTCGATTCCGGCCCGGTCTATGAAGACGGCGATCTCCCCCGAGCCCGTCGGAATGCTGAGATCACAGGAATAGCCGCCGAGGCGGCGGCCGACCGTCACGGCCACGCCCCTCTCCGTCAGAGCCGAGAACAGCGCTTCACGCGCCGCGTCATCCGGCAGCGGCGAGCCGCCCGCCTTCTCGTTCGACCTGGCGAGTTCCGCGAGTACGCCGTCACGGCCCGACCAGTAGGAGCGGTCACCAACGACATACAACCGAGATTTGGCGCGGGTGATGGCGACGTTCCACAGGTTGTGCTGAGAGGCGGCCCAGTTGCCGGACCGCGGGTCCACCCCCGTCGCAGCCGTGGGAGAGACCACGATGACATCGCGTTCCCCGCCTTGGAACGTGTGCACCGTGCCGACGCGGATCCGATTCCGTCCGGCCGCGCCCAGCAGATCCTCGATGGCGCGCCGCTGGGCTGTGAACGGAGTGACGACGCCGATCGACGTATCAGCGGGCAGCGACCACAGCTCACGCAACAGGCTGATGACGTGCCGCGCCTCGACGAGGTTACGGCACGAGCCGCCGTCGGGCCGTTCCGCTTCACCCCGCACATCGACCCAGTCCACCGCCGGGTCCATGGGATCCTTCAGCTTGTGCGTCCGGGTACGGATCGCCAGCCGCTCCCCGTAGAAGCGGCGGTTGGCGGGAGCGACGATATCCGGGTGGCACCGGTAGTGCTCGTCCAACCACATAACCTCGCCCCCTGCGCTGGCCAGCGCCGTGGCGGCGGCGTGGTAGGCGGACCCGCTGCTGTGGGTGAGCGATCGGTCCTCCAACCACTCCTCGCTGATGTCGGCCTCGCGCTGCGCCCGCCGGTCCTCGGCCGGGTCCAGAGTGTGAACGGGCTGCAGTTGATGCGGATCGCCGATGACGAGAGCTCGTTTGGCCCGGAAGAGGAGCGGGATCAGGTCGGCGACCGTGCACTGGCTGGCCTCATCGATGACGACCAGGTCGAACAGGCCGGCCTGGGGCGGGAAGACGCGCACTGAGCGGGAGGTCGTCGCCCAGGCCCGCACTACCTGCAGCAGGGAGGAAACGCCCTTCCACTGTTTGTTGTCGGCAAGCGCCTGGAGGCGATGGTCGATGCGCTCGTGGCCGTGCCGCAGAGCAGCGGCGACCTGTCCGACGACGAAGGGCGCGCTGTCATCGCGCCGTGCTGTGCGGATCTCGTTCGCGTCGTGGTGCAGGGTGTCCGGGGCGGACCGGGCGTCGAGGTCGGCGCGCGCCGTGCGCCACTGCTGTTCGGTCACCAGGAAACGCCAGAGGGCACGCAATTCGTCGTCCCGAAGCTCTCTCCCGAGGCCGCGTCGGAGCCGCCATCGGTGCCACCACCGTGCCCATCTCCCTTCCACCGCCTTTTCGACGCGCTCGGTCCATCGCTGCACGGTGTCGGCGTCGGAGAAGATTTGAGGGGACAGGTCCGGGGGCAGGTCGGCGATGTCGCGCCGACGCGCTGTGGCGAGGGCCGTGAGCCGATACTCGGCCTCGGCGACTGCGGCGAGCTCGGCCCTGATCTCGCCGAGCCGACGCTCATGCCCCTTGAGCCGTTCGGCGAGCGTCCGCACGTCGACCGGGTCGAACCGAGCAGCGCGCAGGTCGGACAGGATTCCTGGTTCGTTGCGGCGTTCATCGCTGTTGCCGGTACGTACGACCAGGTCGGCGCCGGGAAGCAGCTTGTTCGCCCGTGTGACCACTTCGTCCACTGCCGTGTTGTTCGTCGATGCGACAAGGACAGATTCGCCGTCCGCGACAGCTGAGGTGACGACCGAGGTGATCAGCTCACTCTTGCCAGTTCCCGGCGCCCCCGTGGCGACGGTGAGCCGCCGCGTCATGGCCGAGACGAGAATCCGCTCCTGGGAGGCGTTGCTCAGACCGGTGATCACCGGAGTGACACGCTGACGCGAGGGCGTTCGCTCCGCGGGGCGGCCGGTGAGCGCCGCGAGCGCCGTGCCCTCGATCTGGTCCGGCTTGATCGAGTGGTCACCGTCGACGTCCAGGTCACTGATGAGCTGCTTGGCGGCGCCGACCGCGGGGTCGGCGACGTACAGGAGGGCGACGTTCTGCGCCCCCGAGCGCAGGGGGATGGCAAGGTCCAGCTGAGCGCGCAGTCGTCCTGGTTCGAGGTCGTTCACACAGGTGAGGTCGAGCACCTTGCAGACGCTGCGGGCCTTGTCACCGAGTTTGGCGAGGCTTCCACTGGCCCAGTCCGCGCGGAACCAGGTGGTGAGTTCGTCCAGGTCGGGTGGGTCGAGATCGGCGGCTGTGGCGGCGAGTTCGGCGTTGAGTTCGATCTCGCCGACCGGCGTCAGGTAGAGAGCGCCGTTGTCCGCAACCGCTTCCACATCCATGACGAACAGCGGGGCGACCTTCCACTCCGCTCGTTTCCCCGGCCGGTGCGCGGCCGTATCGAAGACAACGGCGGGATACCCGTAACGCAGGGTCCGCCCACCGTCCGCGGCGCCGCGGGCCAGCGTCTCAGCGGCCCCGGTCAGCCGCCATCTCGTCTCGATCCCGCTCAGCAGCGCCTCCTTACCCATCGGGCAGGGGGCGTACTGCCGACCGTCCTTGTGCTTCGCATCCGGGAGCTGCTGAAGGACGCTCTGCCGTGCCAGGCAGGCGCGGTGGTAAGCGAAGAGCGACCTCCACTGACGGAGGTCGAAGTCGGGATGCGGGCCTCCCGTGTATGCCGCGCCGGTGTCGTCCGACGTCTCCGCACGCCCCGTGGCGGCTCCCGGCGTCCCGCTGTCGGATCGATCCGCGCCCTGCCCGGCGTCATCGTGCACAGGCTTCGCAGGGCGGCCCGACGTCCCGCCATCCACCCGCACGGCCGTAGCCGCCTCGACGTGCCGCGCGAGCGGGACACGGCCGACGGCTCCCAGCGCAAAACCCGTGACGCGCTGCCGTCCGTCGCGCTCCGCCTCGGCTCGGACAAATTTGTGCAGGCTCTCCCAGTCGATCCAGCCAGTGCCGTCGACGTCCTCGGCCTCCCCGGACAGCCCCCGGGCCACAGCCGCGCTGAAGGGTGACGGCTGTGCACCCGCCGAATTGTCTCCCTCGTGGGCAGGCTTGTCAGGCGCTGAGGAGGCGAGGACGTATGTTCCTTCTCCGCCGAGAAACTCACGCTGAAAGTCGATGAACTCCTGTTCGCCGCTGGACCGCGTTGCGAAACCGTCAGCGAAGGATCCGCTGTAGCAGCAGTCGAGGAGAACCACCTTCTTGGTCACACGCGAATCGTGCAGCATGCGCTGCAGACCTTCCGAGGACAGCCCTGTCGAAGCCACACGATCCAGGCGTGTGTCGGAGAAGGTGAGGTGCAGCCGGCCCGGGGTGTTTCGGACCCCGTGACCGGAAAACGACACGAACACCAGGTCGTCGGGTTTCCCAGAGTTCAACGCCTGCTCTATGGCGCCGGAGGCCTCGTCGTGCGTCGGGTCGAGAAGTGAAATCACCTCGTCGAAGTTCCCGTTGGCTTCGAGGGCGCCCCCGATCGCTGCGACGTCGGCCTGCGGCGACAGCAGATTCTGCAAGCCGGGATCACGGTACTTCCCCGTGCCGATCAAAATCGCGACACGTCTCACCGGTGACCGTCCTCGGCTGTGCGCTCGCTGTCCTCACTCTCGATTCCGGCGTTCGACCGCTCCTCGATGAGCGCGAGATAGGCCGCGACCTCGGCTGGATCGTGATCGCCCTTGACCTCCAGCTTCACTCCCCCGGCCTCCAGCGTGACCGATTTCTGGGCGCTTCTTTCCAACCAGGCCGTGGCAATGGTGACGATGTGCGGAAGGACGGTCTTGAGGGAAAGGCCGACGAGACTGATGGAGCCGAGGATCATGGGGGCATCGACGCGTGTCCCCGGAACCGGTTCGCCTCGCGCGATATCCACCTCGTCGATGTCGAGGCGCTCAAGCAGCCGCAGCAAGTTCCTGGTGTGCTGGTCCGCCTCCCGCTCCGTCACCTCGTCGTCGAATGCGATGCGAAGCGTCATTTCCCCTACGTTCGACCCCACGGCCACCAACTCTCTTCAGTTCACCCTTCGGCTTACTGCCCGGATACCGGACAGACATAAATTCCGTATGACCAATACGTCTAACAGCCCATGATGTGCCAGGGATGTATACGACGGAATATGGCCACTTCCGGTCATCGTGCACGAATTGTTCGGGCGTGCGCCCCGCTGCCGAGGTCACCCCATCGACATCGGCGGCAGCGAGGTCTCCGGGAGTGAGCCGGTCCCCGCAACTTCGGCGTTACGCCGACGGGCGTAGCCGAGTATGGCCTCAGTCGAGGTGAAGACCCGGTATCCGAGGGCTTCCAGCGCCGCGATGTCGGCCTCCTCGGGATCGAGTTCCAGGACCGCGGGATCGTCCTGCCCGGTCTGCAAACCGTCAGCCCACAGGGCCTCGGCGACAGCGAGCGGTCGGCCGCTGACAGGGTCGGAGATCTCCACGTCGAGCTCGGGACGTGCGCACCCCATCGAGGCGAGTTCGGCGATGAGCTCCTGCAACCCGGCCGAGCGGGTGTCGCGTTCCGGCTCCTCGGCGGCGACGGCGTCGAGGCGCTCCAGGTCGTCGCGGGCACTGGTCGCGCCCTTGCGCAGCTCATCAAGGAAGCGGTTGGCGGCATCAGCCAGGAGTTCGGTGCGCCGGTGGAGGAAGTCCTCGTAGCGCGCGATGTCGCGAAGCTCCGTGTCGAGCGGAATCCACTGGGATGCGAGCACGCCGGGCTGGCGCCCCTCGACGTCGACGAAATACTCCGCGGGGTCACGCTTGCTGACCTTGAGATTGGTGTCCTGAGTGAGGAAGCAGAAGTTCGCGATCGCGTTGACCTTATCGTGGGGGTAGTGCTGCTTCAACAGGGCCTTGGGGAAGATGTGGTGCATCTGGAGGCCGGTGAGATGGCCCAGCATCTCGGCGTGCAGGGGCAGTCCGGATCCGAAGTCCCGGGCATCGCCGACCCGGGTCAACAGGTAGAGCAGCGGGTAGAAGCGCGCGCCCACGGTGTACCCGGAAAAGTCGCCCGGCCTGATCCGCAATGAGCCACCACGCGACTCCTCCAGGACCCGGATCAGGCCGTCGATGCCTTCTGCTTGGGCCATGGCGTAGTCCTGTGCGAGGACGGTCTCGACCTGTCCAGTGAAACGGCCCCAAAGGGAGGCGTGGACGTACCAGTACAGGACGCGGTCGCGGTGCGCCGCGTCGTCGAAGTCGCCGCCGTTGAGGTGGAGCAGGCGGCAGACAACGGGGATGGCCATGCGGCCCATCAGGACGCGGTCGTGGTCCAGTCCGAGGCGGCCGGCAAGGGCGTCGAGGAACTTCCCGATGTAGCGGACGGTCGCCTCCAACGACGAACGGAATTCCTCGGTCGAGACTTTGGCCAGGCTGGAGAACACGGCACGACCGGTCGCGACAGCGGTGACACACCGGAGCAGCCAATCGAGACTGAACTTGAACCCGACCTGTTTCCACCTGTCCAGGTACTCGCTCATGGTGGCGCGGGCCTCGGGCCACTCCGAACAGAGCCTGGCGAGCGCGAGATCTCCCTTGCGGAGTTTGGTCCCGCCCATGTTCACGCGGTTGAAGATGTCGACGACGACCTCGACGGTCTTGTCCTTGCCAGTGATCTTCTCTTCATGGAAGTCACGCTCCTGGATCGCGAGGAGCTTTGTCAGTCGACGCATGAAGACGCGCTCGTCGGACCGGGAGACGCCATTGTCGAAGTCATCCAAGATCGGGTCGATGCCTTCCTGGAAGAGGCGGGACACGTCCACCCACAGGGGGTCGTCACGCATCTTCGTGGCCATGTAGAACTCGAAGTCCTCGCCCTCGGCATTGAAGTACAGGCCGGAGAAGGCGCTGGGGTTCCCCTCGAAGAACTTCGGCGGCCGGCCCCGCATCACGCCGTACAGCGACGTGATGCGCTGCTGTCCGTCCAGCAGTAGCGAGCGAGTACCGATGACATCCTGTTCGCCCCGGACCGATGCGGAGTCCACCTCCGTCTCCCAGACCAGGAGCGAACCGACCGGATAGGCGCGGTACAGAGAGCGCATCAGCCCTTTGACCTGGTCGCGGTTCCACACGTAACCGCGCTGGAACTCCGGAAGGAGCATCGCCCCACTGTCGACATGATCCAAGAGCGTGGAGAGTTTCGTCATCGTGTCCTCTGCGGCGCGTATCTGATTGGTACCGGATCCGCCCGATTATTCCGCAGGAAGCGACTCGATGCCCGCGTCCCCAGGAGATCGGCGGGATGAGCAGTGACATGTGTCCTATAGGACACACCCACACTTCGAAGACCAAGCGGAACGCCAAATGACACCGGAATACACAAGGGGACTTCGGGAACCCCAGCACCAGGACACTCGGAACTGCCGTTTCAGTCTATGGCGAGGTTCACCTTCCTGCCCTACAGGCACGGCCCGACTTCGGGGTCGATGTCAAAGGAGAAAGGAAGGGGCGAATAACAGGCTCGGCCCCGTCGAGCTGAAGAAACCGAATCCTCCACCGAAATCGGGGCAGCTGGAACTGCGGCTCCACTGAGCACCCCAGTTACCGGTCGACATCCCGGGTCATCGAGACCTCCGTCGGAAAGCGACCCTCGTTGATGGCGACCTTTTCTTTCAGGGCCGCCTCAAGGTCGACGCCCAACACGTCCGCGAGCCGGAGGAGGTAGCTCAGGACGTCGGCCATCTCCATGCGCACGGCGTGGGCCTTGTCGGGGTCGTTCATGACCTGGGCGGATTCTTCGGTGTCCAACCACTGGAACTCCGCGGCGAGCTCACCTGCCTCGCCGGTCAGGGCCATGGCGAGGTTCTTGGGGGTGTGGAACGGTTCCCAGCCGCGGCGGGCGGCGAAGTCGGCCAGTAGGGCCTGCATGGATGAAATGCTCACCGGTCATGCCTACCACCCGGCGGAGGGGGATGGTCACTGGTCCCTCGATGCCGCTATGCATGCGGCTCGCCTCCGGCTCTGGGGGGCATGCGTGGCGTCCGTGGCACCACAGGTGATGGAACACATACCCCTTCTTCGGAAATATCTCGCTGTAAAGATATTGTTGCCATTGGGCGGAGGACGCTCGACACCGTCGGCACCCCATCACGGCGAGGCCCACCGGCGCCGATCCGATGCCGGGTGCCCGGCCCTGAAGTGATGGGATCACCGGATCTCACCCCCACTCGGTCGAGTCTCCGCCCGTCAACCTGTCACCTGTCTCAGATCAAGGGAGAACGCATGGAATCAACGGGGACCGAGCACGATCGCGCGCCTGTGGAGAGTGAGGCGCGCAACGGACGGGCGCCGTTGTTGATCGTGTTGGCGCTTGGGGCGTTGACCGCGTTGGCGCCGCTGTCCCTGGACATGTATCTGCCGGCGCTGCCGGGGGTGGCGGACGATCTCGGGGTTCCCGACTCGACGGCGCAGCTCACGTTGACCGCGTGCCTCCTCGGTCTGGCGGTGGGGCAGCTCGTGGTGGGGCCGTTGAGCGACGCGCTTGGGCGGCGCCGGCCGCTGATCGTAGGGATGGCCGTCTACACCGCCGCCACGTTCGTGTGCGCGTTCGCGACCGATGCGACGGCGCTGATCGGGCTGCGGGTGGTGCAGGGGATCGCCGGGGCGTCGGGGATCGTGATCGCGCGGGCCATCGTCCGGGACATGTTCGACGGGGTGAGGGCCGGCCGGTTCTTCTCGACGCTGATGCTGGTCTCCGGAGCGGCTCCGGTGGCCGCTCCGCTCGTTGGCGGGCAGCTGCTGCGCGTCACGGACTGGCGCGGGATCTTCCTCGTCCTTGGTGCCGTCAGCGCGGTGATCCTGGTGCTCACCGTCTCGGCCGTCCGGGAGAGCCTCCCGCCCGAGCGGAGATCCGAGGGAGCGCTCGGGGCGGCCCTGCAGACCATGGGAGGACTCCTTCGGGACCGCGTGTTCACCGGATACGTGCTCACCGGCGCCCTCGCCTTCGCCGCGCTGTTCGGCTACATCTCCGGTTCGTCCTTTGTCGTGCAGGACATCTACGGGGCGTCAGCGCAGACCTTCAGCCTGCTGTTCGGCCTCAACGGTGTAGGCATCGTGATTACCGGCCAGATCAACGGCAAAGTGCTGCTCGGCCGCTTCCGCATGGAGCGGCTGCTCGCTATCGGGCTGACCGTTATCGCCGCTGCCGGGGCCGCCCTGGTCGCCCTGGCCCTGGCGCACGCGCCGCTGTGGGCGGTCGCGGCGGCGCTGTTCGTGCTGGCTTCGGGCATGGGGCTGATCCTGCCCAACTCCACCGCTCTGTCCCTGCAGCGCGCCGGGCACGCGGCGGGAGCGGCGTCGGCCCTGCTCGGCACGGCCCAGTTCCTCATCGGCGCGGTGGCGGGGCCGCTCTCCGGACTCGGCGACGGCAGCAGCGCACTGCCCATGGCCGCCACGATCCTCACCATGGCCCTGGCGGCGTGCGCCGCGTTCGTGCTGCTGACACGGACGCGAGCGACTGACTGACCCGATGACCCGGGCGAGACGTTGGGCAGCGGGGCGCCGTAGCCGTCACTCACCTCAGCCGCACTGCGGCCCATCGGGCCGCGGTGCATCCTCGGGCCGGTCAAGGCAGTCGGCGAGGACGGCGCGATGGGTCGGGCGGGCCTGGGCGTGCAGGGCTCGGCCGGAGTCGGTGGGGGCGACGAAGACGGCGCGACGGTCGTCGGCGCACATCGCGCGGGTGACGAGGCCTCGGCTTTCCAGGCGGGCGATGGTGCGGGACAGGGCGCTCTGGCTGAGGTACATCCCCGCGGCCAGGTCCTGCATGCGGAGTTTCTCGTGGTCCGCGTCGATGAGCAGGTCGAGGGCCTCGAAGTCACTCATGCCGATGCCGTGCTCCTCCTGCAGTGCGCGATCGAGCGCGCAGGACAGGGTGTGGTAGCGAGCGAGAAGCTCCCGCCACCTGGAAGCCAGGTCCACGTCACGTGTCGGCGTCATGGCCTGCAGCCTAACATGCAGGAACATCTTATGCACGGGCATTTAATGCTTAGACATTAGATGCACGAGCATGTAATGTCTCGGCTCGTGACTTCCACCGTGCCTACATCTGTCGTCCCGCCTGCCCCTCCGCACTCCCTTTCCGACACCTCCCGAGGCCCCTCGGATGCGCAGCGCTGGCCCCTCCGCCGCTGGGGACTGCTCATCGTCCTGTGCCTCGCGCTGTTCCTCGACGCCCTCGACGTGTCGATGATCGGTGTGGCGCTGCCGTCCATCGGCGCGGAACTCGGCCTGGCCACCGCCGAGCTGCAGTGGGTCGTCAGCGGCTATGTGCTCGGGTTCGGCGGCCTGCTGCTCCTCGGCGGCCGCACCGCCGACCTGGTCGGGCGGCGCAGGGTGTTCCTGATCGCCCTGGCCGCCTTCGCCCTCGCCTCCCTGCTCGGCGGTCTGGTCGACAGCGGACCGCTGCTCATCGCCAGCCGCTTCCTCAAGGGCATTGCCGCCGCCTTCACCGCTCCCACCGGCCTATCGATCATCACCACGACCTTCGCCGAAGGCCGACAGCGCAACCGCGCCCTGTCCATCTACACCATCTTCGGAGCCAGCGGGTTCTCCTCCGGGCTCATCTTCGGCGGCCTGATGACCGGCATCGGCTGGCGCTGGACCTTCTTCTTCCCCGTCCCGATCGCCATCGCCGCGCTCGTCGTCGGCTTCGTCCTCATCCCCCGCGACCGCCCCGACGCCACCGGCGGCTACGACCTGCTCGGCGCGATCACCTCGACGTCCGCCATGCTGGTCCTCGTCTACTCGGTTGTCACGGCACCGGAGACCGGCTGGCTGCACCCGCAGACCATCGGCCTGTTCCTCGTGGCCGCGGCACTCGTCGCCGCGTTCATCATGACCGAGCGACGCGTCGCCCACCCCCTCGTGCGCCTCGGGATCCTGCGCCTCGGCTCCCTCGTCCGCGCGAACGTCGCCATGATGGCCCTGTTCGGCTCATTCGCGAGCTTCCAGTTCCTCCTCACCCTCTTCCTGCAGCAGGCGCTGGGCCGCACCCCGCTCGAAATGGCGATGGCCCTGCTCCCCACCGGACTGCTGGTCGCGCTCAGCGCGTTCTTCTCCGACCGCCTCATCGACCGGATCGGCACCCCGCGCCTCATCGCCGTCGGGCTGCTCGCGCTGTCGGCGGGGTACCTGCTCTTCCTGCGCGTCGACACCGACCCCGTCTACGCCACGATGATCCTGCCGACCGCCCTGCTGCTCGGCGTCGGCTTCGCGCTGGGCTTCCCGTCCATCAACGTCCAGGCCACCGCCGGGGTCGACAATGACGAACAGGGCCTGGCGGCCGGTCTGGTCCAGACCTCGGGGCAGGTTGGCGGCGCGCTGGTGCTCGCCATCACGACGGCGCTCATCTCGGTCGACCACGCCACCGGCGAGGGTGCCACCTCCGGTGCCACCGCAGAGCAGATGCTCGCGCAGTTCCAGCCCGGCCTGTACTTCGTCACCGCGGTCGCTCTGCTGGGAGTCGCGCTGACGGCGCTCCCCCTGGTGTTCGGCCGACGGCCGACCGCGCGTACCGAAAGCTCCGAGGACGCCGAGGTCAGCGAGATGAAGACGACGGTGTGAGTGCAGCGCCCCTGCGTCTCCGACGCCCGGCCCCGACTTCCCCAGACTGGGGACGGGGGCCGGGACCGGGCGTCGGCAAGGGCCCTTCCAGCGGGGAGGACGATGCGAAGGGAGGGGCGGGAAAGGGTGGCAGAGGCCCCTGGTCAGAGCTTGCGGAAGTCGCGGGCTTCCTCGGCGGCGGTGGCGACCATGGACAGCTCGGCGCCGCTGCCAGCGGCCACCTTGGCCGCGACCGCCCCCTCCACGAAGGGCGCGTCCACCAGGCGCACCTGGGGATTCGGCTCGTCCTCCAGCACCATCCTGGTGGTCAGCACCGAGCTGCCGAGGTCGGCCAGGACGACCACGCCAGCGCCCGATCCCGCCTTCTCGATGGCCGCGCTCACCTTCTCATAGGACGTGCCGAGCCCGCCGTCGTCTGTTCCCCCGGCCACCGCGATGTCGACGTGTTCGGTGCCGAGTTCGCCGATCATCGCCGCCACTCCCGCGGCGAGGTCGGCGCTGTGCGAGACGAGGACGATGCCCACCCTGGCTGTCATGGAAGCAGACCCTACCCCTGCGTTTCCCGACGTGGAAGGGGTGTTCCGGCCGCGCATCAGCGGGTAGGTCATTTTCGGTACCCGATCACGCCGGTTCACCCCTGTCCCATTCCCACCTTTTCCGCCACACTTCCCATACCGGGCCATCAGCCGATCTCGCTCTTCCATCCGTCCGCTCCTACCTGCCACCCGACCACGGCGGGTCGGAGTCCGAGCAGGAGGTATGCGCCGTGAAGAAGTTCGTCAACAGCCCCGACACCATCCTGCGCGACGCCCTCACCGGAGTCGCCGCCGCCCACCCCGAACTCTCGGTCGACGTCGAACGGCGGTTCGTCACGCGCGCGGACGCACCCCGCCCCGGAAAGGTCGGCCTGGTCTCCGGAGGTGGGTCCGGCCACGAGCCGCTGCACGCCGGGTTCGTCGGCCCCGGCATGTTGGACGCCGCCTGTCCCGGAGAGATCTTCACCTCTCCCGTGCCCGACCAGATGCTCGGCGCCGCCTCCGCCGTCGACTCCGGCTTCGGCGTCCTCTTCATCGTGAAGAACTACACCGGCGACGTCATGAACTTCGAGATGGCCGCGGAACTGGCCGCCGATGACGGCCTGGAGACCGCCAGCGTGCTGGTCAACGACGACGTCGCCGTGCAGGACTCCACGTTCACCGCCGGACGGCGCGGCACCGGCGCGACCCTGTTCGTCGAGAAGATCGCCGGCGCACTGGCCGATCAGGGCGCCGACCTGGCCGCCGTGGCCGACATCGGGCGCCGGGTCAACGCGTCCTCGCGCTCGTTCGCCATCGCCCTCACCGCCTGCACCACCCCGGCCACGGGCAAGCCCGGCTTCGACCTCCCCTCCGACGAGATCGAGGTCGGCGTGGGTATCCACGGCGAGCCGGGCCGGAGCCGGGAGAAGATGCGCCCGGCGAGCGACCTCGCCGCCGAGCTCGTCGAGACCGTGCTGGACGACCTTCCGCCGTCGTCGGACTCCCCCGCGATCGTCATGCTCAACGGCATGGGCGGCACTCCCCTAATCGAGCTCTACGTCCTCTACGGCGAGGTGAGCACGCGGCTGGAGGAGCGCGGTGTCCGCATCGCCCGCAGCCTCGTCGGCAACTACGTCACCAGCCTCGACATGGCCGGGGCGTCGCTGACCGTCTGCCACGCCGACGACCGGATGATCGAGCTGTGGGACGCGCCGGTACGCACCCCGGCACTGCGGTGGGGCGTCTGAGGACGAAGGAATCAAGGGGACGAAGAACAGACGGGGCAGGACGAGGAACGGCGATGAGCACCTTGGACATCGAGATCACCCGCGCGTGGCTCCAGGCGACGGCCGCGAGCATGAACGACAACGCGGAGCGGCTCTCCGCTCTGGACGCGGCCATCGGCGACGGCGACCACGGGACCAACATGCGGCGTGGCTTCGCCGGCGTCATCGAGAAGCTCGCCGGGACGGAGCCCGCAACCGTGGGTGAGCTGCTCGTGCTGACCGGCCGGACCCTCATCTCCACGGTGGGCGGCGCCTCGGGACCGCTCTACGGCGCGATCTTCCGCGCGGCCGGAAAACGCCTCACCGGCACCACCGCGACAGCGGACGACCTGGCCGAGGCTCTGCGCGACGGGATGGAAGCCGTACAGAAACTCGGCGGCGCCCAGACCGGCGACAAGACGATCATCGACGCCTACGCCCCGGCGATGGACGCGTTCACGGCGGCCCTGGGCGACGGCGGAGACCTCCTCGGTGCGGCGCGCGCGGCCGCGACCGCCGCCGAGGAGGGCGCGCAGGCGACGATCCCCCTCCTCGCCCGCAAGGGGCGCGCGTCGTACCTGGGTGAGCGCAGCATCGGGCATCAGGACCCCGGCGCGACATCCACCGCCCTGGTCTTCGAAGCCCTCGCCGGTGTCCTGGGCACGCGGGCCGAGGGGTGAGAAGCGCGGGGCGAGCGCGGGAGCGGCTCGGACGCCCCCACGACTCGGGCACGGGCTTGCGCTCATTAGGGTGATGCCGCCGACGCAGTGGACCCGAGCCGCCGGAAGGACAGCCCACGATGATCGACCTTCGTTCGGATACGGTCACCAAGCCCACCCCCGAAATGCGACGGGCCATGGCGGAGGCTGAGGTCGGCGACGACGTCTTCGGCGAAGACCCCACGATCCGCGCGCTCGAAGAGGAGACCGCGCGACTGCTCGGCAAGGAGCAGGCGCTCTACGTCCCCTCCGGCCACATGGCCAACCAGATCGCGGTGTACGTCTCGGCACGCAGCGGTGAGGAGATCTGGGCACACGCCACCAGCCACTTGCTCGGCAACGAGCAGGGGGCCAGCTCGGTCCTGGCGCGGGTCCTGCCCCGAACGTTCGACTCGCCCGACGCGGTTCCCGACACCGCGCTGCTCGAACGCTGGAGCGCCGGGATCGACGACGTGCACCGCGCCCGCCCCGCCCTGCTCTGCCTGGAGAACACCTTCACCGGCGTGGTCATCCCGCTGTCCGAACAGCGGCGGGTCACCGCCTTCGCCCACTCCCACGGCATGCGTACCCACCTCGACGGCGCGCGGCTGTGGAACGCTGCGGCGGCGCTGGGTGTCGCCCCCGCCGAGGTGACCGAAGGCTTCGACACGGTCTCCACCTGCTTCTCCAAGGGGCTGGGTGCCCCCGTCGGTTCGGCGGTGGCGGGCGATGCCGACACGATCCAGCGGGCCCGCCGCGCCCGCAAGCTACTCGGCGGCGGGATGCGCCAGGCCGGGATCATCGCGGCGGGCGCGCTGTACGCGCTCCGCAACAACGTCGAGCGTCTGGCCGATGACCACAGCCGGGCGGCACGCCTGGCCAAGGGCATCACCTCGACGACGGGCCTGGCCGCCGAGGCCCGGACCAACATGGTCCTGGTGGAAACCGCCCCAAGCGAGGCTCACGACTACGCGGCGGCCTTCGCCGAGCAGGGTGTCGGGTGCGTGGCGATCGGCCCCGATCTCATCCGCTTGGTGGTCCACCTCGAGATCGGTGACGCCGACATCGATGCCGCGATCGCGCGGATCGGTGCGGCTGTCGCGGCGCGGGGTGGCGCAGTCGAGTGATCACGGCTCAGGGGCGGCCGGTAGCCAGACGCGTCACGGCGGACTGTGCTTCGGCCACGGCGGCGAGCGCGTCGGCGATCTGTTCCGTGGTTGCGGCATGGTCAACTGATTCACGGAGCTTCGGGTAGTCGGCGAGGATCGCGCGGAGTTCGTGGTTCTCCTCGGCCGTGTCCGGCACCGGGGTGGCGGCGATGAGTTCGCCGAGGCTGGTGACTGCCGCCTGCGCCGCCGCACGCCGTGTGTTGAGTGCCGCCGCGTCCTGCCGAGCGACCGCTGGGCGCCCGCGCGGGCGGACCCGCCGCAGCAGGAACGAGTAGCCGACGAGTAGGGCCAGCAACCCGGCGGCGATCCCGCCGAACACCTTCCATTGCTTGGCGGGAGTGGTTACCGGCTGCGAACCGCGCATGTCCGATGGCCCGCCGAGGCGTGCGACCAGGGACTGCAGTGTGGAGTAGGGGTTGTGGTCGGCGGCGAACACGGCCCGCTGCGCCAGCTCGGCCTCGCCGGTACCCGGGATCAGGGTGGGGATCGCGCCGCTCGTGGAGGCTCCGGTTACCTCGCCCCGCGCGTTGACCAGGTACACGACGACGGGCTCGTCGATCTTGCCCGCCGCGCGGACCATCGCGGCGGCGTCGCCGAGCGCCTTGCCCGGGGTGTCGCGCGTGACGTAGGTGACGGCGGCCTCCGGGAGGAATGCCACGCGGACGGGCGCTTCGAGGTCGGTGAGGCTCTCGTTGGCGTGCACGAAGTAGTCGGGGGTGTGGGGCCACGTCTCCTCGGAGGCGTGGCCGAAGTAGACGTGCTGGTGTCGCAGCTGCTTGCCCGCCGTGTCGAGCGCCTTCTCGAAGGGCAGCGCCAGCGTCTTGAGTGTCGGGGTGATCTGTCCGACCTCGACCTCGTCGTTGACCACATGCCGACGCGACTGCCAGCTGTGGCTTCTCGCGGCCCCGGCGGCGATGCCGAGGGAGAAACGGTGGTTTCCGCGCCATTCGAACACGAGGGCCAGCCCGTGGTCGCTGAGCTGCTGCCGCATCCGCTCGGCGAGCTCGGGGGCGGACGCGACATCGGAGGGGATGACGGCGATCTGGAACTGGCCGTCGAACGACGCCCCGACTTGCTCAGGGGTGAGATCCGGGTAGAGCGCGGTCAGGTACGGATGCACGTAGACGGGATCCGGGCCACGAGTGGCCTCCGCCAGCGTGTCCGACAGGTCCCCCGGGCAGTCGAGGGCTGCGAGCAGTTCCTCGTGGGACAGCTCGGGCACGCTGCCGTCCGCTGTAGGAGGGACGCAGGTATCGGCGGTGGCCGGGGCTGCTGCCCCAACGAACGCCGAGAGGGCGAGCACACCGGTCGCGGCGGCCGGTCGAAGGATCGCGGGGATCCCGGGCATGGGCACCACCTTTGTTCTTCTCCGGACCGAATGGGGGATATGGGGGATGTATTGCGTAGGGCCCGGAGATCACCAGTGTGGACGCACGTCGCGGTCGTGTGGTTGTCCAGGACGAACGCAACCCACGGGAGGGGTGCGTGTCGGGGGAGGCCGAGCGGAAGGCGGCGGCATCGCTGGGCCTTCCCAAATGGGACGATGGGCGGACGCGGGCTGAGCACCGGGGCACGGACCGCTCACCGGGCTGCCTCGCGCTGGTCGACCACCCCTGCAGAAGGAGACTGCCGTGAACGAGCTCGATGCACCTGTTAACGGCGGGGCGGGGCAGCGAGGGGCCGCTCCAGCGATCGCGTGGCTGGACCGGGTGAACGCGCGACTGGGTGGCACGGCGTCGGTGTCCGCCGTCTTCGGTGACCCGATCGAGTGTGACGGGGTGACGGTCATCCCGGTCGCCCGGATCCGGTTCGGGGTCGGCGGCGGCGCCGGGGCCGGAAATGGGCGGAACCGGGAGCGTGGCGCCGAGGGCGGTACGACCGGTGGACTCGGTACGGCCGGACCCGTGGGCTACATCGAGGTCAAGGACGGTGCAGCGGCGTTCAAGTCGATCGGCCGCCCGGCGAGTTCCCTCATCGTCCCGCTGGCCGCCATCGCGGGTGCGACCGCCGTGCTGACCCTCCGGACCATTCTTCGGCGCTCCGCGGCCTGAGCTTCGCCGCTCGTCGGCGGAACGCCGGGTGTGGACTGCTCAACGCACGTCAGGCCCGGCTGGCGTGTCGGCCGGTCCTGGGCTGGATCTCCCCCGCCGCGATCTCCTCCGCGTAGTGGCAGGCCACCCTGTGCCCCTCGGCCACGGTCCGCAGCGCCGGGCGCTCGGTGGAGCACCGCTCCTCCTGCCGCCACGGGCAGCGGGTGTGGAACCGGCATCCCGACGGTGGATCGGCCGGGGAGGGCAGGTCCCCCGGCAGCAGTACGCGTTCCCGGGCGTCCTCCATGTCCGGGTCGGGTACGGGCACCGCCGACATCAGCGCACGGGTGTAAGGGTGCATCGGCGTGGCGTAGAGGGTGTCGCTGGCGGCCTCTTCGACCAGGGCGCCCAGGTACATGACGCCCACCGTGTCGCTCACGTGCCGCACCACCGCCAGGTCGTGCGCGATGATCAGGTAGGTCAGTCCGCGCGCCCGTTGCAGCTCCTCCAGCAGGTTCAGCACCTGGGCCTGGATCGACACGTCGAGCGCGGACACCGGCTCGTCGCAGATGACCAGGTCGGGTTCGAGCACCAGCGCGCGGGCGATGCCGATGCGCTGGCGCTGTCCGCCGGAGAACTCGTGTGGGTAGCGCGACAGGACGGCGCTCGACAGCCCCACGGCCTCCAGCGCCTCGATGACCGTGGCCCGCCGTCCCTCCCTACCCCCCCCGATATCGTGCGCGATCAACCCTTCCAGCAGGATCGACTCGACGTTCTGCCGTGGGTTGAGGCTGCCCAGCGGGTCCTGGAAGACCATCTGCGCCCTGCGGCGCGTACGCCGCATCTTCTCGGCGGGCATGTGCGCCAGGTCGACGTTGTCCAGCCACACCCGCCCGTCGGTGATGTCGACCAGCCGCAGCACCGCGCGGCCCAGCGTGGTCTTCCCGCAGCCCGACTCGCCCACCAGGCCGTAGGTACTCCCGCGCCGGATCGCCAGCGACACGCCGTCGACCGCGTACACGTACCCGACCGTCCGGTCGACGAGGACGCCGCTGCGGATCGGGAAGTGCACCTTGAGTCCGGCGATCTCCAGCAGGTCCGTACCGTCCGCGGTCTCCCGCCCGGTCGGGCTCATCGGGGCTCTCCTTCCCTCGTGGGGGCGTCGCCGAACGCCCGGTGCCTCCCCCGGGCCGCGTCCCGGCCGTGGGTGACCGGGTGGACGCAGCGGTACCGGTGCCCCTTGTCGCCCCCACGCAGCTCCGGCGGCCCGCCCAAGCACTCGGCGGTGTAGGAGTCGCAGCGGGGCGCGAACGCGCAGCCGTCGGCCCAGGCGATGTCGTCGTTCACCGACCCCCGAATCGGCGTCAGGGGTTCCTCCCGCGGCGCGTTCAACCGCGGGATCGAGCCCAGCAGGCCGACGGTGTAGGGGTGGGTCGGCTCGGCGAACAGGCGCCGCCGCGCCGCGCCCTCCACCACCTTTCCCGCGTAGAGCACATTGATCTCGTCGCACAGCCCGGCCACCACGCCCAGGTCGTGGGTGATCATCAGCAGGGCGGTCCCCTCCTGGTGAACCAGGTCCTTGAGCAGCTCCAGGATCTGCGCCTGGATGGTGACGTCGAGGGCGGTGGTGGGCTCGTCGGCGATCATCAACCGGGGGCGGCAGGCGACCGCCATGGCGATCAGCGCGCGCTGCCGCATGCCTCCCGACAGTTCGTGCGGGTACTCCCGGAGCCGCCGGGCGGGGTCGGGGATGCCCACGCGCTGCAGCAGCTCGGCGGCCTCGGTGCGGGCGGCGGCGCGGCGCAGCCCCCGGTGGCGGGTGAGGATCTCGGTGACCTGCAGGCCGATGGGCACCACCGGGTTGAGCGACGACAGCGGGTCCTGGAAGACCATGGCCAGCTGGGCACCGCGCAGGTCGCGCATCCGCTCGGGGTCCAGCGCGAGCAGGTCGACCGTGCCCTGGGCGGACCGGTCGTCGGGCGCGCCGCCCGCGTCGAACAGGGCACGGCCCGCGACGGTGACGCCCTGCCGCGGCAGCAGCCCCATCAAGGCGAGGGAGGTGACGCTTTTGCCGCACCCGGACTCCCCGACCAGCCCGACGACCTGTCCCTCGTCAAGGGTGAACGACACCTGGTCCACCGCCCGTACGTCGCGCCGTCCGCGGCCGGAGAAGGTGACCGACAGATCGTCCACGGTGAGCAGGGGCATCGGCGTCACTTCCTCAGTCGGGGGTCGAGGGATTCCCGCATCGCCTCGCCGAGCAGGGTGAAGCCCAGGGCGGTGACGATGATGGCCAGCGCCGGGTACACCGCGAGCTGTGGTGCGCCGCCCAGGAACCGCTGGGCGTCGGCGAGCATGGTGCCCCACTCGGGGACCGACGGGTCCGGGTTGCCCAGTCCCAGGTACGACAGCGCGGCGGCGTCGATGATCGCGGTGGCCAGCGTCAGCGTCCCCTGGACCAGCACCGGCCCCAGCGAGTTGGGCAGGATGTGGACCAGGGCGATGCGGCGCGTGCGCACGCCCAGCGCGCGGGCGGCCAGCACGTAGTCGCGTCCGGCCTGGGCGATCATGGCGCCGCGCAGCAGCCGGGCGAAGATGGGGATCTGCGCGACACCGACCGCGATCATCACCGTCGCCAGGCTCTGCCCGAGCAGCGCCGCCACGCTGACGGCCAGCAGCAGCGCGGGCACGGCCAGCATCATGTCGGTGAGCCGCATCAGCACCGCGTCCAGCCGCTGCCCCCACTGTCGGCCGAGGGCGTGCGCGGCACCGGCCGAGCCGCCGAGGAGCGCGCCGACGGTGAAGCCGAGCAGGGTGGCGACCACCCCGACCAGGAGGGTCTGGCGAGCCCCGACGACCATGCGGGAGAACTGGTCGCGGCCGAGGTTGTCCAGGCCGAGCCAGTTTTCGGCGCGCGGCCCGACGAACACGTTCCGGTTGGGGAAGACTTCGTCGCCCCAGTTCTGGGCGACGGGGCTGTAGGGGGCGAGCCACTGGCCGAACACCGCGACGAAGATGAAGACCAGGACGGTGGCGGCACCGGCGATGGCCATGGGGTTGCGGCGCAGCCGGTCGAAGGCCTCGCGCCAGACGCCGTGTCCGTGCCCTTCCTCGGCGCGGGCCGCGGTGAGCTCGGCGAGCCGGTCGACCCTCTCGGCCTTTGTCGACATCAGCTCACCCGCACTCTCGGGTCGAGGAGGCTGTAGGAGATGTCCACCAGCAGATTGATCAGCACGTACATGCAGGCGATGATCAGGATGAAGCCGAGTAACGCCGGGTAGTCGCGCGTCTGGGTGGAGGCGTAGACGAACGATCCGATGCCGCCGAAGGCGAAGACGCTCTCGGTGAGCACCGCCCCGGCGAACAGGGCTCCGGTTTGCAGACCGATCGCGGTCGTCACCGGCAGCATGGCGTTGCGCAGCACGTGTCGGGTGCGCACCACGTGGCGGTGCAGCCCCTTGGCCTCGGCGGTCCGCACGTAGTCCTCGGCGAGGACCTCCAGCACGCTGGCCCGGGTCATCCGCACGATGACGGCCAGCGGGATGCTGGACAGGGCGAGACCCGGCAGCGCCAGGTGGGTGATCGCGTCCCAGGCGGAGTCCCATTCACGGGTCATCAGCCCGTCGAGGACGAAGAAGCCGGTGATGCGGGTCGCGCTGAATCCGGGGGTCTGCCGGAATGCGGAGGGGAACCAGCCGAGGTGCTCGGCGAAGATCACCTTGAGCACGAAGGCCAGGAAGAACACCGGGGTGCAGATCCCGATGAGGGAGCCGCCGACGACGGCGGAGTCCAGGACGCCGCCGCGGCGGCGCGCGGCGAGGTAGCCGAGGGGGATACCGATGCCGACGGCGATGACGATGGCGGAGATGGCGAGTTCGGCGGTCGCCGGGAACCGTAGGGCGAACTCGTCGAGGACCGGGCGGCCGGTCTGCAGGGAGGTGCCGAGGTCGCCCTCGGCGAGGCGGGTGACGAACCGCCAGTACTGGACGATCAGCGGATCGTCGAGGCCCAGCGCTCGGCGCAGCGCCGCCCGCTGTTCGGGGGTGGCGTCCTCGCCGAGCAGCGCGTATTCGGGGCCGCCGGGCAGTTGGCGGAGCCAGAAGAACAGCAGCACCGAGAGGCCGACGAGGGTCGGGACCAGCTGCAGTGTCCGCCTGACGATGAAGCGCAGCACCTGGGGGCCGCCTCCTTCCGTCGTCCTTGGGCTGGCTACCCCTCCTCCGTTGATCTCGGGGATATCGACCGAATATTGGCGACCATTCGGTCGATATCGCCGAGATCAACGGAAGGGCCGGGGTTGCTACTTGAAGGAGGCCTCGGAGAAGTTCTCCTGGGTGAGCGGGCTGACGGCCGGCGGGTTGACGTTCGGCGCGAACGCGATCGACGGCGGCGAGTGGGAGATCGGCAGCCCCGGGAGGTAGTCCATGATCTCCCGGTTGACCTCCTGGTACAGCTTGGTGCGCCGCTCCTGGTCGGGTACGGAGGACACCTCGTCCATCAGGGCGAACAGCTCATCGTTGCGGAACCCCCACCCGCTGTCGTAGCCGTCGAACCAGGTGCCGAGGAAGTTGAAGGCCTCGTTGAAGTCACCGGTCCAGCCGAGCAGGTAGAGGCTGCAGCCGCCGCTGTCGGTGTAGGGGATGTAGTCGCCCCAGGGCATCGAGTTGGCCGTGACGGTGATGCCGACGGCTTCGAGGTCGGCCTTGATGATGTCGAAGATGTCCTGCGGTGCGGGCATGTAGGGCCGGGTGACCTCCGTGGGGAAGCACATGTCGATTTCGAGGTCGGCCTGCCCGGCCTCCTTGAGCAGTGACTTGGCCTTCTCCGGGTCGAAGTCGTAGGTGGTGACGTCCGGCGACCAGCCCTCGACGGTCTCCGGGATGAACTGCCTGGCGACCTTGCCGCCTTCGGGGAGGATGGTGTCGACGATCCGCTGCCGGTCGACGGCGTGCGCGATGGCCTGGCGCACCTTCCGGTCGGCCAGCTCCTCGCTGGTCTCCTGCTGGTAGGCGAGGTAGAGGATGTTGAACACGTCGCGGACGGGGACCCGGAATCCGGCCTGCTTGAGCGGCTCCACATCGGCCGGGGCCACGAGGTCGTACCCGTGGATGTCACCGGCCTCCAGGGCCTGCTTGCGGGCGGCCTCCTCGGAGATCGTCTTGACGATCAGGGTCTTGACCTTGGCCTTCTCGCCCCAGTAGTCGTCGAACCGTTCGAGCGTGACCTCCTGGGCGTCGTGGTCCCAGTCGACGAGCCGGTAGGGCCCGGTGCCCGCGACCGTCCCGGCCTCCTGGCTGTAGTCGGGGAGCACGGGCGAGCCGGGATCGCCGGTGACCTTCTCATCGGTGACCTTCTCGATGACCTTCGGGCTCATGATCCCGAACGAGGCGAGACTGAACGCGCCCGGATAATTGGCCGAGGGCTCCTCCACCTTGATCACGGCGGTCAGTTCCTCGGGCGCGCTACACGAGGAGAAGTTGGCCTCGGGAGTGTCTTTGTCCTCGTTCTCGGCGAATCCCCCGAAAGTTTTCTGCCAGTAGTAGGTCTGGTTGCTGTTCTGGTAGTTGCCGGTGAAGTTGTACCAGCGGTTGAAATTGGCGCATACCGCCTCTGCGTCGAGGGCTTCGCCATCGTGGAATTTCACACCGTCGCGCAGTTTGAAGGTCCACTCCGTGCCGTCGTCGGACTGCTCCCAGGACTCCGCCAGGCCGCCGACGATCTTGGTGCCGCCGGGTTCGTGGGTGAGCAGGGTGTCGTAGATCTGCCGGGTGACGCGGAACGTCTCGCCGTCGTTGGCCAGGACGGGGTCAACCGAACGCGGATCCCCGGCCCCGGCGAACACCAGGGGCTGGCTCTCATTGGGATCACCGCCACCGCCCTCTCGGGTACTTTCCGCACAACCTGTGGCGATCAATGCCATGATCATCGCAATTGCAGTGATCGAGAGTGATCTGGCCGACTCCGGTTTGAACACTGTCCACCTCACTAAGGGGGCTGGTGGCACTGCGGTCGTTGGGACGAACCCTAATCGCCCGAACCAGAGATCGGGAATATGTAACGCATCATCAATGCAACCGTGTCCGTTCCGCGCTTCCCCGAACTGTCCGTTTATCGATGAGCGGAATTCCGATATCGTCATTGTGGCGCGTGCGACCCCTGACGAATGGGAGCATGGTGAGGGCAGAAGCCTGCACTCACCACCGGAAGTACACCCCCTCGGAAGCTAGGGAGCGACAGCAGTGGACATCCAAGAGCTGGCGGCGCGCGTCAGGGCCGCGAGTTACGGTCCGGCGAGCGCGGAGGCGGTCGACCGTCAGATCGGCGTGATCGCGAAACGGCTCGATGTCTTGGCCGCGGACTTCGGCTACGACCCCGGTGCCCTGTCCATCGGGCAGGCCGCCGTGTTGGAGGAGGTCTACCTCACCGAGCGCGACGTCCCCGCCGTGGAGGCCGACGACATCCGCGAGCTCTACGAGGCCCATGAGCCCGGCGCCGTCCCGCAGAACGAGGACATGCACGTGATCGCCGTGGACCCGACGCTGTGGCAGGAGTACGCGCTGATGAGCGCGGGCGAGGCCCGCGCGCTCGGGTTCCACGTGGTGTTCGACGCCGCGCGGCTGGCCCGCCGTCTGGGCGACGCGGAGCTGACCGAGGACCTCGCCGACACCATCGCCTGGGAACTGACCAGCGAGGTTTCGCCCGGCTGAGGCGGGGGTGCCGCGAGGGGTGTACCAGGGTTGCCGAAAGATTACTGAACCGTCACTATCCCTTCGCCGGTAAGCCCTTCCGTTGCGCCGGGGATCTCCCTTATTACTCAATGGTTGTCTGTTCTTCGAACGACGGAAGGGAATCCCCCACATGCGTCCCTTTGCCCGGCGTGCGGCCCGCTCCTCGATCGCCGTCGCCTCCGCTGTCCTGCTCTCCTTCGGCATGGGCGGAACAGCGCACGCCGACCTGACGCCCGACGAACTGCGTCGGGTCACCGACGAGTACCTCTTCGGCGTCAGCCTCAGCCGGTTCATCACCATCCGTGACAGCGCCCCGTACGCGGGCCAGCTCGACTGGAGCTCCGACTCTTGCAGCTGGTCCCCGGACAACCCCGTCGGGTACAACTTCGACCCCGGGTGCAAGCGCCACGACTTCGGCTACCGGAACTACAAGAAGCAGTCCCGGTTCACCGAGCCCAACCGGCTGAAGATCGACAACAACTTCCGCGACGACCTCTACGGCATCTGCGACGGCGACTGGCTGTGCCGGGGCGTCGCCGACATCTACTACAACGCCGTGCGCGAGTTCGGCGGCTCGGGCGCCACCACCGCCGAGGCCCTGGTGCGCGGCAACGCCGCGGAGAAGGTGGAGAACCTCGTCGAGGCGGCCGACGACCTGGAGCAGGCCGACACCCAGGCCGAGGCCGACCGGATCGTCGAGGACTTCGAGGAGGACCACCGGGTCGAGATCGCCCAGGACTTCCCGGTGAGCTGACCCGGCGCCCCGTACCCCACCGCCCGGGGAGAGGGGCCCGCGGGCGGTGTCCCCCGAGGCTCCAGGGTCCAGGCGCCCGGCTCCGGCCGGGCGCCGTCGCGTGTCCGGGCGGCTACGTTCAGGCGTCGTAGCGGCTGGGTAGGTCCCCACCTGTGTGGCGCGTGGGACATCCCGTGCCGCCACCGCGGAAGTTCGAGACCGCTATCCGGGAGATCCCAATGCACGCAACCGTCGGCGACCGAGTCCATATCAAGGGTCGTGTTGTCGGTATGAAGGAGCATGTCGGGGAGATCGTCGAAGTCCGTGGTGCCGAGGGGGAACCCCCCTACCGCGTCCGCTTCGACGACGGCCACGAATCCCTGATCTTCCCCGGGCCCGACTGCATCGTGGAGCAGCGCAAGCCCGTGGACTGACCCTCCGCTACGGCACCGGCCCGGTGACGCCGAGGGCGGTCACCGGGTCTGGCACCCCGGACACCAGTAGAGGTTCCGGCCGGCCAGTTCCGCACCGCTGATGGGCGAGGAACAGACCCGGCACGGATCGCCGGTGCGGTAGCACACGTAGAGCGTGTCCGGACGGGGCACGGGACGAACCTCGGGGTCGGGGCGGTGCTCGGGCCGGGTGGTGATGATGTAGCCGTCCCGCACACCGTCGGCGAGCAGCCCGCAGAGGTCGGCCCACAGGGAGTCCCACTCCCCCCGGGTGAGGTCGCGGCCCGCGCGGTAGGGATCGATCCCGGCCCGGAACAGCGACTCGGCCCGGTAGATGTTGCCCACCCCGGCGATGACGTCCTGACGCATCAGCAGCGCGGCGATCGTCGTGCGCGACCGGCTGATCACCCGCCACGCCCGCTCTGGATCGGCGTCGGCGCGCAGCGGGTCCGGCCCCAGCTTGGCCTGGATCGCCTGCTTCTCCTCCTCGCCGATGACCTCGCAGGCGGTCGGCCCGCGTAGGTCGGCCCAGCCCGAGGAGTTCACGACGCGCACCCGAACGGCGCCCACCGGGGGCGGCGCGACGACGAACCCGTCGCCGTCGCGCTCCAGCTCGCGCCGCTCGCCGTTCTCCGCGCGCGGCGCGCCCAGGTAGCGCTCGCCATCGGCGTCGCCGAACGTCCAGGCCCCGTAGATGCCGAGGTGCACGCGGAGCCACTCGCCGGAGTCGAACCCGCAGAAGAGCTGCTTGCCGTGGGCTTCGGCACCGAGGAGGGTACGGCCGTCGATCCGCCGCGCCCCGTCGGCGAACCGCCCCTGCGGGCTGCTCACCCGGACGCGGGACCCCCCGTAGTGCTTGGTGAAGTGGCCGGCAAGCCGGTGCAGTGTGTGGCCCTCGGGCACGTCGCTCCTCCCGCGTCATCGTCCGGCCGCGCCCCGGGCGGCCGAACCGCACTCTATCCGCCGGGCCGTCCACCCTCGGCCAAGCGGTCGGACACTCCGCCGTCATCGGGCCGCCGCAACGGACACCAGAGACCAAGGGCCGAAAATCGACAGAATTCCCGTGATCACCGCGGGGAAGCGGAACAGCGTGGGGCGGCGTCTCAGTCGCCGCCGTGCAGGATCTCGTTGACCACCGAGGGCGGGTCGTGCAGGCAGCGCCAGGCGGGGACGCACACGGCGGGGTGGCCGCTGAGCCGCGTCAGCAGCTCGCCGTGGGCCAACAGGCGGCGCAGTTCCAGGCCGCTGCGGGCGTGGTCGAGCAGGACCAGGACCGGCCCCCGGCCGGTGTCGACGCACAGGTCGGCCTGGTGTCCATGGAACGAGGGGCGCTGCGTGACCGGGGCGCCTCGCGCTTGCAGGGCGGAACGCAGGTTGCGCAGTGCCGTGCTCTCCTCCTCGACGGTGTCGGCGAAGGGGCACAGGTCGCGCAGGGGGCTGTCGGTGCCGGACCAGAACGAGCGGTCGCCGACGACGATCAACCGCGACACCGTGCGGGTGAGCGCGGTGGCCCACGCCTGGGAACGCACGGCGCGGTCGACGAGCCGCGCGGGGGCGTCGGTGGCCACCGTCGGCGAGACCACCATGACGTCCACGGCACCGTTCTCCTCGCCCCGGAACTCCTCGACGCCGCCCACTCTGATCTGCCGGCCGAAGCCCTGCCGCCGCACGAGTCTGCGCAGGAGCGCCCACTGCGGCTGGAAAGGGGCGATGACCCCGATCACGGCATCCTCGGGCAGCGCGCCGTCGAGCTCCTGGAGGACGACGGCGACCCGGTAGGCCTCCTCGCGGTTGATGCCGGACGCGCCGGGGACGGGCTCGCAGTCCCCGGAGAAGTGCCGCCATTCCACGGCCCGGCCGCCGCGGTCGGCCCCGCGCGACGGCGGCGCCGGGTGATGCCCGTTCGTCGCCCGGTCCTCCGGCGCCGTCCGCACCGGTGTCGGGAGGTTCGCGGGCTCGGTGGTCACCGCGATCCGGCCGCCGTAGCAGTGGCGGGAGGCCAGGGCGGCGATGGTCGGGTGGGAGCGGTCGTGCTCGTCGAGCCAGTGGTGCTGGTTCCGGGAGGCGGAGGTCGCCGCGGCGCATGCCTCGTAGGCGGAGTATCCGGCGTAGCCAAGCTCGGGACGCCGGTCGAGCCAGGTGGGACCGGCGGCGCCGCGCAACCGCTGCTCCTCCGCCGGTTCGAGCAGGGTGGGCGGGGCGGGCTGGGCGGGGTCGCCGATGACCAGCGCCCGCTTGGCGCGGTAGAGCAGCGGCAGCACCTCGGCCATCCGGCAGTGCTCCGCCCCGGCCACGACGACCAGGTCGAACAGTCCGGCCTGCGGCGGCAGGGCGCGTGCCGCGCGGACGCCGACCGCCCAGGCGGGGACGACGGTGAGCAGGTGGGCGAAGCCGGGCCAGCCGGTGGTGTGGTGCCAGTTGAGGGTCTCCAGGCGGTTGAGCAGCGCCTGTCGGCCCCGGCCGGCCCGCCGGGAGACGACACCGCGCAGGCAGGAGTCGCCGGAGAGGCGGTGGCAGGCCTGCGCCGCTTCGAGGTCGGCCAGCAGACCGGCCAGCATCGGGGTTCGGCGGCGGCGGTCGAGGGCGGTGCGCCAGTCGAGTTCGATCCGCGCTACCCGGCACAGCCGTTGCAGGTTCTCCGGTGTGGGCTCCACGCCGAGTTCGCGGCGGATGGCCGACCGGTGCGCGAGCGCGACGAACCCGCCGCCCCGGGCCCGTTCGGCGCGCCGCAGCCAGTAGCCCGGGTCGCCGTGTTCGGGGGTGAAGAGCGCATCAGGGTCCCACCCGTGGCCGATCATCTCACCGCGCTCCTCGGCCAAGCGCGCGAGAGAGTGCCCGTTGTGCGCGATCGCGTCGATGGACTTCCACGCGCTGTCGACCCGGGACCAGTCGTCCCGCAGGCTGCCGTTGTGCGGGGTGAGATCGGGGGGTGACGTCGGCTGTTCGACCAGCCGTTCCAGGGTGCGGATCTCTCTGCTCCGGTGGTCGGGGTGGCCGGTGCGCAGAACCAGGTGGCCGGGGGCCTCCCCGGCCCGGCGCACGATCCGGTCCAGCAGGGGTTCCTCCGCGGAGGCGACGAGCACGCTCTGGTCGGCGACCACGGCGGTGCGCACGGCGGCGTCGATGAGGTCGGCCAGTCCGGTCCCGGGCGGTGCGGCGACCGCCGTGAGGCGTTCGCGCATCGCCGAGCGCAGGATCGCGTACTGCGCCTCGGTGAGGCGGCCGTCGGCGACGGGCAGGACGGCCTCCTCGCGTGTGGCCTCGGAGCCCCGTGCCGGCCGCCCCGGCGGCGCCGTGTGCGGCGATCCCGCTCCGCCCTCGCCCTCCAGCAGGGCTTCGAGCGCGGTGCCGTCGGCCTGTCCCGGCCGGGGACCGTCGCGGTGCCCGGGGTCGAGGTCGGCGAGCAGCCCGGTGATCGTCCCCGGACGTTCGTCGTTGGGCGCGGCGTGTTCGGCCGGACCGGAGCGGAACAGCACCGCGACGTTGTGCGCTCCCGCACGGGGGTACAGGTGCGGCAGGGTGCCGCGGATCGCGCGCGGGACGATGTCGTCGACCCGGTCGATGTCGAGGCGCGTGAGCAGGGTACGGACCTTGGCCTCCAGGTCCAGGACGACGCCGTCGTGCGGGCGGTCGCCCTCGGAGGCGCCCTGGCGGAGGACGGCGCGCAGGGCGGCGAGCTCCTCGGGGTCGGTGATGCCGGCCCGGCGGAGCAGCGCGGGGTTGACGTCGGGCTCGGAGACGGCGCGGACCCGGGGTTCCTCGGTGTCGGGGACGACCTCGACGTCGGTGACGAGCAGTGGGGCGGCGCGCCAGCGGGAGTCGATGACGTCGCCGGGCCCCTCGTCCGCGGCGTCGGCGGCCGGGTCGGGGGCGAGGAGGACGACCGGGTAGCCGTAGCGCAGGGGGCGGCCCTCGCGCCGGGCCGCCCGTAACACGCCGTTGGCCTCGGGCGGAACAAGCAGGTCCTCACCTGCTCCGCTGAACAGTGTCTCGGTCCCGGCGGGCAGGCAGTGGTGGCCGCTGGACGCGCTCGGGGTGTCGGCACCGCCGAGTTCGATGAGGTGGTCGAGGACGGCCTCTCGGTGGACGCAGGCGCGGTAGTAGTCGAGGAGCGCGCGGACGCGGCCGTCGGTGGTGCGGTGGTGGCCGGGGTGGGGTTCGGGCTGCGGGGCGGGGGTGGGGACCGACGGTCGGGACGTGGTCGCGGGCGGCACGATCAGGACGGTCACATCGCCGTTGGACTCTGCCGACCGTGGACTGTGTTCCTCACGCGCCGGGCCGCCTCTGCGGCGGTCCCGAACGGATGAGTCGGGAGAAGGGACCGACACGTCGCACCCCATGGTGTATCGCGGACTGAACCGGCCGAGCGGGAGGTGACCAGCGGATCACATCCGGCCAATGGCCCCCATTGTGCGGCATCGCCGATGGGTGCACAGCGAGAACGGAGAAAAAAGTCCAGGTGACGGCGGTGGAGCCGGAGCTTGGGGCCATCAGCACCACCAGGCGCGAGGCTGCGGTCACGCTGTGCGACAGCGGTGCTCAGAGTTGCTTGAGCGCCTCCAGGACGCGGTACAGGGTGGCGGTGTCGGGGCGGCCGGCGACCAGCGTGGTTCCCGACGCGGGACGCTCGGGATGGCGGGGCCGGGGCGGCAACGGGGCGTGTGGCGGCTCGGGGGTGGGCGAGGGCCGGGTGTGCGCGGTCGGGCGCAGCACCCCGCGCAACCGTCTGCGGGCGAAGGCGAGGTTTCCGTCCCGGCGGTCCATCCTGACCTGGACGCACAGCTGCGCCCCCGGTCCGGCGCGCACCGCCGCCACCAGCAACCGGGTGTTGCCCCGGGTGATGACGAGGTCGTCCAGCGACCCCTTGCCGCACGCGTGCCGCGCGCGGAAGAGGCGGTCGCCCACGACCTGGCCGACGGCTCTGGCCGACCAGCGGGCCTGTTCACGCTCTTCCGCAGGATCCGGGCCGATGGCGGCGACGACGTGGTCGTTTCGATAATCCACCAAAGCCGCACCGCATACGCCGGGTATTGCCAGGATTTCGCGTAACTGATCATCGAACGCGAACATGGCGTACCTCCAGACGTCTCCATCCGCGACCGGGTTCCGCAGTGCCACCCGGAGCGCATGGATAGCTTCAGGGGATTGTGAGCGTATTGCGACACGACCCGCTTTCGCATCGTTTCTCGGAGATTTATTGGTGAACGAACCATACGATTCCTTGGTTCTCCGCCCGGACATCCTGTTGTCGACCTGGGAGCACGAATGTCGGGATCCACCGCAGCACCGGACCCGCTGAAGGCGCGGTAGAGCCTGCCCTACCGCGCTTGCCGCGCCCTTCGGGCGCCCGCGGCGGATGGGCGAGAGATCAGGAATAAGCGATGCCAGAGGCGCCCCCACGACCGGCCTCGCACATATTCCCCGGTGGCCACGGCTCCCTCGGGACCGGCCGGTGAACCGGGCGAACGGGGCGTGACGGAAACGATCAGTAAGCCGAAGCGATAAAATGCGCAGACATTGCTTTCCACTTCGTCATTGATCGCAATCGCGCTATCCCGACGCCTGGTTTCTCCGCCCGACGGGAGCGGAATTCCACGATGCGGGGGCGGGCCAGGCGGCGCTCGCCGACCGTCTCAGACTCGGTCCGGCTCCAGCGTGCGCAGGGCCATCCACAGCTCGGCGCGGTAATCGGGGTCGTCGAGGTCCCCGGGGAGCAGTTCCCGGATCCGGGTGATCCGGTAGCGCAGCGTGTGCCGGTGGATCCCCAGCTCCTCCGACGCGGCGTCCCAGCGGCCGGCGGCGGCCAGGTAGGCGCGCAGCGACCGCATAAGATCGTCGGCGGAGCGATGGGACAGCAGCGGGGCCAGCAGGTCGTGGGCCAGCCGGGTCCCGGCCGGGGTGTCGACCAGGCCGAGGAACCCGCCGGGCAGGTCGGCCGCGCGCACCACCGGCCGACCGTCGCGCTGCGCCGCCTGCAGTGCCCGCTCGGCCTGGACGCGCGCCATGGGAAGGTCGCGGTAGCCGACCGGTCCACCCACGCCGACGGGCGCGCCGGTCAGCCGGGCCACGGCGCCGCCCGGATCGGTGTCCTCGGTGGCCAGCACCACGAGTCGGTCGTCGAGTTCCGCCACAAGGCAGCCGTCCAGGGCCGGGTCGCGCAACACGCCCTCCCCGGGAGCCGCCGCGGCGAGCGCCACGACCACAGGTTCGGTGGGAAGAGCCGCGAGCAATCGCGCCGATGCCGCGCGATCCACCTCGATCGCCCCGTCGAGCAGGGCCTCCAGCAGGCCGCCGCGCAGCCCCTCACCTCGCCCGGGGGCGGTGCGCTCCAGTTCCAGGGAGAGCAGTGACGCCGCCGCGTTGACCAGGGTCCGCTCATCGGCTCCGAGGCGCTGGGCGCCCCCGACGACGAGGAAGCCCTGGATCCGGCCGCCCACGCCCAGCGGCTGCACCGAGGCGGTCTCCCCGCCGGACGCCACCGACGCACCGGCGCGCTGCCGGGCCTGCCGCAGGCGGCGCACCTCCCCCGCCAGCTCCAGAGCGCGCTCCGCGGCCGCGGCGGGGACGGCGTGCCGGGGCGTGCCGTCGGGGGCGAGCAGCAGCAGCCAGTCGCCGACCTCCCCGGCGAGGCGGTCGACGATGGCCTCGGCGCCGCGCAGAGCCGCCTGGGTGAGCCTGCGCTGAGCGGCGAACGCGCGACTCAGGCCCTCGTAGGACTCCTTGGCCAGCAGCCGGGAGACCTCCTTGCCGACGGCGATGAACGGGGTCGGCCGGGGCACCTCGACGAGCGGGAGGCCGAGTTCGCGGGCGGCGTCCACGAGGTCGGCGGGGACGTCGTCGTGCGCCACGCCGCTACCGAAGCCCAGGCCAGTGACCTCGCGTCGGACCAGCCGCCGCACGTAGTCGCGGGTGGCGTCGGCGCCCGCGGCCCAGCGCACGCCGGTGGTGAGGACGAGCTCGCCGCCCTCCAGGTAGGGGGTGGGGTCGGTGAGCTCGCTGACGGCGACCCAGCGCACCTCGCGGTCGAGCCGGTCGTCCCCGGCGAGCAGCCGCAGCTGCAGGCGGGGCGTGCGCAGCAGGGCGCCGAGTGTGGGCGGCACGGAAACCCCCGATTACCACATTGGCCAAGAACTCCCCTGATCTTATCCACTGCGGAGATAACCGGACCGGTCCGCGCACCGTAGGGTCGAGCCGACTCGCGTACTTGAGGGAGGACTGCCCATGGCCACGACGGAGATCGCCCAGGCCCGCCGGATCGTCACCGAGATCCCCGGACCGAAATCGCGCGCACTGCAGGAGCGCCGCCAGCAGGCGGTGGCCCAGGGGGTGGGCAGTGTCCTGCCCGTCTACGTACAGCGGGCGGGCGGCGGGATCGTCGAGGACATCGACGGCAACGCCCTCATCGACTTCGGCTCCGGCATCGCCGTGACCAACGTGGGCAACGCCGACCCGCGGGTGGTGGAGCGGGCGACCGAGCAGCTGTCGCGCTTCACCCACACCTGCTTCATGGTCAACCCCTACGAGGGCTATGTGGAGGTGTGCGAGGCGCTCAACCGCGTCACCCCCGGCGACCACGAGAAGCGGTCCATCCTGCTCAACTCCGGCGCCGAGGCGGTGGAGAACGCGGTGAAGATCGCGCGCAGCGCCACCGGGCGGCAGGCGGTGGTCGTGTTCGACCACGCCTACCACGGCCGGACCAACCTCACCATGGCGCTGACCGCCAAGAACATGCCCTACAAGCAGGGGTTCGGCCCGTTCGCGGGCGAGGTGTACCGGATGCCGATGGCCTACCCGTTCCGGTGGCCGACCGGCCCGGAGAACTGCGGGCCCGAGGCGGCCCAGCAGGCCGTCGACCAGATCACCAAGCAGATCGGCGCGCAGAACGTGGCCGCGGTGCTCATCGAGCCGATTCAGGGTGAGGGCGGCTTCATCGAGCCCGGCCCGGGCTTCCTGCCCGAGCTGGCGGAGTTCTGCCGGGCCAACGGCATCGTCTTCATCGCCGACGAGGTGCAGACCGGGTTCGCCCGCACCGGGCAGATGTTCGCCTGCGAGCACGAGGGTGTCGTGCCGGACCTGATCACGACGGCCAAGGGCATCGCCGGCGGCCTCCCGCTGGCCGCGGTGACCGGGCGGGCCGACCTGATGGACGCCGTGCACGCCGGTGGACTGGGCGGCACGTACGGCGGCAACCCGGCGGCCTGCGCCGCCGCACTGGCCGCCCTGGAGGCCATCGAGTCGGCGGACCTCGCCGGACGGGCGCGCGCCATCGGCGCGACGATGCTGGAGCGGCTGCGCGCGCTGGCCGACAAGCACGACATCATCGGCGACGTGCGCGGGCGCGGCGCCATGATCGCGATCGAGCTGGTGAAGGGCGGCGGGGACCTGAGCCCGGCGACCGACGCCGTCGCCGAGGTCATGCGCTACTGCCACTCCCAGGGGCTGGTGCTGCTGACCGCGGGCACCTACGGCAACGTCATCCGGATGCTTCCGCCGCTGGTGATCGGCGACGACCTGCTCGACGAGGGGCTGTCCATCCTGGAGGAGGCGTTCGCCCGGCTGTAGCGGCCGCTTCCCTCATCTCGTCTCCACTTTTCTCTCTCGTCCTTCCCTGACAGCGGTGGGGTGTCCGCAGCGGCTGCGGGCACCCCACCGTTTTGCCACGATGGGACGGAGCCGACAGGGCCCACCGGTGCGGCCCGCCGATGTGTGAGGGAGCTGGAGCATGGTGCACGTCGCCGTGGGGCAATTCGCCCCCGGAGAGGACAAGAAGGAGAACCTCGCTACGGTTGGCGGGATGGTGGCCGAGGCCGCGGAGCAGGGGGCCCGGGTGGTGCTGCTCCCGGAGTACGCGATGTTCACCGCGCCCCGGATCGACCGCCGGTTCGTCGCGGCGGCCGAGCCGCTCGACGGCCCGTTCGCCTCCGGCCTGGCCGAGCTCGCCGAACGCCACGGCGTGCACGTCGTGGCCGGTGTGCTGGAGGGCCGGCCGGACGCCGAGCGGTTCCGCAACGCGCTGGTGGCCGTGGCACCCGACGGAATGATCTCCGCGACCTACCGCAAGCTGCACCTGTACGACGCGTTCGGGATGACCGAGTCGGAGGTCGTGGAGCCCGGGGAGATCGACGAGCCCGAGACGTTCGCCGTCGACGGCCTCACCTTCGGCCTGCAGACCTGCTATGACCTGCGCTTCCCCGAGGTCACCCGACGGATCGCCGACGCGGGGGCCGACGTGCTGCTGCTCGCGGCGGACTGGGTCCCGGGGCCGTTGAAGGAGGACCACTGGGTCACCCTCGCCCGGGCGCGCGCCATCGAGAACACCATGTACGTGGCGGCCGCCGGGCAGAACGCTCCCACGGGCGCGGGCAACAGCATGATCATCGATCCCATGGGGACCCCGATCGTCGCGTTGGGTGAACAGACCGCGATAGCGGTTGGCCGGATCACAGAAGAGCGGGTGGCAGAAGTCCGCGCCAAAAACCCGGCTCTCCGGCTGCGGCGTTTCACCGTCGCTCCGAGGCGATAGGGCATAGCGGACAATTTACGCGTTCTATGACGCTCTTGGTCAGGTCATTACCGCTATTGCTACCGAGAGTTATTCTCGGTAAGCTCATAGTCACGAAAATCGGACCGAGCTATTCCGATCGCAGAGCGTTTCTGGTTCAATAAGAGCCCGAATCGAGAGGCCCGCCAGACTGTCCTCAACCACGGGGGGAGCAAGGACGTTGAGCGGTCTGAGCATCATGCGCCCATCGGACGCAGCGAATGCAGACACAGCCACAACCGAGAGGTACATCTTCGATCCAGGGTCGCTGAGCACCGCACAGATCATGGGGGAAGCCTGTGCGATCTGCCATGTGAAGTGGCCACGACCCCGAAATCCACTGGGCGAACTGCCCGAGGGTCACGAAGTCTACGGATGCGAGGAGTGCGCCGGAATCGTCGAGGCGCACACGGCCCGTTCGATGGAGCACGCACTGGCGATCCACTGACGAACGGTCCGCAGCGGCCTTTACAGCACCGAACGTGAGGGTCACGCCCTTTTCAAGGGGGTCAAAAACGTTCGGAGCCACGGGCCGAAAGCGGGGAAACCCAGGTGACCGCAAGGCCACCCCACCGATAACCGAAATATCGGGGCGAGGACGCTCCGGGTCCAGGGGGAGACAGGACCCGGAGCGCCTCGGCCGACGCACCCGCTTCCATGGGGGGAGGAGGGGAAATGAGTACGTCTTCCCTGATCGGCTCATGAGCGCCAGCCCACGGCACCGGCCAGCGGTGTCGCGGGGTGACGAACCGGTGCCCACCTTACTCCCTAACGCGCTCTGCGGTCCGTGAACGCGCCATTTCGATGGCGAATAACCCGCATTGCGGGTCGGGCGGTGATCAACCGTTGGTGGGGAAACCCAGATTCACCCCGCCGTGACTGGGGTCGAGCCAGCGCGCGGTGACGGCCTTGGTCCGCGTGTAGAAGTGCACGCCCTCGGTACCGTGCGCGTGCGAATCCCCGAACAGCGACGACTTCCACCCGCCGAAGGAGTAGAACGCCATCGGCACTGGGATGGGCACGTTGATCCCGACCATCCCCACCTCGACCTCGTTCTGGAAGCGCCGCGCGGCGCCGCCGTCGTTGGTGAAGATCGCCGTGCCGTTCCCGTATGGATTGGCATTGACCAGATCCAGTGCAGCGTCATAGGTGGGCGCCCGCAGCAGGCTCAGCACCGGGCCGAAGATCTCGTCGCGGTAGCAGCCCATCTCCGGCGTGACGTGGTCGAGCAGCGACGGACCGAGCCAGAACCCGCCGTTCTCACCGCTGAGCACGGGGTGGACCCGGCCGTCGATCGCCAGCGTCGCCCCCTCGCGCACCCCCGACTCCAGGTAGGAGGCCACCTTGTCGCGGTGCGGACCGGTCACCAGCGGCCCCATCTCACTGCGCTCGTCGTCGCCGGGTCCCACCCGCAACCGGGCCACCCGATCCTTGACGCGCTCCACCAGGTCGTCGGCGATGCTCTCGACGGCGACCACGGCCGAGATCGCCATGCACCGCTCCCCCGCCGAGCCGAATCCGGCCGAGACGGCGGCGTCCGCCGCGAGGTCGAGGTCGGCGTCGGGCAGCACCACCATGTGGTTCTTGGCGCCGCCCAGCGCCTGCACCCGCTTGCCGTGGCGGGCGGCGGTCTCGTAGATGTAGCGGGCGATGGGGGTGGAGCCGACGAAGCTGACCGCCTTGACGTCGTCGTGCTCCAGAATCCCGTCCACCGCGGCCTTGTCTCCGTGCACCACGTTGAACACGCCCTCGGGCAGGCCCGCCTCGGCCCACAGCTCGGCGAGCAGCACCGCCGCCGACGGGTCCTTCTCACTGGGCTTGAGCACGAAGGTGTTGCCGCAGGCGATGGCGATGGGGAACATCCACATCGGCACCATGGCCGGGAAGTTGAACGGGGTGATCCCCGCGACGACGCCCAGCGGCTGCAGGATCGAGTACGCGTCGACCTTGGTCGAGACGTTCTCCGAGTAGCCGCCCTTGAGCAGGTGCGGAATGCCGCAGGCGAACTCCACGACCTCCAGACCGCGGGAGACCTCACCGAAGGCGTCGGAGACCACCTTGCCGTGTTCGGCGCTGATCGTCCGGGCCAACTTCTCTCGATTGGCGTGCAGAAGCTCGCGGAACCGGAAGAGCACCGCGGCGCGCTTGGTCACCGAGGTGTCGCGCCAGGCGGGAAACGCGGCGCGGGCGGCCGCCACGGCGGCGTCGACCTCGGCGGCCCCGGCGAAGTCGACCGTCCCGGCGACCTCGCCGGTGGCCGGGTTGTAGATGTCGCCGCGTCGCTCGGCGGTTCCGGCGAACGGCTTGCCGTCGATCCAGTGCGTGACGTGCTTACTCATCTCAAGACGACCTTTTCTTGTCTGCTGGCTGCTGGGATGGGGACCGGGGAAGGGCGGGCGCTCAGGCGCTGCGCACCTTGGTGTCCACCGCGGTGACGGTGTCGATGAGGATGTCCCGCCCTTCGCGGGCGTCCTCCTCGTTCAGCGTCAGCGGCGGCGCCATGCGCAGGACGTTGTTGTGCACCCCGCCCTGCCCGACGAGCAGGCCGCGCTCGCGGGCGCCCTCCAGCACGGCGCCGGCCAGCGCGGGAGCGGGCGCGCCGCTGACCGGGTCGACCATCTCGATGGCGAACATCAGGCCCTTGCCGCGCACATCGGCGACGCTGGACAGGTCGGTGAGCGGGCGCAGCCCCTCCATGATGAGCGCGCCCCTGCGAGCGGCGTTGCCCTGCAGGTCGTGGTCGAGGACGTAGTCGAGGGTGGCGTTGGCCGCCGCCATGGATACGGGGTTGCCGCCGAAGGTGGCGACCCCCTTGGCCGTGAGCCCGTCCATCAGGTCGCCGCGCGCCACCACGCCGCCGACCGCGAACCCGTTGCCCAGACCCTTGGCGAACGTCATGACGTCGGGGGTCACCCCGTGGTTGCCGATGCCGAAGAAGCTGGAGCCGGTGCGGCCCCACCCGGTCTGGACCTCGTCGGCGATGAACAGGATGCCGTGCTCGTCCAGAACCTCCTTGTACGCGGCGAGCAGCCCCTCAGGGGCCATGGCGAACCCCCCGACGCCCTGGATCGGTTCGGCGATCATGCAGGCGACATCGGGGGCGGTGGCGGTGACGAGGACATCGCGCAGGTCGGCGACGCAGGCGTCGATGTACTCGGCGTCCGACATCCCGCGGAACGCGGGGGCGGCCTGGTCGGTGCCGTGCAGGTAGTGCACGTTGAGCGGGGAGAGCGAGGAGTTCTTCCAGCCCCGGTTGCCGGTGACGGCGACGGTGCCGTACGACCGGCCGTGGTAGCTGTTGCGCAGCGCGAGCACCTGGTCGGTGCCGCGGGCGCAGGTGGCGAGCAACAGTGCGGTCTCGTTCGCCTCCGTACCGGAGTTGGTGAAGAACACCTTCGCGTCGGGGATACCGGAGAGGCGGGCGATCTTCTCGGCCAGCTCGACCTGGCCGCGCAGCAGGTAGAGGGTGGAAGTGTGCACGACACCCGTGGCGATCTGGCGCTCCACGGCCTCGCGGACCTCGGCGATGTCGTAGCCGAGCATGTTGGTCACGATTCCGCAGAAGAAGTCCAGGTAGGTGCGGCCTTCGGCGTCGGTGACGCGGGACCCCGAGCCGCTGGTGATCTCGATGGGCGTCTCGTAGTAGAGGGACAGCCAGGACGGCATGACAGCGCGGTGACGAGCGAGAAGTTCCGACATGACCTCAGTCTCACGCTCCGTGCCCTGGATTGACCAGCGTCACACTGTTGATTTCGCGTGGGGGGATCTGACACGCTGTCAATTCGCCACTGACGCAGAGTGAAGAACCACCCGGGTCCTGTGACGAATGACCATGAATCGGGGCATCGCGGCCCGCATTCGCGGCCATGCGCCGCATGACGCGGCATCACCCTGTAAAGCGTCGCGTGGCCGCCCTGACGTGCCGATCTAGACTGATGCCGTGCTGCCCACCCTTGCCGACGTGCTCCGCCTGCCCGCGCTCCAGCGCGCCCGCCCCAAGGTCGTGGCCGGTGCCAAGCACCTGGACACGCAGGTGCGATGGGTGCATATCGCCGAGGTCACCGACCTCGCCCACCTGCTGCGCGGTGGTGAGCTCGTGCTCACCACCGGCATCGCGATGCCCGACTCCCCCGAGGAGCTGCGGCGCTATGTCGAGGACCTGGCCGCCGTCGGGGTGAGCGGCATCGCCGTCGAGCTGGGCCGCAAGTACCCCTCCGAGACCGATCTGCCCAAGGCGCTGCTGGACGCCGCCACCGAGACGGGCATCCCGATCGTCTCGCTGGAGCGCGAGACGCGGTTCGTCGAGATCACCGAGGCCGTGCACATCCGGGTGGTCAACGAGCAGCTGGAGGAGCTGCGCGAGTCCGAGCGGCTGCACGAGGTCTTCACCCAGCTGTCGGTCGAGGGCGCGCGTCCCGCGCATGTGCTCCGGGAGGTGGCGCATCTGTCCGGCTGCCCGGTCGTGCTGGAGAACCTCGCCCACCAGGTGCTCGCCTGCGACCTCAACGGCGAGGACCCGGCCACCGTCCTCGCCTCCTGGGAGAGCCGCTCGCGGGCGGTGCGCGGCGGCCAGCGGACCGTGCACGACCCGGCCACCGGATGGCTGGTCACCATGGTGGGCGCGCGCGGCCAGGACTGGGGGCGCCTGATCCTCGTCTGCGGCGCCTCCCCGGCGCCGCGGCAGACCATGCTCGTGGAGCGGGCGGCGACCACGCTGGCGCTGGGCCGCCTCCTGGAGCGCCACCAGGAGAGCCTGGAGCGCCAGACGCACCGCACCATCATCGCCGGCATCGTGGACCGCTCCTACTCCGACCCGGAGGAGGCCCTGGTCCGTGCCCGCGCCGTGGGGGTGCCGCTGGCCGGTCGCCACCTCATCGGTCTGGTCCTGCGCCTCCGAGAGGGCGGAACCGGCCTGGCGGCGCAGGCCCGGCTCGCCGACACCGCCGAAGGGGCCGCGCGTGCCTGCCGCGAACTGCGACTGCCCGCTCTCGTCGGTTCACTCGACGACCTGCGCGTGGGCATCCTGCTCGCGCTCGCGCCCCAGGACGACCTGGACTCGTGGCTGCACCGGCTGGCCGACCGGATCCGCGACCGCGTCGGAAGCGCGAGCGTCCTCGCGGTCGGCTCGGGCACCGAGGACATCCGCGACGTGCGCCGCTCCTTCCTGGAGGCGCGCCAGGTGGGGGACGTCGCGGTCCACCAGGCCGACCAGCGGCCCTTCTACCGCCTCCCCGACCTGCACCTGCGCGGACTGCTCCACCTCTTCCGCGACGACGAGCGGCTGCAGACCTACGTCGAGCGCGAGCTGGGCCAGCTGCTGGCGTACGACGACCGCCACTCCAGCGACCTGACCGATATGCTCCGCCACTACCTGGCGGCGGGGCGGAACAAGGCGCTGGCGGCGTCACGCGCCCACCTCTCCCGACCGGCGTTCTACGAGCGGCTGCGCAGAATCTCCCACGTCCTGGACGCCGACCTGGAGTCGGTGGAGACCTGCCTGTCCCTCCACGTCGCCCTCCTGTCGTTGGACTCGGTCCGCGACCGCCTCTCGCAGTAGCCGACGGACGACATGGAATACTGCACCTAGCATTGATTCCGTCGCCAGCTGCGGCCGATTCAACCAATTCCTTGCTTCACACCCGCAAGAACTATCCATAACGAATACCTCATGCACAGCTCGGAGGAGCACGTGACCGACAAGGGCGACCCCCAGCCGTCGGGCCGGAAGAACAACTCCGGTCCCGCGCTCGACGACACCGCCAAGCGCATCATCGAGCAGCTGCAGGAGGACGGGCGCCGCTCGTACGCGGCCATCGGCAAGGCCGTCGGCCTCTCGGAGGCGGCGGTGCGCCAGCGCGTGCAGCGCCTGCTGGAGACCGGGGTGGTCCAGGTCGTGGGCGTCACCGATCCGATGATGCTGGGCTTCAGCCGCCAGGCCATGATCGGCGTCAAGTGCAACGGCGACCTCAACGAGGCCGCTGACGAGCTCGCCGAGGTAGCGGGCGTGGAATACGTGGTGATCACCGCGGGCTCCTTCGACCTCCTGGTGGAGGTCGTGGCCGCGGACGACGAGCAGCTGCTGGAAGTCCTCACCCAGATCCGTGCGGTGCCCAGCGTCACGGGGACGGAGAGCTTCCTCTATTTGAAGCTGCGCAAGCAAACCTACGCCTGGGGGACGCGGTAGGCCCCGCCCGCGCCGCCGGGGGTCGAAGGGGGTCGCCCCCCTGGGCTAGTACCGCTCTATCTGAAGCTGCGCAAGCAAACCTACGCCTGGGGGACGCGGTAGGCCCCGGCGGGCACTGGGCCCGTCAGCCGGGCAGGAACGCCATGACCGTGCCCGGCGCGTAGACGAGCAGCAGGAAACGCACCGTCCGCGTCACCATGGTGACGACGACGAACGACCACAGCGGCATGCGCACGGTTCCCGCCAACACCGCGATGACCATGAAGGGCGGAATGCTGGAGAAGGAGCTGACGCCCAGGAGGCCCGCCGCCCACCAGGGACGCCCCTCGGCCTTGGTCCGCCACTGGGCCATCCGCGCGCTCCAGCGGCTCGGGGTCTCCGATCGCCGCTTCAGCCAGGGGATGTCGAGCACGCCCTTGCCGAGGTAGTAGTAGACGATCTTGCCGAGCGTCTGGCCGAGCCCGGCCGCCACCGCCATCGCGAACAGCGCGCCATCGCCCATCAGCGTGGCCGCGCCCAGCAGGTACAGCTCCACGTTGAGGAACGGCAGCAGCGCCGAGACCAGGCCGAAGCCGAAGGCCAGAGCGGTCTCGGTCACGTCCGGCCTTCCTCAGGAGCGGTCTGGCGGGCGCGGCGGATCGTCGCCGCCTAGTTCTCGGCGGCGGCGGCGAGCTGGCCGCAGGCCCCGTCGATCTCCTGTCCGCGGGTGTCGCGGATGGTGACCGAGACGCCGTGTGACTCCAAACGGCGGACGAACTCGTGCTCGTCCTCAGGGCGCGACGCGGTCCACTTCGACCCGGGGGTCGGGTTCAGCGGGATCAGGTTGACGTGCACCAGCTTGCCCTTGAGCAGACGGCCCAGCAGATCGGCGCGCCAGGCCTGATCGTTGATGTCGCGGATGAGCGCGTACTCGATCGACACCCGGCGGCCGGTCGTCGCGGCGTACTTCCAGGCGGAGTCGAGCACCTCCGAGACCTTCCACCGGTTGTTGACCGGCACGAGTTCATCGCGCAGCTCGTCATCGGGAGCGTGCAGCGAGATGGCCAGGCGCACCTGCATGCGCTCTGCGGTCAGCTTCTCGACGGCCGGGACCAGGCCGACAGTGGAGACGGTGACGCCGCGCTGCGAGATGCCGAGCCCACCGGGGACCGGGTCGGTGATGCGGCGCACGGATTCGAGCACCCGGCGGTAGTTGGCCAGCGGCTCGCCCATGCCCATGAAGACGATGTTGCTGATGCGTCCCGGGCCGCCCGCAACCTCGCCGCGCTCCAGGTCGCGCGCGACGGACACGATCTGGTCGACGATCTCGCCAGTAGACAGGTTACGGGTGAGGCCGTTCTGTCCCGTCGCGCAGAACGGGCAGTTCATGCCGCAGCCGGCCTGGGAGGACACGCACAGCGTGACGCGGTCGGGGTAGCGCATCAGCACCGACTCGAAGAGGACACCGTCGAAGGCGCGCCACAGCGTCTTGCGGGTCATGCCGTTGTCGCAGGTGATGTGCTTGACCGGTGTGAGCAGCTTCGGCAGCAGCGCCTCACCGAGTCGTTCGCGGGATTCGGCGGGGAGATCGGTCATCGCCGAGGTGTCCGATTCCAGGTGGCCGAAGTAGTGCTGGGCCAGCTGCTTGGCGCGGAAGGGCTTCTCTCCGAGCTTGGTGACGGCGGTGCGGCGCTCCTCCGGGCTGAGGTCGGCGAGGTGCCGCGGCGGCTTGGCACGGCGCGGGGCGACGAAGGTGAGCTCGGCAGGCATGCAGGTCCTAGAAGGATCTTGGGCGACAGGGTTCGGGCGGGGTGGCCGCATGGTCCGCGATTCGGCGGCCATTTGGGGCCTCTGAGATGCGGCACCGCCCGTCAGGGCATTACGGTTCATGCTATGCGACGCGTGGACACTGTCGTGCGGTGGCGGCGGTGACGGTGGCTGAGGTCGGGAGGTCAGTTGAGCGGAACGCACATCCTGCTGGACCAGTTCAGCCCGTACCGCAGCCGCCGCGTCATCGTCGAGTGCGACTCCCGGACCACGGCGGCCTACCTGCTCGACGCCCGTGACCGGATCCGCGTGCCGGTGTGGCTCGCTAACCACGAGATGGCCCCGGAGACCAGCGACCCCAGCGGCCTGTACGAGGGGCAGGCCCCGCTGATGCCCGCCGCGCACACCAAACACCCCCAGGGCCACGCCCGCTTCGACCCCGAACAGCTGCGCGTGGTGTGGTTCGAGGAGGGCGACGGGCTGGCGCTGCTCGACAACGACGGCCTCCTCGCGGTCATCCCCGGATGGGCCGAGGCCGACAGCGGCCTTCCCGGCTACGCCCGCGAGGCGATCGGCCGCAGCCCGTATGCCTGGGCACTCGACCCGGAGGCGGACCGGCTGTGGCCACGCGTGGTCCACGCCGAGGCCTACTGGGACTGGAGAGCGGTCCCCGGCGCCTGGCGCAGCGTCCAGCGCGCCGTGTTCAACCACCTCAACAGATGCGTGGGCACGGCCGGCCACTACTGGGACGTCTCCGACGGCCATGCCCCCCTGATCCGCGTCTCCGAACGCCCTCCCGAAGGGAACCGGCCCTTCACGATCCTCAGCACGGTCGGCATGTGCGGCCAGAGAATGCCCACACTCGACCGCTACATGGCCGACACCTCCCCCTACGCCCGCATCGAACTGGCCTTGGCCACCACCCGCCCCGCCCACGAGGCCGCCCGCATCTTCCGCTGGATCGGCGCCTTCCCCTGGCGCGCCGTCACCTGGTTCGGCACCGGCCACAGCGTCAAGTGGCTGGACAACCTCGAAGACCGCGCCGTCCGCGGCACCAACACCGCCGTCCTCCTCATCGCCGACCCGACCCCACTGTCGGCCCCGGAAGGCCACCTCCCACCCAACACCTCGGGCCTCACCTTCCACGGCGACCCGGTCCACTGGCTCTGGATCGTCCCCATCACCCGCCCCGAACACCTCTTCGCCAAGGAACACGACGCCGCCACCCTCATCGACAAACTCGCGGCGGAAGGACGCAGCTGGGTGCTGGGGTAGCGGCGATATAGGCCTGGACGGGCCTTTTTCTTTCCCACTTCTCTCCGATGTGCCGGAGCTGGATTCGCGTCGGCGGCTCGCTCCCAACGCACCACCTCGGTCGAGCCTCCACAAGCAGCGCCGAGGTCGGAGGGGGCTGGGGGCGCCGGTTCTCATGGGGGTGGGGGCTGGGCCGGGGGCGCGGCGGCGGTCCGCTGGCCATGAATCCTCCCGGTAGGGGCGGGCTGGGGAAAAGCGGCAGCGACGGCCGATAGCGCCGGGGGGCGCCCCTGTCGGCTACCGGATCCGGCGGTGCCCGGGGGCGGGAAAGCGCTCTCTGTGTGCCCGTTTTGTCCGCACCTCCGTTGATCTCGGGGATATCGACCGAATATTGGCAACTATTCGGTCGATATCCCCGAGATCAACGGATCTACCCAGCGCTGACCATGACAAACAGGACAAAGCACTCACCTCTTCCCGCCTTGCCGCCTCATCGCAGGACCCTCGGGCGATGATCACGGGAATTCTGTCGATTTCCGGCCGATTTTCGACAGGATTCCCATGATCATCGCTGGGAACTTGTGGCAAACAAGGCATACCCGGCACCCGGCAGCCCGCATGGCCCGCCCGGGAGCCGATAGGAGGCGCCCCACCCTCTCCGCCGTCGCTGCCCCCGCCGCTCCCCTGGGAGGTGCACGGCATTGCGGGCCGCCGCCCCGCCCGGCCGCATCCCCGACGCGACCGGCGCGCCCGGCCCCCACCGCCCTCGGTGCCGCTTTCCCCACAGAACACCGGGAAGACAACCGCCGACAAGGCCGCACAGCAGACCCCTCCCCCCGCCCCCGCAGGCGGCGATCACGGGTATGCCGCTGACTCTGTCCGACTGTCCGAGGGATTACCGTGATCATCGAGGGAAAGCGGGACAAGCCGCGCGGTATCACCGCTCACCTTGTAGCCGGGAACCGATGGCCAGCGAACGGTCAGTACGACAGAGTCTTCCTCCGCAAACCAAGAATGGTCGATGCCCCTACCCCATACGACGTAGTCCCCCTGCTGGGACAGCAGAACACTGCGCTCTGGCAGTTCCACCCGGAAGCGCCCGCTGATGAGGACGAGCAGGGCCGTACGCTCCTCGCCGGTCACCCACTGCGCCCGCTCGTCGCCCTGCGCGTGGACACCCCACTTGATCTCGACGGCGTCGCTGTGGCGCGGGTCGGCGACGTTCTTGAAGTGGCCGAGCAGCCATCCTCGGTCCAGTGCCGCGTCCTCGCCCGCATTCCCCACATAAACGGTGTCGTCCATGTGTCCGGAAGGTAGCAGCCGACCGAATCGCTCCGTCGTCGGCGACGAGAAAATCCGTTGACTCTCGAATGCGGCCTCGCGCATGCTTCGTAGCCGTGCCCTCATCTCCCCCATATGAGTCGACCGCCATGGCGGGAGGGGAATGAACCTCCTTCCCGACGAACGGATCTCCATCACGGCGCCGCTGCGGCATCCCGCGTTTCGGGCGTTGGCCGCTGGGCGTGCTCTGATGTACTTCGGCAACGGCGTCGCGACCGTCGCGCTCGCGTTCGCCGTGCTTCAGGTCACCGGATCGCTGGTGTATCTCGGGTTGGTCGTGGGTGCCCGGTCATTGGCGAATGTGGCGCTGCTGCTGTTCGGCGGGGTGCTCGCCGACCGGTTTCCGCGGGATCTCATCCTGCGCGGCGGGTGTGCGCTTGCGGCTCTGTCGCAGGGGATGCTCGCGGCGAGTGTGCTGCTCGGGTTCGCGTCGCTCCCGGTGATGATCGTGCTGAGCCTGGTCAATGGAGCTGCGGCGGCCGCGAACCTGCCCGCCGCGGCCGCGCTGACCCCGCAGACGGTGCCCCCTGCGCTGCTGCGTCCGGCCAACGCGCTGGTGCGGATCGGGGTGCACATCGGCATGTTCGTCGGGATGTCCGCGGCGGCGGGCATGGCGGATCTGTTCGGTCCCGGGTGGGCACTCGCCGTCAACGCCCTGGTCTTCGTCCTGGCCGCGCTCTGCTTTCTCCTCCTTCGGCTGCCGCCTGCGGCCGGTCGCGCTGAGGAGCGCGCCGACGTGCTGCGGGATCTGCGCGAGGGGTGGGGCGAGGTGGTCGCTCGGCCCTGGGTGTGGGTCGTCGTACTGCAGTTCATGGTCGTCAACGCCACGTGGTCGGGAACGGTGGCGGTGCTCGGTCCGGCGGTCGCCGACGCCTCGTTCGGCCGCACGGTCTGGGGGCTGGTGCTCGCGACGAACAGCATCGGCATGCTCCTGGGCGGGGTGCTGGCCGCCCGGTGGCAGCCGCGGCGGGCACTGGTCTTCGGTGTGGCCCTCGCGGCCCTCGACGCGCTGCCGCTGACGGTGCTCGGGACGGGGACGGGGATCCCGTTCCTGTTCGCCTCGATGTTCGTGGCCGGGGTCGCGATGGAGCAGTTCGGCGTGGCGTGGGAAGTCTCGATGCAGCAGAACATTCCACCGGACAAGCTCTCGCGTGTCTACTCCTACGACGCGCTCGGGTCGTTCATCGCGATGCCGCTCGGCGAGGTCGCGGTCGGACCGATCGCCACGGTCGTGGGACTTGAGGCGACGCTGGTGGGGATGGCAGTACTCACCGTCCTGGCGACGGGCGGTGCGCTGGGCAGCAGGAGTGTTCGCGGACTGACCAGGGTGTGACACGCGTGGGGCGGAGCGCGATCCGCGCCCCGCCCCAGCTGCTACCGCTTGAAGGTGCCGATTCGTCTCGCGGCTAGACCAGGAGGGTCAGGACCACCCAGGACACTGCGCCTCCGAGGAGGAGGGAGTCCAGGCGGTCCATCAGGCCGCCGTGGCCCGGCATGAAGCGGCCCATGTCCTTGATGCCGAGGTCGCGCTTGATGAGCGACTCGATCAGGTCACCCACGGTCGCGGCCAGGACCACCGCGACGCCGAGCACCACCCCGGCCCAGACGGGGCCGTCCAGCATCAGGGAGACCGTGAGGGCACCGGCCAGCATGCAGGCGAGGACCGACCCGACGAAGCCCTCCCAGGTCTTGTTGGGGCTGATGTTCGGCGCCATCTTGTGTCGGCCGGTGGTGATACCGGCGAAGTAGCCGCCGATGTCGCTGCTGATCGTCACGAGGATGAAGGCGATCAGCCGCTCTTGGCCGTCACCGGGGGTCGAGATCAGCAGTTGCCACGTGGCCAGCAGGAACGGCAGGTACAGCAGCACGAAGAGGCTGCCCGCCGCGTCCCGCACGTACCCGTCCGCACCCCCGCGCAGCCGCCAGGACAGGGCCGCGATCGCGGTGACCGCGGTCGTGCCCGCCAGCCAGCCCGGGCCGCCGAAGTACGCCGCCGGCTGCATCGCGATCCCGCCCGCGAGGAGCGGGGCCACCGCCAGGGACACGCCTTTCTCCGCGACCGCGCGCTTCAGCTCGCGCAGGCCGATGAGGACGGCCGCCGAGGTGATCGCGACGAACGCCGCGGGGAAGGGGTAGATCGACAGCAGGACGAGCGCGCCGAGGGCGATCCCGCTCACGGTGGCGAGCGGGAGGTTGCGGCCGGTTCGGATCGGGTCACCGCCGGGCTTGCGCAGCCCCTTGCGGGGCTTTCCGTTGCTCGTGCCGTTCATGCCCGATGCGCCTGAACCGTTCCTGTTCTCCGCCGATGGTGCGGGGCCGCCGGCCGATGTGGAGCCGCCCGCCGGAGGACCGCTGACGGCGGCCGAGCCATTGTCCGACCCGGACCCGTTGGCGGCGGCGGACGCTGTGCCGTTGGAGGACGGCGTCACCGGTGCGTCCGCGGAGTCGACAGAGTCAGCGGGCGGGCCAGCGGCGGCCCGCCCATTGTCGTCGGTGGAATCCGAACCGGGCTCAGAGTAGGACACGGACCCTAGACCTCGAGCAGTTCGGTTTCCTTGTGCTTCAGCAGCTCGTCGATCTCACCCGTGTACTTCTGGGTGAGCTCGTCCAGCTCGTCCTGCGCACGGTGGCCCTCGTCCTCGCCGATCTCGCCGCCCTTGACGGCCTTGTCCAGCGCGTCCTTGGCGTGCCGACGCACGTTGCGGATCGAGACCTTGCCGTCCTCAGCCTTGCCGCGGACCACCTTGATGTACTCCTTGCGGCGCTCCTCGGACAGCTCCGGGAAGACCACACGGATGATGTTGCCGTCGTTGGCGGGGTTCACGCCGAGGTCACTGTCGCGAATGGCCTTCTCGATGGCCTGCATCGAGGTCTTGTCGAACGGCGAGACGACCACCATGCGCGCTTCGGGGACGGAGAACGACGCGAGCTGGTTGACGGGGGTCTGGGCGCCGTAGTAGTCCACCGTGATCTTGTTGAACGTCGCGGGGCCGGGACGGCCCGTGCGGATCGCGGCGAAATCCTCCTTGGCGACCACGACCGCCTTTTCCATTTTCTCCTCTGCCTCGAGGAGTGTCTCTTCGATCATTGCGGCTCCCGTGTGTCGCTGTGGTCCGTCGATTCGAGGTCTGCGCTGAATCAGCGCTGGATCACTGGATCAGCTGTCGGCCGGACACACGATGGTGCCGATCTTCTCCCCGCGCACGGCGCGGACGATGTTGCCCTGCCCCATGAGGTCGAAGACGACGATCGGCAGACCGTTGTCCATGCACTGGCTCACCGCGGTGGCGTCCATGACCTTCAGGCCTCGGGTGAGCACTTCGTTGTAGTCGAGGCGGTCGAACTTCACCGCGTTCGGGTTGCGGTGCGGGTCGGAGTCGTAGACACCGTCGACCTGCGTGCCCTTGAGAACAGCGTGCGCACCGATCTCCAGCGCGCGCTGCGCAGCGGTGGTGTCGGTGGAGAAGAACGGCGCACCGAGACCGGCGCCGAAGATGACGACGCGGCCCTTCTCAAGGTGGCGCACCGCGCGGCGCGGGATGTAGGGCTCGGCGACCTGGCTCATGTGGATCGCCGTCTGCACGCGCGTCTCGACGCCCAGGCGCTCCAGGAAGTCCTGCAGGGCCAGGCAGTTGATGACGGTGCCGAGCATGCCCATGTAGTCGGCGCGCCCGCGCTCCATCCCGCCCTCGGACAGTTCGGCGCCGCGGATGTAGTTGCCGCCACCGACCACTATGGCGACCTGGATGCCCTCGGACGCGGCCTCCGCCACGGCCTCCGCCACGAACTGCACGATGCTGGGATCGATGCCCAGCTCGCTACCGCCGGCGAAGGCCTCTCCCGACAGTTTCAGCACCACGCGCTTCCAGCCCGTGTCGTGCATATCCGGGTCCTTCGTGCTGCTATGACCTTCGTTCTCCGGCACGGCGATCGGCCTCCTTCTGGTTCCCCCGAGCGGTTTGCGGCGCGGGGTCCCCTCCTAGGTTCGGCCCGAACCCCGCCTTTATCCACCGAAGGTGCCGGGGAAATCAATCCCCCGGCACCTCCATCATGTCAAAGGTCTAGGCCTGGCCGACCTTGAACCGGACGAATCGGCGCACGGTGACGCCGGCTTCGTCGACCACCTTCTGGATGGTCTTCTTGTTGTCCTTGACGAACGGCTGCCCGAGCAGCGTGGCGTCCTTGAAGAAGCCGTTGACGCGGCCCTCGATGATCTTCGGCAGAGCCTGCTCCGGCTTGCCCTCCTCGCGGGCGGTGGCCTCGGCGATGCGGCGCTCGTTGTCGACGATGTCGGCGGGGACGTCGTCCTTGCTCACGTACTTCGGAGCCAGAGCGGCGATCTGCTGGGCGAGGTCCTTGCCGATCTCGGCCTCGGCCTTGTCCAGCTCGACGAGCACACCCATGGTCGGGGGAAGGTCGGGGTCGGACTTGTGCATGTAGCTGGCGACGTAGGCGCCCTCGTACTTGGCGAAGCGGCGCAGCTCCAGCTTCTCGCCGATGACCGCGCTGGTCTCCTCGATGACCTTCTGCACGGACTTGCCGTCGGCGTACTCGGCGGCGAGCAGCGTCTCGACGTCGGCGAAGTCGTTGGCGGCGACGAAGTCGGCGATGCCGTTGGCGAGGGCCTGGAACTGGTCGTTCTTGGCGACGAAGTCCGTCTCGCAGTTCAGCTCGACCAGAACGGCGGCGGAGTCGCTGTCCTGCTTGAGGACCACGAGGCCGTTGGCGGCGGTGCGGTCGGCGCGCTTGCCGACATCCTTGGCGCCCTTGACGCGCAGGAACTCGACGGCCTTGTCGAAGTCGCCGTCGTGCTCCTCCAGCGCCTTCTTGCAGGCCATCATGCCGGCGCCGGTCGTGTCGCGCAGCTTCTTGACGTCAGCGGCGGTGTAGTTCGCCATGGCTGTTTCTCTCATCCCCTAGGAGAGTGGGTCTACGGTGTCTCAAAGGTGCCCTCCACACACGCTCGCGCCGAGGCGCGGGCTTGTGTGTGGAGGGCGGAGCGTTACCTGAGGCGGCCGACGGCTCAGTCTTCCTTCGGGGCCTCGGCGTCAGCAGCCGGGGTCTCGGCAGCCGGGGCCTCGGCGTCAGCAGCCGGAGCCTCAGCGGCCGGGGCCTCGTCCTTGGCCTCAGCCGGAGCCTCAGCCTTGGCCTCCTCGCCCTTGCCCTCGAGGAGCTCCCGCTCCCACTCGGCCAGCGGCTCCTCGGCGGCGGCCTTCTGCTCGTCGGTGGAGGCACCGGAGCGAGCCAGCAGACCGTCGGCGACCGCGTCGGCGACGACGCGGGTGAGCAGGCTGACGCTGCGGATGGCGTCGTCGTTGCCCGGGATCGGGTAGTCGACCTCGTCCGGGTCGCAGTTGGTGTCGAGGATGGCGACGACCGGGATGTTCAGCTTGCGAGCCTCGCTGATCGCGATGTGCTCCTTCTTGGTGTCCACGATCCACACGGCGCTGGGCACGCGGGACATGTCGCGGATACCGCCGAGCGTGCGCTCCAGCTTCTCCTTCTCGCGGCGCAGGCCAAGAAGCTCCTTCTTGGTCAGGCCGGAGCCGGGGACGTCGTCGAAGTCGATCTCCTCGAGCTCCTTCAGACGCTGCAGCCGCTTGTGGACGGTGGAGAAGTTGGTGAGCATGCCGCCGAGCCAACGCTGGTTGACGTAGGGCATGCCGACGCGGCGAGCCTGCTCGTCGATGGCCTCCTGCGCCTGCTTCTTCGTGCCGACGAAGAGGATGGTGCCGCCGTGGGCGACCGTCTCCTTGACGAACTCGTAGGCGCGGTCGATGTAGGCGAGCGACTTCTGCAGGTCGATGATGTAGATGCCGTTGCGCTCGGTGAAGATGAAGCGCTTCATCTTCGGGTTCCAGCGACGGGTCTGGTGCCCGAAGTGGACGCCGCTCTCGAGCAGCTGACGGATCGTCACGACTGTGGTGGCCATGACCGGGTCCTTCCTGTGCGGCGGGACGGATCCCGCCTCGGTTGTTCCTGACGTCCCGGCCGATCCGCCGCACCGCCTGCGGCGGCGCGGACCGTAAGACCGACCCCTTCCGGGGAAAGCACGGGGACGTGCGTAGTTGGTGACTCAAGTTGAGCCACAGAAGATTCTAACCGGAGCAGCGCCCTCGCGCGCCGGTGAGACGCCGCGATGGGGAGATGTCAAGCACGTCGGGGGCGTTGTCCGGGGGTGCGTCGGCGGCCTGGTCGTCCACAGGAGCCGGGATCCGCGTGGCGGGAGGGGTGGGCTCTCCCCACCCTGGTGTCCATGAAGATCTCGCGCCGCCGCTACCGGTCTCCCACCTCTCGCCCCTGCCGTCCCATCCCATCGTCCTCTCCTCACATGCGTGCTCCGGCCTCAGACGCACCGTCGTCGACCATCGCCGCGCTCGTGTCGGCGGCGGTCGCCGTCGGATTCGTCGCCCTAGTCGTACTGGTCCTGCTGGTCCTGGTGCGGGGGACGTCCGCGTCGGCGGACAGCGAGGCGGCGTGGCGGTGGCCACTGGAGGGCAAGCGGGAGGTGGTCCGCCCGTTCGATCCTCCGGAGGAGCGGTGGCTGCCGGGGCATCGAGGTGTCGACCTCGCGGCCGACGAGGGCGCGGTGGTGATGGCGGCAGGCGCGGGTCGGGTGGCCTTCGCCGGACCCGTGGCCGGAACGGGTGTGGTGAGCATCGCCCATGGCGAACTGCGCACGACCTACCTGCCGGTCGAGGCGGAGGTGGAACGCGGCGACCCGGTCGATGCCGGGGACGTCATCGGCACGGTCGCGGCCGCGCCGCGCCACTGCGGTCGGCGGGCCTGTCTGCACTGGGGGTTGCTGCGCGATCGCGCCTACCTGGATCCCCTGGCGCTCCTCGGCATGGGCGAGATCCGGCTCCTTCCGGTGCTGGGCACCGGACGCGCGTCACGCGCGGGGGTGGGCCTGGTTGTAGGCGCGGGTGAGCCGCTCGATGGAGACGTGGGTGTAGATCTGGGTGCTGCGCAGTGAGGCGTGGCCCAGGATCTCCTGGACGCTGCGCAGGTCGGCGCCACCGTTCAGCAGGTGGGTGGCGGCGCTGTGCCGCAGGCCGTGCGGGCTGATGTCGTCGCCCGTCTCCTCGTGCCGCATGCGTTCGTGGACGTCGCGACGGGCCGTGCGGGTGCCCAGCCTCCCCCCGCGCGCACCGAGGAAGAGCGCGGGTCCGCTGCCGGCGTTCGCCCAGTGCGGGCGTCCCGCGTGCAACCAGCGGTCCACCGCGTCCAGCGCTGGGACGCCGATGGGCACGACGCGGTCCTTGGCGCCCTTGCCATGGACGAGCAGGGTGCGGCGTTCGCGGTCGACGTCGTCGAGATCGAGCGCGCACAGCTCGGCCACGCGGATGCCGGTGGCATAGAGGACTTCGACGATGGCGGTGCGGCGGAGCGCGGTCGGGGAATCGTCGTCCTCCCCGTTCGGCCGCAGTGCGGTGTGGGCCTGTTCCTCGTCGAGGACGTCGGGGAGCGGGCGCCGTGGGGCCGGAGTGGCGAGCAGCGGCCCCGGGTCGACCGCTAGCCGCCCGGAGCGATACAGGAAGGCGGTGAAGCCGCGCGCCGCGGCCGTGCGCCGCGCCATGGTGGAGCGGGCCGCGCCCGCCGCATGCGACCGGGAGAGCCAGTCGCGCAGCAGCGCGATGTCGATGTCCTGGATTCCGCGACCGGTATCGTCGAGGTGGCCAAGGAGGCCGCGCAGGTCGCTGAGGTAGGCACGGACCGTGTGCGGCGAACGCCCCGCGCCTTCGAGGTGGCCGCGGAACTCAGCGAGGAGCTCGGCATGCCCCGCCTGCGACTCCGCGTCGGCGTCGCCCTGCTCCCGGCTCGTCTCGTGTGCGGGCTGGTCCTCACTCATCTCGCCTCGCTGCGACCACCCGAGCCGGGCAGGCACGCCACGGCGTCGATCTCCACCAGAAAGCGGGAGTCGACCAACCCGGTCACTTCGAGGAGGGTGCTGGCTGGACGTGGCTGTTGCACGAGGAACTCGTTCAGCACCTGCCGGACGGCCTGCAGGTCGGCGATATGCCGCAGGTAGTAGGTGACCTTGACCAGATTCCGGAGATCCGCCTGGTATGGAGCGAGAGCCGCCTCAACGTTGCGGAAGACCTGCCGGGTCTGCTCCACGGCGTCACCGGAGGCGACACTGCCATCCGGGGCCTCGGGAGTCTGACCGGAGACGAAAACAAGCGGTCCATCCGCCAGGAATGCGGCGCTGTAGTTCCTCGTCATGGCGCAACATTACCCTTCAGGCCCGTCACAGCACCGATTTAAGGACGTAGCCGTGCCGCCGCGGATCATTCGCTCCAGCTCATCTCTCCTGCATGCCACTGTCAGGACGGGTGCGCCAGCCCTCGGCACACCGTTCGATGAAACCACCGGCCGCGAGCAGTCCCAGGCGCCCCAGGGCGGCGTCGAGATCCAGATCCGCTGCGAGGGCGATGGTGGCGGTTCCGGTTCCCCTGCGGTCCGGGACGGCGTCGAGGACGCGCCGCGACTCTTCGTCCAGGCCGTCGCGTGCCAGTGCGGTGCCGCCGCCAGGACGCAGCTCCTCGCCGATCGGGCCGAGCTGTTCGGCGACGTCGGCGGCGTCGGTGACACAGGCGGCCTGCCACTCCCGAAGCAGCCGGTGGCAGCCGGCTGAGAGTGCGGAGGTGACCGGTCCGGGTACCGCCATGAGCACACTGCACAGGTCCTGCGCGTGCCGGGCCGTGTTCAGCGCGCCGCTGCGCAGTCCCGCCTCGACCACGACGGTGCCCGGGGTCAGCGCGGCGATGATCCTGTTCCGAACCAGGAATCCGTGCCGGGTGGGGACGGTCCCGCGTGGGTGTTCGCTGACCAGCGTGCCACGCGCGGCGATGTCGACGAACAGGGCCTCATGCCCGCGCGGGTAGTCGATGTCGAGCCCGCAGGCGAGGACGGCGACGGTGGGCGCCCCGCCCGCGAGTGCCCCGCGATGCGCGGCTCCGTCGATACCGTAGGCGCCGCCGGAGACCACCGACCAGGAGCGTTCGGCGAGCCCGCAGGCCAGGTCCGCCGCGACGTGCAGTCCGTAACCGGTAGCGGCACGGGAGCCCACCATCGCCACCGACCTCAGGCAGGCGTTGCGCAGGTCCTGGACGCCACGCAGCCACAGTGCGTAGGGGCGCCGCTGCCCCAGCCGGTCCAACCGTCCGGGCCATTCCGGGTCTCCGGGAACGACCAGCCGCCCTCCCATCTCGGCTGACGCGGACAGCAGGGCATCGGGGTCGATCCCCTGAGCACGGGCGCGCCACCGCTCCTGCCTGGCGGTGCGGGTCGATCGCTGTTGTGTGTCCGTTCCTTCCACATCGGGAAGCTTGGTCCCGGCGCGCAGCGCGGCCCAGATCTCGGCGGCGCCGTGCTCGCCGATCAGCGCGCCCATGAGAGGATCTCCGGCGTCGGCCGCGGCGGTGAGGCAGGCACGCGCTCGGGCGTCGTCCGTCGGCGCGCCGCTCACTGCGCCCGCCCCGACCAGAGCGCGAACGCGTAGGCGGTGTCGTCGATCCCGGGCTCACCACGCCCCGCCAGATCGGCCAGGGTCCAGGCGACGCGCAGGGCGCGGTCGACACCCCGGGCGCTGACCTCGCCGCGATCGAGTGCCGCGCCGAGGAGGCGCAGCGCGTCGGACGCGACCGGGAAGCGGCGTCTCAGCTCCGCACCGGGAATCTCGGCGTTCGTGGACCACGGTGTCGCGGCGAGCCGCTTGGCCGCCCGCTCCCGGGCCTGGACCACGCGTTCGCCGACGGTCGCGGACGACTCGGCGAAGGCACGGTCGGCGAGAAGTTCGGCGTTCGCGACCGGCTGTAGCTCGACCTTCAAGTCGACACGGTCGAGCAGCGGTCCGGACAGCCGCGCCAGGTAGCGGCGGCGCCGCACCGACGGGCACACGCAGGCCGGGCCGCCTTTCCCGCATGGGCACGGATTGGCGGCGAGTACCAGGAGGAATCGTGCCGGGAAGAGCGCGGTGGCCGCCACCCGGGACACCGTCACCTCCCCGCTCTCCAGGGGTTGCCGCAGCGAGTCGAGGACGTTGCGGTCGAATTCCGGGGCCTCGTCCAGGAACAGGCAGCCCCGGTGGGCCAGCGACACGCAGCCCGGGTGGAGCCGCGAACTGCCGCCGCCGACCATCGCGGCCCGGGTGGCGGTGTGGTGCGGCGCGCAGAACGGAGGGCGGTCGACCAGCGGCGAGCCTTCGGGAAGCTCCCCGGCCACCGAGTGGACGGCGGTGACTTCGATGGCCTCCGCCTGGCTGAGGGGCGGGAGGATGGTCGGCAGGCGCTCGGCCAGCAGGCTCTTGCCGGTTCCCGGCGGGCCGACGAGCATCAGGTGGTGGCCTCCGGCCGCCGCGATCTCGACCGCGCGGCGGGCCACGGGCTGTCCGAGGACGTCCGCGAGATCCAGGTGGCGCGCTGGGCGTGGTGCCGGGGCGGCGGACTCGGTCTCCTCGTCGAAGAGTGACAGTTCGACGGGGTGGCCGCGCAGCCGGGCGAAGAGTTCGGCGAGTGAGGCGGTGGGCTCGACTTCGGCGTCCGGGACGAGCCGGGCCTCGTCCGCGTTGCCGCGCGCGACCACGAAGCTCGGATATCCGGCGCGGACTCCGGACAGGACGGCGGGCAGTACCCCGGTGACCGCGCGGGTGCGGCCGTCGAGGCCGAGCTCGGCGAGGAAGACGGAGTTCTGGACGCCTTCGACCGGGATGGCGCCGTCGGCAGCGATGACGGCGGCGGCGATCGCGAGGTCGAATCCGCTGCCGCGCTTGGGCAAGCTGGCGGGCGACAGGCTAACTGTGATGTGGCCCTCCGGCCAGCGCTCGCCTGAGTTGACGAGGGCCGCGCGGATGCGGTCGCGGGCCTCGCGCAGGGCGGTATCGGGCAGCCCGACCAGGGTGAGCCCCGCGGGACCGTCACCGATGTGCGCCTCGACTTCCACGATGTGCCCATCGACCCCGATCAGGGCCATGGACCGGACGCGTGCCAGACCCATCTCACGCCACCGCCCGATGGTGGCCGACATAGGTGCGGCCGTCGGAGCGGACCAGGACGGCGATGACGTCGATCCGGACCCGAGCGGCGGCTGCGCCGTTGCGTTCCGACCACAGCCGCGCCAGCATGCGCAGCCGATCGCGCTTGCGGCGATCGACCGCCTCCAGTGGCGACCCGAACCGCACGCTGGTCCGCGTCTTCACTTCCGCGATGACGAGTGTGGACCCGGAACGCGCCACGATGTCGATCTCCCCTTGGGGACATCGCCAGTTGCGCGCCAGGACGCGCATCCCCTGACGCTCCAGAAACGCCGCGGCGAGCTCCTCTCCTCGCCGCCCCAGGTCCATCCTGCGCCGGACCCACGCCCGGACGTCGATCGCCATATGCGATCACCTCCCCGCCCCAAAGTGCGGGGACGGCGGCGTCCGGCGCGACCCACGTTTCTCCGGCTGTGGATAACCCGTCGCCCACCACCTCTGGCGCGGGGGCGGGCGTGGAGGAGAGGTGAGACTCGCTCACCAGGCGGCGCACACAGAAATATCGCATGACCGGAGGGGCCGGTCATGCGATGGTGAGTCGCCTTGGGCCACCGGGGAACCGCAGGTGGTCAGGCGACGGGATCGGGAGACGTCGTCGGGATTCCCTAGACCGTATGGCCGGAACCGGGGACCTCGAGGTCGGACTTGGTGATCTCTTCGACGTTGACGTCCTTGAACGTCACCACGCGCACGTTGCGGACGAACCGGGCGGGGCGGTACATATCCCACACCCAGGCGTCTTCCATCGTGACCTCGAAGTACATCTCACCGTTCTCGGTGCTGCGCGGCTGGAGGTCGACGTGGTTGGTGAGGTAGAACCTGCGCTCGGTCTCCACCACGTACCCGAAGAGGCCGACAACATCCCGGTACTCGCGATAGAGCTGCAGCTCCATCTCGGCTTCGTACTTCTCCAGGTCCTCAGAACTCATTTCGCGCTCGCTTTCGTCGTGCACTCCCGGTTCGGTCTTCTGGCCCCCTTCGACCCCGTCGCTGTACACGTGTCGGTGACGTCGTCGCCCCGGTGCGGGGGCCGACGAATCCGTCGTCACTGAATCCATGATGCGACACATGTCAACCGCGCGCGATCAATCCCGGAATCTTCGGCGTGTGACTTCCGGAACCGCCGGCGCAGCGCCCGCTGGGCGCGGCGTCCGCCCAGGTGGAGGGGGACGGCAGCGGCGGTTCCGAGGGCAAGGGGGCGAACGGAAGCGCGGCGGCCGCCACGGGCGCGCTCGCCAGATCGGGCTCACCCCCGACGTCCGATCCGCTCGCCGACTTCTTCCCCTCCGCGGTCTCGTCGTTCAGCTTCTCGAACGTGTCGGGGATGGGCAAGGTGCCCCACCGGTCCAGCGGCCAGACGATCACGAAGGCGCGGCCGACCACGCTGTCGATGGCGACGCTCCCCTCCCCCGGGTCGTTCTGGTGCAGCCGGGAGTCATAGGAGATGGCGCGGTGGTCGCCCATGAGCCACACCCGGCCCTCGGGCACGGTCACGGGGCCGAACTCGGTTTCGGTGGCGGCGCTGCCCGGGAAGAGGTAGTCCTCCTCGTCCAGCGGGACCCCGTTGACGGTAACCCGGTTCTCCGCGTCGCAGCACGCGACGGTGTCGCCGGGCAGCGCGATGACGCGCTTGATGTAGTCCTTGCCGGTGGGCTGCACCCCGAGCTGCTGGCCCACCCAGGTGAACAGCCGCGAGACCGGGTTGGTCGGCTCCTCCACGACCACGGTCTCGCCCTCGTCCCAGGAGCCGGAGCCGTTGAAGACCACGACGTCGCCCCGTTTGATGTCGCGCACCTGGTAGACGAGCTTGTTGACCAGCACGCGGTCACCGACGAGGAGGGTCTCCTCCATTGACTTCGACGGGATGTAGAACGCCTGGACGACCCACGTCTTGATGACGAACGCCAGGACCAGCGCGATCACGATCAGGATCGGCAGCTCCTTCCAGAAGGAACCCTGCTTCTCCTTCGACCCCTCGTTCTTGGCGCTCATCGTCTTGCCAACGCTCTCCTCCGTGCCGACCGCCTCCGCGGCCGAACCCTCATCTGACGCAGTGTTCCCGGTACCCCCGGATACAACTCTGGCTCCCCCATGATCGGTCATGGGGGAGCCAGTGTCATCGGCCGGGCCGCCCGATTCGCGCCGATCGGCGTCGTCCTCGGGCTGCCCGTCCGGTCGCGACTGCGATTCTTCGTTGCTCATCGGCAACGAAGCCTAGCCGAGCAGGACGCCACGCGTCGGGAAAGGCTGGCCCCGACAGGGGCGACGGCCGCGGCCGGGAGCGCCTAGCCCTTGGAGGACTCGCGGCGCTCGGGGATCCGGGCGGCCTTGCCGCGCAGGTCACGCAGGTAGTACAGCTTGGCGCGACGGACGCGGCCGCGGGCCGCGATCTCGATCTTCTCGATCGCCGGGGTGTGGACCGGGAAGGTCCGCTCCACGCCGACGCTGTAGCTGATCTTGCGGACCGTGAAGGTCTCGCGGTTCCCGGCGCCCTGCCGCCGGATGACGACACCCTTGAAGACCTGGATCCGGGAGCGGTTGCCCTCCGTGACCCGCACGTGAACGTTCAGCGTGTCGCCCGGGCGGAAGTCGGGGATGTCGGAGCGCAGCTGCGCCTTCTCAAGCTCCTGAATAGCGGTGTGCATCTCAGCGGTTCCTCATCGATTGCGCGCCGCGGCGACGGACATGGCGGTTCGCGCGGGCGGATCTGCTGCTCGGGTCGAAATGGTGTGCCTCTGGCGGCTCATCCGCGGTCGTTCGCGCTGGTTCCAACGGCGATGACGACACGCCGACGATGTTCATCGGCAGGGGCAACTCGTCTAGTCTGCCACAGATTCGGCACCGGTCTGTAACCGAGCCTCCTCCAGGACGTCCCGGTCACGCTGGTCAAGCCGGTCGGTCGGCATGCTCTCCAGCAGATCCGGGCGGTTGCGGGCGGTCTTGCGGAGCGATTGGTCACGCCGCCAGCGGTCGACGGCGCCGTGGTTTCCGGACAGGAGCACCGGCGGGACCTCGTGGTCGCGCCAGACCGCGGGCTTGGTGTAGACCGGCCCCTCCACCAGGTGCCGCATCTCGCCGGTCGCGAAGGAGTCCTGGGCCACCGATTCGCGGTTGCCCAGCACCCCGGGCAGCAGCCGGGAGATCGTCTCCACCATGACCAGCGTCGCCGACTCTCCGCCCGCCAGGACGTAGTCGCCGATGCTGAGTTCCTCCACCGGCATGCGCTGCGCGGCGTCCTCGGCGACGCGGGAGTCGATCCCCTCATAGCGGCCGCAGGCGAAGACCAGCCACGGCTCGGCAGCCAGCCGGTCGGCGTGCGCCTGGGTGAACGGGACGCCGCTGGGTGTGGGCAGGATCAGCCGCGGCACGGCCGGAGCCGCCGTCTCATCCCCGTGACCGCCCTGGGACGGCTTCGCGGTGACGGCGTCCAGCGCCTCGCCCCACGGCTCGGGCTTCATGACCATGCCGGGACCGCCACCGTAGGGGGTGTCGTCGACGGTGCTGTGCCGGTCATAGGTCCAGGACCGCAGGTCGTGCAGGCGCACGTCGAGGATCCCCGACGTCCGCGCCTTGCCGATCAGCGATAGCTCCAGCGGGGTGAAGTAGTCGGGGAAGATGGTGATGATGTCGATGCGCATAAGCGTGTACGGCTCTCTTGAGGCCCGTGGCCCGTGGTCAGCGGCCGAGGTCCAGCAGGCCGGGCGGAGGGTCGATCACCATGCGGCCGGCGCCGGTGTCGACCTCGGGGACGAGCTCTCGGACGAACGGGACGAGCACGTCCTCGCCGGAGGGGTCCTTGATCACCAGGACGTCCTGGGCGTGGTGCAGGACGTCGTCGACCACACCGACCTCGCCCCCCTCGGTCGTCACGACGCGCATGCCGATGAGCTCGTGGTCGTGGAACTCGTCGGGGTCGTCCACCGGCGGGATGTCGGCGGACTCGACGAGCAGGGTCACACCGCGCAGCTCCTCCGCGCCGTTCCGGTCGGCGACGCCCTCGAAGCGCACGAGGAGTCGGCCCGCGTGCATGCGGACCGACCTGACGGTGAGCGGCCCGGCCGCGACCGGATCGGTCAGCAGCTTCGCACCGGCCACGAAACGCTCCGCCGGATCATCGGTGCGCACGTCCACCGCGACATCGCCGCGGATACCGTGCGCCCGGCCGATCCGACCGACAACGAGACGCATCCTTCTCCTTGAGGCAGGGGTCCGAACCACACGACAGGCGCGGTGTCCGAACATGACGTTAGGGCGCCGACCCATCCGGTGATCGGTCGACGCCCTAGCGCGCGATTCAGCGCACTTCGTGCAGGTCCAGCAGGTCGACGCGGACGTACCGCCCGCCGGCCAGCGAACCGATGACGGTCCGCAGCGCCTTGGCGGTGCGGCCGTTGCGGCCGATCACCTTCCCGAGGTCATCGGGGTGGACCCGGACTTCAAGCACCTTGCCCTTGCGGAGCCGCCGGGCTCTCACCTGGACATCGTCAGAGTTCTCAACGATCCCCCTGACCAGGTGCTCAAGCGCCTCTTCCAGCACGTCAGGCCTCGCCCTCGGACTTCTCCGCGGCCTTCTCCGGCTTGTCGGCCTTCTCAGCCTTCTCGGCCTTGTCAGCCTTCTTGTCTGCCTTCTTACCCTTGCCCTTGCCCTCGTCACCGGGCAGGACGAGCTCCTTCAGGACGGCCTGGAAGGCGGCTTCCTCGGCCTCCTTGTCGCGCGGCTCGGCGACCTTGAGCGGGTTCTGCGGCGCGGGAAGGCCCTTGAACTTCTGCCAGTCGCCAGTGCGGCACAGGAGGGTCTTCACCGGGCCGGTGGGCTGGGCCCCCACAGACAGCCAGTACTGCGCCCGCTCGGAGTTCACCTCGATGCGGCTCGGCTCTTCCTTCGGGTGGTAGAGGCCGATCTCCTCGATGGGCTTGCCATCGCGCTTGGTACGGGCGTCGGAGACGATGATGCGGTACTGGGGCGCGCGGATCTTTCCCAGTCGCTTGAGCTTGATCTTGACAGCCACGGAGTGGTCTTCTCCTGATTACGGTATGGATGCCCGGATCGGCGCCACGTGGGGTTGCGGCACGCCACCGAAGCGAGGACGTGGGCGACCGGACAAGTAGAGGGCCGGTCCGATTCGCCGTTAGTCAACACTCAATTGTGCCAGATGTTGATGGGTCTGCGTGCGTGCCCGGGCATTCCTCGGCGCGTCCGCGCTGACGCCCCGGCCGCCGCCGTGCGGCGGCGGCCCGTACCCACCCGCCCTGCCGCGCGGCGCACGCGGGCCGCCGCGTCCCGGCGATGAGCGGCACCTCACATCCGACGAGCGTGGGGGTGCCACCCGGTCGTCCCGGGTGACACCCCCACACCACGCGGCACGGAGGCCGCTACTCCTTGGGCAGCTTGAAGTCCGACAGGTCGGGCATCTTGCCCCCGCCGAGCCCGGGCGGAAGCTGCGGGCCACCACCGCCGCCGAGGCCCGGGGGCAGCTGCGGCTGGCCCGCCGCGCCGCCCTCGTCGCGGCGCTTCTGGCGCTCGGCCGCCTTCTGCGCCTCCTGCTCCTTGGCCTTCATCGGGTTGCCGCTGCGCTGCTTGCCCTTCTTGGCCTTCTTCGCCTGGGCCTTGGCCTTCTTCCGGCCGCCACCCCCCGGCATTCCCGGCATCCCGGGCATGCCCGGCATCCCGCCGTTCTTCATCTGACGCATCATCTTCTGCATCTCGAAGAAGCGGGTGACCAGGCCGTTGACGTCGCTGACCTGCGTACCGGAGCCGTTGGCGATGCGCAGCCGCCGCGACCCGTTGATGATCTTCGGGTTGGCGCGCTCACTGGGTGTCATCGACTGGATGACGGCCGCGATGCGGTCCAGGTCCTTCTCGTCGACGTTGCTGAGCTGGTCGCGCATCTGCCCCATGCCGGGCATCATGCCGAGCAGGTTGCTGATCGGTCCGAGCTTGCGGACCATCGACATCTGCTGCAGGAAGTCGTCGAGCGTGAAGTCCTCGTCGGAGGCCAGCGTGCTGGCCATCTTCTCGACCTCGGACTCCTCGAACGTCCGCTGCGCCTGCTCGATGAGGGTGAGGACGTCACCCATGTCGAGGATGCGCCCGGCCATCCGGTCCGGGTGAAAGAGGTCGAAGTCCTCCAGCTTCTCACCGGTGGAGGCGAACATGATCGGCCGCCCGGTGATGTGCCGGATGGACAGCGCCGCACCGCCGCGCGCGTCGCCGTCGAGCTTGGTGAGCGCCACCGCGTCGTAGCCGACGCCGTCGAGGAACGCCTGCGCCGTGTTGACCGCGTCCTGACCGATCATCGCGTCGACGACGAACAGGATCTCGTCGGGCGTGACCGCGTCGCGGATGTCGGCGGCCTGCTGCATCATTTCGGCGTCGATGCCCAGCCGGCCGGCGGTGTCGATGATGACGACGTTGTGGTTGTTGCGCTCGGCGTGCTCGATGGACGCCTTGGCGACCGCGACCGGGTCGCCGACACCGTTGCCCGGCTCCGGTGCGAAGACCGGGGTACCCGCGCGCTCGCCCACCACCTGCAACTGCGTGACGGCGTTGGGGCGCTGCAGGTCGGCCGCGACGAGCAGCGGCGTGTTCCGCTCACCCGCCAGCCACCGCGCGAGCTTGCCCGCGAGGGTGGTCTTACCGGAGCCCTGCAGACCCGCCAGCATGATGACGGTCGGCGGGTTCTTGGCGAAGCGGATCTCTCGGGTCTCGCCGCCGAGGATCTGGATGAGCTCCTCGTTGACGATCTTGATGACCTGCTGCGCCGGGTTCAGCGCCTTGGAGACCTCTTCGCCGCGGGCGCGCTCCTTGATGTGCCCGATGAACTCGCGGACGACGGGCAGCGCGACGTCGGCTTCCAGCAGCGCGAGACGGATCTCGCGCGCGGTGGCGTTGATGTCCTCCTCGGACAGCCGGCCCTTGCCGCGCAGCGAGGAGAAGACCGATGTCAGTCGGTCGGAAAGCGTCTCGAACACGAGTCTGGCCAGTCCTTCGTCTCGGGATTGGCTTCCAAGGCTACCTGCTGGGTCACCCCGGTGCGCCCGGCCGGCGGCGGCTCCGGCCACCGCAGCGTACACGGCGACGGGGCGACCGCCGGAGGCGACGCACCTGTGCCATCGCCCGGGGGCCGCCCCGCCACGCCAACGCGATCAGTTACCGGAGGGCTCCTCGGAGGAGTCCGACTTCTCGCCCTCGCCGCCCTCCTTGGCGGTCTTGCGCTGCTCCTTGAGGGACTTCAGCAGCTTGTCCTTGTCCTTGCCGCTCAGACCGCGGGTAGACAGCAGGCCCTTGCCCGTGACCTCATAGGATTTCGGGCTGGAGCTGGCGCCGAGCTTGTAGTCGACGCTGCAGGAGACGTCGACGGTCCCCCCGGCCTTCAGCGAGGCGGTGTCATCGCACTTCTTCTCGCCCAGCTCCTCGTTTTGGAGTGTGGCGTCGAGCCGGACGAGGACGGTGCCCTCGGCCTTCTCCCCACCCGTGGAGTCGTCCTTCACGGTGCCGCTGACCGTGCACTTCCCGCCGGTCTGGCAGTCGAGCTCGAGCTGGCTCTTCCACGCGACCGGGACACGGGCGTCGCGCGAACCGGAGAGGTCGTCCTCGGTCGCGCCGATCAGGTCCCCGAAGACCTTGTCGACATCCGCGCTCTCCGGCTCGGTGAAGTTCAGCCGCGTCCGCGGACCGCCCTCGCCGTCCTCCGGGTTGAGCTCCTCGATCTCCATCCGGAGCAGCCGGTAGGGCTCCTTCTCGCTGATCCACACGCGGTTCTTCTCACCGCCGTCGAGGTCCACGCGGTAGGCGGACGTACCGTCGAGGTTCTCCAGGGTGGCGGTGTCCTTCGCCGGGGCGAGCTTGCCGAGGATCGCGGCCAGCTTCTCCGGGGCGAGAACCTCCGACGGGTCCATGCCGAGCTGGCCGCCCGACACCCGCACCCAGCTGCCCGCGTACTTGTCGGAGTCGGGGTTGGCGACATCCTGGTCGAGCCAGTACTCGGTCGGGGCGTTGATGAAGAGCTTGTCGTCGGCCTCCATCACCTTGGCCTCGTTCTCGTTCTCCTGGAGCGTCCCGGAGACGGCACCGGAGTCGGTGACGGTGAGCGCGACCTCGTTGACGCCGCTCTCCTCCCCTTCCCCGCCGGAGGGGGCGATCTGGCCCTGCACGGCCACCGCCGGCAGCTCGCCGAGCGCCTTGACCGCGGCGTCCAGCACCGGCTTGGCGTCAACCGGGGTCGGCGACGGCGACGGCGACTCCCCGCCCCCGGGCCGCAACCCGCTCAGGTCGATCGAGCACCCCGACGCACCGAGTGCGAACGCGGCCAGCACGGCCGCGAACCTGAGTGGTCCGCTCGATCGGCGTCTGTTGAGATTGACCGGCGCCATCTTGCCTCCAGCCCCCACGGAATACGGGGTACACGGGATCGTTCGGGCTCTGCTGCCTTCGGGTCTTCGGACGCGCGAAACACGGCTCGCGGTTCCGGGTAGTACGGGGGGCGTCCTCAGGCGTCCTGGGCGCCGGGAGATCACCCCTGGCACGATCGGCGCAGTGCCCCCGTCGCTTGACAAGCGTATCGAACCCCTCAGCCACTCCCGGCACAGAAGATCACGAATGGGTGGGGTTCGGGTCCGATCGTAGCCGGTCATATCCGGACGCGCGTCCGAGTGGGCTGAGCAGGTGCCCCGAAACGCACCAGGACCGGCGAGGGTGTCCCTCACCGGTCCGGCTCCTTCTACCTTGCGGCGCTTGTGGCGCGGGGGCGCGCTCTACGTTGAGCGCCCTGCCCGGACCTACCGCAAGGTCACCTCCTCGCCCGGAGGCGTCGGCGAGGAGAGCTCGTTCCCGCTCTCAAGCTCGTCCAGCTCGTCGAAGGCGTAGGCGCTCTCCGCGTGCAGCTCGTGGTCGAGGCCGTTGGTCTCGATGTGCTCCGCGATCCGGAAGCCCATGGCCAGGTCGATCACCTTGCCGATGACGAACGTCACCACGAAGGAGTAGATCAGCACCGCGACGACCGCGATGAGCTGGACGGCCAGCAGGGAGAGGCCGGCGGTGTCGATGAAGCCCTCACCGGCGAACAGCGGACCGAAGACACCGTTGGGGGCGCCCTCGCCGGTCAGCGAGGAGGCCAGCAGCCCGATCAGGAGCGAGCCGATGACACCGCCCACCATGTGGATGCCGACCACGTCGAGGGCGTCGTCGTACTTGAAGCGGTACTTCCAGCTGATCGCGTAGGCGCAGACGCCACCGGCGACGAGGCCGAGGACGATCGAACCGAGCGGGGTGAGGTTGGCGGCGGCCGGAGTGATGGCCACCAGGCCGGCGATCGCGCCCGACGCGAAGCCCAGGGCACTGGTCTTGCCGTAGCGCAGCAGCTCCACCAGCATCCACGCGCCCACGGCCGCGGCGGTGGCGACCTGGGTGTTGACCAGCGCGAGAGCGGCGACCGCATCGGCGGCGTAGGCGGAGCCCGCGTTGAACCCGAACCAGCCGAACCAGAGCAGAGCGGTGCCGAGCAGAACGAAGGGCAGGTTGTGCGGGCGCATCTCCTGCGACCCGAAGCCCTTGCGGCGGCCCAGGACGAAGGTGAGGGCGAGCGCGGCGGCACCCGCGTTGATGTGCACCGCGGTACCACCGGCGAAGTCGACGACGCTGGCGCCGCCGATGCTCAGGGAGTCGAACCAGCCGCCGCCCCACACCCAGTGGGCAACGGGGAAGTAGACGAGCAGCGCCCATACGGGGACGAACACCAGCCAGGCGCCGAACTTGGCGCGGTCCGCGATCGCGCCGCTGATCAGCGCCACGGTGATGATGGCGAACATCATCTGGAAACCGACGTCGACGAGCTCGGGGTAGCCGTCGTCCGCGACCTCACCGACCAGGCTGTTGAGCCCGGCGTACTCGAAGCCGCCGATGAAGGGGGTGAGGGGTCCGGCACCGCCGCCGTAGGTCAGCGAGTGTCCGACGACCACCCACAGGACGCTGACGATCGCGATGCTCGCGAAGCTCATCAGCATCATGTTCAGGACGCTCTTGGCCCGGGACATGCCTCCGTAGAAGAAGGCCAGCCCTGGTGTCATCAACATCACCAGCGCGGCACTGATGAGCAGCCACGCGGTGTTGCCGCTGTCGATCATGTCGCCTCCGTGATTCGGGGTGGGGGGATGTGTCGTTGGCGATCCGAAGAGATGGACGGCGAGCACATCGTCGGGCTCGGCGGGGATCTTCTGCGCGGACCAGGCTCCTAGCTGCGTGTTTCTCGATGCGACAGGTGATGTTGCACGAATATGAAGAGATCACCCCGCGTGTTACGTCTGGGTGAATCGACAGGTCAAACGGCGACGCATGGGAGAGATCTACAAGCTCAGGCGCGTGGTCAGCGCGGCGTCAGGGAGGCGTCAACAGCGCATTTCCGCCCGTTAAGAACTCGCTAAAGCGTCCCGTGTACCGGGCGACGCCGGGAACGATTTTCGTTAGTTCGAAAACTACTGAACCTTACGAATCCCGCTGATCGACCGCCACGGTCAGCGGTGCGGCCGCGGCCGCACCACCCCCTGAGGCGCGCCCCCGACAGAAAACGGGTACGGAGGAATGAGCGAGCGGAAGAAACGAGATGAACCGACATGCCCTCACACCGCGTGACCATCATCTCGGCCCGGGGGCTCACCAAGAGCTACGGCCGCACCCAGGCCCTGTCCGGGGTGGACCTGGACGTCCGCCAGGGCGAGATCTTCGGCTTCCTCGGTCCGAACGGGGCGGGTAAGACCACCACGATCCGCATCCTGCTGGACCTGATCCGGCGCGACGGCGGCGAGGTGAACCTGCTCGGGCACGACCCGCGCACCGCCGGGTCCCGGCTCCGCGCCGACATCGGCTACCTGCCCGGAGAACTGACCATGGGCAGCCGGCGCCCCGCGCGCGAACTCCTGACCTACTACGGCAACCTGCGCGGGGGCGTCCACCCCACCCGCATCGCGGCGCTGGCCGACCGCTTCAAGCTCGACCTGGACAAGCCCGTCCGCGGTCTGTCCAAGGGGAACAAGCAGAAGGTCGGCCTGGTGCAGGCGTTCATGCACGACCCCCAGCTGCTCATCCTGGACGAGCCCACCAGCGGCCTCGACCCGCTGCTGCAACAGGAGTTCCTGGCGATGGTCCGCGAGACCCGCGCCGAGGGCCGCACCGTGTTCATGTCCTCCCACGTGCTCAGCGAGGTCCAGGAGGTCTCCGACCGCGCCGCGATCATCCGCGACGGGCGCATCGTGGCCACCGAGGACATGGACGCGCTGCGCAACCGGGTGGCGCGCGAGTTCACCGTCCGCTTCGGCGCCGAGCTCCCCGCCGAGGAGGTGGAGCGCTTCCGAGCCGAGGGGAACGTGCACGACCTCGTGGTCCACGGCACCACCCTCACCTGCACGATGCACGGCAGCCCGGACGCGCTGGTCAAGCTCGCCGCTCGGCACACCGTGCTCATGTTGAACAGCGAGGAGCCCGACCTGGAGCGGCTGTTCTTCACGCACTACAACAACAGCGGCACGGACAGCGAGGGGGCGGAGCGCGATGCTGCTGCGTAGCGTCTTCGGCAAGTTCCTCCAGGACACACGGCGCGCGACCATCGGCTGGGCGATCGCCGTGGCCGCTGTCACCGCCATGTACAGCGCCTTCTGGCCGACGATGAAGGACTCGGCCGATCTGATGGACGCCTACGCCCAGTCGATGCCCGAGGTCGCCGAGGCCATGGGCTGGGCCGACATGACCACCCCTGAGGGCTACCTCAACGGGACGGTCTACGGCCTGCTCGTCCCCATCCTCATGGTGATCGCGGCCGTCACCTTCGGCACCCGCGCCATCGCCGGTGACGAGGAGGAGGGCGGCCTGGAGCTGGTCCTGGCCCACCCGGTCAGCCGGGTGCGGCTGCTCGTCCAGCGGTTCGCCGCCCTGGTGGTGGTCATCGCGGTGATCGGGCTCGCCTCGCTGGTGACCCTGCTCCTGCTCAACCCCGGCCTGGACCTCGGCATCAGCCCCTACCACCTGTTCGCGGCCTCGGCGATCGTGGTGCTGATCGCGCTCGCCTACGGGGCGGTCGCGCTGGCGATCGGCGCGGCCACCGGCCGCCGGTCCTTCGCCCTGGGCGGGGCCGCTCTGCTGGCGGTGATCGGCTACCTCGGCAACACCTTCGCCCTGCAGGTGGAGGAGCTCGAGTGGCTGCGCTTCCTGTCGCCGTTCTACTACGGCTTCGACCCGGACCCGCTGGTCAACGGATTCGATCCCGCCTACACGAGCGTGCTCGTCGCGATCCCGGTCGTCCTGGTCGCACTCGGCCTGGGGGTGTTCGCGCGCCGCGACATCGCGGTGTGAGCCCTCGCCCTCTCCGCCTCGCCCCTCCGTTGATCTCGGAGATATTGGGGTCTCACGAGCGATTTAGACCCCAATATCTCCGAGATCAACGGAGGGGCTGTGACTGCGGTGGTGAGACGTCAGTCGTTCAATCCGTGCTGAGGATCGCGTCGACGAACGTCTCGGGGTCGAACGGCGCGAGGTCGTCGGGGCCCTCGCCGAGGCCCACGAGCTTGACCGGGACGCCCAGCTCCCGCTGCACCTGGATGATGATGCCGCCCTTGGCGGTACCGTCCAGCTTGGTCAGCACGATGCCGGTGATGTTGACGGCCTCGGCGAACACGCGCGCCTGGCGCATCCCGTTCTGCCCCGTGGTGGCGTCGAGGACCAGCAGCACCTCGTCGACCTGGGACTTCTTCTCCACGACGCGCTTGACCTTGCCGAGCTCGTCCATCAGCCCCGTCTTGGTGTGCAGGCGCCCCGCGGTGTCGACGATGACCGTGTCGACATGGTCGTCGACGCCGCGCGCCACCGCGTCGAAGGCGACGCTCGCCGGGTCGGCGCCCTCGTCCTTGCGGATCACCGGCGCGCCGACGCGGCCGCCCCAGGTCTCCAGCTGGTCGGCGGCGGCGGCGCGGAAGGTGTCGGCGGCACCCAGCACGACGCTGCGGCCGTCCCCGACGAGCACGCGGGCGAGCTTGCCGGTGGTGGTGGTCTTCCCGGTGCCGTTCACGCCGACGATCATGACCACGGCGGGGCGGTCACCGTGCGGCTCGGTGCGCACGCCGCGGTCCATGTCGGGGTCGATGTGCGCGATCAGCTCCGCGCGCAGCATGTCGCGCACCTCCTCGGGGGTGCGCCCGCCGTGCACCTTGACCTTGGTGCGCAGGTTGTCCACGATCTGGGCGGCCGAGGTCACGCCGACGTCGGCGGTGATGAGGGTGTCCTCGATCTCGTCCCAGGCGTCGTCGTCGAGCTTGTCGGCGGCGAGCAGCGAGAGCAGCCCCTGCCCGAAGACGCTCTGCGACCGGGCGAGCCGGGCGCGCAGCCGCACCAGCCGGCCGGCCGACGGCGGCGGGGTCTCCAGCTCCGGAGCGGCCGGAGCCGCGGCGGGCGGCGCCTCGGGCTCGGCGGTCTCCACGCCCCCGGCCGCTTCCCGCTCCTCCGGTTCGGCGACAGCCGTGCCGGTGGCGGCGGCCTCGTCCTTCACCTCGGCGGTCGGCTTCTCGTCGGTGACCCCGGGGCGCCGGGGCCGGATCAGAAAGACGCCGCCGAACACCAGGACGGCGATGAGGAAGATGGCAACGGCGAAGATCGTGTAGTCCATAACGTCGTCCAGTTTCGCAGAAGCAGGGGCACGATCAGGTCACCGAGGGGGTGACGTGGGCGGACATCACATCGCGCGGTCGCGCGTCCCCCGCAGCACGAGGACGAAGAACGGGGCGCCGAGGAAGGCGGTCACCACGCCCAGCGGGAGTTCGGCCGGGGCGAGGACGGTGCGTGCCACGATGTCCATCAGGACGAGGAACGCGCCGCCGAGGAGCAGTGACATCGGCAGGATCATCCGGTAGCCGGTGCCGACGAGCCGTCGCACGATGTGCGGCACGACGATGCCGACGAAGCCGATCAGCCCGCTCACCGCCACCGCGGCGGCCGTGGCCAGGGAGGCGGTGGAGATCACGATCAGCCGTACCACCGTCGCGTTGAGCCCGAGGCTCAGCGCCTTCTCGTCGCCGAGCGCGAGCAGGTCGAGCAGGTAGCCGCAGCCGAGCAGGACGATCACGCTCACGGCGGCATACGGCGCGACCATGGTGATGTCGTCCCAGCCGCCCCGGCCCAGTCCGCCGAGGACCCAGGCGTAGATGCGTTCCAGCTCCTCGATGCGCATCTGCTGGAGCAGGGTCTGCATCGCGGCCAGGAACGAGGAGACGGCGACACCGGCGAGGACGAGCGAGGCGGTGCCGCCGCGCCCGGTGGTGTGACCGAGCGCGTAGGCGGCGGCGACCCCGAGGAGCGCCCCGAGGAAGGCCGCGACCGGGACCAGTCCGCGCGGTGAGTCGAAGATGTCGCCGCCGAACGCGATGATGATCGTCGCGCCGAGCCCGGCCCCGCCGGCCGCCCCCAGTAGGTAGGGGTCGGCCAGCGGGTTGCGGAACACGCCCTGGTAGGCGGCGCCCGCGGTGGCCAGCAGGCCGCCGACCATCGCGCCGAGGACGACGCGCGGCAGGCGCAGCTGCACCAGGACCGCGATCTGGCGGTCGTTGAGCGGGGACTCCGTCCCCGCCCCGACCTTGGCGAGCAGGGTCTGCGCGATGTCCCCGGGGGTGATGGAGGCGGCCCCTGAGGCGACGCCGGTGATCACCGCCGCGAGGAGGACCGCCAGGCCGCCGAGGAGCCACGCCCACGACGGCCGAGTGCGTCCGAACACTGGGGTTAGTTCTCCTCAGCGGCCAGGACGGCGTCGGAGACGTCCTGCGCGAGGTCGACGACGCGCGGCCCCCAGCGCGAGGAGATGTCCTCGTCCAGCTGCACGATGTTGCCGTCCTTGACGGCACTGACCTTGTCGAAGGCGGGCCGATCCTCGACGTCGGCGACGGCGTCCTTGCCCGCGTAGGCGAGGAAGATCAGGTCGGGGTTCTCCTCGACGATGAACTCCGGGGAGAGCTGCGGGTAGCCGCTCGCGGCGTCGTCGGCCTTGTCGGCGATGTTCTCCAGCCCGAACTCGCCGTAGATCTGCCCGATGAAGGTGTCCGAGGTCGCCGAGTACATGGTGTCGTCGACCTCGTGGTAGTAGGTGAGGTCGGTGTCGCCGATCTTCTTCTTGGTGTCGGTGACGATCGTGTCGATCTCGGACTCGACGCGGTCGGCCTCGGCGTCGGCCTTCTTCTCGTCGCCGGTGACCTTGCCGAGCAGGCGGATCTGGTCGTAGGTGTCGTCCAGGCTCGCGGCCGCGTCCAGGACGAGGACCGGGACCCCCACCTTCTCCAGCTGTTCGGCCGCGTCCTCGGCGCTGCGGGCGAGGATCACCAGGTCGGGGTCTTCCTCGGTGATCGCCTCGACGTTGGGGGTGAAGCCGGAGAGGTCGGTGGTGGGCGCCTCTTCGGGGTAGTTCGAGTAGTCGTCGGCGGCCACGACCTGGTCTCCGGCGTCGATCGCGAAGAGCATCTCGGTCGTGCTGGGCGACAGGGAGACGATGCGCTCCGGCGCCTCGTCGATGGTGACCTCGCCGCGCGCGTCCTTGACGGTGACCGGGAAGTTTCCGGCGGACGTGCTGGACGCGGAGTCGTCGGTGGTGTCGGGGCCACCGCAGGCGGCGGTCAGAACGAGCGCGGCCGGCAGCAGTAGGGCCGACATGCGGCGTGCGATGCGCACGGGACTCCTTCGGGGGAACGCAGGACAGGGGGAAAGCGCGCAGCCCGCCGGTGTCAGGACGGACCGTCCTTCCCACGAGGACAGGTGTCGTCGACAGCTGAGCGAGGCGGCCCGGCTCGTCCCGGCCCCTGCGGCGCAGGCGTCGGGCATCACGGTTGCGGGACAGCGCCGGGTTCCCGGGGACCTCGCGGTGACCCGGACCGGACTTCGCTCACCCAGTGCCGTTGGACCGCCGGTGGGGTCCGGCAGCACAACATGTCCACTTTATCCGTTTCACTCCACGCCCCACCGAATGCCCGTCCCCCTTCCCCGTTGATCTCGGGAAGGTGCGCCAAATTCCGGCGGTTTTTTGGCGCACCTTCCCGAGATCAACGGGAGGGTGGGCGATGGGTCAGCGGCGCTCCAGGCGTTGGCTGATGACCTGGGAGATGCCGTCCCCCTGCATGGTCACGCCGTACAGCGCGTCGGCCGCCTCCATGGTGCGCTTCTGGTGGGTGATCACGATCAGCTGGGACGAGGAGCGCAGCTCGTCGAAGATCACCAGGAGTCGCTGGAGGTTGGTGTCGTCCAGGGCGGCCTCGACCTCGTCCATCACGTAGAAGGGCGAGGGGCGGGCCTTGAAGATCGAGGCCAGGAAGGCGACCGCCGTCAGGGAGCGCTCGCCGCCCGACAGGAGGGAGAGGCGCTTGACCTTCTTGCCCGGTGGGCGGGCCTCCACCTCGATGCCCGTGGTGAGCATGTTGTCGGGGTCGGTGAGGACGAGTCGGCCCTCGCCGCCGGGGAAGAGGCGGCCGAAGATCGCGGCGAACTCGCGCTCCACGTCGGCGTAGGCGGCGGTGAAGACCTCGCGGACGCGGCCGTCGACCTCCTCGACGATACCGAGCAGTTCGCGGCGGGTCTTCTTGATGTCCTCGAGCTGCGCGGTGAGGAAGGCGTGGCGCTCTTCCAGGGCCGCGAACTCCTCCAAGGCGAGGGGGTTGATCTTGCCGAGCTGGTTGAGCTGCCGCTCGGCGGTGCGGGCGCGCTTCTCCTGGACCTCGCGGACATACGGGACGGCCACGGCCTCACCCTCGGGCGCGTCGGCCGGGGGCGGGACGGGAACACGGGGGCCGTATTCGGAGATGAGGTTGGGGACGTCGACGCCCATCTCCTCCACGGCCTTGGTCTCCAGCTGCTCCAGGCGCAGTTTGCGCTCGGCGCGCGCGACCTCGCTGCCGTGGACGACGTTGACCAGCTTCTCCAGCTCCACCGACAGTTCGCGGACCCGTGCGCGGACGGTCTTGAGTTCGCCGTCGCGGGCGGCCCGCTCCTCCTCGGCCGCCGCGCGCTCGGCGTCGGCCCCGGCCAGGGAGGACTCGATGCGGCGCAGGGCCTCGGCCGCGCCCTTGGCCACCGCTTCGGCCACGAGCGACTGGCGACGGCGGCGCTCGCGGCGCAGGGCGGCGCGCTCGCGGCTCTGGCGTTCGGCGGCGGCCGCGCGCAGCAGGCTGTCGGCGCGCCCGGCGATCGATCGGACCCGTTCTTCGGCCGTGCGGACCGCCAGGCGCCCTTCCATCTCGGACGCGCGCGCGGCGGCGGCGCTCTCGGCGAGGGCGTCGCGCCGATCGGTGTCGGGTTCGCCGTCGTCGACGGGTTCGGCCTCGGCCTCGGCGAGCCGCTCCTCCAGCTCGGCGAGGCGGTCGAGGTCGCTCTGGCGTCCGGCGGCGGCCTTGGCCGCGGCGGCGGTGTAGCGCTCCACCTCGGCGGCGGCCGAGCGGGCCTGTCCACCGAGCTTGCCGACCTGCTGGGCGACCTCGTTGCGGCGCTTGGCGGCGGACCGGCGGCGGACGGCGATCTCCTCTACGGCGCTCGCCGCCTGTGCCCGCTCCCGCTTGGCCTCGTCCAGGTCGGCGGCGGCCCGCTTGGCCGCGGTCACCGCCTCCTCCAGCTGCTCGGTGGCTTCGTCGACCGCGGCCTGGACCTCCAGCAGGCTCGGCGCGGTCGAGGACCCGCCGTGCACGAGGGCGGGGGTGAACACGTCCCCCTCGGGGCTGACGGCGCGCACCCCGGGATGGGCCGCCACGACCTCGCGGGCCTGGGCGGCGTCGGCGACGAGGACGACGCGGTCGAGCAGCTCGGTGACGGCCGCCTCCAGGGACGGCGGCGGGCTGAGGACGTCGACGGCATACCGCAGTCCGTCGCCCAGCCGCGGCCACTGCGCGCGCGGCGGTGCCGTCCCGCCTCCGGACGCCTGCGACGAGGCGATGACGATGCCGGCCCGCCCGGCGTCGTCGCTCTTCAACAGCTCCAGCGCGGCCTCGGCGGCAGCTGGGTCCGCGACCGCCACGGCGTCGGACGCCACTCCCAGCGCGGCGGCGACGGCGGTCTCGTGGCCGGGCTCCACCTCCACCAGGGCGGCGAACGAGCCGAGCAGGCCGGGGAGCCGCTCCGCCGCGCCCAGGAGCGCGGCGGCGCCGTCCTTGCGGTTGAGGCCCATCTCCAGGGCCTCCTTGCGAGCGGCGAGCGCCGCGCGCTCGCGCTCGGCCGTGTTCTCGGCGTCGCGCAGCTCGTTCACCCGCGCCTCGGTGGCGGCGAGTTCGTTCTGCGCGTGCTCGTGGGCGGCGTCGAGTTCGGCGTCGCCCTCGTCGAGCCCGGCGGAGTCCTCGGCGGCCTGTTCGTACTCGGCCTGGGCGATTTCCGCGCGCTCGCGGGCCTCGGTGGCGGCGTCGTCCAACCGCTCCAGCTCGGCCTCGCTGGCGGCCAGGCGGCTGCGCAGCGCGTCGACGCGGCCGCGCAGCTTGGCCATGCCCTCGCGCCGGTCGGCCGCGGCGCGGGCGAGATGGGCGATGCGCTGTTCCTCGGCCTTCAGGGCCTCCTCGGCGGCGGTGCGCTCGCTGACAGCGGCCTCCAGCCGCTCCCGGGCGTCATCGAGGCGGTACTGGAGTTCCTCCTCCTGCGCGCGCACCTCCTCGGCCTCGGCCTCCATCTCCTCGGGGTCGCGGCCGTGCCGCTCCTCCTCGGGTTCGGCGGCGAGATTGCGGTGGCGTTCGGTGGCCAGGCCGGCGACCGCGTTCAGCCGCTCCTTGAGCCGGGACAGCCCGTGGAAGGTGTCCTGGGCCTGGGCGAGCAGCGGCGCGGCCTCGGCGGCGGCCGCGTCCAGCTCGGCCTCGCGGGCCTGGGCGTCGGCGAGCGACTTCTCGGTGGCCTCGCGGCGGGTGCGCACGGCCGACTCGTCGGCCTCCTCCTTGCGCAGCGCCTCGGTGAGGGTGACGATGTCGTCGGCGAGCAGCCGGAGCCGGGCGTCGCGCAGGTCGGCCTGGATGACGGCGGCGCGGCGCGCGAGTTCGGCCTGGCGGCCCAGCGGCTTGAGCTGGCGGCGCAGCTCGGCGGTGAGGTCGGTGACGCGGTCGAGGTTGCCCTGCATCGCCTCGAGCTTGCGCAGCGCCTTCTCCTTGCGCTTGCGGTGCTTGAGGATGCCCGCCGCCTCCTCGATGAGGGCGCGGCGTTCCTCGGGGCCGGCGTGCAGGACGGTGTCGAGCTGGCCCTGGCCGACGATGACGTGCATCTCGCGGCCGATGCCAGAGTCGCTGAGCAGGTCCTGGATGTCGAGCAGACGGCAGGTGTCGCCGTTGATCGCGTACTCGGAGCCGCCGTTGCGGAACAGCGTCCGTCTGATGGTGACCTCGGAGTACTCGATGGGCAGCGCACCATCGGTGTTGTCGATGGTGAGGCTGACCTCGGCGCGGCCGAGCGCGGGGCGGGAGGAGGTCCCCGCGAAGATGACGTCCTCCATCTTGCCGCCGCGCAGGGACTTGGCACCCTGCTCCCCCATGACCCAGGCAAGCGCGTCGACGACGTTGGACTTGCCCGAGCCGTTGGGGCCGACGACACACGTGATGCCGGGCTCGAAGCGCAGCGTGGTGGCCGACGCGAAGGACTTGAATCCCCGCAGCGTGAGGTTCTTCAGGTACACGCCCGGCGGCCTCCTCCCCTACGCGCACCGTTCCTTGGCTAATGCATAAGGGTGCCATGAACATCGCGCCGATGCGGCCCGATCGTCGCGGTGTCGGCCATGGTCATAGCCACAGCAGGGGTGACGGAGCCGTTAGCGACGGACATGCGCGAGGGAAGGTGAAACCGACCCCTGGGCATACCAATTGCCCGATTCACCGAAGATTGTGGAAATCGCCCCGGGGGTATGCCCTTAGATAAAGAGGAAGGGTCAAGGGCCGGGAAACAGAGGGCAACGAAAACCCCTAGCGAACCCTAGGGACGCCGGAACTGTTGCGCTAGGCGTCCCTTGACCGGCCGTTGCGTCAACGCGGGTTCGTATTTTGCGCGGGGTGGGCGTTACGCGAGTGCGGGCTCGCGGTCGGTCGCACTTACCGTGACGTCGGTGACAGCTGCGGAGAGCTGATCGTTGTGGGCCTGAAGTCGTCCGATCTCGTCTTCGAGGTCACGTACTCGCTTCTGCAGCCGTCGCATCTCCTGAACCATACGAGGATCAGGACCGCCAACGTGGCCGAACAGAGCCTTCGCCATGATGTGGGTCCTCCACACTGAGTGACCAGACTGTTGGCACGCACATTTGAGCCACGATCTCGCGGGCGGGTGCTGCTCGCCGTCCGCGTCGTGAAAGGAAAGGCGCGCGGTCTGCCTTCCAGCGTCTCACTATGGGCGCCCCTGGTCAAGATTGACTGAAACCGTAAGTAATCAAACAGTAACCGGGCATGTCGCACCGCACGATCCGGCATCGGGTACCCCCGGTCGAGACACGCCCACATCCCGTGCAGCAGTGGGAAGGCGGATCACGACGCGGCGCACGGCGCCCACGAATCGCGTTGTCCTTCCAGCATACTCACCGCTCGGTAAATCCGGAGAAGGAACCCCGGATTTCCCCAACGTTCAACGACCGAATCCACGCGACCAGGCGTCTCACCGCCACGCAGGTGTGCGAGCAGTTGCTCACACGCCTCGTGCGTCCCTTCCGCGACGACCTCCACCCTGCCGTCGGCGAGATTGGTCGCCGCCCCACGAGCCCCAGCTCCAGCGCGCGGGCGCGGACCCACCAGCGGAAGCCGACCCCCTGCACACGGCCGCGCACCCATGCGGTCATCCGCATATCGCTCAACCGGTCGTTCCCTTCTTCTTCGCCTCCGGCTTTCCCCGCCGCGGTCAGCGGGACGCGGGCGACACCCGTGCGCCGCGCGGCCGGGGCTGGCACTTCGGGCAGCTGAACGACGACCGGTTCATGAACGCGTCCCGCCGGATCGGCGTCTGGCAGCGCTCGCACGGCAGCCCCACGCGGCCGTACGCCTTCAGCCCGCGTTCGAAGTAGCCGCTCTCCCCGTTGACGTTGACGTAGAGCCCGTCAAAGGAGGTACCCCCTTCGGCCAGCGCCTCACCCAGCACCCCGCGCACGTGCTCCAGCAGGTCGGCCACCCGCCGGCGCTGGAGCCCGCCCGTGGCGCGTGCCCAGTGCAGCCGCGACCGCCACAGCGCCTCATCCGCGTAGATGTTGCCGATCCCGCTGATCAGCGACTGGTCGAGCAGCGCCCGCTTGATCTCGGTGCGCCGACGGCGCAGCACACCGGCGAACACGTCGCCGTCGAAGGCCGGGTCCAGCGGATCCAGCGCGATGTGCCGGATGGCGCCGGGCACCTCGACGCCCGTGGCATCGGGCACGAGCGGCTCCACCATCAGGTGGCCGAACGTCCGCTGGTCGACGAAGCGCAACTCGCTGCCGCCGTCATCGAACCGCATCCGCACCCGCAGGTGCTTCTCATCGGCGCACTCGGGCGGCTGCACCAGCAGCTGGCCGCTCATCCCCAGGTGGGCCAGAAGCGCCTCGCCGGAGTCCAGCGTCAGCCACATGTACTTGCCGCGCCGCGCGGTGGCGGTGATCTTGCACCCGGCCAACCGCCCCGCGAAGTCCCCCGAGCCGCTCAGGTGCCGACGGATCGAACGGGGATGCAGCATGTCCACGGCCTCGACCGTGCGACCGGCCACCCACCGGTCCAGCCCCATCCGGACCGACTCGACTTCGGGGAGCTCGGGCATCGACGCCTCAGTTCGCCTTCTCGTTCTCGCTCTGCTGCTCGGAACGGGCGCGGATCGCCTTCCACGCCGACTCGGCCGCCTGCTGCTCGGCCTCCTTCTTGCTGCGCCCCTGCCCCAGGCCGTAGTCCTCCCCCGCGACCCGGACGGTCGCGCGGAACGTCTTCTGGTGGTCGGGGCCGCTCTCGTCCACGTGGTACTCGGGAACGCCCAGCAGCTCCGAGGCGGTCAGCTCCTGCAGCGAGGTCTTCCAGTCCAGGCCCGCGCCCAGCCCGGAGGCCGTGGCGATCAGCGGGTCGAACAGGCGGTGCACCAGGTCGGAGGCGGCGTCCAGACCGCGGTCGAGGTAGACCGCGCCGATGATGGCCTCCAGCGTGTCGGCGAGGATCGAGGACTTGTCCCGGCCTCCGGTGCCCTCCTCGCCCCGGCCCAGCCGGATGTAGCGGCCGATGTCCAGGCCGCGCGCCACATCGGCCAGGGCGCGCATGTTGACCACGGCGGCGCGCAGCTTGGCCAGCTGGCCCTCGGGCAGGTCCGGGTGTTCCCGGAAGAGCGTGTCGGTGACGATCAGCCCGAGCACCGAGTCCCCGAGGAACTCCAGCCGCTCGTTGGTGGGCAGACCGCCCTTCTCGTAGGCGTAGGAGCGGTGCGTCAACGCGCGGGTGAGCACCTTGAGATCCAACTCGATGCCGATCGCGCGGTAGAAATCGCGCGCCTCAGCCGCACTGAGTTGCGTGGCCACTGGACCTTCACACCCCTTCTCGGACGCCGCGCGTGCCCTCGCCGCACCTGCTGGGGCCGGAGGATGGGGCGCGCCGCGCATCTTGGGGCCGATCCGGGACGCTCGAGAACGAGGTGAGCGTCGCGGAAGGGGTCGTGCCTCCGCGACGGCCACCACGGCCTCGGGATAGCCCGTGTCGGCGCTTTCTTCTCTTGTCTCCGTCCGTTGGCGACCCTCAGGTAGCCAAAAGGGCGGGCCCGGTGGTCCGGACCCGCCTCAGCGCTCACCTAGGCCGGGTTGACGACCTGGCGGTTGTTGTAGGTGCCGCACGAGGGGCACGCGACGTGCGGGAGCTTCGGGTCGCGGCAGCGCGGGCAGTCGACCAGTACCGGGCGCGACGCCTTCCACTGCGAACGGCGGGTGCGGGTGTTGCTCCGCGACATCTTCCGCTTCGGGACAGCCACTTCAATCCTCCTGGGTCACCCGCGCGGTCGCGGGAAATCTCGGTACATCCCCGCATGCGCGGGAAACACTCGTCTCCGCCGAATCGTCCACCACGCACCGGGCGCGCGGCGGATCACATCCGCGAAGCCGAAGAACTCATTGGTCGCCGAGCTCGTCGCTCAGCTTCCGCAGCGCCTCCCACCGGGGGTCGACACGTTCACCGTGGTCGTGGTCGGCGCCTGCCTCGGCCAGTTTCTCACCGCACTCGACGCACAGACCGGGACAGTCGTCCCGGCAGAGCGGTGAAAGCGGTAGGGCGAGAACGACCGCGTCGCGGACCACCGGTTCGAGGTCGAGAACTTCGCCCTCAAGATAGTAGTCCTCTTTGTCGTCCTCCGTGTCCACCCCGTCCGCAGCCCGGCTCCCCTTGGCCTCGTCCTCCACCGGGTAGTGGAAGAGCTCCTGGAACCCGGCTTCGAGCGAGTCGGAGACCGGATCCAGGCAGCGGGAGCACTCCCCGGCCGTGACCGTCCGCGCCGTGCCCGTGACGAGCACGCCCTCCATGACCGCTTCGAGCCGGAAGTCGAGCTCGATATCGGTGCCCTCGGGCACACCGGCCATCCCGGTCGCGTACGAACCGGGCGCGGGAACGACGCGCTCCATGGTCCGCATCGAACCTGGCTGGCGCCCCAGCGGCCGGGTGTCGACCACGAAGGGGGAACGGAGATCTGAACGAGACAGAGTGATCGCGCTTTCGGTATCGGGATCCGCACACCCGCTCGCGCGGGCGGCAGCACGTTTGGTCGCCGACCGGATCCGGCCAGGTGGCGGGAGTCGCCCGCCCCACCGAATCCGCGACCATGGTCAACCGCGGAGTCTACCGATCAGCCCAGGCCACCCCCAAATCAGCGGGCCCGCCCGGACCGCGGCACACCCCCGCCCTCAGGCATCCGGCGCGTGGCCGTTGGGACCCGACGCGTCTCCACGCGCCCGCGCGGTGTCGGATCCGGCGAACTTCTCCCGCAGCCGCTCCTCGACGTAGGGGCTGACCAGGCTGCTGACATCACCGCCGTACTGCGCGACCTCCTTGACCAGGCTGGAGCTGAGGAAGGAGTACTGCGGGTTGGCCGTCATGAACATCGTCTCAACGCCGGAGAGGCGGTAGTTCATCTGGGCGATCTGCAACTCGTAGTCGAAGTCGCTGACCGACCGCAGGCTGCGGATGATCATGTCGATCCCGTTGCGCCGGCAGAAGTCCACCAGCAGCCCGTCGAACTCGGTGACCCGCACGTTCTCGATGTCCCGGGTGCACTCGCGCAGCATGTCGAGCTTCTCCGGGACGGTGAACAGCCCCCGCTTGTTCACGTTGTTCAGGACCGCGGCGACCACCTCGTCATACTGCCGCGCGGCGCGACCGATGATGTCGATGTGACCGATGGTGACCGGGTCGAACGACCCGGAACAGACGACACGGCGCACGATGCACCGCTCCTCTCTGGCGACCGGTGGGGTCCTGCTGACCGCGTCCCCGTGGGACACAGGCGCGCGGACGGTCAGGTGGGTTCGGGAAGGTTCGCCGCGCGACCGTACCAAAGGGACGCCTCGCCATATCGGCGGACCCTGTCCCCAACGTACCCCTCGGGCCACTCGGGCCCCGCCCCGCGGGTCGCCCGCTCGACGACGACCAGCGCGTCGGGCTCCAGCCAGCCGTGGTCGCGCAGCAGCACCAGCATCGCCTCGACCTCGGCGTCGGAGACCGCGTACGGCGGGTCCGCCACCACCAGGTCGTAGCCCTCGCCGCCCGGGCCCCGCTCCAGCACGCGCTGGACCTTCTCCGCCGCGACGCGCGCTCCCGACAGCCCCAGGGTGGCGATGTTCTTCCGGATGGCCGCCACCGCCCTGCGGTCGGCCTCCACCAGCAGGACGTGCCCCGCGCCGCGGGACAGCGCCTCCAGCCCAATGGCGCCGGACCCCGCGTACAGGTCGAGCATCCGGATTCCGTCGAGCGAGCCGAGGTCGCTGAGCGCGGAGGCGAACAGGGCCTCGCGCGCCCGGTCGCTGGTGGGCCGGGTGGTGCGGCCGTCGGGGACCGCGAGCGTGCGCCCGCCCGCGGTACCGGCGATGATGCGGGTCATAGCGCCACGTTAGCGCGGCGGCGGGGCGGCGCCGCCGCACAGCGGGCCGGTCAGGTCTTCTCCAGGTACTCGGCGCGCTCCTCGGTGAGGAGGTCGTCGAGCGCCGCCGCCAGCATCGGGTGGCCGCTGAGCGCGGGATCGGCCTCGATGTAGTGCTGGGCCTCGCTCCGCGCCTCGTGGATGAGGTCCTCGTCACGCAGCAGCGTGAGCATCTTCAGCGACGAGCGGCGACCGGACTGGGCACCGCCCAGGACGTCGCCCTCACGGCGCTGCTCCAGGTCGACCCGCGACAGCTCGAACCCGTCGGTGGTGGCCGCCACGGCGGCCAGCCGCTCGCGGGCGGGGGTCTCGGCGTCCGCCTCCGTCACCAGCAGGCACAGGCCGGGCATATCGCCCCGACCCACACGGCCGCGCAGCTGGTGCAGCTGGGAGACGCCGAAGCGGTCGGCGTCCATGATCGCCATGACGGTGGCGTTCGGCACGTCCACACCGACCTCGATGACGGTGGTGGCCACCAGCACGTCCAGCTCGCCCGCCGCGAAGCGGCGCATGACCGCGTCCTTCTCCTCCGGCGCGAGCCGACCGTGCAGCGCGGCCACCCGCAGGTCCGACAGCGGTCCCTCGGCGAGTCCGGCGGAGACGTCCAGGACGGCCAGCGGCGGGCGCCGCGCCGCCTGACCCGCGTCCTCGTCGACCGGTGCGTCCGCCTCGTCCGCGGCGTCCCCGGCGCCGTTCTCGTCCCCGCCGATGCGCGGGCACACCACATAGGCCTGGCGCCCCTGACGCCCCTCCTCCCGGATCCGCTCCCACGCCCGCGCCAGGTAGTGCGGCTTGTCCCGGGCCGGGACGACGTGCGTGTCCACGGGCGACCGGCCCGAGGGCAGCTGCGTGAGGGCGACGACGTCGAGGTCGCCGTAGACGGTCATGGCGACGGTGCGGGGGATGGGCGTGGCGGTCATCACCAGCACGTGCGGGCGGCCGTCTGTGGCCTTGGCGCGCAGGGCGTCGCGCTGCTCCACGCCGAACCGGTGCTGCTCGTCCACGACGACCAGGCCGAGGTCGGCGAAGCTCACCTCGTCCTGCAGCAGAGCATGGGTACCGACGACGATCCCGGCGGCCCCGGAGGCGGCGTCCAACAGGGCCTCGCGGCGGGCCGCGGCCCCCTGGGACCCGGTGAGCAGCGCGACCCGGGTGGCCTGGTCGGCGGCGGTGCTGTCTGCGCGCTCGGCCTCCTCGCTCGTCTCTGCCGCCGACGCGGGTCCGCCTTCGGCAGGTGGCATCGACGGCTCCGCTCGCTCGTTCGGCTTCGCGTCGCTGCTGTCTGCGCGCTCGGCCTCCTCGCTCGTCTCTGCCGCCGACGCGGGTCCGCCTTCGGCAGGTGGCATCGACGGCTCCGCTCGCTCGTTCGGCTTCGCGTCGCTGATCTGCCCGGCACGCGCCATCGGCCCGAGCATGGCAGAGATGGAGCGATGGTGCTGCTGGGCCAAGACCTCGGTGGGGGCGAGCAGCACGGCCTGCCCTCCGGCGTCGACCACCTGGAGCATCGCGCGCAGGGCGACCAGGGTCTTGCCGGCCCCCACGTCGCCCTGGAGTAGCCGGTGCATGGGGTGGGTGGAGTCGAGCCCGGCCGCGATGGTCGCGCCGACCTCCCGCTGTCCGTCGGTGAGGGTGAACGGCAGCTGGGCGTCGAAGGCGTCGAGCAGCCCTCCCGTGGTGGCAGGGCGGGGCCGAGCGGGCAGGGCGGCGGCCTCGTGGCGGCGCCGGGCCAGGGCGAGCTGGAGCACGAAGGCCTCGTCCCACTTGAGGCGCTTGCGGGCGCGGCCGATGTCGGCCTGGTCGGCGGGGCGGTGGATGGCCAGCAGGGCGGAGTGGAGGGTGGAGAGGCGGTGGCGTTCGCGCAGCTCGGCGGGGAGCGGGTCGGGGACGTCGTCGATCTGGTCGAGCAGGGTGCGCAGGCACCGCTCGATGTCCATGGAGGAGATGTCCTTGGTCGCCGGGTAGATAGGGATGATCTTGTCGGCGAACTCCCGGACGCGCTGTTCCTCGTTGCCGTCCTCGGGCAGCATCTCGTACTTGGGGTGCGCGAGCTGGGCGGTGCCGCGGTAGTCGCTGACCCGTCCAGCGAACAGGCCGCGGGCGCCGACCCGGAGGTACTTCATGTGGTACCCGGCCTTCTGGAAGAAGACGAGGGTGAGCCGGTGGGCGCCGTCGGTGATGACGACCTCGAGGCGCTCGGTCTTGCGCCCGGTGGCGCGCTGGCGGAACTCGCGGCGGCGCACGCTGTGCACGTCGGCCACCACGGTGACCTCTTCTCCTTCGGCCAGGGCGCCGAGCGGGGTGAGCTCGCCCCGGGTGGCGTAGCGGCGCGGATAGTGGCGCAGCAGGTCGCCCACGGTGTGCAGATCGAAGTCGGCGGCGAGCTTCTTGGCCGCGCTGTCCCCCAGCGACTTGCGCAGCGGCTCGTCCCAAGCGATCACTGGTCGCCTCCCACTGGTCGTCTCCTCCCGCACGGCCGTGCCCACGGGGGCCGCGTCCCCACACGAACCACATCCCCAACGTTAGAACGTGTGTACAACGAACAGGGGGCAATGGGCGACAGCGCTCGACGATGGCGCCGGGGGACGCGCGCCGGGTTATACTCGATCCAGCATTCCCACCTGCGACGCCGCCTCACCGGCCGATCGGACGGGGGGTGCGGGGCCGGTCTCCGGTCCCGGTTAGGCGCGTACGCGGGGCATAGCGCCGGTGCTTTCTCCCGTTTGGGGGTCAACGTCGGCGGTCGTGTACGCTTCCACGGTTGGCGCGCCCGCGCTGACCTGTTTGCTCATCAGACCTCTCTCGGGTCGTTCACCGCGCGTGTGACAGCGTGCGGGCCCGAGCGCTTGAATGGAGTTACCGTGGCTTCCGTCTGCGACGTCTGCGGCAAGGGACCAGGGTTCGGTAACAGTGTTTCCCACTCGCACCGCCGCACCCGCCGCCGCTGGAACCCCAACATCCAGACTGTGCGCACCCGCGTGGGCGGTACGCCCCAGCGCAAGAACGTGTGCACGTCGTGCATCAAGGGCGGCAAGGTCGACCGCTGATCCAGCGGACGGTCGCCTTTCGTCCATAACGAACGCTTGAGGGCGCCATGGCAGCATCGCCATGGCGCCCTCAAGCGTTGGTGTACTCCCCCGCGTCCATTCCCCGTTGATCTCGGAGATACTGGGGTCTCACGCGCGATTTTTACCCCAATATCTCCGAGATCAACGGGGAACTGGGGGCTACAGGTCGCAGAAGTGCCCGTTCAGCGAGCAGCTGGTGGGGCTCTGGGCGGAGCCCTCGGCGATGAAGTGCACGGTGACCGACGCACCGGGGGCGAGGCCGCCCTGACCGTCGCTCGGACGCGCGATCAGGCCGCTCGACGTGGTCTCCCAGTCGGCGTCCCAGGCGGAGGTGACGGTGGCGTCGGAGAACCCGAGGGCCAGCTCCCAGCCGCGCAGGGTGCTGTCGCCGGTGTTGGTGACGGTGACCGCACCGGTGAAGGTGGTGTCGGTGGCCTCGACCAGCCGGTAGGTGACCGTGCTGGGCTCCGGGTCATCGGCGGCGGGGGCGTTCTCGGTGGCCGAGCGCGGCTCGCCGTCACCTTCGGGCGTGGCCGACGCCGACGGTCTGGCGTCCGGTTGGTCCAGCCGCTCGCTCTGTCCGGTGCCGGGGCTGGCCTCGTGGCCCGCGGGAGGGTCGCTGAACCTCAGGTAGATCTGGGTGGTGCTGTACCCGAAGAGGGTGAGCGCCAGCGTGACCCCGGAGATCAGCAGGACGGTCAGCAGGCGCGGGGGGTCGACACGCTTGGGGACGGTACTCTCCAGCACGTGCCCGACGCTGGCCAGGGCACTGGTGTTCTCCGGTTCGGACCGGTGCGCGCCGCGTCGGCTGCCGCCAGCCCCGCTATGCCGCCCCATGTACCGCCTTCCGACACGTCTGCCCGTGAAACGACGACCCTTGTCGTCCCCGTCTTCCCCGAGTGGCACTGCGCCACGTGGCGATGGGTCCCCGTCGCGTTGACGGCTACCCCCTGTTCTCCTCCGCCCCGGCCAGTGTCGGTCCCGGCGCGAGTGCGGTTCGTTCCCGCTTCACAAGGGCCGTTCGGGGCAGCAGCTTAGCGTGATTTACCCCCTAAAACCGACACCCCTCGAGCCGTTACCTAATACTGACCCACAGTGACGGAAGTTTTCCACCGAGGGCGGAGCGACCATTGCGCCCGCCTGGGGATATCAGCCGAAGTGTCGCCACCCGGCCGCCTCGCTCGGCCGCCCGTCCACGGTGACGGCCGCGCCCGCCGCCCCCGTTCTCTCCGGTGTCACCGTACCGATCCGTGTCCACTCCTCAGGCAGCTCGGTATCGGCCGGGAAGGTGGCCGCCAGGGCGTGGTCCTCTCCCCCGGCAAGCATGAGTCCGACGGGGTCCGCGGCGAGGAGCTCCGCCGCCGCGCGCAGTTCGGGGGGCGGCACCAGCGCGGCGCTTTCCAGGTCGACGGCGACGCCGGAGGCCGCGCAGATGTGGCCCAGGTCCTGCACGAGACCGTCACTGATGTCGAGCATCGCGGTGGCCCCCAATCGGGCCGCCCGCTCTCCCTCGGAGTAGGGCGGGCGGGGGCGCCGGTGCTCTCGGACGCATGCCGCGGGGTCGTCCAGGCCCCGCTCCAGGAGGGCGAGTCCGGCGGCCGACAGCCCGAGCCGTCCGGCCACCGCGAGCACGTCGCCGGGGCGCGCCCCGTCCCTGCGCACCGCGGCCCGGCCGCCCAGGTCGCCCAGGGCCGTGACGGAGACCGTCAGGACCTCGGAGCGGACGGTGTCCCCGCCGACCACGGCGCCACCCGAGGCCCCGCATTCGTCCGCGACCCCCGCCGCGAACTCGTCCGCCCACGCGACGGGCAGGTCGGTGGGCACCCCCAGGGCGATCAGCAGCGCGGTCGGCCGCGCGCCCATGGCCTCGATATCGGCGACGTTCTGCGCGACGGCCTTGTGCCCGATGTCCCGGGGCGTCGACCAGTCGCGGCGGAAGTGCCGTCCCTCGACGAGCATGTCGGTCGTCGCCACGACACGCTGATCAGGAGCTTTGATCACGGCGGCGTCGTCGCCCGGCCCGAGGATTACGTCGTCGGTTCCGGGGAATCTCGCCGTCACGCGCTCGATCAGGCCGAACTCACCCAGGTCCCCAATGGTGCTCAACACAGACCACAGGGTACGGTGACGCTCGCGTCGAGGTGGTCTAGACCCCGCGACGATCCGGGTGGCCCGGCGCGCACGGTCACGTTCTTCTTCTCCTGGAGGGGTTTCATGGTGGAGGCATACATCCTGGTGCAGACCGAAGTGGGACGGGCCGCCGAGGTCGCCAGCAGGATCGCCGAGATCGAGGGCGTACGCCAGGCTGAGGACGTCACTGGGCCCTACGATGTCATCGTGCGCGCGTACGCCGACGACATCGACTCGCTGGGCCGGTTGGTCGTGGCCCGGATCCAGCGGCTGGAGGGCATCGCCCGCACACTGACCTGCCCGATCGTCAAAATCTGAGGCCGAGGAACAGCCGGAACAACAGGAGTAAAGGCGACGTGATGCGACGCGCGGCAACGGTGAGCCGAGCGGTGGCGGTGTTCGCGCCGGCACTGGCGCTGCTGGCGGGCTGTACCGGCGGCGCCGTCGAGGTGCCCGAGCCCACGCCCGGGAAGAAGGCGGCGGAGCTGTGCCGCGCGCTGGTGAAGCGGGCGCCCGAGACCCTGTTCGACCAGAACAGGGTCGACGTGGACCCCGCCTCCGACTTCGTGGCCGCGTGGGGGGACCCGCCGATCGCCCTGCGCTGCGGCGTGGACCGCCCCTCCGCGCTGCGGCCCGATTCGGAGCTGATGGTGGTCAACGACATCGCGTGGCTGCCGGAGCCGGCGGACCAACCCAACCTCTTCACCGCCGTGGGGCGCGAGGCCTACGTCGAGCTGTCCCTCCCGCCCTCCTACGGTGCTCCGGCCGAGGGGTTGGTGGCCATCAGCGACCTGATCAACGACGAGGTCCCCGCCCTGCCCGACGGGGAGCTCTAGTCGCCGACCGCCCCGCGGCCACCGCGCCCCGCCGCGCTCAGCTCGTCGGGTCGTCCATCCCGCCGCTCAGGTCGAGGTTCTCGAACCCGCCCTGCTCCTCGAACTGCTTAGCGGTGAAGCCGACCATTCCGGAGCAGGCGGCCCCCGGCTCGGGCACGCCCGGGTGCTGCTCGTAGGTGCGCAGGAACTTGTCCAGCCGTTCGTCCTCGGCGTTGTCGAGCTTGATCTGCTTGCCCCAGGCGGAGGCCACGATGGGCGCGGGCAGGTTGTCCTCGTAGGGGCTGATCAGTACGTAGCTACCGGGCGTGTAGCGCGCTTCGAGCTTTTGCACCTGCTCGGCGTCTAGGTCCGGCTGGTAGGTGATCCACACGGCGCCGTGTTCCAGTGCGTGCACGCCGAACTCGTTGACGATGGGCTCGGTGTAGACGTCACAGTTCTGCCAGGCGGGGTTGTGCTCGCCCCCGGCGGGAGGGTTCTGCTCGTAGTCGACCGACGCGGCCACGTGCCCCCGCCCCACATCGAACGACTCCAGCCCCTCGATGTTGCGGCGGTTCCACACGTTATAGACGCCGAAGCCGGCCGCGCCGAGCACCAGGGCACCGACCAGAACCACACCGACGCCGATCGCGATGTTGCGGCGGCGCTCCTGCCGCTGCCGCTGGGCGCGCATCTCGGCAGCTCGGCGCCGACGTTCCTCGGCGGATTTCTTACTCACGGCGTCTCCCTCGGGGCGCTGACTTGTGGTCTTTCCCTATGCTTTACCTACATGCCCAAAAACGTCGCCTGATGCAGGATGGTTCCGTGGGAAACGAAACCGAGACCGAAACCGCTCCTGAGCACCCGACGAGGTCAGGGCTGGGACGCTCGGTCCCGCTGTGGCTTGCCGCGGCCATCGCCGTCGTCGCGCTGCTCGGCGGATTCCTGCTCGGACGCCCCGCGGTCCCGCTGGACAGCAGCGCCGACGCCGGGTTCCTCCGCGACATGAGCGTGCACCACTCCCAGGCCGTCGACATGTCGCTGCTGATCCTGGAGAAGACGGACGACCCGCAGCTGTCGACCGTCGCCCAGGACATCGCGCGCACGCAGCAGGCCCAGATCGGCCGGATGCGGGGATGGCTGGTGCAGTGGGGCCTGAACATCCGCGGCGCCCAGCCCCCGATGGCGTGGATGGCCGGGCACGGCTCCCACGGCGCGCAAGAGGCCCCGAAAACCATGCCCGGCTGGGTCCCCGACGACCGGATGGAAGAGCTGAAGCAGGCCGAGGGGACCGAGGCCGAGATCCTGTTCCTGCAGCTGATGATCGACCACCACAAGGGCGGCATCGACATGGCCGAGGCGGCCGTGTCGGCGGGCGACCAGAAAATCGTCACCGACTTCGCCGCGGGCATGGCCAAGGCGCAGCAGAGCGAGATCGAACTGATGCAGGACATGCTCGCCGCCCGCGGCGCCTGAGCCCGCGGAGGACAGACCGTCTCGGAATCGGCCGCCGACCTCGACCATCGCCCGGGTAGAAGACGCCGGTAGGGTGACCCGTTATGGACGCTGGCCTAGGAAACGAGATGGTCGCGGTCCCGCCCGGACGGGTAACGCTGTCGGACCGGCGGACGCAGCGGAGTTGGTCGGTCGACGTCGCAGCGTTCCAGATGGCGGCGTTCCCGGTCACGCAGTCGTTGTACGCGCAGGTCATCGGTCAGCGGCCGAGCACCGCCCGAGGCGACCAGCTGCCTGTTGAGAGTGTTTCGTGGGAGGACGCGGTCCAGTTCTGCAATGCGCTGTCCCAGCGCGAGGGGCTGATGCCCGCGTATCGCTTCCACGCCGACGACACGGCGGCCGAATGGGACGTCTCTGCCGACGGGTACCGACTACCGACCGAAGCCGAGTGGGAGCACGCCTGCCGTGCGGGTACCACCGGTCCTCGGTACGGCCAGCTTGACGAGGTCGCCTGGTACCGGGGCAACTCACATGGGCAGATCCATCCTGTTGGCGGCAAGCAGCCTAACGCGTGGGGCCTGTACGACGTGCTGGGCAATGTCTGGAACTGGTGCTGGGACATCTACGACGCCGAGATGTATGGCACCTACCGGCTGCTTCGCGGCGGTGGATGGTTCGACGAGCATTGGAGCTGCCGGGCCTCGGTGCGGCGGCGCAGCCATCCGACCTTACGAATTGACGACGTGGGGTTCCGCATCGCGCGATCACAGCCGTCTCGGCCGTGACAACTCGTTCTGAAACGCTTAGTAAGCGGCCCGGCGGGGTTGGGCGGGCCCGCACGCACATGTGCACCGCGGCGACGGGCGGTGGGGCCGGCAACCCCAACCACAGGGTGGCAGCCCAGAACGAACCGCGCGCGAAGCGCGACCAGGTGCGTCGGGGACGCGAATTCCCATCGCCCGGTGGCAGCGCAAGCGGGAGAACCGCACGCGAAGCGTGGCAATGAGCGCGTGATCCATGCCTCGTTGACCCCAATAGGTCAACTACAGGCGGAAGTACTACACTTCGTAGTACTACAGCCCGTCGACCCGTTGGTCCCTGGAGAGGCGCTCAGATGGACGCGTTGGATCTCGCGCGGTGGCAGTTCGGACTCACCACCGTGTACCACTTTCTGTTCGTGCCGCTGACGATCGGGCTGTCCGTCATCGTCGCCGCGCTGCAGACCGCCTGGCACCGGACCGGCAAGCACGAGTACCTGCAGGCCACCAAGTTCTTCGGGAAGCTCTTCCTGATCAACTTCGCGATGGGTGTCGTCACCGGCATCGTGCAGGAGTTCCAGTTCGGGATGAACTGGAGCGACTACTCGACCTTCGTCGGCGACGTGTTCGGCGCGCCGCTGGCCATGGAGGCGCTGCTCGCCTTCTTCCTGGAGTCGACCTTCATCGGCCTGTGGATCTTCGGCTGGGACAAGCTGCCGCGCCGGGTCCACCTCGCCTGCATCTGGGCGGTGGCCATCGGCACCAACCTGTCCGCCTACTTCATCCTGGCCGCCAACGCCTGGATGCGGCACCCCGTCGGCTTTCGGGTCAACCACGACACCGGACGGGCGGAGCTCACCGACATCTGGGCGGTCCTCACCAACACCCAGGCCTGGTCCACCTACCTGCACGTCGTCTCGGCCGCGTTCATCACGGCGGGGATGTTCGTGGTCGCCGTCAGCGCGTTCAAGCTCTGGCGCAACCGGGCCAAGAACGACACCGGGGAGAAGGGCGTCGTCCCGCCCAAGGGCGACCACGAGCTGTTCCGCAAGACGATGCGGGCCGGCATGGTCGTCACGCTCCTCGCCGGGATCCTGGTGGTCTACTCCGGCGACCACCAGGCCAAGCTCGCCGCCGAGTACGAGCCGATGAAGCTCGCCGCCGCCGAGGCCCTGTGGGACACCGAGGAGGGCGCCGGTTTCTCCGCCTTCGCCGTCGGCGACACCGACGAGGGCCTCAACACCATCGACGTCACCATCCCCAACGTGCTGAGCTTCCTGGCCACCGGCGAGTTCGACGGCCAGGTGCACGGCATGAACAACCTCCAGCGGGTCTACGAGGAGTACTACGGGCCGGGGAACTACATCCCGAACGTCTTTGTCACCTACTGGTCGTTCCGGCTGATGATGGGGCTCGGCATGGTCGGCGTGGCGCTGTCGGCCCTCGGCCTGCTGCTGACCCGTAAGCGGCGGCTCCCTGAGCCGCCGACCGCCCCCTCCTGGCTGCCGGGCTGGGCGAAGAACGGCTTCTACTTCGTCGCCATGCTCGCGCTGCCCGCCGCCCTGGCAGCCAACATCCTCGGCTGGGTGCTCACCGAGATGGGCCGTCAACCTTGGACCGTGCACGGCCAGCTGCTCACCGCCAACAGCGTCTCCCCCGGCGTGAGCCTCGTCCAGGTGGCCATCAGCCTCACTCTGTTCACCCTCACCTACGGGGTCCTCGCTGTGGTCGAGGCCGGGCTGCTGTGGCGCTACATCAAGGCCGGACCCTCCCACGTCGTGCCCGCGCTCGACGACAGCGAGGACGGCGACGGCAGCGCCACCGACGCCCCGGTCCCCGCCTTCGTCTACTAGGAGCCGCCACCATGGACCTCGATCTCCCACTCATCTGGTTCCTCACCATCGCCATCCTGTGGACCGGCTACTTCGTCCTGGAGGGCTTCGACTTCGGCGTGGGCATGCTGCTGCCCGTGCTCGGAAAGGACAACACCGACCGCCGGGTCATGATCAACTCCATCGGCCCGATCTGGGACGGCAACGAGGTGTGGCTGATCACCGCCGTCGGCGCCACCCTGGCCGCGTTTCCGGCCTGGTACGCGTCCATGTTCAGCGGCTTCTACCTCCCGGTGCTGATCATCCTGCTCGCGCTGATCGTGCGCGGCGTCGCCTTCGAGTACCGGGGCAAGCGCGACAGCGACCAGTGGCGGGCCCGCTGGGACGCCGCGATCATCTTCGGCAGCACCGCACCCGCCGTGCTGTGGGGCCTCATCTTCGCCAACCTCGTGCGCGGCCTGCCCATGGGCGCCGACCACGTGGTCCGCGCGGGTCTGCTCGACCTGCTCAGCCCCTACGCCCTACTCGGAGCGGCGACGACACTGTCGCTGTTCGTCCTGCACGGCGCGGTCTTCCTGACCCTCAAGACCGACGGCGAGGTCCGCACCCGCGCCCGCGCGCTGCTGCTCCGCACCGCCTACGTCGCGATCCCGGTGACCCTGGCGTTCCTGACCTGGACGCAGCTCGCCTACGGCAAGGCCTGGACCGGGCCGGTCGTGGCGCTGGCGGGCGCCGCGCTGGTCATCGGGGTGATCCTGGGCATCCGAGGGCGGGAGGGCTGGTCCTTCACCGCCACGGCGGTGACGATCATCGCCCTGTCGGTCGCCGTCTTCGGCGCCATGTTCCCCAACGTGCTGCCCTCGACCACCGACGCCGCCCACAGCCTCACCATCACCAACGCGTCCTCCGCGCCCTACACGCTCACCGTGATGACGTGGGTGGGCGTCGTGTTCCTTCCCCTCGTGCTGTGCTACCAGGCATGGAGCTACTGGGTGTTCCGCAAGCGCGTCACCCGCCAGCACATCGAGCCGGTCCCCGCTTACGGTGGCGGTGACACCGGAAACGCCGACGACTCCGCCCCGTCGCCCGGCACCGGCTGAGGAGCTGAGGAAAGGACGCGCGTCCCGCGATGAAACCCCTTGACCCCCGGCTCGTGCGCACCGCGCGGGCGGTCCGGGTACACCTGGTCGTCACCGTGGTCAGCGGGCTGGCGATCACCGCCCTGATCCTCGCCCAGGCGTGGCTGCTGGCGCACATCATCGCCGGAGCGGCAGCGGGGTCGGGCTCGCGGGACCTGGCGTGGGCGATCACGGCCGTCGCTGCGGTCGCGGTCGCCCGTGCGGCCCTGTCCTACGGCGCCGAGACGGCCGCGCTGCGCTCGGCGGCGCGCGCCAAGTCGCAGCTGCGCCGCCGCCTCGTCGCCCACGTGACGGGGACCGACACAAGTACAGACACACGCGCCGACGCGACCACGGCCGGCGCACAGGGTTCGGGGCCGGTCTGGTTGTCAGGGCAGGCCGGAACCGATCAGGGGGCGGGCACTCCCCGCGCCGGTGAACTGGTCACACTCGCCACTCGTGGCCTCGACGCGCTGGATGACTACTTCGCCCGGTATCTTCCGCAGCTGGTGCTGGCGGTGCTCGTCCCCCTCGCCGTCCTTGTCGTCGTGTTCGGCGCCGACATGCTCTCGGGCGTCATCATCGCGGTGACGCTGCCGCTCATCCCGATCTTCATGGCGCTGGTCGGCTGGCACACCCAGGCGCGTACCGAGCGGCAGTGGAAGCTGCTCAACCGGCTGGGCGGCCACTTCCTCGACGTCGTGGAGGGCCTGCCCACGCTCGCGATCTTCCGCCGCGCCAAAGCCCAGGCTGAGATCATCCGGCGGATCACCGACGAGCACCGCCGCACCACCATGTCCACGCTGCGCGTGGCGTTCCTGTCGGCGCTGGTGCTGGAGCTGCTGGCCACGCTCTCGGTCGCGCTGGTCGCGGTGGAGATCGGCATCCGGCTGATGTACGGGATGCTCGACTATCAGACCGCTCTGATGGTGCTGATCCTGGCGCCGGAGGCCTACCTGCCGCTGCGCGAGGTGGGGGCGCGCTTCCACGCCAGCATGGAGGGCGTCGCCGCGGCGGATCAGGTGTTCACCGAGCTCGACCGGGGCGGCCCCGGACCGGGAGCAGCGGCGCCGCGCCCTGCCGCCCTCGCACCCTCCGGCCCCGTACGGATCCTCCTGGACGGGGTGAGCCTGCGCTACCCGGACCGGGACGTGCCCGCCCTGTGCGACGTCGACCTGCGCATCGAGCCCGGGCGCCGCCTGCTGCTCACCGGCCCCAGCGGCTCGGGCAAGAGCTCCCTGCTCGCGCTGCTGCTCCGCTTCACCGAACCCACCGGCGGAACGATCCAGGTGCACGACGACCGCGAGGGGTGGGCCCCGCTGGCCGACATCCCCGCCGACGCGTGGCGGCGGCGCATCGCCTGGGTGCCCCAGCACCCCTACCTCTTCGACGCCACTGTCGCCGAGAACATCGCCCTCGGCGCGCCCGAGGCCGACCGCGACGAGGTGCGGCGCGCCGCCCGCCTCGCCGAGGCCGACGCGTTCATCGAAGCACTGCCCGATGGCTACGGCACCCGCCTGGGCGAGCGCGGCGCCCGGCTCTCCGCCGGGCAGCGCCAGCGCATCGCGCTGGCCCGAGCGTTCCTGCGCGACGCGCCCATCGTGCTGCTCGACGAACCCACCGCGCACCTCGATCCGGACAACGCCGCGGCCGTGCGCACCGCCGTGGCGCGCCTGCTGGCGGGCCGCACCGGCGTCATCGTCGCGCACGACACCGGATGGGCCGACCTCGTGGACGACGTGGTCCGCGTCGAGGCAGGCCGAATCCACGGCGAACTGGAGGCCCAGTCATGACCGCCGAGACCGCCCGTGCCGGACGCGACCCGCTGTGGCGGATGATCGCGCTGGCGTGGCCGCGCGGGGGGCGCTTCGCGCTGGGGGTGCTGCTGGGCGCCGTGGCGACGGGCGCGGGGGTGGCGCTGCTGAGCGTCGCCGCGTGGCTGCTGGCCACAGCCGCCGAGCACCCGCCGATCACCGCCCTCAGCGTCGCGGTCGTGGCCACACGCGCCCTAGGCGTCACGCGCGGCCTCGCTCGCTACCTGGAGCGGCTGGTCACGCACGATGCCGCGTTCCGGACACTGGCCGACGTGCGGGTACGGGTCTATGAGCGGCTCGCCCGCACCGAGCCGGTCCGCCGGTTCCGCTCCGGCGACCTGGTCTCCCGGCTGGTCAGCGACACCGACGCCACCCAGGACCTGCTGATCCGGGGGCTGACCCCGCCGCTGATCGCCGTCCTGACCGGAGGGGCGGTGGTGGCGCTGTGCACCGCTCTGCTGGTCCCGGGCGGCCTGCTACTCGCCGCCGGGCTGCTGCTCGCCGGGCTGGCCGTTCCGCTGATGGCCGCCGCACTGGGCCGTGGTCCCGGCCGACGCCAGGCAGCGGCGCGCGGTGATCTGTCCACGGCGCTCGTCGACACGCTGTACGGGGCGCCGGACCTCATCGCCTACGGGGCCATGGACCAGGCCGTGCGGCGGGTCGAGGAGGCCGACGCCGAACTCACCCGCGTGGCGCGCCGCGACTCCGCCCTGCTCGGCTTCGGTGCCGGGGCCACAGCGCTGATCACCGGGCTGACCGTGTGGGGCGCGCTGGTGCTGGGGGTCGCGGCCGTCGAGGGCGGCACGCTCGACGCCGTCTCGCTGGCCGTCCTGGTGCTGACCACGCTGGCCGCATTCGAGATCGTGGCCCCGCTCCCGGCCGTGGCCGCCCGCCTGGGCGCCATCCGGGCCAGCGGGGAGCGGCTGTTCGGCGTGCTGGACACCCCGCCGTCGGTCACCGCCCCGGAGCCGGACGCCACCGCCGACCGGCCCCTCTCCGACGGCGCCCCTGAGGACACCGGGCTGCGCATCCGCTCGCTGCGCGTGCGCTACGGCCCGGACGAGCCCTGGGCGCTGGACGGTGTGGACATCGACATCGCGCCCGGACGGACGGTCGCGGTGTTGGGCCCGAGCGGGGCCGGGAAGAGCACGCTGGCCGCCGTCCTGCTGCGGTTCCGCGACCCCGACGCCGGGATGGTCGAGCTCGGCGGCGCCGACATCACCCGTTTCCCCGTGGACGAGGTGCGCGGGGTGATCACCGGGGTGCCGCAGGATCCGCACATCTTCGCCAGCACGCTGCGCGAGAACCTGCGGCTGGCCCGGCCCGGCTGCACCGACGAGGAGCTCTGGGCGGCCCTGCGCCGCGCCCGGCTCGCCCACGAGGTCGAGGCCATGCCGCGGGGGCTGGACACCGAGGTCGGCTCGCACGGGACGCGGCTCAGCGGAGGCATGCGGCAGCGCCTGGCCCTGGCCCGCGCACTGCTGGCGGCGCCACGCGTGCTCGTCCTCGACGAGCCCACGGCCCACCTGGACCCCGACACCCGCGACGCGGTCGTCACCGACCTGCTCGACGCGGCGGAGGGATACTCGACCCTGCTGATCACACACGACCTGGCGGGCCTGGACCGGGTGGACGAGATCTACGTGGTCGCCGAAGGCCGGGTGCTGCAACACGGATCCCCGGCCGAGCTGGCCGCGCGGGAGGGCTGGTACCGCGACGCCCTCGGGGTGCCGTGAACGCTCACAGCGCTACGGGCGCCGACCCGAAGGCCCCGGAGAACCGCTCGCACCAGATGACGACGTTGGTCATGTCGTCGGTTGAACTGCCCTCAGGGGTCACAGGAGTTTGCGGAGCTCGTCCGCGCTGATCCCGGCCTGGCTGAGGATCGATGCCATGGTGCCACGCTTGATCTCCTTGTGCAGTGGCACAATGACGCGCCGATTGCCTCTTCGCAGCTTCACATGGTCGCCACGGGTACTGACCTGTGTGTACCCGATCTTCTCTAGGGCGCGTACGACCTTCTGGCCTGATGTGATCGGCAGATGAGAAGGGCTCACGCGGACAAACGTACATCGACGGACGTGACGAAGCCGGGTTCATCGGGAGTATCCACCGGAAGTTCTTCGTCTTCGAAGTACAGCTCGAGGGCCTCTCTCAGGTTCGCGACGGCTTCCTCAATGGTCTCGCCTTGCGAGGCGACCTCGACGTCGACGGCCCGCGCGACGTACCCGCCCAGCTCGGAGTCCGGGGTGATGGTCGCGGTCAGACGCAGGATGCGTTCCATGTGGTTAATCGTAGCTACTGTAGCTACACATTTCCGCTGCACCGCCACGTCCAGGGCGACGCGGCCACTCATGTGCCCCAGCAGTTAACCGAAACCCCACCCTCCGGCACTTCTCATGCGATGATTGTCAGCTCACGGGCCGTGCACTGTCGGTGAAGAAATGTCGTCCGCCGGACATAAGGTCAATTGGCCGCGCCCCCATCTGGGTAATGCATCCCTGGGGCTTGTCCCCGGAGCAAGGTCCCTGAGAGGGCGCTGCGGGCGGTTGAGGCCTCTGCCGGGGTAGGACGGGCCCCGGCAGGGTCCTGAGTCGCTTCCGGCCGGACCTCAGGCTCGCGCCGAGCGCTCGGGGGTGTTCGCGGGCGTCGCGGCGGGCGCCGCGGGGGCGATGCGCCCGGTACGCGAGGCCCAGCGCTCGAAGATGACGGTGCCGAACGGCGGCACGCTCGCCACCAGCGCGAGCACCCCCGTCAGCAGGTTCCAGCCGAGCCGGTGCCACGCCAGCAGCGTGATGGCGACGTAGACGATGAACGCGACCCCGTGCACCGGGCCGAAGATCTGCACACCGATCTCGTTGTGCACGACCACGTACTTGAAGAACATCCCGATCAGCAGCGCTGCCCAGGTGACGGCCTCGGCGGCGGCGATGGCGCGGAACGCGGTCAGGATCCGTCGGGTGGACACGAGAGACACAGGGGCTCCTGTTCGGTGGGGACGTCGTGGAAAAGCGTGCGGGGCGCGAGTCGCCCGTACCAGTGTGGGGCGGGCGTCGGGGCGCCGGTCACGGGGGTCGGGGCACAGGGATGTCCGTGCGGGATGACCTCCAGGTTCTCCAGAGAGAGTATCCGAAAACAACCCTTGCGATTCGTTCGTCGCCGGATGCCCGGTTTCGTCCTGCAACGACACGATCACACCCGTCGAAGGCGGTTTGCGGCACGGCCCGCAGCATCGGCGCGCGGCCACCACGGCACCGGAGAAGCGCCCGCCCAGCACCGAGTGGCGGGTTTCGGCCCACACCTATGCGGGCTTTCGGACATCGAAGCTCCGTAGAGATCCGCAGGTCAGCACCACCCACCGAAATCACTCGAAAAAATCTTCGAAAACACCTGTGGAAAACCGCTCTGACCTACTGATATATCGACCGGTTCAGCTTCACCGACCAGGTGTGCAATCGGCCGTCGCGCGGCGTTTGCCGGAATTCGGCCACGAGCATGCCTGATATGAGACGCGCTGGTTGGCCCCCAACCTCTTCCCCACGCGACTTCCCACGTCACGACAGCACCCGGAGGAACACAGGACGTGCCCAAGCTCGCGATTTCCCCGAACCTCCTCACCGAATTCTCCCGTCTCGACACCGGAATCCAGGCCGCGGCCCTGACGGCGGTTCAGGCCTATCTCGACGGCAATGGCGAGCCCCTCGAACCCCTCACCGAGGCGATCGATCCCCGTGTCCGCCTGCTGCACATCGGCCCCGGCTGGTCCGGTGTCGTCACCCTCGCCGCCGACGGCGGCGACTGCCTCGTCGCGATCCGGCCGCACGACGAGGCCATCGGCTACGCCCGCGAGTTCACTCCCACCGACGTCCCCGAGCTGGCACTCGCCGACCCGCACCGCTCCCCCGCGCCCGCGCACCCCGGGCTGCCTGAGGTGACCGGCCCCGACGAGCTCGCCCTCGACCGGCCGTTCGAGGACTGGCAAATCACCCTGCACCCCAACCAGCACCGCGTCGTCGACGCGCACTTCGCCGGATCCGCGCAGATCACCGGCGGCCCCGGCACCGGGAAGACCGTGCTCGCCCTGCACCGCGCCGCCCACCTGGCCACGCGCGACGCCGCCCGCTTCCCCGGCGAGGAGCGGCACACTATTCTGCTCACCACCTTCAACCGACTGCTCGCCCAACGGCTCTCCAGCCGCCTCGACCGGCTCCTCCCCGACCCTGAGGTGCGCGGCCGAGTGGAGGTCGCGACCGTGGACAGCCTGGCCCGCGGCGTCGTCTACGAGCACACCGGCCGTATCCCCGAGGCGGTCGGCAAAGAGGCGCTGAGCGAGCGCTGGCGCGAGTCGGCCTGGGCCGACGGCATCCCCTTCTCCGGCCGGTTCCTCGCCGACGAATGGGAGCAGGTGATCCTCGCCCAGAACATCACCACGATGCCGGCCTACATCCGCTGCGAACGCAGCGGCCGGGTGCTGCACCTGGCGCCCGAGCACCGCGGCCACGTGTGGGACACGATCCAGCGCTACACGGCGGCCATGCGCGTCACCGGCGAGTGGTCCTACCCCCAGATCGCGCTGGAGGCGGCGCGGCTGCTGCGCCGCTCGGGGACGCGCTACCGGCACGTGATCGTCGACGAGTCCCAGGACCTGCACCCGGCGCAGTGGCGGATGCTGCGTGCGGCCGTTCCCGACGGCCCCGACGACCTGTTCATCGTGGGCGACCCGCACCAGCGCATCTACGACAACCGCGTCTCGCTCGCCTCGCTCGGCATCAACGTGCGCGGGCGCAGCCACCGGCTGCGCGTCAGCTACCGGGTCACCCAGGAGATCCTGAACTGGGCGATGCCGATGCTGGGCCGTCCGACCGCCATCGGCATGGACGACAACGCCGACACCCTGGTGGGCTACCGCTCGCTGCTGCACGGCACCGATCCGGTGCTGCGCGGGTGCACCGACCGCAACGAGGAGCGGGCCGCGCTGGGCGAGTGGGTGCGGGTCTGGCTGGAGGCGGGCGTGAACCCGTCGTCGATCGCGGTGGCCGGGCGCAACCACTGGATCGTCCGCAGCATCGGCAAGGAACTCCAGGCCCGGGGAATCCCGACCGCGCCGCTGGACTCGGCGGAGAGCATCCGGGCCGTACGCGTGGGCACCCTGCACGCGCTGAAGGGGCAGGAGTTCCGGTGCGTGGCGGTCATCGGGATGAGCGAGCCGCTGCTGCCGCCGAAGGCCGCGCTCGACTCCGCCGAGGGTGACCCCGTCGCCCTGGAGCAGATCCACCAGCAGGAGCGCAACCTCCTCTTCGTGGCGTGCACGCGGGCCCGCGACGCGCTGTACGTCTCCTACGTGGGTGCGCCCAGCCGACTGCTGCCCAGCAGCGTCGAGGAACAGGTCCAGCCCGCCTGACCGCAACAGGCACGCCGGCGCTGAGCGCCCGCCCCGCGGGCGCTCAGCCCGTGTTCGGGCCGAAGTGGTTGCGGAGCCCGTCGATGGTGATGGTCCCGGCCTGGGCCAGTGGGCGGTCGACCTTGAGGTCGGTGACGACCATGTAAGGCAGCAGGAGCGGGGGCGGGAAGTCGGGAGTGAAGACGACCTTGATGCCGAGGATGCGCGCCTCCAGCCGGGTCACGTGCAGCACGACATCGCCCGACAGCTCCATGGAGGGCAGCGTGAGTGTCTTGCGGGCGTCCTCGCCGAAGAGTGCCCACAGCTCGCCGTCGCGCAGCTGGCCCCGGCTCATGGAGATCTTCAGGTAGCGCTCGGGGCCGTTGGTGGTGGGGTACTCGACGACGCCGTCGAACCGTGCCCCGCTCATGGTGAAGCGCTCAGCGGAGAGCCCCGACTCGGCGACGGCGGCGGTAAAGCGGTCGTCGCCCTGCCGAACCTGGACGTCCGGGGACTCTCCGCGCTCGCGGGCGGCCTCGCAGGCGCCCACGGCCTCCAGGAACTCGTCCTCGCTCTGGGCGATCGACGCGTCTCCCTGCTCGATCCGGCATTCGGCGTCCTGGTTCCGCGCGTCGCCGTCGCCCTTGTCCGGGTCGGCGTCCTCGTTGGTGCCGTCGTCACCGTCGTCCGCCCCCGGTCCCTGTTCGCCCGGGCCATCGTCGCCGGTCGGTGGGGAGTCCCCCTCCCCCAGGGAAGGTGCGGGGGAGGGGGACGGCGAGGACGGCGCGGGTGTGGGGCGCGGGGAGGGCGCCTCCTCCTGGCCGCCGCCGGGCAGGAACCAGTCCCAGGGCCAGGACTTCGGAGGGGGCGCGGCTCCGGGGAGGGCCAGCGCGAGGGCGATGGGCAGGGCCGCCATGGCGCGCAGGTCCCCGCCGCGCGTCCCGTCGTCGTCACCTGCCCGCACCTCGTCGGCTTTCCCGTCGCGCCGGTCGTCGGCCGGTGCCGCGTGCCGGGCGCGGCGTCCGCACGCGGGGTCCCAGGCGATCAGCATCGCCCCGCCGACGATGCCGAGCAGCATGCCGATGACGAACCCGCCGAAGTTGGAGGCCAGGAAGGAGGCCAGGGAGAGGAGGGTGGCGGTGACGCCGAAGAAGACGCGGTGCTGGGGCTGCACCCAGACCAGCACGCCGAGGCTGATGAGCACCAGCCCGATCAGGTACCCGGCGATACCCGCGATTCCGGCGTAGATGACCAGGTCAAGCGGGAGGATCAGGGACTGCGCGGCGGGGGCGACGAGGAGCTCCACGCCTGCGGCGAGCACCAGCGCCCCGCCCCAGAACGGGCGGGAGCAACGCCAGTCGCGAAACCCGCTTCGGCTCATCCGCAGGGGCCTGCGCTCGCGGGTCGGCCTCCAGGCCAGTGCCCGCACCCGCGCCCACGTTCCCGGCCCGCGCTCGGTGTCGGCCATGGGACTAGAAGCACTCGTGGTTGCCGGGCTGCACGCCGAGGTTGAGCCCGGCGAGCTTCAGCGTTCCGGCATTGACCGACCAGGCGGTGAGCTCGAGGTCGTCGATCACGGCGCCGTCGGACTGCAGGCCGAACGCCCCGGCCGGGCCCTTGGGGCCGGAGACCTTGTCGAGTGTGCTGGCGTCGCGCCCGATCTCGATGGTCTCGAAGGTCGCGTTGCCGTCGAGCTGTTCGACGTCGACCACCATCGAGGAGGCTTCGACGGGCTTGTCCTCGCCGGCGGTGATGAGCAGGGTCGCCTCACCGATCGGCAGATCGACCAGCGAGGACATGCACAGGTTGTCCAGTTCGGCGCTGTTGATCAGGGACAGGCCCACGGGCCGCGACGTTTCGTCCACCGAGGTGGCGACGTCGCCGTACTGGGCGAAGCCCTGGCCCCTCAGGGAGTCGGCGGAGAGTTTGAAGCTGTCGCCGGAGACGGCGAAGGAGGCGGCGAGCATTCCCTGGGTCGTCATCCCGCCGAGGATTCCGGCCGCCGCCAGGCCGGGGATGAGCGCAAGCCCGAACCTGCGCCAGCGGGTGCCGCCTTCGGTGGCTTGGGGAGTGGACTCGGGGGTGGAGTCGTCGGACATGAGGCTCTCCTCCTTTGTCCCGCACCGCAGGTGGTCGGCGGTGCCGGGGGGATGGGGGTGTTGCGCCGCGTGATGCCCCGGGGGTTATATGGACCACACCTACTCGGAAGTAGGTGACGAACATTACAATAGCGAATGTCACACTTCCAAGTGCCACTTTTTATCCGCCTGTAACAGATTCGTCGCAATCTGCGATTACCCCCCGTAACCCGCACCTAATCCGACGCGCTGAGAGGTGTCCGCACGTGCCCACCGCGAGGAACCGATCACAGACCCACACGTCCGAAACAGAAGCCGGGTTCGACTACGACGTCCTTGTCATCGGTTCCGGATTCGGCGGGTCGGTCAGCGCGCTGCGCCTCAGCGAGAAGGGCTACCGCGTCGCGGTCCTGGAGGCCGGGCGGCGCTACACCACCGAGACCCTGCCGAAGAACTCCTGGGACCTGAAGAACTTCCTGTGGGCCCCCGCGCTGGGCATGTTCGGCATCCAGCGCATCCACCTGCTGCGCGACGTGATGATCCTGGCCGGCGCCGGGGTGGGCGGCGGCTCGCTCAACTACGCCAACACGCTCTACGAACCGCTCGACGACTTCTTCGCCGACCCGCAGTGGCGGGACATCACCGACTGGCGCTCCGAGCTCGCTCCCTACTACGACCAGGCGAAACGCATGCTGGGGGTGCGCACCAACCCGACCATGACCCCGCACGACGTCCACCTGAAGCAGGTCGCCGAGGACATGGGGGTGGGGCACACCTTCCAGCTCGCGCCCGTGGGGGTGCACTTCGGCGACGGGCGCGACGGCTCCGCCGAGGCGGCGGCCGAGCCGGGCAGCGTCGTCGCCGACCCCTACTTCGGCGGGGCGGGGCCCAAGCGGCGGGCGTGCATCGAGTGCGGCGAGTGCATGACCGGCTGCCGACACGGCGCCAAGAACATGCTCACCGAGAACTACCTGTACTTCGCCGAGCGCAAGGGCGCCGTCATCCACGCGATGACGACGGTCGAGCGACTGCGCGAGCGCCCGGCCGAGCGCGGCGGAGGCTATGCGGTCGACACCCTGGTGACGGGGGCGCCGCGCACGCGACAGAACGCGCGCACGCTCACCGCGCGCCAGGTCGTCGTCGCCGCCGGAACCTATGGCACGCAGCGCCTCCTGCACGCCATGCGCGACCAGCGGATGCTCCCCCGGATCTCCGACCGGCTCGGCACGCTGACCCGCACCAACTCCGAGGCCATCAACGGGGCGATGACCCGCAGCCTCGACCCGCCCGAGGACTTCAGCCGCGGCGTGGCCATCACGTCCTCCATCCACCCCGACGGGCGCACCCACGTGGAGCCGGTGCGCTACGGCAAGGGCTCCAACGCCATGGGGATGCTCGCCACCATCCAGGTCCCCGGCGGCGGGCGCGCCACCCGCTGGATGAAGTTCCTCCTCCAGGCGGCGCGGCACCCCTACGTCTTCGCCCGCAGCCTGTCGGTGCGCCGGTTCTCCGAGCGCAGCATCATCGGGCTGATCATGCAGTCCCTGGACAACTCGCTGACCACCTACACCAAGCGCGGACTGCTCGGCCGCCGGGTGCTGACCTCACGGCAGGGCCACGGCGAGCCGAACCCGACCTGGATCCCGGAGGGCCAGGACGTGATGAACCGGCTCGCCGAACGCATCGACGGGTTCCCCGGCAGCTCGTTGGGCGAGGTGTTCAACATCCCTTTGACTGCGCACTTCCTGGGCGGCTGCCCGATCGGCGCGACCGCCGACGAGGGTGTGGTGGACCCCTACCACCGGCTGTTCGGACACCCCGGTGTGCACGTGGTCGACGGGTCCGCGGTCACCGCCAACCTCGGGGTCAACCCCTCCCTGACCATCACCGCGCAGGCCGAGCGGGCGATGTCGTTCTGGCCGAACAAGGGAGAGACCGACCCCCGCCCGGCGCCGGGCGCGCCCTACCGCCGCGTGGACCCCGTCCACCCCGCCGACCCGGCCGTGCCGGCGGGCGCCTTCGCCGAGCTGCGCTTCGGCCGCAGCCTGCCCCTGGAGGTGGTGGACTCGGCCGCCGACAGCACCGACTAGACGGCCGCACGGAGCGGCGGCCGACCGTCCTAGGAGGCCGGACGCTGCTCCGTCTCCACGCCTTCCGCGCCCTCCCCGGCCTCGGCCAGCCGTTCGGCTCCCAGGTGCTCCAGGACATCGGCGAAGTGCTCGCCCATCGCGTCGTTCAGGTGACAGGCCATGGACTTGGCGAGCATCGCGTCCACGGCGGCCTGCGCGAGCGGGCGCAGTCGGCGGACCAGCTCGGCGGCCTCGGCGACGTCGCTTCCGGCGAGGATGCCCTCGGGAGCGTGCTGGGCGAGAATGTGCTCGGCCACGGTGTGCACCAGCTCGCCCGCCGCCACATCGACGCGTCCCCACAGCCGTTCGGCGATATCGAGCACCGTGGACACCCGCATGCCCGCCGCGACGAGTTCGGCGCCCGCGTTGAGCAGGCGCGGGCTGGGCACGCGGAACCGGATGCCCTCGCGTTCCAGTAGGCCGAGGCGGAGGGCGCGGGCGATGTTGGGCGGGGTGATCTCGCCGTTGAACAGGTCACTGAGCTCGGCGATGGTGATGTAGGTGGGGATCTCGTCCGACCACGGGTCGCCGACGGCCGACTCGAAGCCGAGGATGTCGTTGAGGTCGCCGCCGCGCTCCCACACCGAGACGAGCTCACTGATGTTGGCGAAGGTGTAGCCGCGTTTCAGGAGCTGGCCGATCAGCCGCAGTCGGGCCAGGTGCGCCTCGGTGTAGATGCCCACGCGCCCCTCCTTGCGCGGCGGGGAGAGCAACCCGCGGTCCTGGTACACGCGGACGTTGCGCACGGTGGTCTCGGCGAGCCGGGCGAGCTCATCGATGCGGTATTCGGCCATGGGCTCCACCCTATGGACCGCGGGCCGCGCGCGCTCGCCCCTCAAGCGGGGCGATCCGAACCGCCACCCGACCGAAACCTCCCCGCACGTTCGTGAACTTGACCTATTGCATCGTGACAATGGTCATTGTAACGTTCAGCCAGATACGCCGCGTAGAGGAGGTCACATATGCCCGACGCGACATCGCGGAGTCTGAAGACGCTGCGCACCCTCGACGGACGCACCGCGATCGTCACCGGGGCGTCCGGCGCCTTCGGCGGCGCGACCGTCCAGGTGCTGCGGCACCTCGGCGCCCGGGTCGTCGGCATCGACCGCAAGACCGACACTGTTGGTGACACCGTTCTCGCCTGCGACATCACCGACGACGACCAGGTGCGCGCGGTCATCCCGGAGGCGATCGAGCGGCTCGGCGGGCGACTCGACCGGCTCATCCACTACGCGGGCGTCGGACCCGCCGTGGACATCGGGGCCGCCCCCGACAGCCACGTGCACGAGGCCCTGGAGGTCAACCTGCTCGGCGCCTGGCGGGTCACCGCCGCCGCGATGCCCGCGCTGCTGCGCCAGCGCGGCCGGGTCATCCTCACCGCCTCCCTCCTCGCCGGGCTCCCGCTGCCGTTCGCCGGGGCCTACACCGTCTCCAAGCGGGCCCTGACCGCCTACGCCGACACCCTGCGCGCCGAGTACGGCACGCACGTCGGCGTCACCACCGTCTACCCCGGCTACGTCGACACCCCCATCCACGACAGCTCGCGGGCCGCGGGCGTCTGCCTGGACGGCCTGGTCCCCGCCGAACGCGTGCGCGACACCGTGATGACCGCTGTCCGCGCCGCCGCCGTCGCCCGCCCGCGCCGCGACCTCGCCTCCACCGACTTCGGCACCGCCGTCCTGCGCTTCACCCGGCGCTGGCCGGGCGTCACCGACCGACTCGCCGCCGCCCAGATCGCCGATCTCGCGCACTCCGGCCACTTCGGCGACGCGGAGATCGCCCGTGGCCTGCACGAACGCCACGGCGCCACTGTCGCGGCCGCCCCCGCGACCACCTGACCGCCCGACGCCCCACGGGAGTACCGCCATGACCGTCCAGGACGAAACCCCAATCACCGACCGAGAAGACATCGCCAAGCGCCTGCTGCGCTCCTCGGCGAAAGCGTCCTTCGACCCGCTGGTGGAGATCGACTGGGACGCCCCCATCGACGAGGACGTCTACGCGATCCGCCCGGAGCGGCTGTCCCTCTACGGCACCGAGCTGTGGGAGCGGCTCACCGAGGAGCAGCGCAAGGAGCTCAGCCGCCACGAGGTCGCCAGCATCGCCAGCATCGGCATCTGGTTCGAGACCATCCTGATGCAGATGCTGGTCCGGCACGCCTACGACCGCGACCCCACCTCCAACCACGTGCAGTACGCCTACACCGAGATCGCCGACGAATGCCGCCACTCGGTCATGTTCGCCAAGATGGTAGGTCGGCTCGGCGCGCCGTACTACCGGCTCGACAGCGTGACGCAGTTCCTCGGCCGGGTCTTCAAGACGATCTCCAACGGGCCGCTGACCTTCGGCGGGGCGCTGTTCGTCGAGGAGATCCTGGACCAGCTGCAGCGTGAGTCCATGGTCGACGAAAGCCTGGAGCCGCTCGTGCGCGCCGTCTCCCGGATCCACGTCGTGGAGGAGGCCCGGCACATGCGCTACGCCCGCGAGGAGTTCGCCCGCATGTGGCAGGGGCGCAACCCCGTGTCCAAGCTCTACAGCAGGATCGTGCTCGGACTGGTCGTCTACTACTCCACGACCCGCCTGATCAACCCCAAGGTCTACGCCGCGGTCGGCCTGAACCCGCGCGAGGCGCGCCGGGCCGCCCGCCGCAACCCACACTGGATCGACACCAAGACCTGGGCCGCGCGCAAGGTCGTGGCGACCCTCGGCGGCGCCGGAGCCATCTCCGGGCCCGGCCGGTACTTCTGGCGCAAGGCCGGGCTGCTGGGCCGCCCGGGGAACAGCGCGACCGCCGCCACGAGTGCGCGGGCCTGACAGACCGCCGGCCCGGAGACCCATGCGCCGGGGGTCCGGGCCGGTTTCCCCCTCCACCCCGGAGCCCGCACGGTCCGGGGCTCCACCCGCCTCCTCCCTCCCTGCTCCCACCTCTGAGAGGAACCGCCGACGTGACCGAACAGGAGACGACGCCCCCGCACTACCGGGTCGCCATCATCGGCACCGGGTTCGCGGGCATCGGCATGGCGGTCCGGCTCAAGCGGGCCGGGCTGAACGACCTGGTGCTGCTGGAACGCGCCGACGACATCGGCGGCACCTGGCGCGACAACACCTACCCGGGCGCCACCTGCGACGTTCCGTCCCACCTCTACTCGTTCTCGTTCGCGCCCAACCCCGAGTGGAGCCGCAGCTTCTCCCCGCAGCCGGAGATCTGGGACTACCTGCGGCGGGTGGCCAAGGACGAGGACGTGGTCCGGCACGTCCGGTTCAACCACGAGGTGACGGCGGCCCACTGGGAGCCGGAGGCCAACCGCTGGCGCGTGGAGAGCACCGGTGGGACGATCACCGCGCAGTTCCTGGTGAGCGGGTCCGGAGCGCTGGCCGACCCGGCCACGCCGGACATCCCCGGGCTGGACGCGTTCGAGGGCACGGTCTTCCACTCCGCCACCTGGAACCACGACCACGACCTGACCGGGCGCCGCGTCGCCGTGATCGGCACGGGCGCCTCAGCCATCCAGTTCGTGCCGCAGATCCAGCCCAGGGTCGGCGCCCTGCACCTGTTCCAGCGCACCCCGCCGTGGATCGTCCCGCGGACCGACCGGGACATCACCCGCGCCGAGCACTGGCTGTTCCACCGCCTGCCCGTCACGCAGCAGATCGCGCGCAAGAGCATCTACTGGGCGCGCGAGAACTACGTGTTCGGGTTCGTGAAGAACCCGCGGCTGATGAAGCTCGTCGCCAAGCTGGCCACCGCGCACATGAAGCGCCAGGTCAAGGATGCTGAGCTGCGGACCAAGCTGACGCCCACCTACCTGCCCGGCTGCAAGCGCATCCTGATCTCCAACGACTACTACCCCGCACTGACCCAGCCCAACGTCTCGGTCGTCACCGACGGCATCGCCGAGGTCCGGCCGCGGTCGATCGTCACCCGCGACGGCACCGAGCGCGAGGTCGACACGATCATCTTCGGCACCGGCTTCCACGTCACCGACATCCCCGTCGCCAAGCGCGTGTACGACGGGAACGGCGTCTCGCTGGCGCGGCACTGGGGTGGGAACGGCGAGGACGCCCAGGCGCTGCGCGGCACCACCGTCGCCGGGTTCCCGAACCTGTTCATCCTGGCCGGCCCGAACACCGGACCGGGACACACCTCCCAGGTCTTCCTGATCGAGTCGCAGATCAACTACGCGATGGCCGCGCTGCGCTACGCCTGCCGCAACCGGATCGACCGGATCGACCCGCGCGCCGACGCGCAGGCCGCCTACTGCGCGCGGGTGGACCGCAAGATGCGCACGACGGTGTGGGTCACCGGTGGCTGCGACAGCTGGTACCTGAACTCCGCGGGCCGCAACACGACCCTGTGGCCCGGCTTCTCCTGGGAGTTCGCGCTCCAGACCCGCCGCTTCGACGCGCACAACTACCACCTGCGCAAACAGGCGGCGGTGCGCCGATGAGCGGCATGGGCGACGAGGAAGAGGAGTACCGGGGAGCGGTCACCCTCCTCATCCTCAGCGAGGGAGGCGAACCCGCCACGGTCGCCCTGGACGCGCATCTCGCCGGGCACTTCGACCCGCTGACCGGTGCCTACCGGTGGGTGGGGCGGCTGTCCCCCGACCCGGCGGTCACCAGCGCGTTCGAGCAGGGACGCACCGAGGTCGTCGTGCGCGCGGCCGACGGCCGCGAGGGGCGGGGCAGCCTGGGCGAGCCCAACGTCTGGGGCGGCCACACGGTCACCGGGACCGGCACACCCCCGTTCGCCGTCCCCGAAGTGGATCCGGACGACGGGGACACCTGAGACTCGCACCGGGCGGTCGGATCGTTAATAGGCAAAAGGGGACCGCCGGCCGCCCGGTGCGACCCTTCCCCCGCGGCCCGGCCGGCAGCGGAGGGGGTGCTCACCAGGAGTCCTCCATGCGGAAGAACGCGGCGCCGACGTGCTCGGTGCTCAGTCCCGCGTAGCCGGGCTTGATGACCCCGTCGATCAGCTCCAAGCGCTCGTCGTGCCCGATGAACGCCGACTTCATCGCGTTCACCGTGAACCAGCGCAGGGTGTCCAGGCCGTAGTCGAAGGCCTCGACGAGCCGGGTGAACTCCCCGGTCATCGATGTGCCGTCGAGCAGCCGGTTGTCGGTGTTGACGGTGACGCGGAAGCGCAGCCGCCGCAGCACGTCCACCGGGTGCTCGGAGATGTCGCGGACCGCGCCGGTGCTGACGCTCGACGTGGGGCAGAGTTCCAGCGGAATCCGCTTGTCGCGCACATAGGCGGCGAGCTGGCCGAGCTTGGCGGAGCCGTCGTCGGCCACGGCGATGTCGTCGCCGATCCGGACGGCCTGGCCGAGCCGGTCGGCGCCGCACCACTGGATCGCCTCCCAGATGGAGGAGAGGCCGAAGCCCTCGCCCGCGTGGAGGGTGAGGTTGAAGTTCTCCCGCTTGATGTACTCGCAGGCGGAGATGTGCCGCGTGGGCGGGTATCCGGCCTCGGGGCCGGCGATGTCGAAGCCGACCACGCCGTCGTGCCGGTAGCGGACCGCGAGGTCGGCGATCTCGAGGGAGTCGGCGGCCTGGCGCATCGCGGTGAGGAGCAGCCGCACGTCGATGCGGCGGCCGAACAGGCGCGCCTTGGCGGTGCCGACCCGCACGCCCTCCAGGACCGCGTCGACGACCTGCTCGCGGGTCAGGCCCTCGCGCGTGTGCTGCTCCGGGGCGACCTTCACCTCGGCGTAGACGACGCCGTCCTCGGCGAGGTCCTGGACGCACTCGGTGGCTACACGGCTCAGGGCCGGGGCGGTCTGGAGGAGGTCCAGGACGGGGGTGAACCGGGCCAGATGGCCCTCCTGGGTGCGGACAACGTCGCCCGAGGTCGGGGCGGTGAACCAGGCGCGCAGCCGCTCGGGATCGGTCTCGGGAAGGCCCTGGTAGCCGGCCTGTGCGGCGAGATCGAGCAGCGTGGCCGGGCGCACCCCGCCGTCGAGGTGGTCGTGCAGCAGCACCTTGGGCAGGCGCCGGATGGTGTCGGTACCGAGTCGAGTCATCGTCCTCCTCATCAAGGAACGTGGATAAATTTCCGAGAGTCTAGACGATGTGGGCCGTTCTCGGCACACCGAGACGCTGTGACCCCACTCTCCCCCGAGATCTTCGTACCCGGCACGGCCAGCGCTTCCACGTCGGCGGTACCTCACACCCCCGTAGCCGAACTCACAGCCGGGACGGAGTCCCCGTCGGCATCACATGCTCGGAGACCTCCGAACGCACCTGCTGCAGGCGCGCCTGGGCGGCGCGGCGCAGCTTGCGCAGGCACTCCACGGCGGTGGTGTCGTCGCCCACCAAGCCTCCCTTGGTCACGATGGGGGCGCCGTCGAGCGGGCCGCCGCTCAGCGTGCCGTGGACCGTCAGCGGGACGACCTCCCCGCCGACCGCGAGCGCGTGGACGCCGAGCTCGTCGAGGAGGCTGGAGGTCACGTCGGCGCCGACGAGGTAGAGGCCGCTGGGAAGCGCATGCGCCCCGGCGTCGGCGGCGACGTCGTGGATCACGTCGGCGACGAGTTCGGCCAGGCGCTGGGGCAGGTGGCGCCGGGCCTCCACGGGGGCCGCGGGGGCCGGGGGGACACCCTCGCGCTCCTGCGGGGCGGTGCCGCGCAGGATGACGACTTCGGGGAAGATCGCCGAGGTGAGGTGGTCGGTGAGGGTGCGTGCCACGTCGTCGAAGTGGTCGTCCTTGGGGTCGGCGAGGCGGGCCGGTTCGAAGTCGACGAACCGGGCCGGACCGATGCGGGCCACAGTGTCGAGCTGGCGGGAGGTGAGGCCGGTGCTGCTTCCGGAGACGGCCAGCAGCGGGCCGGGGGAACCCGCCTGGCCGCGCAGGCGCAGCGCGTAGGCGAGCAGGGTGCTGGTCGGCCCCGGGTCCACGGCGACCCAGACTGTGCCGTCGCGGCGGTGGGCCTCGGCGGCGGCCTCGGCGATGTCCTCCAGGTGGCGGTCCTCCAGCGCGTCGCACAGGACGATGGGCTCCTCGCCGGTCATCAGGTCGGCGGTGAGCAGGGTCCGGGTGACCTGGCGGATGGGGACGTGGCGGACGGGGAGGTCGGTCTGCCAGCCGAGGATGGCGGTGACGTCGGCGGTGGTCATCGGGCTGAACGGGTCGGTGGCCAGCTCGGTGTGGTCGATCGGGACACCGTTGAGGAGCTGGACGCCGTCGACGGTGATGCGGCCGGATGCGGGGAACGCGGGCACCATCAGCGCCCGGACCGGCGTTTCCGGGGGGACTCTCTCGCGCACCGAGCGCCATGCGGCCTCGACTTCGGCGCCGACGTTGCCGCGCAGCGTGGTGTCGGTGCGCTTGACGATCAGGCCGACGGGCCAGACCGCCTCGATGACGTCGGTGACGAGGTCGGACGCCTGCTCGGGGGGCAGGTGGCGGCTGTCGAGGTTGGCGACGACGACGTCGTACTCGTCGGCGACCGCGCTCACGTGCTCGGGAGTCACGGTGGCCACTCGCATCCCGGTGCGCGCGAAACGTGCACCGGTGGCGGTCGCGCCGGTGAGATCGTCTGCCACGACGAGGACCTGGACCACGGCGGGGCTCCTAGATGTCAATCATGTTTCATGGGTCGGTCAACCCCAACATAAAGGGAACCGCCCATGCGGGCCCAGGTCATGAGTTAGATCGTGATCAGGCGCGGACGCTGCGTACACGCAGCCCCAGTCCGGACAGCGCCGCGGCTGCGCACAGGGAGACGACGTAGAGGATGACGGCGCGCCAGCCGAAGTGGTCGTAGAAGAGGCCGCCGAGCCAGCCGAAGAGGCTGGAGCCGACGTAGAAGGCGAGCGTGTAGAGGGCGGCGGCCTGGGCGCGGTTGGCGGCGGAAGCACGGTGGCCGACCCAGGCGGCGGCCGTAGCGTGGGCCGCGAAGAAGGAGAACGTCAGGAGCAGCAGCCCGACGACGATCGCCACCAGCGACGGCAGGAGCAGCACACACACGCCGATCACCATCGCCCCGACGCACGCCAGCAGCACGGGATGCCGCCCCACGCGCTCGGTCACCCGGCCGACGACGGCCGAGCTGAAGGTTCCGGCCAGGTAGGCCACAAAGAGAAAGGCGACCAGCGTCTGGGACAGGTGGAAAGGGGGCCCGGTCAGCCGGAAGCCCAGGTAGTTGTAGACGGTCACGAAGGCACCCATGAGGAAGAGCGCCTGGCAGTAGAGCGCGACGAGGCCGGGATCGGCCACGCCGGTGAGGATGCGCCTGAGCAGGCCGGGCCCGGCTGAGCTGCGCACCCGCGGCGTGAACCCGTTCGCTCGGGGGACGGCGACCAGATAGACGATGAGGGCGACAAGCGCGAGCACGGAATCGGCACCCACGCCCCAGCGCCACCCACCGATGTCGGCGACGGCTCCGGCCACGAGCCGCCCGCTCATCCCTCCGACGCTGTTGCCCGCGATGTAGATCCCGGCTACGCGCCCGAGGTGGGCCGGATCGATCTCCTCGGCGAGGTACGCCATGGCCACGGCCGGAACCCCGCCCAGGGCGGCTCCTTGGAGCGCCCGGAGCAGCAACAGCACCCACAGGTCGGGCGCGAACGGCGCGGCCAGCCCCAGGATGGTCGAGACGGTGAGGGCGACGGTCATGACCCGCACGCGCCCGAAGCGGTCGGCGATGCCACTCCAGACCAGCACGAACCCGGCCAGCCCCGCGGTGGCGAACGAGACGCTGAGCGCGACGCCGGCGGCGGAGGCGTCAAAGCTGTCGGCGAGCCCGGGCAGCACCGCCTGCACGGCATAGAGCTGCGCGAACGTGGCGATCCCGGCGGCGGTCATCGCGATCATCACGCGCCGGTAGCCGGGGGTGCCGACGCGATGTCCAACCCGGTTGTGGGGGCCGTGCCCGGTAAGGGTGTCGCTCACTCGTACGACGTTAGACGTCGGATGTTTCATACGCCCCACCCGGGTCCCCCGAACAGCACAAGGGCCCCCTCCCGCGCCGTGTCGGCCGCCCACAACCCACTGCCCGCGCGGAACCTGACCGAACTCGGCCACGAACTCAGCAGTTCAGAACCGCTCCCCACCGCATCACAGACCTACAAAGCGAAGTGAAGGCCAGCCTGCCGCCCCTCAGGTGTCCACGCCTCATCGCTCGGCCGCAGACGCGATCGGGGCGGAGGCGGGGAGGGGCGAACATGCTTCAGACCGAAGACGAGATCCTGGTCCAGGCGCATGGCGCGGTAGCCGCCGCGAATGGCGGTAGCGCCCGCTTGAACGAGTTCATCGCCAGCAGGCTGAAGACCGACGCGCACGAGATCGATCTGGTCATCCCGTTGCCGTTCGAGGGTGCTGTCAAGCACGTCGCCAGTGTCCTCGAACAAGCGGGCCAACGAATCGAGCCACCCCACGCCGAGTCGACCCATACCGATCGCGACGAGGGCCAGCGGATGGTCCGCATCCTCACCGACGGGGGTCCCAAGTACAAGAACCCCGTCGTCGTGACGGCCCTGGTGACCGAGGGCCGAGCCGCGAACTCCGTCGTCAGACTCCGGGCGGCCGCCAAAGAAGGCCTCATCAGGCAGCGCCCAGGCGAGCACACCGCCATGCGCTTCGCGTCCTGGCTCACGATGTGAACGCTGAACGGCTCACTGCCGGACGGCGGCCTCACGCGCCGGAGACGTCCACAAACGTGGGAGAACGATCCCCCAGAACATCGCTGTTCGCGTGTCGCTCCACTCTGCAGCCGCACGGGAAAGTAGCGTTCGAGTTCCCCCCTACGGCAGTCAGGACCGGCCAACAGGGAGGCTCAGCCGTGAAAGGCAAAGTGAAGTGGTTCGACACGGAGGCGCGATACGGGTTCATCGCTCCCGACAACGGAGGCGATGAGGTGTTCGTCCACGACAGCGGCATCAAATTCCCCTGCTCCGGGCTTCTCGAACCCGGCCAGCAGGTCGAATTCGAACTCGTCGAGGCTGACAGGGGCCCGCACGCCCAACGGGTGAGAGTCCTCGAAGAGCAGAGGGGGCAGTGACCCACACCGCACCCCAAACCGAACACGTCGCGCCCAAGCGCCGCCAAGTCGCGCCAGCAAAGTGGTCGCAGCCGATGGGCGAGACGACGACGCACGGGGGCAGGTGTCACAACTGCTCGATGCCGCTGCCCCAGTCCCACGATCACTGAGGCCATTCCAGCGACCATTGGTCACCAGAAAAGCAGCAAACAACGCAGAAGAGACGGACCAGTAGGAGTCACTGTTCCCCAGACATAGACGTGGAGCTCCAGGTAGAAGGCGATGAGGCGATACTCCGCCGGACTACCGCAACAGGCTCCACGTGATCACGACTCGTGCCATCCTCGACGCCGAAAGGGAAGCCGTTCTCTTCGCATTTCTTCATGGAACGCTATTACGAAAAGCCCTCTTCAACACAGGGCTCAGCCAGGGACTTGATCAGGGCTTCGCGATTTTCCGGAGTAGGCATCCGCAGCATTCCTGAATCCTCGCGAGCATCCTCCTCGTCTAAATCGACTCCACTGACGCGGACAACTATCCGCCGCCCCCGATCCGCTTGCGATGGTTTCGGGATCTATATACTGCAACCGAACATGCAACTGCACCCGCCAGACTCATTGTTGGAATTTGCCATAGCTGCGTTTCCAACGAGGGGGCGATAATAAAATAGACGGACAGCAAAGCGCCCCCCACCAGAGCCCCAGCCGCCAGCCCGGCAACGGACTTGGAGTGCGGGACCCCAGATAGGTGCAGGACAAACCAGGACACCCCCATATCCCCGCGAGGGTGGCCAACGGAATAATCCACAACCGGGGGTTCAAGAATGAGAGGATTATTAAGTACCCAAATCCCCCAAAGTGTCACTTGTAACAAGTAACCAGAGGCCAGGTTGACCCCGACCTCTTCGCTCGCAGCTCACCTGTTCTGACATCCAGCCATGTGCAGCGCGGACATTACCGCCAATAGTCCGAAATCGCGGTCGCGAATGCCCTGAGATGAGGGGTTTCACGATCGGTTGGCCAGATCAGGCCAAGCGCCGAGGTCGGAAGCCCGGCGACCGGGGCGAATGTGATGTCGGGCCGGAGGTTGTACTCCGCGGTGGCGCCACACAGCAGCATCGTTCCCCGTCCGGCCGCGATCCGTGTCAGTCCCTCCTGCAGCGTGTGCACACCGTCCTCCTGCGGGATGGGACGGCCGCACGGTGTGGTGTCGGGGTAATAGACCCGCCTCCAGTACCCGGGAGCGGGCTCGGCGAGGGGGATGAGGGAGGTTCGGGCGAGGTCCTCTGCTGTCAGGCGGGTGTGGCGCGCGAATGGGTGGTGCACGGACATAGCGAGGTACTGATGCTGTTCGGAGAACGCCATGCCCAATGTCAGGTCCGGTTCATCGACCGGAAGCATGACCACGGCGGCGTCGACGTCGCCGCTCCGCATGGCACCGAAGGGATCCGAGAGCGGGATCTCCACCAGGTCGATCCGGCGATCGGGATAGTGGTCGTGGAATGCGGTGATGGCCCTGGTGACCTGCGCGTAGATGGTCCCTTGGAACCCGATGCGCATCCGCGACCGCCCGTCGCGTGCTCGGGTGCGCGCCTGTTCGACGGTGGCGGCAAGGGCGTCGTAGGCGGGTCGAAGCGAAGCGGCGAACTCCTCACCGAACTCGGTCAGGCGGACGCGGCGGCTGGTGCGCTCGACGAGACGGGTGCCGATACGCCCCTCGAGCTTGCGCAGCAGCTGGCTGACCCGGCTCTGCGAGATGTAGAGGCGTTCACCGGTCCGGCCGAAGTGCAGCTCCTCGCTGAGAACGAGAAAGCACTCCAGCTCCCGGACCTCCAACCCCCGCATGTGACTGCCCCTCCCCCGGGACCGTGATGCCTGCCCCGGGCGCCGTGGGCCCCGCACCCGCTGAGGCGGCCTGCATAGATAAGCCAGATTCATTGAAGCATGACGAATCGGCTGTTGTTCCGATCGGCTCTCGCCGTTTTGATGATCCGCATGTCCAATTCGTCTGTGCGTCGATCCGCGCCCACAGAGCCCCTCCATCCCTCCCGGGGATGGCCTGCCGTCATCGCCGTGGCCATCGCGACCTTCACGGTCGTCACCTCCGAAATGATGCCGGTGGGCCTGCTGACACCGATCGGTGACGCGCTCAGCGTCAGCGAGGGCACCGCCGGCCTGACGCTGACCATCACGGGCCTGGTCGCGGCCGTGTCAGCGCCATTCGTCCCTCTCGCCATCGGGCGGTCCGACCGACGCGTCGTGTTGGTCGCGCTGATGATGTTGCTGGCCGCCGCGAACCTGCTCGCCGCATGGGCGCCGAACTTCGCCGTCATGGTCGTGGCGCGCGTCCTCATCGGCGTCGGCATGGCAGGCGTCTGGGCACTCGCTGCCGGACTCGCGCCCCGCCTCGTCCCGGCGAGGTCGGTCGGCTCGGCCACGTCCATGATCTTCAGCGGTATCGCGGTGGCATCGGTCCTCGGCGTACCGACGGGCGCCTACATCGGTGCCTTGGTCGGGTGGCGCGCCGCGTTCGTCGCGATCGCGGGTCTGGCCCTACTCGTGGCGGTCGCGCTCGCCGTTCCCCTCCCGAGGCTCACCACCGAGAGGGCGACACGCCTGAGCGGTGTAAAGGGAGTACTCGCCAACCCGAGAGTGACCACCGGGCTCATCATCGCGGCGCTACTCGTCAGCGGCCACTTCGCCGCCTACACCTACATCCGGCCGGTCCTGGAGGAGGTCACCGGCATCGGCGCAGGTCTGATCGGCACGATGTTGCTCATCTACGGCATCGCGGGAATCATGGGCAACTTCGCAGCAGGGCCACGCGCGGTCCATGCTCCGCGCGCCACACTCGTGGTTCTCAGCCTGGGGCTGGGTGCAGCGGTGCTGCTTCTTCCGGAGCTGGGCGGAGCAGCACTCGGCGCCGGGTTCCTGATGATCGTGTGGGGCCTGTCCTACGGCGGTGTGTCGGTGAGCGCCCAGACGTGGATGATGAAGTCAGCGCCTGACGACAGCGAGGCAGTCACCGCCCTCTTCGTCGGTGTCTTCAATGGGAGCATCGCCTTGGGCGCCTTCGTCGGCGGGATAGCGATGGACGGATTCGGCGGTGTCTCGGCCATGTGGTTAGGCGGCGCACTCGCTGTCGTAGCACTGGCCGCGACGCTGGCCGGGCGCGCCCCTGCTCCGGCAGCAGAGTAATGCTGCCCGTTTGAGCCCATGAGGGGGCGGCCGCGATATTGCTGGCCGCCCTTATCTCATTATCGCCCGTCACGAACGCTCAAACCTTGGGATCGTGACAGTCTCCTGCTATTTCTCCCAATGCACGGGGCGGCCGTCGGGGTGGAAATCGTGCCTGGCCAACAGCTCGACACGCCTCCCTTCGCCGAAGTTATTGAGCGTCACGGGCCACCAGGTGATCGCCATAATCAGGAAACTCTGGACGAGCGTTTCCACGATCTTTGGCGCGAAGCCCAGCGTGTATTCGTAGCCCCATGGATCGACACCAGAGGTCATGGTGCCCCATACCGTGAACGGAACCATGATCACCATGAATGGGATAACTGGGGCTAACACCCTCCATGCCATGTTCCTCGCGTGGTACCGATGCCCCGTGAGGTCGTCGCGCGCCCACATGCGGTGGCGAAACGGCACCCGCTTGCCGAAGAAGCGGTAGGCCACCCAGTGCCACAGCGGCGGGAATTCGCGGAGTCGGGTGAGTAGCCCAGCCTTCATCAGGCCCCAGAGCTCGGCTCGCCTCGGCACCGTCTCGTCTGGTTCGCGCTGTCCAGAGCGGTCGCCACGATCTCGTCTCCGTGGCGCTCGCGGTAGTGCCGCGGGTACCACCGCAGCGCCCGGCGCAGTTCCGACTCATAGCGGTCCATGTGCAGTAGGTCTCCCATTCCATGGTTCCGATGCATCGAGCCTGTGGCCACTGTGTGGCCTATGCGGTTCCCGTCGCCGGACGTGGCCCAGCGCTAGGGCCAAGCAGCTGGCGAGCGACGTCAGTCAGCTTGGCCAAGCGATCGGTCTCCGCGGACAGGACCCGGCGACCGTCCTCGGTCAGTCAGTAGTAGCGCCGGTTGCGGCCACGCACCACCTCCTCACCGGCCACCTCCACCAGCCCCTCGGTGTCCAGACGATCGAGCGCACCGTAGAGGGTCCCGGCACCGAGCCTGACCCGGTAATCTGACAGCCTCCGGACAGCGAGACCGGTAAGGCCGGGTCACCCTCGCCCTCGGCAGGGACCGACAGCCGGGGCGACGCCGCAGAATCCGGCGATCAGACGGCCTCGCAGCGCAGCATCGTGACGCGCGGCAACCGCTTTCCAGAGGGCGGCTCCGGCGTCGTGTCCTTCCCTTCGACCACCTTGAACCCGGCAACCGCGAGTTCCTCCCGGATCGCCTCGTCGGACAGGTAGGAGACGGACTCCGACGAGAGGATCCTCCTGGTTCCGCCCTCTCCATCGATGAGTTCCGAGTACATGTTGGTTACCTGGACACCCCGTTGCGGATCCTGAAGGACCGCCAAGACCATGAAGGCGCGATCGCTCTCCCCGGGGAACGGAAAGACGTGGTACGACTCGTCGGCGTCCTCGCTGTCGGGGAAGGGCATGTAGTCGAAGACCAACGAGCCACCAGCCCCAACGTGCCGACGGGCCACCCGCAAGAGGGAGTTCCTCTCCTCGGTCGCGAAAGTGCTGATCGAGAGCCCGCCGATGACGACGGCGTCGAACGACTCACCGAGGTCCATGTCGGTGGCGTCGTCCTCCTTGAACACCGCCTTGCCCGGCACCTCGGGCGCCGAGGATCTCCAGCGCTCACCCGCACCGGCCACCATGTCGGGTGAAGCGTCCACGCCGACCACGTCATGCCCATCGGCCGCCAGACGACGCGCGAAACGCCCGGTCCCACAACACAGGTCGAGGACTCGCCTCGCACGACCGCCGACCCATGTTTTGATCACACCGATGTCGGCTTCGCTGTGCTCGACGAGGCCTCCGTAGACATACCCGTGGAAGCCCTCGTAGATCGGGGTGACAACGGTGTTCGGTATCTTCAGGTCGTAGATGGCTTTGGAGATTCCGAAGAACTCTCCCATGGCTCCTCCACTTCATCGGTAGGGCACAATACGTTTCTCGGACAGGGCTCAGCCTTGGACGGGGCTCAGTCAGGGAATTGGGCGCCGTCGCCCTCGCCATCGACAAGTTCGGCGACAAACACCAGATAGTCGAGCAGCGACTCGTCCCACACGTGGTAGCAAGCGGCGTCGTGGGCATGGAGGAGTACGCGCAGGGTCGCCGCCATTCCCGTCAATCGCCGATCGATCGGTCGTGCGTAGCCCACCTTGAGCTGTCGGGCGGTCTCCGCCACGATCGCCGTGGGAAGGCACATCCGCCCATGGGCCTCAAGCATGCGCAGCTCGGCGAATTCCCCGAGTATCCACCCCAGATCCAGTTCGGGAGCCCCCTGGCTCAGCTCCTCACCGGTGAGCAGGACGTGGTGCTTGTGGCGCACGGGAGAGGGAACGAGGCAGCCCAGGCTCGGTGCCCCGTGGAGGAGTACCGAACCATCGCCATTGGCCAGCAGTTCCCCGATCCACCCCTGGGCCACCGATAGGCGCTTCTCACCCAGGATCCGCACCGCCTCCGTGAACAGCCGGGAGGAGTCGCCGACCGCTGTCCCCTTATTCCGCAGCCAATCCTCCAGTCGGGCGATCCCCGGCGGGGAGGCGCGGACCGGGACGTTGACGGGGGAATCGTGCAGTGCCCGCAGGGCCTGGCCGACACCGCTGACAGCCGCGTGCAGTGTCCTCCGCGCCTCTGCGTCATCGGAGAAGACCAGGTAGAACGCGGGGGTTTGCCCCGGGGCCTCGTATCGCAGCCACCCACCGTCCTCGCGAGGGACGACGAGACGTGTCGGGCACTCCCCCTGCAGCCCCAGATTCTCCACACCGGCCAGGGAGTTGACCCCGCTACCGCTCGGGTGATCGGCGCCGTTACGAACCAACCACGCGAAGTGCCGGTAGTCGGTCCGCACGATCCGGGTCCGGGTGAGCCGTGTCCCATAGTCGGACACGATGACCTCACTCATGCGTCACTCGTCCTTCCCTCATCAAGCTGCGCACAGTACATCGCGTCCAACGCCGCAAGGATCTTGGGAAGCGGCGCCACTCCACCCCAGTCACCATCGCGTTCGGCTAGTTCCGGAGGTTGCTCGGGCATGGCCACATGAACATTGGGTCGGCTCCGGAGCTCCGCCACGTGCCGAGCCATCACGTGTCCCTTCAAGGCCCCGGGCGGCGGCGACAGCGCCACCCCGATGGGAGCCTCCGTACACTGCAAGGCCAGGAGCGAGGGACTGTCCCCCATGCCGAGCGCCAGCCGCGCCGTGTAGTTCAGGCTCGCAGGATGGACGACGACCGCGTCGGGCCAGGACGCCAGCTCGACGTGGAGAGGACGCGGCGAAGGCTCGTCCGGCCAGGCGTCGGCGGGAACCTCGCGTCGGGTCAGAGCCGCCAGCACATCACGACGCACGAAGCGTTCCGCGCCGCGCGTCACGATGATCCTCAACTCGACATCCGGATGCGTCATACGCATCCAGTTCAGCCAGAAGGGAGACATCGCGATAGCGATCGATCCGCTTCCGACGATGAGGAGTCTGCGGAGGGACAGCCGGGACGCCGGACTGGTCATCCTTCCGCCCCCTCGAAGGCGCGGACGACCTCATTGACATCCGCCAGACCGGCCACGATGCCCTCGGTATGGACGACTCCGGCCGGGTTGAGCACGACCTCGTCGACCCCCGACGCATGGAGCCGACGGATCGCCGATACGATCCGTTCGGGTGTCCCCGACATGACGACCCCCGAGCCGATCAATCGCTCTGCTGCGGCCAACGGGTCGTGGGGGTCGATGGAGATCCCCGCCTTCTCCAGCACGTGTCCGTAGTGCGCCTGTTTGATGTGGGTGGTGATCGTCGGGGCGATCGCCCGGGGACAGTCCCTGCCTGCCCTCTCCACAACGAAGTGAGCGATGGTGACCAGCCTCGGCGGCCGATCCCTTTCTCGGCTCGCTTCCCTGATCCGGGGGACGATGGCCTCGCGGAGATAGCGCGGAGGCGACAGAAATGTGACGGCCGCATCCGCCCAGCGGCCGGCGACGCCGGCCATTCCCGGACGCAGCACCCCGAGGCCGATTTCTGCGCCCGGCGATTCGGCGGGAAGGAGGCGGCCGTGCATGTGAAAGTGTGTGCCTTCCTCTGCGAGGGCCTCACCGCGGAGAAGCGCGCGCACGATCCTGACATATTCGGAGGCGACCGCGAGCGGCGAGGAATAGGGGGCTCCATGAAGCCCGGCGACGAACTCGGGCGTCGCCGTCCCGAGCCCGATCACCGGCGCGTGTCCGGTCAAAAGAGCCAGTGATCGGGCGTGCAGGGCCGTCTCGTAGGGGTGCCGCAAGGGTAGGAGGCTCACTCCAAGGCCGATTGGGACCTTCGTCCCCATGCCGACCGAGGCCGCGATGAGATGGCCTGAGTCAACTTTGAGGGACTGGCCGGTCCACAACCGGTGCAGCGGCGTGTCCCGTACCGTCTCGGCGAAACGGTGGAAGGTCGTCGGCTCCTCGGCCATGTAGGGATAGAAGAGCGAGACCCGCCTATAGTTCGACAGCGATTCCATGGTGCCTGTTCTGTGTCCTGACGTTCGGGAGTGGGGCATCGAATCCCTCACCACTGACCGGCACAGGTCATGTACGCCCTCCTCCGCGCCCACAGCAGTAGGGAAATCGTGCCCACAGCCCACCAGAGGAGGTCGATCCACCAGGCCCCGAGTCCGTTGGGGAGCGCCATCGGCCCTGCGGCGACCAGGAGCCCGATGAGGCCGGAGGCGTGCCAGGAGATGATCTGCAGGGGCGCGGTGTTGCCGAACGGAGTCTCGACGCCGAGCGAGAGGTGGTCGGGCAGGTCACCGCGGTAGACACCAGCCAGGGCCCCGGCGACCGCCGTCGGAATGATGAGCGCCGTACGGACGACGACCTCGGTGGAGCAGCCCGCAATGAGAAGCACCGGTGCGATCACCGCCATTACCGTGGCCAAGCAGACGATCGGGACGATGGCGTGCTGCAGCGGCAGGGCGCCGATGTGATACGGCACCCGGAGATAGCGTGTGCGCCTCGGATCGGCCGCTTCCATGCGGGCATTGGGCAGTAGCCGGGAAGCCGCCGCGTACAGCAAGATCGACGGCGCGAGTGCGACAGCGATGGCGAGTGCCTGCGGGAAGTCCCCGTCGATATGGGCCGCGATGGCCGCACACCAGCCGAGCCCACACGCACGCGTAAGCGTGGATGGTGCGCGCAGCAGGCCCAGCACGTCGCGCCATACGACGAGAAGCCTGGCGTCGCGTGGTGGTCGCAAGCGAATGCGGGCGCGAGGCACGGCTCCGCTTCGCTCGTTCACCATCGTCTGGAACCACGTGGAATCCGTCAGCCAGACTCCGGATTTCAGGCTCGATGCCATCGCCGCACGCTCGCGCAGGGAGCGCATCGGGACCTGTGCCAACGAGCGCGCCACCAGGGCCGCCACGCCGATTCCCACGACGGCCAGGGCTGCGAGCGCGGACCACGGTTCTGCCCCGGGTGCTCCGGCTACCTCGGCGAACGGCTGTACAGCCCACGACCACGGCGCACTCCACAGCGCCGCAGCGGCGACGGGGGCCGGGAGTAGCCCGAACCACACCAGGCCGCCCCCGCCGAGGAGAAGGACCTGGAGCAGGGCATGCCATGGCCTGAGCTTCGCCGCTGGCCCGGCCCCCCGCACGACCGTCCACGCACCGCATGCGCTGCTCAATATCCCGATGAGGAAACCGGCACAGGCGACCTGCAGCAGGGCGACAGCGGCCGCCGCTCCCTCCGGCGCGCCCAGAACCGTACGCCACAGCAGGACAAGAGCTAGCGGTCCCACCGCCGTCCCCGCCGCGCCCCGCAGAGCGACCGACCGAACCAGAGCAGCGCCGAGCAGGGGCGACCGGTCGATCGGAAGTGGAAGGACCCAGTCGATCACGGGCGCGCTGAGCTGGATCGGCCCCCGGACGGTGGCCTCGCGCACCGAACTCCACAGCAGGGCGAGGACGGCCGAGGCCAGGAGGAGGGAGACGGCCACGGCTCGCGAGACGGGCCACGGCGCCACATCGAGTGGCGCGCGGACCACCTCGACGCAGGACATGATGACCGGTGGAATGGTCAGTACCGCGACAAACGCCACCACGTAGGCGGTGTAGGCGACGTCGCCTCGTCGCTGGAGAAGGGCGCTGCGGCGATGGCGGCGCAACAGCTGGAGAACTTCACCGGCGGACGTGGCGTCACCTCCCGTCGAGATTCCCCGCAGCGTCGTCGGGCTCACTCGGCCCCCTCGCTGCCGACCGGACCACCGCCACCGAAGTCCACGACACGATCGCCCAGCGCCTCGACAAGCGGGCGGTGGTGCGTCGCGACCAGGAGTCCCGTCCCCTCCAGCTTCTTCTGCACGAGTTCTTCTCCCAGCCAGGACCTGGCGTCCTCGTCCAGATGTCGCTCCGGCTCGTCGAGGATCATCAGGTCGGGGCTCGGCGGCACGAGCATCGAGGCGATGAGCAGCAGCTGCTGCAGTCCCTTACTGAGCTGGCGGGGGCTGAGATCCCCATGGAGCGAGAGTCGGCACCGCGCGAGGACCGCGTCCACACGGCGTGCCGCTTTATTGCCCAGCCCGTGGCCGACCGCGATGAGTTCCAGGTGTTCACGGACTGACAGATCGGGGAAGAACGCGAGCTCGTCCAGCACGAACACGCGGCGTCGGAAGTCCGGCGAATCCTGCTGGGGCTCCCCGCCGAGTACGTTCACGGATCCCGAGTCATAGGTTTCAAGTCCAGCAGCCACACGCAGCATCGTCGATTTCCCGCACCCGTTCGGTCCGATGAGCACGACGCTTTCACCGGGGCCGACCTCCAGGTCGATCGGACCGATCGCGTGGTTGGGTCCGTAGTGCCGTACGACCCCTTTGAGCCGGATCACCCTGGCCCCTTCGTCTTTCACAGATCCCCCGCAACTGCGATGGCTGGTAGGCCGCCCAATAGCCGCCGCCCTCAGGCGCACTGCAGCAGCCGCAACCAGTGGTCAGGTCCGTTGACTTCGTTCTCTGCGATGAACGGACGATCCGGGTCGACGCCCGCCGACCGCAGCTCCTCCGCGATCGCCGATTCGAGCCGATTCCTCTTCCTCGCAGATTTCAGGATTCCGGTGGCCACGGCCCTCGCTCGGTGTTGGCCGAAGCTCAGGGGGCGTCCACCGTCCCCCGTCGCCCCGGGTTCGCTGGCGACCCCGATCCCCCGAGCCGCCGCATACGCGAATTCCGAGACCTGCTCACCCACACCTTCAACTCCGGTCAACCGCAGAGTCAGCGGGCGGACCAGCGGCCACTCCGCACGGTCCAGATAGACCACGATGCCGTCACGGCGTGGGTAGAGTTCCGCGCTCGACAGGATCTTGGCACGGTAGCGCGCACCGCAGTCCTCCAGAAGTGCGAGCGCGGCCGCCCAAACGCCCTCAGCGGTCGTGGCGTCGCTCAGATGCAGGTAGATCCGGGCGATCGCCCCACCACGTGGTGCGCCGCGTGATCCGTCGACCAGGAGGAATCCCGGGGACAGCGCCGGACGGATGGCGGGCAGACTCACCACACGCAGTCCGCCGGCCGAGGGCTCACGGTCGTCGAGATTGTCCGCTCCGACAACGATGCGCAGGCCGTCGACCTCAATGAGCAGCTGCCGACCGCTCAGGCCCAGAACACGGGTGGCGACGCGGGTGAAGCGGTGGGGGATGGCGGAGACCAGTTCACGCTCCAGCCACGGTGTGCGTAGTCGGACATCGGCGTCTCTGTCGACAGGCTCACCGGAGTGGAGCGCCCTGTAGATGGTTCTTGCCAGCTTCCGTTCGAGCTCGGTTCTGGTCCCACCGGAGAGGGTGGTCCCGAATATGGAACAGGACGTCCCGTCACGGTCGAGCGAGACTTCTCCGAGGGCATCCATTATTCGTTCGGTCCCCAGGGCAGCCCTCACCATCTCACCCTCCCACCCCAAAAACGCGACCGTGGACGTGCGGAGCCAGGAGCGCCGAACGGCCGATCCCCATGACGGCGCGCAATGTCGCAGGAAGGTGCACGCTCTTCTGCGCGCTGGCAACGACCCGATCGATGAGGTGCCATCCCGCATAGGCGACCGCTCGCCTCGAGAACTCCCTGTCATGGGGAGAGCGCGCCGAGAAGTAAGCATCCCAGAAGGAGGCGAGAACCGGAGCCTCCGCCTCGACCTCCCGCTCCCCCGCTTCGAGAATCCGGCGGCGGAATGGCTCACCCGAACGGTCAGCTCCTTCCACAACGTCGGCGTCCTCGAAGATTCTCAGCAGTGCCCGAAAGATGACGTCACCAACGAATGCTCCGACATCACGCGCGGGGTCACCGCTCCGGAACTCCTCCCAATCGATGATGTGCACGGTTCCGTTGACGACAAGGAATTGATCCAGTCGTACGTCGCCGTGGATCGGAGCAGCCGCTGCCAGCTCCTCACCTCGTCTCAGGCCGGTGAGGGCTGCCAAGAGCTTGTCATCCCTCTGCAACAACCCGAAGAGCTGAAGTTCCGCCCCGCTGGATTCCGCATACATCGAGACCGGAAGAACCTTCAACCGGTCGACCGGAGGGAGCGGAGGCCGGCTGGTGTCGACCTGTATCTCCCGCGGAATATTCCACGAATGCAGGGAAGCGAGCGCCTCGCCGCACGAGCCCGCGACTTTCTCGGAGATACGGACCTCTGCGTCGGATCCTCCCACAGCCTCAGCAGCGCCCAGCCATTCGTAGGCGATGACCCCGGCCTCCTCTGCGACTCCGAGGAGGACCGGTGTGCGCACGGGCGATCCTGCCGCCCGTTCCGCACGGTGGAAGTCCAGCATCCTGCAGAGCCGCGCCTCGCCCTCTTGGGATCCCCCTGATATCCGTTTGACAAAGACACGATCTTCCGCCGCGTTCACGGCCACGTAGGAGTAGTTCCTGCCCTTTCCCGTCAGGGTGAGTTCGACTGGGACACCGAACCCGATATCCTCCAGAAGACTACGTGCACCCGAATCCGAATCAGAGTAATGTTCGCCTGCGCTGCGAATCGCGACCATCAGCTGCCTAGCCGGTAGGGCGCACGCACGAGGCGGAATTCATCTCGTTTCGCGCGTGCGCCGGAATCATGATTATCCGGCCATCAACACTTGAAGACAACCGTCGCCGCAACGCTCTCCGTGCACGGAACCGAAGAAGTCGTCGTCGTCCACGTAGCGGCTTCAGGCGCCAGGTCTTCCTTCAACGCACCGGAAACCTCGTCGCTGGTCGTATAAGCCTCGAAGCCACCGATCAGATCCTGCGATGACATACGCTTCCCCCGTCCACTTCGACTGGAATTACTTAATACAGTACAGCGGGTCCGAAAAATGGACGGCAGAGCCCGCGAGTGGCCCAAGAGAACCATCAGGACTCCACCCACGGAAGCAGGACAACCTCCCGAGAAGGGAAATTTCGCCCAAAACCACCATTTACCGAACACTGACGGCAAACAGTAGCACCAAGGAAACTTCCCGACAAAGAGATATTTCTACTTATTTTTAACAAATGTAACAGTTTGCCCGAAGTAAAGTATAGATAAGTTTCTCCGCAAAGGGGCCCTGGCCTCCCGCTCAGCGCCCCTCGCCCGAACATTCGATTACGGCTCCCGCCAAGCGGGTATGCCGACACGTTCTCCGGTTCCGGAACTTCTCAGAGCCGCCTCGATGACCTCTAGGCCGTGCACCACCTCATGCGGCTCCACTGGGATCGGCTCCCCCTCGGCGACCGCGTCGCGGAGGGCCGCGTAGAACGCCGGGTAGTCGCCGCGTTCGGACGGCACCGGGCGCAGGTCGCCCTCGGCACCGATGCGGCCCCATGCCGACTCGGGCTCGACGCCCCAGTCGGCGGAGTCCGGGCGCTGCCCCTCCCCGAGTCGCGCCTCCTGCCCGTCCAGGCCGTCGATTGTGAACGCCGCGCGGTCGCCGAGCACCCGGAAGCGTGGGCCGAGCTGGGCACTGAGCGCGCTCATCCAGAGGTGCGATCGAACGCCGCGGACGTGGGTCAGTGCCAGGAAGGAGTCGTCATCGGCGGTGACGCCGTCGCGGCGGGCGTCGAGTTCGGCGTAGACGGAGGCCACCGGGCCGAAGAGATTGATCGCCTGGTCGATGAGGTGGGGACCGAGGTCGTACAGGATCCCGGCTCCGTCGTCGGCCCCACCGCGCTCGCGCCACGTCGCCTTGGCCGTCGGCCGCCACCGCTCGAACCGGGACTCGAAGCGGTGCACCTGGCCCAGCTCTCCCTCCTCGATCAGTTTCCACAAGGTCAGGAAGTCACTGTCCCAGCGTCGGTTCTGGTAGACGGTGAGAACCTGATCGAGCCGCTGCGCCTCCTCGGTGAGTTGGCGCGCATCGTCGGCGGTGAGCGCGAACGGCTTGTCGACCACAACGGCCATCCCGGCCTTGAGAGCGGCGCGGGCGAGCGGCACGTGGGTGGCGTTCGGGGTGGTGATGACGGCGATCTCGAACTCGCCACTGCGCTGCCACAGCTCTTCGACGGAGTCGATCACGGCCGCGTGCGGGTACCGAGCGCGTACAGCGGCCTGCCGCCCGGGGTTGCCCGTCACCACCGCGGAGACCCGCAGCCCGGGAGTGGCATCGACCAGCGGCGCGTGGAACACTTCCCCGCCCTTGCCGTATCCGATGACGGCGACATGCAGTTCTGGTTCGGCACCGTTCGCAGAGCTCATGATCCTCACGCTATCCATCCGCGATACCCGGGTTCACCGACCGCCTGCCCCGAGTGGCGAGGACGTTCGGCTCTACACGCGGCATACGCGAGCGCGGCGGCGATCTCGACGCCTGCGGCCGCGGCGAGGGCGCCGCTCAGGGACCATGTCGCCAGCGGACCGGCGAGCGCTGATCCGATGGCGAACCCGGTGATCTTGAAACTCGCCCCGGTCGTGAAGATCTGGCTGCGGAGGTGCTCCGGAGCCTCCCGGTGGCGGATCGCGATCAGCGCGGTCAACTGCGGGCCATCGGCCGCACCGGCGACCACTGCGGCCGTGATGAGGAGTGGTGCCGCGTACCCGGCTGCTTCGATGGCGGGGTGCACGGCCGCCGCCGCTGTACAGAAGGCGGTAGCGAGCATGACCGTGCTGAGCCAAAGCATCCTGTCCGGCGCACCGGCGCCCCCGGGTCGTCGCGCGAGGCACGCGTTGGCGACGAGCGCCGCCCCCGCCACCACGGCAAGCAGCAGGGCACCATGGCGAGCATCGCCGAACACACGCTCGGCGACCAACGGGCAGTACACGACGAACATACCGACGCCGACGTACGAGACCGTCGATGTCGCCGTCCCGCGGAGCAGTGGACGCCTCCGCACGATCGCGCGGAGCCCGGAAACGAGGTCACCGGTGACGCTGCGGCGCTGGGGCGGCGTGCGTAGGGCAGGCGGCCCGTGTGATTCGGGCAGCGTCCATGCTGCGGGGAGGGCCAGCGCGATGAGTGCGATCGACGCGGCCACCGCCGTGGCGGCTCCTGCCATCCAGGCGACCAAGCCCGCTGCGGCAGGACCGGCAAGGCTGGCCAGAGTCAGCTTCTCGGACCTAAAGGACCGAGCTTGCGAGTAAACGTTCCCACTGGCTGTGAGGCGCTCCCCGCGTCTTACCCGCGAACCTCAGGGTTCGCGGGTGGGACGTGTGACGTCCGCCCCGCATCCCACACAACACCACCACGACAAGCGATGTTGCGGGAAGCATTCCGGTCCGCGTGCGCAACGACGCCGCATCCCCGGCAAATAAAGGTCCCCTGGTCAACACGGCTGCGCTTGTCGACGTGATCGCACTCAGCACATGTCTGCGACGTGTAAGCAGGGTCGACGAACACCAGCGGCACACCAGCACGGCGCGCCTTGTAGGTGATGAACTCGCCGAGCTGGGCGAACGCCCAGGAATGCAGCGCGACCCGTTGGGGCTTGCGGAGCCGTACCCTCTGCCGGATCCCCGTGAGTTCTTCCAGGGCGACCCCGCGCGAGGTGCGTTCAGCCTCGGCCACGATGCGTTTCGATATGACGTGGTTGGTGTCCTTGGCGCGCCGCTGCTCTTTGCGTGCACGCCGTTTGAGCAGGCGCTTAGCGGACTTGGTTCCCTTAGCTTGGAGTTTGGCGCGTAGCCGCTGTTCCCGTCGCCGGTACCGGTTCAGCTTCCGACCTGCGGCCGTGTATCCGCTCGACGTCGTGGCGATGTTGGCAATACCGAGGTCAACCCCGATGAAACCGTCCGGATCATAGACCTCGGCGTCGAAGACTTCCAGGGATACGGCCAGGTAGAACATGCCGTCGCGCAACACCAGGTCGGATTCCCCGCGCTTGTGCTCTGCCAGCATCTTCAACGCGTCCGGTGAGCAGACGAACGGCACATCCTTCATGCGCCCGTTCAGGGTCCATAGCGAGATGGTCTGTGCATCCACCGCGAACGATAGGTTGCGCTGGTCATATGAGTGAGCCGCGTCGATTCGGAACGTGATCGGCCTGGACTCCACACGCTTTCGACGCTGGGAACCCAGCTTGCCGTAGTTCCCCGCCTTCACGTTCGCCCTCAATGTCGCGTAGGCGTCGGCAACCTTCTTGATGACGTGCTGTGCGGCTTGCGATCCGATACCGGCGGACCGTACCTCGGCATAGACCAGACGGCGCAACGCGTAGTTGCGGAACGCCCGCTCGCTGAACGCGACATCGGAGACCCGGTTGGCCTGCTGGTTGAGCGCGTGCAGGGTCGACTCAAGCACCGTCGCCTGGTCAGGCGATGGTTTCAGCTTGAGTTGGACGACCATCTTCACGCGCGTGATCGTACCATTAGGTCTATGTCACCTCGTTGGGAACCAGACCCGGACGTGCGGCGTGGACGCAGCGTCGTATACAATCTTCACGCGCATTTGGTCTTCACTCCGAAGTACCGGCGCGGCGTCTTCGATGAGGCCATGCTCACGGTGTGCGAAAACGCTATGCGCAAGGTGTGCGAGGACTTCGGAGCGGAGCTTGCCGAGTTCAACGGCGAGCGCGACCACGTGCACCTGTTGGTGCACTACCCGCCAAAGGTCGCCCTATCGACGCTGGTGAACAGCCTCAAAGGGGTGTCGTCGCGCCGGTTGCGCTCGGAGTTCACCGGGAGGGTGAACCGCGTGAGCATGAGCGGCCGGTTCTGGTCGCCGTCGTACTTCGTCGCCTCGTGTGGGGGTGCGCCGCTGTCGATCGTGCGCGACTACATCGAGAACCAGAAACGCGGCCGACACGCCTCGGCATCCACAAGCTCGGCGGCCACGATGTCTTTTCCTTGACATGGAGCTTCGGGTCGCCCGACGGACGCGCAACGTTCCACGTCGAGAAGGACGACACTGGGGAACCGCTGCTGGTGTGGCGCAGGATTGGAGACCACACCATCTATAAGAGCCCTTGACGCGCGCCGATGGGCCGTCGGCCGGGGTTGGCTCCGGCCGACGGCCCATCCTTCATGCCGCTCGGGAACCGGCCGCGGCGCAACGCGCACCGCACACTTGCCGTCTTGCTCGCGTCGCGCTGATATCGCTCCCACAGAATTCGGAACAGAACGCCAGACAGAACCTCATCAGCGTGTTCGCCTAGCACCACTTCTGCCCATTCAGGGAAGCCGTTCGCGAGGTGGTGGTCCCGGGCAGCCAGGTCGGCCCGGAAGCACCGCACTGCTCGAAGACGTCGGACACGCCGTACGGGCGAGCATCAAAGGCTCGGCCAACCGTGCCGCGAAACACGAGAAATGGTGGGCGCTGTCCCTCGAGTCGACCGCCCCCTCGCCCGCCACGATCCTGCCACCTGCCGCCCTACAAGCCAGGCGGGGAGAGCAACCGTCCGCCCCAGGAGTCGTGGTGAGGCCGCTCACCGAAACCAACGGGGCCGTTGGCTGACGTGTCAGCCAACGGCCCCCTTCCGCATGGCGGCCGACCTCTTAGGCGGCCACCGCCGTCGCCCCGCTGTGGGCCGGTTCCAGTGCCAGGTCGAGGACCTCGCGGACGTCGCTCACCGGGTGGACGGTGAGCTGCTCCAGCACGTCGGCCGGAACGTCGTCCAGGTCGGGCTCGTTGCGTGACGGGATCAGCACCGTGGTGAGGCCTGCACGGTGGGCGGCCAGCAGTTTCTGCTTCACGCCGCCGATCGGCAGCACCCGCCCGGTCAGCGACACCTCACCGGTCATCCCCACGTCCGAGCGCGCGGGGCGGCCCGACAGCAGCGACGCCAGCGCGGTCGTCATGGTGACACCCGCGCTCGGGCCGTCCTTCGGGATCGCGCCCGCCGGGACGTGGATGTGGACGCCGCGCTCCTTCAGGTCGCCCACCGGCAGCTCCAGCTCCGCGCCGCGCGAGCGCAGGTAGGAGAGGGCGATCTGGGCGGACTCCTGCATCACCTCGCCGAGCTGGCCGGTCAGGGTCAGCCCGCTGCCCCCGGCCTCGGCGTCGGCCAGCGAGGCCTCGACGAAGAGCACGTCGCCGCCGACCCCCGTCACCGCGAGGCCGGTGGCCACGCCCGGGACGGTGGTCCGGTCCGCCGACTCCGGTGTGTGCTTCGGACGGCCGATGTACCCGGCCAGGTCCTCGGCACGCACCGCCACCGGGAGCTCCCGCTCGCCCAGCGCCACTCCCGCTGCGACCTTGCGCAGCACCCGGGCGATGGTGCGCTCCAGCCCGCGGACGCCCGCCTCCCGCGTGTACTCGGCGGCGATGCTACGCAGCGCGTCCTCGCCGAAGTCGACGTCGGAGGCGTCCATGCCCGCCCGCTCCAGCTGGCGCGGGAGCAGGTGGTCCCGGGCGATGGTGACCTTCTCGTCCTCGGTGTAGCCGTCGAGCTCGACCAGTTCCATCCGGTCCAGCAGCGGGCCGGGGATGGTCTCCAGCGCGTTGGCGGTGGCCAGGAAGACGACGTCGGACAGGTCCAGGTCGACTTCCAGGTAGTGGTCGCGGAAGGTGTGGTTCTGCGCCGGGTCCAGCACCTCCAGCAGAGCGGCCGTGGGGTCGCCGCGGAAGTCGCTGCCGACCTTGTCGACCTCGTCGAGCAGCACGACCGGGTTCATCGAGCCGGACTCCTTGATGGCCCGGACGATGCGGCCCGGCAGGGCGCCGACGTAGGTGCGGCGGTGGCCGCGGATCTCGGCCTCGTCGCGGACGCCGCCCAGCGCGACACGGGTGAACTTCCGCCCCATGGAGCGCGCGACAGACTCTCCCAGCGACGTCTTACCGACGCCGGGCGGGCCGACGAGGGCGAGCACGGCGCCGCTGCGCCGCCCGCCGATCACGCCGAGGCCCTTGTCCTCGCGGCGCTTGCGCACCGCCAGGTACTCGACGATGCGCTCCTTGACGTCGTCGAGGCCGGCGTGGTCGGCGTCAAGGACGTCGCGTGCTCCGGCGATGTCGTAGGCGTCGTCGGTGCGCTCGTTCCACGGCATGTCGAGGATCGTGTCGAGCCAGGTGCGGATCCAGCCGGACTCCGGCGAGGAGTCGCCGGCCCGCTCCAGCTTGTCGACCTCGTCGAGCGCGGCCTTGCGCACGTGCTCGGGCAGGTCGGCGGCCTCGACGCGCTCGCGGTAGTCCTCTTCCTCGCTGCCCGGCTTGCCGGACAGCTCGTTGAGCTCCTTGCGGATCGCCTCCATCTGGCGGCGCAGCAGGAACTCGCGCTGCTGCTTCTCCACGCCCTCCTGGACGTCGGCGTCGATGGTCTCGGCGACGTCGAGTTCGGCGAGGTACTCGCGGGTCCACTCGCTGAGCAGGCGCAGCCGCTCGGCGACGTCGTAGGTCTGCAGCAGTTCCAGCTTCTGCTCGGTCTTCAGGAACGGGGAGTAGCCGCCGCGGTCGGCCAGCTTGCCCGGGTCGTCCAGCTGCTGGATGCCGTCGAGGATCTGCCAGGCGCCGCGCTTCTGCAGGTAGGTGGTGAGAAGCGCCTTGTACTCGCGGGCCGCCTCGGTGATCTTGCCGGGGTAGCCGCCCTCGGGCACCTCCTCGTGGTGGGTGTCGACCGACACCCACAGGGCGGCGCCGGGACCGGTGGTCCCGCTACCGACACGGGCGCGCGCGATTCCGCGCAGCACGGCCGCGGGTTCGCCTTCGGGGGTGCGGCCGACCTGTTCGATGACGGCGACGGTGCCGACACCGGCGTAGGAGCCGTCGATGCGCGGCACGATCAGCACCCGCGGCTTGTTGTTTCCCTTGCTCCCCTGCGACGTCACGCCGGGAACCTTCGCCCCCTGGTCGTCTCCGGCCTCGGCGGCCTCGATGGCGGCACGGACGTCGGACTCGGAAATGTCCACTGGCACGACCATGCCAGGCAGGACCACGTCGCCGTCGAGGGGGAGCACGGGCAACGTCACGCTGGACTGGGCTTCACTCATCGGACCCTCCTTGTTGAGTCACTAACACTCAATAAAAAAGAGTCGGGGTTTGTTCCCCTCGCCGCGTTCGCCGTGAGCGATCGCGATCGAAGGCGCCCCACCCCCTTGACGCCCCCTCCCCTGAGGCACATAATCAACCTATAAGTTGAACAACCGAGAGGTTGAATAGGACATGGCAGAAGATCAGCTCAGCCTGACGTTCGCCGCACTGGCCGACCCCACCCGGCGGGAGATCCTGGCCCACCTGGCTGAGGGCGAGGCGACGGTCAACGAACTGGCCGAGCCCTTCTCCGTCAGCCTCCAAGCGATCTCCAAACACCTGAAGGTGCTCGAACGCGCGGGCCTCATCAGCCGGGGCCGCAACGCCCAGTGGCGGCCGTGCCGCCTGGAGGCGGCGCCGTTGCAGTCGGCCTCCGACTGGATCGAGAGCTATCGGGCCGGTTGGGAAGAGCGGTTCGACCGCCTCGACCAGGAGATCGAGAACCTCCAGCACCGCATGGAGGCCAACCGCGAGAACCAACGACAGGATCACCAGGGCCAAGGGGATGAGAACGATGGCCGATAAGACCAACACGACCGACAAGACCGAACTCATCGTCGAACCGGGGCACCACGACATCGTCGTCACCCGCGTCTTCGACTCTCCGCGCGACGTGGTCTACCAGGCATTCACCGACCCGGACCTGATCCCCAAGTGGTGGGGACCCGCGCAGTACGAAACGACCGTCGACCGTGCCGAGGTCCGGCCGGGCGGGGTGTGGCGCTATATCAGCCGCGACGAGAACGGCACCGAATACGCCTTCAAGGGCGTCTACCACGACCTCGTCGCCCCGGAAAGCATCGTCTCCACCTTCGAATTCGAAGGCGTGCCAGGCCACGTGGAACTCGACACCGCCACCTTCGAGGAGATCGACGGCGGCAAGAGGACCAAGTACACCAGCGTCTCCGTCTTCCAATCCGTCGAAGACCGCGACGCCATGGTCGCCTCCGGTATGGAATCCGGCCTCCGCGAGACCCTGAACCGCTTCGCCGACATCGTCGAGCGCGCTGGCGCCGACCACTAGCCACTACGGCACAACCCACGCCCGTAGCACACTCCTGGCCATCGGCGGCCGCGTCACCGCGGTACGCCGTTGGCCAGGACGAGCGCCTGTGCGACCCGCCCAACGGCCCCGACCGCCGCACGGCCTCGCCGCGGAGACGTGTCCTGCCGTGCCCCTCTCACCCGGCGGCGTCAGGAACGAGATCGTTGAACCGGTCATCGACGTAGTCCGCCATCACCGGCGCGTCGGGAATCTCCCCGGCGTCGGCGAACGCGTCGGCCAGGTCCTGTTCGGAAGCGATCAACTCCTTGTCGATGGCCCTCGGTGTGGGGGAACGCCGCTCGGCGGCGATGCGGGTGACCTCTTCGGGCAAGCCGGTGTGTTTGGACCACGCCTTCGCGTAGGCGTCAGGGTGGGCCGCGCTCCACAGCACCGCGCGGTGGATCCGTCCCAGGTAGTCCTCCAGCGCCGCCTCTCTCGTCGGATCCTCCACCGCGTCGACCGCGGCGACCTGGAAGGTGAAGGTGTTGCTGTACCCCTCGGCGTTGACCAGGATCTTCGCGTCCGCACGGTCCTCGGCTTGGGCGATGTAGGGGTCCCATGCCGCCCAGGCGTCGGCCTGCCGCTCGGAGAAGGCCGCCAGCGCGTCGGCGGGCTGCACGTAGTTGACGTCGACGTCGTCGAAGCCGAGTCCTTCGGCCTCCAGGACCCCCAGCAGCTGACCGTGGGCGGAACTGCCCTTGGTTACGGCGATGGAGCGTCCCGCCAGATCCTCGGGGCTGTCGATGTCGGAGTCGGTCGGCACGACGATCGAGGTACCGTCCGGCGACGACGCGAAGGCGGCGACGATCCGCATGTCAGAGCCCGCGGCCGCGGCGAAGACCGGAGGCGTGTTACCGACCTGGCCGATGTCGACCGCGCCGGCGTGCACGGCCTCCAACAGCGGCGGGCCGGAGGTGAAGGTGGACCATTCGATCGTGTACGGGACATCGTCGAGTTCCCCGGCCGCGTCGAGCAGCGTCTGGGCTCCGTCGATCTGATCGCCCACCCTGAGCACCACGTCACCGACGTCGTTGGCGCCGCCGTCGCCCGCTGAACAACCCGCCCCGAGGAGCAGCACTGCGAGGACGGCCGACAGGGCGGCGGTGGGCGCGGACGCGTTGCTGGTCATCGGTGGGGTCCCATCTCGTCTCAGGGAGTGGTGCTGGCGACTCACGTCACGGTGCGGCGGGGGCGACGCCGAGCGCGGTGAGCAGCTCGGCGCGGAGTTCCGCCGCTCGGGGGTCCTGTCGGCGACGCGGACGTTCCAGGTCCACGTCGATGTCGTGGGAGATACGCCCGTCGGTGAGGACGAGCGCTCGGTCGGCGAGCAGCAGCGCCTCGTCGACGTCGTGGGTGACGATCAGGACGGCGGGGCGGTGCCGCTGCCACAGCTTCAGGACCAGGTCGTGCATGGTGGCGCGGGTCAGTGCGTCCAGGGCGCCGAAGGGCTCGTCCAGCAGGAGTAACCGGGGTTCGCGGATGAGGGCGCGCGCCAGGGAAACGCGCTGGGCCTGGCCGCCGGACAGCGTGAGCGGCCAGGCGTCGGCGCGCTCCGCCAGGCCGACCTCGGCGAGCGCAGCCGTCGCCGCCTCGCGCGGCGCGTCGGTCGCGACTCCCAGCACGATGTTGGCCCACACCCTCTTCCACGGCAGCAGCCGCGGTTCCTGGAAGGCGACGGCGACCGCTCCGTCGGCGGCAGCCTCGCCGTCGTAGTCGCCGTCCAGTCCCGCGAGCACCCGAAGCAGCGTCGATTTGCCCGATCCGCTGCGCCCCAGCAGAGCGGTGAACTCGCCCGGGGCCAGGTCGAGATCGAGGCCGCGCAGAACCCGGTCGCCGCCGAAAGCCCTGTCCAGACCGCGCACGTGCGCGGCCCAGTGCGGCTCGGTCTCCGTGCCGTGCGCCGTGGTCACGCGTTGATGCCGCGCCGCCATGACAGGGCCCTCCTCTCCAGGAGCCGGACGAGTGCGTCGGTGGCCAGGCCGAGCAGGCTGTAGACGACGAGCCCGAGGACGACGGTGTCGGTCCGCAGGAACTCCCGGGCACTGTTGATCATGAAGCCCAACCCGGCGTCGGCGTTGATCTGCTCGGCGACGATCAGGGCGAGCCAGGCGCCGCCCAGACTCAGGCGTAGCCCCGTCAACAGCCCGGGAAGCGCACCGGGCAGGACGACATGGCGCACCACCGCGGCGCGGCCCAGCCCGAGGACGCGCGCGACCTCGATGTGCTTGGCATCCACAGCGTGGATACCAGCCACGGTGTTGATGTAGAGGGGGACGGCGACAGCGATGGCCACCAGGGTGATCTTGGGCGTCTCGCCGATACCGAACCACAGGATGAACAGCGGGATCAGGCCCAAGATCGGTACGGCGCGCAGCATCTGCAGCGGCGGGTCCACCAGCTTCTCGCCCCATCGGCTGATCCCGGCGACGACGGCGCAGGCGGTTCCGACCACGGCCCCCGCAGCAAAACCGGCCAGGACCCGCTGTAGGGACGTTCCCACGGCCGAGAGCAGGGTGCCGTCCCGCATGAGGTCGATGCCGGTGGCCGCGATCGCGGAGGGCGGTGGCAGCAGCCGCTCGGGGATGACCCCGGCCGATGCACCCAGCTGCCACAGGACGAGGAGCGCTACCGGGCTGATCCAGCGCTGCCAGGCGGCGTCGCGGCCTCGCTTGGGAACCGCCGTGGCGGCGCTGGGCGGCAGCGAAGGCGGGGTGGATGACCGCTGAGATCGTTCACGGGTGACGGGTGTCCGCACAGCGGACACGGACGGCGGACCCAACGGGTGCCTCCTCAACGACGGAACAGAGTTAGTTACGGACGGGGAACGCGCCGCGTCAGGCGAGCGGAGCGAAGCCGCCGAAGGCGCCGCGGTGGTACAGGAGCGGCGGACGGGGGTCACTGAGCACGTAGCCGCGTTCGACCTCGCCGACCACCAGCCAGTGGTCCCCGATCAGACGGCTGTCGTAGCGGCGGCACACCATATGCACCGCCGTCCCGTCCAGCAGCGGGACGTCTTCGGCGCCCCGGCACCAGGCGGTGGGAGGCGCGAATCGGTCCACGTCCCGGGCGGCGAAGCGCGCGGCCAGGTGGCGCTGGTCCTCGGCGAGCAGGTGAACGGCGAAGAGTCGGGCCTTACGCAGGTCGGGCCATGTGGTGGAGGAATCGGCGATGTAGAACGCCACAAGGGGCGGTGACTGGCTGACGCTGGTGAACGAGGTCGCCGTGAGACCCACGGGCTCGCCCGACACGTCAGCGGTGACGATCACGACGCCCGCGGCGTGGTGTGCCAGGAGGCGGCGGAAAGCGTCGGCATCGACTTCCGGGGCCTGCGCACTCGCCCGCGTGCGCTGCCCGGGAGTGGCCCGCGCTGGCATCGTGTGCACGGTGGTCATCGGTTCTGCCCTTCATGCGCGTGGAACGGTGGACACGGCGGTACAGACCCTCCGGCGGAGCCGGGGACAGCGATGCGAACGGTGATGGTCGTGGAGGGGAACGGTCTCAGTTCGCCGAGGGGGTGGCGGCGGGTGCCCCGGCCGACGTGACGAAGGGGACGGCCGCGGACTGGGTGGGGAGGTCCCCCGGCGGGTTCCACAGCCCGCGCTCGCGCAGAATCGGCAGCACGCCTTCGCCGAACCAGTAGGCCTCCTCCAGATGCGGGTAGCCGGACAGGACGAACTCGGTGAGCCCGAGCCGGTGGTATTCCTCGATCAGGTCGGCGACCTCGCTGTGGCTTCCCACCAGCGCGGTCCCGGCACCGCCCCGAACCAGGCCGATCCCGGCCCACAGGTTCGGATAGACCTCCAGACGGTCGCGGCGACCGCCGTGCAGTTCGCGCATCAGCCGCTGCCCCTCGGACTCGCTGGCGGACAGTCCGCCCTGCACGGTCTGGATGGTCGCGTCGTCGACGTTGGCCAGCAGCCGCTCGGCTTCGGCCCACGCTTCCCGAGCCGTGTCGCGCGTGATGACGTGCAACCGGATTCCGTACTCCAGGGCGCGCCCGCGCTTGGCGGCCAGGGCCGCCACCCGGTCGATCTTGTCGGCGACCGCGGCGGGCGGCTCACCCCACGTCAGATAGGTATCCACGTGCTCTGCCGCCACCCGCAGCGCGGCCTCGGAGGAGCCGCCGAAGTACAGCGGCGGGCGTGGATCCGGCAGACGGTGCAGGCGGGCTCCCTCGACGGTGAGGTGGCGACCGGAGAAGTCGACGGTGTCACCCGTCCACAGGCGGCGCACGACCTGCAGGAATTCGTCGGTGCGCGCGTAACGGGCCTCCTTGTCCAGGAAGTCCCCATGGGCACGCTGCTCGGCGCCCTCCCCACCGGTGACCACGTTCAACAGCAGTCGTCCCCCGCTGAGCCGCTGAAAGGTGGACGCCATCTGGGCGGCCAGCGTCGGAGAGAGTAACCCGGGCCGGAACGCCACCAGAAACTTCAGCCGCTCCGTGGCCTCGACCAGCATCGCCGTGGTGAGCCAGGCATCCTCGCACCACGCCCCCGTCGGCGTGAGCACCCCCTCGAACCCGAGCTGCTCAGCGGCTCGGGCGATCTGGGCAAGGTAGCCGACCGTCGGTTCGCGGTCGCGCCACGCGGAATCCACATCGACGCCGTGCCCGCCTCCGACGACGCCGCGACCGTCGCCCTGGGTTGGCAGGAACCAGTGGAACGTCAGTGCCATGAGGGAGTCCCCGTCCTCTCCGCTGATCACAGATGGCCGTAGCGACACTCTGCAACCCATTTCCCCCTTTGTCAACCAATTAAGTAGGAAATAGCCCACCACCTGCGCCACCACCAACGGCACAGGGTCAACTCCCTGGCGCCCTCACGCCTGAACTTCAGAATCGAGGCCAGCGTTGGCGTTGAGCACGCTCGCCCGACCTCTGCCCCGAACGTGCCCTCGGGATTCGGAGCGAACAGCGGCTACCCACGTGCTCCAGGATGCGAGTCGAGCGTGAAAACCAACGCCAGGATCAACCATGATCCGGGGGACGAAAAACGCGGCCAACAAGTCCGCCACAACCCGCGAGGCCAAACTCACTGTTCGCTCCGCTGAGGCCAGGTCCACCAGAACATCTACAAGGCCGAGGTTCGCCAACCTGGAGCGAGAACCAGGTGGCGAACCTCGGCGCTGTGTACGTTCAGGGAACGGCTACGGAAACGCCACAGCTCCCGCCCTGATGGACGCCACGTCGGTCCCATCCACAATGCCCTGATAAATCTGCACGTCATCGATGTCACCATGCCAGGGCTGCGCAAGGCGCTCGTCCAGTCGCGCTGCACCCATGACCAGAGGCCCATCAGCATGCCAGGGGGTGTCCTGCACCGCCGTGGCGGCCTGGATGCCGTCGACATACAAGGTCATCTCACCCGTCGTGCGATCGTACGTTCCGGCCAGGTGTGTCCACCTGCCTGGCGCCACACCCGACCTCGATACCGCCGCCGCCCCTGCGTCGGCGCCGACCTGATCAGAACTGGTCATCGTGAAGACCCACTTCTCACCATCTGCGGTCTCTTGTTTCCCGAGGTAGAAACCGCTTTGTGCGCTACCGTCCTGGGAGACGGCAGTGGCGTCGGCTCCGGCTGACCTTTCGTCGGCCCGCACCCAAGCCGCGACGCTGAAGCTGCGATCGGTACGAACAGCCGGGCGGTCGGTGGTGATTCGCTCGTCGACGCCGTTGAGCCTGACCCCCGGTGAAAACGTGGTGTCGTTCTCCGCGTGTCCCCAGGCCGTGGCGGGCTCTCCATGCAGAGTTCCCGTCAGGCCGTGGTCAGTGGAGTCCTCCACCGCGGTTCCGGAGGATTCATCGAGCTGCCAGCGCCCCTCCAGCGCGATCCACCGATTCGCGAGCCGCCACGTTTCGGGATGGTCTTCCCTGGCCTCGATGGGTTCATCGTGGACGACACGATCCCACACACGAACGTCGTCGATCCCGCCGCTCCAGGCTCCATAGGGCTTCCCGTCGAACTTGGCTCCGCCGATCACGAACGCACCCGCGGCGTCCCAACGGCTGCCCTTCTGCGCGGTCCCCTGCTTGATTCCATCCACATAGAGCGTGAGTTCTCCGGCCTTGGAATCGAAGACCCCAAGGAGATGAGTCCATACTCCTGCGTCAGCTGACTCACTCGAATACACGCGCGCGTCGATGGCATCGGAAGACGAACCCTCGTCGGCGGCGGTCTTGAACACCCAGGCCCCATCACCATCCCGATGCTCGTACCCGAGGTAAAAGCCGCTGCGCCGGTTACCTTGCTGGCTTACGGCGATATGGTCCCGGCTCGGGTCGTCCAACCGCACCCAGGCGGCGACACTGAAGGTTGCGCTCGTGTCGACGACCGGATCCTTGGTCGACAGGCGTCCGCCCTCGCCATCGGTTGCGATGGCGCTGCCATCACGCCGGTAGGACGGATTGAAGCCAGGGTTCTCCACTGCCCCAACCCGACCGCGGGTCCACTCGACACCGCCCGAAGCGGTGACCGAGCGGCCTTCTTCCATGATGTCCGCCGACGCCTTGCCCTTACCTTCGTCCAACGGGAAATACGCAACGGGATCGCTCAATGGGGCCACGGTGAAGGTGTAGACCGGCTCACACGCCGAAGAACCACCGTAGGCGTTGGTGGTGCGAGCATAAATCGTGTGCGGGCCGCTGCTCCGCGGAGTAATCGTCGTGGTCACCGTCCCGCCGGGCTCAGACGGCGTAAGCGTTGTGGTGCAGGAACCGCCGAAGCCGTAGTGGTAGGCGGCCGCGTCGGCCACACCGTTGGCGGAAAAGGTGAACTCTCCGGGCCGGCCGACACCGTCAGTCACCTTGTGGCCCTCCGGGTAGTCCTCCGACGTCACCTTGGGTGGAGCGGCTGGCCGAGCCGTACTGACTTCCAGATAGCACCAGTCAGACCATGGCCCCCACTCTGTCCTGTCATGCGCGGCCGCCCGATACCCGATGAGCTTATGTTCCGGCAGGTCCTTGGCCTTGGCACTGCGCTCGCTGCCATCGGGCCACGTAGCCACATCGGTGGAGGGCGTGTCCACGTAACCGACGCGGTCGCCTTCGCCTCCGATTTTCCATTCGAACCGGACCTTGACCTTCTCACCGTTGACCTGCGAGTCGCGGTCCCGCACATACGCGCGCAGGGTCGGAGACGTGGTGTTGATCAACCGCGGATTCTCCGGATTGGTGGAGCATGCTCCACCATGAGAGTCCGACATTTTGGACGAATCCGGCACTTCCGCGGCGGAGCGCTCGCTCGCGGCACTCCCGGCAGCGGAAGGGTCGTCTCCGCGTTCACCGGCGGCAACGGCGACAGGTGTGGTGAGGGACGTGGCGATGACCGCGGCAGCGACCATGGCCGGCATCCGGCGACGCATGGGGGATCCCGTCTAGTACTCAGGTGGGGGAACACCGGCATAACGCCATGAAGCAGGGCGAAACACACGATGCCTGAATCGGATGTGAAGCTAACAGTCCACACAGCGTGGTTGAAAGTGCCCACAGAGCCCTGTCGAGCCATCCGTTGACGTGCTGTGATCTTGAGATACCTGCTTTCACCTGGGCCTCAGCATTCACGAAGGCGAATGATCTTCACGTCGTGGCCGGATGCGGCCAGCGGCCCAGGTAAACCCGGCAATGGCCGTTTTTAGGCGGACTCCCAGGTTCCGAAATGCGACCGACACGCCGGGTCTGACCTGCGAGTCCGCTTACTGTGACGGAACTGTTAAGGGTGAAATCATGGACACGGGGCGGGAAAGGCACTTGCATCGAAATCCCCCGGTCTATACCAGTTGTGGGGGCTGTAGCAGGAGGTGCGAGCATGGTCACGCCCATCCGTCCGTCGCGTGGTACCGCTGTTGCGGCCACTTCCCTGTCATTGGTGCTACTCGCCACCGGATGCGACTACCTGAGCGGCACCGGCGGTACGTCGGCCGAGCGTGGCGGTGCTGGATGTGAGCCCTTTGCCGAATGGGCCGATGTCGAGGGCGGGACCGTGGACATCTACGCCTCCATCCGCGACGAAGAGGGCGAGCGGATGCAGCGGGCGTGGAAGAACTTCTCCGAGTGCACCGGAATCAACATTCGCTACGAAGGCAGCGGCGAGTTCGAGGCGCAGGTGCAGGTGAAGATCGACGGCGGAAACGCGCCGGATATCGCGTTCTTCCCGCAGCCGGGGCTGCTTTCGCGCTTTGTCGAATCCGGCGACGCCCTTCCGCTGCCCGAGAGCGTCGCCAAGCGCGCGCAGGAGGGATATCCCGAAGACTGGCTGCAGTATGTCGAGCATGACGGGAAGCTCTACGGCACGCCCCTCGGCGCGAATGTGAAGTCGTTCGTCTGGTATTCGCCCGGATTCTTCACGGAGAACGGTTATGAGACTCCGACGACCTGGGACGACCTCATCAAGCTCAGCGACGCGATGGCCGACGACGGCGTCAAGCCCTGGTGCGCGGGCATCGAGTCCGGTGAGGCCACCGGCTGGCCGGTCACCGACTGGCTGGAGAACGTGATGCTCCGCGAGCACGGCCCCGATGTCTACGACCAGTGGATCGACCACGAGATCCCGTTCGACGACCCCAAGGTCGCCACGGCCCTCGACCGCGTCGGCGACATCCTGCGCAACCCCGACTATGTCAACGGCGGACACGGGGGCGTGAAGAGCATCGCCACGACCTCGTCTCAGGACGGCGGCATTCCCATCCTCGAGGACAAGTGCGGCATGTACCTGATGGGTTCCTTCTACGCCGCGCAGTGGCCCGAGGGCACCGAGATCGCGGAGGACGGCGACGTCTTCGCCTTCAACCTGCCGACCATCGATGAGGAGATCGGCACGCCTGTTCTCGGTGGCGGGGAGTTCACCGCCGCCTTCAGCGACCGCCCCGAGGTCGTCGCCGTGCAGGAGTACCTCGCCACCGTCGACTACGCCAACCGCCGCGCCCAGGAGGGCGCCTGGTTCTCCGCGCACAAGGAGCTCGACCTCAATGCGCTGGACAACCCCAACGACCGCTTCGCCGCCGAGCTGCTGCGCGACCCCGACACCGTGTTCCGCTGGGACGGCGGCGACTACATGCCGGCCGCGGTCGGCTCCGGCACCTTCTGGCGGGCCATGACCAACTGGATCAACGGCTCGGACACCGAGGACGTGCTCGGCTACGTCGAGCAGTCCTGGCCGAAGTCGTGACCCAGGGCCGACGGCTCTGGGACCGGACTTCCGACACCGACCGACGATGAGCGAGGGATCCGGCGGGCTTTATGGCATTCGACATCTTCGCTGAGCTTCCCAAGCTCCTCTGGCTGGTCATCGCCGTGGCCGCGTTCCTCGCCGTCATCGGTGTCCTGCTGCTCGCCGTGGACGGCGGCCCGCGCACCCGCTACGACTGGTGGCAGGCCACCTGCTTCCTGGCCCCCGCCGGAATCCTGCTCCTGACCGGCCTGGTCTACCCCGTCATCCGCACCACGGTGCTCTCCTTCCACGGCCCCGGCGGCGACACATCGGTGGGCTGGGACAACTACGTCTGGATGTTCACGCGGCCCGAGATCCTGCTCGTGCTGCGCAACACCTTCCTGTGGGTCATCTTCGCCCCGGTCCTCGCCACCGCCACCGGCCTGGTCTACTCCGTGCTCGTCGACCGCTCCCGCTACGAGTCCATCGCCAAGTCGCTGCTGTTCATGCCGATGGCGATCTCGTTCGTCGGCGCCAGCATCATCTGGAAGTTCGTCTACGCCTTCCGCCCCGCCAACGCCGACCAGATCGGACTGCTCAACCAGCTCCTCGTTTGGGCCGGGGGCGAGCCCCGCCAGTGGCTGCTCGAAGGCCCGCTGAACACACTGCTGCTGATCGTCGTCCTGATCTGGATCCAGGCCGGGTTCGCCATGGTCATCCTCTCGGCCGCCATCAAGGCCATCCCCGCCGAGATCGTGGAGGCCGCCCGCATCGACGGCGTCAACGGCTGGCAGCAGTTCTGGCGCATCACCCTGCCGTCCATCTGGCCCACGGTCACGGTCGTCCTCATCACTATCTCGGTGCAGACCCTCAAGATCTTCGACATCGTCCGCACCATGACCGGCGGCCAGTTCGGCACCTCCGTCATCGCCAACGAGATGTACAGCCAGGCGTTCCGCTACGGCCAGCTGGGCCACGGGTCCGCGCTGGCCGTGTTCATGTTCCTCCTGGTCATCCCGCTCGTCCTGATCCAGATCCGGAACGCCCGACGCACCAGGGAGGCGCAGTCGCTGTGATCCTGTCCCCGCCCCGCACCGGCCCCGATCCCGCTCCCGACCGCACGGCCGCCGCACGACCGAGCGCCGCCGCCCGCGTGCGCCGCAGGCTCTCCGGCACCGGGGCGAGCGCCGCGGCCATCATCATCGCGGTGCTGTGGACGCTGCCCACCGCCGGGCTGCTCATCTCCTCGTTCCGCCCCGAAGACCAGATCAAGGGCACCGGCTGGTGGACGTTCTTCAGCGACCCCTCCCTGACCCTGCGCAACTACGAGGAGGTGCTGTTCGGCGGCACCAGCACCCGGCAGCTGGCCAGCTACTTCGTCAACTCTTTCGTCATCGCCCTGCCGACCATGGTCTTCGTGGTCGCCATCGCCGCGCTCACCGCCTACGCACTGGCGTGGATGAACTTCCCCGGGCGCGACTGGATCTTCATCGGCATCTTCGCGCTGCAGATCGTCCCACTGCAGATGTCCCTGGTCCCGCTGCTCAGCCTGTTCTCCGACGGACTCACCATCGGCACCACCCAGGTCCTGCCCGCCTGGGACCTGCAGGGCGCGTTCCAGTTCACCCGCGTGTGGGTCGCCCACACCATCTTCGGCCTGCCCCTGGGCGTCTTCCTGATGCACAACTTCATCGTCCAACTGCCGAAGAGCCTGATCGAAGCCGCCCGCGCCGACGGCGCCGGGCACGGCGTCATCTTCCGCCGGGTCGTGCTCCCGCTCATCGTTCCGGCCCTGGTGTCGCTGTCGATCCTGCAGTTCCTGTGGGGCTGGAACGACCTCCTGGTGGCGCTGATCTTCGCCGGCGGCAGCGTCGAGGTCGCCCCGCTCACCGTCCGGCTCGCCGAGATGGCCGGCACACGCGGCGAGGAGTGGCAGCGGCTCACCGCGGGCGCGTTCGTCTCCATGGTGGTGCCGCTGATCGTGTTCTTCTCGCTGCAGCGCTACTTCGTGCGGGGACTGCTCGCGGGGAGTATGAAGGGCTGACCGCGTTCCCCGTTGATCTCGGGGATATCGACGGAATCCCCGCCGAAATTCGGTCGATATCCCCGAGATCAACGAGGGAAAGGGTCAGCGGACAAGGCCGGATCGGTAGGCGATGACGACGAGTTGCGCCCGGTCCCTGGCGTGCAGCTTGACCATCGCACGGCTCACGTGCGTGCGCGCGGTCGCCGGGCTGACGACGAGCCGCTCGGCGATCTCCGCGTTCGACAGTCCCTCCCCCACCAGCGCGAGCACCTCCAGCTCGCGCTCGGTGAGCTCCTTGAGCGCCCGTCGCGCGCCATCGTCGCCCGGGGCACGCGTGGCGAAGGTCGAGATGACCCGCCGGGTGACCGACGGCGACAGCAGCGACTCCCCCGCCGCGGCCAGCCGGATCGCGCGCAGCAGCTCATCGGGGTCGCTGTCCTTGATCAGGAATCCGGAGGCCCCGGCCCGCAGCGCGTCGAAGACGTACTCGTCCAGCTCGAAGGTGGTGAGCACGATGACGCGGGTGTCCGCCAGGCGCTCGTCGGCCACGATCTCGCGCAGCGCTGCGATGCCGTCCATGACCGGCATGCGCACGTCCATCAGGACGACGTCCGGCCGCTCCCTGCGGACCAGGTCGACCGCCTCGCGCCCGTCGGCCGCCTCACCGGCCGGCTCCAGGTCGTCCTCGGCCTCGATCAGCACCCGCAGCCCCATGCGGACGAGCGCCTGGTCGTCGGCCACCGCCACCCGGATCGTCATTGCCCACCCCGCCCTGTCCCCAGCGGCAGCTCGGCGCGGGCGGCGAATCCGCCCTCGGGACGCGGCCCCGCTGTCAGTCGGCCACCGACGGCACGGGCGCGCTCCCGCATCCCGGCGATCCCGCTGCCGGTGCCGGGATCTCCCGTGCTCCCGCCCGAGCCGTTGTCCGTGATCTCCACGGCGACCTCGGTGGGACCATAGCGGATCAGCACGGTGGCGTCAGCCTGGCCCGCGTGTCGCACGACGTTGGTCAGCGCCTCCTGGACGATGCGGTAGGCCGCGTGGTCCACCGCTGCCGGGAGCGCGGCCGGTGTGCCCTCGGTGCGCACGTTGACGGTGCGCCCGGCCGTGGCGATCCCGACGACGAGGTCGTCGAGGCGGTCGAGGCCGGGAAGGGGTTCGCGGCCCTGGCCAGAGGATGGTGTGTGGCCGGGCCTCTGGTCGGTCTCCCCGGCGTCCTCGGCGTCGCCGACGGGCGCGCCGTGCTCGCGGACGTCCTGCGGGTCGCGGAAGACCGCGAGGGTGCCGCGCAGCTCCTCCAGGGCGTCCTTGCTGGTCTGCCGGATCGCCTCCAGGGAGGGCTGAATCTGGTCGGGGCGCTTGTTCAGGACGTGCAGGGCCACTCCGGCCTGCATGTTGATGACCGAGAGGCTGTGCCCGACGACGTCGTGCACCTCCTGGGCGATGCGCAGCCGCTCCTCGTAGACGGACCGGCGCACCTCCTCCTCCCGCTGCAGGCGACTGCTCACCCAGCGGGAGCGGAAGACGACGCCGATGGCGGCGATGGCCGTCGCCACGGCCACCGCCGGGACGAGCCGCACCAGGGTGTCGAGGCTGAGCAGGCCGAGGTAGGGACGGTCGAGCTGCCCGGCGAGGAAGACCGGGATGAGCAGCGGCGTCCACCAGACCCAGCGGCGCGGCGGGAGCCGGGAGGCGAGGGTGAACAGCAGAACGGCGGGCCCGAGCACGATCGGCCCGTAGCCGGGTCCCAGTGCGATGAAAGCGGTCGACCCGAGCGTCGCCGCGGCGAATCCGATGCGCGGCCGGAACCGGCGCACCATCACGCTCCCCGCGACCACGGCCGCGCACAGGTAGGCGATCGGCGCGAGGGGCGTGAACTCCATGCCCTGCCAGGCCCCTGGCCCACCCGGCCTGCCTGGCCCCCAGGGCGGACCCGATGGCCACGGGGGCCCGTCCATTCCGGAGGGCCCCATCATCCTCTCCGGGGGACCGGCCATCTGCCAGTGGGCCGCGCCCAGCGCGAGGACGCCGATGACGACCCCAAGGAGCACGTCTAAGGCAACACCCCGGTGCGTCACCCGCGGGTCGACGGGCGCAACCTGTTCACTCACCCTTCCGACACTAGACGGGCACCCCCGCTACGGCGTCGTGCGCAGGGCGTACGGCGGGTACGGCCGGGCGCGTACGCGTGAAGCCGCAGCTGGGCCGATGACACGTGTAGGCGGCGTGGCGGAGTCTGGGACACATGAACACCACATTGAGCGCCGGAGCCGTCGCGGGCCTCGCGGCGGCCGTCCGGGAGATGCCGAATATGCCGCACTGGGGCGGTGGACCGCCCCCGTTCTTCCCAGCGATCGGAGCCGCCGTGTTTTTCCTGCTCTTCCTGCTCGCCCTCGCCGCCTTCCTGTTCATGGCGCGCCGGGGAGGCGGACGTCCGCCGTGGGCCCGCTCCGCGCCGGAGCCGCCGGAGACCGACGCCAAGCGCACACTCGCCGACCGGTTCGCGCGGGGCGACCTCACCGTCGAGGAGTTCATGGAGCGCGCCAGCGTGCTCAACTGGACTCCCGGCACCGACACGACGGATGGCGACGGCAAGAACGGTAGGAACGGCAAGCGGTGATGCGTGCGGACCGATGACGGGAGATGAGGAATCCTGGTGGGCGGCCGTGGAACGGCCGCCCCCACGTGTGTCGTTGGTGTGGCCGGTGCTCCTCCGGTTGGGCGAGCTACCAGCCCGTGGGCAGCCGCCCGGTGCCCTTGCAGATGGGGCAGGTGGTGCCCGACCGGGTGCGTCCCGTGCCGCCGCAGTCGACGCAGAACCCCTCCTTGCCGGTGAACGGCGCCATCGCGGCATGGAAGCGGTTGACCACGGTGATGGCGGCGTCGCCGAGGTCCCCAGCGATGGCGGGGTTGTGCAGCAGGTTGTAGGCGTGATCGGCGATCACGCAGATGGCGTCGACGGTGCCGGTGACGACGGTCTGGCCGGTGGCGTCGGTCTGGGCGGCGGCCAGCGCGTCCTGTGCCGCCTGGTGGAAGGGGTTCGCGTCGCGGGTGGTGGCCACCGCCGTCGTGGCCATCCAGGTGGCGAACGGGCCGGGCAGGGTCAGGGAGAGCCGGGTCGGCAGCTCGTCCTGCATCGGAGGCTCCTTCCGAGTGAGTCCGGCTCGGCTCACCCTCGGGCGCCGGGCCCTTGTCACCGCGGAGGAACCCGGGCACGATGCGCCCTGTGGGGCCGCACCGGAGGTCCTTACCCTACTCGCGACGGGAGGGTCGCACATCCCCCTCACCGGCCTCCTATTCGACCTCGTAGTCCTCGTCGCGCAGGCTGTTCAGGATCTTCTCCAGGACGTCCGTGTCCTCCGCGTCGGGCAGGCCGGTGTCGGCGACGATGGTGAAGGCGCGGACCGCGTTCTCCTCGTCGGGGTTAGGGACGACCACGGTGTGCACCTCGGCGGTGGGCGGCTGGCAGCCCGCCTTGGGCTTCTTCAGCTTGGCGTCGACGATCGCGCGGTGCCCCTTCAGCCCGTTGTTGGAGAACGCCTCGACCGTGCGCACCGACGTGGTGGCCGCACCGGCGTCGGTCGTGAAGCTGAGTTCGGCCCACTTCGTGGCCACACCCTTGGCCATCGCGGCGGTGTCCTGGGTCTCGGTGATGCCCTGGGCCCCGGTGACCGCGCGGTCGCCCCAGCCGTCGCAGGGCTGGTCCTTGTAGATGGCGACCCCGCTCATCGCGATCTCGGGCGTGCCGTTCTCGTCCTCGCCCTGTCCCACGATGAAGCCGTCGCCCTTGGCCGCCCAGTCGTCGTCCGACGGCGGCACCTCGTAGGTGAAGCCCCATTTGTCGGACTTGACGGTCCGCCACCCGGAGTTGATCAGCTCCTCCGGTTCGTCGGGGGACTCCGATGGTTCCGACGGCTCCGCGGAGGGTTCGTCGTCGACCTCCTGCGCCGTGGCGCTGGGCGACGGCTCCGGCGCGGCGATCTGGGGGGACTCGCGCAGCGTGTTCCACACGACCACGACCGCGATGGCCACCGCCACGACCATGACCATGGCCAGCAGGGCCAGCATGAGGGGGCTCATTCCGCCCGAGTGACGTGGTGCCGGCGCACCCTGCTGCTGAGGGTAGCCGTAATTGCCGTTCTGGGGGTTTCCTGGCCAAGTCACGACCCCGACTTTAGAGGATCTCCATAACTTCTCGATCACCCCAGGGCCCCAGCTACGCACAGTGATGCCCGAAGCAGCGGACAGAAAGCCCCCGAGTGCCGGATCGGGATATTGGGCAGAAGTGGATCACCGCATTTCCATGTGTGCACAGAGTTTCCGCTGTCATCGATTGAAATGACGACCGCTGGCCACACTGGGACACGAAAACCGCCTTGTGCGCGCCCGCGATATCAGCAAGGGTCGGTCGACAACGGGGCAGAAAGGAAAATCATTCCTGGACGGAGCAGAAGAATGACGGTCATACGAAGAATCGGCGCTGCTGCGGTCTCCGCCGTGCTGGTCGGTGGCCTGTTCACCGCGACCGCCCCCGCGGCATCGGCCCACCGGGCGTCGGTCACGATGAACCGCGCAAGCTGTACCTACATCGGCGGCAGCAACCACACGAGCGCGTGGACGCAGAAGGTGCGGGGCAAGTGCAAGGGGCACGCCTGGGTCCGCCTGCAGAAGAAGAACGGCTACTACAGCCCATGGCGGCACGCCAAGAACTTCAAGAAGATCCGCACGACCAAGGGCCAGCTCAAGAAGAGCATGCACAAGACATGGCGCAAGGGGAAGGTCTACCGGATCCACCACCGCTGAGCCGGTAGGCGCGCTGTGCGCGGTACCGGCAGGCCGCGGATCGGCCGCCGAGGGAGAGTCGCGCCTCCGCGGCCCGCCGGCCGCGCACGGTTGGAGGAGGTGAAGGAACGTATGACCGCCATTGCGCGATTCGCCGCGATCACGGTCTCCCTGGCCCTGGCCACCGCGATGGCCCCCGCCCCGCCACCCCATACGGACTGGGTCACGATGCGTCGCGGGACCTGCACCTATGTGGGCAGGAGCGACCATACCTACGCGTCCACGCAGAAGACGCGCGGCGGCTGTCTGGGCCACGCCTGGGTCCGGTTGCAGCGGAGAGACGGTGCGCTCAGCCGCTGGCACCACGCTCCCGGCTTCAAGAAGATCTCGACGAAGCCCGGCCGGCTCAGCACCAGCTTCCACAAGGGCTGGGGCAACGGCAAGGTCTATCGCATCCGGCACTACTAGGGCGGTGGAATGCGCCCCCGACCGACCATCTCCGCCGCGCTCCTGGCCGTCGCGGCGGCGGCCTGCGGCCCGCAGCTCCCCACGTCCGACGGCGGTGCCGCTGCTCCCGCGTCCTCAGACGCGCCGGGCGCGGCGGAGATCGACGCCGGAATCGCCGAGCAGGAGGCGCTGCTGGCGGGAGGGACGGTCGACGAGAACGACTACGCCGCCGCGGTGAAGCGCCTGGAGAAATGTCTGCGCACGCGAGGAATCGATCTCGACAACAACGGGTGGGATCCCGTCGATCAGCTGAGAATGGATCTCTGGTTCGACGGCAAGGGGATTCCCGACGACGCGGTCGCGGATATCGGCGACGCCTGCTTCACCGCGCACCTGGAGAAAGTGGAGAATCGGTATTCCGAGGACCACGAACCCCGCATGGCCGACGACCTCATGTCCTACGCCCGCGAGTGCATGTCGGATGCCGGAATCACCACGACGGGTGACGAGAAGGACCTAGCGGCCCTCGTCGCTGCCGCGGAACCCGACGATGAGGAGACCGTCACCGACTGCGTCGTCGCGGGCGCCGGCGAGCTGTACCCGGACACCACGGTGCTGGTGAGCTGGTGAGGACGGGACGCCGCCGCAGGTGCTCCGGACGGCCAACGCCGCCCGTCGGTGGCGGCTGGCCCGCCGACCACTGCGCCCCTTTCAGGCCGCTCACACCTCGCCCAGAACGGCTTGGGCGGCGTTGAGCGCGGTGATCCGGTAGGCGGCGCCGAACAGGCACGCGTGGACCAGCAGCGGGTGCAGCTGGTGCAGCGCGATCCGTCCACGCCACCCGGCGGCCAGGGGGAACGCCTCGTTGTAGCCGTCGCGCACCCGGTCCAGGTAGGGCAGGCCGAACAGCGCGAGCATGGCGAGGTCGGCCTCGCGGTGGCCCCCGTGGGCGGCGGGGTCGACGATCACCGCGCCGTCGTCCTGCCAGATCACGTTGCCGCTCCACAGGTCGCCGTGGATGCGCGCGGGCGGTTCGGGGGCACCCGGCAGGTCGCCGATGGCGTCGATGGCCCGCTCGATGACGCGCACGTCGGCCGGTGTCAGCACGCCCCGGTCGGTGGCGCGGGCGAGGTAGGGCAGCAGCCGCTGTTCGGCGTAGAACTCCGGCCAGGAGTCGCGCGGGGTGTTGTCGAGCGGCAGTGGGCCGATGTAGCCGTCGCGCGGCGCCCCGAAGTGCTCGGCCGGTGTCGCGTGCATGCCGGCGAGCTGGTGGCCGAAGCGCTCGGCGGCCTCGGGGGTCGGGGGCCGCTCCGACACCCAGGAGAGCACGAGCGTGCGCTCGTCGGCGCCGAGGACCTCGGGCACCGGGGAGCCGAACGACCCGCCCAGCCACTCCAGGCCCCACGCCTCGGTGGCGAACAGCCCGGCGAACTCCCCGTCGGGCGTGCCGTCCGGCAGCGCCTTGACGAAGACGTCGGCGCCGTCGGCGAGTTCGGCACGGTACAGCTCCCAGGCGTGGCTCGATCCCAGCGGCGCCAGCGCGGCGACCGCGCGGCCGGTCAGCTCGGCGACACGGTCGGCGACGGGCGGCGCCACGCGCTCCTCAGAACGCACCGGGGGTGTCCCGCCTGTCGTCCCGACCGTGCTCGTAGCCGGTGCGGGGACCGAAAAGGGCGACCAGTTCGCCGGTCAGCCCCTTGGCCGCCGCCTCCACCATGCTCAACACGGTGCTGAAACCGTCGTCGCCGCCGTAGTAGGGGTCGGGGATCTCGGGGTTGGGGCCACCGCCGGGGGCGAAGGAGCGGAACAGCAGGACGCGCTCGCCGGCCTCGGCGCGGTCCGGGACGAGCCGGAGCACGTCGTCGAGGTTGTCCAGGTCCATCACCAGGATGAGGTCCCGCTCTGTGAACCAGGCGGGGTCGAACTTCCGCGCGACGTGCTCGGTGAGGTAGCCGTGGACGCGGAGCGTCGACGCGGCACGGGAGTCCATACCGGATCCGATGTGCCAGCTCCCGGTCCCGGCGCTGTCGACCTGCACGAGATCGGCGATCCCGGCGCGTTCCAGGTCGGCCGTCAGGACCTTCGCCGCCATCGGGGACCGGCAGATGTTGCCCAGGCACACGATGCAGATCCGGTAGGGCCCGGCGGGGTCACGAGGTTCCGGCAAGCTCATGGTCATTACCGTAACGGAGGATCGACCCCCTGAACGGGACGTACGCTCCCGCGCGCGGACATCGGGCCGACATCGACGGGCCCGACGACCGGTCGTGGGACGCGAATTCGCGGCCGGCCTGCCGGGCGGCTCACCCCTTGGGCAGCCGTACCACGGTCACGAAGAAGTCGTCGATCTGCCGCACGACCTGGATGAACTGGTCGAAGTCGACGGGCTTGGCCACATAGGCGTTGGCGTGCAGCCGGTAGCTGCGCAGGATGTCCTCCTCGGCCTCCGACGTGGTCAGCACCACGATCGGGATGTGCGCCAGCGCCTCGTCCTTCTTGACCTCCTCCAGCACCTCGCGGCCGTCCTTGCGGGGCAGGTTGAGGTCGAGCAGGATCAGGTGCGGACGGGGCGCGTCGGCGTACTCCCCGTCGCGGCGCAGGAACCGCAGCGCCTCGACGCCGTCGGAGACCACATGGAGACGGTTGCCCACCTTGTGCTCTTCGAAGGCCTCCTTGGTCATCAGGACGTCACCGGGGTCGTCCTCGACCAGCAGCACCTCTATGGGTTGCACCAAAGTGACCTCGCTCAACGTCTCAGACCTTTTCGGAACGGTCCCCATGGTCGCGGGGAGTGGTGTCGTCTCCCGCCTCGTCGTGGCTGGAGAGCTCGGTCGCGGCGGGGTGCGACGGCTCGGTCTCCTCCGTGCCCCCCTCCTCGACAGGCAGCGACCAGCATATGCGGGTCCCCGTGTAGTCCGAATCCGTGTCGAGCCAGATACGCCCGCCGTGGAACTCGATGATCTTCTTGCACATGGCGAGACCGATACCGGTTCCGCCGTATTTGTCGCGGGTGTGCAGGCGCTGGAAGATGACGAAGATCCGCTCGGCGTACTGCGGTTCGATGCCGATGCCGTTGTCGGAGCAGCAGAAGACCCACTCGTCCTCGCGCTGCTCACAGCTCACGTACACGCGCGGCGAGTCCTCGCCGCGGAACTTCACCGCGTTGCCGACGAGGTTGAAGAAGACCTGGGTGAGCAGGGTCTTGTCGCCCTCGACGGTGGGCATGTCGTCGCCGGTGACGACCGCCCCGGCCTCGTCCAGCCGGGTTTCCAGGCTGCTCAGCGCGTCTTCGAGCGCGACGTTGAGGTCCACCTGGGTGAAGTTCTTGGTCCGTCCGACCCGGGAGAACGCGAGCAGGTCGTTGATCAGGGTCTGCATGCGCTTGGCGCCCTCGACCGCGAAGTCGATGTAGGAGTCCGCGCGCTCGTCGAGCTGGCCGCGGTAGCGGCGCTGCAGCAGCTGGCAGAAGCTGGCGACCTTGCGCAGCGGCTCCTGCAGGTCGTGGGAGGCGACGTAGGCGAACTGCTCCAGCTCCAGGTTGGACCGGCGCAGCTCCTCGGTCTGGCGCTCCAGCAGGTCCGACTGCTCCTGGAGCTGGCGCCGGGCGGCGCCGACCTCGTGCAGGTCGCTGACGATGCGCTCGCGCATGGCGTCGACGTCGCGGCCGACGCGTTCGATCTCGGGCGGCCCGTGCAGGGCGACGCGGTGCGCGTAGTACCCCTCCGACACCTGGGAGAGGTGTCCGGCGAGCTCGTCCAAGGGACGCAGCACCCAGTGCTGCAGCATCACCCACAGGAAGACCGACATCACCACGACGACGAAGCCGACGAGCATCAGCAGCGCCACGACCTGCTGGGTGGCGAGGGTGAGGCCGTCGCGGGCCTGGTCGAGCTCCTGGTCGATGCGGGTCTGGGCCTTGGTTCCGGCCGCGCGCAGTTCGTCGAAGCGCTCCCGGCCCAGCCGGTAGTCCTCGGCACTGACCTCCTTGCCCTGGTGGACCTTTTCCAGGGTGGGGTCGGCGAAGTCCGTGGTCCAGGCGTCGCCGGCCTCCAGCAGCTCGGTGATGTCGGAGCCGATGTCGCTGTCGTCGGCGGCGATCTGGTCCAGGACGGGCTTGCTCTCGGTGATCGACTGCTTGCCCTGCTCGTAGGGGGCGAGGAACTCGATCTCGCCGGTGAGCGCGTACCCGCGGATCCCGTTGTCCTGGTTGAGGTAGGCGGACATGGTCTGCTGGACGGCGGTCTGGGCGGGGGTGAGCTGGTCCACCTGCCGGTTCAGCGATTCGCGGGCGTTGAACGCGGCGAAGACGATCGTCGACACGGAGGCGACCAGCACCACGGCGACGGTCGCCAGCAGGACGGTGACGCGACGGCGCAGCGACCACGGCCCCCCGCTACCTCCGAGGGGCGGTTCCATCGGGCTCACCTCTCGGCCCCGTGGGTGAGGAGCATCATGGCGACGTCGTCCTGGAGCGGGCCGCCGTTGTGGCGTTCGGCCTCGTCCACAAGGTGCTCGGGCAGGTCCATGATGGAGCAGCCGCTCTTCAGGACGCCGTCGAGGATGCGGGACAGGCCCTGGACCTCCAGGCGCGCGGGCGGGGCGCCGTCGTAGGCGTCGACCAGGCCGTCGGTGTAGAGCATGAGCGTGGCGCCCTGCGGGAACGGGAATTCCTCGACGTCGATGTCGGCGTCGGGGAACACGCCCATCGGCGGCCGGGGCACGGCCGGGACCTCCTCGACCACGCCGTCCTTGATGACCAGCGGCGGCGGATGGCCGAACAGGCGGATCCGCGCCTTCTCGCTGCGCACGTCCAGGCTGACCTGGCACAGCGTGGCGTACATCTCGTCCTGGGCGCGCTCGCTGGCCAGGATCTCCTCCAGCGCGGGCAGGACGGTGTCCTCGGCGACGCCGCCCATGACCAGGGCGCGCCAGGCGATGCGCAGGCTCACGCCGAGCGCGGCCTCGTCGGGGCCGTGCCCGCTGACGTCGCCGATGATGGCGTGCGTGGTGCCGTCCTTCTGCACGGCGTCGAAGAAGTCGCCGCCGACCAGGGCGCGCTTGCGGCCGGGGCGGTAGAAGGAGCGGTGGCTCAGCGGGGAGTCGTCCAGCAGCACCTGGGGCAGCAGGCCGCGCTCCAGCCGCATGTTCTCGCGCGCGTGGAGTTCGGCCTCGCGCAGCTGGCGGGCGTTCTCGTCGGCGCGCTGGCGCTCGACGGAGTAGCGCAGGCTGCGCGCCAGGAGGGAGCCGTCGACCTGGCCCTTGACCAGGTAGTCCTGGGCACCGGCCGCGACGGCGGCGATGCCTTCGTGTTCGTCGTTGAGGCCGGTGAGAACCACGACGGCCGCTGAGTCGGCCGTGGTGAGCACCTCGCGCAGCAGGTCCATGCCGCCGGCGTCGGGCAGGTTGAGGTCGAGGAGCACACAACCGCGGAAGTCGTCGAGGTGCTCACGTGCCTTACCGAGTGTGTCGACCCAGGTGATACGGGCGTCCAGCGCGGTGTCGGCGAGCAGCTCTTCGACCAGGAACGCGTCCTGCGCGTCGTCCTCGATCAACAGGATGTCGACCGATTCGACGGCGGCCGATGCGCGGCCGGTCCCCGCCGGCCCCGCGGAATCGGGATCTACCATGGTCACGGGCTCGTGTCCTGTTTTCCTTGTATCCACACATCGCCTCTACGTCGACCGGTCTTCCCCCGGCACCATCGTCGTGCTCCACCCGGACTTTGGGGATCCCTCCCACCCCCCGGACCGGGATCGCGGGGCATCGGCCCCATGACTCTCCGAGACGGTGACCGCCGGCTCAGCGAGGCCCGATGATCCTTTGCGGCAGTCAAACGATAATCGCCCGGCCCTTTTCGTCGCTAGCGGGATTGCACGAGAGCCATCCAACGCTCTGACCGGCCGGGCTAGCGCACACTGCACCCTGGTGCAACGCCAGGATACCGGCCTCACCGCTCCATCGAACTGGGCATCATCCCACTCGGGTTTTTCGACACAGTGTCACCAACGACTTGACAGCAGGCCATATCTTGCTGACATCATGTCATAAACCGTCCAGATCCGGACAGACAGAGGGAGCAGGCGTGGAGAGTCATCAGCGCGCGGCGGCGACGGAACCGACCCCCGAGTCCCCCGGATCCCCAGATTCCTCATCCTCCTCAGCGCCCTTCTCCGCCGAGCTGAAGGCCGCGACCTGGGCGCACCACACGACGGCCGAGGAGCACGGGTTCACCCAGGCGCTCCTGGACGGCACGCTCTCCCGGGACGGGTACGCCGCGATGGTCGCCCAGCACTACTTCGCCTACGTGGCGCTGGAGGAGGTCGGCCGCGCCCTGGCCGACGACCCCATCGCCGGGCGCGTGGTGTTCCCCCAGCTCTTCCGCGTCCCGGCGCTGCGGCGGGACCTCGCCGAGCTCTACGGGCCCGACTGGCGCGACCGCATCGCCCCCTCCGCGCCCACGCGCACGTATGTGGCGCGCATCGAGCAGATGGCCGACGAACCGGGCGGCTACGTCGCCCACCACTACACGCGCTACATCGGCGACCTCTCCGGCGGCCAGTTCATCCGCAAGATCGCGATGCGCAGTTACGGCCTCACCGACGCGGCGGGCGTGTCGTTCTATGTCTTCGACGAGCTGACGAGCCTGCCCCGGTTCAAGGACACCTACCGGTCCCGACTGGACGCCCTCGACCTGGACGAGGCGGCCCGGCGCCGGATCGTGCGCGAGACCCAGCTGGCCTACCAGCTCAACGTGGAGGTCCTCGCCGACCTCGGCCGCGATCACGCCCCTGGGGCGGCGGCCTGAGTCATGTCACCATAGGGCCATGCCCAAGATCTCCGCTCCGACGATCGCCGCCCACCGCGCCCAGACCCGCGAGCGCATCCTGGAGGCGGTGGCCACCCTCACGCGCACCCAGGGGATCGACGGCATCTCCATGACCGACGTCGCAGCAGAAGCGGGCATCACGCGCACGGCCCTGTACAACTACTTCCCGGACAAGGCGGCGCTGCTGCTCGCCTTCACCGAGCAGGTCACCCACGGCTTCGTCGACCGCTACAGCCAGGAGCTGCCCAGCGACGCCTCGGCGGCCGAGCGGCTCTCCGCGTTCGTCCGCTTCCAGCTGGAGGGGATCGCCGAGCACCCGCACCCGGCCGCCGCCGAGCTGGGGGCCAGCCTGGGCCCCGACGCCTACCAGGCGCTGGCCGACCACGTCGCGCCCATGCAGCGGCTGCTCGTGCAGATCCTGCGCGATGGAGTCGAGGCCGGGGAGTTCGCGGACTTCCCCGTGGAGGCCACCGCGCGGCTGGTGCTGACGATGATCGGCGCACAGCGCGTGCCGCTGGTGCGCGGCGAGGTCAGCATCGCCGAGGCGCATGTCCTGGTCTCGGCGTTCACCCTGCGGGCGCTCGGCGTCACCGAGGACAAGGTGCAGCGCTACGTGTCGGCAACCCCACGGGCCACTACCGAGCGTGAAGAATAGTGCGCTCCGTGACCACCCAGTGTCATTGAGGCACGGCCGTAACCGGCGGCATCCGAACCCGCCTCTCCCCACCGGCCGCGCAGTGCGGGAGAATCGGCCACCGTTGGTGTCCACCCCTCGTCCCGCAAAGGCCGCCGAGACGTGTCCCTCGTGCTCATCCTGGCCGGTGCCGCCCTGGTCTGCATCGCTATGTTCAACCGTGTTCCGCGGCTGGTGCCCGCCACCCCCGGCACACCGCGCGCGGCCGAACGGAACGGCCGTGTGGCCGCACCCCCGCACCGCCCCCGCGCCACGCAGCGGGGTCCGCGTCTGGCGTTCGTTCCCGCCCGCCTCACCGAGACCGGTCGCGCCGTCCTCACCACGGTGGGCGGCAGCGTGCTGATCGCGGCCTTCTTCCTCGCCCTGTCGGGGTCGTGAGGGACCGGCCGACCGCCTGACCGGCCCCGGCCGACTCAGCCCAAGCGGCGCAGCAGCATCCGGGCGGCGGCCGTCGACGCCGCCACGCCCGCCAACGCGGCCGAGGCCGCCAGCGCGTCCCGGGTCACCGCACGGCGCCGCGCGTCCTGCGTGGCCAGCCCTCGTTCGACCGCGCCGAACCTGCCCCCGCACAGGGCGGGGTCGAACTCCAGCGGCCGCCAGCGGCTCGGCCACGGCGCCAGAGGCCGGGCCGCGCCCTCGCGGACCGCGGACAGCCGCAGACCGCGCGCCACCGGCGTGCGCGGTTTGAGCCGGACTGTTTCTCCGCTCTCTGCCCCGGTCAGCCGCTTGGGGTCGGGGCCGACGTAGCGGAGTTCACCGGGCGCGTTGTACAGCAGCTCGGCCAGCAGCTGGGCGCAGGCACGGGCGTCGCCGAGCGCCGTGTGCTGTCCGCTGGGCCAGTGGCCGGTGAGGGTGTGGCTGGCCCGCGGCAGGGCGTAGCGGTCCAGGTCGACCTGCGAGCGCAGGGTACGCAGGGTGCATAGACCCGGCAGGTCGGCGGGGAGCCCGGCCGGGACGAACTCGGCGGCCAGGAACGCCCCCTCGAAGTCGAGTTTGTGTCCGACGACCACGGCCCCGGAGAACAGCTCGGCGAGGATGCCGACGAGGTCGGCGGCCTGCGGCGCGCCGATGACGTCGCTCGCCCCGATGCTGTGGAACTCCTGGCCGGTGACCGGAACTCCAGGGTTGACGAGCGTGTTGAGCTCGCGTGTCACCGTGCCGTCGCCGCGCATCCGCACCACCGCGATCTCGCAGACCCGCGCGCCCTGGTCCGGGTCGAGGCCGGTGGTCTCCACGTCGACCACGGCGTAGTCGAGCTCCTTGGCGCAGCGGCCCGCCGACCGGCTCCGGGTGAGGGCGCCCCTGCGGAATGCCCGCGAACCGGCGCGGCCTTCGTCGGGCACGTCGACCATCCCCTGTCTGCTCGTCTCGGTGGTTCCGACCTGTTGGGCTGCGACCCGGATTGCCCGCCGGTGTCGTGTCGATCAGGTCAGGGACCGACCTTACGGCACCCGCGGGATGAGAGTGGCCTGTGTGCGCGTTTATCCTCATGGCCGGCACCCCGCCACATCATCCGATGTAGGACCCGAGCACCACCGTGTCGGCACCCCTACGCATCCCACCGGCGCCAGGAGACCCCATGCCCGCAACGCAGCAGTCCGTCTACGCCCCGCTCGCCGAGATCGTTCGGTCCGGGCTGCGCGAGGGTGTGCACTTCGGCACGGTCGTCGGGCTCACGGCCTCCGGTGAGGTCGCCTACGCGCGCGGTGACATCCAGGCTCCCATGTTCCCGCGTTCCTCCGCCAAGCCGTTCCAGGCGCTGGCGTCCCTGCGTGCCGGGGCCCCGATCGCCGGCGCGCAGATCGCGATCGCCGCCGGGAGCCACAACGGTGAGCAGATCCACACCACCCTCGCGGAGAAGATGCTCGCCGAGTCCGGCCTGACGCCCGACGCGCTGGGCTGCCCCACCGACTGGCCGCTGGGGCCGCAGGCCCGCAGGGAGCTGACGATCGCCGGCGGCGAGCCGACCCGCCTGCACATGAACTGCTCCGGCAAGCACGCCGCCATGCTCGGCGCCTGCGTCGCGCAGGGCTGGGACACCGCGACCTACCTCGCCCCCGACCACCCCCTGCAGCGGATGGTCCGCGCGACCCTGGAGGAGAAGTGCGGCGAGCCGATCGCCCACACCGCGGTCGACGGCTGCGGAGCGCCGCAGCTGGCCGTCTCCCTGATCGGCCTGGCCCGGGGGATCCAGGCGATGGTCCGGTCTCCCGAGGACAGCCACGAGGCCGCGGTCGTGCGGGCGATGCGCGACTTCCCGGAGTACGTGGCCGGTGAGGGTCGCGACGACACCACGCTGATGCGCCGCATGCCGGGAGTGATCTCCAAGATCGGCGCCGAGGGCGTCATCGTCGTGGCCGCGCCCACCGGCGAGACCGTCGCGGTGAAGATGAGCGACGGCGACCCGAAGGCGCGCTCGCGCACCATGGTGGGTCTGACCGCGCTGCGCGCGCTCGGTGTCGACATCACCCCGGTGGAGGACATGCTGTCCGCCCCCGTTCTCGGCGGCGGGGAGCCGGTGGGCGAGATCCGGCCGATCGCCGAGTAGGGTCCGTTCGCGCCCGCCGCGCGGGAATCCCCCCGGTGCACCGCTCGTTGAGCATTCACGAGGCCTCAACGGGACGGCCCCGGAGGCACGGGTCAGTGCACGAGGGAAAGGGCGGAACGCACCGCATGCGCGACATCGTCATCGTCGGAGCGGGCATGGCCGGACTGCACACGGCGGAGGCACTGCGCGACGCCGGGTTCGACGGCACGGTCACGCTGATCGGCGACGAACCCCACCGCCCCTACTCCCGGCCCCCGCTGTCCAAGGAGGTCCTCACCGGCAAGGGCACGCCGAAAAGCCTCCCCCTGCGCGAGGACGCCGCGATCGACGCGCTCGGCCTGGACCTGCGGCTCGGGCGCCGCGCCGAGCGGCTGCTCACCGACGAGAAGGCGGTCCTGCTCGACGACGGCGCCCGGGTGGACTACGACGGCCTCGTCATCGCGACGGGGGCGCGCGCCCGCCGTCCCCGCACCGACCTGGCGGGCGTGCACACGCTGCGCTCGCTCGAGGACGCCGAGGCGGTGCGCGCCGCATTCACCGAACCTGGCGGGCACGTCGTGGTCGTCGGCGCCGGGTTCATCGGATCCGAGGTCGCGGCCAGCGCTCGGGCGTGCGGTTGGGAAGTGACGCTGGTCGAGGCGGAGCCCACGCCGCTGACCCGGGTCGTCGACCCGCGCATCGGCACGGTCCTGACCGACCTGCACCGCGACAGCGGGGTGGACGTGCGGCTGGGCGTCGGCGTCACCGGGTTCGAGGGCGAGGGCCGCGTAGAGCGGGTGCTGCTGGCCGACGGCAGCGCGATCGAGGCGTCGCTGGTCGTGGCCGGGCTCGGGGTGGAGCTGAACACCGAGTGGCTGGCGGGGTCGGGGGTCAAGCTGGACGAGGGCGGCGCGGTGCTGTGCGACGCCCAGGTCGCGACGACCGTGCCGGACGTGTACGCGGTCGGGGACCTGGCGAACTGGCCGCACCCGCGCTACGGCGGCCGGGTCCGCCTGGAGCACTGGACCAACGCCGGGGAGCAGGCGGTCGTCGCAGCGCACAACCTGCTCGCCGGGGAGAGCGGTACCGACCGGCGCGACTACACCCCGGTGCCCTATTTCTGGTCCGACCAGTACGGGATGAAAATCCAGCTGCTCGGCCAGGCCGCACCGGCCGACACCGTGGAGTTCGTGCACGGATCGCCCGAGGACCGCAAGTTCGTGGCGTTCCTCGGACGGTCCGGACAACTCATCGGCGTCCTGGGCCTGCGCTCCACACCGAAGACCATGCGCTACCGCGCGCTCCTGGAGAAGCCGACGGCGTGGGACGACGCCCTGGCGGCGGCCGGGTTCAGTCCTCGACGCTGATGGCCTGTTTGGGACACATCCGTACGCATTCCTCCACTTTGTCGCGGAGTTCCTCGGGCGGCTCCTCCTGCAGGATGTAGAGGAAGTCGTCGTCGCGAACCTCGAACACCTCGGGCAGGATGCCCATGCAGACCGCGTTGCTCTCGCAACGATCGAAGTCCACCTTCACCCGCATGTGGCGCTCCTCACTCACTCGCGTTTTCCTCCGAGCTTAGTCGCGCACCATGCGGGTGATCGCGCCCCGCCCACCCCTATTTGTCGGGTCGTGTCCGTCCGACGATCCCCGACCCGCTGCTAGGCGTCGGCGAACCGGTCGGTCGCCTCGATGAGGTGGTGCAGGATGCCGGGCTCGCTGAAGGCGTGTCCGGCGTCGTCCACGATCGTGAACTCCGCCTCGGGCCAGGCCTTGTGCAGGTCGTAAGCGGTGCGGGCGGGGGTGCACACGTCGTAGCGGCCCTGGACGATGACGCCGGGGATGTCGCGCAGCCGCTTGGCGTTGTCGATCAGCTGGTCCGGGGTGAAGAAGCCGCCGTGCACGAAGTAGTGGTTCTCGATCCGGGCGAACGCCAGCGCGTAGTCGGGGTCGGCGTGCTGGGCGCGGATGTCGGGGTCGGGCACCAGGGTGACCGTGGAGCCCTCCCACATGCTCCAGGCGCGCGCCGCGGCCAGCCGCACCTCCGGGTCGGTCGAGTTGAGCCGCTTGGCGTAGGCGCCGATGAGGTCGTCGCGCTCGTCCTCGGGGATCTGCTCCAGGTAGGTCTCCCACAGCTCCGGGAAGAGGTGGGAGGCGCCCTCCTGGTAGAACCAGCGCAGTTCGTCGTTGCGCAGGGTGAAGATGCCCCGAAGGATCAGCTCGCTGACCCGGTGCGGGTGCTCCTCGGCGTAGGCCAGCGCGAGCGCGCTGCCCCAGGAGCCGCCGAAGACCTGCCACTTCTCCACGCCGATCATGCGGCGCAGCCGCTCCATGTCCTTGACCAGCGCCTGGGTGGTGTTGGCCTTGAGGTCGACGTCCATGCCGCTGGCGTGCGGCGTGCTGCGGCCGCAGTTGCGCTGGTCGAACAGGAGGATGCGGTACTTCTCCGGGTCGAAGAGGCGCCGGTGCGCCGGCCCGCACCCGCCGCCGGGGCCGCCGTGCAGGAACACCACGGGCTTACCCGTGGGGTTCCCGCAGAGCTCCCAGTAGATCCGGTTCCCGTCACCGACATCGAGCATGCCGGTGTCGTAGGGATCGATCGGCGGGTACAGCGTGCGCATCGGGCATGCACCTTCCGTATACACGTGGACGGTCGTGTGTGACAGAACCTCAAGAGCAGGGGACCGGGCACGGCCGGCGAGCGGTCGAAGGGAGGCGACGACGCGCGGCACCGGCGGCCATCGCTCCAATCCTAGACAGGATTCCATCTCGCGTTGATCTTGAGCGGGTCGGCTCGGGCGTGGGTCATTCGCCCGGGTATGGTGACCAGAGTCACAATGACGACGTGGAGGTCCGCCCATGTCCAGTCCGGCCACCCGCGAGTTCCGCTCCGCCCGCGACTTCCTGCTCGACCACCGCGAGGACCAGGCCCTGGCCCACCGCGAGTTCCGCTGGCCACGGCCCGATCACTTCAACTGGGCGCTGGACCACTTCGACGTCGCGGCCGCGGAGCACCCCGACCGACTCGCGCTGTGGATCGTCGAGGAGGACGGCACCGAGACGAAGCAGACCTACGCCGAGCTCGCGCAGCGCTCCGGCCAGGTGGCCAACTGGCTGCACGCCCAGGGCGTGCGCCGCGGCGACCGCATCCTGATCATGCTCGGCAACCAGGTGGAGCTGTGGGAGGCGACCCTGGCCGCGATGCGGCTCGGCGCGGTCATCGTCCCGGCGACCACGCTGCTCTCCACGGCCGACCTCGCCGACCGCATCGAGCGGGGCGGAGTCGCCCATGTCATCGCCAGCGCCGCGGACACCCCCAAGTTCGAGGGGCTCGGCGGCCACTGGACCCGCATCGCGGTCGGGATCATGGAGGGGTGGCTCGACTACACCGACGCCCAGCACGCCGGGCTGGACTTCGCGCCAGACGGCCCCACCTCCGCCGACGACCCGCTGCTGCTGTACTTCACGTCGGGGACCACCTCCCAGCCCAAGCTGGTGCTGCACACCCACCTGTCCTATCCGGTGGGGCACCTGTCGACCATGTTCTGGGTGGGGATCCGCCCCGGCGACGTACACCTGAACATCTCCTCGCCGGGCTGGGCCAAGCACGCCTACAGCAGTATCTTCGCGCCGTGGAACGCCCAGGCCACGGTGCTGGTGGTAAACCAGTCCAAGTTCAACGCCGCCTACCTGCTCAGCCAGATCGCGCGCTGCGGCGTCGACACGTTCTGCGCGCCGCCCACGGTGTGGCGGATGCTCATCCAGGCCGACCTGGGCGCGTGGAACGTGCCCATCCGGGAGGTGGTGGCGGCGGGTGAACCGCTCAACCCCGAGGTCATCGAGCAGGTGCGGCGCGCCTGGGGGCTGACGGTGCGCGACGGGTTCGGGCAGACGGAGACGACCCTGCAGATCGGCAACGGCCCCGGCCAGGAGATCCGGCCCGGGTCCATGGGCCGCCCCATGCCGGGGTTCACCATCGCGCTGGAGGACCCGGTCACCGGGGAGGTCGGCGACCAGGGCGAGATCTGCCTCGACATGGCCGACGACCCGGTCGGGCTGATGGCCGGGTACCGCGACAACGACGAGCGCACCAAGCAGGTGATGCGCGACGGGCGCTACCACACCGGGGATGTCGCCCACCGCGACGCCGGCGGCTACATCACCTACATCGGGCGGGGCGACGACGTCTTCAAGGCCTCCGACTACCGCATCTCCCCCTTCGAGCTGGAGAGCGTGCTCATCGAACACGAGGCCGTGGCCGAGGCCGCCGTCGTGCCCTCCCCCGACCCGGTGCGGCTGGCCGTGCCCAAGGCGTATGTCGCCCTCGTGGAGGGCAGAGCGCCGGACCCCGAGACCGCGCGCGACATCCTCCGCTACGCGCGGCAGAACCTCTCCCCCTTCAAGCGGGTGCGGCGCCTGGAGTTCGCCGAGCTGCCCAAGACGGTCTCCGGCAAGATCCGGCGGGTGCAGCTGCGCGCGGCCGAGGAGAGGCGCAGCGCCGACAGCGGCTCCCGCAACGAGCACGAGTACTGGGAAGAGGACTTCCCGGGGCTCAAGGACGAGACAGAATGAGCAATGAGCAAGGACAGCACCGACGAGGCCGACGGCGGCCGGCGGGGGGCGACACGCGCGCCCGGACGGGCCGGGCGGGCGCATTCCTGTCCCCCGTGATCAGCACCGATGACCCGCACCACAATCGAGGGCCATCGGAAGTCTCGACAGTTCCGTAGCGTTAGGGTTGCCGAAGGCCAACCGGGGATGAGGGATAGAGGAACGGCATGCCGAACACCAACGACACCAGGGTCGAGAGCTACCTTCCCCTGGTCGCACCACAGGACGTCCTGGCCGAGCTGCCCATGGGCCCCAAGCGCAGCGCCCTCGTCGAGGACGCCCGCGCCGAGATCAAGGGGATCATCGACGGCACCGACGACCGACTGCTGGTGATCGTCGGGCCGTGTTCGGTCCACGACCCCGACGCCGCGCTCGACTACGCGCACCGCCTCAAGAGCCTCATCCCGTCGCTCAGCAGCGAGCTGTGCGTGGTGATGCGCGTCTACTTCGAGAAGCCGCGCACCACTCTCGGCTGGAAGGGCCTGATCAACGACCCGGGCCTGGACGAGACCTATGACGTCCACCGCGGGCTGCGCACCGCCCGCAAGCTGCTCCTCGACATCGGCTCGCTGGGGGTCCCCTCCGGCACCGAGTTCCTCGACCCGATCACCCCGCAGTACATCGCCGACGCGGTGGCGTGGGGTGCCATCGGCGCGCGCACGACCGAGAGCCAGGTACACCGCCAGCTCAGCAGCGGGCTGAGCATGCCGGTCGGCTTCAAGAACGGCACCGACGGCGACGTCCAGGTCGCGGTGGACGCCTGCGGCGCTGCCGCCGCCTCGCACACCTTCTTCGGTATCGACCCCAGCGGCGCCGGGTCGGTCGTGGTGACCCATGGCAACTCCGACTGCCACGTCATCCTCCGCGGCGGGCGCTCCGGCCCCAACTTCGACGCGCAGAGCGTCGGCGCGGCGCTCGACGTCATCGAGGAATCGGGCCTGCCCCGCCGCGTCATGATCGACGCCAGCCACGCCAACAGCGGCAAGGACCACACCCGCCAGCCGGGCGTGGCCAGCACCATCGGCGACCAGATCGCCGGGGGCGAGAAGGGCATCATCGGCGTGATGCTGGAGAGCAACCTCATCGAGGGCGCGCAGAAGCTCCACGACCCGGCCGACCTCACCTACGGCCAGTCCATCACCGACAAGTGCATGAGCTGGGAGACCACCGAGGGCGTCCTGAGCGGGCTGGCCGAAGCCGTCCGCAACCGCCGCAAGGCCTGACGCTCCCGCCTCTCGGCGGTGATCACGGAAAGTCTGTCGATTTTCGTCGGCTTTTCGACAGAATCGCCATGGCCATCGCCGGGAGGGGCCTGCCGGTGGGCACCCTTGGGGGCGCGTCATCGCCGCTGCTAGGCTGACCGGTAGTTGCTGACCCCGTACGGGAGAGTGCCCGCGCATCCAGCGCGGGCCGCCGAAGGAGCAATTCCTCCCCGAAGACAACCTCTCAGGCGCACAGGACCGTACGGGCGAGACCACTCTGGAAAGCAGGAGCTCACCGCTCCTCGCCGAAGGTGCAAGCCACGCCGTGCGCGGGTGAAGCTCTCAGGCACCGATGACAGAGGGGGAGGATGGCAACGCCTTTGCAGATACGACGTCCATCCTCTCGGGAGTGCCCATGACGGAGCCTACGAGCGCCCCCCGCACTACACCGCTGAACGCGGTCCACGAGCGGCTGGGTGCCACCCTGGTCGACTTCGCCGGGTGGCTGATGCCGCTGCGCTACGGCAGCGAGACCGCCGAGCACAAGGCGGTGCGCGAGCGCGCCGGCCTGTTCGACCTGTCCCACATGGGGGAAATCAGCGTCACCGGCCCGCAGGCCGCCGCGTTCCTCGACTACGCGCTGGCCGGGTACCTCTCCAAGGTCAAGGTCGGCCGCGCCCGCTACACGATGATCACCGCCGCGGACGGCGGGGTGCTCGACGACCTGATCGTCTACCGCCTCGGCGAGGAGGAGTACCTAGTCGTCGCCAACGCCGCCAACAACGACACCGTCGTGGCCGCGCTCACCGAGCGCGTCGCGGGGTTCGACGCCCGGGTGGCGGACCAGTCCGCCGACTACGCGCTCATCGCGCTGCAGGGCCCGGAGGCCGTGCGGATCCTCGCTCCCCTCACCGACGCCGACCTCTCCGAGATCAAGTACTACGCGGGCTACGCCCACACCGTGGCCGGCCACCCCGTTCTGCTCGCCCGCACCGGCTACACCGGTGAGGACGGGTTCGAGATCTTCCTCCGGCCGGGCTCCGACGCCCCCGCCGTCTGGGACGCGCTGCTCACCGCCGGAGAGCCCTACGGCCTCGTGCCGGCCGGGCTGTCCGCGCGCGACACGCTGCGCCTGGAGGCGGGGATGCCGCTGTACGGCAACGAGCTCAGCGCCGACCTCACGCCCTTCGACGCCGGCCAGGGCCGCGTGGTCAAGTTCGAGAAGGACGGCGACTTTGTGGGCCGCGCCGCGCTGGCCAAGGCCGCCGAGACCGAGCGCACACGTCGCCTGATCGGCCTCATCGGCCGGGGCCGCCGCCCGCTGCGCAACGGTCAGCAGGTCCTGCGGGAGGGAACGCCGGTGGGGTCCATCACCAGTGGCGCCCCCTCCCCTACGCTGGGCAAGCCGATCGCGATGGCCTACGTCGACGGCGACCTCGACATCGCCTCCGGTGAGTTCACCGTGGACGTGCGGGGTCGCGCGGAGGCGGTCGACGTGGTCGAGCTGCCCTTCTACAAGCGGGATCGCTGATGTTCCTGGCCTTCTGGGGCCAGGGCGCGAGCCGCGGTGCGGGCCACGTCGGCGACCCGGCAGAATCTCTGTCGGGGCCGATGACGAGCCGCATGGTGCAGGACACGACCGCGCGGACGTGTCGCGCGGTGCCGGACAACGAATGATCTCCTGGGGAGTTGAATTGAGCGTTCCCGCTGAGCTGAACTACACGAAAGAGCACGAGTGGGTGGCCATCAACGATGGTGTCGCCACCATCGGCATCACGGCCTTCGCCACCGAGGCGCTGGGGGACATCGTCTTCGTCGACCCGCCGGAGACCGGGACGACGGTAGCGGCCGGTGACACCTGCGGCGAGGTCGAGTCGACCAAGTCCGTCAGCGACATCTACGCGCCGGTGAACGGCGAGGTCGTCGACGTCAACCAGGCCGCGGTGGAGAACCCCGAGATCATCGGCGAAGACCCCTACGGGCGCGGCTGGCTCTTCAAGGTGGAACTCTCCGAGGACCCGGCCGACCTGCTGACCCCCGAGCAGTACACCCAGGTCACCGAAGGCGAGGGCTGATCACATGACCGAGACGCGCAACATCCTCGACCAGCCGCTGGCGCAGTACGACCCCGAGGTCGCGGCGGCCGTCAACGACGAGCTCGCCCGGCAGCGTGACACGCTGGAGATGATCGCCTCCGAGAACTTCGCGCCCCAGGCGGTGCTGGAGGCCCAGGGGACCGTCCTCACCAACAAGTACGCCGAGGGCTACCCCGGCCGCCGCTACTACGGCGGCTGCGAGCACGTCGACGTCGTCGAGCAGCTCGCGATCGACCGCGCCAAGGCGCTGTTCGGCGCCGAGCACGCCAACGTGCAGCCGCACTCGGGCGCCCAGGCCAACACGGCGGTGTACTTCGCGCTACTCAAGCCGGGCGACACCATCCTCGGCCTGGACCTCGCGCACGGCGGGCACCTGACCCACGGCATGCGGCTCAACTACTCCGGCAAGATCCTCAACGCCGTGGCCTACCACGTGCGCGACGAGGACGGCACCGTCGACTACGACGAGGTCGAGAAGCTCGCCAAGGAGCACCAGCCGAAGATGATCGTGGCCGGGTGGTCGGCCTACCCGCGGCAGCTGGACTTCGCCCGGTTCCGCGAGATCGCCGACGAGGTCGGCGCGATCCTGTTCGTCGACATGGCGCACTTCGCCGGTCTGGTGGCGGCCGGGCTGCACCCCAACCCGGTGCCCTACGCCGACGTCGTCACCACCACCACGCACAAGACCCTCGGCGGCCCTCGCGGCGGGCTCATCCTCGCCAAGGAGGAGCTGGGCAAGAAGATCAACTCGGCGGTGTTCCCCGGCATGCAGGGCGGCCCGCTGGAGCACGTGATCGCGGCGAAGGCGGTCGCGCTGAAGATGGCGGCGGGCGAGGAGTTCGCCGACCGCCAGCGGCGCACCCAGGCCGGTGCGCGGATCCTCGCCGAGCGCCTGACCCAGCCCGACGCCGTTGAGGCCGGGGTGCGGGTGCTCACCGGCGGCACCGATGTGCACCTGGTGCTGGTGGACCTGGTGAACTCCGAGCTCAACGGCCGGGAGGCCGAGGACCGCCTGCACGAGATCGGCATCACGGTCAACCGCAACGCGGTGCCCAACGACCCGCGCCCGCCGATGGTCACGTCCGGCCTGCGCGTCGGCACGCCGGCGCTGGCCACCCGGGGCTTCGACGAGACGGACTTCGCCGAGGTCGCCGACATCCTCGCCGAGGCGCTCGAGCCGGAGTACGACGCGGCCGCCCTGCGCGACCGCGTGGTCGCCCTCGCGCGCAAGCACCCGCTCTACCCGGGCCTGTAGCGGGCCACCCCCGCTACCCCCGGCGAACGGGATCGGGTCGCGCGGCGGTTCGCCGCCGCACGACCTCATACCTCGTCATCAGACAGCCGGGCCGTGCGCCGTCGCACCGAGTTCGGCGCAGGGCCCGGCTGTCGGCGTTTTACGGCCGGTGCCCCCACAACCGCTTCCAACTACCGCACCCTGTACTCAACGAGGAGGGCAGGAACCATGGCCATCAGCGTTTTCGACCTATTCAAGATCGGCATCGGCCCTTCCAGCTCGCACACTGTGGGCCCGATGAAGGCGGCCCGCACGTTCGTCACGGGCCTGGTCGACACCGGCCTGCTCGACCGGGTGGCCACGGTGCGCGCCGAGCTGTACGGCTCGCTCGCGCTCACCGGCAAGGGGCACGGAAGCGACACCGCGGTCATCCTCGGTCTGCTCGGGGAGACCCCGGAGGACGTCGACGTCGACGCGGTGTCGGGGCTGCTGAGCGAGGTGCGCACCACCCGGCGCCTCGCGCTGGGCGGTCACCGCGAGATCACCTTCGACCCGGCCGAGCACGTCGACTTCCGCCGCAAGGAGAGCCTGCCGGGGCACCCCAACGGCATGCGGTTCGTGGCCTTCGACGCCGAGGGCGCCGAGCTCCGCTCGCGGATCTACTACTCGGTGGGCGGCGGTTTCGTCGTCGACGAGGAAGCCGCCGGAGCCGACCGCATCAAGCCGGACGACACCCCGCTGCCCTACCCGTTCGCCACGGCCGCGGAGCTGCTCGGGCTGTGCCGCGAGACGGGCATGTCGATCAGCGCCATCATGCTCGCCAACGAGCAGGCGTTCGGCCGCACGCGCCAGCAGATCCACGACGAGCTGCTGGAGATCTGGCACGTGATGCGCCAGTGCGTCCGCCGCGGCGTCACCACCGAGGGCACCCTCCCCGGCGGCCTCAAGGTCCCCCGCCGCGCCCACCGCCTCTACCGCCAGCTGGGCGGCACGTGCGACGCCACCGGCCTGGCCAAGCCGGACCGGACCGACCTCAGCGACCCGATGCGCGGCAGCGACTGGATCACCCTCTACGCCCTGGCCGTGAACGAGGAGAACGCGGCGGGCGGCCGTGTGGTGACCGCCCCGACCAACGGCGCGGCCGGGATCGTCCCCGCCGTCCTGCACTACTACACCCACTTCAGCGACGGCGCCAACGACGACGGCGTCGTCCGTTTCCTGCTCACAGCGGGCGCGATCGGCATCCTCTTCAAGGAGAACGCCTCCATCTCCGGCGCCGAAGTCGGCTGCCAGGGCGAGGTCGGCTCCGCCTCCTCCATGGCAGCGGGCGGCCTCGCCGAGGCCCTGGGCGCCACCCCGGCCCAGGTGGAGAACGCCGCCGAGATCGCCATGGAACACAACCTCGGCCTCACCTGCGACCCGATCGGCGGCCTGGTCCAGGTCCCCTGCATCGAACGCAACGCCCTAGCCTCGGTCAAAGCGATCAGCGCCACCCGCATCGCCCTGCGCGGCGACGGCAGCCACTTCGTCTCCCTGGACAAGGTCATCAAGACCATGCGGGACACCGGCCGTGACATGCACGACAAGTACAAGGAGACCAGCCGCGGCGGGCTCGCGGTCAATGTCATCGAGTGCTGATCACGGAGCGAACCGACAACGCTTGTGCCGCGTTGTCCCCTCAGACGACGGGTTCGTGGGGCAGCATCGGTATATGGCCATGAAGAGATTGACGGTCTATGTCGATTCAGCGGACCTCGCTCTGATCAAGGAATCCGCGCGGCGTCGCGGTATTGCGGAAGCAGAGATCATCCGCCAAGGTGTCCACCTGGCGGCCATGGCGAACCGTGTCTGGGACGAACCGCTGGACTGGCCCATGTTCGACGGCCGAGGTGAGACCGTGTCCAATCCTGAAGTCACTGCGGTGGTCGCCGAGGGAACGTCGTGCCGAGCGGACCGTCTCGATGCTCAGGATCCGCCTCTACCGCGCTAGCCTGGCGTTCAGTCCAGCAGACGTCCGTGTGACCTGGTGAGCCGTCGCCATTACAAGACGATGGTGGGTTTCGGCGAGGACAATCTTTCGGATCAGCTCACAGACGGCGGTCTCCTCGAGTTAGGCAGCCTGACGGATCTGCTTCAGCTCCTCTTCGCTGAACTCCAGGTTGATCGTCGCCATGCCCTCACCCCGCCTGATTGCCGCTTGGATGCCGCCCGATGGTACCGCGCGGCCGGTTCAGGTCGAGGTCTGTTCGTTCGGGTCGCGTGGGCGGAGGAAGCGTTCGTCGAGGACCAGGGTGCGTTGGGTGTGATCGGCCGCGTAGACGACGTCGGCCTCCCAGAGGCCGACGGAATTGCGTCCCCGCCACCGTTTGAGCAGGCCTTTGTGCCACACTCCCGATTGCAGAACCCAGCAGAGCTTGGCACCGGGTCCAGCGTAATCGGGAAAGCAGTTGATACACGGGGCGCGGTCGTAGAGGACACGGTCGATCGGAACATTCTCCGGATCGCCCACCTCGTCTCCGCGCCACCTGGCTTTCCGCTGTCCCTCCACCAGGGCGGCGCAGCGCGTCGACCGGCGGAATACCAGTCCCCCGCGTGTGACCACAACGCGTTCGACAAGGACACTGTTGGCCACGCGACACAGCCCGCACTGGCCGGGTAGAAGTTCGTGCTTGCAGCGGCTACCACCCACGCGAATACCGTAGGGTTGCCGAATTCCGCGGGCAACGGAGAAGAGCGAATTGTCCGATTGCGGACAGCGGAGGCGTTGCTGTCCTCTCCCTGGCGAGTGAACGACGACCGAGGGAAGGTCACACGGGTTGCCCCGTTGAGTGGCTTCGGACGACGTGCATGATGCGACCCCGCACGCCGTGTGTCGGCCGCGCGGGGTCTGGTGTCGGGCGTAACGTGTGTCGGTCAGTGGTGGGTGAGGTGCGGCCGGGAGCCGGCGCCGGGGACTAGGTCGGCCGGCCCCGACTTCATTGCTTCGACGAACTGCCCGAGTTGTTGCTCGGGCAGGGCGCGGGCGAGGTCGGATTCGCTGATGATGCCGGTCAGCTGGTGGTCGCGGATGACCGGGACCCGCTTGATGCGGTGTTCAATCATGCCCCGCAGGACTTCGCTGACGTCCGCCTCCTCGTCCACCCAGAACGGAGTTCCCTGCGCCAGGTCGGCGGCGGTGGTGGTGCGGCAGTCGCGGCCTTCGGCCACACAGCGGAGTACGATGTCGCGGTCGGTGATGATGCCCTTGAGGCGCTTGTCCGAACCGCAGATGGGGAGCGCCCCCACCCCCATGTCGCGCATCATCCGGGCGGCGACGTCCAACGTCTCGCTCTCGTCGATGCACTGAGCGTTTGAATGCATGATGTCTGCAGCGGTCGCCATGGATTCCCCCTGAAGTCGACGTCCCGCCCCAGAAGTGGGCTTACCCCGACCGCTCGATCACGACACCACGGCTTTCGGCGGGTGTGGCCGCTACACGGCTGTCGGCACGGAGACCGGCTGACGCGGGTTCACGCCTGCTGTGCGCTCATGTCCATGTGGACCACCTCCCAGAGGTGGCCGTCGGGGTCGTGGAACGATCGCACGTAAACTCCCGACTCCTCCATGGGCTCGTTCGCCGCGGACGCACCGGCCACGAGGGCCGAGTCGACCAGGCTGTCGACCTCCGACCTGGTATCGGCGCTCAAAGCGACGATGGCCTCCGTGTGCGTGGACGCGTCGCAGATCTCCTTCTTGGTGAAACCTTTGAAGAAGTCCTCGACGAGCAGCATCGCAAAGGCGTCGTCATTGATGATCATGCAGGTGGCGTTCTCGTCGGTGAATTGCTGGTCGAACGAGAATCCGAGCGCGGTGAAGAAGTCGACCGATCGCTTGAGGTTCTTGACGGGCAGGTTCACGAAAATCTTTCGAGCCATGCCGCCAACGTAACAACGGGGTCCGACAAACCCGGGGAACCAGCGGCCCGGGATGGGCCCGCGTCGCGACCGATGCCTCGTGTTCGCTGCTGTCCGGCGCCTTTCGGAGTCGTGGGTCAGGACCTCAGGCCGGGCGCGTCACACACGTTGTCGATGTGGTTGTAGAGGAAGCCGTGCGGGCACTGGAACAGCACCGGGATGTTCTTCACGCAGGGGTGCAGCGCCTTCTCCTTGTACGGGTCGGGGAAGGTGATCCGCCCGTACTTGATCCCGCGAGCGATCGAGCACTCATTGAAGAGCTCCGCGTGGGCCGGGAGCACGATGGCCAGCGACAGCAGGCTGCCCAGGAGTACGGCACCGCAGGCCGCGGCCAGGCGGCGGGGTGTGGAGTACACGAGAGCCATCTCTTTCTGTAAGGTATTAACTACTCAGAGTTATATTGCCAGATAGAGACCGGATCTGCAGCCGTTTACCGCGGAAGATGGGCGATGGACAGAGGGCAAGGGCGAGGCGAGCGCCTCGACGTGTCATCCGCGTACGGTCAGGTGGTGGTCGAAACCGTCGTGGGCTCGAAGTGCTCCCGCAGCGCGCTCTCGCGCTGCTCGTCGCTCGACAACGGGCAGGTGGCGCACTTGGCGTCACCGAAGCGGTAATAGAAACAGCAGCCGCCGCGCACCATGAACATCCGCTCCGGCCGGTGCTCCGGCTGGCCCGCCAAAGCGAGCGGGAAGGGGCGCTGTTTGGGAGCGACGCGGGCGCGGTCGGCGTTGATCCACGCCACCATCCGCCGGGCCCGCTCCCATGCGGCCCACTGGTCGGCGCCGACCTCGTGCGAGGCCCCGATGAGCGCGGCGTGCGGCGCGTCGGCCACCATGCTCCACTGCGGCCGGGTGCCGTAGCGCGTATGGGCGCGCACGGCATCGATCACCGGCTCCAGGGTGGCCACCGCCGCACCCATGAACCACGCGTCCAGTGCGTCCTCGTCCGCGACGCACACGGCGCCGGGGCGGCGCTCCATCGGGTCGCCGTCGATGACGGCCACGGCGCCTTGGCGCAGGGCGAGCCGGTCGAGCCGGCCCGTCTCCGGGTCGTGGCGCACCCACGTCCGCTCCGGCGCGAGGTCCGGGGCCCGCCCGGTCAGGTAGGCCGCCACGCAGGCGAAGGCGAGCACCTGGCGCGCGATGTCGGAGGCGAGGAAGGCCGCGGCGGACGTGGTGTGTCCCGCGCAGGAGCGCTCCAGCAGGAGGGCGATGAGTTCGGGAACCCGGTCGGGCATCCGGTCGAGCCGCGTCCACTCCGCCCCGGGCGGGGCAGGATCGTTGACCCCCAGGAGGTCCACGTCGATGTAGAGCTCGCGTGCGTTGATCCAGGCGGCGACGCCGACCAGCGGATGGCAGCTCTGCACGGGCACTCCTGAGCGATCGGATACGGCCAGCGAATGATTCCGTAGGTTAGCCTAGCCTCACCTTTGGGTGATACGCACGTCGCCCCTCCCGTATCGGGCGTCACCGGCACATTTCCAACGAACAGGGGGAACCGACGCACGCGCTCGGATACGGTGACAGCACGTGCAGTGGAGCTGATGGGAGAACACGTGGGCAAGCGCCTGGTGCTGTGGGATATCGACAAGACCCTGCTCGACGTCGAGGGGGTCGGCTTCGAGGTCTTCTCGGCCGCGTTCGCCGAATACAGCGGCCTGACCGAGCACCAGGAGACCCGTGGCGCCGGACGCACCGAGTGGCGCTGGTTCCACGACACGCTGCTGGCCAACGGCGTGGATCCCGCCGACGACGGCTTCGCGCGCTTCCTCGACGTGCAGGACCGCCTCTTCGCCGCGCGGGCGGCCGAGATGGTCGAGCGCGGCCGCGTCCTCGCCGGAGCCGAGCGCATCCTGCGGCACTGCGCCGAGGACAGCGACATCATCTCCTCCCTGCTGACCGGCAACACGCGGCGCAACGCCGAGCGCAAGCTCACCGCGTTCGGCCTCGACCACCTCGTGGACTTCTCGCTGGGCGCCTACGGCGACGACCACATGGACCGGCCCGAGCTCGTGTCCATCGCCCGCCGCCGCGTCTACGAGCGGGTCGGCGTCCAGTTCACCCCCGCGACAACGGTGCTCGTCGGCGACAACGCCAACGACATCAGGGCCGCCCAGGAGGGCGGCGCCCGGATCGTCGCCGTCGCCACGGGCGAGACCGACGCCGCCACCCTGCGCTCGCTGGACGCCGACACCGTTCTCGATGACCTTTCCGACACCGATGCCGTGCTGGCCGCCCTCCTCGGCTGAGCACTGACCGCGGCGGGACAGAGAAGCGGCGCCGGAGGCTCCCCCCGAAGACCTCCGACGCCGCGGTCACCGGCGGACCCGGCGCGGCGCGATCCGCGTCATCGATCCGGCCGCGCGTCCGTGTCCGCCTGGCTGCCTCCTTGTGCGCTTGTGTTCCTGCTCCTTCGGCGCGGTGGTGCCCGCCTTAGGCGGCGGCCGCCCGTGCAGCGCGATCAGCCCGCCCCGGCGACGATGTCCTCGACGGTGACGTGCACGATCCTGCCCAGCGCCAGCGGGCGAACCTGGTCGCGGATCTCGGCCGCGATCTGCGGCGCGGGGCGCCCGTAGCGCACGACCACGCCGACCTCGACACTGGTCGGGCGCACCGCGACCCCGACGATCCGCCCTTCGGGAGCCGGCGTGACCGTGGTGCGGAACGCACCGGCCGACAGGTCGACGACGTCGGGGATGGTCCGGGCCTCGGCCGCGATCCGCCGAGCGATCGTCGCCGCGTCGAGCTGCGCGTCGCCCTCCATGGCATCCTCACCCGCGATCGGACCACCGAACCCCCACATCACTCATGGTAACCAGAGAATCACTAGAAGTAGAGAATCTTGGGTGTGATCGATGAGAATACTCCGCGGCCGCCGAAGATCACGGTGATTCCAAGAGAAAGCCGCTGCGCCGGGACCGAATTCCCGTAGTGCCCGGCGCCCGGAATCCGCGCGATGGACCGTGGTGGAGGGCGCGGCGCCACGTGACCCGTTCCCGCCCCCGTGGACCGAACGCGATCTAGCGGAACACCACCGTCTTGCCGCCGTTGAGCAGTACACGCCGCTGGGCGTGCCAGTTGACGGCTCGGGCCAGCGCCAACGACTCCAGGTCGCGGCCGATGGCGGTCATCTGCTCCGGCGTGTGGGTGTGGTCGACCCGCGAGACCTCCTGCTCGATGATCGGGCCCTCGTCCAGATCGGCCGTCACGTAGTGCGCGGTCGCGCCGATCAGTTTCACACCGCGGGCCTGCGCCTGGTGGTAGGGGCGGGCGCCCTTGAAGCTCGGCAGGAAGGAGTGGTGGATGTTGATGATCTTCCCCGGCAGCTTCGCGCACAGGTCCTCGGAGAGCACCTGCATGTAGCGGGCCAGCACCACGAGATCGACGTTGTAGGAGTCGACCAGCTCCAGCAGCCGCGCCTCCTGCTCGGCCTTGGTCTCGCGGCGCACCGGCAGGTGGTGGAAGTCCAGGTCATAGGAGCGCGCCAGGAACTCCAGGTCGGGGTGGTTGGAGACCACCGCGGCGATGTCGATGTCGAGCAGCCCGCTGCGCTGCCGGTAGAGCAGGTCGTTCAGGCAGTGCCCGAACTTCGACACCATCACCAGCATGCGGGGGCGCACCGAGCACCGCCACAGTTCCCACTCCATGTCGAAGTCCCCGGCCAGCGCCGCGACGGCCCCGCGCAGCACCTCTTCGGTCACGACGTCGTCCCCGTTTCCGCTCCCGGCCATGGGCTCGGCGAGGAACTGCACGCGCAGGAAGAACCGTCCGGTGTAGTGGTCGCCGTACTGCTGGCTTTCGGTGATGTTGCAACCGTGCCCGTTGAGGAGGTTCGCCACCCCGGCGACGATTCCCCGGCTGTCGGGACAGGACAGCGTCAGTACGTATTCGCGATCACTCATGGGTCGCAACTCTCCCGGGCTACTTCGTTCTGCTGGCAGGGGACGATCTTCCAGGTTATCCGCCCACCGAGCCGCACGTTCGAGAACGCGGCGACCCGCACGTCACAGCCGTCGCGCGATACATGAATATCTCTCATAATTTGTGGCATGCCTCACCGCATGAGAAGCGCCCGCGACATCTACGACACCGCGACCGCCCACCTGGAGCCGCCCTTCGCCGCCGTCGACCTCACCGCGTTCCGCGCGAACGCCGCCGACCTCGCCGCACGTGCCAGCAGCACGCCCATCCGCCTGGCCAGCAAGTCCGTCCGCTGCCGCCACCTGATGCGGGAAGCCCTCGCCCTCCCCGGATACGCCGGAATCATGGCCTTCACGCTCCCCGAAGCGATCTGGCTGGCCACCACCGGCGCCGGCGACGCTAGGGAGGGCACCCACGACGTCGATACCCCGCTGACCGACGACATCCTCGTCGCCTACCCCACCGTCGACACCCACGCCATCGCCCAGCTGGCCGCCGACCCGCGCGCAGCGCGCTCCATCACCCTCATGGTCGACGACGTCGCCCACCTCGACCTCATCACCGCGGCGGCGCCCGACCCCGCCCACCCCATCAAGGTCTGCATCGACGTCGACACCAGCTGGCAGCCCCTCGGTCCGCGCCTGCGCATCGGCGCCCACCGCTCCCCCATCCGCACCCCCGCCCAGACCGCCGCGCTCGCCCGCGCCATCACCCAGCGCCCCACCCTGCGCCTCGACGGCATCATGGCCTACGAGGCCCAGATCGCCGGGGTCGCCGACACCCCGCCCGGCAACCCCCTCTACGGGCGCGCCGTGCGCTGGATCAAGCACCAGTCCCGGATCGAACTCGCCCGCAGGCGCGCCGCCATCGTCCGCGCCGTCCGCGAGGTCGCCGACATCCGCTTCGTCAACGGGGGAGGCACCGGCAGCGCCCATCTGACCAGCCGCGAACGCGCCGTCACCGAGATCGGCGCCGGATCCGGGCTCTTCCAGCCGGCCCTCTTCGACCACTTCAGCGGGTTCACCGGCCGCCCCGCCGCCCTCTTCGCCCTCCCGATCGTGCGCCGCCCCGGCCGCGGCTACGCGACCGCCCTCGGCGGGGGCTACGTCGCCTCCGGCCCCGCCGGCGCGGCAGCGCTCCCCCAGCCCTACCTCCCGGGTGGGCTCGGCTACAGCCCCACCGAGGGTCCGGGGGAAGCCCAGACGCCGCTGCGTGGCGCCGCCGCCGACCGGCTCGCCATCGGCGACCGCGTCTGGATGCGCCACGCGAAGGCCGGCGAGCTGTGCGAACGCTTCGCCGAACTGCACCTCATCGAGACCGGCGCCGCTGACGGGGGCGGCGCCGGGGCCGACCCCGTCCCACGGGTCGTCGCGACCGTCCCCACCTACCGGGCGAGGGACGCACCTTCCTGTGACCGCGGCCCGCGGCTGCGGCCGCGGACCGACTCCGGTCAAACGGCGGCGGGGGCGCAGGCCCCGTGGCCCGCGCCCCCGCCGCGATCGCCGACACCGGTCCGGGATCTTCCCCCGGGTCCGGCCTCGGCCCTGTCTCTGTTCGTCTTCCGCTCGCCGCTACCGCTTGCGCTTGCGCCGCCACATCGCGATCACGCCGACCGTGGCCACCACGCCGACACCGACCCCGAGCAGCACCACCTCAGGGGGCAGCTGGCCACGCGTGGTGTAGGTCGACACCACCTCGTCGTCGCCCTTGAGCCGGATACTGCCCTTGGGCGGCTCCTCCACGTGGCTCTCTACCCGGACCGCGCCACCCCCGGCCACCAGCGCCCGTGCTTTCTCGGCCAGGTACGTGCCGGTCCGGCACACCTGGCCCCAGCTCCGGCGCGCCACGTTCCGCGGGTTCGCCCGGTCCGAGATCTCATCGATCGCCCACGCCAACCGCTGCTGCGTGCGCTCGATCTCCGCCTGCACACTGGCAGGGTCCCGGCGCGCCCCCGCGGGGTCGCGATCCTCCATACAGCCGCTTCCTTCCGCTACCGCAGGGTCGTCTGAGTCGATTCCGCGGGCGCAGCTGCCACTGTCCCATCGACCACGTCATCAGACGAGCGCGTGAAACCCAACGCGCCTTCGATTCCGTCCACGACCCGGAAGAAGTCCCGCGTGGACAACCACAGTTTATAGACGATCGCGATCTCGAAAGCGAGTAGCAAAACGCCCATGACGACGGTAATCCACCCGATCGCCGCACTCGACACCACCCCGACGAGTGGGGCGATCACGAACACCGCCATCTGGAACTCGATGCCGCTGACCAGGTGCGTCCGGATCCTACGCGCCCGCAGGTGATCCCAGGTCCGCTGGTACCACGGGAACCGGCTGCGGAACTCCTGATGCAGGTCGACCTTGGGCAGCGACACATCCGGCTGCTTGCCGCTGGCGCGGGCGCAGCGCGCCTCGTTCTCCGTCTGCGTGCGCAGGATCTGCTCCAGCACCGAGATCCCGTGCCGCAGCACCGCCTGCTCACCCTGGTCGCTCATGGGACGGTCCGGGTGCGCCGCCTCGTCCTCCGGCTCCAGCATGGACAGCGTCGCCCGCGCGCGCTCCAGCGCCCCGGCGATGTGCGACCGCATCTCGCGGCGCGCCTTGTAGACCTGCAGTGCGTTGAGGTAGCGCAGCATGTCCAGGAAGACCACGGCCAGCGCCAGCCAGACGAACACCACGTGCCCGGTCAGCACGTACTGGCCGCCCATCAGCGCGATCGCGCAGATCAGCACCCGGAACCGGTCGAAGACGTAGTCCATCCACGAGCCGAACAGCGACTCCCGGTCGGTCAGCCGCGCCAGCTTGCCGTCCGTGCAGTCGAGCAGGAAGCACAGGTAGTAGAGGACCGCTCCGACGACGAGGTACTTCCACGTGCCGATCGCGAAGCACGCCGCGGCCCCCAGCCCCAGGAAGAGGGCTGCCACGGTGACCTGGTTCGGGGTGATCGCCGTGCGGTTGGCTGTCGCCCGCACCAGGCGGATCGCCAGCGGATCGACCAGCCCCACGGTCCACCACGAGTCACGCTCCCGGCACGTGCGTTCCCGGACGTCGTCCAGAGTGAAATCAGCCATCGTTGCCTGAACTCCCAAACGCGAAGCGGACGTGCTCCGGACCTGCGGCATCGACTGCAGCGCCGGAGAACAAGGGGGATGTAGCGCATGAGTCTAGGTACAGGACGCCGCCCTGGCGGGGGTACGCCGGATACACGAGTTCGGACAACAATAGGCCATCGCCGACCAGGATCAACCCATTGCGGATCAACCGAGTGCGGATCGCAACCGAAGCGCGTCCGTGGCACCCTCACATGGGACGAATCCGGAACGCACCCCGCCACCCCGCCCGGGCGCGCCGCTCCCACCGCGCTTCCCCGCGCCCGCGGCCTCGCCTGCCCTCCCCCCGCCCGCCGGACGGCGCGCCGATGACCACGCCCGTGAATAGGCTGATCACGACAGCAGCCACCGTGACAAGGAGAACTGTGAGCGACTCAACCGTCCGCCTGCAGCCTGGCGACGACGCCCCCGACTTCACCCTCAGCGACGCTGACGGCAACCCCGTCACCCTCAGCGAGCTGCTGAAGTCCACCGGCAAGCGTGTCGTGCTGTACTTCTACCCCGCGGCCATGACGCCCGGCTGCACCACCCAGGCCTGCGACTTCCGCGACAACCTCCGCGACTTCGACGCCGCCGGGCTCACCGTCCTCGGTATCTCCCCCGACACCACGGACAAACTCGCCAAGTTCCGCGACAAGGAGGGCCTGACCTTCCCCCTCCTCGGCGACCCCGACAAGGACGTCCTGCGCGCCTACGGCGCGTTCGGCGAGAAGAAGAACTACGGCAAGGTCGTCCAGGGCGTCATCCGCTCCACCCTGGTCATCGACCCCGACGGCAAGGTCGAGAAGGCGTTCTACAACGTGAAGGCCACCGGCCACGTCGACCGCATCAAGCGCGAACTCGGGGTGTAGGCAGCGGACGAGCCGCTTGGCGGAGTGCCGCCGGTGAGCGTTGGAGCGTTCCTCGGCGGCACACGCCACAACTTGCGATTCGTTGCTCCAAGCTGCCATTCTCAGACGACTGATTCCGCCCGTGGTACATCGCGACCATGGGCGAGCTAGTCACCCCGTGGGGCCGTAGCCCAACAGGTAGAGGCACACGGTTTAGGTCCGTGCCAGCGCGGGTTCGAATCCCGCCGGCCCTACACGGTCGAAAGGCGCGGGACATCGTGTCCCGCGCCTTTCGCATGTGGTCGGATGGTCGGACGCTACCTCGACACCAGCATCCACACCACGAAGGCGACCAGGACGGCGACGCCCAGGATGACGGCCGCGGCCACCGGCAGGAGGGTGCTGTTGCGGTGCTTGCCCGAGCTGGTCAGGCCCAGCGTGTCGGTGGACTCGCGGATCGAGGTGAGCATGTGGCTCACCGACTCGGGCCGGTGGCGCTGCAGGCGCTCCTGCAGGTGGGACATGCTCTCCGACATCGACTCGTGCAGGGTGTTGCGCAGCGCCTGTGCGCCCTGGCGGAAGTGTTCGCGGGCCGATTCGTTCTGGTCGTTCTCGGACTGGGCCGGGATGACCGGCTGCGCACCGGTCTCGGCCGTGTTCTTGGCGGTCTCCGGGCTGGTCTCCGGTGCCCACGGGGCCAGGGCCGCGATGCGCAGCATCTTGGTGGCATTGTCGTGGGTGAGCCGGTCGGTGGGCTTGACGTGCAGCAGCCCGGCCAGTACCGGGGCCAGCGGGCCGGCGTTGGTCGCCGCGGGCGGCTCCTCCAGCTCCACGCCCTTCAGGATGCGGATGTAGCCCTTGCGGTCGTAGGGCGGGTGCCCCTCGACCGCCGCGTAGAGCGTGGCGCCCAGCGACCACAGGTCCGACTCCGGTCCCACGGGCCCCGCCTTGGCGCGTTCCGGCGGGATGTAGGAGGGCGAGCCGATGATCCGACCGGAGCTGCTCAGCGCGGACTCACCCGTCCACGCCGCCAGGCCGAAGTCGGTGAGCACGACGCGCCCGCTGTCGCTGATCATCACGTTGTCGGGCTTGACGTCGCGGTGCACGATGCCCTCGTCGTGCGCGATCTTCAACGCCTCGATCAGCTGCAGGCCGATCTCGGCCACGCGCTGGTAGGGCAGTGGACCGGCGAGTTTGATGACGCCGTCGAGCGTCCGGGCGTTGATGAACTCCATGACGATCCACGGGCGATCGTCCTCGTCCACGACATCGAGCACGGTGACGACGCCCGGGTGGGTCAGCCGTGCGGCCACCCGGGCCTCGCGCGTCGTGCGCTGCAGCAGTGATTCGCGTTCCGCGGTGCTCAGGTCCGTGGGCAGCCGCAGCTCCTTGACCGCGACCTCGCGGTCGAGGACCAGGTCGGTGGCGCGCCAGACGGTTCCGACACCGCCGCGGGCGACCTCTTCCAGGAGCTGGTACCGCCCCTTGAGGACCCGCTCCTGCGGACGGGCCTCAAGCGTGCTCGGGCGTGCGGGCTCCAGCGGCTGGTCCTGCCGCTCTGCTTCGGGCTTCTCGATGGAGGACACGGCTAGTCGCGAGTCTGATCACGGGCCACGTCGGCCTCCTGCGGGCTCTTCCGGTCGCGGTCGCGTCGGTTACTGGTCGGATCACTCGTTATATCAGCTGTGAGCGGCATCCGAGCTGGTAGTTGCAAGATCACACTCACATGGGTTCGGTATCGTTATCTCGCACAAAAACCCCTTATGCGAACACTTACCGCTCTTTTACTTGATCTTGCCCATAGCGGATATCTGACCGCAGCTGAGCCCGTCGGCTCCGCTCAGGTCCACAGCGTCTCGGGGTCGCGCACCTCGACCGGCCCGACACCGGTCTCGCGCAGCGGCTTCTCCAGCTGTCCGGCGTCGCCCACCACGACGGCGACGAGCTGGTCCGGGTGCAGGTAGTCGACAGCGGCCTGGCGCAGGTCCTCGGCGGTGACCCGCTCGAACCCGGCGCGCAGCCGGTCGACGTGGTCCTCGGGCAGGTCGTGCACCACCATCTCCACCATGGCGTAGGCGAGGCTGCGCGCGGTGGAGTAGGTCACCGGAAGCCCGACGGTGTTGGACTCCCGCACGGCCGACAGCTCGCCCTCGGTGACCCCGCCCGTCCGCAGCTTGTCGATCTCCTCCAGTGACGCCGTGATCGAGTGGGCGGTGGTGGGCGCCTCGACCTGGGTGCTGATGCAGAACACCCCGCTGTCGCGGCGCAGGTCGAACCGGCACCCGACGCCGTAGGTGTAGCCCAGCTCCTCGCGCAGCTTCATGTTCAGCCGGGAGGTGAACATGCCGCCCAGGACGTCGCTCATGCCCTCGGCCCGGGGCAGGTCGATCGCGGAGCGCGACGGCGCGTGGTGCGCCATGAAGATCGCCGACTGCACCGAGTCGGGACGGTTCAGCAGGAGGATCCGCGGGAACTCGCCGGCGGCCCGCTCCGGCGCGGTCACCGGCTCCGGTGCCGTCGGGGTGGCGTCGCCGAACACCGTGCGGCCGAGCGCCTCCAGGTCGACGTCGGACAGGTCCCCGACGACCACGAGAGTCCCGGCGACACCGGCGATGGAGGAGGCGTGAAACTCCGCGACGATCTCAGGTGTGACGTCGGCGAGGCGCACCGGACCGCCGTTGAGCGGGGTGGCGTACCGGCCGGTGAACAGCTGCCCGCCGACAGCGCGGCTGGCCAGGGTCGAGGGCTGGGAGACGTCCAGCCAGAACCGCTCCAGCAGCTGCTCGCGGCGGCGCAGGACATCGTCGGCGCGCAGCGCCGGGGTGCGCACGGCCTCGGCGAACAGCGCGGTGGCGTCGGTGATCCGGTTGACCGGGGCGTCCACGCCGGTGACGAAGGCGTCCCAGCTCACGCGCGATACCCATTCTGCGCCGTGGCGCTCCAGGGCCGGGGCCAGGGAGCTGTTGCCGTGGATGCCGTCTTCGAGCACCTCACCGGTGAGGGTGGCCACGCCCATGCGGTCGAGGGGTTCGGCGGCGCCGCCCGCCGGCTGGATGAGGCGGATCGCGGCGAAGGACTGGCCGGGCACGTCGATGGCGATCACGCTTCCCCCGCCGACCTGGAGTCGCTGCGGCTTGGGGAAGGTGTAGGGCTGGGCGGCGCCGGGCTCGGGACGGGTCTGCAGCATGAGAGGAAACGACTCTTTTCTTCGGCTTGAGCACGCTGGCCGGGACGGACGTGGACGACTGCGGTTCGATCAGGGCGACCGGGGGGCGGGTCAGGCGCTGGCGGACTCGCCCGCGGCTTCCGTGGCTTCCGGGGTCTCCTCCGGGTCGAAGCGCACGGTGAGCCGGTTCTCCTGGCCGAGGAGGCGCTTGGCCGCGGCGACGACCTCGTCGGCGCTGATCTCGGCCCAGCGCTGCGGCCATGTGTAGGCGAGCTCGGGCTCGTCGAAGAGCATCGTGCAGCTGCCGATGGTGTCGGCGAGGCCGCTGGGGTGGGCCACGGACTGGAGGTGGTCGCGCTCCAGGACGGCGCGGGCGCGCTCCAGCTCCTCCTCGGTGATGCCCTCTTCGGTCATCAGGACGACCTCTTCGAGGATCGCCTCCTCCAGCGTGTCTCCGCTGACACCCTCACGGGCGATCATGTTCACCAGCATCAGGCTGGGTGTGTAGCGGAACGGGAGGAGGTCGGCGGAACCGCCGCCGTCGTCGACGGCCAGGCCGCGCTCGACGACGAGCCGCCGGTAGAGGCGGCTGCCCTGGCCCTGGCCGAGGACGGCCGAGGCGAGGAGCATGACGTCGAAGTCGCGATCGCCGTAGGCGGGGACACGGAAGCCGAGGAACACCGCGGGGGCCGGGACGGTCTCGACGACCCGGTCGCGGACGGGGCCGCCGATGGGGCCCTCGAGGGCGGCGTCGGGCGCCTCGGCCACGGTCTCGCGGGCGGGGATGCCGCCGAAGTAGCGCTTGACGCGCTCGTGGACGTCCTCGGGGTCGAGGCTGCTCACGACGGTCAGGACGAGGTTGTCCGGGCCGTAGTGGCGCTTGTGGAAGGAGAGGACGTAGTCGAGGTCGGCGGCGTCGAGGTCCGCCATGGACCCGATGGTCGCGTGGTGGTAGGGGTGGCCCTCGGGGTAGCCCAGGCGCAGGATGCGCTCCAGGGCGGTGCCGTAGGGGACGTTGTCGTAGCGCTGGCGGCGCTCGTTCTTGACGACGTCGCGCTGGTTGTCCAGGACCTCCTGGGTCATGCCGTCGCGCAGCGTGGCCAGACGGTCGGCCTCCAGCCACAGGACCAGGTCGAGCGCGTGCTCGGGCACGGTCTCGAAGTAGTTGGTGCGGTCGGTGGAGGTGGAGGCGTTGATGTCGCCGCCGAGCCGCTCCACGGCGTCGAAGTGCTCGCTCTTCTTGACGTTGCCGCTGCCCTGGAACATGAGGTGTTCGAAGAGGTGGGCGAAGCCGGTCCGGCCGGGGACCTCGTGCCGGGATCCGACGCCGTACCAGAGGTTGACCGCGGCCAGCTGGCCGGTCGCCGCCGGGGCGGTCACCAGGCGCAGCCCGTTGTCCAGTGTGAAGCGACCGATCTGTCCCGCCGCACCGTTGGTCGTCACCAGTTCATGCACCCCTTGCCCGCGCCGATCGTGCTGTTCGTCTGCTCACCGAGCCTATGTCCTCAGCGTGCCTCGTGCGCACGCATACACGGGAGAAAAGTGGTGCGGGGCCGGGCTTGTACGCCGCGGATCGGCCCCGCACGCGGGGGTCGAGGGACGCGTGCGCCGGGTGATCAGCGCACGCGCCGCAGTACGCGCAGTGATCCCACGGCGCGCTCTTCGGTGAAGTCGCCGGAGTCCAGCGCACGCCGGTAGATGTTGTAGGGGGGACGCCCGCCGTCGGCGGGGGCGGGGAAGACGTCGTGGATGACGAGGGCGCCGCCGACGGTGACGTGCGGGCTCCACCCGGCGTAGTCGGCCTGGGCCGCCTCCTCGGTGTGGCCGCCGTCGATGAAGACCATGCCCAGCGGCGTGTTCCACAGCCGGGCGACGTCGGTGGAGCGCCCGACGATGGCGATGACGCGGTCCTCCAGGTCGGCGGCGGCGATCGTGCGGCGGAAGTCGCGCAGCGTGTCGAGCCGGCCGGTGGCCGGGTCGACCATCTCCGGGTCGTGGTACTCCCAGCCCACCTGGTGCTCCTCGGAGCCGTGGTGGTGGTCGACGGTGATGACGGTGCCGTCGGCCCGGCGGGCGGCCGCGCCGAGGAACACGGTGGACTTGCCGCAGTAGGTGCCGATCTCCAGGACGGGTCCCAGCGGCGCGTAGGCCAGCGCGGTCTCGTACAGGGCCGTGCCCTCGTCGGAGGGCATGAAGCCCTTCGCCTGCTCGGCCACGCGCAGCAGGTCGGCGGGCATCGTCGTGGTCACGGTGGCCTTCTTTCGGTGGTCGGCGTGCTCAGCGGGCGGCCGTGCCCGGTCAAAGCCGGGTGCGGTCCCGCCGAGCACGTTATCCCCGGCACGACCATGCCACGACGGCCCCCTTCCGTTGATCTCGGAAATAGTGGGGTCAAGAACGCCGGTGAGACCCCGATTTCCCCGAGATCAACGGAAGAGCGAGGGGTTAGCCGACGAAGGCGCGGGTGAGGCGGTCGACGGCCTCGTCGAGGACCTCGTCGCGCTTGCAGAAGGCGAAGCGGACGAGGTGCCGCCCGGCGTCCTGGTCGTCGTAGAGGACCTGGGCGGGGACCGCGGCCACCCCGGCGGTGCGGGGCAGGGCGCGGGCCAGGGCGATGCCGTCGTCGTACCCGAGGGGGCGGATGTCGGCCATGACGAAGTAGGTGCCCTGGGTGCGCTGGACGTCGAACCCGGCGCGCCGCAGTCCGTCGGCGAGACGGTCGCGCTTGTTCTGGAGCGCGTCGCGCTGGGCGCGCACCCAGTCGGCTTCTCCGGTGAGCGCGTCGGCGATGGCGAGCTGGAGGGCGCCGTTGGCGGTGAACGTGAGGAACTGGTTGACGGTGCGCACCGCCCGGACGAGCGCGGCGGGGCCCATGACCCAGCCGGTCTTCCAGGCGGTGACGGAGAACGTCTTGCCCACGGAGGAGACCGACAGGGTGCGCTCGCGCATCCCGGGCAGGGAGGCGGGCGGGACGTGCTCGGCGCCGTCGTAGGTGAGGTGCTCGTAGACCTCGTCGGTGAGCACGATGACGTCGTGTTCGGCGCACACGTCGGCGATGACGCCCAGCTCCTCGCGGGTGAACACGGTGCCCGTGGGGTTGTGCGGGGTGTTCACGATGATCATGCGGGTGCGGGGGCCGATGGCGGCGCGCAGTTCGTCGGGGTCGAAGGTGAACCGGCCGTCGGGCCCGGGGCGCAGGGTGACGGGGCGGCGTATGCCACCGGCCATGGCGATGACGGCGGCGTACGAGTCGTACATCGGCTCGAAGAGCACGACCTCGTCGCCGGGTTCCACCAGGCCGAGGACGCCCGCCGCGATACCGGCGGTGGCGCCGACGGTGATGTAGACCTCGGTCTCGGGGTCGTAGTCGAGGCCGAGGCGGCGGGCGCGGTCGGCGGCGACGGCGCGCCGGAGTTCGGGGCGGCCGAGGCCGGGCGGGTACTGGTTGACGCCGTCCTGGATGTGGTGGGCGGCGGCGTCGATCAGGGATCGTGGGCCGTCGGTGTCGGGAAAGCCCTGGCCGAGGTTGACGGAGTCGGTCTCGACAGCCAGGCGGGTCATTTCGGCGAAGATCGTTTCGCCGAACGGTCGCATGCGTTCCACAAGAGGTTCGTCCACGCACAGGAGCATAGGACCGCGCGTGGCCGACGTCACTGTGACGCTGGGCGCGCGTCGTCGGCGTTCCCCGTTCCGGCCGGCGGTCGGTCTGGCTGGTTCCGCTGGGCCTGCTGGCTCTGTTGGGCCAGTTCAGGCCGTTGCGGCCGGGTCAGTCCATGAGGCTGCGCGCCTGCGCGGTGCGGCGTGCGCGCACCTCGCGGAGCACCTCGTTGAGGCGCGCCATCTCCTCGTCGGAGAAGCTCTCGACGAAGCGCAGCATGGTCGTTCCCGGGTCCCCGCAGCCGCTGAAGATCTCGGACATGACGCGCGCGGTGTGCTCCTCGCGGGTCTCCCGCGGCCAGTAGAGCCAGGCACGGCCGGCCTTCTCCCGATGCAGCAGCCCTTTGTGGTAGAGGATGTTGGTCACCGTCATGACGGTCGTATAGGCGACGTCGCGGTCGTAGATCATCGCCTCGCGGACCTCTCGGACCACGAGTGGGCCGTCGGCCCGCCAGAGCGCGTCCATGATCGCGGCTTCGAGCTCCCCGAAACCCTTCACCCGCCCCACCTCCGTTCCGACATGCTAAAAGCGGGAGCCGGGCGCCGGGGCAAAACCGGACCTAGGGAGCGGATCTGCAGCCGCGATAACGGAATAGTGGCTGATTTGTCTAGACCGAGCGGGCAAACGCTGCCGATTCCACCATCATCGGCCGCCGTTTCGGTGGCGTACTCCCGATCCCCGGGCCGCTCCGGCGGCGCGTTCGGCCACGCGGCGCCTCGGGCTCAGGCCAGCCTCTTGAGGTACTCCCCCGCCTGCTCCGCGACGTTGCGCGGGATCACGTAGGGGCGTTCGGCGTTGACGTCGGGCCAGCAGTCGCGCAGCGCCTCGGGGCTGTTGTCGGGTGGCGTGGCCCCGGGTCCCTCGGCGACGAACACGCGGGCGACCCGTCCGCCCCCGACCGAGTAGATCTCCCCGGTGGTCTCGCAGTCCTCGTGCACGAGCCACAGGACGAGAGGGGTGACGCGCTCGGGGGCCAGGGCCTCGCGGGCCGCGGGAGGGAAGCGGTCTTCGGTCAGCCGGGTGTAGGCGACGGGGGCGATGGCGTTGGCGGTGATGTCGTATCCGGCGCCCTCGATGGCCAGCGTCTTGGTCAGCCCGATGACGCCCATCTTTGCGGCGGCGTAGTTGCTCTGCCCGAAGTTGCCGTAGAGGCCGGCGGGTGAGGTGGTGGTGATGATGCGACCGTAGCCGTTCTCCCGCATGGGCCCGAAGGCGGCGCGGGAGACGAGGAAGGTGCCGCGCAGGTGGACGCCGATCACGGTGTCCCACTCGGCCACGGTGATGTTCCGAAACGCGCGGTCGCGCAGCAGCCCGGCGTTGTTCACGACGATGTCGGTCCGCCCGTACGCCTCGACAGCGGTGTCCACCAGGGCCTCCGCGCCCTCCTCGGTGGAGATGTCGCCGTCGTCCTCGACCGCCTGTCCGCCGTTGTCGCGGATCTCCCCCGCGACCCGGGCGGCGGCCTCGCCGTCGGCGTCGTTGACGACGAGTCGGGCACCGCGCGCGGCCAGGCCGAGGGCGTGCGACCGGCCGAGCCCGCGCCCGGCTCCGGTGACGACGGCGACACGCCCGTCGAGCCGCAGTTCCGTCATGTTCGCTGTTCCTTCCGAGCTGTGGGCTACTCCCGGGCTCCGCCCGTCCGAGCGGGGGCGCGGGTGCTCGATCGTGCCGCTATGCGTTATTCCCCGCCGGGACGGGCTTGTGCGGCTGTTCCGGCGGCGGTCAGAATACGGGCTGCGGGCCGGGGATACGGGTTCTGGGCGCGATACCGGTGTTTCCTCGGGGTCACCGACCTGCGCGCCCCACCACATCACCCCGGACGAGGAGTTGGGATGCCGGACATGCCAGTGTCAGGAAACACCGCTGATGAGGGAGCGGGGCAGGACCCCGCGGCCCAGCTCGCCCGACCGGCGGCACACCGGGAAGCGGGGCGGGGAACCGCCGCGCCCAGATCCGGATGACCGGCGCCGAGGTCGCGGACTTCCTCGCCGCCCACCGCAAGGTGCAGGTGGCGACCGTGGGGCGGCACGGCGAACCGCACCTGTCGACCCTCTTCTACGCGATGGTGGACGGCCGCCTGGCCTTCTGGACGTACGCCGCGGCGCAGAAGACCGTGAACCTGCGCCGCGACGCGCGGATGACCTGCCTGGTCGAGGACGGGGAGGACTACGCGGAGCTGCGCGGGGTGGCCCTGTACGGTACCGCCGAGGTGACCGGTGACCCCGAGTCGGTGCTGCGGGTGGGCGCCGGCGTCACCGCCGCCATGACGGGTGTCGGCCAGGAGGACCTGCGGGTGCCGGAGGCCCAAGAGCAGCTGGCCAAGGCCGGTCGCAAGCGCGTGGCCGTGTTTCTGGACGTCGACCGGGTCGTGAGCTGGGATCACCGCAAGCTCTGATGACACTCTGCGGACGCCTGAAGTCACCGTGCGCGGCCGAGCCCGCGTCCGCGCCCGGCGAGCTTGGGGGGCCGATCATCGTCAACGCCCAGGTCCGCCGACCGCGGACGCGGCCGTCCTGCCCGGCCGCGCACATTCCTTGAGACGTCGAGCCCGACAGTCCGGTTCCCTGCCAATCGGAGAAGATCGCCGCGGTTGGACACGGCCGGAAGTGGGCATGGTGACGTGAAATCGGCGCGGCGGATGCCCTCGCCCTGCGCCGGGACACACCCGCACGCACGCTCTTGACCAGGAAAAACGTCACATCTGGGCCACGGGAGAGTTACGCGTTGCCCACGGCCATGTGAACGATTGTTAGGTATATCCCAGTCCTCACGCGGCCAGGGGGCTACATCTTCATGCCCGGACAAGTAGCCTGTAAGTCGAGATTGCTGGCCGGGCGTGTGTCCAGGTGGCCACGTGGATGCCGCCGCACGTTGAGCCCGCCTGCGTAGCAGCCATCTCTTCATATACACATTCACAAGCGAGCTGCGGAAGAGGGCGATCTCCGCCGTGTCGTCTGAGGCGTCTCAACCCCTGACAGATTTCGGCCCTAATGAGTGGCTGGTCGAGGAGCTCTACCAGAAGTACCTCCACGACCCGAACTCGGTTGACAAGGCTTGGTGGAACTTCTTCGCCGATTACAAGGCGGGCACCACCAAGGCCGACGGCGCGACCGGCGCTAAGCCGGGCGCCGCAGCCACGTCCGCCACCCCGACCTCCGGTGCCGCCGCGAAGCCGGCCCCCGCACCCAAGAAGTCGGCAGCATCGACCCCGACCGGTGAGGCCGGTCCCGCGGACGACGCTCTGAAGGTCCAGGAAGAGCGGCTGCGCGGCGCACCTGCCCGCACCGCCACCAACATGGAGTCCAGCCTCACCCTGCCGACGGCCACCAGCGTGCGCGCCGTGCCGGTGAAGCTGCTCTTCGACAACCGCATCGTCATCAACAACCACCTGCGACGCGCCCGGGGCGGGAAGGTCTCCTTCACCCACCTCATCGGCTACGCCATGGTGAAGGCGTTGAAGTCGATGCCGGAGATGAACCACTCCTACGTCGAGGTCGACGGCAAGCCGGGCGTCGCGAAGCCCGAGCACGTCAACTTCGGCCTCGCCATCGACCTGCAGAAGCCCGATGGCTCGCGCCAGCTCGTGGTGCCCAGCATCAAGCGCGCCGACGAGATGGACTTCAAGGAGTTCTGGAGCGGCTACGAGGACCTGGTCCGCAAGGCCCGCAACAACAAGCTGGGCGTGCCGGACTTCCAGGGCACCACGATCAGCCTGACCAACCCCGGCGGCATCGGCACCGTCCACTCCGTGCCGCGCCTCATGCCGGGCCAGGGCGTCATCCTCGGCGTCGGCTCCATGGAGTACCCGGCCGAGTTCCAGGGCATGTCCGTGGAGACCCTGAACGACCTGGCCGTCAGCAAGGTCATGACGCTGACGTCCACCTACGACCACCGCATCATCCAGGGCGCCCAGTCGGGCGAGTTCCTGCGCCGCATCCACCAGCTGCTGCTGGGCGAGGACGGCTTCTACGACGAGATCTTCAAGTCGCTGCGCCTGCCCTACGAGCCGGTGCGCTGGGTCCAGGACATCTCGGTCGACCCGAGCAACCAGCTCGACAAGGCCAGCCGGGTCCAGGAGCTCATCCACGCCTACCGGGTCCGCGGCCACCTCATGGCCGACACCGACCCGCTGGAGTACAAGCAGCGCCGCCACCCCGACCTCGACGTCCTGCAGCACGGCCTGACGCTGTGGGACCTGGAGCGCACGTTCCCGACCGGGGGCTTCGGCGGCAAGCAGGTCATGAAGCTGCGCGACGTGCTCGGTGTGCTGCGCGACACCTACTGCCGCACGGTCGGCATCGAGTACATGCACATCCAGAGCCCGGAGGAGCGGGAGTGGATCCAGTCGCACGTCGAGCGTGAGCACGAGAAGCTCGGCCGCGACGAGCAGCTGCACATCCTGCGCCGGCTCAACAGCGCCGAGGCCTTCGAGACCTTCCTGCAGACGAAGTACGTCGGCCAGAAGCGGTTCTCGCTCGAGGGCGGCGAGTCGCTGATCCCGCTGCTCGACGGCGTCATCTCGCGAGCCGCCAAGGCCGAGCTGGACGAGGTCGTCATCGGTATGGCGCACCGCGGCCGCCTCAACGTCCTCGCCAACATCTGCGGCAAGTCCTACGCCCAGATCTTCGGCGAGTTCGAGGGCAACATGGACCCGCGCAGCGCCCACGGATCCGGGGACGTCAAGTACCACCTGGGCACCGAGGGCACGTTCGAGTCGCCCGACGGCGAGAAGATCGCGATCTCGCTGGCGGCCAACCCCAGCCACCTGGAGGCGGTCGACCCGATCGCCGAGGGCATCGTCCGCGCCAAGCAGGACATTCTCGACAAGGGCCCGCACGGCTTCACCGTGCTGCCGCTGCTGATCCATGGCGACGCGGCCTTCGCGGGCCAGGGTGTCGTGGCCGAGACCCTCAACCTGTCGCAGCTGCGCGGCTACCGCACCGGTGGCACCGTGCACGTCATCGTGAACAACCAGGTCGGGTTCACCACCTCCCCGACCGACAGCCGCTCCAGCGTGTACGCGACCGACGTCGCGCGGATGGTGCAGGCGCCGATCCTGCACGTCAACGGGGACGACCCCGAGGCGGTCGTGCGGGTGGCGCACCTGGCCTTCGCCTACCGGCAGGCGTTCAACAAGGACGTCGTCATCGACCTCGTCTGCTACCGCCGCCGCGGCCACAACGAGTCGGACAACCCGCACTTCACGCAGCCGCTGATGTACAACATCATCGACGCCAAGCGGTCCACCCGGAAGCTGTACACCGAGGCCCTGATCGGCCGCGGCGACATCTCCGTGGAGGACGCCGAGGCGGCACTGCGCGACTACCAGCACGAGCTGGAACGCGCGTTCGCCGAGACGCGTGAGGCGGACAAGAAGCCGGTCGAGCCGGGGTCGGTCATCAAGCCCGAGATGTTCGACGAGGGCCGGATCGACCACACCGCCGTCACCACCGCGACCACCGACGAGGCCGTCAAGCAGATCATCGAGACGCAGGTGAGCCTGCCCGAGGGCTTCACCCCGCACCCGCGGCTGCAGCCGCAGCTGGCGCGCCGTGCGCAGATGGCCGAGGACGACGCTCTCGACTGGGCCACCGGCGAGATGCTGGCGTTCGGCTCTCTGCTGCTGGAGGAGCACCCCGTCCGGCTGGTCGGCCAAGACAGCCGCCGCGGGACGTTCGGCCAGCGGCATGCCGCCCTGGTCGACCGCAGCACCGGTGACGTGCACACGCCGCTCAAGCGGTTCGACAAGGGCACGTCCAAGTTCTACGTGCACGACTCCCTGCTGAGCGAGTACGCGGCGCTGGGCTTCGAGTACGGCTACTCGGTCGTGCGCCCCGACGCCCTGGTGGCGTGGGAGGCCCAGTTCGGCGACTTCGTCAACGGCGCGCAGAGCGTCATCGACGAGTACATCAGCGCCAGCGAGCAGAAGTGGGGGCAGCGCTCCAGCGTCGTCCTGATGCTGCCGCACGGCTACGAGGGCCAGGGCCCGGACCACTCCTCGGCGCGCATCGAGCGCTTCCTGCAGCTGTGCGCCCAGGAGAACATGACCGTGGCCATGCCCACGACCCCGGCGAACTACTTCCACCTGCTGCGCTGGCAGGTCAAGTCGCCCTACCGCCGTCCGATGGTGGTGTTCACGCCGAAGTCGATGCTGCGGAACAAGGTCGCGACGTCGGCGGTGGCGGACTTCACCGGGGAGACCTCCTTCCAGCCGATCATCCCCGACACCACCGACATCAAGCCGAAGGATGTCCGGCGCGTGGTGCTGTGCTCCGGCAAGGTGTACTACGACCTGGACGCGGCCCGGAAGCGCACCGGCGACACGCACACCGCCCTGATCCGGGTGGAGCGCCTGTACCCGCTGCCGATCGAGGAGATCCGGCAGCAGCTGTCCGCCTTCCCGAACGCGGGCGAGGTCCTGTGGGTGCAGGAAGAACCGGCGAACATGGGCCCGTGGCCGTTTGTGGCACTGGTCTTCTCCGAGCAGCTGGACCGCCCCTTCACGCGGGTGTCGCGACCGGCCGGCTCCTCCCCGGCCGCCGGCTCCGGCAAGCGGCACGAGGTCGAGCAGCAGGCGCTCATCAACACGGTGTTCCCGCCGGCGGACTAGAGGCGGGCAGCGAGGATGTACTACACCGATCGCGGAATCGAGGAGCTGGAGAAGCGCCGCGGCGAGGAGGAGGTCTCCTTGGCGTGGGTCGCCGACCAGCTGCGCACGTTCACCGACCTCAACCCGGAGTTCGAGACCGCCGTCGACCGGCTGGCCACATGGCTGGCCCGGCTGGACGACGAAGACGAGTGAGCACGGGTGACGTCGGTGACTCGGTGAGTCAGTGATCCGACGATGGATCACGGGGCCTCGGCCGATTGCGGCCGGGGCCCTTCGCGTGTCCGGGGAACGCTATTGCCGCAGACTCCCGCTCCCGTCGGCTGATGTTCCTGGTCAGTGGCTGGTCTGCCCACCCCTGAGCACACACCCCCACTTTGAGATGATGTCCGGGCTCTCCCCGACACGCCCCTGATTTCTCGCGACATATCTTGAATACGGACGAGACGCGACATATCGTGATCCCCATCAGCTCTTCGAGTCGAAAGGTTTCGCGATGGCTCGATGGACCATCGACCAGCCGATGACACGGGTCCTGGACGGGATCGTGGCCCTGCGCATCCGCATCATCGGCGGGCACGTCAATATCCTGCCGACCGACGACCCGGCCACCTTCGAGGTGTCCGACATCGTCGGCGAGCCCGTCCTCGCCACCCAGGACGCGGGCATCCTCACCATCACCTACGAAGACCTCACCGGCTCGGGCCTGCTCGACCGCCTGCGCCCGGTCCAGCTCTCCAGCTACAAGGACGTCGGCCGCCGGTCGGCCACCATCGGCCTTCGCGTGCCCCGCGACTGCCCGGTGGAGGTCACCACCCTGTCCGCACCGATCGTGGCCGCCGGTCTGACCGGCAAGACCCAGCTGCGCACCGCATCGGGCGACGTGACGCTCGACGGCCTGGGCGGCGAGGTCGAGGTCAACACCGTCTCCGGCAAACTGGCCGCCCGCGACCTGGAGGGCAGCCTGCACTTCAACAGCGTGAGCGGGCAGGTCGCCGTGGCCGGGGGACGTCTCGCCGACTTCTCCGGCAAGACCGCCTCCGGACAGTTCCTCGGCGACATCGACCTCGCCCCCTCGGCCCGGGTCCGCCTGGCGTCGATCTCCGGCGGGGTCACCCTGCGCCTCCCGGCCGAGACCTCGGCCGGCGTCGAGCTGCGGACGGCCACCGGCAACCTGGACTCGGCCTTCAGCCTGGACCGGCGCGATCTACGCGGTCGAAGAAGCATGTCCGGCAAGATCGGTATTGGGGTGGACCCCGCCACCATCACCACCACGACCGTCTCGGGAGCGGTCTCGCTCCTGCGCCGCGAGCCCGACGCTCCCGCCGAAATCCCCAGGGGGAACGCATGAGCACCATCTTCGGCCACGGTCGGCTCCGCCTGTACCTGCTGAAGCTCCTGGACGAGAGCCCCCGCCACGGCTACGAGATCATCAGCCTGCTGCGCGACCGATTCCTCGGCGTGTACTCGCCCTCCCCCGGCACGATCTACCCGCGCCTGGCCCGCCTGGAGGAGGAAGGGCTGGTCACCCACGAGGAGGTCAACGGGCGCAAGGTCTACCGCCTGACCGACAAGGGGCGCGAAGAACTGCGCAGCCGCAGCACCGACCTCGACGACCTGGAACGCGAACTCACCGAATCGGTTCGCGACGTCGCCCGAGCGGTGAAGGAGGACGTGCGCGACACGATCAGCTCGCTCCGCGAAGAACTCAAGTTCGCGGCCGGTGGCGGCCGACGCTCCGCCCGCACAGAGAGGGAAGAGCGGGACGAGCGCGAGGAGGAGGAACGCGCGTCCGCGACCACCAGCTCGGACGACACCAAGGAGTCCGAGGACCGCGACGACCGCACCGGCCGCGACGGCAACTGGTGGGAACGCGACTGGCAGAAGTTCGCCGAGAACATCGGCTCCTGGGGCAGCGGCTGGGGCAAGCAGGGCCGCCAGGGCGAACCCCTCGAATTCGAGCAGGCCCTGCACGACTTCAGCGACCGCGTCCGCGACGTCGTCCGCGAAGCCGGCCACGTCGGGGAGTCGGCGGCCCAAGACCTGCGCCGCATCCTCGACGACACCATCGAAGTAATCCGCCGCGACGTCTCCTCCTGGGGCCCTCCGGGCTCCCGCTGCGAGCACGAGAAGGAAGAGGAGGCCAGGGACACCACCTCAGCAACGGACACCACCACGTCCGAGCCGGAGGAGACTCCCAAGGCTTCCTCCGACGCCCAAGGCGACGGTTCCAAGCAGTCCTCCAGCCCACCCAGCGGCGACCCCTGGAGCACCGCTGTGGCGGAGGAAGAACCGCCCCAGAACACTAACGGGGACAAGCCCAAGGGCTGACCCACATCCCCAGTAAGCGGAGAGGCGCCATCCTCGAGTGGCGCCTCTCGGCATTTGTGCGTCAAGGACCCTTCCCCGCGCGCGCGGGGCGCATGAGGTCCTGCGGGGCGGCGTCGCCCACCTCCACGGTCCATCCCCGCGGGCGCGGGGCGCATCTGAGCAGGTCCGGCACATGGAGCTGGAGAGGCGGTCCATCCCCGCGGGCGCGGGGCGCATGCTCTATGACCTGGCACTCTAACCGGTCGGTAGGCCAGTTTTTGCAACTTGTCGAGAATCGGACACAACGCGCATTGGGACACGTAGGATCCACTCACTCGACATAAGACTCCAAAGCCTCGCGCATCTGGCTGTGCGACGGCCTGCTGAGTTCATCTTCCTGCCTTGGGGCGTCGCTCGGCAGGTTGACGAACAACTGGCAGACTTCGGCACCCTCTGTCATGGGCTTGAGGCGGAACTGGTCGCCGATGATCTCTTCCTCTCCTACGACCTTGCCTGTCCGTGCCCCGTAGATAGTGACGGTGTGGATTCCCAGGTAGAGCTGGCGGATGTGGGTGGCTCTGGAGCTGAACTCTGACTCCGCGTACTCACACGTATCCACGTGGTCGCCTTTGCCTTTAGGCGTGGTGCAGGCGACGAGCTGAACCGTTTCCGGGTCGGTCGGGCGCCAGGTGGATTCCTCGCTGTCGTCCGCTTCCACCCCGTAGTCGACGCGGATCGGGTGGGGACCTTCATCGGTGTATGGGGCGGCCTGTTCGAAGGCTCTTGGGCTGTCGCACATGGCGCTGTAGTCGCGGGCCTCGAACGGTTCGCGGATGAAGACCGCCCACACCAGAAAGCCGAGCCCGACAAGGACGAGCAGGGCCGCCGCCGGGGCGACGGCCACCATGAATCGACGGAGCACGGGGGATCTCCTTGCAGGTGGGGGGTGGGGTACCTGCTGAGGTCGTGCTTAGGCGGTGAATACGATCTTGCCGAAGAGGTCGCCCTGCTCCATCGCCTCGAAGCCGTCCTTGGCGTCGGCCATCGGGAGCACTCTGTCGATCTCGGGACGGATACCCGTGCGGGCGCAGTACTCGGCCACGCGGTGGAGTTGGTCGCGGGTGCCCATGGTCGAACCGATGATCTGGAGCTGCAGGAAGAAGACGCGCGTCAGCTCTGCTGAAGGGGCGTCGCCGCTGGTGGCGCCGCAGGTGGTGATGCGTCCTCCTGGACGCAGTGAGCGCACCGAGTGGCCCCATGTCGCGGCGCCGACATTGTCGAAGACGGCGTCGACCTTCTCCGGGAGCCGCTCTCCCGTCTCGACCGTGGCGAAGGCGCCCAGGGCGCGTGCTCGCTCGCGCTTGGCCTCGGTACGGCTGGTCGCGTAGACGCGGTGTCCGGCCGCGCTGGCCATGCGGATCAGGGCGCTGTTCACTCCCCCGCCCGCGCCCTGGACCAGGACCGTCGACCCCGGTTCCAGGGCAGCCTTGTCGAAGAGCATGCGGTAGGCGGTCAGCCATGCGGTGGGCAGGCAGGCGGCCTCTTCGAACGACAGCTCGGTCGGTTTGGGCACGAGGTTGCGTCGTGGCACGGCGACCTTTTCGGCGAAGGTGCCGTTGTAGACCTCCGACAGCAGCGAGCGGCGCGGGTCCCTCGTCTCGTCTCCGCCGCCCGCGTCCGGGTCGCCGATGACCGAGTGCACGATGACCTCGCGGCCGTCCTCGTCGACTCCGGCGGCGTCGCAGCCCAGCACCATGGGGAGGCGTTTCTCGGTGAGCCCGACGCCCTTCAGGCTCCAGATGTCGTGGTGGTTGAGCGCGGCGGCCCGGACGGTGACCGTGGCCCAGCCCTCCCTGGCCTCGGGCTCGGGGCGTTCGCCCGCTTCCAGGCCGGACAGCGGGTTGTCCTTGTCGATGCGCGCGGCGGTGATTGCGAACATGTCTCGACAGTAACGATCGACCGTACGCCGGGCTACACCGACCACCCCGGCCGCGTGGCGTCGCGCCCGCCCCGCTCGTCACGCAGGGTGCAGCTGACGACCCGGCCTTCGGCGAGTCGGCGCATGCTCCATTTGTCCACGAGCGCCTCCACCATGGCCAGGCCCCGCCCATGGACGACGTCGATCGGTCCGCGCCGCACATGCGGCTCGGGCTCCGGACCGCCGCGCCGCAGCCCCTCGTCGCGCACCTCGATGGTGATGGCGCCGGGACGCCGGTACACCTCCACACCGAATCGCCCACCGTGCTCGCCGCTGGCCGTGTGCCGGATGGCGTTGGAGGCGAGCTCGCTCACGACGGCCAGCGCGGAGTCGCGGAGGTCCGTGCAGGGGGTGGCGCACAAGCCCAGTGTGGCCTGCACGAACGCGCGTGCCTCGCGCACCTGGCCCTGTTCACCGGAAAACCCGCACCGGGCGACGACGACCGCGCTCGGACGGCCCATGCCTCGGGGTAGCCCGGGTCCGGAACCCGCCGAACGGCTGCCGGCGGCTGGGGTATCCGTGATCATTCATCCGCCCTCGGTCCGGTGTGGGAGGTGGCTGGTTGAGGCCCGCCCGTAAGCCTCCGCGAGCCACGCAACATCATGCCCACGCCGACCATCCCCTGCAATTGCTTTGCAGAATTTTCAGTCGGTCGTCCTGGCCCCACCCGTAAGGATGAGGTCGAGTAGCCTGCTCACCTTTAGGATTCAGCCTCTCCTCACCCCCCGATTTGGAGGATCTGATGGCCGGAGCCAACAACCCAACCGTGCGACGTCGTCGCCTTGGTGTCGAATTGCGACGTCTGCGAGAAAACGCCGGAATGACCGGAGAGGAAGCCGCCGAACGCATGTCATGGTCCGGCAGCAAACTCTCCCGGATCGAGCGCGGACTGGTCGCGACGAACTCTGATGACGTCCGTGACCTGCTGGAACTCTACGGAGTCACGGACGAGGCCCTCGGCCGCACGCTCGTGACGCTGGCACGCGAATCGCGTCGGCGGGGGTGGTGGCATGTGTACGGCGACGTCATGCCCGACCGGTTCGAGGTGTATCTGGGCCTGGAGCCGGAGGCCAGCACCCTGCGCTTCTACCAGTCGCAGATCGTGCCCGGACTCTTCCAGACCGAGGAGTACGCCCGCGCACTCCTGGAGGCGCACCCCTCTCCGGCCGACGCCGGAGAAATCGACCGCCGGACGGAATTGCGCATTCGACGGCGGGAGCTCATTTTCCAGGACAACCCACCGGACACATGGGTGGTGTTGGACGAATCGGTCCTCCGACGCCACATTGGCGGCCCCGACGTCATGGCTGACCAGCTTCAGCACCTTCTCGAAGCGGACAATAAGCCACAGATCACCATACAAATCCTACCCTTCGAGAGGGGGGCCAATTCAGGATTGAACGGATCATTCGACATCCTGGAGTTCACCGAGTCGGATATCTACGCACCTCGCCTGGTCCATTTGGAAAACCTGACCAGTAGCCTCTATATAGAAAAGGCGAAGGAGGTCCACTTTTACACCGTGGCCTTCGAGCACCTGCGTACCGCTGCGCTGCATCCGGATAGTTCCCGACGGCTCATTAGCGACGTCGAGCGGCGCCTTCGGCGGCAGGAACCCCCAGGTATAGATGAACCATGAAGGAGGCGCGGCATGTCCGCGATCGATCCGACACCACTGCTCTGGCGTAAGAGCTCCTACAGCGGCACGGGAGGTGGGCAGTGCGTGGAAGTCGCCGACGCGCTGCCCGCGGTCCGCGTCCGCGACTCCAAGGCCCCGGACGGCGCCGTCCTGAGCTTCACCTCCGAGGCATGGGCGGCCTTCCTCACCGCAGCGACGCACGAGGAGCTCTGACATCGCTCCCGCACAGCCACACGGCCATTCTTGGCCGACCAATGGGAGGGAACTGACGTAACCGGACGTATTCCCCCGTCCGGTACCGGACGCAATTCCCCCGTCCGGTGGCACAGAAGACGCCGGTCCGGGCAGGTGAGCCCCGCCCGGACCGGCTACCGAGGAGAGTCGACCAGCTACGACCAGAGACTACGCCCTGGCCACGCCGTCCTTGCGCGCCTGCTCCGCGACGGCCGCCGCGACCGCCGGGACCACGCGCTCGTCGAACGTGCTCGGGATGATGTAGTCGGCGGCGAGGTCGTCGGCCACCAGGTCGGCCAGCGCATTGGCCGCGGCCAGCTTCATGCCCTCCGTGATGTCACTGGCGCGCACGTCCAGCGCACCGCGGAACACCCCGGGGAAGGCGAGGACGTTGTTGATCTGGTTCGGGAAGTCGCTGCGTCCCGTCGCGACGACACTCGCGTACTTGCGTGCGACATCCGGGTGGATCTCCGGCGTGGGGTTGGCCATCGCGCAGACGATGGCGTCCTTGGCCATCGTCGCGACAACGGACTCCGGCACCTCCCCCGCCGACAGACCGATGAAGACGTCCGCGCCGACCAGCGCGGTCTCGATCGACCCCTTGATCCCGGCCTTGTTGCTGATCTCGGCGAGTTCGGTCTTGACCGGGTTGAGGCCTTCCCTGCCCGCGTAGATGAGCCCCTTGCTGTCGGCGACGGCGATGTCGCCGATGCCGCCCTCGACCAACATCTTGGTGACCGCGACACCGGCCGCCCCGGCACCCGAAACGACAACTCGCAGGTCAGCGAGGGTGCGACCGGTGAGTCGCGCGGCGTTTCGCAGCGCCGCGACAGTGACGATCGCGGTACCGTGCTGGTCATCGTGGAACACCGGGATATCCAGCCGCTCCCGCAGCCGCCGCTCGATCTCGAAGCAGCGCGGTGCGGAGATGTCCTCCAGGTTGATGCCGCCGAAGGAGGGCGCCATCCGTGCGACGGTCTCGACGATGTCGTCGACGTCGCGGCAGGCCAGCGCGACCGGCACCGAGTCGACGCCGCCGAACTGCTGGAACAGCAGCGACTTGCCCTCCATCACGGGCAGGGACGCCTCGGGGCCGATGTCACCCAGGCCGAGCACGGCCGAGCCGTCGGTGACGACGGCGACGAGCTTGCTCTTCCAGGTGTAGGTGTCGACGAGCTCCGGAGAGTCGGCGATGGCACTGCAGACCCGGGCCACGCCCGGGGTGTAGGCGAGGGACAGGCCCTCGTGGTCATGAACGTCGACCGAGGAGCGGACCTGGAGCTTGCCGCCCCGGTGCAGGGCGAAGGCCGGGTCCTGGTCCAGTTCGGTTCGGGAATCGGTCTCGGTCTGGGAATCGTGGGAATCGATGGTCAACGTTGAAACCCCTCGTCATCATGCGCGTCCATGCCGGCCATGACACGAACGGCCGCGTACAAATCCGGTCAGCGCGCGGAGGCCAGGGTGCTAGGGGGGACTCCGCCGATCCGGTCGGCCATGACCTTGGTGGGAACGGGGGAGTCGGACTCCGCTCGGCTCTTATGCGAGTGCGGCGCTGCCGATGCCACGGGGTTGACCCGTTACCCAATCATCTCATAACGGTGACCCACGAAACATGCCGGGTTGTGCACGATAGTACGCCCACGTCATCCCCACTTTTGTGTGATGCCATAACTCCGATTCCGACAGGACGCGGCCGTCCGCCGGCAGGCAGTGGCGGGCCGCACGAAGGAGACTGCCGTGACCATCGCAGGACACCCGGCCGCAGCGGGCGCCCGCCGCAGCCGCATCTACCGCATGGGAGCACTCGCCGCCGGCCTCGCCCTGTTCGCCACCGCGTGCGGCGGTGGTGGCGACGACGGTGACGCCGGCCAGGAGACCACGCCGAAGGTGGAGGTCGAAGCCGACGCCGAGCTCGCGGCGATGGTGCCCCAGGAGTACAGAGACGCCGGCAAGCTGGTGATCGGCGTCAACGCCGAGTACCCGCCGGGCGAGTTCATGGAGGCCGACGGCAAGACCGTCACCGGCTTCAACGTCGACCTGTTCGACGCGGTCGCCGGAAAGCTCGACCTGGAGACGGACTGGAAGCCCTCCCCGTTCGACGCGGTCATCACCGGCGTGCAGTCCGGCAAGTTCGACGTGGGCATGTCGTCGGTGACCATCAACGACGAGCGCCTCGAACAGGTCAACATGGTCAGCTACTACACGGCCGGGACCCAGTGGTTCACCCAGAAGGGCAACCCGCAGTCGGTGGACCCCGACAACGCCTGTGGCAAGCGCGTCGCCGTGCAGAAGGCCACCATCCAGGTGCAGGACGCCAAGGCGCGCAGCGAGAAGTGCGTGGCCGACGGCAAGGCCGGCATCACCATCGAGCAGTACCAGGAGCAGACGCACGCCACGGAGTCGGTCGTCTCCGGCAAGAACGACGCGGCGCTGGCGGACACGCCGGTGGCCGGATACGCCGTCAAGCAGACCGGCGGAAAGCTGGAGACCCTCGGTGAGCAGTACGAGTCCGCTCCCTACGGCGCGGTGATCAACAAGGACGACACGGAGCTGGCCGAAGCGGTCGCCGCCGCCTACACGTCGCTCATCGAAGACGGCACCTACTCCTCGATCCTCGAAGAGTGGGGCGTGGAAGCGGGCGCGATCACCGAGCCCGCGGTCAACCCCGACGTCGACGAATAGAACGGTCAGGCGTGAGCGTGACAGAACAAGCCCCCCTGTCCCCGGGCACGCCGGGTGCCGCCCCACCCACCCCGATCAAGGCCGTGCCGGTTCGGCACCCCGGGCGGTGGGTGGCGGCCGCCGTCATCGTGGTTCTGGTCGCCATGTTCGTGCACATGCTGCTCACGAACGAGGCGTTCCAGTGGGAGTTCATGTTCTCCAACATGTTCATCCCACCCGTGCTGATCGGCGTGCGGACCACCCTCCTCCTGACGGTCCTGTCAATGATCATCGGCGTCTTCCTGGGCATCGTGCTGGCCCTGATGCGCCTGTCGGGCAACCCCGTGCTGGCCGGGGTCGCCTGGACCTACACCTGGTTCTTCCGAGCGGTTCCGCGACTGGTGCTGGCGGTACTCTTCGGCAATCTCGGGATCCTGTACGCGACCGTGTCGTTCGGACTACCGTTCGACATGTACTGGCTGCCGCTGCTGGGGCTGGACGGCTACAGCACGGCGATCTTCAGCATCGACGCGCGCACGTTCCTCAGCGGGTTCATGGCCGGTCTGCTCGCCCTGGCACTGTCCGAGGGCGCCTACATGGCCGAGATCGTGCGCGCGGGGCTGCAGTCCGTGGACAAGGGCCAGACCGAGGCCGCCCAGGCGCTGGGCATGCGCCACTTCCAGGTGATGCGGCGGATCACGCTGCCGCAGGCGCTGCGGGTCATCGTCCCGCCGACGGGCAACGAGACCGTGGCGATGCTGAAGGACACCGCGCTGGTCGCCTTCGTCCCGGTGACCACCGAGCTGTTCTTCCAGCTGCAGAACATCGGGGCGCGCACCTTCCAGGCGTTCCCGATGCTCGTTGCGGCGTGCATCTGGTACCTGGCGATCACGAGCCTGTTCATGATCGGCCAGTACTTCCTGGAGCGCTCGTTCACCAAGGGCGACCGGCAGGCCCAGGCCGAACTGAAGGCGATCGAGACCAAGGCGGGGAATTGACACAGGACACCACACCGGCCGACACGGGGACCGGGCCCGCGACCGGGTCCGGCGCCGCCCCCGGCACTGATCCCGGTTCCGTCGACGACCGCATGGTCGTCGCCGAGAGCGTGCACAAGCACTTCGGGCGCCTGCACGTGCTGCGCGGCATCGATCTGGAGGTGCGGCGCGGCGAGGTGATGTGCGTGGTCGGCCCCTCGGGTTCGGGCAAGTCCACCTTCCTGCGCTGCATCAACCACCTGGAGAAGATCGACGGCGGTCGGCTGTGGGTGGACGGTCAGCTCATGGGCTACCGGCAGAAGGGCGGGAAGCTCTACGAGCTGCACGACGCGCAGGTCGCGGCACAGCGGCGCGGCATCGGCATGGTGTTCCAGAACTTCAACCTGTTCCCGCACATGTCGGTGCTGGGCAACATCATGGAAGCACCGGTCCAGGTGAACCGCGAGAAGAGGGCCGTGGCGCGGGACAAGGCGATGCGGCTGCTGGAACGGGTGGGCCTGGCCGAAAAGGCCCCCTCCTACCCGCGGCAGCTGTCCGGCGGGCAGCAGCAGCGGGTGGCCATCGCCCGTGCCCTGGCCATGGAGCCCGACCTCATGCTCTTCGACGAACCCACCAGCGCGCTGGACCCGGAGCTGGTGGGCGAGGTGCTCGCGGTCATGAAGGATCTCGCCGAGGACGGCATGACCATGGTCGTGGTGACCCACGAGATGGGCTTCGCCCGCGAGGTGGGCGACTCCCTGGTCTTCATGGACGACGGCGTCGTCGTGGAGTCCGGCCCCCCGCGCGAGGTGCTGGCCAACCCCCGGGAGGAGCGCACCCAGGCGTTCCTGTCGCGGGTGCTGTAAAGGGCGATCGCATCGCCCGCCCGCGCGGATCGGTGCGGATCGATGTGATCACCGATTCATCGACACTGGGTAGCGTGGGGCGAGCAGGTAACGGTTCCGCCGGACCCGACGGCCGGCCCGGCCGCACACCGCTCGCCCCACCTACGAGGAGCACCGTGATCCGCCCCGCACGCCCCGAAGACATCCCCACCATCCACCGGCTCGTGCGCGACCTCGCCGAGTACGAGAAGGAGCCGGACGCCGCCGTGGCGGCCGAGGAGGACTTCGCCCACGCCCTGTTCGGGCCGGACGCGGCGGTCTTCGCCCACATCGCCGAGCACACCGACGCCGACGGGTCGGTCACCGTCGCCGGATTCGCCCTCTGGTTCCGCAACTTCTCCACGTGGACCGGAAAGCACGGGATCTACCTGGAGGACCTCTATGTCCGCCCGGAGATGCGCGGCCACGGCTACGGCAAGGCGCTCCTGGCCGAGCTCGCCGCCATCTGCGTCGACCGGGGTTACACACGCCTTGAGTGGTCGGTGTTGGACTGGAACACGCCGTCGATCGATTTCTACAAGTCTCTGGGCGCCGTGCCCATGGACGAATGGACGGTCTACCGGCTGGCCGACGACAGTCTCACGGCACTCGGGACCCGCTGAGGTAGGAGATACATCGGCGACTCGCGGACGACAACAGCACAGGCCGGAAGGTCGGGACGCATGACACGTATGTGACCGTGTGCACCGGGACCATGCAGAAACAAGATAGATTGCTCTCAAGCGGCAATCCCACATCCCGAAGGAGGGACGTGACCGAAGAAACCGCCGCGCCGTTGTCGGGCGCCACGGACGTACGGGACGCTGTGACCGTCAAGATGCCGGCCGACAGCGCGTACCTCTCTGTCCTGCGCACGGCGACCGCCGGCCTGGCGGCCCGGCTGGATTTCACCCTCGATGAGATCGAGGACCTGCGCATCGGGGTCGATGAGGCCTGCGCGATGCTGCTCTCCCAGGCACTTCCCGGAACCGACCTGACGACAGAGTTCGAACTCACCGGCGACGGGATGCGCATCTCGGTGTCGGTTTTGACCGCCGACGGCCGCCTGCCCGAACGCGACACGTTCGCCTGGACAGTGCTGTCCGCGCTGGCGGGCGAGGTCGACGCCACCGCTGGTCCGGACGACCGGGTCTCGATCGTCCTGCACAAACGACGCGGCCAGGTGGAGTCGGCGTGAGCGAAAGGGGGCCCGCTCTGACGGCGAAAACGGAGCACGCGGTGCCGGACCGTGCCCGCGCACGAGAGTTGTTCGAGCGCCTGAGCGAGCTTCCCGAGGACTCTCCAGAGCGGCAGCGCATCCGCGACGAGCTTGTGGAGCTGCACCTGCCCCTCGTGGAGTACCTCGCGCGGCGCTTCCGCAACCGCGGGGAGTGGCTCGACGACCTCACCCAGGTGGCCACGATCGGCCTGATCAAGTCGATCGACCGGTTCGACCTGGACCGCGGCGTGGAGTTCTCGACCTATGCGACGCCCACCATCGTCGGGGAGATCAAGCGGCACTTCCGCGACAAGGGGTGGGCGGTCCGCGTCCCGCGTCGGCTGCAGGAGCTGAAGCTGTCGCTGACCAAGGCGGTCAGCGACCTGTCCCAGCGCGAGGGCCGTGCGCCCACGGTGCACGAACTGGCCGAACACCTGCAGATGTCCGAGGAAGAGGTGCTGGAGGGCCTGGAGTCCGCCAACGCCTACTCCACCGTGTCGCTGGACGCTCCCGACAGCGGTGACGAGGACGCCCCGGCCGTGGCCGACTCGCTGGGCATCGTCGACGACTCGCTGGAGGGCGTCGAGTACCGCGAATCGCTCAAGCCGTTGCTGGAGCAGCTTCCGCCACGCGAGAAGCGCATCCTGCTACTGCGCTTCTTCGGCAACATGACCCAGTCACAGATCGCCCAGGAACTGGGGATTTCGCAGATGCACGTCTCCCGGCTGCTGGCGCGCACGCTGGCCCAGCTCCGACAGGCACTCACCACCGACGACTGATGATCCGTGGCCGGCCATAGCGCCGGACCCACCTCGAACGGCCCCGCTGCCCGGACTCCTCCGGGGCGCGGGGCCGTCGGTCGTTCGAGCGGGTCCGGGGACTCGGGGATCGGGATGGCGCCGTGGCGTCCGCGCGGTTCCCCCGCCGTTGGCCGTTCGCACCGCGCCCGTGTCGGCAAGCGCCCTGCTGCCGCCCTACTGCCGCCGCTTATTGTTCTGCCAGCTCTCGTTGTCGGGGAAGAGCGTGGCGGTCGTGGGCGGAGACAGCACCAGAGCGAGGGCGGCCACCGCGACCGCGGCGAGGGCGGCGCTGATCGCATACTGCTCGCTGGTCCACATGTAGTAGGCGACGACCAGCACGAAGATCTGGGTGACGACGACCGGCGTGCGCGCCCAGTCGTTCAGGCGGTACAGGCCCCAGGAGACGTAGCCGAGCGCGGCGGCGGCCACCAGCGCGAAGACCGCGAGCGGCAGCGCCTGCGCCGCGTCGAACGCGCGGCCCAGCAGGGTGTTGACGAGGACGTAGCAGCCCTCGGCGGCCACGACCAGCGCGATCAGGGCCTGGAGTACCGCAGCGAGGGTGATGGTGATGGGGCGCGAAGACACGTTCCAGCCTATCCTCGCCGCGATCACTAGAATGATCGGGTGCGTGCCCTCTTCATCGTGAACCCCCAGGCGACCACGACCACCCCCCGATCCCGCGATGTCATCGTCGGCGCCATCGCCCGCGATGTCGATCTGCGCGTCGCGGTGACCGAGTACCGCGATCATGCCCGCGAGCTGGCCCGCGACGCGGCGGCCGACGGCTATGAGCTGGTGATCAGCCTCGGCGGCGACGGCACAGTCAACGAGGTGGTCAACGGACTGCTGTCGACGCCGTCGGAGCTGACCCGGCCGAGCTACGCCGCGCTGCCCGGCGGCAGCGCAAACGTGTTCATCCGCGCGCTGGGCCTGCCGACCGACCCGGTCGAGGCCACCGGCGCGGTGCTGGAGGGGTTGCGCTCCGGCCGCAACCGCACGGTGGGGCTCGGACGGATCACCAGCGACGAGGACGACCGCTACTTCACGTTCTGCGCCGGGTTCGGGTGGGACGCCGATGTGGTGCGCGAGGTCGAGCGGCAGCGCCGGGCCGGGCGGCGCGCCTCCCCCGCGCTGTACATCTCGATCGCGACGAAGCTCTTCATGCAGGGCACCATCCGCGATCCCGGGCTCACCGTGGAGGTTCCCGGACACGACCCCGTGAGCGATCTGTACTTCGCGCTCGTCACGAACACGACCCCGTGGACGTATGCCGGGTCCGTCCCCGTCCAGCCGACACCGCGCTCGCGCTTCGAACTCGGCCTGGACGCGTTCGCCCTGACCCAGCTGCACACGGTCCGAGTGGCGCGGCTGTTGCGTCGCATGATGTCGCACAAGGGGCTGAAACCCTATGGCCGCGGATACGTCACATGGCACGACCAACCGTCGATGACCATCAGCGCGCGACGGCCGCGCGCCTTTCAGATTGACGGCGAATACCTCGGAATGCGGAAACGGGTCAACTTCCAGTCGATACCGAAGGCATTACGAATGATCGGCTAATACGGGGGTGAACCCGCAGGTGAGCGGCGCTGTGACGCACGCGACACGGGATCCAGGAGGATGATATACCGTCGCTCTTGCGTGGTCGGACCATCCCTGTCAGAGTCAAAATATCGCCGCACGTTACGGGCGAGTAAAACGGATGATTCCGAGGTCGGATGGCCCGACGCAGAGCCGTCTACAGCCTGCGGATCACACCGATGACGAACCCGTTGGGCGAGTGCGCAGGCGTACCCGGGGGGCCGACGATGACGTTCCTCCAAGCTGGGCGCCGAAGCAAGTGAATCTGTTCACGAGTCGCACACCCCAGTTCGCCTCACCGTGAGGAGTTGCCCCGCATGGACTGGCGCCACCACGCAGCCTGCCGTGACGAAGACCCCGAGCTGTTCTTTCCGATCGGGAATTCCGGGCCGGCATTGATCCAGATCGAAGAGGCCAAAGAGGTGTGTGGGCGCTGCCCGGTCAGCACCTCGTGCCTGCAGTGGGCACTGGATTCCGGGCAGGACGGAGGTGTGTGGGGCGGCATGAGCGAGGACGAGCGCCGAGCGCTCAAGCGCCGCCGCACCGCGCGTCCGATGCTCCGCACCGCACTCTAGACCCGCCTGAACCATCTCGGCGCGGCCACCCGCGCCCAACGCTGCCTGCCGGGCCGCCGCGACACCGTATCACCGTCTCCGCAGGCCACGGCAGAGGGACAAGCAACCACGTCCGCCGCGGCGCGGCGCGCAGACGCCCGCGCCGGCGGGGCGGCCACGCGCGCTCAGTGGTCCCAGCGGTAGGGCTGCACCTCGCTCTCCAGCGGCATCTCGATCGCGACCCGGGTCCCGCCGCTCTCCCGCGGCTTGATCTCCAGGCTGCCGCCGAGCTCCCCGATGATGAGGGTTCGCACGATCTGCAGTCCGAGGTTGGTCGTGCCGTCGACGTCGAAGTCGACGGGGAGCCCGCCCCCGTCATCGATGACCTCGATGAACAGCCGTCCGGGGTGGTCCTCGGCTCCGGTGGGGTCGTCGCGGCGCACCCGGACCTCGATGCTGCCCTGCTCCTGCTTCAGCCCGTGCTCGACCGCGTTCTGCACCAGCTCGGCCAGGACCATCGACAGCGGGGTCGCGACGAGCGCGGAGAGCAGCCCGAAGTTGCCGACACGGCGGGGGTGCACCGTGGCGCCGGTGGAGGAGACCTCCGCCGCCATCTCGATCACCCGGTCGGCGATGTCGTCGAAGTCCACGACCTCGTCGGGGGTGTGTGAGAGCATCTCGTGCACGATGGCGATCGATCCGACCCTGCGCACGGCCTCGTCCAGGGCGGCGCGTCCCTCGGGGATGTTCAGCCGCCGGGACTGCAGACGCAGCAGCGCGGCCACCGTCTGCAGGTTGTTCTTCACCCTGTGATGAATCTCACGGATCGTGGCGTCTTTGGTCATCAGCTCGCGCTCGCGTCGGCGCAGCTCGGTGACATCGCGGACCATGACCAGCGCGCCGGCCCGAACGCCGCCGGTTACCAGCGGAATAGAGCGCAGCTGGACCGTGGATCCGCGCGCCTCCACCTCGGCCTCCTGCGGGACGCGGCCACCGGCGGTCCAGGTCAGCGACTCGTCCCGGGGGTCTCCCCCGGCCGCCGAGGCCAGGTCCAGCGTGGTGCGGTCCAATCGCGCGCCCACGAGGTCGGCCGTCAGACCGAGTCGCCGATAGGCCGAGAGCGCGTTGGGACTGGCGTAGACCACTTCGCCGTCCTGGTCGAGGCGGAGCAGGCCGTCGCCGACGCGGGGTGAGCGCACCATCAGCGGCCCCTGGTCGCTGAACGGGAATTCCCCCTCGGAGATCATCTGCGCCAGGTCACCCGCGCTCTGCAGGTAAGTGAGCTCCAGACGGCTGGGTGTGCGCGCGGAGCTGAGGTTGGTGCTGCGCTGGATCACCGCGATGAGCTTCCCCTCGCGGCGGACCGGAATGGTCTCCTCGCGCACCGGAACCCCGCCTGACCAGTCGGGATCGCCCTCGCGACAGATCCGGCCCTCGTCCCAGGCCCGGTCGATCAGCGCTTTCCGGCCGACCAGCCGGGACTGGACGTTCTCGTCCGCGATCTCCGTCATGTCGTCGCGCAGCACGGTCTCCACGAGATCGTCCTGGAACGCGGTTGGACCAGTGGTCGGTCGCATCTGGGAGACGGCGACCCAGCCGTTGTCGTCCCGCAGCCGGACCCAAAGTACGAGGTCAGCGAAGGAGAGGTCGGCCAGCAGCTGCCAGTCGGAGACCAGCGAGTGAAACCATTCGAGGTCCGCCGTCTTGAGCGCCGTGTAGCGCCTGATGAGATCACTGAGGTGAGGCACTCACAAATCATCCCACGGATGGAGGCATACTCAAGGGATGGACTCGACCAGTGGTCCAAACCAATAATGGCCGGGAAAGCGGTGGAGGATACCGACGTGACGGGTCAGCGCACACTCGAAGACGGCCCCCGGGTTCCGAAGTACTACCAAGTCAAGAAGCTACTTCTGGAACTGATCGAAGCCATGCCCGCCGGGAACCCGGTGCCCCCTGAACGCGCGCTCGCGACTCAGTTCGGTACATCACGGACCACGGTGCGACAGGCCCTGACCGAGATGGTCGTGGAGGGCCGGCTCCTGCGGATCCAGGGCAAGGGGACGTTCGTCGCCAAGCCCAAGGTCGCGCAGGTGCTGCAGCTCACCAGCTACACCCAGGAGATGCGCGCGCACGGGCTCCACCCGGCCACCCGCATCCTCGACGTCAGCTACATCAACGCCGACGACCAGCTGGCCGAGCTGCTCGCGATCCGCTCGGGCGGGCGGGTGCTGCGCATCGAGCGCCTGCGGCTGGCCAACGGCGAACCAATGGCCGTGGAGACCGCCCACCTGGCCGCGCGCCGGTTCCCGGGGCTGCGGCGGCAGCTGGACCGCTACGCGTCGCTGTATGAGGCGCTGGCCAGCGCGTACGACGTCCGGCTGGCAGAGGCCGAGGCGACGATCGAGACCGTCCTGGCCACCCCGAACGAGGCCCGGCTGCTCGGCGTCGACGTTGGTCTGCCGCTGGTGCTGCACAGTCAGCACAGCTTCGACGCTGAGGGGAACCCGGTGGAGTGGGTGCGCTCGCTGTACCGGGGCGACCGGTACAAGTTCGTCACCCGCCTGCGCCCGCCACGGGAGGAGTAGGCCGGCTAGCGCGGAGAAGACACAACCCGCCGGAAAGTGTCGCTCCGGCGGGTTGTGCGACATGTCACGCCGCTGCTTTACTGACCGGTAATTTCAGTTTCTCCGAAACGCCCCACACGTCCGAGGAGAGTGACCCGTAGATGAGCACGTCCCCGTTCACCGGCCGCATCAGCGGGCACGGCGGCAGGCACGCGGTGGAGGTGGCCCGCCACCACGGCATCGACACGATGTTCACGCTGAGCGGCGGGCACGTGTTCCCCCTCTACGACGGGGCGGTCCAGCCCGAAGCGACCATGCGCCTCCTCGACGTACGGCACGAGCAGACGGCCGTGTTCGGCGCCGAGGGCATCGGCAAGCTGACCCGGCGGGCCGGGATGGCGGTGGTGACCGCCGGTCCGGGCGTGACCAACGTCGTCAGCGGCATCGCGACGGCTCACTTCAACGGCTCGCCGCTGGTCGTGGTCGGCGGACGCGCCCCGGACGGCCGCTGGGGGCAGGGCCTGCTGCAGGAACTCGACCAGCCGCCGCTGCTCACCCCGATCACCAAGCGCGCCGAGACCGTGCACGCGACGGACGGCATCGCGACGGCCATGGACGAGGCCTGCCGACTCGCCAACAGCGCCCACCGCGGCCCGGTCTTCCTCGACATGCCCATGGACCGGCTCTACGACCAAGCCGAGGTCGATCTCGCCGGAAACGCGCCTGCCTGGGACCGCACGCCCGACCCGGAGGCCGTGGCGCACATCGCCCGCCTGATCAGCGACGCCGAACGCCCGGTGTTCGTCTTCGGATCCGACGTGTGGGTCGACGGCGCCGAGAAGGTGGCCTTGGAGGTCGCCGAGGCGCTGGGAATCCCGGTCATCACCAACGGCCAGGGACGCGGCGTACTCCCGGCCGGACACCCACTGTTGGCTACGCGCGCACGCGGCGCCGCCTTCGGCGGGGCCGACCTGGTGGTGGTCGTCGGAACCCCGATGGACTTCCGCCTCGGCCACGGCCTGTTCGGCGGCAAGGACGGGGCACCCCTGGCCAAGGTCGTCCACATCACAGACGCCTCCGAGCAGATCGCCACCCACCTGACGCTGGCCGGATCGGTGTCCGGCGACCTGTCACACGTACTCCGCGGCCTCGGCGACGCGACAAAGCCGTCAGGGACCGTGGAGGCCTGGCGAACCACACTGTCCGAGGCAGCCCAAGCGGCGATAGCCACCGACGCCGAGGCCCTGACGAGCGACGCGGACCCGATCCACCCGGCACGCATCTACGGCGAACTGAACAGGGTGCTGGACGACGACGCTGTGGTCATCGGCGACGGCGGAGACTTCGTCTCCTACGCGGGCAAGTACATCGAACCCAAGCAGCCCGGCAACTGGCTCGACCCCGGCCCCTTCGGCTGCCTGGGAACGGGCATGGGCTACTCCATCGCCGCCCGCCTTTCCCGCCCGTCCTCCCAGGTGGTGACACTGCTCGGTGACGGCGCCGCAGGATTCTCCCTGATGGACGTCGACACCCTCGTCCGCCACAAGCTGCCCGTGGTGATGGTCTGCGGCAACAACGGCATCTGGGGACTGGAGAAAGCGCCGATGCAGATGCTCTACGGCTACGACGTCGTCGCGGACCTCAACCCGCAAACCCGCTACGACCAGGTCGTCCAGGCCCTGGGTGGCGGCGGCGAACTCGTCACCAAACCAGAGGAGATCGCTCCGGCCTTACAGCGGGCCTTCGACTCGGGCGTCCCCTACCTGGTCAACATCGCCACCGACCCGGAGAACGTCTACCCCCGCAAGACCATGGGGGTGTAGGACGCGGCCCCGCGTTGGCGGGCCTTACCCCCTCAATGAAGACCCGGCCTGCGGCCGGGTCTTCTGCATACCAGCTAATCGCCGTGAATCATCAACAACTGCGTTGGTGGCTACAAATTCGTCATACCGGCCCGTAACCGATCTTGCCCCACTTATGGTCCGGAGCTACGAATCCCCCACCGGAAGGACGCAGGATGGCGCAGCCGTACATGCCCCAGTCCCCTCAGCCCAGGAAGCACAATCCGTGGCTACTTGGCTGTCTCGGCTGCGGCGGCGCAACCGCCGTGCTCCTTGTACTCGGTGTCGGCTGCATGGCCGTCGTCGGCACCAGCAGCACAGACGCTCCCTCGAAGGATGGGTCCGCTGCGGAGTCACAGGACGGCACAGCCGAATCGAAATTGGAGGGTAAGGGCTCAGCGGCCACCGACGCCCTCACAGTCGGCGACACCGGCACGGTGGACGACTGGAAGATCACCGTCACCGGCATCGACACGACCGATACCTACGGGCCGGAATACCTTGAGGAAGAGGCTCAGGGCGAGTTCAAAGTCGTGGGCCTCGAGGTGGAGAACGTTGGAGACGAGGCCACGCTTTTCGACGCGAGCGCGCTGAAGCTGGAAGACGCGGACGGCAAGAAGTACTCGTCCCAAACCACCATCGGCGAGAACGACCTGTTCCTGAAGCAGATCAATCCCGGCAACAAGGCCAGCGGCGAAGCCGTTGTGGACGTACCGAAGGGCACCGAGATCACCCAGGTCGTCATCGAGGATGTCTGGTCCTTTGCCGACCCCATCGTCTTCAAGGTTGAAGAGTAGGCATGGTCCCACGCACTGCAGCAGCCCTCATGCTGGGACTTCTGGTGGTCGGATACACGAGCGCCCCTGATGGCCGGAATTCCCACGCATCCTGCCGTGTACTTTGCCGACAAGGTGCCCTAGCGCATCACGCCAGACCAGCCGCCTGAGTTGGGCCCGGCTTCGGCCGGGCCGCCCCCGCGTGTGCGGTGGCGTACATATCTTGGCTCGCTAGCACATGACCCGGTCCACCCCCGCGCATGCGGGGCTTACGCTGCGCCCGGCCTACGGGTCCCAAGACGCCGCGGGTCCACCCCCGCGCATGCGGGGCTTACAGCAAATGACCTGGAACAATGCGGCGCGTTATGTTCTTGAGATCTTCTGTTGGCGCTATCGAGCAGTGGCAAGGAAGCGATCGCGGTTCACGATGGCGCGGGCCACCGTGCCTTCCGCGATGACGCTGGCCCCTTGAGTGACGGTGATGTCGAACTCTAGGCGCTTGCCTTCGACGCGGCTCAGGACAGCTTCAGCCTGAACTCGTGCACCGACTGGAGTGGGAGCACTGTGCGAGAGCGCCACATTGGTACCCACGCTGGTGTAGCCCTCGTCCAGGTGTCCGGCCAAGGCGGCGACGGTGGCCGCCTCCGCGAGGGCGAGAACGCGCGGGGTTCCCAGTACAGGGACGTCGCCGCTGCCGAGGGCGATGGCGGTGTCGTCGTCGGTCACCACGAGATCGGCTGTGCCTTGCAGTCCCTCGCTGATGGTCATGCCGAAGAAACTATCCGATGGCTGTGCGGCGCCCTGGGGCGGGACCGGGGAGCTGACAGATAGATCGACTCCACAGGCCCCTGTGGCGCGCTTCCCTACTCGACGACGGCGAGCAGGTCGCCCTCCTGGACCACGTCGCCCTCGGCGACGTCGATGCTGGACACGGTTCCCGGCCCCTCCGTCAGGACCGGGATCTCCATCTTCATCGACTCCAGGATGAACAGGGTCGCACCGGCGTCGACCTTGTCGCCCGGGGCCGCCGTCACCTTGAACACGTTGGCGACCATCTCCGCGCGGATCTCAGCCATGGTGTGCCCCTTTTCTTCCCCTGATGGTGAATCTTCCTGAACGGGGACAGATCCTACGGCAGTACCCGCCGGTAATGATCCTGGTCATCGGCGCGCGCGGTCGCGTTCGAGCACCTGCGCCGCTGCCGCCACCACTTCCGCGTCGTATTCGCGCCCCGCGTCCATCCGCAACCGCTGCAGGACGGCCTCGATCCGGTCCGCGTCCCTGGACTCGCCCACCAGGTCGTCGAACGCGTTGGCCACCTTGATGATCCTGCTTCCCAGCGGCGGCGGACCATCATCACCATCGCCCTCACAGGCCTCGCATTGGCGACGCACCAGTTCGGCCACGGCGTCGAGCACGCCCGTCTCCCGGATAACCGCTGAGCCCAGTTCGGCAATCCGTCGCTGCTCGCGCGGCGACGCCAGCACGGTCGCCCCGCCCGCGATCGGGTCGCGTAGCGAGAGCTGGCCGATGTCGTGCATCAGCGCGGCGTACTCCAGCTCCAGCAGCTCGGACTCGCGCATGCCGAGCTCACAACCGATCAGCCGGGCCAGGCGGCTGACGCGCCGCGAGTGGCCGGTCTCCACATACCCCCCGACCTCCGTCACGCGGGACAGCGAGCGCACGGTCTGCAGGTAGGTGAGCCGGATCTCGGCGAAGCGGCGAAAGGCCACCTGCGTCACCAGCAGCGGAGCCGTGAACACCAGCAGCCCCACAAGCCCCGTCACGGTGCTGGCCAGCGCGATGAGCACCCCGGACGAGCCGATCGCCATGCCGATCGCGAACTGTGCCCGCAACTCGTCGCCGAAGGCGACGCTGAGGCGGGTGTGCAGCCGTTCGGCGCGAATGGTGGCCGCGATGCCCGCGTCGATCAGCCAGGCCACGGCGACCAGGGCGGTCATCACCGCCACGATGAGCCACCAGTTGTCAGGGTCGGGCGGCACCTCGCGCACGAAAGGGCGGAACACCAATGCGGTGATCTCGACGATGAGCACGCGGCGGGCGAGGTCGCTCCAACGCGGCTCACGGCCAACGGCGATGTGCGGGAGCTCGCCGAGCGCGACCCCCAGCGTGACGACGGCGATGACCTGCCACGCGGAGTGGGTCACCATGACGCCGCCGATGCTCAGCAGGAACGCGTAGCCGATGGCTCCGGCGGAGGCGATCGGCGCGACCTCCCGATGCCCCGGCAGGGTGATACGGGCCAGCTCACCAGCCGCGATGAGCACGCCGAACGCGAGTGCCGCGTGCGGCTCCACGAATCCGACCAGCAGCGTCCAGATCAGCGAGCCGACAGCACAGCCACCCGCCGCGGTGATGAGCATCGCCCGAGCAGGGTCGATACGGCCGGGGGGCCACCCCCGACGCCGTATCCCCATCCCCTCCACTTCGGGCCTCCGTTGCAGGATCATCCGTCACTTTCCCCCGCGACCCGCAGCGGAACACTGGGGTCGTCGTGGTCCTGCTGGGCTACCTCGGCAAGGTCGTCATCGGGCGGCTCCACGGCGTCGGGCGCCTCCCACCCGTCGCGGGCCACAGCGGCGATCAGGGCGTCGACCATGACGGGGTCGAACTGCGGCCCCGCACAGCGGCGCAGCTCGGCGATGGCTTCACCAATCGAACGCGCCTTGCGGTAGGAGCGGGTGGAGGTCATGCAGTCGAAGGCGTCGGCCACCGACAGAATGCGGGCGAACTCCGGAATGTCCTCGCCGGAGAGCCCCATCGGGTAGCCGCCGCCGTCCATGCGCTCGTGGTGGTGCATGATCCCGGCGAGCGCCTCGTCCAAGAAGCCGATCTCCCGGACAATCTCGTACCCGCGCATCGGGTGCAACTGGATAGCGGCGTACTCCTCCTCGGTCAGGCGCCCGGACTTCTGGAGCACCTTCGTCGGGACGCCGAGCTTGCCCACGTCGTGCAGCATCCCGGCGTAGCGGATGGTGTGCACGCGCTCGGCGTGCATGCCCAGTTCCTGGGCGATCATCACGGCGGCCTTGGCAACGCGCATGCAGTGGCCGCGCGTGTAGTAGTCCTTGGTCTCCACCGCCTGGCAGAGCGTGGCGAGAGTGGCGTCGTGCGCCTTCTGCTCGGCGATGTACTGGTCGAAGGTCCAGCGTGCGATGAACAGCGGCAGCAGCACCAGGAGCACGGCGAAGGCGCCCACCGCTCCCCAGATGGCGGCGATGAACAGGCCGAGCATGCCGTAGCCGACCGACGACAGTTCGAGGCTGGCGAGTGGGCGCCAGCGCACCCTGCGAGGTCGCTGGATGTGCACGGCGCCCAGGCACCACATCAGGCCCCCGACGAGGGCGCTGTTGACAACGGTGTGGGTGAGGATCGCGACGGTGAAGGGCAGGACGATGAGCGGAAAGTCACCGCCCTCGGGGATGCCCATCCGGCCGCCGAGGAGTTGGAAGATGTGCCCGGCCGCGTAACCGGCCAGGGCGAACTGAGCGCCGTTGAACAGGCGCTTGACGAGGTTCTGCCGACGGAAGACGACGAAGCACGAGGAGAAGCCGACCACGGCCGCCCCGATCGGGCCGACCAGCACGACGGCCGCCAGGGACACCGACGAGCTCGGCGAGAGGCCCGTCTTCCCCGAAACGACCATCGTGCCGATGGACTCGGCGACCACGAACAGGACGGCGAGCAGGATCAGCGTGGCCGGATCAATCCCCGTGTAGGGACCGTGCAGCAGTACTGCCGCGGCGCTGAGGACGACGAGGCCGACGTACAACCGCGCCGCTCCCGGAAGCGAACGCAATTCCCGGTACCTCCTGCCCCGATGCCGACCGAACCGTCATGATTTCATCGATTCCGTTCTACCACCAGGACCACCCGCCGACGTGGGTGAGGACCCACCCCACTGCGAAAACCAGGTACGTCAGTTTCACGATCAGCAAAGTCACGGCCTACCGTCCTCTCCGGAGCCTCGGCACCGCGCACCCCCTGAATCTCCCCTGGGCGCGGCGCGAATATACCCCCATACGGTGGATATGACGGCTCAGTTTAACGGGCCTCGCCTCGCTATCGATTTCCCCAACCCGAAGCGTGAGACAACCGTGAGAAACCCACATCTCTCCGGTTTCAAATTGCGGAAATACGATTTAAATTCGTAGCTCGCGAAAGTCACTCTCCGCAATCTCTTTCCCGACATCGCGAGACACCAAATCTCCGCACCGCAGTGACTCCCGCACCACATTGGCCCCATGAAGGACAACCTTCATCACCCTATGTAACAGACGTTCACATACGATAACCGTATCGGCGCGCTTTATCCGCGCCACTTTTTGAACACGAAAGGCAGTGACGCCACCGGGCGTGTCAATGACATCCCTCGGACGCTCGGGAACACGATTCCGTGTCCAAAACCCGACTGTGGACACCACCGTGGCCGTCGGATGACGTTCGAAGGGCATTCGCGTACATGTCGCCCTAAAAGAGGGAACAGCGGCCGATATTATCGACCGCTGTGTCATGTCCGTTCATCCCCTGCTTCGCCGGGATCCACGGCGTGCGGGTATGGGGGCGGGAGCGGGAATCGGAGTGGTCCGCGACATGGTCCAGGGCAGGGCCGGAAGTCCGCGCTGACGCGGAGCGGGGTGGGGTGGGGCAGGGCGGGTTGGGAGGGGCGGAGCGGCAAAGGACTCCCGAGCGCAGGGCACAAGCTCGCGTCCCGGCCCGGACGAGCCGACCGCGGCTCCTCTCCTCCCTACACGCGCTACGCTTCCCCGACTCCGGTCTCGCGCGCCTCCTGCTCCTTCTGCGCCGCCGCGAGCCGGTGCAGCACCTTCTCGCGCAGATCGCCGGGAACGGGGTCGCACCCGCAGTGCTTGGCGACGAGCTTCTTCACGGCCTCCTCAAGGCCGTACTCCTCCAGGCACGGTCCGCACTCGTCGAGGTGCTGTCGAATCTCGTCGCAGTTGGACTCTGCGAGCTCGCCATCGATGTATGTGTACACCTTGGCCAGTACTTCGCTACAAGGCGTAGCGTGCGGTTTTCCGCACATCATCGTTGGTCCCTCCGACGTGCCCCACCAGTTGACGCTTCCATGGCCGCCGACTCGACGCCCTCCGCGGAGAGGATCCCCCGGTCGACCGCGTACTCCTCAAGGTGCGTACGGAGCTGTCGTCTCCCGCGGTGCAGCCGCGACATCACGGTCCCGATCGGGGTGTCCATGATCTCGGCGACTTCCTTGTAGGCGAACCCCTCGACGTCCGCCAGGTAGACCGCGATCCGGAAGTCCTCTGGCAGCTCCTGCAGCGCACGCTTGACGTCGCTGTCGGGCAGGTGCTCCAGCGCCTCCGCCTCAGCGGACTTCAGCCCGGTGGAGGTGTGCGACGCCGCCTGTGCGAGCTGCCAGTCCTCGACGTCCTCGGTCCCCGCCTGCTTCGGCTCCCGCTGCTTCTTGCGGTAAGAGTTGATGAAGGTGTTGGTGAGGATCCGGTACAGCCACGCCTTGAGGTTGGTCCCTTCCTTGAACTGGTGGAACGAGCCAAATGCCTTGGCGAACGTCTCCTGGACGAGATCTTCGGCGTCGGACGGGTTACGGGTCATCCGCAACGCGGCCGAGTACAGCTGGTCCAGGAACGGGAGGACATCCCGCTCGAACCGCGCTCCTCGATCCTCGATAGTCTCTTGGCCCTGATTCAAACCCGCCGGCCTCCTTGTGCTGGCATCCCGTGGGGCAACCGTAGCCTCACGATACGGCCCCGGGGCGGCGGGACGCACGCTTGAACCCGGAGGCGACGAGTCGGGGCGATCTTTCAGCAAGCAAGCGCTGGCGCTGGGCATGGACCTGCCTTTACTGTCCTTATCAGGCCGTACTCGGAGCTGCCGGGCCACAGAGCGGCAGCCGACCCGGGGGCGGCCGGGCTGGCGGGTGATGTCGGTGCCAACAACCGGCACCGCTCACTGATTCCGCCCCACAGCCGGTCCGATACACCTGACGACTCCCCGCGACTTCCTCCGACGGCTGAATCCGGGGAGGTGAGCCGTGGGAGAGTACGGGTAAAACCTCAACATCAGACGTGGGAGAGGAGCGTGCGTGCGACCGTCCTCCAGTTCCGCAGCCCGTGTGCCGGAGCCCCCGTCCGCCGATACCGCGGCGGATCCCGAGTCGATCCGATCCCCCGCGGCACATTTCTCCACTACTGATTCGCTGACCGCCTACTGGCGGTTCTATTGGGCGGTAGCCGACGCCCAGCTGGCCCGATGGCTCCCCCATGCCCCCGGGCTGATCCTGGATATGTCGCACCCGGATTTCCCCGGCGCCCAGCGCGCCGTCGCGGCCGGGCACGACGTCATTCCGCTCCTGCCCTCGGTCAAGAGATCCGTGCGGCGCCCCCTGACCCTGGTCAACGGCCACGCCCCAGCCCAGCGCGGACAGACCCCCGGACGGCTCCGCCCGGTCGTCGGGGACGCCACGCTGCTCGAGAGCTTCGCGTCGAACGTCTTCGACGGCGTCATCGCCGACAACCGCATCCTCTCCCAGCACCTTGCCACCGAGTCGTCGCTGGCCGAGATCGAGCGCGTACTGCGCCCGGGTGGGCGCACGCTGCTGTCCGTCGACTCTGTTGTGCTGGGCATGGCCCTGCTGGCCGAACAGGACTGCTGGCCCGAGCTGAGCTTCGCGCCCAAGGCCGACGTGCTCCTGGTCCCGTGGCCCGACGGCTCCATCACACGGTGCTTCACAGCGGAACAGCTGTCCGAGCTGTTGACGGAGGTTGGGCTGGAGCTGGAGTGGATCAAGCCGCGTACTGTGCTGTCGGCGTCGACGGTGGAGATGATGGTGAACGGCGACCCCCGGGCACTGAACCGGCTGGTCGACATGGAACTCAAAGCATCAGAATCCGACGACTACGTCGGCGTGCACCTACTCGCTAGCGCCCGCAAACCGGGCGGTGGCGACTGACTTATTAACGGTGGGCCAATCGACAGATCACGCGAAGGTAACACCTTGCGTTAGTGCAGGTCGCTTACTGTAAGCCCCGCGCGTGCGGGGATGGACCGACGACCTGGACGCCCGCGAGGCCGAGGTGCTGGCCTACGCAAAGCGGGAGCGCGTGCCGCTGGGCGAGGCCAGCGTGATGGAACGTTCAACCCGTCGGCGATCCGATCGATGCCGCTGTGGTGCTACGGGCTCAGCGGCGCCGACGCCGAGGGAACGGTCGCGGACGCCCGTGCCACGGTTCATGGCTCTGCACGGCAGAACGGTCCCCTCCAGGGATCCTGGAAGAGACCGTATTCAGCGAACCGATAACGTCGGCCCCTCAGGACTTCTCGGTCCTGGCTGCGGCCTGGGGTGGGATCAGTGGGCCACGGTCAATACGATGCAGCCGTTCCCACCTGGCCGACCGCTTGAGGGTGCGGTCATTCCCCACCCGTGCTCCGTGGGCGTCGCGCCGTACCCGCCGTCCCCGCCGCGGCCTGTGCCGACCGGGCAGGATTCTGGTGGGCTGATCCCCGGATTACCCCCTTCCCTCCTACCTGTCTCGCTTGTGTTGCCGGGGTGGCCAGCAACGTCGCTCTTGCAGTTGACGGTTCCGGTGTTGGGGGTGGGCGTGCCGCCCGGCCCGTGCGCGCCGTCGTCTCCAGCGTCACGTGCGGTACCACGCTTGCCGCCAGCCCCACCGTGGCCTGGCTGAGGGTCAGCGATCACGCTCTGCCTGGGGTGTCCGTCTCTAACAAGGGAGGGGCCAGTACCGTCCGACCCGGGCTTCCCATCATTGCTGAGGAAGTGTTCGCCGCTCCAGTGAGAGCCGGCTGCTCCGCCCATGCCACCCGCACCGACCCACAGGGTGATCTTCTCCCCCGACAGCGGCCAGTAGTCGCACGAGACCGCGGCACCGCCTCCGCCTGCGCCCCCATTGCCACCGGGCACGATGGGCGGCACGCCTGTGCCGCCACCGCCGCCCCCTCCGCCGGGGCCGATAGCGACGATTCCGATCCATGACGTGCCGGTGGGCACGGTGTACTCATGCCACTTGCCGGTCTCGGAGAAGGTGTGAACAGTGGCTGCGGTGGCCGGGACGGGGGTGAGCCCAGTCGCCGCCAGAGCCAGGGCAAGGGGGACGCTCAGCCGGATCGGGGTGGGCACGCGGGACGCCTTCGTCATGGTTCGTCCTTTTCGATGGGGGGATTCGCAGAGTGATTGCTCAACCACTCTTTGATCTTGTCTGGCCGGACCCGCACGCCACCAAACACCCTCGACCGCATCCGGACAACCGACCGACTACGCAGAGCTCATCTGCTACCGGTCACCGCGCGACATCGGCAAGGCCCCACCGCTGCGTAAGCGGGACCCTCATGTGTGCGTCTACTTCTCTCCCATGGCGGCGCGTAGCCAGTCCAGAGTCCCCTGCTCCAACACCGCATCCGCCAAAGCCTGCCCGGACTTCGTCTTGATCCGCGGCCGGGAGTTGTCGATCCACCGCTGGGCCGCCGAATACCCCTGCTCCCGGTACTCGATGCCCTGCAACAGGCACTCCAGTTTGTCGGCGTCCTTCGCGCACCGCGCCTCCGGAATCTCCTGGTCCTCGTAGTCGGAGACCGCGCCGCGCACCATCTCCGCCACCGGCTCGGGCATGCCCTCCGTCTGGTCTCCGGCGATCTCCACCGGATCCGGCTCCCCCTGGACGTAGCGCTGTCCGAGGTGGTTGAGGTCGCCGCTGCGGGTCTCGCCGGTGTCGTGCCACACCGCGATCAGCGCCGCCCGGCCCGGGTCCGCCCCCTCCATCCGGGCGAGGATCGAGGCGATGAGCGCCACCCGCCAGGAGTGCTCGGCCACCGACTCCGGGTCACGCACACCGGCCATCCACCACCCGGTGCGCCGCTGCCGCTTCAGCGTCCCGGCCTCGAACAGCATGTGGGCGGTGCGGGTCAGGTGGTCGTCCATGCGGGTTGCTCCCTCTACGCCTGGGAGAGGCGGATCGCGTACAGGATGGCGTCAAGCTCGCGGCGCGCCTGCGCCGACGTGTGGCCATCATCCAACAGCACCGCGACCCGCTCCCGCAGGGCCTCCGCTCCCCCAGCGGTCGCCCGCAACAGGTCAAGGCGCGCCGCCAGTAACGACCGCATGGTGTGCACGTACAGGTCGAGGTAGCCGTGCGCGGGCGCGAGGCGTGCCAGCAGATGCCGGAACAGCTTCCGGCCCTCCCACGCGCCGGTGCGGCCGGTGGCCATGAAGTCGTCACTCAATTCGATCTGCTGGATCTCCCCCACCCAGTACGCCCAGTACTCCAGGTTCGCGGCCTCGCCGCGGTCGTCGTCGAGCAGCTCGGCGCCGACGAAGTGCGCGAGGCGGTCCCGGTCGCCGAATCGTGTCGCGACGGAGGCGACGGATCGGGCGGCCAGCCAACGCGACAACCAGTCATCCGGCGCGCGGCGGCGCTGCTGCTCGGCCAGCCATGCGGACGCGTCCGGGGCGTGGTCGTACCCGGCGAGATACAGGGCCTGACGGCGCAGCAGGAACGTGCCCGGGGCGGTGGCGGTCTCGGCGGTGCGACGCAGCTGGGAGAACAGGTGCGTTCGCTCGGGGGCGGGCAGCTGGGGACTGGGAGCGGCGGGGCCGCGGCGGGCCTTGCGTGGCTGCGGCACCTCCCGCAGGGCCTCAGGGGTGTCGCCGGTCAGCGGCCAAGCGAGGAGCTCCACGAGGTCACGCTGCATCACCCACGCCCCCAACGGGCTTGCGTCGGCATCGCCATCGTCCTCGATGACGCTGGTCAACAGCACATCGGCTTCCATGGCCTTGTCGAGCGCGGCCAGCAGCGCGGGCTGCGCGCCGAGGCGCAGCAGCCGGTGGCGGTGCACCAGCATCTGCCCCACTGGCACCGCGGTAAGGGGGCGCCGCCCAGTCTCCCACCCGGCGACCGTGTCCGCAGAGACACGCAGCTGTTCGGCGAGGCCGTCCTGGGGAAGGTCGAGCTGCTCTCTGATGAGGCGTAGGACGTAGCCGGAGACGACGCCGCCTCGGGGGCGTCGCGGGGATCCCTGACCGGTGGTCGGGGTTGTGCCGTGGGAGCTCGGCATTCGGGTCCTCCTGGGGCGGGATACCCGTACTGGCAGTCACTACAGCGGGGCAATGCTGCTCCGTAGCGTCGTACTCACAGTAGAGGCTGGAGGACGACGATGACGACGGCAGGCGCCGAGCAACCGCTGCTGGCGGAGGTGCGCGAGCGGTACCCGGACTGGGAGATCACCCCGGAACCCGACGGGCTGCTGCGCGCCGTCCACCGCGAGGAGAAGCGCGACCTGTCCCGTGAGCGCGCGCTGATCTTCACCGAGCTGACCGCCTGGCAACCCGAACAGCTATCGGCCGCCCTCTTCGTCCAGCAGGCGCTCCGCGCGGGCCTGGAAGCCGACGAGCAGGCGGGGGTCCGGTAACCACTGACCTCGCAGTCGAGCGCAAGGCCCTGGAATCCGACTTCCCCGGCTGGATCATCCGTACTGGGTGGATCACTGGTGGCCTGTACTGCGTCGCCGAGCGCCGTGTCCCGCTGCTTGGGCCTCCCCAGGCAACGCCTGGCCTGTACGACCGGGTGACCGCGATCGGCCTCGGGGCGCTCCGCCGCGCTCTGGAGGGCCAGGCCCGCATCGCGGCCCGGCTCGGCCTCTAAGCAGGCTGCGCGCCGCAGGTGGCCCAGCCTGGTGACGGCGCGCAGCCCCCGCCCCACCTGCGTCGCCGGGCGCACTTCCCCACGGGGCGGGGGTCGCCGTACCCGCTGGCAGGGGGTACGGCGGAAGGCACTCCCGACGACTTAAGGAAAGACCCATGGATAAAGACGACCTCAACAGGCAGGCCGACGCTGAGATCGCAGGGCTCGTCCGCGACCTGACCTCGTCCGACGAGGCAACACGCGCCGACGCAGCCGAGAAAGCGCACCTCGCCGAAAAACTCCTGAAGGGCATCGACCGCAAGAAGAAGTAGGGGCGTACCTGCGTCCTCACTTCCGCCTCAAGGGCCACCGACCCTGACCAGGCACAATGGGGGGCATGCCCAGTCCGCTGACCCGTGTCCCGCCCGTCGTCGCCAACCGCGGCGCGGGCGGATACGCGTATCTGCTGGCGTGGGTGCGCACACCGTCCGGCCTCCTCGCGCGGATCACCTGGGTCGAGACCTACGTAGGCGAGCACGGGCAGCAATGGCGATGGGAAGTCGCCGAAGTGCCTGCCACGAAAGTCGAGCAGGTAAGCCCCGCGCGTGCGGGGGTGGACCGTGACTGGACCTATGACATGGGCCGGTGCGGCTGCACAGTGGCGCCGCACCGGCCTGGTACGTGGTCAGCGGACCGACCTCATGGGTCGGCTACGGGACCGGCACTGACCTGACACGCCACGCATCGTCAGGTCAATGCAGTCCCGAGCCAGCCTTAATCCGCAATCGGCAGGTAGACGCGCTTGCCCTGGTCCGCGAACTCCTCAGCCTTGTCCTGCATGCCCTTCTCGATGGCCTCCACCGTGGACAGGCCGTTCTCCTCCGCGTACTTGCGGACGTCCTGCGAGATCTTCATTGAGCAGAACTTCGGCCCGCACATGGAGCAGAAGTGCGCGGTCTTGGCCGGTTCGGCCGGAAGCGTCTCGTCGTGGAAGGCCTGGGCGGTCTCCGGGTCGAGTGCCAGGTTGAACTGGTCCTGCCAGCGGAACTCGAAGCGGGCCTGGGAGAGGGCGTCGTCCCACTCCTGTGCCCTCGGGTGCCCCTTCGCCAGGTCGGCGGAGTGCGCGGCGAGCTTGTAGGTGATGACGCCAGTCTTGACGTCGTCGCGGTTGGGCAGGCCGAGGTGCTCCTTGGGCGTCACGTAGCAGAGCATCGCCGTGCCGCACCAGCCGATCTGCGCCGCCCCGATCGCCGAGGTGATGTGGTCGTAGCCCGGCGCGATGTCGGTCGCCAGCGGCCCCAGTGTGTAGAAGGGGGCCTCGCCGCACAGCTCCTCTTCGAGTCGCACGTTCTCGGCGATCTTGTGCATCGGCACGTGGCCGGGACCCTCGATCATCACCTGGACGTCGTGCTCCCGCGCGATGTGCGTGAGTTCGCCCAGCGTGCGCAGCTCGGCGAACTGCGCCTCGTCGTTGGCGTCGGCGATGGAACCCGGCCGCAGCCCGTCTCCCAGCGAGAACGTGATGTCGTACTCGCGGAAGATCTCGCACAGCTCCTCGTAGTGCGTGTAGAGGAAGCTCTCCTTGTGGTGGGCCAGGCACCAGGCGGCCATGATCGAACCGCCGCGCGACACGATGCCGGTGACCCGCTTCGCCGTGAGCGGGACGTAGCGCAGCAGCACGCCCGCATGGACAGTCATGTAGTCCACGCCCTGCTCGGCCTGCTCGATGATGGTGTCGCGATAGATCTCCCAGGTCAGCGAGGCCGGGTCGCCGTTGACCTTCTCCAGCGCCTGGTAGATCGGGACGGTGCCGACGGGCACCGGGGAGTTGCGGATGATCCACTCGCGCGTCTCGTGAATGCGCTTGCCGGTGGACAGGTCCATGATCGTGTCGGCGCCCCACCGGCTGGCCCACACCATCTTCTCCACCTCCTCGGCGACGGAGGAGGTGACGGCGGAGTTGCCGATGTTGGCGTTGATCTTCACCAGGAAGTTCTTGCCGATGATCATCGGCTCGGACTCCGGGTGGCGGCGGTTCACGGGGATGATCGCCCGCCCGATGGCGACTTCGGACCGGACGAAGTCCGGGTCCATGCCCTCGCGCGCGGCGATGAACCGCATTTCCGGGGTGATGACGCCGGCCTTCGCGTAGGCCAGCTGGGTGACCGCCCCGTTGATGGGCTCGCGGTCGTCGATCCACGCCTCGCGTGTCCGGGCGAGCCCGGCATGCACGTCGATGGTCGCGGAGGAGTCGGTGTACGGACCGGAAGTGTCGTACAGATCGATGTGGCTGCCGTTGCTGAGTCCAACCCGCCGTTGCGGGACCTTGAGCGTCCGCCCGGAAGCGGGGTCGTCAACCTCCAGGTAGACCTTTTCGGAGCCCATGATGGGGCCGCTGGTCACGGTGGGTTGGACACTACGGTCGTCAAGCGCCGTCAAGGCACGCCTCCCTACGCCGGAATTACCCGAACAGGTTCTGCGGTCGGCGGCACCGTCCCCTTCTGGGGACAGCCGCCCTCTCAGCCCGCCAAGGCGCGAGCTCCCGCGGTTCTTCATTTTTCGGCCCGTGCTGCGAGCCGCGACGATCGACCGACGCGCCCGTAGAGCAGGCACGACGCGATCGCGTGAACGCGAACACGGACCCTATGACCGGGGACACCATACCCATGGCGTGCGCGGAGATTCCACCCCCCGGACCGACAGCACCCCGCCCGCACGCGGTCGGGCGGTGCGGCCGAACCGGCTAGAACAGCGTTCCCGGCTCGGCGTCCTCCTGGACCGCTTCCACCGGTTCCAGCAGCTCAGGACCGTTGTTGCGAATGCTGTTGACGGCGGTCCCCACCTGGTGGATGTCGAACTCGCGCACGGGTGTGGAGGCCATGACGTGCTGGAGGTCAGCGACGCCGGAGGCGGGATCCAACCAGGTGTCCCAGGCGTCGCGTGGGACGACGATCGGCATCCGCTCGTGGATGTGCTCCAGCTCCGGGGCGGCCTCGGTCGTGACGACGGTGCAGGTCCACAGCCAGGCGTCCGGGTCCTCCTCCGGGAGTTCGGGGTTACGCCACCGCTCGAACAGACCGGCGAGGGCGAGCGGGGAGCCGTCGGCGTAGCGGACGGCGAAGGGGCGCTTCGTGGACTTGGCCTTGCGCCGCTTGTGGCCGGCGTCGGTGGCCGGGGACGTCCCGGGCTCGGACGATCCCGGCGCCTGGTCGGGCATCAGCTGCCACTCGTAGTAGGCGTCGGCCGGCAGGAGGCACCGCCGCCGCTTGAACGCGGCCCGGAAGGACGGCTTCTCGGCCACGGTCTCGCCACGGGCGTTGATCATTTTGTAGCCGACGTTGATGTCCTTCGCCCATGACGGCACCAGCCCCCAGCGCAGTGTGCGCAGGTACTGGGGGCCTGTCGGGTGCGCGCCGCGCCCGACCTCGCCGGGCGGTGTTCCGAGTACGGCGTAGACGGGCTTGCCCGGCGCGATGTTGTAGTCGGGCTCGAGTTCCTCCAGCGGGGGCCAGGAGCGAGCGTCCCGCGCCGCCTCGACCGCTTCGTCGATCTCCGGAAGGTCGAATGCGAGCTGGAGCTCGTGCTGGTTTCGCGCCTGGGCATAACGGCCACACATAGCGAGTCATTATTCCATCCACCCACTGACACAGCGGGTCGACAACCTGTGGGGCGCCCACAGCGGTGACGTGGCGACCGCCGCCCGCGGCTTCGCCTCGGCGCCACTTCGGCTTGGCCCTCTCGACCCGCCGCAGGTCACGTCAGGGGACTTCAGGTCACTTCAGCTCGCTGATCGCCGTTCGGACCAGATCGATGGAGCGCCGCGGCGGATACGCCTCGGCCTGCAGTGCGCCGAAGAGGGAGAGCATGCGGTTGACCTTCTCGGCCTCCCGGAAGCTCTGGCCGCCGAATGTGTTCTCCATGTGCAGCAGAGTGCCCGTCGGCAGCTCGAAGATACGGAAGGGAGTACACAGGCCGGGGTGGTGTCCGATGTCGTTCGGGATTACCTGGAGCCGGACCTTTCCGCTGGACATCAGCTTCTCGACGTGCTGAAGCTGCTCGCGCATGATCCTTCGGTCGCCGATGGTGCGGGTGATCACCACTTCGTCCACGACGAACCAGAGTGCCGGAGACTCCGGCAGCACCGCCTCCAGCCGTTCGCTGCGGGCCTTGACCACCGCCTCGATGCGATCCGACGGGACACCGACCTGCCGTGCGCTGATCAACGTCCGCGAGTAGTCGGGCACCTGGAGGAGCCCGGGTATCAGGATGGGGTGGTATTCCCGGATCCGTCGCGATACGCGCTCCATGCGCAGTACGCCGCGAAAGCCCTCGGACAGTTCGTCGGTATCGCTCAGCTCCGCCCAGAGTTGGCGGAGCGTTCCGCCTGTAGCGAGCTCGCGATCCAGAATGTCGCAATGTTCCGCCTTTGGCGTCCGCGTCCCATTCTCGAACGCCCCGATCAGCTGGCGCGATATTCCGACCGAGCGACCCAGCTGATCCTGCGTTTTCCCAGCTCGCTCGCGTAGACGGCGGAGTTCCGCGCCCCACCGGAGCCACGCTCCATTCCCTTTCTCCACCATGTTCCAAAGTTGACACAGTGCGCCACACCATGCCACGGATTCCACGAAAGGCTAGAGTCATGTGGCTTCTATGGAAGGTTTGCTGGTACCGGCGCCATTCTGGGGACAGCGCACGGGAAAATAGGAGAACCACATGAGATCGCCGAGGGCGCGGACCCGCCTGCTCCGCACGACCATCCCCAGTGGTCACACCACCGGCATCGGATCCGGCCGGGGGTGGCCCTAGTGCTGACTCACCCGCCGAGTTTCGAGACGAGGAGAGGCGTCACGACCGTCACGCGCGGACGCCTCCAGATCATTTACGACCGCCGTGCCGTCGAGTCCCGCAGATGGGACGTCTACTTCGACGGCAAGCTGGTCGCCGGACAGGTGACGATGGACGACGCCCACTGGGCGCTGCTCACTTCCGGGGTCACCACGATGCCGGACGCGGTCGACCTGTTGAACGCCGCCATGGGGTGCCAGAACGCACGTCGGCGCCTGAAGCGGCAGAGCGGCGGCCAGTAGAGGCGACAGAGGCAGTCCAGGTCGGGATCGATTTCCCCATTCCCCCCGCGACATCCCCCATCATCCACCGCCTCTCCGTCACTGCGCCCCACTCAACGGCGTTCGAGTGCCAGCGCCCGACGCCTGACCTCCCGCAGCATCACGCGACGCAGGAGCCCGCTGCCCAGGCGGATGAGCAGCCAGTAGCGCCCCATCCGCCTGCGCGAGACCGCGTCCGTGCACGCCACTCGCGTCTCGGTGATCACCTGCGTGCCACCGGACCTGGTTTCGAGGAACCGCATCCCGAATACGGCCTTGCCGTAGCCCGGTTCGCTGAAGGCCAGGAACCCGTCCGCGTCCATGACGTCGGTGCGGTTCTCTTCACCTCCGAAGGTCCACCACCGGCCGATGAGGCCCTGAACCTCTTCGTAGGGCGCTTCCTGGGCAAGCGGAATGAAGGTCGTCGGCATGTCCTCGTGGACCCGACCATTGCGAAGCCGCCCGATCAGGCGCCGGGCAGCCAGTAGTGGTCGCCCCACCCGAGTGTTGGCGAGCACGTCGGCCACGTCGAGCTGCTGATAGGCGTCCCATGCGGTCCGCGGCGGCACGGGGATAACGATCGTGTGCCGCTCGGCGAAGTGCGGTGCGGGCAGGAAGTCGTCGGCGAGCGTGCGCACGTGCATGGCCCGGTCCTCCCATCGGAAGCGCTGTCGCACGCAACCTATGGGGAGCGCTACCCAACGCGACTCCCCCACGTGGGGGAATCCGTTCCCCCATGTGGTCGCGCCGGCTCGCCGGATGGTCCCACCCATGTCCGATGCCGAGTGATACCGGAATCACCGGGTGTGAACAGAGTGGGCCGGATAAGCTTGGGAGCGACCCGAGAGCCCCCGGAGGAACCGGAACCCATGCCCACCCTTGAGCAGCGTGTCACCTCGATCGAGCGGCTGTATCTCAACCTCGCCGCCGATCAGCAGGCCCTGGCCGATCGCCAGTCCAACGTGGATGACCGCATCAACTCAATCGCCGACGGCCTCGTCGAGCACCGGAGAGAGGTCAAGGAACGCTTCGACCAGGTTGATGCCCGCTTCGACCGCGTCGATGACCGCCTTGAGAGACTCGAAGCGGGTCAGGCCAAGCTCGAAGCAGGACAGGCTGAGTTGAGGGAAACCGTCTCAGAGATCAAGGCCAACCACGTTGAGATGCATGATCTACTCAAGCGGCTCGTGACCAAGATCGACGCCTGATCATTAGGCCTCGTCAGCGACCTTGACGACAGGTTCGTGGTGGACCGGGAAGTTCACCGAGCGGGCGATGAAGCAGACCTGATTGGCCCTCGCGTGCAGCTTCTCGGCCGCCTCGACCATGCTCTCGTCGGCGACCGTGACAACGGGGTGCAGGGTGACCTCGGAGAAGTCGCCGGAGGAGTCAGCGCGGGTGACCATGGTTCCGGTGGCCCGGTCCTCGTAGGCCACAACATTCACCTTGGCCGCCACCGCGAGCGCGAGGTAGGACAGCATGTGGCACTCGCTCAGGGCGCTGACCAGCAGATCCTCCGGGTTCCAGCAGCTCGGGTCGCCCCGGAACGCCGCGTCGGCCGATCCCTTGAGCACAGGGCGGCCCTCGGCCTCGATGTCGTGGGAGCGATCGAAGCCGCGATACTGCGTGGTGCCCGAGCCGGTGTTCCCGGTCCATCGCGTGCGGACCTCGTAGTGGTGGGTCTTGTCCGCCATTGCTCCCCCTTCGACGCGATCACATGTTCGATCTCGATCCCAAGGCCCAGCATGCCACGTCCCGGCCCCGTTGCGGCGCTCCGGACGTCCGCCCGTTGTATCGGCAGGTTGGGCCCGGACCGAGCGCTGGCGTGAGGCATCGAGTGACCGGGGTCGGCCGTCAGTCCCGACACGCGCACGCGCGCGAGCGGCGGCACGACCGACAGACGGGCGGGCACGGCGCGGCGCACAAGGAGGCCACGTGTGGCCACTGGCCCCGGCTACCCTGGGGATCATGCCGACCTCCGCACCGACCTGGCCTGCTCCGACCGCCCGCGGCCCCGTGGACGCCACGGTGAGCCTGCCCGGATCCAAGTCGATGACCAACCGCGCGATGATCCTGGCGGCCCTCGCGGAGACACCCGTTGTCGTCCGCCGTCCACTGCGCAGCCGCGACACCGACCTCATGGCCGCAGCCCTGCGCGCGCTCGGGATCGGTGTGGTGGAGGACGGCGACGACTGGGCCGTCACGGCCGCTCCGCCACGCGGTCCCGCGGCGCTGGACGTCGGCAACGCGGGCACGGTCATGCGCTTCGTTCCGCCGCTGGCGGCGCTGGCCGACGGCGACATCGACTTCGACGGCGACCCGCGGGCGCGGGAGCGGCCCGTCGGTCCGCTACTGGACGCCCTGCGGTCCCTGGGCGCCGACATCGACGACGGCGGGCGCGGCGCGCTCCCCCTCGTCATTCACGGGACGGGCGGCCTGCGCGGCGGATCGGTCACGCTGGATGCCTCCAGCTCCTCCCAGTTCGTGTCGGCGCTACTGCTCAGCGGCGCCCGCTTCGACGAGGGCGTGGAGGTGCGCCACATCGGCGATCCCGTCCCCTCGCAGCCACACCTGGACATGACCGTGGAGATGCTGCGTGCCGCCGGGGTGCAGGTCGACACCTCCATCCCCGACGTGTGGCGTGTGGCCCCCGGCCCCATCAAGCCGGGCGAGATCGTGGTCGAGCCCGACCTGTCCAACGCCGCGCCGTTCCTCGCCGCCGCGCTGGTCACCGGTGGCCGAGTCACCGTGCGCGGCTGGCCGCAGCAGACCACCCAGCCCGGCGACGCCCTGCGCGACCTGTTCACCGCCATGGGCGGCGAGGTCGCGTTCGACGCCGACGGACTGACGCTGCGCGGCACCGGGGAGATCCACGGGATCACCGCCGACCTGCGCGAGGTCGGCGAACTGACCCCGACGATCGCGGCCGTGGCGGCGCTGGCCTCCACGCCCTCGCGCATCACCGGCATCGCCCACCTGCGTCGGCACGAGACCGACCGCATCGCGGCGCTGGTGCGCGAGATCAACGAACTGGGCGGCGACGCCGAGGAGCTGCCGGACGGCCTGGTGATCCGGCCGCGCGCGCTGCACGGCGGCGTGTTCCGCAGCTACGACGACCACCGGATGGCGACCTCGGGTGCCGTGATCGGGCTCGCGGTGCCCGGGGTGGAGGTGGAGAACATCGCCACAACGGGCAAGACACTGCCGGACTTCCCAGGCCTGTGGTCGGAGGTCACCGCGTGAGCAGCGGCGGCAGAGGCTACATCGACGAGGACGACGTCCGAGTCCGCGCCCGCGGCGGGTCGCGCCCGCGCACCCGCAAACGGCCCAAGCATGAGAACGCCAGCCGAGGCTTCGTGATCGCGGTCGACCGCGGTCGCTACCGCTGCCTGGTCGACGGCCAGCCCATCGTCGCGATGAAGGCGCGCGAGCTGGGGCGGGGCAGCATCGTCGTCGGCGACCAGGTGGCGCTCGTCGGGGATCTGTCCGGCCGACCCGACACGCTGGCGCGTGTGGTCCGGGTCGAGGAGCGCCGATCCGTGCTGCGCCGAACCGCCGATGACACCGATCCGGTCGAGCGCATCATCGTCGCCAACGCCGATCAGCTGGTCATCGTCTGCGCTCTGGCCGACCCGCAGCCGCAGCCGCGTTTCATCGACCGCTGCCTGGTGGCCGCATACGACGCCGGGCTGGAGCCGCTGCTGTGCCTGACCAAGTCCGACCTCACGGCTCCGGACGACATCCTGGAGATCTATTCATCGCTTGACCTGCCCTACGTCGTGACGAGCATCGACGGCGACCTCGATGAGATCCGGAGCTACCTGACCGGCCGGACGAGTGTGTTGGTGGGCTCCTCGGGCGTGGGCAAGTCCACCCTGGTGAACCGGCTCCTCCCCGACGCCGAGCGTGCGGTCGGGCACGTCAATCCCGTGACGGGGCGCGGCCGCCACACGTCGACGTCGGCGGTGGCACTGCCGATCGACGGCGGCTGGATCATCGACACCCCGGGCGTGCGCAGCTTCGGTCTCGCGCACGTCAGCCCCGATGACGTGGTGGCGGGCTTCCCCGACATGGACGAGGCCGTGGTGGAATGCCCGCCCGGCTGCACGCACACCGACGGCACCCCGGACTGCGCGCTGGACCGCTGGCTGGCCGAGGGCAGGCTCGATCCCGCCCGCGTCATGTCCCTGCGGCGCCTGCTCAGCAGTCGCGAGGGCGACGACAGCGCGTCGCAACCCGCGTGACGATCCCCTGAGGGATCCGTCGGGCAACGCCCCCGACCCACAACCAGAAATCGTCAATCCGGGGTTGACGCCTGCACATGCGTCAACCTACCGTTGACGCATGGATGAACGCGCACACAAGACGAATCCGGTCCGGCTCGACGAACTGATCGAGATGATCAAGGGGGTCCGCTCCGACCCGCTGGAACAGCTCTCCGATGCGGTTGTGGCCGCGGATCACCTCGGGGACATCGCCGACCACCTCATCGGGCACTTCGTCGACCAGGCGCGGCGCTCGGGGGCGTCGTGGACGGAGATCGGGCGGAGTATGGGGGTGAGCAAGCAGGCGGCGCAGAAGCGGTTCGTGCCGAAGGAGCCTGTCGGCCCATCGGACCTCAATCCCGAGGAGGGGTTCCGCCGCTTCACTCCGCGCGCCCGGAAGGTCGTCATGGCGTCGCAGAACGAGGCCCAGGCGGCGGGCAACACCGAGATCCAGCCCGAACACCTGGTGTTGGGCCTGCTGACCGAGCCCGAAGGACTGGCGGCGCGGGCGATCACCGAGCAGAACGTGGCATTGGACGCGGTCCGGGAGGCCGCGACCGCTGCGCTGCCTCCGGCGGCCGATGAGGTGCCCGGCCTCGTCCCGTTCGATGCCCAGGCGAAGAAGGCCCTTGAGCTCACCTTCCGCGAGGCGCTGCGCCTGGGGCACAACTACATCGGCACCGAGCACATCCTGCTGGGTCTGCTGGAGGTCGAGGACGGCGCCGGCCTGCTCAGCAGACTCGGCATCGACAAGGCCAAGGCCGAGGAGGCCATCCGGGCGCTGGTGGCCGAAGCGGCAGCAGCCATCGGCGCCGACGCCCCTGCTGGCTCCGCTGAACAGGAGTGACGCTGGGCGACTCCGACGATGAAACAAAGGCGTGCCCGGAGGGGCGGACAGTTCCCTCCGGGCACGTTGTGGCGGCTGCCCTGTCCCCCTCCGGCAGGGCGCGGCCGGGACAGCCGGACGAGGTACGGGTGCACGGCACCCCTGTCCGGCACGGTTTGTATGAGTCGCCTGGCTCACGTGCTCTGCGTCGTGGGTCCGGCGGCGTCGCCCTCGGTGGGCAGCGTTGCGGCAATGCGCGCGCGGGACTCGCGCCGGTTGCCGTTGTCGTGCGACAGGATCTCGGCGCGCACTTCACGCAGCATGGCGATCAGCGCGTTGACGACGGCCATGTCGGAGTTGCCGCCCAGAGTCTGCAGGTAGATGCGGACCTGGGGGCTGAGATGCAGGATCCACTCCCCCGCGTACACACCTTCTTCGAGCTCGATGTCTGTGGGATCGAGCTTTTCCAGCTCGACGAGGCGAACCGTGCTGGTCACCTTCACGTCGGTACTCATTGCCGCGTCCCGTTCAGGGCGGGGGCGGGCGTGCGGGCGTTGGCGAGCGCGGTGTCGAAGACGGTGAGGTCGGCGCACGTGATCACGAGGTCGTGGTGGACACGGTGCCGGGCTTGGAAGGGCTTGTCCTCGCTCTTGTCGTAGGTGATCTCCCAATCGGCTTCATGCCGGAGAGCGACCCGGCAGAAGTCGATGTAGTCAGGCACGCGCGGCCGAGGCGCGTAGGGGCGAGCCCGTGAGACACCGGCCGGGCGTGGGACGCGAACCCGACGGGGCGGAGGTTCGGTTGCTGTTTCCCACGGCAGCGGCGCCGGTGGCATCGGGATCAGCGCGGCCAGTCGGCACTGCTGCCGGGACGGGGCGGCGTGGCGATTCCGCTGAATGTGACGCGAGGGCAGCAAAGCCCCAGCCAGCAGAGTTAACGGGATCAGGGACAGGAAGAGCAGATGCATAGGAACCCCTCCCGTAAGGGGGTCTAGGGCCGGGGCCAGACACCCGGCTGCGGTTAAGGCATACCCGAGTATGGAACGTAGCAGCTACATTTTCAACTGATTGAACGTAATCTGGTAGATGTAGAGGGTGAAATGTCCAATTCTGGGTTGCCCCGATACGATGAGCCAGCTCACGGGGAGGGGGTCGCCATGCCAGACAGCCCGACAATCAAGCGTCGCCAGCTCTCGAACGAGCTGCGTCGGCTTCGGAACACTGCTGGCATGACTGTGGAGCAGGCAGCCGAACGCCTTGAATGGTCACGTGCACGCCTCGGCCACATCGAGACCGGACGCCGCAAGAAGCCGCTGATCACTGACATCAAGGCGCTGCTGGACCTCTACGACGTCACCAACGAACGCGAGCGAGAAGCAATATTCACTCTCACGCGCCAAGCCCGCGAGACCGGCTGGTGGACTCGCTATGACGACGTATTCACAGGGCGCTTCCCAGGCTTCGAAGCCGCTGCCAGCAAGATCGGCACTTACGAGGCCACGCTTATTCCAGGCCTGCTCCAGACCCCGGAATACATCACCGCGATCACCAAAGCCACGCTGATCTACAGCGAGGAAGACATCCAACGCGTCGTCGACGCACGCCTGAAGCGGCAGGAGATCCTCTCCTCGCCCGATCAACCGGAACTGTGGGCGGTCATCGACGAAGCTGCCCTTCTGCGGCTTGGAAGCGGCGACCTCATGGCCAGCCAGGTTCAGCACCTGATCGACGTCGCGGACGACACTTCTAACTCGGTGACGATTCAGGTCCTAGCGATCGACGCCGGTCTTCATGCCGGGGTAGATGGGCCCTTCGTCCTCTTGGACTTCGATGAGGACGCCAGCCCGGTCGTCTACCTAGAGACCAACACAGATGGCATCTACCTGGAAGAGGCGGGCGAGATCGAGCGCTATCGCAAACTCTTTCTGCACATCCAGGTTGCGGCCATGAAACCAGAGCGTTCGCTTGCCTACCTGAAGAACATGCTCGTCAAGAGGAAACGATGAACCCGACAGCTCATCCCGGAGAGCTGGTATTCCAAACATCCAGCTACTCGAAAACTAACAACTGCGTCGAAGTCGCAGACCTCCCTGACGGTGCCGCCGTACGCGACTCCAAGCACCCAGAGAAGGGCCACCTTTCGCTCTCTGGACGCGAGTGGACCGCGCTTGTCAGCGCCGTGAAGGCCAGCAGACTCTGAGTCCACGGATAGCAGGCTTCCGCTGTCGCGGCGGCCTGCTCTCAGCACACCATCCGGGCTGGGCCTCGTCGGCGGCGCCGATGGCGGTGGGGGCTGGGGGCGCCGGTCTCCATCAAGGTCGGGCCGGAAAGGCGGCAGCGAAGGCCGGTGGGGGTCGGGGGCACCGTTCCCCTGACGAGCGGGACGGGGTTGGGCCAACGTCGGGGGCATTCGCCGTCGGAAAGTTCGGGGGCCGTAACGGGGGCGGCACCGACGAGGGGTGGGGGTTGGGCGCCCCTGTCGTCTTCGGGGTGCGGCGGCCGGGCCTGGCGCCGAGTCCGGAAAGCGCTCTCCGCCCCTGCCCTCTGTTGATCTCGGGGATATCGACGGAATTTTGGCGGGAATTCCGTCGATATCCCCGAGATCAACAGAGAGGCGGGTGAGTGCGGTGGTGAAACGCCAGTAGCGGGCGGGCCGGAATCCCGGTGTTCCGCTGGACCTGAGAACACTTCCGCCATACGGGACCCCGGAGCTCCTTCCACCGATGATCATGGCAATTCTTCCGACAAAACGGACATAACCGGGTCACGGGCCATGATCATCGCGAAAACGGATTCCGGACAGCGCCTTACCCGCCTTAGGGCCGCCCGGCCCCCACTCGGACGAGGACCGGCGCCCCCAGCCCCCACCGCCACCGCCACCGGCGCCGCCATCGAGGCCCGGCCCGGGCGGAGTGTGGAGAGCAGGCCGCCACCGTTTCCCCGGCCCCACCCCACCAGGAGCTATAAGGAGACCCCGCCCCAACCCCCACCGTCGGTGCCGCTTTTCCCACTGAACACCGGATCAGCCACACGCCGACAAGGCCGCACAGCAGACCTCCCCAAACGGTCCGTCAGACTCAGTGCCGCCCCTGCCGCGCCTGCAGCCCATGGGCCGCATGCCCGCGCCACATACCTGCCACGCATAGCGGCGCAGCCTCACACCTCGACGGTTCCCCCGCAGCGCCAGTAGTGGGTCGTGTCGCGGTCCAGGAATCCCTCGTCGACGAGGTAGCGGCGCAGCAGGGCGTGGTCGCCATAGAAGGTGCGGAGGACCGCGTTGACCTCTGACTCTGTGTACCGAACGCCGGGTTCGAAGGTGCGGGCGACGTAGTCGAGCAGGACCAGGCGCTTGGAGCGTTGGATCGGCATGGCCAGGATGCGGCCGTCGCGGGTGAAGGCGCGGAAGATCGCGGCCTCTTCCCGGCCGCAGGGGATGGGTGGGTCTGGTGGGGTCGAATGCGCCCCGAGTGCCGGCGCGGACGGGGCCGGTGCGGTGGGCGTGGCTCGTGGAGCCGATGCGGTGGCGAAGGGTGCCGAGGCTGTTGAGGCCATAGATGCCGCAGCGGTCGTCGTGGTCGCCGCTACAACGTTGCGCAGTTCCTCCGTGCGGGCGAACCAGTCGTTTCCATCGCGCCCGACGAGGCCGCCCTGTTCGAGTTCGGTCAGGGCGCGTACCGCGTCCGGTTCCGGGACGCCCGCGTGGTCGGCGATCTCCGTGCTGCCCGTGGCCCCCAGCACCAGGGCGGAGAAGACCCGCAGCCGTTCCGGAGCGCTCAAGAGGCGCACCAGCCGGAGTGGTTCTCCTTCAGACATATCCCCATCGAAGCAGAGCCCGGCCCAAGCGTCACCACTTCGAACGCGGACATCTCCGAGACCGCCCGTTTCACCGGTTGATCAGGAGGAGGCCGTCTCCCGGGTAGTGGCGAGCAGGCTGCGAACCACCAGCTCAACGCGTCGCGCGGCCTGGTCAGGGTCGGTGGGGAGGAGTACGTAGGAGAGCGTGAGTCGCAGCGAGACCTCGACGATGTCGTTGCCCCGGTCGCCGAGCGACGGCCAGCTCTCGGCCATGAACGCTCGCATGCGCTCGCCCAGTGCCACATGCAGCGGTTCCGCGCGCGTCGTGAGAACGGGCAGCAGTTCGTCGTCGCCGGTGATGATCGCGCGCAGCAGCGGGTTTTCCGCCGACGAGACCAGTGTCCAGCGGGTGGCCTCGCCCACCGCCTGTACCGGGTCGCTGCGATGACTGGCGAAAATGGCCATGACACCGTCCAGGAAGCTCTCCGCCTCCCGCACCACGACCGCCTGCAGCAGGCCTTCCTTGCTGCCGAACTCGTTGTACAGCGTCTGCCGCGACACCCCGGCGCGGCTCGCGATGTCGGCCATGCGCAGCCGCCCCCACCGTCCGGCCAGGATCACCGCGTAGGCGGAGTCGAGAAGACGGTCCCGGACACCGACGGATCCGTTCGCGCCATCGGGGGTCGCGTGCTCACGGGCGGAAGTCATGGGGACATCCTCGCACGCGGTCACGCTAACACTCCGGTCACGTGGGGGTGCCGGATCCGCACACCGGCCCCGAACAGGGGTAGCGTTGCTCGATATGGCGTCCTTTGACGATGATCTGCGTCTCGCCCACGTCCTCGCCGACGCGGCCGACGACATTTCCGTGAAGCACTTCCGCGCTCTCGACCTCAAGGTCGACACCAAGCCGGACCTCACTCCGGTGACCGAAGCCGACCGAGCGGTGGAGGAGTCGCTGCGTAATGTGCTCTCCCGTGCTCGACCTCGGGACGCGGTCATCGGAGAGGAGTTCGGCAAGACCGGCAACAGCCACCGCGTCTGGTGTATCGACCCGATCGACGGCACCAAGAACTACGTCCGCGGCGTCCCCGTCTGGGCGACGATGATCGCGCTGCTGGAGGGCGACCGACCGGTGGTCGGCCTGGTCTCCGCTCCGGCGCTGAACCGGCGGTGGTGGGCCTCGAAGGACCACGGCACCTGGATGGGCCGCAGCCTCACCAAGGCGACGCGCTGCCTCGTCTCCCAGGTGTCGGAACTGGAGGACGCCTCGCTGTCGTTCTCCGAGCTTTCGGAGTGGGAGCAGCAGAACCGGCTCGACTCCTTCCTCGGGCTGCAGCGCTCGGTGTGGCGCGCCCGCGCCTACGGCGACTTCTGGTCGCACGTCATGGTCGCCGAGGGTGCGGTGGACATCTCCGCCGAGCCGGAGCTGTCCCTCTGGGACGCCGCCCCGCTCCCGGTGATCCTGGAGGAGGCCGGCGGCCGCGCCACCGACCTGCGCGGGCAGAGCTTCACCGACGGCGGAGCGCTCGTCTGCACCAACGGTGCCCTGCACGACCAGGTACTCACCTGGCTCAACGGCGGCCCGACTCCACTCCGGGCGACCTGATCGGCTGACTCGGTTCCCGGCCCCATCGCGCCCTGTGCCCCGCTGCGGGGCCGACCTGGCGCCGGCTCATCTGAGCGATTTGCACATGATTACTCACTCTGAGTAGTAGATTGTGTGCATGGGGGAGTCACCAGTTCGTCGTGTCCTGCTGTCCCTGTCCACTGTGCTCCTCGGCGCGATCGCCGCCGCAGGCTGTTCGGATGTCTCCCTCCCCCATCCCATCAAGGACTGGGGAGCGGAGTTCGCCGCCAAGGCGACCGATGGGGCCGAGAAGGCCATGCGAAGAGACGAACCCGCCGAGCTGAGCGCCACCACGTTCCAGTTCGAAACCGACGACCTCCGGTTCGACCCGGAGTCGGTCGCCTGCGAACCACGGGCGGTCAGCACCGCCCCCGGGGCCTGGGAGACCTCGGCACCACGCGAACGCCTCTCCCAGGACGACGCCAAACCCCGCCACAGTGCCGAGGTCGGCCTCCGCAACCACCAGGGCAGCACGCGCTTCCCCGTGACCGCGCGCGTCATCGCGCCCGACGACACGGCCTACTCCGTCGAGACGACGCTCACCGGCACCGCCTGGACGCGCCTGTCCTTCCCGGACGACTTCCCCGAGGGGCCGCACCGCCTGCGCAAGGGCGCCTACACCGTCATCTGGTCGGCCTCCGGAGACCAAGCGCTCCTCGCGTGCGACGGATTCCACCGCGCGTAGGCCGACGCGAGGGCCGCCAGCACGACAGGCAGGAGGGAGCGCCAGAGGAGAGGGACGGACCGGGAGGCCTCCCCGACCTCCCCTCAAGCACGTCGGACACATTGCCGGATCCGGCCATTTCCTTCCGCATTCCGCACCGAGGGTGACAAGCGCGACGCGGACCGCTAGGGTTCCCACGCCGGGCGATCGCGGACTCCGAAATACGTCGAATCCCCCGCGGAAACCGCGAACCGAACACACGATCCACTGCGATGACGTTGTCGGTGCGCGTGCGTGAACGCGCGCTACGCCCCCCTCGATTTCCGCGGAAAGGGCCGACGGCTTGCTGCGCTCCCTCATCGCCGGTCTCGTGCTGGCCTTCGCCGGTTCCCGGGCCAATGTGTCCCGGACCATCCTCTCCTGCGCCGGAATCGTCGTCGGCGTGGCTTCCCTCATCACGGTCGTCACCGTCGGAGACTTCGGCGAGCGCTTCGCGCAGTCCTACACGGAATCCAACTTCGGCGTCGCCGATACGTTCCAGGTCGACATCATGGAAGAGCGCGTCACCGACATCGACGCGCTGGAGACCGACCTGAAGCGGGCCGGTGCGACCACGGTGTCGCTGACCTCCCGGCCGGAAGGCGAGCTGCGGATGCGCGCCGGCGGAACCGCGATCCCCGATGTCGACACCTACGTGGTCGACGCCGACCTCGGCGACATCCGACGCATCAACATGGCGGCGGGACGCTGGTTCACCGAGGACGACCAGGCCTCCCTCGCCCCGGTTGTGATCGTCAACCAGAACCTGGCCTCCCAGATCGGTGACACCGCCGATCTGCAGATCGGCACCGATGAGTGGGTGACCGCCCGGGTCGTCGGGGTCGTCGAGGCCACCGCCCTGGACGGCGGCTGGAACACCGCCTACATCCTGCGCTCCCCGGCGAGCGCGCCGGTGGTCTTTCCCAGCGGCGCGCCCGGCAGCGGCGGGGGCGGAGGCGGAGGCGGGTTCGCGTCGCTCAGCTACAGCGTGCGGACGGAGCCGGGGACGGTCAGCGACGAGGAGTTCATGGAGCGGCTGGCCTCGGCCTCCTGGCGATGGGGTGTGAAGAACAAGGGGAGCATCATGGCCTACCGCTCCGACAGCGGCGAGGAAATGGGCCGACTGCTCTCCTACATGTCGCTGGGCCTGTTCGGGATCGCCGCGATCACCCTGGCCACCGGGCTGCTCGGCGTGCTCAACGTCGGACTGGTGACCGTGCGGGAGCGCCGCCGTGAGCTGGCCACCTACCGGGCGCTGGGGGCGAACCGGTTGACGCTGTTCATCACGGTCGTCGCCGAGTCCGTGGTGGTCTCACTCGTCGCGGGCATCATCGCGCTGTCGCTGTGCTACGCGGGCGCCGCCGTGGCCGACGCCCTGGTGGCCGACTATCTACCGTCCGATGTCTCTCTGTACGTGCCCTTCCAGGGCGTCCTGGTGGGCCTGAGCAGCGCCGCGGGTGTGGGCCTACTGGCCGGAATCATCCCCGCCTGGCGGGCGCTGCGGGCGTCCGTGGTGGCCGGGTTGCGGGAATAGGAGCGGATCTCAGGTGAAGAAGAAGCTGATCATCACGGCGGCCGTCCTGGTCGTCGTCATGGGGGTCGCCGGGGGCGGTTACCTGCTGCTCGGCGGGATCGCGGCAGGGGGCAGGGAAGATCCCGCCGCGATGGAGGGAATGGAGGGCGCCGATCTTGACCAGAGCGCGCCGGTCGCGGTCGAACACGGTGAGATCCGCTCCAAGGTCGTGCTGGACGCCACGGTGCGCGCCGACCCGGCGGAGAAGGTCAAGGCCAAGAAGGGCGGAGAGGCCACGCGCGTGTGGGTGTCCGACGACCAGACGGTCGACCGGGGCGCCCCGATCGTGACTCTGGCCGTCCCGAGCGAGGAGGCGGAGCCGCCCGCCGACGACAAGGACGGCAAGGGCGACAAGGCGGCGGAGCCGCCGAAGACGACCGCGGTCACGCTGAGAGCACCGGCCAAGGGCAAGGTGAGCGGGCTGGATGACCTCGAGAACGGCGATCCGGTCGAGGCCGGTTCCGTGGTCGCCGAGATCACCAAGAACTCCTACCGGGCCGTCGCCTCGATCCCGCCCAACGACCTCTACCAGTTCTACGACCGGCCCAAGGAGATCAAGCTCAAGATCGACAAGGGCCCGGCCGCCGAGAAGTGCGAGTTCATCGGGCTGGGCGAGGCCGAGGAGGAGGCGGCGGCGGACGGGCAGGGCACCGGCGACGAAGGCGTCGTGCCCCCCATCGGAGGCGGATCGGGCGGCGGCGGGGAGGCGGGAGCCGAGCTGTCGTGCCGGGTCCCGTCGGACTTCAAGGTCTTCCCCGGTGTGCGGGGCAAGATGTCGGTGATCACCGGCAAGGCGAAGAACGCGCTGATCGTGCCGGTGACCGCGGTGCGGGGCAGCGCGGAGAAGGGCGAGGTCATCGTCGTCGGGTCCGACGGCTCCCAGGAGGTCCGCGAGGTCGAGCTCGGCATATCCGACGGGACCTCCGTCGAGGTGACCAAGGGTCTGACCGTGGACGACCAGGTCCTCGACCCGGTCCCGCTGGACGCGGACTTCGACGTGCCCTCCGAGGCCAAGGACCCCTACGGGGGCGGCGGGCCCGTTGAGGAGGGTTTCTAGATGGCGTTCCGCTCCCCCAGAGCCGCGCGGGTCCGCCCGCACGCGGCGTCTGCCACTCCCACCGAGCCCGACAGTCCCGATCCCACCGACGAGGCGGCTCCTTTCCCCGCACCGGCGCACCTGGGCGGCGAACGGGAACCGCTGCTGCGGATCCGCGGGCTGCGCCGGTCCTTCCAGGTGTCCGGTGAGCCTCTGCACGTGCTCGTGGACTGTTCGATGGATGTCCAGCGCGGTGAGGTGGTGGCGATCGTCGGCGAGTCGGGGTCGGGCAAGTCCACCCTGCTCAACCTGCTGGGCCTGTTGGACACCGCGAACGGCGGCGAGCACATCTTCGACGGCGTCGACGTGACGCGGCTGCGGGAGGGGCAGCGGGCGCGGCTGCGCAACAACGGGATCGGTTTCGTGTTCCAGCAGTTCCACCTGCTGGAGCGGCGCAGCGCGATGGCGAACGTCGCGGTGCCGCTAGTGCTGGGCGGGGTGCCGTTGATCCGCCGACGCGCGATCGCCAAGCAGCTCCTGACGTCGCTAGGGCTGGGGCACCGGCTGCACGCCCAGCCGCACCAGCTGTCCGGCGGTGAGCAGCAGCGTGTGGCGCTGGCGCGGGCGATGTGCCTGAACCCCTCGCTCATCCTCGCCGACGAGCCGACGGGCGCGCTGGACGCGACCACGAGTGAACTGATCATGGACCAGTTGCTGGAGCAGGCGCGGCATCGCGGTGCCGCGGTGATCGTGGTGACGCACGAGCCGAGTGTGGCGTCCCGGGCCGACCGAACGATGAATATCGCCGACGGTCGTATGTACTGATCAGTGCGGCGACAAAAGAAGCGGGCCCGGAACTCGGTTTTCGAGTTCCGGGCCCGCTTTTTGGTAGCGGGGACAGGATTTGAACCTGCGACCTCTGGGTTATGAGCCCAGCGAGCTACCGAACTGCTCCACCCCGCGTCGGTGTTCCTTCACAATAGCGCGCCCACCGCCACAACACCAAATCAAATTCCGCGACCACCCCGGCGGGGACCGAGGGGAGACGACGAGGGGCAGCTCAGAAGACGCAAGGTATGACGGCGGTCTCATAGCGGCGCAGGCCACGACGGGGCGGCTGGCACACCGAGGGCCACACGCCCGCTCTGCCCTACTGCCGGTTTGCGGCGAATCAACGATCAGCAGAGGGAATAATGGGTGCCGCGGAAAAAACAAACGGGACCGGAAATCGAAAATCGATTTCCGGTCCCGTTTCTTGGTAGCGGGGACAGGATTTGAACCTGCGACCTCTGGGTTATGAGCCCAGCGAGCTACCGAACTGCTCCACCCCGCGTCGGTGTTCCTTCACAATAGCGCGCCCACCGCCACAACACCAAATCAAATTCCGCGACCACCCGGAAGCCCACCTGGGACCACCCGATAAGCGGAGGCACGCGAACGGAAGAAGCCCGGTACTCGATGTTGAGCACCGGGCCTCTTCACGTGGTAGCGGGGACAGGATTTGAACCTGCGACCTCTGGGTTATGAGCCCAGCGAGCTACCGAACTGCTCCACCCCGCGTCGGTGTTCCTAAAGATTAGCGCGCCCACCGCCACAACACCAAATCGGCGGGCGGACGGCCGTTGAGCAGAGCGCCGGGGCGGGGTGGCCCCGCCCCGGCGCGCGCCTCAGGATGCCGACGGACGTCGACGCGGCGTCGTCCCTACTCCTTGTTCGCGGCCTTCTCCAGGCGCTCCAGGGCGTCGGCGAGTCGGTCGTTGGCCTCGCCATAGGCGGCGAAGTCGCCTTCCTTCAGCGCCTCCTGGCCGTCCTCGTAGGCCTTCTGCGCGTCTTCCAGGGCCTGGGTGACGTCGCTGTCCGCGGTCCCGGAGTCGCCCGCTCCGCCCTCGGCGTCCTGGCCGCCCTGATCGTCCTTGCCGGCGTCGGCGTCCTTGTCCCCACCGGTCTCCAGGGGCCCCTCGCCCCCTTCGAAGAGGTTGTTCAGCGCGCCCTGGAGGTTGTCGCCGATGGCGACCTTCTCGCCGAAGCCCACCATCACCTTCTGCAGCAGCGGATAGGCGGTCTGACTGCCCTCCGACCGCACGTACAGCGGCTCGACGTAGAGCAGTCCATCGGCGAACGGGAGAGTGAGCAGGTTGCCGTTGATGATCCGCGACTGCTCGCTCTGCTGCAGCGGCAGCAGTTCGTCGCGGATGGCGTCATCGGCACCGAACTGGGCCTGGACCTGCCCCGGACCCATGATCACCGTGTCCTGCGGCAGCCGCAGCATGCGCAGCTTGCCGTAGTTCTCGGACGCCGGGTTGCTGTCCACCGCCAGGAACGCGGCCAGGTTCTCGCGGCCGCGCGGGACGAAGGTCGAGGTGAGCGAGAAGGCCGCCTCATCCTCACCCGGGTACCGCAGGGTCTGCCGGTACGGGGGCTCGGGGTTGTCGCCCTTCTTGGTCGGGTCCTCCGGGACGTTCCAGAAGTCCTGGCCGCCGTAGAACGCGTCGGCGTCGGTGATGTGGTAGCGCTTCAGGATCTCCCGCTGCACCTTGAAGATGTCGTCCGGGTACCGCAGGTGGGCGTTGAGCTCGTCGCTAATGTCCTTCTTGTCGGTGATGATCCCCGGGAACGCCTTGGACCACGTCTTCAGGACGGGGTCGTTCTCGTCCCAGCCGTACAGCTTGACCGAGCCGTCGTAGGCGTCAACGGTGGCCTTGACCGAGTTGCGGATGTAGTTGACCTGGTTGCCGGGCAGCGCGTTGCTGATGCCCTCGCTGAAGGTGTCCTCGGTGGCGTTGGCCAGGTCGATCCGGGTGGAGTACGGGTAGCCGTTGGAGGTCGTGTAGGCGTCCACAACCCACTGGACCCGGCCGTCGACGACCGCCGGGTAGGGCTTGCCGTCGACGGTGAGGAAGGGCGCGACCTTCTCCACACGCGTGGCCGGATCGCGGTCGTACATGATCCGCGACTTGTCGCTGATCGCGCTGTTCAGCAGGATGTCGGGCTCGCTGTACTTCAGCGCGTACAGGATCCGCTCGAAGAAGTTGGACAGCTGCACGCCGCCGCTGCCCTCGTAGCGGTTGGTGGCCTGGCCGGAGCTGTCGCCGCCCTCGCCCTCGTCGGCACCGTTGCCACCGCCGCCCTGGTCGGCCTCGTTCGCCTCGGGGCTCGGGGTGGACTCGGCGCCACCGCCACCGTCGGCCGGGGCCTTGGCGTTGTCGGCCTGCTGGTCCGTCTCCTTCTCGTTGTCGGCGCTGGCGCCGGACTTCTCGTCGGAGCCCTTCGCATCCCCATCAGTGCCCGCGGCTCCCGGGGTGGCCTCGGGAGATTCGGCGTCCTCGGTGGTGGGCACGTCTTCGGGCTCGCCGCCCAGCGGGAAGTCGTACTCCGCCTCGGCGTTGACGATGACGTAGTCGGCGCCCTCCTGGCCGTAGTAGATACGCGGCTCGTAGTCGCCGGTAACCTCCGACAGCTTCCCCTTCGGCGGGATGTTGTACTCGGTGAAGACCGGGCGGCCCTGCTTGTCGATCTTGTTGCCCGCCGCGGCCACGATGCCGAAGCCGTGGGTGTAGACGGTGTGCCGGGTCAGCCAGTTGTCCTGGCCTTCGGGCGGTCCGTCCAGCTCGCGAGCGGCGATGATGGTGTCGACGAGCTGGCCGTCCTCGGTCTTGTACCGGTCGACGTCGAGGACCTCGGGGAACTGGTAGAAGCCCCGGACCTGCTGCATCTGCTGGAAGGTCTGGGAGACGACGGAGGGGTCGACCAGTCGCACGCTCGGGATGGTCGAGGCCTCTTGGGCCAGCTGGCTCGCCGTCAGTTCGGTCTGGGCGTCGTAGGACTCGACCTCGGCGTCGGCGATGCCGTAGGCCTCACGCGTCGCGTTGATGTTGCGCGTGATGTAGGGGCTCTCCAGCCGCTGCTCGTTCGGCTTCACCGTGAACTGCTGGACGATCGCCGGGTAGACACCGCCGACCAGCACCGCCGAGAGCACCAGCAGGCCGAGGCTGACCATCGGCACCATGGCGTTCTTGAAGTAGATGTTCGCGAAGAACAGCACGGCGCAGACGAGCGCGATGAGGGTGAGGATGATCTTGGCGTAGAGGACGGCGTTGACGTCGGTGTAGGAGGCACCGAAGGTGTAGCCGGACTCGGAGAACACCAGCCCGTACTGGTCGAGCCAGTAGGAGGCGGCCTGCAGCAGGACGAAGACGCCGAGCAACACGGAGAGGTGGACGCGGGCGGCCGGAGTGGCCCGCTGCCCCTGGGTCTGCAGGCGGACGCCGCCGTACAGGTAGTGCACGACCACCGCCGCGATGAACGCGAGGACGATGGCGGCGAACAGGTAGCCCAGCACGACCCGCACGAAGGGGTAGATGAACGCGAAGAAGGAGATGTCCATGCCGAACTCGGGGTCCTTGACACCGAACGGCGTGGCGTTCGCGAACTGCAGGTAGATGTTCCAGTCGCTACTGGCCGAGGCGCCCGCGAGCAGGCCGAGGCCGCCGGCGATGCCCCAGAAGAACAGCTTGCGGTGCGGGTCGATCGTCATCCGGTACCGGTCGAGGCCCTGTTGCTCCAGGCTCACCGGCCGGGACAGCGGGCGGGTGCGGTACGCGAAGTACATGCTGGCGCCGACGATGAGCGTCATCACCAGACCGGCGCCGACGAACAGGAGCGCCCGAGTACGCAGCTCGGTCAGGAAGACCGAGGCGAAGCCGACGGAGCTGAACCACTTGTAGTCGGTCAGGAAATTCACGGAGAGCAGCAGACCCGCGATGATGACGACCACGACTGCCGCGACGGGCGCGAGCAGCCTTGATCGGCGTGGCATACGCGCTGTCGGTGCGCCGGGCGATCGGAAGCTCACGCCTCCCCCTCGTTCTGACGGTCGATGTTGGTAGGCCGGGGAACAAATGATCCCCCTGTAGTCGGCAACTTATTGCGTTGCCCGAGGGTTCCCGAATCCACGCGCCGGAGCGATGACAACCTGGCATCGCCCTGGACTCGAAGACGTATCGGCCTTCCGTGACACAGAGCCTACTGCGCTGCCGCTTTTTCGCTCATCCACCGGTTCGGTCTTGTGGATAGGCCACCATGGAGGGGTGTCTTTCAATATTCGCGAAGTCGTGATGGATCTCGAACGCCATGCCTCTGACCAGGGGTGGGACCAACCGGTCCGGGTCTATGCCCTGGTTCCGACGGCCGACCTGCTGGAGCGTGAGCCCGCGCTCGCCGGGATGCTGGGCGTGAGCGCGCCGGTGGACCCGTCGGCGCTGACGCCGATCGAGCAGGAGCCGCTGCCCGAGGAGCTGCCCCTCGAACAGGCCCTGGGCCGGATGGCCTGGCCCGGGGCGGTGGCCGGGTGCGCGCTGGTGATGGAACGGCTGGTGGTGAAGGGGTCCGACGAGACGCTGGCGCCGCCGAAGGACGGCGACGCCGGCCAGTGGGCCGAGTCCCAGGACGGGGCCGAGGAGATCCGGATGGTCGCCGGGGTGCTCCGGGACGGCGGCCGGCACTCGGCGCTGCGCATGCGCAGCCACGACAGTGAGGATCAGGTGCTCAACGGGGAGGATCTGGTGCCCGCGCTCACCTCGGCGCTCGCGCTGACGCTGGAGGAGGACGGCGAGGAGTAGCCGGGAAACGGGCAGCGTGTGGCGGAGGGAAGGGTGAGCGGCGGCGATGGTGAAGGATCCGGACGTCCGCCGCGCGGCCGGGATCACCGGGCCGGCGGCCGCGCCCCCGGCCTGCCACGTCGGGTCGTCGCCATCCCGTCACCGCGTTACTGGGGCGTGGCGCACAGCCCGATCCCGGCGTCGATGAGTTCGCCGAGGTTGACCTTGAGGTCGTAGGGGGATCCCTGGGCATCGGCCCAGATCGGTTCGATGCTGGGGAACCCCTCGCGCTGTGCCTGGCTGTTGAGCTGGTACTCCGTGCCGTCGACGGTCGCGGTGACGACCTCGCCGTCGTAGCAGCGGAGTTCGGCGCTGTCGGTTTTGAGCGGCCAGGTCTTGCCGTCGCGTTCGAAGGCGGCGCGCGTGACCGCCTCTTCGCCGTCGGGCGTCTCGTCCGTGGCGACAGCGCACGCGCTCAGCAGACCGATGCCGCCCAATAAGGACAGGACGGCAAACGTTCGACGCACGCGGAAACCTCCGGAAGGTCGAGAGGGAGAGGGAGACCGGAACGGGACGACTCTACGGGAGGGGTGCGCCGCCCTCCCGCCGTATTGGAGCTACCTTGACTGTGTTTTTGCCGCCCCTGTCCTCCCGCACGGCCCTCGGGGGCGGCGGTGCGGCACAGTAGCGCCGCGGCGCTACTGCTTCGGCTCGCAGCGGGGCAGGTCGTCCGCCCCGTCACCGGTGCGGATGGCCTTGAGGGCGTCCACCGCATCGCCGAGCTTGTCGATCTTGACCACCTCGATATCGCCGGTGGCCGCCGAGTCGAAGGTCTGCGAGCATGCGCCCTCGGCGACGAAGAAGTACTCGGCGCCCTCGCGCTGGGCGCTGACCATCTTCTGCTCCACGCCGCTGACAGCGCCAACGCTGCCGTCCGGGCTGATGGTGCCGGTCCCGGCGATCTTGTGCCCGCCGGTGAGGCTCTCCTCGCTGAGCCGGTCCATGATGCCCAGGGAGAACATCATCCCCGCGCTCGGACCGCCGATGTCGCCCACGCTGATGTCGACATCCACGGGGAAGTCCATGTCGTTGCGGACCAGGACACCGATGATGGGGGTCCCGTCGTCGCCCTTGGCCGTGGTCAGCGTGAACTCCTCGGCCTTGCCGTCGCGGTCGACGGTGATGTCGACGTCGTCGCCGGGCTTGCGGTCGCCGACCTCCTCGACGACCTCCTCCTTGCCGTCGACCGGCTCGCCGTCGACGGCGGTGATGATGTCGCCCTTGGCGATCTCGCCCTCGGCCGGCATGTCCTCGCCGACCCCGGCGACGAGGGCGTGCGTGTCGTAGTCGACGCCCAGTTCGGTGAGGGCGGCGGCGGTGGCGTTCGTCTGCGAGTCGTTCATCTGCACGGACTGCGCCTTGGAGATCTCCTCGACCGTCCGGTCCGGCGGGAAGAGCGCCTCCTCGGGAAGGACCGCCTGGCTCGGCGACAGCCACGCGCTGAGCACGGTGAACAGGTCCATACGCGAGCTGGGGCCGCCGGAGTACTGCACGGTGACCATCGACAGCCCGCCGTCGTGCTCGTAGCTGTCCTCCCCGTCGATGCGGATGACCGGGCCGCCCTCTTGGTCCTCGCCGATGGTGTTCAGCGTGATACCGGGCGAGGCCACGAGATACGGGACCGGGAGGTACATCCCCGCGACGCCGAAGCCCACCAGCAGGACAAAGGCGACGAACAGGGTGATGACACGACGCAACATGCTGCACAGCCTAAACGGACCACCGGGGATCGGGGCGCATCCTGGGCGCAGAGCCCTCGAATCGTGTCATGCCGCCCGGTCACGCCACGCGAGAACCGCGTGGGACCGGGCGCCTGTCGCGCACGGTGCTCAGCAGGCCCCGACCCACTCGGCGTCACCCTCGTTGAACACCTGGTGCTTCCAAATGGGCACCTCGGCCTTGATGTCGTCGATGAGCCGACGGCAGGCGGCGAACGCCTCCTCCCGGTGCTCGGCGGCGGCCGCCACGACCACCGCGATGTCACCGATGCGCAGCTCGCCGACGCGGTGCAGCGCGGCGACCTTCCACACCGGCCGACCGTCCTCGGACGTGTCGGCCACGACCTTCTCCATGACGCGCCGCATCTCCGCCTCGGCGCTGGGATGCGCCGAATACGTCAGCGCCGACACGTCGCGCCCGTGGTCGTGGTCGCGAACCGTGCCGATGAAGAACGCGGTCCCCCCGACGCGAGGCTCGCCCACGGCGTCGATGACCTCGTCAACGGACAGGGGCGTCTCACGGATTCCTGCCAGAGTGATGTGATCCACAGAGTCGACGTTATCAACGCGTTCGCCCGGTCGGGCGAACGTCCAAAACCCCGATGACCTCGGACACCGCCGCTTGGAGCGCCCCACAACCGCGGTGCGCTCCGCGACGTCCGACGGGCGCCGCCGTTCCGGGCCCGCCTCAGCCCTTGCGGCGCTTGCGCAGGTGCCGCACGGCCGCCGCCGTACCGATGGCGGCCACGGCGGCGCCCGCCGCACCCGCCGCGGTGATGGTGGCCTCCTTGCGGCCGACCTTCCGCCCGACCAGGGCATGCTCACCGGCCCGGGCCTCCAGCAGCACCCGCAGCGCCTCGGTGTTGTCGTAGGTCGGCCGCCACCCGGCCTCACGCAGGGTCACGCAGTCGACCACGCACGGGTAGACGAGGAACTTGATCTCGCTCGCCGACGCCGGGGTGACCCCGACCCGGTGCAGCCGCTGCGTGGTGCCGAACGCGAAGTTCGCGGGCAGCTCGAGGCGGCGCAGCTCGGCGATCTCCTGGGCCTCGGCCTGTGCGAGTGATCCCTCGCAGCCGACCGCGAGCGCGCCGTCCTTGCCGTCCAGGCCCTGCACCACGATGAACTCGAGCGCGTCGGCCAGGTCGTCGACGTGGCAGAACTGCCACTGCTGCTCGCACCCCTTGACCGAGAGCAGCCGGGGCGCTGCGAAGTGCCGCGTGACCAGGGTGTCGAGCTCGGGACCGACGAGGGGGGCCGGGCGCACCACGCTGACCGACAGCCCGGGGTGAGCGCGGCGGGCGCGGCGCGCGAGGTCCTCGATCTCGGCGAACTCGCCGATGAGGCCGCCGCCCAGCTCCGCGACGAGCGGCGCGTCCTCAGGGATCGGGACGGGGTTGTCCGGCGCGGCGCCGTAGACCATCGTGCTGGTGAGGAGGATGACGCGGGGCACACGCTCGGCGGCGGCCGACGTGAGGACGGTCTGCGCGCCGCGGATGTTGCTCGCTCGGCGCTCGGCGGCGGGTGTGTCCAGGGAGCGGTCATCGTCCGCGTGCACGACGACATCGACTCCGGTCAGCCGACTCGCCAGGCTCGGGGTGCGCACGTCGGCGATACGCCAGGTGACGCCTTCGGCGTCGCCCCGGTGTGCGTCGATCGCGACGACTCGTCCGATGTTTCCGGAATCCTGGGCCTGCGCCAGTCGTTCAACGAGCAGGCGTCCAACGCCGGACGCGGCCCCAGTGACCGCGACGACGGGCCCCCCGGCGCCGGGAGTGTGCTGTGGGCGAACCTGACTGTTTCGGGTACTCACTCCAGGCGGCTCCCAGCTAACGTGACAGTGGAGACATTCCTATCCTGCCTGAGGTCTAATCGTGAGCGACCTACCTTTTGGATTCAGCATGCCGAACGACCCGGATGACGAGTCGGGTCGGCGATCGGGTAACTCCGGTTCCGGGGCCGGAGACAACGGCCCAGGCGGGGTTCCGAACATGCCTGGGGGATTCCCGTTCGGTGATCCCCAGCAGATGGCCCAGATGCTACGCCAGTTCGCCGACATGATGGCGGCCCAGCCGTCGCCCGGTTCGCCCACTGGTGAGGGCGGCGTGAGCTGGGACATCGCCAAGAACATCGCCCGGCACACGGTGTCCGCCAAGGGCGACGCCAGCACCGGGCCGATCGACAACGCCCACGTACAGGAGGCCCTGCAACTGGCCGACCTGTGGCTCAACGAGGCCACCACGCTGCCCTCGGGTGTGCAGACGATGGAGGCGTGGAGCCGGTCGGAGTGGATCGAGCGGACCATGGACACCTGGGCGCGCCTGTGCGACCCGCTCACCTCCCGCATCGTCGAGTCCATGGGGCAGAACCTGCCGGAGGAGATGCAGTCTGTGGCCGGTCCCTTCATGGGCATGGTGCGGCAGATGGGCGGCATGCTCGTCGGCCAGCAGGCCGGGCAGGCCATCGGCGAGCTGGCGAGCGAGGTCGTCGGTTCCACCGACGTCGGCGTACCGCTGGCGGGTGAGGGCCACGCCGCGCTGCTGCCGTCGGGCGTGACCGCGTTCGGCGAGGGGCTGGGGATCCCGCAGGACGAGGTGCGGCTGTACCTCGCCGCCCGCGAGGCCGCGCACCACCGCCTGTTCAGCCATGTGCCGTGGCTGCGCTCGCACGTGTTCAGCCTGGTCGAGGAGTATGCGCGCGGCATATCCTTCGACATGAGCGGGCTGGAGGAGAAGCTCGGCCACATCGACATCTCCAACCCCGAGGCACTGCAGGAGGTGCTGTCCGGGGCGGAGGGCGGCGGGCTGTTCCAGCCCGAGGACACTCCGCGGCAGAAGGCGTCCCTCGCGCGGCTGGAGACGGCCCTCGCTCTGATCGAGGGATGGGTCTCGGTCGTGGTCGAGGCCGCGGTGACCGAACGGCTGCCGCAGTCGGCGTCCCTGGGCGAGGCCACCCGCCGTCGGCGTGCCTCCGGCGGACCGGCCGAGCACACCTTCGCCGCGCTTGTCGGCCTGGAGATGCGCCCGCGCCGGGTGCGCGAGGCCGCCGCGCTGTGGAGAGCCCTGGGCGAGGCCCGCGGGACCGAAGGGCGCGACGCCGTCTGGGCGCACCCCGACCTCATGCCCTCCAGCTCCGACTTGGACGACCCGGACGCCTTCGTGCGCGGCGAGTCCGACATCGACGTTCCGGACATCGACATCAGCCAGTTCACCGAGGCGCAGTCGGCGGAGGGCGAGGCCTCCGACAGCGAGGCCAAGGACGACAAGGACACGGACGGCGAGGCCGACACTGACCACGGGGACAGCAAGGGGGACGACGGTCGGTGAGCGTTGACGCCGATACCCGCGACCTGCACACCGATGCCCGCGCGGTCCTGACGTCCTGGACCGCACCCGACGCCGCCCAGGAGGAGCTGCGCCGCACCTACCTCGACCACCTGGACCGTCATCCCGACGGGGTGTGGCGCTCCTGCCAGCCTGGCCACGTGACGGCGAGCGCCGCGATCGTCGATCCGGACGGCAGCCGTACCGTGCTCACCCTGCACCGCAAGATCCGGCTCTGGCTGCAGACCGGCGGCCACTGCGAACCCGCCGACACCGCATTGGCGGCAGTGGCCCTGCGTGAGGCCACCGAGGAGTCGGGCATCGCGGACCTGCGGCTGCTTCCGGACCCCGTGCGCCTCGACCGCCACTGGGTGGGCTGCGGCGGCGGCACCTGGCACCTGGACGTGCAGTACGCCGCCATCGCCCCACCCGGTTCCGAGCCGGTCCGCGACCCGGAGGAATCCGACGGCCTCGCCTGGTTCCCGGTCGACGCCATCCCGGAGCCCACCGACACAGCCGTTCGCGCCCTGGTCACCGCCGCAGCAGCGGCGGCCCGGCGGGCCGCCTGACGTCGGTCGCCTGGTTCGGACTGCTCCCGCCGCGTCTCCAGGGTGGTGGAGCCTGGGCCGACGTCGGGGCATGCACCGCTGGAAAGCTTCCCCGTGGAGCGGAGAGGGCGGCACCGACAGGTCGGGAGGCGGGGGCGGAGGCCTGCTGGGCGGCCTTGTCGGCGTTAGCCTGACCGGTGTTCTTGGGTGAAAAGCGGCAGCGACGGCGGTGGGGCCTGGGGGCGCCGGTCGTCCGGCGGGTGGGCGCACGGTGCCCCGGGGCGGGGAAAGCGCTCTCTGCGCCGTGGAGGCGTGGGAGCGCGGATCCGGCCGAGCCGGTTGCCGCCCCCAGGACCAGCCGGAATACCACTGCTCCGCTTCACGTGAGGGCACTTCCGCTATGCGGGAGCAGAGGCGCCCTCTCACCGATGATCATGGGAATTCTTCCGATTTCCGGCCGGAAATCGGAAGAATTCCCATGATCATCGCGGGAAACGTGGGGCAAACCGGGCATACCCGACGCCCGGCAGCCCGCAATCCGCATTCCGGTCTGCGCGCCCCACCCGGGAGCCGACCGGGGCACCCCCACCGCCCACCCGCCGTCGCTGCCGCCCCGCCGCTCCACCGGGAAGGCGCCCGGCCGTGCGGGCCGCTGCCGCTGGCCCGGCCCGCCGCACCCGCCAGGGGACCGGCGCCCCAGGCCCCACCGCCGTCGCTGCCGCTTTTCACCCAAGAACACCGGTCAGGCTAACGCCGACAAGGCCGCCCAGCCGACCCCTTACCGCCGCCCAGTGCTCAGCAGGGAGCGGGTGACTTCCCATCCCTCCAGGCCGGGGTCGAGGCGGGAGATGTCGGCCGGGGTGCGGATGCGGTGCCAGCCGGGGACCATGGACAGGGCGCGGCGTTCCGGGCGGGCAGCGTTCAGGCGGGCGAGAGCATCACGGGTATCGAGGTCGACGCCGTCGGCCCAGGCCGGGGCGGGGATGCGGGTGGCGAGGGCGACCAGGCCGCCGCCATCGGCGGGGCAGACGGCGACATCGGCGCTGCCGAGGGCGCGGAAGAGTTTGCCGATCAGCAGCCTCGGTAGGTCCGGGGCGTCGGCCGCGATCACGGCAGCCTGGTCGGCGCCGTAATCATGCAGGGCGGCCAGGGTGCGTGACAGTGGGGCGCCGCCGGTGAGGCGCAGGACGGGGGTGCCGGGCCAGGTGAGGTCGGTGGCCGCGGTGGCGAGGCGGTCGGCTTCGTCGTGGCGCTCGGCCCACGCCGCGACGGCGGGTGCGCACTGTTCGAGGTCCGCGACGACGTCATAGGTGTCTTCGGAGAGGACGGACTGGAACGCCCCAGGGTCGATTCCAGGCGGTGGTGCGGTTCCTGTGCCGGGCGTGATGAGTACGGCCGCCATGCGCACCGAGCGGGCCCTCCTCCGTCGCGAAAACCGTGATCGATCCCACATCGATTCCCCGACGAGGATGCCACGTCACCCGCGGAGCGTGTGGCGGTTCCGCTACTCCTCTTCCAGGATGTCGTCCTCTTCGTCCTCGACCTCGCCGCTGCCTCCGGCGTCGAGGCGCGGGGCGGCGCTGACACCCTCCAGGTAGCCGCGCGCACGTTCGGCCTTGGGATAGCGACGGACCAGATCCCAGAATTCCGGACCGTGGTTCGGGATGATCAGGTGCACGAGTTCGTGCATGAGGACGTAGTCGACGACCCACGACGGCATGCCGGAGAGCCGCCGCGAGAGGCGGATGGACCCCGAGTCGGGGGTGCAGGAGCCCCAGCGGGTGCGCTGGTTGTCGACCCACCGCACGCTGACGGGCTGGGCTAGCCCTTCGAGGTAGCGTTCAGCCAGTTCGAACGCTCTGGCCTGCAGGGCTTCATCGTCGGGGCGGCGGCGCTCCTCCCGCGCCTCCAGTCGCTCCAGCATGCGATCGACCCAGCGCTGCTCCTCAGCGCTGGAGAACGATGCGGGAACGAGGACGATCGTCTTGTCCCCATCGCGGTAGGCGGACACGGTCCGCTGACGGCGAGGACTTCGACGTACCTCGATCTTCGTGTTCGAAGGCACAAAATCACGTTAGCTCAGAGTTGACGAACACCACAGACCGATGTTGCGGCTTTTTTGCGGTTCACCTCGGCCACCCCGCGCAACACCGGGCGCGGATCCCCTCCGCGATCACCGGCATCCTTCCCGCCCGCGGCGGCGTTCGACACGCTCCGCGCCGTGGCCACATCCGGCCATCTTGGCGGCCATGTGCCACAACCGCGACGTGGCGTGGTAGCGCGTCGGTCAGCCACCGCAACGGAACGGGGCCGATGACCCAGCGGGTCATCGGCCCCTCGCCGGCACGCGCTACCGCGTGCCATAAGTGCCGTGCTCAGCGCCCCGTTCAGCGGACCTGTGCCGTCAACACAGGCGCGACCACCGTATTTCTATGAGCGCTCGTTCCGCACGCGCACGCTCCCGCAGCTGGGCCCGGAGTTGGCGTGCCTGGAGGCGGTTGCGCTGGCGGTCGTGCGTCCTCTCATCGACCGTCTTCTGCAATTGGACGAGTTCGTACAGCATGCTGGGTTTCCTGTTCTGGTGTGGTGCGGTTTTCGCACCGCGAAGTAGTGATGCGGACCGTGGACCCGGCCGGGCGCGACCGGTAGGCCGAGGGGTGCGGGCGCGGATCAGGCCGCGACCGGCTGGGGGTTCTTCCGGGGACGGCCGCGCGGACGCTTGCGCGCGACGGTCTTGCCGGCGACGAAGAGCTCGCCACCCCACACACCCCACGGCTCCCGCCGCTCCAGGGCGTCGGCCAGGCACTGCTCCCGAACGGGGCAGGACTGGCAGACCGCCTTGGCGGCTTCCACATCCGCCGGGGCCTCGGCGAAGAAAAGGTCAGGCTCCCAACGACACGGAACCTCGGCCTCGCCGAGCCACGGAGTCTCCAGGACCGACGCGAGCATCGGTGTCCTCCCTGATTTCGTGTTGAACGCGGTTGGCGACATCTGCGTCCGGAATTTCTTCCGGAGGGCGGGGCCAAGACTGCGTGCAACGCCGCGAGACGGTTCTCTCCTGGCGGGGAGACCGTCGATGCGGTGAAGCGAAACGGCCGCGGCCCCTTATGTGGGGTCCGCGGCCACGGGAGGAATCACCCGGCCTGGTGTGTTAGACCGGTGTTCTCCGTGGACACTCCCCCACAGCGCCCTTGGGGCGCGGGGTGGTTTCTGCTGCGGAAGCGAGTTCGACGTGGCGGCGATCCTTGCCGTTGACCGAGAGGGCATAGCTCTCCCCCGGACCCGGCTGGAACACTCGTTGCGTCTGAGGCATCAGGACCGTGGCGGTCCGGCCTTCGATCGAACGGAGTTCCTGGAATGCGACATCGCCGTGCATGGCGGTGCCCCCGACAGCACTGATCGGGCCGAAGCTCACGCTCAGGCCGAACTGCAGACTCTGCATGTTCATTAGATGGGACACCTCCTTCACGGTCGGGCCGACGGGATCTCTCCCGGGCCATTGCCTTCGTCGATGGATTAAACCTTAGGGGTTGGCGATCAGAACCGGCAACCTATTTTTGACCTGCGATGTTGGCCGAACCTGGCCGGAACTTATCGGGAATTTTCCGGGGGTTCTCGGGGTTTGCCGCCCTATTTCGGCGACACGAACGTGCGCGACGCCACGCCCTCGGTTCCGCCCCATCCGCGACCTAACGAGACGCGGTCGGCTCGGGCTCCGGTTCGGGAACGCGGACCAGCCCCTCTTGGACGACGCTGCACACCAGCTCGCCCTCCCGCGTGAAGACCAGTCCCCGGGCCAGACCACGGGCGCCGACGGCGGTCGGGGTCTCCTGGGCGTAGAGCAGCCACTCGTCGGCGCGGAACGGACGGTGGAACCACATGGCGTGGTCCAGGCTGGCCATGAAGACGCCGCGGTCGGACCGGCCGTGCCGGAGCAGGACGGTGTCGAGCAGCGTGGTGTCGGACGCGTAGGTCATCAGGCAGACGTGCAGGAGCGGGTCGTCGGGCAGCTTGCCCTCGACGCGCAGCCACACGGGGTTATCGAGGGTCCGCAGCGACGGGTCGCGCTCGACCTCCCAGGACAGCGGCCCGACCGGCCGCAGCTCGATGGGGTGCCACCCGGCGAACCGGGGCACCTTGCCGAAGGCCGTGCGCAGCCGCTCGCGCATGGTGGGCAGAGCGTCGGGGCCGGGGACGGCGGGCATCTCGGCCTGGTGTTCCAGTCCCGGCTCGACCAGGTGGAACGAGGCCGACAGGGTGAAGATCGGCTTGCCGTGCTGGATCGCGACGACCCGGCGGGTGGTGAAGGAACGGCCGTCGCGCACCCGGTCGACCTCGTAGACGATCGGCACCGCGGGATCGCCAGGGCGGATGAAGTAGGCGTGCAGGGAGTGCACGTGCCGGTCGGCCTGGACCGTACGCCCGGCCGCGACCAGGGCCTGCCCCGCGACCTGTCCGCCGAAGACACGCTGCGGCCCTTCGTCGGGGCTGTTCCCGCGGAAGATGTTCTCCTCGATGCGCTCCAGGTCGAGGATGTTCAGCAGGGCGTCGAGCGTCTGGCCGCCCCGCTCGTCGTCCGGCGTGGCCGTGGCGTGCCGTTCCTCACCCATCCGACTACTCCCCCTCGTCCTCCCCATCCGTCTGGCCCGCCGCCGATACGGCCGCGGTGGGCTCCTCGCCCGCGCAGAGCGCCAGTACCGCCGAACCGTACCGTTCGAGCTTCACGGCCCCGACACCGGATATGCGCGACAGCTGGGAGACGCCGCTCGGTACCTGTTCGGCCACCGCCTGCAGCGTGGCGTCGGTGAAGATGACGTAGGGCGGGACCTTCTGCTCCTGGGCGGTCTCGCGGCGCCACGCCTTGAGCCGCTCCAGCAGCTCCTCGTCGTAGTCGGCCGGGCAGTCCAGGCAGCGGGAGAGTTTGCGCTCGGCTGCCTCGATGAGGGTGTTCCCGCAGATGCGGCACTGCACGACCTTGGGCTGCTTGCGGCGCTCGGCCCGGCTGCTGGCGAGGCTGGGCGAGGCCGGGCGCAGGCCGTCGAGGAACCGCGAGGGCTTGCGGCTCTTGCGCCCGCCGGGCGAGCGCGCCAGCGCCCACGACAGCGCGAGGTACTCGCGGGCCCGGGTGACGCCGACGTAGAAGAGTCGCCGCTCCTCCTCGACCTGCTCGGAGGACTCGGCGTAGACGATGGGGAGCATGCCCTCGGTCAGCCCGACGAGGAAGACGGCGTCCCACTCCAGGCCCTTGGCCGAGTGCAGCGAGGCCAGGGTGACGCCCTCGAACTCCGGGGCGTGCTCGGTGGCCACACGGGCGTCGAGCTCGGCGACGAACTCCGCCATCCCGACCCTCTGCTTGCCTGCGCGCTCCGGCTCCTCACTCGCTCCACCGCCGACGCGAGTCGGCCTCCGGCCATCGGCATCGACGCCTCCGCTCGCTCGATCGCCGTCGCGTCGCGGCTTTTCCGCCGCCACATCCTCGGCGAGTTGCGCCAGCGCCGCCAGCGACTCCCAGCGTTCGCGGGCCTGGCGGCCCTCGGGCGCGGTGTCGGTGAGCCCGAGCGGGGTGAGGATATGCCGGACCGTGCTGATCAGCGGCTCGTCGTCGGCACCCTGGCGGGCGCCGCGCAGCGTGTGCACGGCCTGCTTGATCACCGGCTGCTCGAAGAAGCGGGTGCCGCCGCGCACGGTGAACGGAACCCCGGCGTCGGCGAGCGCCTGCTCGTAGGCGGCCGACTGGGAGTTGGTGCGGAACAGCACCGCGATCTCGCGGGCCGGCGTTCCGGACTCGATCAGCACCGCGATCTTGCGCGCCACCGAGGTGGCCTCGGCCGGCTCGTCGTCGTACTCGGTGTAGGTGGGGTCCGGGCCGTCGGGGCGCTGCGCGACCAGCTCCAGCTTGTGCTCGGCCGCCGCACCGCGCGCGTGCTTCAGGGCACCGTTGGCCACCCGGACCACCTGCGGGCTGGACCGGTAGTCGCGGACCAGCCGCACCACCGTGGCGTGCGGGTAGGCGGCGGAGAAGCGGGTGAGGTAGTTGGGCGTGGCCCCGGCGAAGGAGTAGATGGTCTGGTTGGGGTCTCCGACGACGCACAGGTCGTCGCGTTCGCCCAGCCAGGCGTCCAGCAGCAGCTTCTGCAGCGGGTTGACGTCCTGGAACTCGTCGACCACGAAGTAGCGGTACTGGTCGCGGACGCGCGCGCCGATCTTCGGGTACTCGGTGAGCATCGCCGCGGTGAGCTCCAGCATCGACTCGAAGTCGAGCAGGTTGCGGTCGCGGCGCAGCTCCTCGTACTCCTCGTAGGCGCGGGAGACGTCGTGGGCCGCCATGGGGGCGGTGCGCCCGGCCTTGACGACGGCCTTCTCGTAGTCGGTGGGGCGGACCTGGGTGACCTTGGCCCATTCGATCTCGCTGGCGAGGTCGCGCATGCCCGTGCCGTCGAGCTGCAGGCCACAGGAGCGGGCGGCGTGCGCGACCACCTGGATCTTGCTGTTGATCAGCGTGGGTTTCGGTCCGCCGATGGCATCGGGCCAGAAAAAGGAGAGCTGGCGCAGCGCGGCGGCGTGGAACGTGCGGGCCTGCACCCGTGGTGCGCCCAGGGCGCGCAGCCGTCCGCGCATCTCACCGGCGGCGCGGGTGGTGAAGGTCACCGCGAGGATCTGCTGCTCGGTGGCCACGCCGCTGGCGACCGCGTGGGCGATGCGGTGCGTGATCGCGCGGGTCTTCCCCGTACCGGCGCCCGCCAGGATGCACACCGGGCCGCGCAGGGCGCGCGCGGCCTCCAGCTGTTCGGGGTCGAGCCCTTCCAGCATGCGATCAGGATTCATGCATCCGCTCCCGGGACATCCCCGCGGCGGGCGGGGAGTAGGCGAACCTCTCGTCGACTCCGGCCACACGGCACACCGCACGACCCTGCGGCACGTCGCGATCTCATCGGCCACGCTCGTCCGTGCCGGCCTCATCCACGCGGGCCAGTCTCTCAGGTCTCGGGCAGCGACGCGCCTATCACAGTATGGGGGAGTGCCGGGGGCCGTCCCACCACGTACCGCTGGGCTGTGGGTGACGGATCACGTCTCAGCGGACGCGGTTGTGGACGAGTTGTCACCTGAACCTGGCACACTCCATTAGTCCCAGCGGGTGGAACACTTTCCGGGAACCTCCGCCTCCCGGGAAGCGTCCCACCAGCTGACATCCGAATACCGGGGGAAGCTCAACGGGGTGTCCGGTGTTGGTAGTAGGCGGTGTTCCCATTCACTTGGAAAAAGGAGACCTCCCTATGACCAGCTCGACCACCGCTCAGATCACGATGTACAGCACCCCCTGGTGTGGATTCTGCAAGCGGTTGAAGAGCCAGCTCGGGCGTGAGGGGATCGCGCTCGACGAGGTGAACATCGAGCAGGACCCGGCCGCGGCCGAGTATGTGATGAAGGTGAACGGCGGCAACCAGACGGTGCCGACGCTCCTGTTCGCCGACGGGACCGCCCTGACGAATCCGTCGCTCGCGCAGGTGAAGGAAAAGCTGGCGGCGCGGTCGTAGGTGTCCGACCGTCGTCCGGCACGACCGGGGGACGGCCCGACACCCCGGGCCAGGAGAGAGAACTGGGGGAATGTACGTGAAGCCTCACAGCACAGTCCAGAGTGGGGAGTCCGCCGCACTGATCCAGCGGACCCCGACGGGATGGCGGGTTCACGATGGCGAGGAACTTCCCGACCTGCTCAACGCGATGGTCCTCGCCGATCTCCTGGTGGCCGAAGCGGGCGGGGCGGTGTCCGCGGGCACCGCTCCCCCGCGGGCCGTCGAGAACGGCTCGGAGGTCGAGCGGCTGCGCCTGACGGTGGCGCAGCTCCAGCACGCGCTGCACACGCGGGTGGTCGTCGAGCAGGCGATCGGGGTGCTGTCGGAACGCCACCAGGTGGCGCCGCGCCAGGCCTTCGAGCGGCTGCGCTCCGCCGCCCGGTCGCGCGGCCGCAAGGTCGCCGACCTCGCCCGCGAGGTGGTGCAGAGCAGCACCAACCCGCTCATCCCCCTGCCCGCCGAGCTCGCGGCGAAGGGGGCCGCCGACAGCGAGTCCGCCTAGCCACGGGGGCGGCGGGGGCCGCGCGGAGAGATGGCGGCGGGCCGGTCGGGCGCCGGTCGCGCCGGGTCCCCTCACATCCCTCTAGCCCGGCAGTGCGCCGCCGTACCACTCCTCGATCAGGACACGCGCGATCGACACCGCGCCGGGCAGGATCACGTCGCCGCTCTCCGCTGCCGCACCCAGCTCCTCCCGGCTGAACCAGCGCAGGTCGGAGAGTTCGTCGAAGTCGGTGCGCTCCGCATCGCCGACGGCCGTCGCGAAGAACCCCAGCATCAGGCTGCGCGGGAAGGGCCACGGCTGCGACGCCATGTAGCGGGGCTCCGTCACGGCCACGCCCGCTTCCTCCGCGACCTCGCGGACGACGGCCTGCTCCAGCGACTCCCCCGGTTCCACGAACCCGGCCAGCGTGGAGTACCACTTGTCCGGCGCCTTCGGCGTGTGCCCGAGCAGGCACTGCTCGACGCCGTCGACCTCCCGGTGGACCAGCATGATCACGGCCGGGTCCATACGCGGGAACTGCTCGGTGCCGTCCTCCTGGCAGATCCGCACGTGCCCGGACGACGCCGATCGCGTCGCGGCGCCGCAGACGGGGCAGAAGCGGTGCGTGCCGTTCCAGTTCACCAGGGCGATGGCGTGGGTGAGGAGTCCGGCGTCGCGGTCGTCGAGCAGCGCCCCGACCTCGCGCAGGGAGGCCCGCCACGCCCCCTCGACCTCCGGCAGGGCGTTCTCGGCGCGGGCGCTCAACGCGAAGTAGGCGCGGCCGTCACTGTCGACGCCCAGCAGGTAGTGGTCGCCCTCAGGGGCGTCGGCCGGGGAGACGAAGACCAGGCGCGGCTGGTCGTCGACGGTCTCGACCAGCAGCCGGGACTGGCGCCCCGAGAGCGCCCGCCACCCGTAGGAACCCGGCTCCCCCGCCTCCAGGACCAGGACCCGCGTGGCCGGGTCGGCCCAGGCCTTGTCCAGCCAGGCGTCATCGTTCCGCCGGTGCGCCGCCATATCGACGGTGCCCCGGGAGAGCGCGGGTGTCTTCGATGATCCGTGCATGGGAGACCTTTCACAGGGGCCGAGCGGGAGAAACGGGGGCAGCGGCCGATCAGGGCGGGCGGCGACCGGGCCGCCGCCCTGCCGGCGGTGCGCGAACTATGTGGTCGTGCTTCTTCCCAGTTCATCCCACAGGTAGGCGACGCTCTCGGCGCCCTTGAGGAGGAGCGGGACCTCGACCTTCTCGTTGGGCGCGTGGATCCGGTCGTCGTCCAGCCCGACCGCCACGAAGACCAGCGGGGCGTCGAGGATGTCGGCGATGTCGGCCTCGGGCCCGCTGCCGCCCTCGCGGGTGAACAGCACCTCGGTGCCGAAGGCCGTGCTCATCGCGTTGCGGGCGGCGCGCACCGCGGTCGAGTGGATGTCGGACGCGCAGGCGCGGACGCCGGGACCGGCGAACCGGACTTCAGCGCTCAGGCCGGGCGGGGTGTGCGCTTCGACGTACGCGTGGACGTCCTCCTGGACGCGGAGCGGTTCCTGGCCCGGGACGAGCCGGAAACTCACCTTGGCGTGCGCCGAGCGCGGCACGATGGTCTTGGATCCGGCGCCGGTGTGGCCGCCCCACATGCCGTTGATCTCGGCTGTCGGCCGCACCCAGATACGCTCCAGCGTGCTGTATCCGGCTTCCCCGGCCGTGGCGGTACTGCTCGCGGTGCGCAGCCACTCGGCCTCGTCGAACGGCAGCCGGGCGATGAGCTCGCGCTCCTCCGCGCTGATCTCCACGACGTCGTCGTAGAAGCCGGGGACGGTGATGCGGCCGTCGGCGTCATGCAGGCCGGAGAGCAGGTCGGCCATCGCCTGCAGCGGGTTGGGGACGGCACCGCCGAACGACCCGCTGTGCAGGTCGACCTCGGGGCCGTGCAGGCTGATCTCGCAGTCGGTCATGCCGCGCATGCCGACGCACATCGAGGGGGTGTCGGCCGCCCACATCGTGGTGTCGGAGATGACGACGATGTCGCAGGCGAGCCGGTCCCGGTGCTTTCTGAGCAGCTCGGCGAAGTGCGGGGAGCCGCTCTCCTCCTCGCCCTCGACGAGCAGCTTGACGGTGACGGGCGGGGCGGTCGCGCCGGAGGCGGCCATCCCGGCACGCAGGCCCAGGGTGTGGAAGAGCACCTGGCCCTTGTCGTCGGACGCACCGCGCCCGATGAGCCGGTCGCCCTCTTCGACCGGCGCGAACGGCTCGGTGCGCCACGCCTCGACCGGGTCGACGGGCTGGACGTCATGGTGGCCGTAGATGACCACGGTCGGTGCCTGCGGGTCGGCGGCGGGCCACTCCGCGAAAACCGCCGGAAGGCCCCCGGTCTCCCAGATCTCCACGGTCGGAAAACCGGTGGCGGTCAGGTGCTCCGTCAGCCACCGGGCGGAGCGGTGGACGTCGGCGTGATGGTCCGGCGCGGCCGATATGGAGGGAATGGCCAGCCATTCCTTGAGCGCGGCGACGAACTCGTCGCGGTTTTCTGCGATGTAGGTGCGCGCATCCATGTGCCGGGCCGCTTTCCTTCCACGAAACCGATGGGGCCCTATCGAGCCTAGACCCGCTCCCGCGCCTCCGCGCACGCCGTGTCCACTCCGCGGTAGCCCGCAGCCGTATCAGCCGACGGCACGGCGTGGTCGAGCAAGCCCCGGCGGATAGCACCGCGCGATGCCCCGCGTCTCGCGTGCCCAGATATTCCGGCGGCGTATCCATGGGAAGAACATCGCGTGGGAGGCGAAGGATCGGTTCCCAATGCTTCAGCGTGAGGCGGCGGCAATGCCAGGAGCCACAAGCGCCCGACGGGAGCACGTGACAACGATCGGAATCACGACTGTGTCCGGCAGCGCGGGCGGGCCCGGATCACACGGCCCCGGATCCGCCCCCTGACGATGGCCCGGGACCACGCGATCGTGATCACGGCGCCGACCGATGACCGCGACGTCGCGGTCCGGGGACACAGCGGCCCGCACTGCCCTGTGCCTGCGCTTCTGGCCTCGGCCGCGTCCGCCCGATGTACCGACGCTCTTGCTCCCCACAGACCGGGGAGGTCGCCGTGAGTCCACCGCAGCGTCCCGGCACCCTGCTCGGGGTGAACCCCGTCACGTCCATTCCTGGAACCAGCGGCCGTGGCGACGGCCGCCACCGTGCCCCTTCCGTCATCACTCCGGATGTGCAAGGCGATCGGTGCGCCTCGCCCGGCCCCCTACCTCGGCGCTACGCGCCCACTGCCCCTGTGGACACACGACCGCCGGGTGCGGCCGCTGCCTATGGTTGACCCGGAGGCGGTGTCGGATCCGGTGGGGGAGGCATGGCGAAGGCGGAACCAGAGTCCGTGCCGGATGGTGTCGCGGCGCCGGACGGTGGGACCGGGGCGAGCGGCAGCGGTGGACCAGGGTCGGCCCTGGCGGTCCTCCTCGCCGACGTCCTGTGGCGGACGCCGGTACACCTGCCGCGCACCCTTCCGGTCCGGTACGCGCCGCCGGAGGCTGAGCCGCCATCGGTCCTGGGCGGGGTGTGCGCGGGTTTCGCCGCGCGCCGGGGCGTGACCGCGAGGCGGGTGCGCTGGACGTTCGTCCTCACGGTGCTGCCGGTCCTGCTCTACCCGCTGTTCTGGCTGGTGCGGCTGGCCGGACGGCCGCAGGCGCGTGGGCGCGACCAGGCGAACGGGCTCGTCTTCCTGGCGGTCATCGCCCTGGTGTCCGCCCTCCTGTCGGCCGCTGGGCTACTGCTCGGCGGCCTGGCCGATGTCGCCACTCTGGCGGTCGGGGCCGCACTGGGCCTGCCCGCGCTCTTCATCGGCCGCTCTCCGCTGCTCGCCTGGCGGGTCCTACTCGCCGCGCTGTGCCTGCCGCCCTTTCTGGTGCTACTGCGACAACCCCGAGCCGACGATGGGATCCCACCCGCGCCCTACCTGCCCACCGCCGCGTTCCTGCTCCTCCTGGTCCTCCTCTTCCTGGTCGCCTCCCAGTACGAGCGCCGGATCGTCTACGGGACGGGCGCGTGCACGGCCGCCGTTCTGATCGGCACCGCCCTGCTCAGCGGCGCCGCGGCGGCCGCCACCTGGCCCGTGCTGTTCTCGGCCGCGGCACTGTTCACCGGGGACAACGTGCGGCTGCGCAGGGAGGACATCGGCCTACCGGTCGGCGGCCGCCCCACCGCTCCCCAGCGCCCGCCCCGGAATCCCATCCCGGTCCTGGACGGCGTGCTCGACGCCGTGTGGCGGTCGCCATCGCACCGTCCCGGCGGGCAGGTGCGGCTGTTCCACGGGCCGCGGCGCCCGGTCGACGACAAGGTCGTCGCGGGGGTGTGCACAGCGCTGTCGCGTGGTTCCCACCAGCTGCGCGTGCTCCTGCGCGCCGGCTTCGTCCTGGCCGTCGCCGTCGGCCCGCTCCTCTACGGTGCCCTGTGGCTGCTCCTCCCCCGCGACGACGAACAGCACTGGACCGACGACGGCGAACCCGCGCCGACCCTTCCCCGCGAACTGGCCGCCTGGTACGCGCTGCTGGCGGTCAGCACCGTCATCGCGCTGGGCAGCGCACTGCAGCTGCGGTACTACCTCCAGGTCCCGGTCCTGCCCGCACTCATCCTGGCCGCGGCCACCGGCCTGCCGCTCGCTCTGCTGCCCCGCGCGCCGCTGCTCGCCTGGCGGATCATGGCGCCGGGCCTGTTCGTCGCGCTGATCGCCGTCGGAATGACCGGCCCGCTCGACCCGGCCCGCGCCCTGTGGCCATGGCCCGCGGGGGCGCTGCTGGCCCTGCCCATCACGCTGTACGCGATCGCGGTCGCCTACCCTCGCCGGACCACGGTCGGCGTGGGCGTCCTCACCATCGTCGCCGACGTCTTCGCCGCGTCGTTCGTCACGGGCACGCCCCTCCAGCAGACGCTGTGGATCGCGGTCGTCGGCGTCGCCGTTCTCCTGTTCGGCTACAACGTGGGCAGCCGCCGCAGTGCCCAGCTCGACCTGCAGCGCGAGAGTGCCCTGCGGCGCCAGGACCGTGCGCGCCAGGCCGTTCTGGAGGAGCGGTCACGGATCGCGCGCGAGCTGCACGACGTCGTCTCCCACCACATGTCGATGATCGCGATCCAGGCCGAGGCGGCGCCCTACAAGCACCCGGCGATCGGCGACGAGGCCACCGCCACCTTCCACACCATCCGCGACGCCGCGCGCGACGCGCTCTCGGAGATGCGCAGGGTCGTCGGCCTGCTGCGGCAGGAGGAGTCCGAGGGGCCGATCCCCGCGCCGCAGCCGAGCCTCGACCGGCTCGCCGAGCTAGTGAGCGGGGCGCGGCAGGCGGGGTTGGACGTCGGGCTGGAGGGCGCACCGGTCGACGGCAACCTGCCCGACGCCGTGGAGCTGTCGACCTACCGCATCGTCCAGGAGTCCCTGAGCAACGCCGGGCGGCACGCGCCCGGCTCCGAGGTGTCCGTCGTGGTGGACCGCGCACCGGGGCGCCTGATCGTACGCGTCGTCAACGGGCCCGCCGACGGTGGGGCGGAGACCCCCGCCCCAGCGGACTTCTCGTCCGGCGGGCACGGCCTGGTGGGGATGCGGGAGCGGGCGGCGATGCTCGGCGGGTGGCTGCGCGCCGGTCCGCTCGCCGACGGTGGTTTCGAGGTCCACGCGGAGCTGCCGGTCTCCCGTGAGCGAGGCTAGTCTGTGCTGCGTGCCCATCACCGTCATAGTCGCCGACGATCAAGCCATGGTGTGCGACGGGATCGCCACGCTGCTCGACGCCGCTCCCGACATCCGGGTGGTGGCCCAGGCGTCGAACGGGCGGGAGGCCGCGGACCTCGCGCACGAGCACCGACCCGACGTCGTGGTCATGGACGTGCGCATGCCGGTGATGGACGGGCTGGCCGCCACGCGGGAGATCACCGGCCCCGATGGTCAGGGCGGCCCCCAGGTCCTGGTGCTGACGACGTTCGACCTGGACGAGTATGTCTATGAGGCGCTGGGCGCCGGAGCCAGCGGCTTCCTGCTGAAGGACGCCCCCGTCGACGACCTGCGCTCCGCGGTGCGCATCGTGGCCAACGGCGACGCGCTGCTCGCGCCGTCGGTGACCAAGCGGCTGATCTCCGACATCGCCCAGCGCCGCCGAGAGAAGATCCACGCCCGCCCCGCCGCGTTCGACGACCTCACTCCGCGCGAGGTCGATGTCCTCCGCCAGATCGCGCGCGGCCTGTCCAACGCGGAGATCGCCGAGGAGCTGGTCTGCTCGGAGCAGACGGTGAAGACGCACGTCGGGCGCATCCTGATGAAACTCCACCTGCGCGACCGCACCCAGGTCGTGGTCTTCGCCTACGAGAACGGGCTGATCTAGCGGGTCCGCGCCCGCACGGCGCCGAGGGTCGACCGGCCTGTCCCCCGGCAGCGCGCACGTAGCTCCGTGGAGCCAGCCCGAGTTCCCTCCCCAGGGCGATGCCCGTGCGGACGTCGGATTCCTAGTGTCGGACCCCATGACACGACGGATGACCTCGCCGCGGGCCATCACCCTCCTTCTGCTGGCCACCGGGCTCATCTACGCCGCTCAGGTCCACATTTCCACGGCACTGGCCGAGCCGGAGCCGCTGAGCTACGCCTCGGTCCAGCAGGACGGTGACCAGGTGCTGGCCGATGACCCGTCGGGGAGCGGCCGGGTCGTCGAGGTGATCGGCAACCTCGACTCCGCGGCGGACATCGCCGTCGTCGTCCCCGGCATGGGGCAGAACCGGGACAACTTCCGGCACAGCTACTTCGGCGAGGGGGCGGTGCCCTACCTCAACGGACAGGCGCTCTACGACGAACTGCGACGCCAGGAGCCGGACCGCGATGTGGCCGTCGTGGTGTGGCTGGGCTATGAGCCCCCGCAGATCGGCGACCCCCTTGTGGCCACCTCCGTACGGGCCAGGCAGGGCGCCAAGGCCCTCGTCCGGTTCCGCCAGCAAGTTCTTCCCCCGGAGACGCGCATCACGCTCGTGTGCCACAGCTACGGCACGACGGTCTGCGGCATGGCCGCGCGCGAGCCGGGCATCGCCGCCGACGTCGTCGCCCTGGCCAGCCCGGGCATGGGCGTCGACGACGCCGGGGAAATCCACGCCCGCGTCTGGGCGACCCGCGCATCGGACGACTGGATCCGCTTCGTCCCCTCGTTCCAGGTCCACGAACTGGGGCTAGGCCGGGGCGACCCCATGAAGCCGGACTTCGGCGCCCGCACCTTCAGCCCCGGCGAGATCAGCGGACACCAGAACTACTTCCGGCCGGGCAGCGCATCACTGCGGACCACCGCGCGCATCGTCCTGGGCACCGCGCCCCTTCGTTGATCTCGGAGATATTGGGGTCTCAGGGCCGATTTTTTCCCCAATATCTCCGAGATCAACGAAGGGTTCGGGGGTGAGATGTCAGTACCACCGGACCGCCCGCGCCCGTCGGCCGCATGTGCCCCGCACCCGCGGGGTCTCGGAGGCCCACGCTGTAGGTGGCACCCGCAACGGGCATCACATCCGTGAACGGGCCGCGCACCGGCGGGGCGCTGTGCCGCCGAGGCGCTCGCGGATGCGATGGACGCCATCCCGCGCGGCGGGCGTGGCGAGTGGGGGTGATCGCGGTGAGCGGCGATGCCGTTGCTCCGACACCTCCGCAGGGACCGTCGTCCGGCGGACCGATGCGGCGGTTGCGTGACGCTGCCGTACGGCTGGATCGGGCCACGCCGCCGACTCGGGAGCGGGCGATCGACGGGCTGCGGGCGACCGCGATCTCCGGGATCGTTCTGGGCCATTGGATGGTGGCGGCGCTCGTTGTCTGGCAGGACGGCGGGCTGCGCGGTTCCAGCCCGCTGCCGGCGCTGCCCTGGATCGGTCCGATCGGGTGGGGCGTGCAGTTGCTCGCCCTGTTCTTCCTGGTGGGCGGCTATGTGGCCGCGCGCAGTCGCGGCAGTGCCGACTACCCCGCCTGGCTGACCGCCCGCGTGTACCGGTTGGGGCGGCCGGTGGTGCTGGTGATGGCGCTCTGGGGCGTGCTGGTGGGCGTCCTCCCCCTCCTCGGCGTTCCGCAGGTGACGGTGCGGACCGGAGCGGTGCTGGTGCTGCAGCCACTGTGGTTCATCGGCGTCTTCCTCGTGATCACCGCGCTGACGAAGGTCCTGCTCGCCGCTGATCGGCGGTTCGGCGCCGCGGCCGCGCTGATCCCCCTGGCCGTCGTCGGCCTGATCGACCTGGCGCGCTTCGGACCATGGGGCGCGGCGGTCCCCGTCGGGATCGGCTACGTCAATGCGATTCCCGCCTGGATGTTCGCCTTCCAGCTCGGGATCTCCTGGGCCCATGGACGCCTCCGGCGCCCCCTCGCCGTTGCCCTCCTCATCGTCGGGGCCGTCGGCCTCCTCGTCCTGGTGACCCGCCTGGGGTACCCGGCCGCCCCCATCGGGTATCCGGGCGCGGAGCGCTCCAACCTCAACCCGCCCTCGCTGTTCGTCCCCGTGCTGGCGATGGCGCAGATCGGCGTGGCGGTCCTCCTCCGCGACCGGCTGGATCGCCTGCTCCGGCGCCCGCTGCCGTGGGCCGGTATCGCCGTGCTGAACATGAACGCGCTCACCGTCTTCTGCTGGCACCTGACGGCGCTGTTCGTCGTGAGCGCGGTCGGGGCGGCGGTCTGGGGTGTGGTGCCCGGCCTCACGTCGGTGCCCGACAGCGGGGGCTGGCTGCTCGCGCGGGTGCCCTGGATTCTGCTGTTCGCGGTGGTGCTGGCCCCCCTGAGCGCCGCGCTGCACCGCTTCGAGCGGCCGTGGAGCGGGACCCTCCTGGGATCCTGGCCCGTGCGGGCCGCTGTCGGAGCGGCCGCCACCGGGTACGCCGGGGCCATGATCATCCTGCTATAGGCCGCCGTGGTGGGTACTACCTCCTCCAGCGAACGGCTGTAGGAGCCCCCATGATCGAACTACCGAAGCGCGTCCGTGAGCACGCGCTCGGAATCACACCCGAACGTCTCCCTGTCTGCGTCTACGACCTGCCCCGCCTCGACGAGGAGGTCCGCTGCCTCCGGGAGCGCCTCCCCTCGGCGATCGAGACCTACCTGTCCCTGCACGACCCGCCACCGGGCATGGCCGCCGCCCTCGCCCCGCATGTCGCCGGGTTCGAGGTGTCCTCCACCGGCGCCCTGCAGGGACTGCGCAGGGAACTCCCGCAGGCACCGGCGGTACTGCGCGGCCCGGGAAAGAGGCAGGATGACATCGCCCAGGTCCTGGCGTCCGAAAGCACGACGATCCACGTCGACAGCACCGGCGAGCTACGCCTGGTGGCCTACCGCGCCGAGCAGGCACAGCGCACCTCAGACGTCCTCCTCCGCGTCGACCCGCCGACGGAGGACGGCGAACCCGATCCGGCGAGCAGCGGGGTCGGGGCCGGAATGGACCTCGCCGCGCTCGTGGAGTGCGCGGAGATCCTGCGGAGCGACGCGCGGATCCGCCTGCGCGGGTTCAGCGCCGACATGCTCCCCGGCCTGGACGCCACGGCACTGGCTGACCGGGTCCGCCAGTTGATCCGATGCCTGCGCCCGTGGGGGGAGATGTTCGGCATCCGCGGCCCCCGGTACGCGATCGGCGGCGGCACGCTGGGCCCACCGAACAGCAGCGAACCCGCGTTCGACTGGCGGGAGTACGGCGCGCTCCTGGCCGACACTCTCGTCCCCGGTGAGACGTTGCAGGTCACCCCGGTCGCCCACCCGGGGGCGTGGTGCGGCTGGTACCTGACCCTCGTCTTGGACGTGAAGCGCAACCACGGACACGCCTATGCCGTGGTGGCCGGAGGCGCGCGGGCAGCGGAGGCCGCCGTCGGCGAGGACGGCCGGGCTTGCCTCGGGGTGGTTCCCCTGGACGACGGCTGGGACCGCCCCTGGCCCCGGCCCGAGTTCGTCGATGAGCCCGTGACGATCACGTTCCAGCGCTCCGGCATGGAACAGGTGCTGGTGCGCGACGTCCACATCGACCGGCTGCGGACCGGGGACGTCCTCGCCTTCCCCTACATCGGTACGGTCACGGCCGAACGCTCGCCGACCGCCCCACAGGTCCACTGCCTGACGTCCTGACCCGCCACCGCCGCCCACCACCCGTCGGCGAACGGCCGGGCGGGCGGCGGGACCGCGCCGTCGGCGGCCGCTCAGTCGGCCACCGGCAGCCCCTCGATCAGGGCCGCCAGCCCATCGGCGTCGAGCAGGTCGGCCGGTCGGATCGTCTCCCCCGCGCGCACGTAGTGGAAGGCCGCGCGGACGTCGGCCAGGGGAACCCCCGCGAGCTCCGCCCAGGCGATGCGATAGGCCGCCAACTGCACGGCCACCGCCGCGCGCTCGCGCTCGTTGCCCGGCGGTCGGCCGGTCTTCCAGTCCACGACGTCGTAGTGGCCGTCGTCGCGGTCGTTGAACACCGCGTCCATGCGCCCCCGGATGAGGCGGTCACCGATGATCGTCTCGAAGGGCACCTCCACGTCCAGCGGGGTGCGCCCGCCCCACTCGCCCTCCTCGAAGCGGCGTTGCAGCTCCGCGAGGTCGCCGTCCACCTCGACGGCCGTCTCGTCGGCCGCACCGGGCAGCTCGTCCGGCACCAGCAGGCTCTGCTGGCCGAACCGCTGCTCCAGCCAGGTGTGGAAGGCGGTGCCGCGCCGGGTGTGCGGGGCAGGGGGACGCGGCAGGGGGCGGCGGATCTGCCGGGCCAGCGTCGCGGGGTCGCGCGCCAACGACACCAGCGACGACACCGACAGGTGGGCCGGGAGCTCCACCGGGATCGCACCGTCCTCGGGGCGGTCCTCGGCCTCGCGGTGGGCCAGCAGCAGCTCGGTGTCGCGGCTCCACCCGTCCAGTCGGCGCCGCATCGCCGCGGGCATCTCGGCGCGCTCCAGCGTCTCCAGCCATCTCCGGCCCTCAGCGTGACCGTCAGCGGCGGCCCGGGCCACGAGTTCGGCGCCCTCGGCCACCTCGCGATACCGCCGCGCCGCGCCGCCCTCGTACTCCTCGGGCGTCTGCGGCCAGGCCACCGGTTCCACCTCGGCGGTCTGCGGGTTGGTCTCGTGGTCACCGGGCGGCGGAGCCCAGTGCGCGACGCGGCCCGCCCCCGCAGCGCACGTCTCCTGGATCTCCTCCAGGAACGGCGAAGGTCCACGCTTGCTCGCGCTGGCGCGCCCCCACCAGTGGCCGGTGCACAGCAGCGCGAAGGACGCGCGGGTGACGGCGACGTAGGCCAACCGCCGCTCCTCCATCCGATGCCGGTCGCGGTCGGCCTCCTTGAACCGGACGATGCCGGGCTTGTCGACGTCGTCGAGGCGCGGCAGGCCCGCGGCGTCGCCGCGCAGCGGGAACGGCAGCTGCTGCTCCTGGGTGAGCCACCCGCCGCTGGCCTTCGGCTTGGTCGGGAACAGCGGGTAGCGGCCCCCGGACAGCCCCGGGACGACGACCAGCGGCCACTGGAGCCCCTTGGCGGCGTGCACGGTCATCAACTTGACGGTGTCGCTGCCGCCGACCCGCTCCCCCGGGTCCAGCCCCTTCTCCGCGTCCTCTGCGGCGCGCAGGTAGGCGAGGAACGTTCCGAGTGAGGGGTCCTCGCTGTTGCCGACGAACCGCACGGCCGCGTCGACGAACGCGTCGAGGTCGGCGCGGGCCGCCATCGGGTCGCGACCGGCCCGCGCCCCGACCTCGATGTCCAGGCCCAGCACCCGCTCGATCTCGGTGATGAGGTCGGGCAGGGGCTGGGTGGCCAGGCGGCGCAGCCCGCGCAGCTCCTCGGCGAGGGCGGTGAGCCGTCGGTAGCCGGTCTCCGAGTAGCGCTCGGCCGGGCCGAGATCGTCGAGGGCGTCGACGAGGCTGCCGCTCTCGGCGGTCACGTCGAGGACGGTGCGCCGCAGCAGCTCCTCCGCTTCCTCTGCCTCAGCCACCTCATCCGGTGCCGCGGCCGATCCGTTGAGGTCGCGGCGGACCTCCTTGGCGAGCTCCGCGGCACGGTCGCCGAGCGCGACGAGATCCCGCGGCCCCATCCGCCAACGCGGCCCGGTCAGCAGCCGGGCGAGTTCGTTGCCCGCGTTGGCGTCATGGATCACGCGGAGGGTGGCCACGATGTCGCGCACCTCGGGAACCGTCAGGAGTCCGCCGAGGCCCACGACCTCCACGGGGATACCGCGCTCCTCCAGCGCCTCCCGCAAAACGGGGAACTGCGAGCGCTTGCGGCACAGGACCGCGACGTCGCCGTGCGTGATCGCGGCCGCGCCTTCCCCCTCGGGCCAGGTGATGCCATCGGGGGCCAGGTGGTCGGGTTGGCGCAGCGCCGCCTCGATGGTCGTGGCGATCCAGGCGGCCTCCTCGGTCTCGGTCGCGAACAGCCCGCAGGCCACCGTGCCGCGCCCGCGCCGCGCCGGGCCGGGGTAGAGGACGGGGACGTACTCGGCTTCCTCACGCAGGGGTTCGGAGACCCGCTTGGCGACCTGCAGCACGCGCTCGCCGTTGCGGAAGCTGGTGGCGAGTCGGCGCACCGGCGCCGGCCGCCCCGGGGCCTCGGGGAAGTCGGTGGAAAAGCCGGTGAGGTTGCCGGAGCTGGCCCCCCGCCACCCGTAGATCGACTGGCAGGGGTCACCGACGGCGGTGACCGGGTGGCCGTCGCCGAAGAGCGCCCGGAGCAGGAGCAGCTGGGCGTGGCTGGTGTCCTGGTACTCGTCGAGCAGCACCACCCGGTAGCGGCTGCGCTCGATCATCCCGACCTCCGGGTGGCGGGTCGCGATGCGGGCTGCCAGCGCCACCTGGTCGCCGTAGTCCATCACCTCGCGCGCCGCCTTGGCCTCGGTGTACTGCTCGACGAGCGGCAGCAGCTGCTCGCGCCGACGCTGGGTGTCCAGCAGGTCGCGGGTCTCCTTGAGGCGCTTGGGCAGCGCCGCGGCGCGCTCGGCCATCCATTCGCCGACACCACGCACGTCGTCCGGGGTGCGCAGGTGGTCGGCCAACTCACCGGCCAGTTCCAGCACCCGCCCGGTGACGGTGCCGGGGGTGACGGTGATGGCGTCCATCGGCCCGTCGTAGTCCGCCACGATGCGGGCAGCGAGCTGCCACGCCTGGCCCTCGCTGATGAGCCGCGCGGTGGGTTCGATGGCCTCGCGCAGCGCGTGGTCGCCGACCAGGCGGGCGGCGTAGGAGTTGTACGTGGACACCATCGGATCGCCGTCGAGGACTTCGGCGGGCACCTGCTCGGTGGCGCGCAGCTGGTCGAGCCGCTTGCGGACGCGTTCGGCCAGCTCGGCGGCTGCCTTCCGGGTGAAGGTCAGGCCGAGGACGTGTTCGGGTCGCACGTGTCCGTTGGCGACCAGCCAGACCACCCGCCCGGCCATCGTCTCGCTTTTGCCTGAGCCCGCACCGGCCACCACGACGCTCGGCCCGAGCGGAGCCGAGATGACCGCGGCCTGCTCGGCCGTCGGCTCGGGCTGCCCCAGCAGCCGGGCCAGTTCGGCGGGCGTCAGCTCACGGCGGGGGAAGGCCGCGGCCTCTTCGGCCAGTTCCTGGGTCACGTCCACGCTCTCGATATCCCACTCCTGATCTTTCGGCCCCGTTTCACCGTTGATCTCGGGAAAGTGCGCCAAATTCCGGCGGTTTCTTGGCGCACTTTCCCGAGATCAACGCCGGGGCGGGGCGATCAGACACGTTTTCCTTCGTCGTGGGCGGGCAGCTGGAGCGGACCGGGCAGGAGTCGCAGTACTGGTTACGGGTGGCGTCGAAGCGCGACCCCGACATGCCGTCGGCGACCTCGCGCACCAGGGTCCGCGACCACTCGGGGTCGGGATCCGCTCCCAGTGGCGGCTGCCGCTGGTCACGCGCCTGGTTCTTCAGGGCGGCCTTTCCGACCTGGACCAGCTCGGCGCCGCCCGGGGCGGTCAGGCCGAACTGGGCGAACGCCGATTCCAGGACCGCGAGCTGGTAGACGCCGAGCTGGGGGTGGCGGGCGAGCTCGTCGTCCTTGGGGCGGCCGCCGCCCGTTTTGATATCGACGACGACCGCCCGGCCCTCGGCGTCCCGCTCCAGCCGGTCCACCCGGCCGGTGATCTCGATGCCGTCCAGCTCGACCTTGAAGCCCTCCTCGGTGACGACGAGTTCCCGCTCGTTGTGTTCGTGCCAGGAGATGAGCTTGCGCACCATCTCGTCGGCACGCTCGCGCTCCTTGCCCGCGTACCAGAGGCCGCCGAAGTCCAGTTCCGACCAGATGCCGTCCATCCGGCGCCGGATGTCGTCCATGCTCGCTCCCTCGGCGACGAGCACGGCGACCGCATGCACGATACTGCCGAGGGCCGACGACATTTCCATGGCCGAGGCACCGGCCGCGCTCTCCAGCAGCCAGCGGAGCCGACAGGTGGTGAACTTCTCCACCTGCGACGGCGAGACCCGGATCGTGCTGTCCTCGTCCACCAGCGGCCGGTCATCGGAGAACGGGGTGAGCGCGTACCACTCCGCCGGGTCGGCGCCGCGAACGCCCTGCGCCGCGAGCCGTGCGAGGTGCGCGGCGGCGGCGCGGCGCAGCGGGGCCTGGCGGGAGGGGTCGGTGACCACGGAGCGCAGGTCGGCCACGAGCGCGGGCAGCGAGAGCCAGCGGCGCCCGGTGCTCACGCGCTCAGGCTCGCCGACCCCGAGTTCGGCGAGGAAGCGTGACGGGCGCTCCTCGGTGTCCTCGCCGCCCACGGCGGTGACGACGAGCGTGCGGCGCGCCCGGGTGACGGCCACGTAGAACAGCCGCCGCTCCTCGTCGAGGAGCTTGGACGCCACGGCCGCCCCGGAGCTGTCGGCGAATCCGGTCACCGTGTCGACGAGCTGCTCCACGCCGAGCAGCGACCCGCGCAGCCGCAGGTCGGGCCAGTGCCCTTCCTGGACACCAGCGACCACGGTCAGGTCCCACTCCAGCCCCTTGGAGCGGTGCGCGGTCAGGATCCGCACCGATTCCCCCTCGGGTGCTCGTTCGGCGAGTGTGTCGGAGGGGATCTCCTGGGCCTCCAGGTCCTCCAGGAACCCGGCGGGCGTTCCCGGCGGCAGCCGGTCGCAGTAGCGCGCGGCGCTCTCGAACAGTGCGACGACGGAGTCGAGGTCGCGGTCGGCCGCCGCCCCGCGCCGTCCTCCGGCTTGGCTGGCCTTGAGCAGCCGGTCGGCCAGCCCGCTGGCGCGCCAGACCGCCCACAGCACGTCCTCGGCGCTGTCGCCAGCGGCGGTGCGGTCGCGGACCAGCTTCAGGTGGGCGGCCACCCGGGTGGCGGGGGCGGCAACCTCCGGATCGATCAGGGTCAGCTCGCGCGGGTCCAGCAGGGCCTCGGCCAGCAGTGTTCCCGAAGGGCGGGGGCCGCGACGTTCCGCTTCGTCCGCTCCGTCGACACCGCCCTCGCTGTGCCCGCCCGCGTTCCGCGCGCTGGCCTCGACGACCTCGCTCGCCCAGGGGCTCGCCGTGGCGCCGTCGTTGCCGCGCTCGGCTCCGCCGCCGACGCCTCCGCTCGCTCGGCGGCTCGCTGCTCCGTACCCCCGCTCGCGCTCACCTCCTCGCTCGACTCCACCGCCGACAGCGCTCGGCCTCCGGCCATCAGCGCCGACGCCTCCGCTCGCTCGGCGGCTCGCTGCTTCGAACCCCCGCTCGCGCTCGCCTTCTCGCTCGACTCCACCGCCGACAGCATTCGGCCTCCGGCCATCAGCGTCGGCGCCTCCGCTCGCTCGGCGGCTCGCTGCTTCGGTGTCCATCCGGAGCCGCCGAAGCGCCCGGCTCAGGCGTCGCAGCCGGACGGTGTCGGCTTCACCGAAAGCGCTGGTCATCAGCTCGTGGGCGGCGTCGTCGTCCAGGGTGTCGGGGTACAGCGCGCAGCGGATCAGCAGCAGCAGCGGGCGTACCAGGGGTTCGGCGGCCAGCGGCAGCTCGTCGCCGCCGACGGCCACCGGCACCGAGGCTGCGGCGAGCGCGCGGCGCAGCACGGGGATCTGCCGGGTGGCCGAGCGGACCAGGACGGCCATCCTGGACCACGGGACACCGTCGACCAGGTGCGCCCTGCGGAGCGTGTCGGCGATGACGGCCGCCTCCTGCGTCGGGCTCTCCGCCATGAGCACCCGCACCTCGCCCTCCGGAGCGTCGGAGGCCGGGGCAAGGACGCGGTGGGCGTTGACCGGGCCGCCGCCGGGCCGGGGCGGCGGGCAGGCGGCGGGCGGCCCCGCGCGACGCGGCGAGTAGGGCCGCCCCGCTGCGGCGACAGGTCTGGAGGGCGACGACGGGGGCGGGGTCACCCGCCATGGTGGGAAAGCGCCGCGGGAACTCCAGGAGCCCGCGCACGTCCGCGCCCCGGAAGCCGTAGATGGACTGGTCCGGGTCGCCCACGACGACCAGGTCGCGCCCGTCTCCGGCGAGCCCGCGCAGCAGCTCCTCCTGGGCGGGGTCGGTGTCCTGGTACTCGTCGACGAACACGACCTCGCGGGCCGCGCGCTCCCGGGCCTGCACCTCGGGTTCGGCGAGCAGGTTCGCGGCGACGCGGACCAGCTCGGCGTAGTTGAACGTGGGCATCGGCGCGATATCGAATCGGCCGGTGTAGCGGTCCAGGAAGTCCCCGACGGCGACCCAGTCGTCGCGCCGGTACTCGCGGCCGAGCCGGTCCAGGTCGACCGAGCCGAGGCCGCGCTCCTGCGCGCGCATCAGGAAGTCGCGCAGCTCCTCGGCGAACCCCCGGGTGCGCAAAGCCGGGCGCAGCCGCTCGGGCCACATGGGCGCGCCGTCGTCGGCCTCGCCCGACAGCAGCTCACGGACCTCCATGAGCTGCTCGGGGCCCGACAGCAGGCGCGGCGGCAGGTCCCCCTGGCGCTGGAACTCGCGGCGGATCAGGGCGTAGGCGTAGCTGTGGAAGGTGAGCGCCAGCGGCTCGCGGGTGGTCCGGCGCAACCGGGCGGTGATGCGTTCGCGCAGTTCCTGGGCGGCCTTGCGGCTGAAGGTCAGGACCAGAACCCGCGACGGGTCCACACCCCGGTTCTCGATGCGGTCGACGACCGCCTCGACGATCGTCGTGGTCTTCCCCGTGCCCGGCCCCGCGAGGACCAGCAGCGGGCCGCCCTTGTGGACGACCACGCGCCGCTGGTTCTCGTCCAGCGTGGGGGGCGGCGTCTCGTGGTGCACACGACGCACGAGGCGGTACGGGGATGAGCTCACCCCTCCTAGTTCACCAGATGCCCACGACCAACCGTGGCACTCCGCCGACTATGAGGGCGCACCGTCCCATCGCGCCGCACGCATATCGACGCGGTGACCGCTGGGACGCAGCGGGGTGGCCTCGGCGGCGTAGTGCTCGCGGGCGCGGACCTCGTGGCCGGGTGGCGGGGTGCCGTCGGCGCGCAGTACGCGCCACCAGGGGACGCCGCCTCCCCAGGCCGACATCACGGCGCCGACCTGGCGTGGGCCGCCCTCGCCCAGGTACTCGGCGATGTCGCCATAGGACATCACCTTGCCCGAGGGAATGCGCTCCACGACGTCCAGGACGCGTTCGGCGTACTCGTCAGGGTGGGAGTCGGGTCGGGGCATGGCTCCGACCATAGCGAGCTCGTGGGTCGGTGCGTGCCGACCGGTCTCATGTCCGGGCGGTGCCGTGTGCGCCCGCGCCACGCGCCAGGTGGGTGGGGCTGCCTCGGTGGTGTGCGGTGTTCGCCATCGGGAGGTCGACGACCCCGACGGCGGCGATCACGAATCCGAGGATCCACGCCGTCCATGCCCCGGCCGTGACGTCGGTGAAGCCGACCAGCCACGGAGTGAGGAACATGAACACGCCCAGGACGGCCATGATCGCCTCAGAGGCAATCAGCCCGGGACGGGTGATCGACATGACCGCGGCGAGCACGGTCAGCAGGCCCGTCAGGTAGAGGGCCAGCATGGGGGCACCGACCATTCCGTGCCAGACCCAGCTGGTCGCGGCGGCCACGCCCGCGACCACGGCCACCCAGTCCTCCCAACGCCCCGTGATCCTCATGCCCCTGATCTTCATGGAGCACCTCCCCGACCGGCGGTTCTGCGTCGGCATTGGATTGCTTGTTCGTACCCAGTGTGACCTATGTCGCAACCAGACCGAAGGGGATGTATCCGCCGAACACCTCACCTGTCGGTTCGTGCGCGGTTGCCCGGCCCCAGAGGACCGGGCGGGCCCGAACACAGCGAGGGCCGCCGCGAAGCCTCGGCTTCGCGGCGGCCCTGGGGGTGCCGATGGCGCGAACCGCGCGGGCGCGGGTCCGCGGCCCTCGCGCCTAGTAGGTCGGCAGGCTGGGGTCGACCTGGTGCACCCAGGCCAGCACGCCGCCGCCGAGGTGGACGGCGTCGCTGAAGCCGGCGCCCTTGGCCGCCGCCAGGGCCTCGGCCGAGCGGCCACCGGACTTGCAGTGCAGCACGAGCTTCTTGTCCTGCGGCAGCTTGGCGAACGCCTCGCCGTTCAGGAACTCGCCCTTGGGGATCAGCACCGCGCCCGGGATGTTGACGATCTCGTATTCGTTCTTCTCGCGGACGTCGACGAGCTGGAAGTCCTCACCGTCGTCCATCATCTTCTTCAGCTCGGCGGCCGTGATGGTGGACCCGGCGGCGGCCTCCTCGGCCTCGTCCGACACCGCGCCGCAGAACTCCTCGTAGTCGATCAGCTCGGTGATCGTGGGGTTCTTGCCGCACAGCGGGCACTCGGGGTCCTTGCGGACCTTGACCGCCCGGTAGCTCATCTCCAGGGCGTCGTAGATCATCAGCCGCCCGACCAGCGGGTCGCCGAATCCGGCGAGCAGCTTGATGGCCTCGTTGACCTGGATGGACCCGACGGACGCGCACAGCACGCCCAGCACGCCGCCCTCAGCGCAGGAGGGGACCATGCCCGGCGGCGGGGGCTCGGGGTACAGGCAGCGGTAGCAGGGGCCGTGCTCGGCCCAGAAGACCGACGCCTGGCCGTCGAAGCGGTAGATGGAGCCCCAGACGTAGGGCTTGCCCAGCAACACACAGGCGTCGTTCACCAGGTAGCGGGTGGCGAAGTTGTCCGTGCCGTCGACGATGAGGTCGTAGGGCTCGAAGACGCGGAACGCGTTGTCGGAGTCCAGGCGCTCCTCGTGCAGGACGACCTCGACGTTGGGGTTGACCTCGCGGATGGAGTCGCGGGCCGAGACAGCCTTGGGGCGGTCGACGTCGCTCTGCCCGTGGATGATCTGACGCTGCAGGTTGGACTCGTCCACGACGTCGAAGTCGATGATGCCGAGCGTGCCCACCCCGGCGGCGGCCAGGTAGAGCAGCGCGGGCGAGCCGAGTCCGCCGGCACCGACGACCAGCACCTTGGCGTTCTTCAGGCGCTTCTGTCCGTCCATGCCCACGTCGGGGATGATCAGGTGACGAGAGTAGCGTCGCACTTCGTCGACGGTCAGCTCGTCGGCTGGTTCGACCAGCGGCGGCAGCGACACAGCGGCTCCTCGATGTTCCTCGATGGCGTCACGCTCCCTCGGCGCCGTCCGCCGGACGCGCTTGGGGATGGGCACGTGACGTGCTTCCTCTCATACCCAACCTACGGGGTGGGGTTTGGCATTCCCACCCCGGGGACGTCATCTGATCCGGGTTCGCGCCCTCGTCGGCGCCCGCCATCGACGCGGCCAGAAACGGGCGCATCTCCCGCGCCACCCGCTCGGGCTGCTCCTTCATCGGCACGTGCCCGGTGCGCGGCATCAGCACCAGCCGGTTGTGCGGGAAGGTGGCGGCGGCCCGCAGGGCCATGCGCGGGCGCACGAACTTGTCGCCGATGCCGTAGACGAGCAGCGTGGGCCGGTGGATCGCGGCGGCCTGGCGCCACAGCGCACGCGGTCCGCGCCGCAGATACTCGGCGACCAGGCCGCGCAACGACCCGAGGGTCGCCGCGTGCGCGTAGTCGCGCGAGTCCCGTTCGCGCTCGGCCTCCAGCTCCTCCAGCACGCGCTTCGCGGGCGCCGCGGCCGGATCGTAGAAGGTGGTGTCCAGCAGGCTCTGCACCCGCACCTCCGGCGGGCGGCTCTGGATACGTGCGTAGGCCCAGGGGCCCACCACCGGCACCAGCGCACCCGTCATCTGCAGCGGGACGAGCCGGGGCAGGAGGTCCGGCAGCGCGGGCGAGATGAGGGTCAGGGTGCGCACCAGCTCCGGGTGCTCGGCGGCCAGCCGCACGGCGACGGTGGCGCCCAGGGAGTTGCCGACGAGGTGCACCGGGTATTCGCCGGAGAGGATCAGGTCGCGGATCACCGCCGCGTGCGCGTCGACGCCGTAGTCGAGGTCGGGGGGCGGCGGCGACTTCCCGAATCCGGGCAGGTCCGGCGCATCTGCGGTGGAGCCCTGGGACAGCGCCCCCATGAGGTCGGTCCAGTCGGTCGATGCTCCAGCAAGGCCGTGCACATAGACCATGCGCCCGAGTGCCCTGTCGGCGGCGCCGTAGTCCGCGGCATCGGCGCCCCCGCGCACGCCGCCCACGTCCCGGCGGACGAAGATCCGGCGTTCGCCGAGCCGCCGGAACACCCCCGGCCACACCTCGATCGGTTCGGCCATGACGCCTCCGTCGCGTTCGCTCCTGGTCACGACTCTACGCATCCGGACCGCCGCAGTGTGGGCCAATCACAGACCGGGGCTTTCCCGTGTCGTTGGACACATCGGGGTACCGTGAGGGCGAACCCGGTGCATACCCGGGTGGAGTGAGCAGGGAGAGTGACCGTGACATCCCAGCCTCGGCAGCAAGCACCGGACGACGAGGACTACGAGGCCTCAGTGGAGGCCCCGGAAGCCGACGTCGCGGAACAGCACGCGGACGTCACCGAATCGCCCCAGGCACCGGACGACTGGCTGCAACGCGGGGGCCACGATCGCGGCACCGAGGTGCCCGAGGCCGACGCCGTCGAGCAGCACCAGGAAGTGGCCGATGAGGAGGACGAATACCGCTGACACGCGATAACGCTGCGAATACGACGACTCCAGGTCTGGCGGTCCCGAACCTACGCATGGGTAAGATATGAGGACACGCGCCGAGTCACCGTCGCGGCTGGTCCCAGACCCGACGACGACTCGACCGTCCACATTCACGCATCGCGGCGCCCCTCGCGCCGCACGGAGATCCGGAGGGTATTGGGTGTGACTGCTCCTTCAGACGCGCGCCCGCGGGGGGCCCGGCTGCCCCGGCTGCAGCGCCGGAAGCAGCTGCTGGCCGCGGCCCAGGAGGTGTTCGTCGCGCAGGGGTATCACGCCGCGGCGATGGACGAGATCGCCGAACGCGCCGGTGTCAGCAAGCCCGTTCTCTACCAGCACTTCCCCGGCAAGCTGGAGCTGTACCTGGCACTGCTGGAACAGCACTCCGAGTCGCTGGTCGAGAAGCAGCGCGAGGCGCTGGAGAGCACCGACGACAACCGCCAGCGCGTCACCGCCAGCTTCCAGGGCTACTTCGACTTCGTGTCCGGCGAGGGTGAGGCGTTCCGCCTGGTCTTCGAATCCGACCTGCGCAACCTCCCCGCTGTCCGGGAGAAGACCGAGCAGACGCTGCAGCGCTGCGCCGAGCTGATCGGCGAGGTCATCCGGCAGGACACCAGCATCTCCGATGACGAGGCCAACCTGCTCAGCATCGCGCTCGTCGGAATGGCCGAGACCAGCGCCCGCTACTGGATCAGCAACTACGGCTCCATCCCCAAGGACGCCGCGGAGAAGCTCGTGGCGCGCCTGGCCTGGCGTGGCATCAGCGGTTGGGACCTGACCCGCAGCTGACGCCGCCCGGAAGAGCCGTTAGGGCCGGTGCGGCCCAGCGCAATGCGACGGTATACCGCCGGTCAAATCTGACATTGCCCTGCTCCTGGTCACGCCGTGACGATTGCTGGTCACCCCGACAGGGAATCAGCGCTACTGTGACCCGTTCCCACGGGTAGCGAATCCGCTGCCCGGTCGATGGAACCCCACGGGGGGAACCTCATGGACATTGGACAGGGCCTTACCGAGGCGTGGAGCGCGGTAGCGACCTTCGCACCCCTCCTCGCCATGTTCCTGGTGATCCTGGTCATCGGTTGGATCATCGCGAAGTTCGTCGGCCGGATGGTCGGCAAGGGGCTCGCCCGGGTCGGCCTCGACCGCGGCCTGGAGCGCAGCGGCGTCGGTGAGTACTTCCAGCGCAGCCGCTACGACGCCAGCCAGCTCTGCGGAAAGATCGTGTACTACATCGGTCTGCTGATCGTGCTGCAGCTCGCCTTCAGCGTGTTCGGTCCGACCAACCCGATCACCCAGCTGCTCGACAGCGTCATCGCCTGGATCCCGAAGGCCATCGTGGCCCTGGTCATCGTCGTGGTGGCCGGCATGATCGCCAAGGCGGCGCGCGACATCGTCTCCGGCGCGATGGGCGGTCTCAGCTACGGGAGCTTCGTGGCCAACGTCGTCGGCGTCTTCATCATGGCGCTCGGTGTCATCGCCGCCCTGAACCAGGTCGGCATCGCCACCACGGTCACCCAGCCCGTCCTGATCGCCGTACTGGCCACGATCGGCGGCATTCTCGTCGTCGGTGTCGGCGGCGGAATGATCAGGCCGATGCAGGAGCGGTGGAGCCGCTGGCTCGAAAGCGCGGAGCGCGAGACCAGCGCGATGATGCGCGAGGACGGCAGCTACCAGGCCGGGCGCGCCGACGCGATGAGCAAGAAGGGCGCCCCCGCGCAGGCGGAGTCCGAGGAGAAGCAGACTCCGGCGACGCACGGCCCGGCGATGGGCGAAGAAGGAGGGGGCAGCGAGCAGGGTCGTACCCCGCAAGAGTGACGCGTTGCGTCCTGATCGCAGCAGGACGCCGCAGTCAGAGCAGTTCCTCGTCGCGGACTTCGTCGCGAGCGAGGCGGTCGATGCGGCGCACGATCAGGGCCAGCGTCGCGAAGATCGGCACGAGCCCCAGCCAGAAGGCGATGCTCGTCCAGCCGGTCAGCACCATGACCGCCAGAGCGATCACGATGATCAACGCGAAGAGTGAGAAGTCGACGCGATCCCGGTGGATCAGGACGCCGATCGGTGGGCGCGCCGCCCCGTGCCGGCCGCTCCTCATGCGTTCTTCCTTTCTCACGGTCCGCGTTGGACCGCATCCTTCGCTCCCGAGGGGGATCGCGGTCAGGTCTGTCGAGTCGGGTCCATGCCGGAGGCATCCTGCCACGGCGTGGGGACTCAGGAGGCCACCGTGCCGGTAGCCACCCCAGGTATGGCTTAGCGTACGCCCAGTCAGGGCATTCGCGAGATCACTTCTCGATCACCACGCGGGTGGGGCGCTGTCGGCGTATCCGCCGACAGCGAGACCAACCTAGCGGACGAAGCCGTGTTCCTTGGCCAGGCGGCACACCGCCAGCAGTCGGAGGGTCTCCCAGTCATACCCGGACGAGTCGGAGTCCCAGCCGCGCTCGCGGCAGCCGTCGATGAAACCGTGCAGGTAGCGGCTGAGGCTCTGGAGGGTTACCGCCGCGCCGTCCCGCGTGATCGACTCGCACACCGCGGCGGCGTGCTGATCCAGCTCAGCGGTCATCCACGGCTCGGGATCCGAACTCATCGGGCCGAAGACGTCGAACTCACGAGAGAGCCGGACCAGCGGGCCCTCCGCGAAGAATTCACGGGGCATGGCTGGTTACCTCAGGTAAGGGAACAAAAGGGAACGCAACAGACTATATACGAATTCGCAATGAAGTTCGCAGGCCGTGACCGACCTTACACACCTCTTCGACCTGGGATGACTCCCGCACCGGCGCGGGTTTCGTCCGGAATCGCCGAGGGCGCCGGGAGCGTCAGCCGTTGAGGCCCATGGCCGCCAAGCGGGCGGAGTGCGCTTCGGTCAGCTTGGCGAAGACCCGGCTCACCGCCGCGAGGTCGGACGCGGCCCCCTCGCTCCTGCCTTCTCCCTCTCCCGCCTCAGCGCCCCGCGGGGCGAGCAGCGCCGCCAGCTCCACCCGCTGGGCCGCGACGATCTGGGCCTGGCTCAGCGCCTCGCCGACCAGGCGGCGCGCCCACAGCGACAGGCGTCCGCCGAGCTTCGGGTCATCCTCGACGGCCGCGCGGATCCGCGCGGTGATGATCTCTCCGCGCCCGGTGTCGGAGACCACCTCGCCGACCAGCGCGCGCGTCCGGTCGTCGGTCTGGTCGGCGATGTAGCGGTAGAAGTCACCGGCGATGCCGTCGCTGACGTACGCCTTGACGAGGCTCTCCAGCCAGCTCTGCGGCTCGGTGCGGGCGTGCCACGCGTTGAGCGGCTCGACGAACGGGCGCATCGCCGCCTCGGGGTCGACGCCCAGCTCCTCCAGGCGGTCGCGCAGCAGCTTGTAGTGCCCGTACTCGGTGGCGGCGACACCGGCCAGCTCTCCCTTGGCGGCGAGGTCCGGGGCGAGCCCGGCGTCGTCCGACAACCGGAAGAAGGCCACCAGCTCGGCGTAGGCCATCATGGCCAGCAGATCGATCACGCCGCGACCGGGCTTGTCGTCGGGGTCCACCGGGGTGGTGTCGGAGGCAGGGCCGTTCGTCATGCCGCACAGGTTAGCGCCCGCGCGAGGTGGACCGGCCCTTCGGGATTATCCGCACCCGCATCCGTGTTGGCCGTTATGGAGCGTTAGAGAAGCGGTGGACGGTAACGAAAACGCGGTGTGCGGCCGTCCCTTGCATGTGGTACGGACTCCTATATCCGGCCGCAGGGCCTACAGGTTAGACTCATGACCAGTGACCGGCCGCTGCCGGTCATCGCGCGGAGTCCCCCCGGCGCACCTCGAACGCGGAGAATCGTGAAACGCGGCGCCCATAGGCGGCGTCTCGGGGCACGGGCCGACGCCCGGTGTTCTCCGCAGCGCACCATGACAATCGCGCGCGATGGCGACCGGAGGAGGGGGCCGGAGCGCGGAAGACAAGTACAGCGGATGGCTTGCGTGCACTGACCATGAATCCGTGATCCGCGGCGGCGACGCCGCGGCCGCAGAACGGGCCGCGCCGAGGCACCGGATCGCTCCGGGCCCTCGCGCCGCGCCGGATTCGTTCCCGCCTGGCATTCGGGGACCCGCACGAGAAGCGACACATCCTGCTCGCCGCGCCGCGAGCTGTCCGCGACAGCCGGCCGCATTTGCGATGACAGGCCCGCCCAGATGGAGGCATGAGCCCTGACAACCACAGACTCGACCAACGAACCCCGACAGACGTTCCGCGATATCGGTGTCACCACCGAGATCGCGGACGCTCTCGAAGCCGAAGGGATCGTCGACCCCTTCCCTATTCAGTCCCTGGCCCTTCCGCTGGCCCTGGCCGGATCCGACATCATCGGCCAGGCCCGGACCGGCACCGGCAAGACCTTCGCCTTTGGCCTTCCCCTACTCCAGCTCGCACAGAGCAGACCCGGTGAGTCCAAGCGCCCGCGCGCGCTCGTCGTCGTGCCGACGCGCGAGCTCGCCATTCAGGTGGCCGCCGACCTCACCACCGCCGGCAAGCGCACCGGCAGCCGCATTCTGACCGTCTACGGCGGCCGCGCCTACGAGCCGCAGATCGACGGGTTGAAGGCCGGTGTCGACGTCGTCGTCGGTACCCCGGGCCGCCTGCTCGACCTGGAGCAGCAGAAGCACCTCAACCTGGCCAGCGTCCAGGCCGTCGTGCTCGACGAGGCCGACAAGATGCTCGACCTGGGCTTCCTGCCCGACATCGAGCGCATTCTGAAGAAGATCCCCGACGAGCGCCAGACCATGCTCTTCTCGGCGACCATGCCGAGCGAGATCGTGTCGCTGTCGCGCCGGTACCTGCGCCGTCCCACGCACGTGCGGGCCGGCGACGACAACGAGCCGGGCCAGACCAGCATCGGAGACATCAAGCAGTACGTGTACCGCACGCACCAGATGGACAAGCCGGAGATGCTGGCGCGGCTGCTGCAGGCCGACGGCCGCGGCCTGAGCATGGTGTTCTGCGAGACCAAGCGCGCCTGCGACAAGGTCGCCACGGCGCTGGAGGGGCGCGGCTTCGCCGCCGCGGCCGTGCACGGCGGTCTCGGGCAGAGCCAGCGCGAGCGCGCGCTGCGGGCGTTCCGCAACGGCAAGATCGACGTGCTGGTCGCCACCGATGTGGCCGCCCGCGGTCTCGACGTCGACGATGTCACGCACGTCATCAACTACGAGTGCCCCGAGGATGAGAAGACCTACACGCACCGCATCGGCCGTACCGGCCGCGCGGGGCGCTCGGGCACCGCGGTCACCTTCATCGACTGGCAGGAGACCGCGCGCTGGAAGCTCATCAACGGCGCGCTCGACCTGCCCTACGCCGACCCGGAGGAGACCTACTCCACCTCGCCGCACTTCTTCGAGGACCTGAAGATCCCCGCGGGCACCAAGGGGACGCTGGCCAAGGAGCGCCGGGAGCGCGCCGGGCTGGAGGCCGAGGAGGTCGAGGACATCGGCGACACCGGCCGGTCCCACAACGAGGACGACCGCCCCGCGCGCGGCCGTTCCCGCAACCGCCGCCGCACCCGCCGCAAGCCGTCCGGTGACAGCGGACGCGCGGCCTCCGGTGCCGAGCGCAGCGAGAAGACGAGCGGCGAGGGGGCCGACAAGCCCGCCCCGCGGCGCCGCCGTCGCCGCCGCACCCGCAGCGGCGTGGACGTGAAGAAGGACCAGGACTAGCGGTTCTCCGCAGTCGCATGTGAGGGGCCGTGAACGTGCCAGGCCGGTCGGCGGTGAGCGTGCCGGGACCGGCCGGTGGCATCGGACACGTCGGCGACGCGCGGCGTGGATCGGCATACGGCCGCCTCGGCCCCTGGAGAGCCCCGGCCCCGGAACATCCCGGACGCTGGGGCATCGTCGACATAACGGCCCCGCCAAACTGGTCCAATCTCGAAGAAATCCGGGGCCACTGGACACCCCACCAGGGGGAGGAGATCGTCTAAGGTAAACCGTCGTGAGTACACCTCGGTTTCTGGACCTTCCGCCTGGTGTCCGGCGGATCGATGTCCCAACGGCGCTCGGCCCTATCGCCGCGCTGCACGCCATGCCCACGGCCGGTGGCACGGACCGCCAGACCGCCGTCCTGGTACCGGGGTACACGGGCAGCAAAGAGGACTTCATCGCGCTGCTGCAGACGCTGGCGCAGGCCGGGCGTTCGGTGCTCGCCATCGACATGCCGGGCCAGTACGAATCGCCCGGCCCCAAGGACCCCGAGTCCTACACGCGCGAAGGGCTGGGCCGGGCGGTCACCGAGGTGGTCCGCGCCCTCGACGAGGGACCGGTCCACCTGCTCGGACATTCGTTCGGCGGCCTGGTGACACGCGAGGCCGTCCTCGCGAACGAGGCCCCGCTGCTCTCCTTCACCCTGATGAGCTCCGGCCCGTCGGCCATCAGCGGCCTGCGGGCGGTCGACGCCCAGCGCCTGAAGACCGCGCTCGAAGCCTCCCCCACGCGCGAGCGGCTGCGCGAGGTCTGGGACGAGTACCTCGAAGCCCCCGCGCGGTCGAGCGGCATCAGCGACGAGATCCACGCCTTCCTGCGGGCCCGGATGCTCGCCAACGACCCCCACGGCCTGGTGCGCATGGCCGATGTCATCCTCAGCGCCCCCGACCGCAGCGCCGAACTCGCCCAGGTGGACCTGCCGAAACTGGTGATCTACGGCGAGGACGACGACGCCTGGCCCACGGAGGTCCAGGCCGACATGGCCCAGCGCGTCGGCGCCCGCCGCGTCGTCATCCCCGGCGCCTGCCACTCCCCCAACGTCGAAGCCCCCGAGACGACGGCCAGCGCGCTCACCCGCTTCTGGCACGACGCGGAGACCCCGGCCCGCACTTCGTGACAGCGCCGTCCGTACCCGCCCGAACGTGGGCTATCGGAAACGCCGGAGGCCGGGCGCCCTGACCAGGGCGCCCGGCCTCCGATATCCGGTCCAGGGTGCTGGGGGGGACGTGATGGGCGTCCGCCGCAGACTCAGACCCAGTCCTCGAAGTTCTTCGTCTCGTTTCCGACCGTGGTCTCGGGACCGCGGTCCGGCAGGATGCGGGTGTCCGGCGGCAGGGACATCAGGACTTCGCCGACCGAGTGCAGCTGGCGCGTGTAGTCGACGTAGCCCTCGCCGACGGTGCCCAGTTCGCCCTTGCGGAGGGTGTCGCCGCTGAAGACCGCGCCCAGCTCGGAGATGTAGTAGGCGACGCTCCCGGTCGCGGTGCCGGGGAGGGGAAGGATGTCGACTTCCTTGTCGCCGGCCTGCAGCTTGCCTCCGCCCTCGATCTCCAGGTCGGGGCGGTGCTCGGCGCCGTGCACCCGGCGCCAGGGCCGGATCTCGCGCCGGTGCAGGGCAATGGGGGCCTCATCGCGTTCGGCCACCTCGACGGCGGCCTCGATGTGGGTGTTGTACCCGTTGGTGCAGGCCACCAGGTAGATCTCGCGCTTGCCGACGGCCTCCAGGATGGCCTTGGCGTCGTGCGCCGGGTCGACCACCACGACACCCTCGTCGTCGACGTCGACGATCCAGGTGTTGCTGACGACGTCGAACTCCTCGCCGTCGACCTTCAGGACGCCCTCGCTGCGGACGCGCTGGATGCCGTCGGCGTCGGGCTCGCCGATGCCGGGGACCTCGGGCTCGGGATCGGCTTCCTCGTCGTCCTCGGCCTGCACCGCCCCGGCCGAGGTGTCCTTGCTGCCCTCGTCGTCCGCGTCGTCCGTGTCGGGCACGGCGTCGTTTGCTTCGACGTCCTTCGCGCCCTTCGACTCCTCGGCCTCATCCGCCTTCTCGGCCGCGGTGTCCGTGTCCGCGTGCGCGCCGTTCTCCGTCGCCGCCTCGAGCGCCTCCGGCTCGTTGCGCTCGTCCTCGGCAGCCTCGTCGGCCGTCACCGTCGAGGACGTCGTGCCGCTGCCGTCGGCTTCCTTGACGTCCTTCTTTCTGTTCTTCCGATTCCAGAACACGGTGCCGACCCTTCGATTCGCTTCTTGGGAACTCAACTCGAGTGTGCGGGGACCATTGTTCCGGCCCCGCGGCGTGATCGGGTACCCCCTCCGCACGGCTTGTGAGGATCCCACGCCACCGCTAAGCGGCCGATAAGACCCTCGGGGTCCCCATCCAGCGGGCCATCATCCCATCTCAGCCCGGCAGTCTAGCCTGTGGGACCGGTGATGAGGGAGGCTCCGGTAGCGGGCGCAATCAGCCGCTCGAACGCGGCCGGATCCGTGGTGCGGATCCCGAGCCGGTGGCCGCTCAGCTCTCCGTGGTCGTCGCTGGAGCCGGTGACCACCAGGCCGAGCCGTTCGGCGACGGCACGCCAGTGCTCGGTCTCCTCCTCGTCGTGCGAAGGGTGGTCCGCCTCGATCCCGCCGAGTCCGGCCTCCGCCATCCGCTCCACGAGGGGCTCGGGAACCGCTCCGGTGAGCGCTCCCTCGCCGCGCGCCGGGTGGGCCAGCGAGCACACGCCCCCGGCGGCGCGCACCAGCTCCACTGCGCGCACCGGGTCCAGGGCGTAGCGCGCCACGTAGGCGGGGCCGCCGGAGCCGATCCAGCGGTCGAACGCGTCCTGCACGTCCTCGGCCGCACCGGCCTCCACGAGCGCGCGGGCGATGTGCGGCCGCCCGACGACGTCGTCGGCACCGACGTCACCGAGGTCGGCGCCGGGTGCCCGCCCGTGGGCGATCTCCCGCACCCGCTGCCAGGTCAGCTCCACACCGGCCTCCCGCAGCATCCGGACCATGGTCGCGGCCCGCTCGGTGCGGTCGAGGCGGATCCGCCGCAGTTCGGCGGCGAGCTCGGGGTGATCGGGGTCGAAGAGGTAGGCCAGCAGGTGCACGCTGGAGCCCTCATAAGCGCAGGACAGCTCCATGCCGGGAACGAGGGTGAACCCGGGCGGGACGTGGGCCGCCGCCGCGGCCACCCCGCCGACCGTGTCGTGATCGGTGAGCGCGAGGACGTCGAGCCCCGCCGCGATCGCGTGGCCGACGACCTTTTCGGGAGGTTCGGTGCCGTCGGAAACGGAGCTGTGCGAATGCAGGTCGATGCGCATCACACGAAGATACAGGGGCGGTCGCGACGGGTTCCTCGTCAGTCCATCGGTTGCAGTGCCGAGGCGAGGAAGGGCGAGGGCGCGCCGAACGGCAGCTGCTGGGCGACGCCGCCCTGGTGGTCACGGAGGTCGATGACCGTCTTGAGGTCGCACATCAGCATGCCGGCATCGGCGGGGTTGAACACGAGCCACATCCAGCAGGTGTTCGCTTCTCCGGCGTAGACCGCGCGCTCCTTGCCCGCGTCGACGCTCCACAGCGCGATCTCGTGGCCGTCGTGGCGGATCTTGCCGTCAGGCGGGCCGGAGTCGAAGCCGGTGCCCGGATCGGGACCGTCGAACCGGGCGAGGCGCGCGCCCAGGCCGATGCCGGGGTCCTCGGCGACGATGGCCATCTCCCCGATCCCACCCAGCGGGGCCGGACCCGACAGCGCGACGACGACGCCCAGCGCACCGCTGCGGTCGTCACCCGCCTCGGCGAAGCCGGTGATGACCCACCCCGTGGGCAGGGGCCAGGGCACCCACACGGGCACCTGGGCGGACTTGACGATCAGGTCGACCGACGCCTCCCCGAGGGGCCGGATCGGTCGGAGCGGTGCCACCGGACCGTGCGCGTCACACTGCCACGCGCTCGTCCACACACTCGGCGGGTGGATGGCGCGACCGCAGCGCGGGCAGGTGGGATCCGATCTCATGGCTGGTGGGAGAGATACCCCGGTGACCTGTGCGGAAACTCCCGAACCTTGCGCCCCAGCCGACGCGCGTCCCTGCGGTTACAGCGCGGGAGGTCCCGGCAGCGAACCGGGGTCGGCGGGCGGCGCCTGGGCACGCCCGCCGCCGGAGGCGCCGTGGGTGCCCCGGACACCGGGGGCGCCGGAGGCCCCCTGGATACCGGGAGCGTCAGGGCCGCCGTAGGAGGAGTGGGAGTAGGAGGAGCCGGGGCCGGTCGGCGGTTGGTAGGCCGGTGCGGCGGAGGCCGACATCGCGCTACGGCCCCGTGCGGCGGACAGCTCGGCGGTCGCGGTGCGCCGGATGCCCAGCCGCCGGACCAGCAAGACGACGATGAGGCCGAACAGGCCGACCTCCACGGTCGTGCCCACCACACCCTCCCACGACCCGGGGCCCTTGGCGGCGGCGTCGAGCGTGCCCTCGTAGGCGCTGATCGAGAAGACCAGGATGTTGTGCAGCACGTGCAGCGCGATGGGCGCTTCCAGTCCGCCCGAGTACCAGGTGATCAAGGCCAGTCCGGCGCCCAGGACCGCGACGTTGACGAGCCCCCAACCGGTGTACTCGTGCAGCGAGGTGAAGAGCGCGGTGGTGACCACGACGCCGAGGATCGGCGTGCGCAGGAACCGCGCCCACGCGCCGCTGCCGCGCCGCTCGCCTGGATCGGCGCCGTAGGAGCCGACCAGCTGCATCAGGAACCCGCGCAGCGCGAACTCCTCGGCGGAGGCCTGGAACGGGACCAGGAGCACGATCGCCACGATCGCGGGGAGCACGTTCTTCCCGCCGCCGGATTCGGCGATGAACGGCTCGTCCGGCGTGACGACCACCTGCAGGACGTACAGTGCGGCCGAGAACACCACCAGGACCGGGACCGCGGCGAGGAGGCAGATGAACAGCCAGCGCCAGCGCATCCGCCCTTCCACCGAGATCAGCGTGCCGACCGGTCGCCGCTGGATCAGCCGCACTGCCAGCATCACGACCGGCATCATCGCGGCGATCGTGAGCAAGAGGAAGACCAGGTCGGGCACGGTCGCCCCGAGGGGAGACTCGGCGCTGAACTCGTGCCCGTGCAGCACCGCGATGATCGCGCCCGCGACACTCATGATGGTCTGGACGAGCAGGTAGAGCGCGACGGCGAAGATGAACGCCACCACAGGGATCCACCACCGGTGCCGCCAGGTGCGGCCCATACGGTGGTACGCGCTGCCGGTCCGTGGCACGGCCGGGCCCGATGACGCGGTCGTCCGGGGCCGCCGCTCCTGCGGCGGCGGCCAGGCCCATGCCTGAGCGGGCTGGGCGCCGACCGCCGGGGTGCCCGGCGGCCACGCCCACGCCTGTGCGTCCGAGTGCGCTGACGGTTCCCGTCCCCCGGTGTGCCGCGGATCGGGCTGCCAGGACGAACCAGGCGGTGGCGGCGTGTTTCTCATCGTCTGCCGAGATTACTATCCGCCCGTGTATCGGCTGCGTTAAGAACCCACCGCGATCAACTGACTACTCATTGATGACCTGGCCTTTCCCGATCGCCTCGACGGCGGCCCCCAGCTCCCGCAGGTGCACCAGCTTGTCCGGGTTGCGGACCATGAGCACCTGCGTGATGGCCCCGTCCACGGCCTCCACGAGCGCGGTCGCCTGCACTGTGCCCTCCGCGTCGAAGAGGACGATGCCCGGAGCGCCGTTGACCTCCGCCCAGGTGACCAGCCAGCTCTTCTGCTGGAACCCGACACCGATCCCGGCCAGGAAGCGGGCGCACTTGTCCACACCGAACAGCGGACGGAGGGCCGCCCGGACCTTGCCGCCACCGTCGGTGAGCACGATCGCGTCCTCGGCGAGGAGGTCCTTCAGCCCGGCGACATCGCCCTCGGCGCAGGCGGCCAGGAACCTCTCGGTCAGACGGCGCCGCTCGTCGGGGGCGGGTGTGTAGCGGGGCTTCCGAGCGTGCACGCGCTCCCGCGCCCGATGGGCCAGCTGGCGCACGGCCGCCTCCGATCTGCCCACCGCCTCGGCGATCTCAGCGTGCGGCATCCCGAATACTTCGCGCAGCACGAACACGGCCCGCTCGACGGGGTTCAGCGTCTCCAGGACCACGAGCATGGCGTAGGACACCGCGTCCGCGCGCTCCGCTTCCTCGGCCACGTCCGGCGCCGTGACCAGCGGCTCCGGCAGCCACGGCCCGACGTAGGACTCGCGCCGGCTGCGGGCCGCGCGCAGCCGGTTGAGGCTCACGTTGGTGGTGATCCGGACCAGGTAGCTCTTCGGGTCGGCGATGTCGGAGCGGTCGTCGCGTGTCCAGCGGATCCACGCCTCCTGCACGCAGTCCTCGGCGTCGGCGACGCATCCCAGCATGTCGTAGGCGACACTGAACAGCAGCCGCCGGTACCGCTCGAAGACCTCGGTGCTGTCGGGGGCGGCGGTGCCCCCGACCTGTCGCGCGTCCGTCTGGATCGTGTTCACGCTTGTTCCCCCTGCCGTGCCCGCGGCACGTCGCAGAACTCTCTGAACCCCTGGCTGGTCAGACCGAGCGCGCGGTTGAACCGGGAGCGCTGGTTCTCCACCGCGACCATCGCGGTCAGCTCCACCAGACCTGCCTCTCCGAGGTCGATCCGCAGCGCCTCGACCATCTCATCCGTGGTCTCCATCGGGTCGGCGCTCATCGCCTCGGCGTACTCCATCACCCTGCGCTCCAGGGGGCTGAACAGCTCACTGTCGCGCCACTGCGAGACCGCCCGCAGCTTGGCGCCGTCGATCCCCTGGTGGGTGTGCTCCCAGTAGCCGAAGTCCATGCACCAGGAACAGCCGATGCGTGCCGCCGACGCGGTGACGGCCAGCGCCTTGAGGGTGGGATCCACCCGCTTCCACCACGCCACGCCCATTTCGAAGAGAAGGTGGGCGATGAGGACGCGCCCGTTGTGCGCCATGGCCTTTCCCGGATCGGGGATCTTGCCGTAGCGGCGCCGGGCCATGGGCATCACCAGCCGGTTCAGCAGGGTGCTGGGCGGTTCCAACGAGATGCGGGCCATGACGGCCTCCCTCCATCCGCTTCTATCTTCTGCCTTCCCCAACCACGACACATGACAGGCCGCGGATGTGACAGGGTTGGGAAAGAAGAATCGCCAGGAATCCGGGAATACTCCCCTGACCTGCAGTGACGCGGATCCGAGCAAGGCGAGTCCGCGTGTTTGGCCACGCGCGGGCTTTACTACCATGGGGTACATGTCCTCCACACCCACCACCGAGCAGGTGAACGCGGCCCTGGCCAACGTCCAGGACCCCGAGATCCGCCGCCCCATCACGGATCTCGACATGGTCAAGAGTGTCGAGATCGCCGACGGCGGCGTCGTGAACGTCGGCATCTACCTCACGGTGGCCGGTTGTCCCATGAAGGGGCGCATCGAGAAGGACGTCACCGAGGCCGTCTCCAAGGTCGACGGCGTGACGCGCGTCGCGGTCGAGCTCGACGTGATGAGCGATGAGCAGCGCAAGGCGCTGCAGACCAAGCTCCGCGGCGGGCAGGCGGAGAAGGAGATCCCCTTCGCCAAGCCGAACTCGCTGACCAAGGTCTTCGCGGTCGCCTCCGGCAAGGGCGGCGTAGGCAAGTCCTCCGTGACGGTGAACCTCGCCGCCGCGATGGCCGCGCAGGGCCACAAGGTGGGCGTCGTCGACGCCGACATCTACGGCCATTCGGTGCCGCGGATGCTGGGCGTGGACGCCCACCCGACCAAGGTCGAGGACATGATCATGCCGCCGTCGGCGCATGACATCAAGGTCATCTCCGTCGGCATGTTCACCCAGGGCAACCAGCCGGTGGTGTGGCGCGGGCCGATGCTGCACCGCGCGCTGCAGCAGTTCCTCGGCGACGTGTACTGGGGCGACCTCGACGTGCTGCTGATGGACCTGCCTCCGGGCACCGGCGACATCGCGATCTCCGTCGCGCAGCTGCTGCCGAACGCCGAGATCCTGGTCGTCACCACGCCGCAGCAGGCCGCGGCCGAGGTCGCCGAGCGGGCGGGCGCGATCTCCGCGCAGACCCACCAGCGGGTGGCCGGTGTCATCGAGAACATGTCCTACTACATCGCGCCGGGCAGCGACGAGCGCACCTACCTCTTCGGCGAGGGCGGCGGCCAGACCGTGGCCGATGGCCTCACCCGTTCCCTGGGCGCCCAGGTGCCGATGCTCGGCCAGGTCCCGCTCGACATGCGGATGCGCGAGGGCGGCGACGAAGGCAAGCCGCTGGTTCTGACCGACCCCGACGCCGAGGCGAGCGCGGTGCTCACCAAGGTCGCCGACGACTTGGTCGGCAAGCCGCGCGGGCTGTCCGGCATGCAGCTGGGCATCACCCCGGCCGGCCGCTGACCCGCCAAGGCCGCTTCAACGACGGAAAGGCCGCCACCCGATCAGGTGGCGGCCTTCGTCGATCCACCACAACGACCTCCACACACGACAGGGACGGACCCATGGCCGAGTCGGACACCGCGCTCTACAGGCGCTGGCTGGGGATCGCCATCGAGGAGGCGGAGGCCGGACTCGCCGAGGGCGGCATCCCCATCGGCGCCGCGCTGATCGGCCGTGACGGCCAGGTCCTGGGTCGCGGGCGCAACCGCAGGGTCCAGGACGGCGACCCATCCGTCCACGGCGAGACGGCCGCGTTCCGCAACGCCGGGCGGCAGCGCTCGTACGCGGGAACGACGATGGTGACCACGCTGTCCCCGTGCTGGTACTGCAGTGGCCTCGTGCGGCAGTTCGGCATCTCCCGCGTGGTCATCGGCGAGTCGACGACGTTCACCGGGGGCCACGACTGGCTCGCCGAGAACGGTGTGGAGATCGTGCTCCTCGACGACCCCCGCTGCGTCCGGCTGATGACCGACTTCATCGCGGCCCGCCCCGATCTCTGGAACGAGGACATCGGCGAGGACACCGACGACTGACGTTCGTCCCGCACGGGCCCTCCCTCGACGGACGACGATGGGGGCCGATCCGCCTGTGGCGGATCGGCCCCCATCGTCATTAGCTACCGGGGCATCACGGTTTCGTCCGGCCCGAAGGGGCCGGACGTCACGGGCGGTGTCACACCCCGACCCGTTCCCTCACCGGAAGGCACGTCGTGGTCCGGGGCGGAAGCGTCGGTCAGTCCTTGGCCGCCCCGAGGGTGACGGTGGTGGTGCGCTTCTTGCCGTCGCGCTCGTAGCCGACCTTCACCTTGTCGCCCGGCTGTTTCTGGGACAGAAGCAGCCGCAGTTCGGTGGAGTCGGCGACCTTCTGCCCGTCGAACTCCACGATCAGGTCGCCGGCCTCCAGTCCCGCCTTGTCGGCGGGGCCGCCCGGGATGACCGCGTCGCCTCCGGCCTCCTCGTCGGTGACGATCGGCGCGCCGTCCTGGCCGTAGCGCATGTCGAGCACGGCGCCGATCACGGCCGGGCGGATGTCGCCGTTCTCGATCAGTTCGTTGACGACCCTTTGGTCTGGGCGGAGGGGATCGCGAAGCCCAGGCCGATGCTGCCGCTCTGCTCGCCCGACAGGGCGCCCATCGTGGCGATCGCCGAGTTCACGCCGATCACCCGTCCCTGCGCGTCGACCAGCGGCCCGCCGGAGTTGCCCGGGTTGATGGCGGCGTCGGTCTGCAGGGCGCTGATGAAGGTCTCCTCGCCCGCCTCGCCGACGGAGACGGGGCGGTCGACCGCGCTGATGATCCCGGTGGTGACGGTTCCGGCCAGGCCGAGCGGGGCGCCGATGGCGATGACCTCGTCCCCGACGGTGACCTGGTCGGAGTCGCCGAACTCCAGGGCTTCGACGTCGACGGGGTCCTTCAGCTTGAGGACGGCGAGGTCGGCGCTGGGCGCCGAGCCGACGACCTCGGCACCGCTCGTGTGGCCGTCGCTGTAGACGACCTCGATGCCCTTGCGTTCCAGCGCCGAGGACACGTGGTTGTTGGTGACGACGTGGTCGTCGGCGATGACGAAGCCCGAACCGTTGCCGCTCAGGCCGGGACCGCTGGCCTGGATGGAGACGACGCTGGGGCTGACCCGCTGCGCGACCCCGGCGACGGTGTCGGGCGCGCGGCTCGGGGCGCCGGTGGGCGGCGGGTTGTTCAGCGATGGTGCGCCTGTTCTGGTGGCGTCGCCGTTGCTCAGCCCGAGCTGGGCGCCGATGGTCCCCCCGACACCCGCGGAGACGACGCCGACCAGGGCGACGACGAGCATGACGGACCAGACCGGCATGCTGCGACGCTTGCGCGGCGCGGTGGGGAGCTGCATCATCGCCGTGCCGCCGGGGCTGGGGCCCCACGGCCCGCCTCCGGGTCCCCCCTCGCCGGGCCCTCCAGGACCAGCGGGGTGGCCCGGACCGCCGGGTCCCATCGGGCCACCGGGTCCGCCCGGGTAGCCCGATCCCCCCGGCACACCGGGGCCGCCGGGCATGCCTGGACCACCCTGGCCACCGGGGATCCGCGGCCCTCCCGGCCCGCCGGGGCCTGTGGGTCCGCTCGGACCACCGAATCCGCCCGAGGCGAAAGCGCCGGTTGTGCCCGACGGCGCGCCCCCGACCGGCCACTGGCCGGTTCCGGACGGCGCGGGGGTGGTCATCGATCCGTAACCACCGGTGACGGTGGGCCCTCCCTGCGCTTCCGGTACGCCCTGTGGCGGCCCCGGGGCGGCCTGCGGTGGTGGACCCGCGGCCCCTGCCCCTGGAGGCGCCGAGCCGTCCCCCCAGACGCCCGGCGCCAGGTCGGTGGTGTGCCTCTGGTCCTCGGGGGCGGAACCAGGCGATGCGAGGATGTCGCCGCGGTTCGGCGGGGCGTCGGCGGCGCCCGCCTCGGGCTGTCCCGCCGAGAGCGCCTCCGCGGCCTGGGCGCGGTCGTCCTCGCGCTCCGCTCCCGGCGGAACCGACCAGTTCTGCTCCCCGTTCTCGGCCGGGGGGCGGGGGCCGGTCTCATCCGTCATGAATTCTCCGTGTTGTCGCTGCCGCCTCCATTCTGGGGCGGTCGACATAAGCCGTTGGTTAACAGGCGCCGTCAGTGGATTGTCCCAACTGGCGCACCTTACGTCCTCACCGGGGCATTCGGGCCGTTCAGGTCGCCTATGGGTGGTGCCGGCTCAGGTAGCCTGCGCCACCGGAAGACCCGACCAGGAGCCGAGCCGCTCGAAGCCCCGCATCACTCGCGGCCAGAACCCGCTCCCGTCGGGGGCGGGCAGCCCCGCGACCGCCGCCCTGACCGTCTCCTCGGGGGCGTCGGCCAGCACGGTGTAGACGAATCCGTCGGTCTCCCACACGCGCCGCTGCTGCCCCGCGTCGTCGACGTAGACGGTGCCATCGCCTTGTACGACGGCGGTCATCCCGTCCCCGGTTCCCTCGGATTCACGCCCCAAGCGCCCACGCTGGATGAAAACGGACACCACCGACAATCCGTCGGAGTAGGAGAGGTGCAGGACGCGGCCCTCGCCCTCGCCCTTGGACCAGACCTCGATCAGCGGCAGGTCCCAGTGGAGGTAGTCGGGCACGGCCCAGCCCTCAGCGCGCAGGTCATCCAGTTCCGCGTTCGAGGTCACGCCCTTCCACGGCCACGCGTGGTGCGCCGACATGGGGAGGGTCGCTGTGCCGACATCGGTCCGGAACTCGGTGAACTCGGTGGAGTGCGCGACCTGCCCGGCCGCGTCCCGGGTCTCCTGGCGCAGCGGCAGTCCGGTGTCGTCGTCGATCCAGAACCGCCCGGCGACCGTCCCGTTGGCGCGCAGCGCCTCCACGACCGTCACGCGGCGTCCGCAGATCACGCCCGATCCCGCGCGGGTCACGCGGTAGTTGGCCGCGAGCGCGCCCAGCAGCTTCTCGTCCATGCGCAGCAGGGTCGGCGACGGGGTCACCACGACGCGGTCGGCCCCGGTCGTCCCCGGCGGTCCGCCGTACTCGGTGCCGTGCCCGGCCCGGTGCACCACCTGGACCAGGCGGGTCTCGACCTCCGACCCGATGCCCGAGGTCACCGACTGGACGCCCCGGTAGGAGGTGCCGTGTTCCGCCCGGGCCGCGCGGCGCAGCAGGGCCATTCCGTCGTCGTCACCGCCCGGCGCCGTCGCGGCCGCCCCGGGGCTCCCAGAGGCGCTCAGGGGCACCACGACGAGCAGCGTCAGCAGGACCAGCGCAACGGCCGGACCGCGCCATCGGTCCGCGCCGCTCACCGGGGCCGGGGCGCATCGATCGCGCCTGTGCGGATGACCGTCTCGACACTGGCGGAGGCGGACGACGGCGGCGGTGCCGTGGGGAACGCGCCCTGGCGCGCGGTGACCGCGTGCTCGACCGCGTAGTCCTCCAGGGCGGGGCGGACGACGGGCGCGGGCTGGGCGTCGCCTCCCGCGACGAACGCCGTTCCCAGGGTCAGCGCCACGACAGAAGCTCCAGCGACGGCGTAGCGCGCGCCCGGCCAGCCGGGTCGGAGCACCGAGAGCGGCTCCGGGCCGCGGCGGCGGCGCAGCGCCCGTGCCGCGGGGGTGGACGTGGGAGCGGGCGCGGACTCGGCGGCCAGGCCGCCGAGGGAACCGGGCGCCGGAGGACCGAACGGGTCGGTTCCGAATGGCGAGCGGCTACCTCTGGGACGGCTGAGCACCCCGGGGCCACCGCCGGGCGGCGGCCCCGCGGGTGGTTCCGCGGACGGCGGCCCGCTCAGCGCGGACAGGCGACCCATGAAGTCGTTCGAGGGCGCGGGTTCGTCGAGGTGGTGCAGGCGCCGCTTGAGCCGGCGCATCATCTCGGCCTCGAAGCGACAGGACTCGCAGGACGCCAGGTGGATCAGCGCCCGATCGCGCTCAGCGTCCCCGAGCTCGCCGTCGACGAGAGCTGACAGCCGTTCCCCCAAGTGATCCATTGTTCACTCCACCTCCCGGCCCCAGCCATGAGCCTGTGTCACGTTCGCGTGGGGGACGCCCTCCTGGGCGGCCATGCGCTTGCGGTGCTCCAGCGCCTTGCGCAGTTGAGCGCGGCCGCGGTGGATGCGGCTGCGGACGGTGCCCAGCTTCACTCCGAGGGTCGCGGCGATCTCCTCGTAGGAGAGCCCTTCGATGTCGCACAGCACCACCGGCGCGCGGAACTCCGCGGGCAGCGCGTCGAGCGCGCCCTGGATGTCGGCGTCAAAGTGCTTGGCGTCATACGACTGGGCCGGGGAGGGTTCCCGGCCCTGGAGCCGTTCGTCGGCGTTCTCGGCGAGGCCCTCGAAGCGGATGCGCGCCTTGCGGCGCGCCATGTCGAGGAAGAGGTTGGTCGTGATGCGGTGCAGCCAGCCCTCGAACGTTCCGGGCGTGTAGTTGGCCAGGGAGCGGAAGACGCGGATGAAGACCTCCTGGGTGAGGTCTTCGGCGTCATGCTGGTTCCCGGTCAGGCGGAAGGCGAGCCGGTACACGCGTGCGGAGTGGTTCCGCACCACCTCGTCCCAGCTGGGCGGCTCCCATTGCTCGAAGTCCACGGCAGTTTCGGAGCCTGCCACCGCTACCCCCATTCTTCGGCACGATCCGCATGCGCGGCGTCCCGCATCCGGTCGCGTCGACCGGATCGCGCGGACGACGGTCCAGATATGTCATCGTCCGCGAGGACCCTTCACCCGATTGCAACGCCGCGCGGCGGCAATTAAGTTCCCACAGCCCCGTCCCGCTTCCGGACGGGCTAGTCTTTGCCCAGGAGCATCATCCGACTGTAATCACGCTACGACAGCGCGTGACGGTCGCGGTGTTCTGAGATCGATCGCATCTGCCGGGCCGTGCCGCCCACTCTCGACACGACTGAGCGTTCCCGCTTCCCCACGCGGGACCCACCCGGCGAGCAGCCGTCATATCCGTTCCACGTGCGGGAGGCCGACATCGCCAGCCGAGACGATACACGTGCGTACATCGATTCCTACGTCATCGAGGACGACCCGCTGACCGACGCCCGCGAAGCCGGGCGGCGGGCGGATGTGGGCCCGATCAGCGCGGCGGGCGGGGCGGTGCTGCGCTTCCTCGCCGCGGCGATCGGCGCCCGCTCGGTCGTGGAGGTCGGCACGGGGTGCGGGAGCTCCGGCATCTGGCTGCTCCGCGGCATGCGCCCCGACGCCATCCTGACCACCGTGGACATCGAACCCGAGTACCAGGAGGCGGCCCGGGAGGCCTACCGGTCCGCCGGCTTCCCCGCGAACCGCACCCGGCTCATCCAGGGGCGCGGCATGGAGGTGCTGCCGCGGCTCACCGACGCCGCCTACGACATGGTCTTCATCGACGCGGTGACCGACGAGTACCCCGCCTACCTGGCCGAGGCGCTGCGCCTGCTGCGCGTCGGCGGGATCGTGGTGTTCAACAACGGCCTGGACGCGGCCCCGGTCCCCGACGGGCCGCTGAGCGTCCCCAGCGCCCAGCAGTCCGTGCGCGAGGTGGGGCGCCTGATCCGGGAGGACGAGAACCTGGTCCCGCTGCTGCTGCCCGTAGGCGAGGGCCTCCTCGCGGCGATCCGCGAGGAGGCCCTCTGAGCCGAACCGGCCGGACCCGGGGTCGGGCCCGCACCGCCGTCCGCTAGGGCGTCGCCGTCAGCCAGCGCAGCAGCAGCCGCGTGGAGAAGCCGGTGCCGCCCTTGGTGATGAGCCCGTCGTCGCCGGTGGCCCGGCCCGGCCCGGCGATGTCGAGGTGCGCCCACGGCAGGCCGCCGGCGAACTCGCGCAGGAACAGCGCCGCCTCGGTGGCGCCGGGGTGGCCGTAGTCGGTCTTCGTGCCGATGTTCGCCAGATCCGCCACCGGCGAGTCCAGCGTGTCGCGGTACTCCTCGACCAGCGGCATCCGCCACAGCTCCTCGCCCGAGGCGCGGCCGGCCGCGGCGAGCGCCTCGGCCAGTGCGTCGTCGGTGCTGAACAGCGCGCCGGTCTGGGTTCCCAACGCCAGCTTGGCCGCCCCGGTCAGGGTGGCCACGTCGACGATGGTGTCGGCGTCCAGCTCCGCGACGGCGTAGGCCATGGCGTCGGCCATGACCAGGCGCCCCTCGGCGTCGGTGTTGAGCACCTCGACGGTGCGCCCGTTGTAGGTGGTGATCACGTCGCTGGGGCGCTGCGCCGATCCGGAGACCGAGTTCTCGGCGAGCGGGATCAGGCCGGTGACGCTCACCCGCGCCCCGAGTTCGGCCAGTGCCGACACCACGCCCAGCACGACCGCCGAGCCGCTCATGTCGGTCTTCATGAGCATCATGTTGTCGGTCGGCTTGATCTGCAGGCCGCCGGTGTCGAACGTGATGCCCTTGCCGACGAGGACGACGTGCGAGGTCGGGTTCTCGGGCCGGTAGGCGAGCTTGACCATGCGCGGCGGTCGGACCGAGCCCTGCCCCACGGCGATGATCGCGCCGAATCCCTCGCGCTCCAACCGCGCCTCGTCCCAGACCTCGACGTCGAGTCCGGCCTCAGTCCCGATCTCCTCGGCCCGCCCGGCGAGCCACGCCGGGTCCTTCTCCAGCGACGGCGTGTTGATCAGGTCGCGGGCCAGCGCGGTGGCACGGGCCAGGGCGGTACCGCGGCGCACCGGCTCGGCGACCGCGCCGTCGTCATCCGCCACGAGGTCGATCGCCGGGACCGGCCGCGGCCCCTTCTGGGCGGACTTCATGGAGAACGTGTAGGAGGCGAGGAGGGCCCCCTCCGCGAAGGCGGACAGGGCGGCGTCGTGCCCGGTCCGGCCGTCCTGGACCAGGGACGGGGTCGCGATGGCGACACGCTCACGTCCCTTGGCCAGCCGTGCCAACGCGGCGCCCGCCGCGCGCAGGTCGTCGGGGGTGCCCGCACCGATACCGAGCAGGGCCAGCCGAACGAGTCCCCGGCCGAGGTCGACCGGGAATGTGGCCGTCTCACCGGGTTTTCCGGTGAGTTCGTAGTGCGCGATCAGGTCAGCGGAGGGCGCCGGAAGTCGCGTGTCGAGAGCCTCCGGGGACCACCCTGTTCCGGCGGTGGCCGCAGCGGGGCGGTCGCCGTCGGTACGGACGGGAATCGCCACCAGGTCGGCGGCGGAATCGGCGAGGGTGCCGGGGGCCGAGTGGATCTCCGTAGCGAAAGGCACGGACGCTCACAATCTTTCCAAGCTGGTGATCGACGGGGACCATCCCCGCGTTCGCGGGGGGACTGGGCGGCCGACGCTGTACGGCCTGACGCGTTTTCCACGACGACGGCGGCAGCAGGGACCCGCCACAGGCGCGGACCCGGCAACGATCAACCAGGTCACGGGGACGGCCAGGATCGCTGGCTAGCCGACGACACCCTCCAGGGCCGCCTTCAGCTCGGTGGCCTCATCCGGGGTGAGTTCGACGACGAGGCGGCCGCCGCCCTCGAGCGGGACCCGCATGATGATGCCGCGACCCTCCTTGGTGACCTCCATCGGACCATCACCGGTCCTCGGCTTCATCGCCGCCATGTGCGTATCCCCTTTCATAGGAAACTCTCGCGGGTGAATGGGCCACACCGTCGGAGGGAAGCACGCCACCGGCGAGCAGGGTCCTCGGTTCGAGCCTCATCCGCGTGACTCAGGGAATGAATCACTGTTCTGTCATTATCTCAAGCTTTCGGACCTGAATGGGAACGATCGGACAGCCCCCGGGCCCTCGGCTGCTGAGAATCCGAACAGTAAGGTTATAGCCGCGGCGCCGTAGCGTGGGCGCCGGGACCTTACGGCCGACCGCAGCAGGGAGATCCGCGTGCCCGAGTCAGACAGCGTTGTCTACGACCTCTCCGATGGCGTCGCGACGATCACGATCAACCGACCCGACGCGATGAACTCGCTCACCGCCGAGGCGAAGGACCAGCTCCTCGCAGCGGTCGAACGCGCCAGAACCGACACCGACGCCCGCGCGGTCCTGCTGACCGGCAGCGGGAAGGCCTTCAGCGCCGGTCAGGATCTGCGGGAGCACGCCGATGCGCTCGGCGCGGGCAAGGGCCTGAACGAAACGGTCCGCAAGCACTACAACCCGATCGTTCTCGGTCTCACCCGCATGCCCAAGCCGGTCATCGCCGCCGTCAACGGCGTCGCCGCCGGCGCGGGGGCGTCCCTGGCCTTCGCCTGCGACCTGCGGATCGCCTCGGAGAAGGCGTCGTTCCTGATGGCGTTCGCCAACGTCGGGCTGGGCTCCGACTCCGGCGCCTCGTGGACGCTGCCCCGCCTGATCGGCCACGCGCGCGCGATGGAGCTGCTGATGCTCGCCGAGCCGGTCAAGGCTCAGCGCGCCCTGGAGATCGGCCTCGTCAACCAGGTGGTCCCCGCCGAGGAGCTCGAATCGACGGCGCGCGAACTCGCGGTTCGGCTGGCCAGTGGCCCCACGGTCGCCTACGCGGCGATCAAGGCGGAACTGACCTTCGGCTCCGGCCTGGACCTGGCCAACGCCCTGGACATGGAGGCGAACCTGCAGGACCAGTGCGCCGAGACCGCCGACCACATCAACGCCACCCTGGCCTTCGTGAACAAGGAGAAGCCCACCTTCGAGGGGCGCTGACGCGGCGATCAGCGAAGCGTGCCCGTGGAGGTCATCGGTGTGCCGTCGTGGGAGACGGCGTTCCAGGTCGCCTCCAGCGTGCCCGTGGTGCCGCCGGGCGTCAGGGTCAGTTCGGACTCGTCGATGCACCGCGCGTCGGGATCGTAGGTTTCGACGTAGTCGAAGACCAGCCGGTCGCCGTGGCGCTCGGTCAGGGTGAGGCTGCCCCGGCAGTTCAGCGTGGCCCACACCGAGACGCCGCTCTCGGCGCCCGACTCCAGCTTGACCTGCGCGTCCCAGTCGAGGATGTGGTTGCCGTCGGCGTCCTGCTGACTCATCTCCCCGCTCCACGTTCCGGCATAGGAGTCGGGGACGCTGGCCTCGGTCATGGGGGTGTCGACGCGGTCGCGCAGCGCCCATGCGGCTCCGCCCGCGGCCCCCAGCAGCAGGACCGCGACTCCGCTCATGACGATGGCGCCGCGACGGCGCTTGGAGTTGTGCCGGGAGGACCGGGGCGGCGGCCACAGGGACATCTGCCGGATCGGCGACGCGCCGGAGCTGTCGGGTTCCGGCCGGTCGGTCGGCGCGCTGCTCACCGGGGGTCCCCGAAGGAGCGGCCGATGGTGCCGTTTGCGTTGATCATCGCTTGAGACTCCTCCAAGGCGAACGGACGCGGGGAACCGCTCGCGTGTACAGCGACAGAGAATAGGGCACACCGGCCCTGTTTAGGCAGACATGTGCCGTGACCAGCGGCACAGGTGGGGAATGGGAGCCGTGGCCACCGGTGTCGTCTTCGGCGGCGCCGCCCTAGCGGAAGCAGTCGGCGAGGTGGTCGTCGACCACCCCGGTGGCCTGCATGGCAGCGTATGCGGTGGTGGGTCCGACGAACCGGAATCCGCGTTTCTTCAGGGCCTTCGCCAGTGCCGCGCTCTCCGGGGTGGAGGCGGGTACGTCGTCCATGGACTTGGGCGTCGGGTGCTGATCGGGCGCATGTCTCCACACGAACCGGGCGAGCCCCTCGTTCAATTCGAGGGTCGCCCGCGCGTTGCCGATGACCGCCTCGATCTTGGCGCGGCTGCGGATGATCCGGTCATCGGTGAGCAGCCGCTCGACGTCGCCGGGGCCGTACTCGGCGACGACCGCCGGGTCGAAGCCCGCGAACACCTCCCGCAGCGCCTCGCGCTTGCGCAGCACCGTCAGCCAGGACAGCCCCGCCTGGAAGCCCTCCAGGGCGAGGCGCTCGAACATGGCCTGGTCGCCCCGGACGGGGACGCCCCACTCGGTGTCGTGGTAGGCGGTCAGGTCCGGGGTGGCCAGCGCCCAGTGGCAGCGTCGGCGGCCATCGGCGCCGGGCTGGGCCGTCATGTCGGTCATGGGGGATCGTCTCGTCGCTCGCGGTGGTCGGGAGGAATGGGGGGTGTTGCGGTCGTGTGCCCGCGTCAGCCGTGCCGCGAGGAACGCGCCGCCGGGGGCTCCTCGTCCGCGTGACCGCCGTCCGCGGGCGGATCGACCCGCTCGGCTGGCGGGGACGCGTCCGACGGCTCGGAGCGCGATTCGGCCGGGACGTCATGCTCGACCCGCGTACTCGCGCCTGAGCGCGGGTCCGGCGGCTCCGTGTCAGCGGGGGCGCCGTTCTCCAGCCGCGTACTGGCGCCCGTGCGCTGCGGCAGGGGCGTCGGTGCGGTCCGGGGATAGAGCAGGCGCGGCCCGGTGGAGGTGTCGTTGTCGCTGACGCGCCGCTCCAGCTCGGCGATGCGCGCGTCGCGCTCGTCGAGCGCGGCGGAGAGCCGGACCAGCAGTTCGTCGACGGCCCGGACATGGTATCCCCACAGCGCCAGCGGGAGCGCGACCCGGCTCATGTCCGAGCTGGTCAGCTGCCGGTCGGTGGGGAGATCCAGCGGTGGGTGGTCGGCCTCGAACCGGGCCAGCTCGCCGCCCTTGCCCATGACCACGAACGCCACGCCGGCGAGAACGGCGAGCGCGGCCACGGCGATCAGGACCATGATGGTTGGATTCACGGCACCGATGGTGCCACACCTTCGCCGCCTCGAGGAGAACACCCGGTTCCGGCGTGCCCGCGTACGGTGGCAGACTCGGGGACGTGGGCGCGGATCAAACTTGGCAGGTCGTGGAAGTCGACGCGGTGGTGAACGGCGTGGTCGACGCCGGTCACCGTCCGAGTGTGGACCGGATCCGCGCGCTGGTCGCGGGTGACCGACCGGTGCTCGTGCGCTGCGCGAGCGCGCCCGCCGACGACAGCGGTGCGGCCGCCGCCGAGGTCATCGCGCTCATCTCCGTCTACGCCTGGCTGGGCGTCCGGTTCTTCGCGACCGATCGGCCGCGCGACGCCCGGCAGGCGCTCGACATGGTCGCCTCGATCCAGGGCACGCGCCCGCCCGCTGTGGCCCGCCGCGGACTGGCCTGAGCACACGCCGCCGGCTTGCGCCCCATCCCTCCGTTGATCTCGGAGATATTGGGGTCTCACAAGCGATTTTCACCCCAATATCTCCGAGATCAACGGAGGGACCCTGGGCGTCGCGGCTAGGTCCCGTCCTGTTCCCCGGCCTCGAAGTCCATCCGGGCCAGGTTCCGGTGGGCGTCGCGGATGATCTCGACGACCTCGTCGGGGTCGTCGGTGAGGTGCATCAGGTCCGGGTCGCCCGGGGAGATCAGCCCCTCCTCCAGCAGGTTCTTCCGGATCCAGTCGCGCAGCCCGCCCCAGAACTCGGTGCCGACCAGCACCACCGGGAACCGGGTCACCTTGCCGGTCTGCACCAGCGTGATCGCCTCGAACATCTCGTCCAGCGTGCCGAACCCGCCCGGCATCACCACGAACGCCTGCGAGTACTTCACGAACATCGTCTTGCGCACGAAGAAGTACCGGAACGTGACGCCGATGTCGATGTACTCGTTGAGCGCCTGCTCGAACGGGAGCTCGATGCCGAGTCCGATCGACGTGCCCCCGCCCTTCTGGGCGCCCCTGTTCGCGGCCTCCATCACGCCGGGCCCGCCCCCGGTGATGACCGTGTAGCCCGCCTCGGCGAGCTTGCCGCCGACCGTCTCCCCGAGCTGGTAGTGCGGGCTGTCCGGCTTCGTCCGCGCCGAGCCGAACACGCTCACCGCCTGCCCGACCTCGGACAGCAGGCCGAACCCCTCCACGAACTCCGACTGGATGCGCATGACCCGCCACGGGTCGGTGTGCACCCATTCGGCCGGCCCGCGGCGGTCCAACAGCCGCTGGTCCGTGGTGGTCTCAGGGATGGCGCTGCCGTGGAAGGTCAACGGACCCGCCCGGCGGATTTTCTGAGATTCCGTCATGTCGCAACGCTATCCGGATCTCAGGCACGCGCGCTGAATCCCAGGTCACCTGTTTTCGTCGGGAGAGACAACGATCAGGTGGCGCCCGTGGCGCTCAGCCCTTGTCGACGTCGCCGATCGCGTCCGCGACCGCCGCCGCGGCCGTGTCGGCGTCCACCCCGGTGAGCCAGCCGACCATCCGCTTCTCCGCGTCGACGATGGCGTCGAGCTCCACGAACTCGTCCTTGGTGTGGGCGAGCGTGGGTTCACCGGGGCCGTAGTTGACCGCGGGGATCCCCAGCTCCGACATCCGCGCCACGTCGGTCCAGCCCAGCTTGGCGCGGGCCTGGCCGTCGCCCACCGTGCGGACGAAGGCCGCCGCGGCGGGGTGGTCGAGCCCGGGCCGGGCGGGCGGCGCCACGTCGGTGACCCGCACGTCATAGTCGGCGAACACCTCGCGCAGGTGCTGCTCGGCGTCCTGTGCGCTGAGGTCGGGGGCGAACCGGTAGTTGACGGTGACGACGCACTCGTCGGGGATGACGTTGCCCGCGACGCCGCCGGAGACGAACACGGCGTTGAGGCCCTCGTGGAACCGGAGCCCCTCGACCTCCGGCCGGCGCGGCGCGTACTCGCGCAGGATGTCGATGGCGCGTCCGGCCTCGTGGATGGCGTTGTGCCCCATCCAGGAGCGGGCGCTGTGCGCGCGCTTGCCGCGGGCGGCCACCTCGATGCGCATGGTCCCCTGGCAGCCGCCCTCGATGAAGCCGCCGGTCGGCTCCATCAGCACGGCGAAGTCGCCCTCCAGCCACTCGGGGTGCTGGGCCGCGAGGCGGCGCAGGCCGTTGCGGTCGGCCTCGATCTCCTCGCAGTCGTAGAAGACGTAGGTGACGTCGTGCACCGGCTCGGGCACCAGGGCCGCCAGCTTGAGCTGGACCGCCACCCCGCTCTTCATGTCGCTGGTCCCGCAGCCGTAGAGCCGCTCGCCCTCGACGTGCGAGGGCACGTTGCCCACGATGGGGACGGTGTCGATGTGGCCCGCGATCACGACGCGCTGCTCGCGGCCCAGGTCGGTACGGGCCACGACCGCGTCGCCGTCTCGATACACGGTGAGGTGCGGCAGGTCGCCGAGCGCCTGCTCGATGGCGTCGGCGAGCGCGCGTTCGCCTCCGCTGACCGACTCGATATCGACGATGCGGGCGGTGAGGGTCCGGACGTCCGCGGTGAGATCCAGCATGTCGGGCACGCTTTCGTGATCGGGGGCCGATGGGAGGCCGCCGACCACCTGGTGCCCCGCCCCCGCCGGGACACGGCGGGGGCGGGGCGGCCGACGGCGGGATGCTCTTGCGTCTGCTGTGTCAGCGCTGTTCCGTCGGTGTCGGCTAGGCGTTGACGCCGTGCTCGCGCAGCATGTCGTTCAGAGCGAGCTTGTCGTGCTCCTGGCCCTCCTCCAGGCGCTTGAGGACCAGCAGGACCGGCATGCCGAAGTCGCCGCCGGGGAAGCTCTTGACCCGGTTGGCGGTGACACACACCGACCAGGCCGGGGCCTCGCCGCGGGGCAGTTCCTCGCCGGTCTCGGCGTCGAAGACGCGGGTGGACGAGGTCAGGATCGTGCCGGCGCCGAGCTTGGCCCCGCGGCGGACGCGGGCGCCCTCGACGACCATGGTGCGCGAGCCGAGGAAGGCGTCGTCCTCGATGACGACCGGGGCCGCCTGCGGCGGCTCCAGCACACCGCCGACACCGACGCCGCCGGACAGGTGCACGTTCTTGCCGACCTGCGCGCAGGAGCCCACGGTGGCCCAGGTGTCGACCATGGTTCCGGAGCCCACCCACGCGCCGATGTTGGTGAAGGACGGCATCAGCACGACGCCGGAGGCCAGGTAGGCGCCCCAGCGGGCGATGGCGCCCGGGACGACACGGACGCCGTCGAAGCGGGTCTTGAGCGGGATGCGGTCGTGGTGGTAGAAGTCGCCGACCTTGGACTCCTCCATGCCGAGGACCCGGAAGCCGAGCAGGATCGAGCGCTTGGCGCGCTCGTCCACGACGACCTCGTCGGTCGCCTCATCGACGAAGGCGACGCGGGCCTTGCCGGCGTCGATGTCGTCGATGGCGCCCACGATGATGTCGCGGGCTTCCTTGTGGTCGGGGGTCAGCTCGGTGCGGCGCTCCCACAGGTTGTCGATCTCCTGGGGCAGCGGACTGATGAACGCGGTGGTCATGGCCCCCGAGCCTACTGGGTCCGGCCGCCGGAGAACCAACCCGCGACCAGAGTTTGGACACGCCGGGTGACCGGAGAGACGCGAATCTCCCGCCGCGCGGACGCCTGCTCAGGCAGGGGTCGGGCCATCCCGGCGTCGCCGAAAGAGGATCACGGCGACGCGCACGCTCTAATATGCGGGGTGTAATGCCACTGCCCCGGTTGTGTCCCCCTGGCCCCGCGGCACGTTCCCGGGCCCATCAATCCCTGTCAGCAGAGGTGACCCACAGTGCCCCACCTGTGGGTGCCTCCATGAGCAAAACGGTCTGCCTGTGCCTCGAAAACAGCGAAGAGTCTCCGCCTTCTTCAAGATCCTGGCCGTACTAACCGTCACCTGCGGCCTGTTGCTCGCGGGCGGTTACTACGCCATCACCTCCCTGAAGCCCCTGGAGGTCGCCGAACCCGAGCCGACCGAGAGCTGCACGATCACCGGGAACGAGGACACGCACGACATCGACGTGGAACAGGCCGCCAACGCCGCCACGGTCAACGGCGTGGCGTTCTCCCTGGACATGCCCGAGGACGCGGTCGTCATCGCCTACGCGACGGTGTGGCAGGAGTCGAAGTTCATCAACATCGAGTACGGCGACCGCGACTCGCTGGGCCTGTTCCAGCAGCGCCCCTCGCAGGAGTGGGGCGAGCCGGACCAGATCATGGACCAGGTGTTCGCCACGCGGTCGTTCTACGAGGAGCTGAAGGAGGTCCCCGACTACCAGGAGATGCCCGTCTACGAGGCGGCGCAGGCCGTCCAGCGCAGCGCCGACGGATTCGCCTACGACCAGCACGAGGACCTGTCCCGGGTGATGGCCGCGGCGTTCAACGGCTCCGAGGGCCCGGCGGTGAGCTGCTGGTACGAACCGGAGACGAGTGCCAAGAGCGACGTCGCGGGGGCGAAGGCGGAGCTGGAGCGCGTGTTCGGCACCGCCCCCGACGACCTCCCGGTGGCCGACGGCCCGCAGACGGGCGAGATCGGCTGGTCGATGGCGGTGTGGGCGGTGGCCAACGCCCGCGACTACGGCCTGAGGTCGGTGACCTACGGCGACCAGCGCTGGCGGGCGGCGGCCGGCGAAGACGGCTGGTCCACGGTCCCCGACGGCGCGGCGCGCGCCACCCTGGTCCTGAAGTAGGCGCGCCGCACCTCCGTTGATCTCGGGGATATCGACCGAATACCGACGACTATGAGGTCGATATCCCCGAGATCGACGAAAGCACCCGGGCGCTCAGCGCGCCATGGCCTCCAGGCGCTTGGCGCCCATGGCGACCCGCTCGTCGGTGGCGGTGAACGCGACCCGGATGTGGCGGTCGCCGGAGGGACCGTAGAAGTCACCGGGGGCCACGAGGATGCCCTGCTCGGCGAGGGCCGCCACGGAACCCCACGCGTCGTGCTCGGGGTGGGAGGCCCACAGGTACAGCCCGGCATCGGAGTGGGTGATGGCCCAGCCGGCGGCCTCCAGCGCGGTGCGGAGCCGGGCACGGCGGGCGCGGTAGCGTTCCTTCTGCTCCCGAGCGTGGGCGTCGTCGTCGAGGGCGGCGCCCATGGCCGCCTGCACCGGAGCGGGAACGATCATCCCGGCGTGCTTGCGGACCGCCAGCAGCTCCTCGACCAGGGCGGGATCGCCCGCGAGGAACGCCGCGCGGTAGCCGGCCAGGTTGGAGCGCTTGGACAGGGAGTGCACGGCCAGCAGGCCCTCGTGCGAACCGCCGCACACGTCGGGGTGGAGGATCGAGACGGGCCGCGTGTCGTCCCAGCCGAGGTCGAGGTAGCACTCGTCGGAGGCGACGATGACGTCCCGCTCGCGCGCCCACTCCACGACCTTCCGCAGGTGGTCGACGCCCAGGACACGGCCGGTCGGGTTGGCCGGGGAGTTGAGCCACACCAGCCGCACGCGGGCCGGACCGAGCGCGGTGAGGCCGTCGGAGGCCACGGGGGTGGCCCCGGCGATCCGGATGCCGATGTCGTAGGTGGGGTAGGCCAGCTCGGGGTAGACGACGGTGTCGCCCTCGCCCAGCCCGAGGAGCGTGGGCAGCCAGGCCACCAGCTCCTTGGAGCCGACCAGTGGCAGGGTGGCGGCGGGGTCCACCGTGACGCCGTGGCGACGGCTCAGCCAGTCGGCGATGGAGGCGCGCAGCGCCGCCGTCCCGTGGGTCATCGGATAGCCCGGAGCGTCGGCGGTGTCGGCCAGGGCCGCGCGCACCTTCTCCGGCACCGGGTCGACCGGCGTCCCCACCGAGAAGTCGACGATCCCGTCCGGGTGCGCGGCGGCGGTCTCCTTGTAGGCGGTCAGCCGGTCCCACGGGAAGGTCGGCAGCCGGTTGGCCACGCGTCGTCGATCGGCCATGTCGTTGTGGTCCCCTCTGTCCTGCTACCCGTGTCGGGCTGTCGGCGGCGCGGTCGCCGCCGGTACGTATCGTGCCCGAACGCATCGGAACCGCCGCCCCATCCGTCGGCTCACGGATGGCACGACGGTCCCCACTGTCCGTGCGTGCTCCGGTTCGTCGCCCTCCCCGCACCGGAGCCGGGCACTGGTCCCAATCATCTCCCGCGGAGTGGTCCGGCACGTCCGGGCTCGCCCGCCTGACGTGCCCCGCCTCCGCGGCGGCTGGGCCTGTGCCGCTCGTCTACGGTCCGACGACGTCCACCGGGCCTACTCCGCCTGCGGCGGCAGCTCGGCCACCACGGGGTGGTCCTTGTCGACCTGGCCCACCTTGGAGGCGCCTCCGGGGGACCCGAGCTCGTCGAAGAACTCCACGTTGGCCTTGTAAAAGCTGCCCCACTGGTCCGGAAGGTCGTCTTCGTAGTAGATGGCCTCTACAGGGCACACCGGCTCGCAGGCGCCGCAGTCGACGCACTCGTCCGGGTGGATGTAGAGCATGCGCTTGCCTTCGTAGATGCAGTCGACGGGGCATTCTTCGATGCACGCCTTGTCGAGCACATCGACGCAGGGCTGCGCGATGACGTAGGTCACGTCTTACTCCTCCTCGGTCTTCGCCACGTTGACCGCGTATCAGGTGCCTTCGCTGTCGTAGCCTGGGCGGTGCCGGGACTCCGGCACGCGGATCCGCCTGGCGTCCGGCACACGATTCGCAGTTTCCAGTATTGCGCTCGTCGCGCTTTCGTGCGCACTTGGGGGGTCGATCACGTGGGTTTCGTCTCGCGATTCACGACCGAGGTGACACCCGACGACCTCGGTCGGCGTGCCACTCTGCGCATCCAGCTGCCCGACGGCCGCTTCCGGGATATCGTCGGTGTGCTGGAATCCTGGCAGAACCGGGTGATCAAGGTCCGACGACGCGACGGTAGTGTGATCGAGGTCATAGCCGACGATGTCGTTGGGAGCAAGATCATCCCACAGAAGCCACCCCCGCGCCGGGGTCGGTCCGGCACCGATGCGCACGATGGCACCGGTGAGTGACTGACACGCCGCGGGGCGTAGGGGGATTCCCCATGGAGATGTACGTCGGAGAGCAAAGGGCTACGGGAGTCGAGAGGTACGGCCGACCGCACAGGCCAGGGCGGCCATCTGTGATGGGGAAGGTGGTGCACACGCGCCATGCAGGAGACGGTCGCGTCCGCCCTCGCCCAGTTGGCACGTCTCGATGCCCGGGCGGCCCAGGTGGCGGGGAGCGCCCTGGCCACGGTCACCGCCGGGCAGAAGCTGGAGACGCTCACCCAGCGGGCGGTGCAGGAGTTCTGCTGGTTCGCCCTCCCGGTGCGCTTCTGCTCCGAGGCGACCGAACGCGTCTTCGTCTCCCAGTCGCTGGGTGACCTGTTCTCCCTGCTGGGCTTGGACCGCTACGCGGAGATCTGCACGTCGAGGCCGACCCGCGACATCCTGGACGCCTACGGCGTCAGCCGCGACAGCGGGCTCTCGGCCTACCGGCGCGCCATGCGCGGCTCCGGTGTGCAGCCGCCCGACCTGCCCGAGCTGACCTGGGGAACGACCCTGGGCAGCGCCGAGATCGAGGCCTACGAGGCCACCTCCGCCGCCCTGGAACTGGCCATCTCCCTGCGCGAGATCCGGCCGGGGACCCGCGGCTGGCGGTCGGCCCAGGAGCAGTTCGCCCGCACGTTTCTCGCCCAGCCCGACGACCAGGGGCGCAGCCGCCTCGACCGGATCCGGGAGGAGCGGGTCCGCAACTGGCTGAGCTCGCCGTCCCAGCCGCACCGGCAGCGCTTCTGGCCGCTCCTGGGCCAGCTCATCAACGGCGCGGAGCCGCCGCACGACGCCGCTCGTGCCCTGGCGCCGCTGCAGCGGCTGCTCGACTACGCCGACGACGGCATCAGCATGACCCAGATCGGCTACATCTCGCCGACCGTGGTCCGCGAGCTGTGCGCCGAGTTCGGCTGGTCCACCTCCCCCTCGCCGCCGCGCAGCGAGACCGACGTCATGCAGCTGCTCGCGCTGAACAAGCTGCTGCGCCGCATGCGCGCCGTGCGGCGGTCGGGCCGACGGCTGGTCCTCACCCGCCGGGGCCGTCGGCTGCACGCCGATGTCGCCGCCCTGTGGCGGGCCGCCGCCGAGGCCGTCCTCGACACCGACGGGCTCGGCCAGGCCACCACCGAGACCCTGTTCGGCCTGCTGCTGGCCCGCTCGCCCCGGTCCACCGGCAGCCACGCCCGCGCCGACGACCTCGACCTCGCCGAGGAGATCCGCGAGACGCTGGTGGAGTCCGGCTGGGGCGGGGAGAACCCCGCCAAGGTCCCCGAGACCCACGAGGTGCACTCCATCATGATCACGGTCACCTGGCTGCTGGAGACCCTGGGCTTCGTCACCGGACACCACACCGACGCCGAGCCCGGCAACCGCCGGCTGACCACCTCCGGGCGGGCGTTCGCGCTGACCGCGATGCACCTGTCGGCGACCGTCCCCTACGCCACGGTGTGAGCACGCCCGACCGACACGGGGCGGTGGCCCGGGCCGCGCCCCGGTGCCGGAGCGCCGCCGCGCCCCCATAGCCTGGAAGGCGGGTCCGGGCCGTTCCCCCACGCCTGAATCCGCCAACCAGCTCATCCTTCGACCAGTGGGAGCAGCATGTCCACGCCCGAGCCGACCGACGACACCGGCAACGACGCGTCGGCGGAGACGGCCACCCTCGCAGCGGACGAGGCCGGGGAACACGCGGGGAACGACAGCGGGCCGGACGCCGCCGACACCGCGGAGTCCACCGAGAGCGCGACGGTCGCCGACGCGGCGGACGACGCCACCGCCGGACAGAAGGCCGAGCGGACGGCGTCGGACCGGTTCGCCTTCCTGCCCAGTCCCCTGTTCGTGCTGCTCATCGGTGTGACCGCGCTGGCCGGGTACTTCTCCTGGACCCGTGCCGAGGTCGAGTGGACCGGCGATGCGTCCACCGTCTACCTGCCGTTCGTCTTCATCCTGGGCGGCTGGATCGCCTCGCTCGCGATCCACGAGTACGCCCACGCGCTCGTGGCCTACCGCTTCGGCGACCGCTCCCTGCGCGGCGGCCCCTATCTGCGGCTCAACCCGTTCCGCTTCCGCCAGCTGTTCGCCGGGCTGCTCCTGCCGCTGGTGTTCCTGTTCCTCGGTGTCGTGGGACTGACCGGTCCCGCGCTGTACGTGGACCGCTCGGCCGTGCCGAGCCGGGGCAAGCGCACCCTGATCGCGCTGTCGGGTATCGCCGCCAGCCTGCTGCTCGCCGTCGCCTTCGCCGTCGCCGTCCGTGCGCTGGTGCCGCCCGACGCGGTCACCGACAACTGGATGATCGGCGGCCTGATGTTCCTGTGCTACCTGAACCTCACCGCGGCGCTGGTCAACCTGCTGCCGATCCCGGGCACGGACGGGTTCGACGCCATCGCGCCCTACCTGCCCCAGGGCGTCGCCCGCCAGGCCCGCGACGCCGGGCTGTTCGGCGTCATCGCGATCTTCGCGGTGCTGTGGTTCCCGGAGGCCCACCTGGCGTTCCTGAACGTCATGTACGGCCTGTTCCAGCTGCTCGGCCTGCCGCAGCTGGACATCGGCTTCGGCGAGTTCCTGTTCCAGTTCTGGCTGAGCTGAGGCGCGCGGGGATCACCCCGTACCCCGCCCCGCCCTAGGACCGGGGCGGGGTGAGCACGACGGCGAGCGCCAGGGCGGCGAGGCCGCCGTACAGGTAGACGTAGTCGACGGCGGTGGCCGTGAGCACGATGGATCCGCCGGTGGTGAAGCCGAGGTAGGCGAAGGCGGCCAGGGTCCAGCCCACCGCGGGCAGGACGGCGCCCAACCGCGACCCCATCCCCCAGCCGGCCGCGCGGCAGCCGGCGAACAGCAGGATCAGCACCACCGCTGCCGCGACCGACGCCGCGACCTGCTCCGAGGTCCCGGCCGCCCACAGCCACGACAGCCAGCCCGCAGCGAGCCCGCCGACCATGCCCACGACGAAGCCCACGGCCAGCAGGGCCGTGTGGCCGATGATCGACACGATGAGGTCGGCCGGGGCGGCCCCGGATCCGCGCGCCTGGGCGGGCGCGTCGGGCGACTCCGAGTCCGGCGAGATCGAAACAGACACGTGAGCAGCCTATGGGAACCGCCGCGCCCGCGTGGGCGCCTAGGCGAACAGGTCCTTTTCCAGCCCGTCCGGTCCGGGCTTGGGTGTCGGGCCGCGGAGCAGGGTGAAGTACTCGACGGCGTCGATCTCCTGGGCGATGTCGTTGGACAGCGCGAACCGTTCGCCGTCGACGGTGATCTGGGTGGCGTGCGCGCGCATGGCCAGGGCTTTGGCGGCCCAGTAGCGCGAAGCGTCGATGCGGGTGGTGACGAACCGGTCGGGGGTCCCCGGCGCGATGTCGGCGGTCGATGTCGGGGCGCTGAAGGACCCCGGCTCCCGGTGCAGCCGCGCCACCCGCCCTTCGAGCACCGACTGGGGCTGCGCGATCGCGTACAGCTTGCGCGTCTGCCAGGGCGTGCCGGGCAGCGAGCGCTCGGCCGCCTTCCCGAAGGCGCGGACGGCGACGCGGTGGGCCTGGATGTGGTCGGGGTGCCCGTAGCCGCCGTTGCTGTCGTAGGTGACGATGACGTGCGGCCGGACCTCGCGGATGATGTTGGCGAGGCGGTGCGCGGCCTCCTCGACGTCGGCCTGCCAGAAGCAGTCGGGGCGGTCGTTGCTGGGGGCGCCCATCATGCCGGAGTCCTTGTAGTGGCCGGGGCCGCCGAGGAAGCGGTGGTCGCGCACGCCCAGCGCCACACAGGCCTTGTCGAGCTCGCCGACGCGGTGCTGGCCCAGGCCGCCCTCGCGATCGGCGGCCAGGTGCGCCAGCTCGTCGGGGATGACCTCGCCCTCGTCCCCGAGAGTGCAGGTCACCAGGGTCACCTGGGCGCCTTCGGCCGCGTACTTGGCCATGGTCGCTCCGGTGACGATGCTCTCGTCATCGGGGTGGGCATGCACCAGCAACAGTCGACGGTCCGTCATGACACGGGACGATACCGGGAAACGCCCCTCGCGCGCTCAATCAGACGTTCGGTGCCGCCGGGTCGCCGCGGCGCGCCGCGCCCGAAGGACGCCGTGGGACCGGGATGCGGAACAATCGGCCCATGAGCTTTCCTCGGCAACAGGCCCGGACCCAGCGGTTCACCCTGGGCGTCCCTCGGGCATTCCAGATCTCTCCGGACGGCCGACGCGCGGCGTTCCTCCGTGGCAGGCACGGGACCGATACCGCCACCTGCCTGTGGATGCTGGAGCTGGAGAGCGGCCGGGAGTGGGTGGTCGCCGACCCGCGCGCGATGGGCGCCGACGACGAAGACCTGCCGCCCGAGGAGCGGGCGCGGCGCGAGCGCCTCCGCGAGACCGGCGGCGGGATCGTCTCCTACACGGTCGACGACGCCTTCACCCGGGCCGCGTTCACGCTGTCCGGCCGCCTCTACTACGCCGACCTGGTGGGCGACGACACCGAGCCCCGCGAGCTTCCGGCCACGGGGTCGGTCGTGGCTCCGCTGATCTGCCCGCGCGGCGACCGGGTGGCCTACGTGAGCGCCGGTGCCGTGCGGGTCATCGACATCAACAGCGGCAGGGACCGCGCGGTCGCGGAGCCCGACGCGCCGAATGTGACCTGGGGCCTGGCCGAGTTCATCGCCGCCGAGGAGATGGGCCGCTACCGCGGTATGTGGTGGTCGCCGGACGGCGCCGCCCTGCTGGCGGCGCGGGTGGACGACTCCCCGGTCACCCGCTGGCACATCGCGGACCCGGCCAGCCCCGAGGCGGAGCCGCAGGTCATCTCCTACCCGCCGGCGGGGTCGGCCAACGCCGAGGTGCGGCTGGCCGTGTTCGCGGTGCACTCCGGTGCCGGTACGGGACCGCAGTGGGTGGAGTGGGACCGCGCGGCCCTCCCCTACCTCGTGCGGGCCGGGTGGACGACGGGCCCGGACGGCAACCCGACCGTGGTGTTCAGCGCGCAGAGCCGCGACCAGCGCACCCTGACCCTGTTCAGCGCGGACCCGGCCACCGGACTCGCCTTCGAGCTGCGAAGCGAGACCGATGACGTGTGGGTGGAGATCATGCCGGGGGTCCCGGACTTCACCAAGGACGGCGAGCTGGTGTGGATCGGCCGCGAGCGGGGCGGGGATCAGCGTCTCCTGCACGTGGGCGACCGCGTGGTCGGGCCGGACGGTGTCTACCTGCGCTCGGTGGTCGATGTCGACGATCGGCGCGTGCTGTGCTCGGGCTCCCCGGAGGGCCGCCCCGCGGAGATCGGTCTGTGGCTGGTCGACCTGCAGGAGGGCGGCGTCGCCCCGGTGGAGTTCCCCGGGGCCGAGGGGGTCGGTGTGCACTCCGGGACGATGCGCGGCGACACGCTGGTGCTGCAGCGGCGCGACCTGGACACCGACGGGGTGCGCACGGTCGTCGTCCGCAACGCCTCCTCGGTGACGCGGCAGCAGGTCACCACGGTGGAGAGCCTGGCCGAGCGGCCGGAGGTGCCGACACCGAACGTGCGGCTGGCGGTGGCGCCGACGGGCGGGGTGCCCACCGCGCTGGTCCTGCCGTCCTGGTACGAGGAGGGGTCCGGGACGAAGCTTCCCATGCTGATGGACCCCTACGGCGGTCCGCACGCGCAGCGGGTCCTGGGCGCCCGCCCCGCCTACCTCACCTCGCAGTGGTTCGCCGAGCAGGGGTTCGCGGTACTGATCGCCGACGGACGCGGCACCCCGGGCATCAGTGTGCCCTGGGAGCAGGCCGTGCACGGCGACCTGGCCACGCCGGTACTGGAGGACCAGGTGAGCGCGCTGCACGATGCCGCGGAGCGCTACGACTGCCTGGACCTGGAGCGGGTGGCGATTCGCGGCTGGTCGTTCGGCGGCTACCTGGCGGCGCTGGCCGTGCTGCGGCGCCCCGACGTCTTCCACGCGGCGGTGGCGGGGGCGCCGGTGATCGACTGGCGGCTGTACGACACCCACTACACCGAGCGCTATCTGGGCACGCCCGACGCGTGGAAGGAGGCCTATGTCCGCAGCTCGCTGTTGGACGACGCCCCGGGGCTGCGCCGCCCGCTGATGCTCATCCACGGGCTGGCCGACGACAACGTGGTCTTCGCCCATTCCCAGCGCCTCTCCACGGCGCTGCTGGCGGCGGGGCGGCCGCACACGGTGCTGCCCCTGTCGGGCATCACGCACATGCCGTCGGAGGAGGCCACAGCCGAGAACCTGCTCCTGCTGCAGGTGGAGTTCATCAAGGACGCGCTCGGCGACGACCAGGCCACGACGGCCTAGCGGCCGCGGTCGGCTGGGACGTCAGCGCGGCGAGATCGGCACGTTGGCCCAGGGGGCGTCGGAGGCGGCGCCCCCTGGGCCGTTGTCGCCGTTCACCCTCGGGCGCCCCAGAATCGACACTTCGGGCGTGAAAGTCGGTTCGGGACTACAGACTGCTTACTCGGATCGAGGAATAATGCCGAAACGTACAAATCCGGCCAAACATCGTATGATCCTACAACACAAGAGGGCTTTCGAACTTTGGCCGCATCCGGCCATCGTGCATCCCCTGATAAATAGAAAACTTAATTATCAGTAAGTTGTTTTCCGGAGGGGAATTCCCGGATCCACGTCGGATTTCGATCGGGCCCCGTCGCCCCAGCAGCCCCACAGATGACATCGAAGTAGTCGAATATCGACATGGCGTGATTTCTCGGACTCGTCAAAACTCTGTCGCGGTCGCATGGCATGTCCTAGGGTGCGAATCGTTTACCGACCGGTCGGTGAACCCGCGTCGACGGCTTCCCCACAAGGGTTTACAGCCGCGACCAGGGCTTCCTCGTTGAGTCCCCGCTCATTAACGAGGACACCGCCCATCCGTCTTTCACCGAGGAAAAGGACAGGACTATGCGGAAGTCCCCCACGTTCCGAGTGCTGGGCGGCGGCGCCCTCGCGCTCGGCCTCGTCGCTGTAGGCACCACCATCGCCACCACATCCGGCGGCAGCGAGATCTCCCCGGTCTCCTCCGACAGCGCCGACAGTGCCGACACCGCCACCACCGCCGACGACCAGCTCACCGCGCTGCAGCGGGACCTGGACCTGAGCGCCACGGAGGCCACCCGCCTGCTCGACACGGAGGCCAAGGCCCGCAAGCTCGACAGCGAGCTGCGCAGGAACCTCGGTGACGACTTCGGCGGCAGCCGCTTCGACATCGACAGCGGCGACCTCACCGTCGCGGTGACCGACAAGGCCGCGGTCGACACCGTCGAGAAGGCCGGTGCCACGGCACAGGTCGTCACCTACGGCGAGAGCGGACTCGACAAGATCGTCGACGACCTCAACGAGGAGGGCGCCTCACTCTCCGAGGGCGTCACGGGCTGGTACCCCAGCGCGACCGACGACGCCGTGGTCATCACGGTCCTGAAGGGCAAGGAGGCCGCGGCCGAGAAGCTCATCGCGGACGCCGGGGTCGAGACCGGTGCGGTGACCGTCGAGGAGACCACCGACAAGCCGCGCACGTACGCCGACATCCTCGGCGGTGACGCCTACATCATCAACGGCAGCGGGCGCTGCTCCATCGGTTTCGCCGTCGAGGGCGGCTTCGCGACCGCCGGGCACTGCGGCGCCAAGGGCACACCGGTCGCCGCGCAGAGCGGGGGCGGCACCGGCACGGTCGCCGAGTCGCACTTCCCCGGGCGCGACATGGGCTACGTCCAAACCGACGCCGGCTGGACGCCGACCGGCTTCGTGAACGACCACAACGGCGGGACCGTCGCCGTCACCGGGTCCCAGGAGGCGCCCGAGGGGTCCTCGGTCTGCCGGTCGGGGTCGACCACCGGGTGGCACTGCGGCACCATCGGCGCCAAGAACCAGACCGTCGTCTATCCCGAGGGCCGGGTCGAAGGCCTGACGCAGACCGACGTCTGCGCCGAGCCGGGCGACTCCGGCGGCTCCTGGATCAGCGATGACCAGGCACAGGGCGTCACCTCCGGCGGATCGGGCAACTGCACGGCCGGCGGCGTCACCTACTTCCAGCCGCTGAACCCGATCCTGCAGGAGTGGAACCTCACCCTCAGCACGAGCTGAGCCCCGACTCCCGGGACCTCACCAGCGGAGGTACCGGGAACTCGCGCAGCCGAGTGTCCGCGGTTGCACGAGGCCGGTCGGCGCCCCCCACATGTCCATCCCCAGGCGCCGACCGGCACTCCCACCACCCATCCCCCTGATCCCTCAGCGCAGAGGGACGACGTCCGTGCGGGTCCCGTCCCCGGGGCATCGGCGCCCCCGGGCGGGCTCCCCATCCCCCACATCACGGAGCCGACAACATGCAAAAGTCCATAGTGTCCCTACGGAAATCACCGTTCCTGGCGGCCCTGAGCACCGGGGTCCTCGCGCTGGGCCTGACCGGGACCACGCCCGGAACCGCGACCGCCGATCAGAGCACGCCCGCCCCGTCCCGCCTCTCCGCCGGTCACCTCCAAGCACTCCAGCGAGACCTCGGTGTGGATCCCCAGGAGGCCGCGATGCTCTCGCAACAGACGGACGCGGCACGGACCCTGGAATCCCAGGCGCGCGCGGTCGCGGGTGACGCCTTCGGCGGCGCTGTCTTCGACATCGAGACCGGCGGCCTGACCGTCGCGGTGACCGACCGAAAGGCGGCCGACGCCGTCGACGACCTCGGCGCCACGACCGAACTGGTCGAGCGCAGCGAGGACGAGCTGACCGACGTCGTCACCAAGCTCAACGAAGCGGAGGACGCCGCCGACGCGAGCGTGACCGGCTGGTACCTGGACCCCAGGGCCAACGGGGTGGTCGTGACCGTGCTCGACGGCGGCCAGGCAGCGGCGGCGGACCTCATCGCCCAGGCGGGGGTGGACGCCGAGGCGGTAACGATCGACGAGGGGGCCGACCGGCCGCGCACCTTCGCCAACACCGCCACCGACATCCACGGCGGCAACCCGTACTACAACCCGCGCCCCGACCGCACCTACGTCTGCTCGGTCGGCTTCGGTGTCGAGGGCGGCTACGTCACCGCCGGGCATTGCGGCGAGCGCGGCAAAGGCGCGTTCCACAACGCCGGTCTCACGGTGCGGTACGGCAAGGTCGCGGACGCCGACTTCCCCGGAACCGACATGGGGTGGGTGAAGACCACCGGACGCTGGACCCCCACCCGTCGCGTGAACGACTACAACGGCGGGTCAGTGACGGTGGCGGGCGCGGAGGAGGCCCCGGTGGGCGCGGCGGTCTGCAGATCCGGCCAGACCACCGGCTGGCACTGCGGCACGATCCAGGCCAAGAACCAGACCGTGTATGTCCCCCACACCGTCCACGGCCTGACCCGCACCACCGTCTGCGCCGAACCCGGCGACTCGGGCGGCCCCTATCTGTCCGGCGACCAGGCCCAGGGCGTGACCTCGGGCGGGGCCGGTAACTGCACGAGCGGTGGGACCACGTTCTTCCAGCCGCTCCGACCGATCATCGAAAAGTACGACCTGACCCTGCTCACCTCCTGAGCGCGTCCGGAGCCACCCCACCCGCGCCAACCCACTGACCCTGTTCCGATCCCCCACGCCCGGACCCCGTGCGACCGTCCCGCACGGGGTCCGGTGCCGTCCGGGTGGCAGTCGGTTGCGCTGCGGCGCGCCCTCTCGGCGGAATTCACCCCCCTTTCGTCTCACATCCTGGAATGATGATCTCGCATTCCAGTCGAACGCCTTATCATCATCCGGACACAAGCTCAGATACGGGGAGGTAGGTCCGTCGTGGCCACGCAGACGTCAGGGGGCGAGCAGGAGGCCGAGTCCTCCGGACCGCCGGGAGCCCCACCCGCCAACCGCCGGGGCAAGGTGATCATCGCCAGCCTCGCGGGAACGTCCATCGAGTTCTACGACTTCTACATTTACGCGACCGCCGCCGTCCTGGTCTTCCCCCATCTCTTCTTCCCCACCGGGGACCCCGCCGCCGCGACTCTCCAGTCGCTCGCCACCTTCGGGATCGCGTTCGTCGCCCGGCCGGTCGGCTCCGCGCTCTTCGGCCACTTCGGCGACCGCATCGGCCGCAAGGCCACCCTGGTCGCCTCCCTGCTCACGATGGGCGTATCGACCGTCCTCATCGGCCTGATTCCGACCTACGCGCAGATCGGCGTGGCCGCACCGCTGCTGCTGGCGCTCTGCCGGTTCGGCCAGGGGCTGGGGCTGGGCGGCGAGTGGGGCGGTGCCGCGCTGCTCGCCACCGAGAACGCACCCCGGCGCAAGCGCGCGCTGTACGGCACGTTCCCGCAGCTGGGGGCGCCTATCGGGTTCTTCCTCGCCAACGGCGTGTTCCTCACCCTGGCGCAGAACATGAGCGACGCGGCCTTCCTGACCTGGGGATGGCGGGTGCCGTTCATCCTCTCCGCCGTCCTCATCATGATCGGGCTGTGGGTGCGGCTGACCCTCCACGAGAGCCCCGCGTTCGCCAAGGTGGTGGCGGACGGAACGCGGGCGCGCCGACCCGTCGTGCAGGTGTTCCGCACCAGCACCGCCGGGATCGTCCTGGGCACGCTGATCATGATCGCCACCTACGTGTTCTTCTACCTCATGACGGTGTTCTCGATGTCGTACGGCACCGGGCCCGGCGGCCCGGGCATCGAGCGCACCGACTTCCTGGTCATGCTGCTCATCGGCGTGGTGTTCTTCGGCCTGTTCACCCCGGTGGCCGGGCTGGTCGCCGACCGGTTCGGCCGGCGCCCCACCCTGATCGCCGCCACCATCGCCATCCTGCTGTTCGGCTTCGCGCTCGAACCGATGCTGAGCTCCGGGTCGACCCTCGTGGTGCAGATCTTCCTGATCATCGGCCTGTCCCTGATGGGCCTGACGTTCGGGCCGATGGGCGCGCTGCTGCCCGAGCTGTTCCCGACCAACGTCCGCTACAGCGGCGCCTCCATCTCCTACAACCTGGCCGGGTTGCTGGGAGCCTCGCTCGCGCCGTACGCGGCCACCAAGCTGGCGGCCGACTTCGGGCTGTGGGCGGTCGGCGGCTACGTCAGCGCGGCCGCCCTGGTCACCCTGATCGCGCTGGTCATCGCCCGTGAGACGCGGGACGACGCGCTGGAGGCCACCCCCGTTCGGGCGCGAGCGTAAGGAACGTCCGGGCGGGGTACCCGACCCGGGGTCACCCCGCCCGCCACCGCCCATAATCTGGGGACATGCGTCTTCCACTGGTCCCCGTGGCCGCCGTCCTGGATCTCCTCTGCGTCGTGGTGTTCGTCGTGATCGGGCGCGCCAGCCACGGCGAGGGCAACGCCCTGATCGGGATCCTCACCACGCTGTGGCCGTTCGCGTTCGCGCTCGTCGTCGGCTGGGCCGCCACCCTGGCCTGGCGGAACCCCCTGCGTATCCTGCCGGTCGGCGCGGGCGTGTGGGCGGTCACCGTGGGCGGGGCCTCCTGCTGCGGCTCGCCACCGGGGAGGGCGCTCCCCTGTCGTTCGCGATCGTCACCGCGCTGTTCCTCGCCGCGACCCTGCTCGGCTGGCGCACGATCGCGCGATTGGCGCGGGCGCGTTCCGCCGACACCGCCACTCCCTCCTGACCAGGACGGCCTCCATCGGGGAGCCGCCGGATGCGGCCATTGCCGGGGCACGCGTCCATCGCGTCGGCGGCGCATGCGAAAGTAGAGGGCCGTGGAAGCCCCTCGTTCCCGGACCCCCTAGGAGCACCCCCATGGCCGATCCGATCACCCTCGCCGTCGCCGCCGCCGTCGCGGGCAAGGTCACCGAAGCGCTGGACGACGGCGCCCGAGCGGTCCTGAAGAAGCTGCGCGCGGCACTGCGCGAGAGGTTCGGCAACGACCCCGAGGCCCGCCGCGCGCTGGAGGCAGCGCGGGACGACGACGGCGAGGACGCGATCCTGGTCGAGGAACTCGCCACGCACATGGACGGCGCGCAGCAGAGCGACGCGGACATCCGCGCCCTTGTCGAGGCGCTGCGCCCGCACTTCGACTCGGGCGGGGGCAACGTCACCAACACCATCACGGGCGACGTCGAAGGGATCGCCATCCAGGCCCGCGACGTCCACGGCGTGAACCTCAACCGCCCCTAGTCGGCGGGCCCGGAACGCGTGGGAGCGACCTAAGCTGGAGCGCGTGAAAGAGCAGGTCGCAACGTCTCCATCCGCCTCCACCGGCACCGACACCCCCGACATCGCGCCCCGGGTCGGCGTGGGGCCCTGGGAGGGCCCCTGGCCCGAGGGCGACCACTACGACCCCGAGCTGCTGGCCGAGGGCGACCGGCGCAACGTCGTGGACCGGTACCGCTACTGGCGGCGCGAGGCGATCATCGCCGACCTCGACACCCGCCGCCAGCCCTTCCACGTGGCGGTGGAGAACTGGGAGCACGACTTCAACATCGGGTCGGTCGTCCGCACCGCCAACGCCTTCGGCACCGAGGCCGTCCACATCGTCGGCCGCCGCCGCTGGAACCGGCGCGGCGCCATGGTCACCGACCGGTACCAGCACGTGCACCACCACCCCGACACCGCCTCGCTGGTGGCCTGGGCCGGGGAGCGCGGGCTGCCGCTGATCGGCATCGACAACCTCCCCGGGGCGGTCCCCCTGGAGACCTACCCCCTCCCCCGCGCCTGTGTCCTGGTGTTCGGCCAGGAGGGCCCGGGGCTGTCCGAGGACGTCCGCGCGGTGTGCCAGGCGGTGCTGTCCATCGCCCAGTTCGGGTCCACCCGCTCCATCAACGCGGGCGCGGCCGCCGCCGTCGCCATGCACGCCTGGATCCGGGCGCACGTCTTCGACCAGCACCTGTGACGTCGCCCCGCTGAGGCGTCGGGAACGCCTCCGGCCCCGTCCCCGAACACGAGAAGGGCCGCCCCCTTGGAAAAAGAGGCGGCCCTGTGCTGACGTGTCAGCCGACGATCTACAGCTCGCCGCTCGACAGCGCACCCAGCAGGTCGCGGTTGAGCTGGGAGATGGTGTCCAGCGGGATGCCCTTCGGGCAGACCGCGGCGCACTCGCCGATGTTGGTGCAGCCGCCGAAGTCCTCCTCGTCGTGCTGGTTCACCATCTTGACCACGCGGGCCGCCCGCTCGGGCTGGCCCTGCGGGACGCTGCCCAGGTGGGTGACCTTCGCGGCGGTGAACAGCATGCCCGAGGCGTTCGGGCAGGCGGCGACGCAGGCGCCGCAGCCGATGCAGGTGGCCGCGTCGAACGCGCGGTCCGCGTCGGCCTTGGGCACCGGGGCGGCGTGGGCGTCCGGGGCGGTACCGGTCGGGGCGCTGATGTAGCCGCCGGCCTGGATGACCCGGTCGAACGCGCCGCGGTCCACCACGAGGTCCTTGACCACGGGGAACGCCTTGGCCCGCCACGGCTCCACGGTGATGACATCGCCGTCGGAGAAGCTGCGCATGTGCAGCTGGCAGGTGGTGGTGTTCTCCGGACCGTGGGCGACGCCGTCGATCACGACACCGCAGGCACCGCAGATGCCCTCGCGGCAGTCGTGGTCGAAGGCCACCGGCTCGTCGCCCGCAAGCTGCAGCTTCTCGTTGAGGACGTCGAGCATCTCAAGGAAGGACATGTCGGGCGACACGTCCTCGACCTTGTAGGTGACCATCCGGCCCTCGTCGTCGCGGCCCTTCTGGCGCCAAACTCGCAGGGTGATGTTCACTTGTAGCTCCGCTGCTTCATCTCGACGTACTCGTACTCCAGCGCTTCCTTGTGCAGCACCGGCTGCTCGCCCTCGCCGCCGAACTCCCAGGCGGCGACGTAGGCGAACTCGTCGTCGTGCCGCAGCGCCTCGCCGTCCTCGGTCTGGCTCTCGCCGCGGAAGTGGCCGCCGCAGGACTCGCGGCGGTGCAGCGCGTCGATGCACATGAGCTCGCCGAGCTCCAGGAAGTCGGCCACCCGGCCGGCCTTCTCCAGGGCCTGGTTGAGCTCGTCGTTGGTGCCCAGGACCTTGACGTTGGTCCAGAACTCCCGGCGCAGCTCGCGGATCCGGTCGATGGCCTTGCGCAGGCCCTCGTCGGTCCGCTCCATGCCGCAGTACTCCCACATGATCTGGCCGAGCTCCTTGTGGAAGGAGTCCACGGTGCGCTCGCCCTGGATGGAGAGCAGCTTGTCGATGCGCTGGCGCACCGCGTCGGCCGCCTCCTTGGCCTGCGGGTGGTTCTCGTCGATCGACTCGAACGGGCCGGCCGCGAGGTAGTCGTTGATGGTGTTGGGCAGGACGAAGTAGCCGTCGGCCAGGCCCTGCATCAGCGCGCTCGCGCCCAGGCGGTTGGCGCCGTGGTCGGAGAAGTTGGCCTCACCGGTCACGAACAGGCCCGGGATGCTGCTCTGCAGGTCGTAGTCGACCCACAGCCCGCCCATGGTGTAGTGCACGGCCGGGTAGATGCGCATCGGAACCTCGTAGGGGTTCTCGCCGGTGATGCGCTGGTACATGTCGAAGAGGTTGCCGTACTTGGCCTCGACGGCCGGGCGGCCCATCCGCTTGATGGCGTCGGCGAAGTCCAGGTACACACCGAGACCGCCGGGGCCGACGCCGCGGCCCTCGTCGCACACGTTCTTGGCGGCGCGGGAGGCGATGTCACGCGGCACCAGGTTGCCGAAGGCGGGGTAGATCCGCTCCAGGTAGTAGTCGCGGTCCTCCTCCGGGATCTCCCGCGGGTCGCGCTTGTCGTCGCCGCGCTTGGGCACCCAGATGCGGCCGTCGTTGCGCAGCGACTCGCTCATCAGGGTGAGCTTGGACTGGTAGTCGCCGCTGACGGGGATGCACGTGGGGTGGATCTGCGTGTAGCAGGGGTTCGCGAACAGCGCGCCCTTGCGGTGGGCCCGCCAGGAGGCGGTCACGTTGCAGCCCATGGCGTTGGTCGACAGGTAGAAGACGTTGCCGTAGCCGCCGGAGGCGAGCACGACGGCGTCGGCGAAGTGCGTCTCGATCTCGCCGGTGACCATGTCGCGGGCGATGATGCCGCGCGCCTTGCCGTCGACGACGATGACCTCCAGCATCTCGTGCCGGGTGTTCATCTCGACGGTCCCGGCCGCGACCTGGCGCTCCAGCGCCTGGTAGGCGCCGATCAGCAGCTGCTGGCCGGTCTGGCCGCGGGCGTAGAACGTACGGGACACCTGCACGCCGCCGAAGGAGCGGTTGTCGAGCAGGCCGCCGTACTCGCGCGCGAAGGGCACGCCCTGCGCCACGCACTGGTCGATGATCTCGACGCTGACCTGCGACAGGCGGTAGACGTTGGACTCACGGGAGCGGAAGTCGCCGCCCTTGACGGTGTCGTAGAACAGCCGGTAGATGCTGTCGCCGTCGTTGCGGTAGTTCTTCGCCGCGTTGATGCCGCCCTGCGCCGCGATGCTGTGCGCGCGCCGCGGGCTGTCCTGGTAGCAGAAGGACTTGACGTGGTAGCCGGCCTCGCCGAGGGTCGCGGCGGCGGAGGCGCCTGCCAGCCCGGTGCCGACGATGATGACCGACAGCTTGCGGCGGTTGGCCGGGTTGACCAGCTTGGCCGAGAAGCGGCGCTTGTCCCAGCGCTCGGCGATGGGACCGGCGGGCGCCTTCTCGTCCTGGATCGGGTCGCCTTCGATGAAGAGCTCAGACATTTATCCCACCAGCCCGAAAGTCACGGAGAGCGGGGTGACCAGGAAGCCGATCGTCACGACCAGCGCGATCACCGTCGCGATGATGTTCAGCGCACGCTGCCGCGTCGCCCGGTTCGCCCCCAGCGTGGTGAGCGCGCTCCAGATGCCGTGCCGCAGGTGGAACCCGACCGCGATCACGGAGAGGCAGTAGAACAGGGTGACGTACCAGAACTCCGGCTGGAAGCCGTTGACCATGCGCACGTAGGGGCTGTCGGACGGCCCGCCCGGCGCGATGTCGTTGGTCGTCAGGTGCAGGATGTGGAAGATCGCGAAGAGCGCGATCAGCACGCCGCCCCAGCGCATCGTGTAGGACGCGTAGGTGCGCTGCAGCGCCTTCTTGTTCTGGTAGCGGGTCGGCCGGGCCTTCTTGGCGCGGGCCCACAGCGCGACCGCCGCGTAGGCGTGGATCAGGATGCTGGCCAGCAGGACCACCCGCATGATCCACAGGAAGCCCTCGTAGGGAAGCATCGGCTGGCCCAGCACGCGCAGGTGATGGGAATAGGAGTCGAAGGCCTCCTGGCCCGCGAACACGTTCAAGTTGCCGTACATGTGCGCAATCAGGAAGAGCACGAGGATCACGCCGGTGACCGCCATCGCGGATTTGAGGGCCACCGTGGATCTGAACGCCTCTGATCGCTGTTTGGTCAGGGTACTGTTCGCCACAGTGCGTCACTTTAATTCGCCCTTAACAGATACGTCTAAGTCATCGGACTGCTGGTGTCGATAGCCGTAAGCTATGAAGCATGCAGTTCCAGCAGCTGACGTACTTCCTCGCGGTCGCGGAGACACGCCATTTCACCCGCGCAGCCGAGCTTTGCCGCGTCGCACAGCCCAGCCTCAGCAAGCAGGTCCGCAACCTCGAAGAGGAGCTCGGGGCGTCGTTATTCAGTCGTGCCCGGGGAAATATCACACTCACGCTGGCCGGTGAGGCCCTGCTACCGCTTGCCCAGCGCATCGTCGCCGACGTAGAAACCGCCCGCCGGGAGGTGGGCGAACTGGCCGGGATGCGCCGGGGCCGGGTCCGGCTCGGCGCCACGCCCTCGCTGTGCGCCGGACTGATCGCCGACGTGCTCGCGGGGTTCCATACCCGGTTCCCCGGGGTGGAACTCCAGGTCGAGGAGGGCGGGTCGCGCGACCTGATCCGCGCCCTCGGCAAGGGCGAGCTCGACCTCGCGCTGATCATCCTGCCGCTGCACAGCAGCGACCCCGCGTTCGTGACCACGCCGATCCTCCGCGAGAACCTCGTGGTGGTCAGCCCGACCAGTCGGCCCTCGCCCAACGGGTGCGCGTCCATGCGCATCACCGAGCTGCGCGACCGGCCCCTGGTGATGTTCCGCCGCGGCTACGACGTGCGCGAGGCCACCCTGCACGCGTGCCGCGCCGCGGGCTTCGAGCCGCAGCTGGCGGTGGAGGGCGGCGAGATGGACGCCGTGCTCCGCTTCGTCGAGGCCGGACTGGGCATCGCGGTCGTGCCGAGCATGGCCCTGAAGAACCGCCCCGGCCTGCGCGGCACCCCGCTGGCCCGGCCCCGCCTGCTGCGCACCATCGCGCTGGCCCACCGCAAGGACGTGGAGCCGCAGCGCGCGGCCAAGGCGTTCCACCGCCACATGATGCACCACCTGCGCGGGCTCACTCCCGAGGAGCTCGGCGACGACCTGGAGGTCATAACCGAACGGGGGCCCGAGTAGGGCGTCGGCGGCGCGACACCGAATAGGACGGGGATCACACCGCGAATCGGTGCGATGCGCCCACCGAATTCACCATGGGCGGATAAATTCGACAAAGGGCAGTGCGATGACGCCGCTATTCACACCAGCCCCTCGCGCCCCAATAACACCAAAGGCGACAGCAGGAGCTTTTCGGGACAAATCCCGATTTTCATTACAAAACACGCCAACCCCGCGAACGGGAGTGGCATTTTTCACATTCGTTTCGGGTGAATTTCTTGCTGAATCCGTGATGGCGCGGGCTTAACGTTGCTTCCCATACGCATCCGCACTGCCTTATCAGTGGCTGAGGGCGACCGGTCTACTCCGAACCCGTGATTTCCTCCGGCCGGCTCTCCGCCCGAGATGGAGAACGCAGGGAATGACAGCGACACTTCCCCCGCCGGAAAGCTCCGGCGCCACGCGTGCCCGCCTTCCGATTCGGACACTGCGCACGGACCGATGGTGGCTCGGCCCGGTGCTGACCGTCGCGGGGCTGACCGCCTTCCTCGTGTACGGCCTGCTCCGGGCCTTCCAACAAGACCACTACTGGGTGCCGGAGTACCACTACCTCACACCGTTCTACTCCCCCTGCCTATCGGCGTCCTGCGAGCCGGGATCGGCACTCTTCGGGACCTTTCCATGGGCGTTCCCGTGGTTCATCCCCTATGCGGTGATCAGCCTGCCGCTGCTCCTGGCGTTCCGATTCACCTGCTACTACTACCGGAAGGCCTACTACCGCGCCTTCTGGCAGTCGCCCACCGCGTGCGCCGTGCGCGAGCCGCACGGCCGCTACACCGGCGAGACGCGATTTCCGCTGCTCGGGCAGAACCTGCACCGCTATTTCTTCTACGCGGCGTTCCTGATATCGCTCATCAACACCTATGACGCCACGAACGCGCTCCTGCACGGCGAGAACGGCGGATTCGGCATCGGGATCGGAAACATCGTCCTGTTCGGCAATGTGATCCTGCTCTGGGCCTACACCCTGAGCTGCCACTCCTGCCGGCACGTCTTCGGCGGGCGACTGAAGAGTTTCGGCGACCGACCGTTCCGCTACTGGATGTGGACGCAGATCTCCCGGCTGAATACGCGGCACATGCTGTTCGCCTGGATCACGCTGGGAACGCTGGTGATAACGGACCTCTACGTCGCGCTGGTCGCCGGAGGAGTCATCACCGACCTGCGGATCTTCAACTAAGGACCGTGGGGCCGCCCATGGCCCCGTTCCCCGACCGCGGATACGGCGGCGACCTGGACCCAATCCTCCGCAGCACCGCATCTCCGCGGCGCCAACGCGACCGGTCCCGCGCCGGATGTATCGACGCAACCGAAAGTCAGGCAGATGTCCGAGATCAAACGGCACACTTACGACGTGGTGGTGATCGGCGCCGGAGGCGCCGGCCTCCGCGCCGCCATCGAAGCACGTGAGCAGGGCAAGAAGACCGCCATCATCTCCAAGTCCCTGTTCGGCAAGGCGCACACCGTCATGGCCGAGGGCGGGGCGGCGGCCGCGCTCGGCAACGTCAACCCCGGCGACAACTGGCAGGTGCACTTCCGCGACACCATGCGGGGCGGCAAGTTCCTGAACAACCCCCGCATGGCCGAGCTGCACGCCCGCGAAGCCCCCGAGCGCATCCTGGAGCTGGAGTACTGGGGGGCGCTCTTCGACCGCACCGCCGACGGCCGGATCAGCCAGCGCAACTTCGGCGGCCACGAGTACGCCCGGCTCGCCCACGTCGGCGACCGAACCGGCCTGGAGATGATCCGCACGCTGCAGCAGCGCGTGGTCCAGCTGCAGCAGGCCGACGCCGCCGAACTGGGCGACCCCGAGGCGATGCTGAAGGTGTTCGCCGAGACCACCGTCACCGATCTGATCAAGGACGGCGAGCGGCTGTCCGGGGCGCTGGGCTACATCCGGGAGACCGGGGAGCTCGTGCTGTTCGAGACCCCGGCCGTGGTGCTGGCCACCGGCGGCATCGGCAAGTCCTTCAAGGTCACCTCCAACTCCTGGGAGTACACCGGCGACGGCCACGCCCTGGCGCTGCGCTGCGGGGCGAGCCTCGTCAACATGGAGTTCGTGCAGTTCCACCCCACGGGGATGGTCTGGCCGCCCTCCGTCAAGGGCATCCTGGTCACCGAGTCCGTCCGGGGCGACGGCGGGGTGCTGCGCAACGCCGAGAACGAGCGGTTCATGTTCCGCTACGTGCCCGACGTGTTCCGCTCGCAGTACGCCGAGACCGAGGCGGAGGCCGACGGCTGGTACTCCGACCCCGAGAACCACCGGCGGCCCCCGGAGCTGCTGCCCCGCGACGAGGTGGCGCGCGCCATCAACACCGAGGTCAAGGAGGGGCGGGGCTCCCCGCACGGCGGCGTCTTCCTGGACATCGCCAGCCGCCTGCCGGCCGACCAGATCATGCGCAAGCTGCCGTCGATGCACCACCAGTTCAAGGAGCTGGCCGACGTCGACATCACCGCCGAACCCATGGAGGTCGGCCCGACCTGCCACTACGTGATGGGCGGCGTGGAGGTCGACGCCGCGACCGGCGCGGCGCTGGTGCCAGGGCTGTTCGCGGCCGGAGAGGTCGCCGGCGGCATGCACGGCTCCAACCGGCTGGGCGGCAACTCCCTGTCCGACCTGCTGGTCTTCGGCCGCCGGGCCGGTCTGGGCGCGGCCGAGTACGTCACCGAGCTGGACGGCGAGCGCCCGCCCGTCGACCCCGAACAGGCGGAGCGCGCCGCGGAGCAGGTGCTGGCGCCGCTGGAGCGCGAGGACGGCGAGAACCCCTACGCCCTCCACTCCGAACTCCAGCAGACCATGAACACCCTGGTCGGCATCATCCGCCGGGGGCCCGAGATCGAGCAGGCCCTGGACGCGCTGCACAAGCTCGGCGACCGCGTGGCGCGCGTCGGCGCCGAGGGCGGCTCGGTCTACAACCCCGGGTGGCACCTGGCCCTGGACCTGCGGAGCATGCTGCTGGTCGCGGAGGCCATCGCGCGGGCGGCGCTGGAACGCGAGGAGTCGCGCGGCGGGCACACCCGCGACGACTTCCCGGGGATGTCACCGGAGTGGCGCCGGATCAACCTGATCGAGTCGCTGACCAAGGACGGGCGGGTGCGCCTGCGCCGCCAGCGGGTCGACGCGCTCCGGCCGGACCTGTTGGAGCTCTTCGACCGCGAGGAGCTGGCCAAGTACTTCACCGACGACGAACTGCCCGCGGTACCGGCGGCGGCAGTTCCGGAGCCGACGGCGGCTCCGGGAGCGGAGTCGGGCACCGCGAAGGAGGACGACCAGGGATGACCACCGAGACGACCGGCAAGGGCACCACGCGGACGTTCCGCGTCTGGCGCGGCGGTGGCGACGGAGAGCTCACCACCTACGAGGTCGAGGTCAACGAGGGCGAAGTCGTCCTCGACGTGCTGCACCGGCTGCAGGCGACCCAGACGCCGGACCTGGCGGTCCGGTGGAACTGCAAGGCGGGCAAGTGCGGCTCGTGCTCGATGGAGATCAACGGGCGGCCGCGGCTGTCCTGTATGGCGCGGATGAGCACGTTCGCACCCGACGAGACGGTCACGGTCATGCCGATGCGGACCTTTCCCGTCATCCGCGACCTGGTGTGCGACGTCTCGTACAACTACGCCAAGGCCCGCGAGATCCCCTCGTTCACCCCGGACCCGGCGACCGCGCCGGGCGACTTCCGGATGGGCCAGGAGGATGTGCAGCGCTCGCAGGAGTTCCGCAAGTGCATCGAGTGCTTCCTGTGCCAGAACGTGTGCCACGTGATCCGCGACCACGAGGAGAACAAGGAGAACTTCTCCGGCCCGCGCTTCCTGATGCGGGTCTCTGAGCTGGAGATGCACCCGGAGGACACCGCCGACCGCCGGATGATCTCCCAGGACGAGTTCGGCCTGGGCTACTGCAACATCACCAAGTGCTGCACGGAGGTCTGCCCCGAGAACATCCAGATCACCGACAACGCGCTGATCCCGATGAAGGAGCGGGTCGCGGGGCGTCGCTACGACCCGCTGGTCTGGCTCGGCTCCAAGATCGGCCTGCGGAAGGGGGCCGACACACCCATGGCCCCCAACACCCGCAAGCCGTCGTCGGCGCCGGAGCAGTAGCCGGGGCAGTGCGGGATCCGGCCACCGGGCCCCTGGTGGCCGGATCCGTCAGGGGTCCAGGGGGACGGCGGCGAGGAGATCGTGTCCGTCGTGCGCCCGGACCCGCGGCGGCCCGGTGTCCAGGGCGTCCAGCAGGCGGCAGGCGTAGGCGGGCGACATACGTCCCGCGACCTCGTCGGGCGTCAGCCATTCGACGGCGGTCGTCTCCTCGGAGAGGCGCAGTTCGCGGGTTTTCGGTACGCATCGGAAGACCAGGGCGACGATGCCCTGCTTGATGTTCTTGTAGACACCGGTCAATGTATCGACATGGACGCTCAGTCCGGTCTCCTCGAAGATTTCGCGGCGTACCCCGGCCTCGATGTCCTCATCGAGTTCGAGCACGCCGCCCGGAGGTTCCCAGTGCCCGTTGTCAGCTCGCTGAATGGCGAGGATTCGGCCGTCCGTATCGACGATCGCGCCCGCGACTGAAACCGAGTGCATAGGCGTGGAACCACCTTGTAATGTCTGATTGCTCTTCTACAGGAGAGGCCGCGGCAAGGAAGCAGGTGTCGAGTTGGACAAGTCGACCACGACCGACGGTGGCCGACCGCGCTACCTGCGCATCGCCCAGGATCTGAAGCTGCAGATCCACACGGGCGCGCTGCCCGCCGGCGCGCGGGTTCCCAGCGAGTCCGAACTGATCCGACGCTACGGCGTCGCCCAGGGAACGGTCCGCAAGGCCGTGACCGAGCTGCGCGCGATCGGTCTGGTCGAGACGCACCACGGCAAGGGGACGTTCGTCCGGAGCCGTCCGCCGGTGCGGCGCAAGTCCTCCGACCGGTTCCGCCGATCGCACCGGGCCGCGGGCATGGCCGCCTACCTGGCCGAATCCGACCAGGCCGGGGTCGAGGCCGAGGTCAGGGTCAGCTTCGTCGGGTCGCTCGACGCACCGGAGGACATCGCCCGTCGGCTGTGCCTGCCACCCGGCAAGAAGGTCCTCGCGCGCCGCCGCCTCTATCTGAGCGACGGCACCCCCACCGAGGAGGCGACCTCCTACATTCCGTGGGACATCGCCAAGGAGACGCCGGAGCTGTTCGCCGAGAACCCCGGGCCCGGCGGCATCTACGCCCGGCTCGAAGAGCGCGGGCACCACCTCGCCGAGTACGTCGAGGAGATCTCCGTCCGCATCGCGACCAAGGAGGAGACCTCGGCCCTCTCCATGGGCACGGGGTCGCCGGTCATCCAGCTCATTCGGGAGGCCGTGGACAAGAGCGGTCGCACCGTGGAGGTATGTGACACGATCATGTCCGCTGGTCAATTTGTCCTCGAGTATCGCATTTCTGCCGACGAATGAGCGACCGACACGCCCAGTTCTCCGAAACCGCTTGACTCTCCACGGCGGAGTCGAGCACCCTTATATCATCACTCCTGTATATGAGTGAAGAAGTTGCATATCAGCTTCTCTCGGGGGTCCTCATGTCGGTCGTGTCGTCCGCCCCGTCGTTCCATTCGGTCCGGTGGGAACCGCGTATTTATCCCGGGGACCCCGCCCACGCCTTTCAGGTACGCGCGGATATCCGCCATGACCTGCGAGGATTTCCCGACGACCTGATCTGGACCATGCAGCTGTGCTGCTCCGAGCTGTACGCCAACGCGGTGCTCCACACCGTTTCTGGTGCGCCGGACGGAGAAGTGTCGCGCCGCCTCTGGCTGCACCGGCCCGACACGCTGCGGCTGGAAGTGGCCGACGGCGGCTGGACCACGAGCCGTCCCACCCTCCCCCACGACCGCGACGACGCCGCGTGGATGACCGCCGAAGGACAGCGCGGCCTCCTCCTGGTCAACGCCTTCGCGATCGACTGGGGCTACTACCAGGTGCTCCCCTACTCCCGCCTCAACCTCGGGCTCGGTGTCTGGGCCGATTTCCGCATCGACCCCGATGACGTGCCCCGGGGGCTGGAGCACTTCATCTTCACGGGCTGAGCGTCGCCCCGCCCGCGCACGGCCACCGGGCCGCCCTGTGGAGGGGCCAGGGCGGTCCGGTCCCCCAGCGACCCCGGCTCAGCGTGTCGGCTCGTTCAGCCGCGGCGGCCTCCAGTCGAAGCCCTCGTCCAACGTGCGGAGGAACCCGCCCGGCGCAAGGCGCGCGAACACGCTGACCAGGGCGTTGCGCCCGGCCGCCAGCACGCGCGACTCCGAGGACAGGAATCCGCCGATGCGGCCGGAGCGCTGCACAATCCGGTCGGTGCGGGGCAGCCGTTGGCGCGTGTACTCGGCCAGCCCGGCGCCGATGTCGGCCGAGGTGGCCACCAGGTGCGCCAGGGTCACGCCGTCCTCGATCGCCTGGCAGGCCCCCTGCCCCATGTTGGGCGCCATCGCGTGCGCGGCATCGCCCAGCAGCGCCACCCGCCCGGAGTGGAACGCCGGCAGCGGCGTGCGCAGCCACCACACATCGTTGCGAATGACGTGCTCCGCCGTGGCGATGACCTGGGGGATCGGGTCGTGCCAGGCCCCGAACCGGCGCAGCAGCCCAGCCCGCTCGTCCTCCTCGCTTTGACCGGGCTCGCCGTTGTCGGTGAAGTAGGCGTAGACGCCCCCGTCGGCCAGCGGGTACACCCCCGCCACCGTGCCCACGCCCCAGCTCTCGGTCCCCAGCACCGCGCCCTCGGGCATCGGGGCGATAACCCACCAGCAGGGGTAGGCGAAGACCGGCCCGGGGTGCGCCGGGAACAGTGCGTGCCGCACCCGCGAGTTGACGCCGTCGGCCGCCACGACGAGGTCCGCCTCGACCTCCTCCCCCGCCTCGGTGCGCACCCGCGCCGGGCGCCGCGCGTCGCCGGGGTCAACCTCCGCGGCCGCGGTGGAGGTGCGCAGGACACCGTCCGGGAGGCGCCGCAGCAGCACGTCGATCACTTCCGCGCGGCGCAGGATGACGATGATGTCGCCGAACCGCTCCATCACGGCGTCCATGTCGGTGCGGACCAGCCAGCGGCCGTCCCACCGCCGGAAGCCGCCGGTCTGCGCCGCCGACCGCGCGCGGATGGCGTCGCCGTCGCCGAGCAGGTCGAGTCCGCGCAGCGCGTTCGGTCCGATGCCGATGCCGGAACCCACCGGCCCCACCACGGGCGCGCGCTCCAGGACGGTCACGTCCCAACCGGCGTCCACGAGTGCGCGCGCGGCGGTCAGCCCGCCGATCCCGGCCCCGATGACCACGGCCCGTCGTCGTCCCACCATGCCGCTCTCCTTTCCCGGCGACCACGCCGCCGACGTGGCTCTACATTTGTAGTAACGGCAATCTACACCTGTAGAGACGATCTAGGATTCGAGGGTGCCGGAATCAAGCAGCCAGCGCGTGGACCTCATCGCACGCACCGCCGTCCACCTCATCGCCTCCCGGGGCCTGCGGGGGCTCACCCACCGCGCGGTGGACGAGGCGGCGGGGCTCCCGCCCGGGTCGACCTCCTACCACGCCCGCACCCGCGCGCGGCTGATCGAGATCGCCCTCCTCCACCTCGCCGACGAGGGGGCCGCGCTCACGGACCCGGTGGCGCTCGGCGTCCCGGCGTCCCTCACGAGCGGCGGACTCGACACGATGGCCCGGCTCATCGCCGACTATCTGCACACCACGATCCACGAGGACACCGAGCGCAGCCTCGCCCGCTTCGAGCTGGCGCTGGAGGCCAACCGTCGCCCGGAGCTGCGTGCGGTCTACGACGGACTCGGCCGCCGGTTCCAGACCCTGGCCACCGCCGTCCTCCGCGGCCTCGGCTCACCCGACCCGCAACGCCACGCCCGGGCGCTCATCGCCTGGTCCGAGGGGATGGTCTTCGACTCGCTGGCGGGCTCCGGCGCCGCCCGTCCGCCGTCCCACGACGAGCTCCGCACCGATGCCGCGGAATTCCTCCGGGCCCTCCTCGCCCCCGCCGACACCTCGGTGGCCGACGGCACGCGCTGACGCCCGCGCCGTTCGACGGCAGGCAGGCGGCGGCCTCACATCCCCGCGGGCGGCTGCCAGTCGTCGATGGGGCGGGTGTAGCGGGCCAGGAGAGTGGGGGCGAGGCGGCCGACGACGCCCGCGGCGGTGTCGCGGAGGGTGGTGACCACGGGGGAGTCGTTCTGCACGGCCTCGGCCAGCTGCGCGGATCTCTGCACCAGCGCGCTGGTGCGGGACAGCCGGGCGTCGGTGTAGGAGCGCAGCGCCGTCGGAAGATAGGCGACGGACCCGTCGATGTGGTGGGCCAGCACGACCGCGTCCTCGATCGCCTGGCAGGCGCCCTGCACCAGGTTGGGCGTCATGGCGTGCGCGGCATCGCCGAGCAGCGCGACCCGCCCCTTGTGCAGGGCCGGCAGCGGGGTGTCGATATGCCAGACATCCATGCGCGTGACCGCCTCGGGCCGGGCGGCTTCGAACAGCTCGGCCAGCGGCGGGTGCCAGTCGTCCATGCGCCGGATGAGCTCGGACCTCTCGTCCTGGGCACTCCCACCGGCGGGGACGTTGCCGGTGGCGTAGCAGTAGACCTCGTCGCCGCTCAGCGGGAGGACACCGGCGACGCCGCCCTTTCCCCAGCTCTCGCCGTACTCCAGCGGGTAGTCCGGCGGCCGGGGCACGATGGCGCGCCAGCAGGTGAACCCCGCGTACACCGCGCCGGGGTGCTCCAGGAACAGTTCGGGACGCACGGTCGAGCGGGCACCGTCGGCCACCACCACGAGGTCGGCACTCAGCTCCCCGACGTCCGTCAGCACCCGCGCCGGGCGCCGGGTGTCGCCGGGTTCGACGTTGGTGACCGTGGTGGCGGTGTGCAGCACCGAGCCGGGCAGCCGCTCCAGCAGGACGTCGGCGAGGTCGACATTGCGGAGCACGCACACCGCGTCGCCGAAGCGCCGACGCGTCTCCTCCACCCCGGTGCGCAGGATCCACCGGCCGTCCTTGCGCCGGATCGAGGCGACGTCGTGGACGGCGGAGCGCTTGCGGACATCGTCGCCCGCGCTGAGCGCGTCGAGGGCGCGCAGCCCGTTGGGGGGCAGGGCCAGCCCGACATCGGGCGGGTCGAAGACCGGTGCCCGTTCGCACACGGTCACGGCCCATCCGCGGCGGTCGAGGGCAAGGGCGGCGGTCAACCCGCCGATACCACCACCGACGATGACGGCGTGCGGCTCTGCCATGAAGTCGTCCTTCTTCGGACACGCATAGGGGCGACCCCCGGGGCGGGAATCCGCGGGCCTTTGCTCCCTCAGGCTAGGGCTGCCGTCCGAGGAATGCCATGAGTTGCCGGGTTTTCGTCGCATCTGGCCCAAGCTGGACTTCCGGCCCGAACAGCGCACCCCGCAATTCGGGCCGCAGGAACCCGCGGGCGAACGCGTAGGCCTCGTCCACCAGCGGCTCGGGAACGGTCTCGTCCTGACCGGTCGCGCGCGCGATGTCCCAGCCGTGCGCCGTGACGTCGCCGACCACCACCCCGGCGACGTCGCGCGCGCAGTCTCCGGAGAAGGCTCCGGTGAGTTCGCGGTCCCAGATACCCGGGTCGGCGAAGACCGTGCGTGCCCGGGCCGCCGCCGCGGCGAAGGCGGCCTCCGGGGCGCCGCTGATCGGTGTGGCGGCCGTGGCCTCCGGATCGAGGGAGGCCCTGTCGATCCCCTCGCCCGCCAGGCCGCGGCCCATCAGGTCCAGGGCGTTGATCATGTGGTTGAGCACCTGTCCCAGATTCCACTCGGTGCAGGGGGTGGAGGCCGTCAGCGGAACATCGCCGATGCCCCTGATCTTCCCGGCCGTGAAGTCGAGCGCGCTGTACACCGTGTTTTCGGAGACCATGGCCACCCCAATCGATCACACGTACGAAGTGCGCCCACAGTACGCCAGCGACCGCCCCGCCGCACCCCCTGATCTCCGCCCGTCCACAGCGTCGATGCCACCCTTGGCCCGCACCGCGGACCGCCGTAGGTTGCGGGGAGTCCGCCGATTTTCCCGGGGAAAGGACCCGCCCATGGCGCCGCTCTCCCGCCGCTCCGGCCCGTCGTCGTTCGGCCGCGCACTCCTTCCGCTGATCCAGCGGATGGCGGCGAGCGCCCTGTTCGCCCGGATCGCACCCCGGGTCCTGCCCCGGCTCGACCGCTTCCTCGCCCGCCGCACCGGGGGCCGGGTGCAGATCGCGCGCTGGGCGGTCCCCAGCCTGATGCTGACCACGACCGGGCAGAAGAGCGGCGAGCCCCGCCCCACCCCCGTGGCCTGCCTCCCCGAGCGGGAGACCGGCGCCTTCCTCGTCGTCGGCAGCAACTTCGGCCGCGAGAAACATCCCGCCTGGACCGGGAACCTCCTCACGACACCCGAGGCCGTGGTCAATTACAAGGGCCGGGAGATCCCTGTGACCGGCGTCCTGCTCTCCGCCGAGGAGAAGGCCGACGTCTGGGGGAAGCTCAACGCGATGTGGCCCTACGACTCCTATGCCACGCGGGCCGGGCGCGAGCCCCGGGTGTTCCGGCTCGTGCCCCGGCGGCCACCGGGGCGGTGACCCCTGCGCCCCGGTGGCCAGGGTGTTCGGCGAGTGCCGTCCCGCTCGCGTCCACCGGGACTGACGCCGGACGGCTCCGGCCGAACACGTTCTGCCGCCGCTCAGCCGGGCGTGCCGACCGCGACGCAGGCGCCGTCCGCCTTGTCGCATTCGGCGTCCGGCAGGGCGAAGGCGGTCGCGCCCGACGGTGTGGCCGCGATCGGGAAGGGCCAGGTGCCCTGCCCCGCTGTGGTCCCCTCGGCCGCCGAGAGCACCACCTTCTCCGCGCCGTCCGGCCGTGCCCCGAACAGCATCCCGCCGAGCAGGCTCCGAGGCGCGTAGTCGGCCGCGGCGTCCCGCCACAGCTCCTCGCCCGTCTCCCCGTCGTAGGCGGCGACGAAGCCGTCCGCGTCGGCCACCGACGTCGCGACCAGGACCCCCGTCACAGGGTCGGCGAGGGCGCGCGGTTCGGAGATCTCGTCCGGGAGCACCGCCAGCGTCGTCCCGGTGCGCAGGTCGTTCACGGTGGTGACGGAGCGGTCTCCACCGCCCCTCGGTGTCCAGGACAGGAGGACCTGTGCGCCATCGCCCTCCACGGCCCGCGCGTAGTCGACCTCGCCTCCCCGGGCTCCCTTCGGCGGGTGCAGGTCGCTACCGCTCCACAGGTCCCGGTCGGCCACGGTGTCGCGCGCCCGGAGCTCACCGCCCTCCTCGGCCAGGAGCACCCCGTTGTGCTCGTGGTCGATCACCACGCCGTCGGTCTCATCGGCCGCGACCGACCCGTCGGCGGGCGAGAGCGCCACCTTGGCTCCGGCGTCGTCGCTGACCACGGTGCCGGGCATGTCCCCGAACACCAGCCCGGGTCCGATCACCGCCCCCGGTACGTCCACAGGTCCCCACAGCCGCTCGCCGGTCACCGCGTCGTAGCCGCTGGCCTCGGTCGCCGGGTCGGCGCCGTTTCGCACCGGATCGAAGTCGTTGTCCAGCAGCACGACGATGTCACGGCCGTCCGTGCGCGAGACCGTGAAGCTGGTGCAGGAGGGGTTGACGGAGCGGCTCCACCGGGAGGTGCCGTCGGCGTCGGTGAGGACGAAGGTCAGTTCGGGGTCCTCCTCTGTGGGCAGGACGGTTCCGATGAACCCCTCGCCGACGGCCGTGGGTGGGCCGTCCACGGGCAGCTGCGCGAGCGCGTCGGCGTCGAGCGGCGGCGGGACGCCCCGGCGGTCGACGCCGCTGAGCTTCTCCGCGGGATCGCCGAGCGGCGTGACCTCTTCGGCCGGCCCGGCGGCCTGCTCCTCCCCCGATTCCCCGCCGCCTGCCGTGCAGGACGACAGCGCGACGAGGGCCGCGCACCCGGCGGCGCCGAGAGCCGTGGCCCGTGCCCGCCGATGGTGCCGCGTCATCGGGCGGACTCCTGCTCCGACGCCGCAGCGGACGTGTCCTCGTCGGTGGTCCGGGGTGCCCGCCGTTCGCGGTACCACCGCCAGGCGCCCGCGCCGACCAGCGCGAGCCCCACCGCGCCGAACAGCACCAGGTCGGCCCCGGATCCGCTGAGCCGGGCGAGCCAGTCCTGCGCACGGTAGCCGAGGTCCTCGAAGAGCGCGCCGCCGAAGAGGGACGCCGTGCCGTCGTAGCGGAGGAACAGCGCGCCGATGAGGATGAACAGCAGGCCGGAGGCGGTGCTGGTGGTGTGCAGCCGGACCGGGCCGAGTTGCACGAGTCGGCCGCGCAGCCACCCCTTGCGGCCCAGGTCGAAGCGGTCCCACAGCAGTGCCAGGACGAACAGGGGGAGCGCCATGCCCAGCGCGTAGACGGCCAGGAGCAGGGCACCACGCACCGCACCGCCGGTGGCGGCGACCGTGAGGACGGCGCCGAGGATCGGGCCGGAGCAGAAGCCCGCGAGTCCGTAGACCGCGCCGAGCGCGAACACCGACACGGCGTCCGTTCGCCCGGAGAAGCGGCCTTCCAGGCGCTCCAAGAACCCGAGGGAGATCCCGAGCCCGACGATCTGGGCGACGCCGAAGGCGATGATCAGCCATCCGGCGATGGTGATGAGCAGGTCGCGCTGGCCGTAGAAGAGCTGGCTGACCGCCGAGGATCCGGCCCCCAGGGGCACCAGCGTCACGCACAGGCCGACGTAGAACAGGGCGGTCCGGGCGAGGAGCCGCCGGGGGCTGCGGAAAGCGTAGCCGAAGAACGAGGGCAGGAGCAGCGCGCTGCAGGGGCTCAGCAGGGCGAGAACGCCGCCCGCGAGCGCCGCCGCGAAGCCGATGTCGGTCACTTGTCCCCCTTCTTCGCGTCGGCGAGGGCGGTGTCGATGGCCTGGTTGAACACCGGCAGCGGCTGAGCGCCCATCACGGGCTGCCCGTTGACCAGGAACGCGGGGGTGCCGTTGACGCCGATCCCGACGCCCTCGTCGAAGTCGCGCTGCACGGCCTGGGCGGTCTCGTCGCTCTCGCGGTCCTCGTCGAAGCGCTTCTTGTCCAGGCCGATGTCGTCGGCGATCGCGTCGAGCTCGTTCTGGAGCGCCTCGCCCTCGAACTTCTCGTCCTTGCCGTAGTAGGCGTCGTGGAACTCCCAGAACTTGCCCTGGGCACCGGCGGCGTGCGCGGCCCGCGCGGCGGTCGTGGAGTCGTCGCTGAGGTAGGGGAACTCGCGCCATTCGATGCGCAGCTGGCCGTCGTCGACGTAGTGCATCAGCTCGGGCTGGATCTCCCGGACCCAGCGCCCGCAGAACGGGCAGTTGTAGTCCGAGTAGGCGATGAGGACGACCGGCGCGTCGGTGTCGCCCAGTGCCATGGGGTCGTCGGCGTCGCGGCGCGCCAGTTCTTCGCCCATCGCGCGGATGTCGGAGGAGACCGGGGCGGACTGCGGCGCGGCTTGGTCGTCGGCCTCGCTGCCGGAGGCGACGATGGCGTATCCCGCGATCGCCACCAGGATCGCGGCACCGATGAGGAACGGCGCCCACGGGGTCCACCGCCCGGTTTTCCTTGTTGAGCTGGGCATACGTCGCTCCTCCATCACACGGGACGTTTTTCTATCGCGCATAGTAGTATTTCTACGCAGCATAGAAGAACCATCCCGGCGCGCGGCCCGGGGACGGGACACCACCGGAGAAAAGAAAGAGGGATCACATGCGGGAGTGGGGCGCACGCAGATGGTGGGCGGCGGCCATCGGGGCCGCGGCGACCGCGGCACTCCTGGGGGTCATGACCGCACTGATCCCCAACCCGCTGTTCAGCCGCATGATCGCGCCGGAGTGGTGGAACTACCCCGTCTGGATCGCGTCCGCCCTCCTCAGCGGGCTCCTGCTGGCCACCTACGTTACCCCCCGTGGTGAGGGCGGCACCGCCGCCACAGCCGAGCGCGGCACCCGCACCTCCCTGGGCGGCGGGCTGCTGTCCTGGTTCGCGATCGGGTGCCCTGTCTGCAATAAATTGGTACTGCTCGCGGTCGGCGCGTCAGGCGCCCTGACCTGGTTCGCTCCCCTGCAGCCGCTGCTCGCCGCCGCGGGACTGGTACTGCTCGGCTGGGCCCTGCGCACCCGGCTGCGCACCGCCGCGTCCTGCCCGTCCCCTACGCGAAAGGCCTGACATGGGTGAATTCGGCCCTCTGGAACGGGCCGTGATGGACGTCGTCTGGGACGCCGCAGAACCGGTCACGGTCCGCACCGTCACCGAGGCGCTGGAGCACCGCGGCCTGGCCTACACGACGATCTCCACCGTGCTGCAGAAGCTCTACGACAAGGGGTGGCTGCGGCGCGAGCGGATCGGCCGGGTGTGGTTCTACCGGGCGGCGGTCGGCCGCACCGACTACGCGGCGCGGGTCATGCACGAGGCGCTGCACGAGAGCGGCGGCACCCGCACCACACTGCTGCGCTTCGTGGACGCGATGAGCGACGAGGAGGCGCGGATGCTGCGCGACCTGCTGGCCGAGGAAGGCGAGGAGAGCCGCACGGACAGCGGGGAGGACCGCGACGTCGGTCGCGGCGGAGACCGACCGTGACCCCGGCCGTCGCCCTGCTGCTCACGGCCTGCTACACGCTCCTGCTCGGTCTGGCCGGCCCGCACCTGCTGTCCCGGCTGCACCGCGCCGCCACGCGCGCGCCCGGCGTCGGACTGCACGCGGTGACGGCGCTGGCCACCTCCTGGGGCGCCGCCGTCGTCTCGGCCGGCCTGTTACTGCTCGTCCAGGTGACCGGCGGCGTCGGCCTGGCCGCCCTGATCGAGCTGTGCGTCGCGACGGTCTGCGCGGTGTTCGGCAGCCCCGCCGAGCCGAACCTCCCGGCCCTCATCGCGCTCGCCGTCCCCGCGGCCGCACTGGGGCGTCTGGGCTGGTACGCGCTGACCCGCGGATACCGGGGATGGCGGTGGAGCGCGCGGCACCGGGCCATGCTGGGCACGGTCGGGCGCCGCCGCAGACTGCAGGGCACCCGCGTGTGGCTGCTACCCACCGATCAGACCTCCGCCTACTGCGTGGGCGGCCCCGGGGCGCGCGTCGTGCTCACCCAGGGGGCGCTGGACACCCTGGACGCCGACGAACTCGCCGCCGTCATCGCGCACGAACGCGCCCACCTGCGCGGACGCCACCATCTCCTGCTCGGCTGGCTCCGCACCCTCGACGCCGCCTTCCCTGGTGTCCCGCTGCTGCGGAGGGCCGCGCCGCTCGCCGCCGAGCTGGCGGAGTGGGCCGCCGACGACCAGGCCGCGCGCGGTCGCGACCGCCGCGTGGTCGCGCGGGCGATCGCCGCTATGGCCCGGCCCGGGAACGGCCGCCCTCGCCGCCGGCGGCGGTGTCGTGGTCGAACGCGTCCGCCGCCTGCTCCGCCCCGCCCGGGCGGGTCCACACGACCCGCGCGCTCATCGCCGCCGTCACGGCGATCGCGCTCACGACGGCCGCCGGGGTGCTCCTCGCCCGATCTCCGCCACCACGTTCGGGTTGAGCTGCGGCCTGTTCTGACGTGATCGGGCGGGCGAGCCCGCGCTCGGCGGCGGCCCAGCACAGCGAAAAGGCCCACCGGGGGTCGTCCCCCGGCGGGCCTTCGACGAACATCCCCCGCCCCGGGGCAGGAGGCTTCGCGCGCTAGCCGCGCTTCTTGTTCGCGGTGATCCGGCCGCGCTCCTTGTGGTCGAGGGTGACCTTGCGGATGCGCACGGCGTCGGGCGTGACCTCGACGCACTCGTCCTCGCGGCAGAACTCCAGCGCCTGCTCCAGGGAGAGCTTGCGCGGCGGGACCAGGCGCACCAGCTCGTCACCGGTGGAGGAGCGCATGTTGGTGAGCTTCTTCTCCTTGGTGATGTTGACGTCCATGTCGTCGGAGCGGGAGTTCTCGCCGACGACCATGCCCTCGTACACCTCGGTGCCGGGCTCCACGAAGAGGGTGCCGCGCTCCTGCAGGTTGAACATGGCGAACGACACGGCCTGCCCGGCGCGGTCGGCCACCAGCACACCGTTCTGGCGGGTGCGCAGGTCGCCGAACCACGGCTCGAAGCCCTCGAAGACGTGGTGAGCGATACCGGTGCCGCGCGTCTCGGTGAGGAACTCGGTGCGGAAGCCGATGAGCCCGCGCGAGGGGACCAGCCAGTCCATCCGGACCCACCCGGTGCCGTGGTTGGTCATCTGCTCCATGCGGCCCTTGCGGACGCTGAGCAGCTGGGTGATGGTGCCCAGGTAGTCCTCGGGCGCGTCCACGGTCAGCCGCTCGACGGGCTCGTGCAGCTTGCCGTCGATCTGCCGCGTGACCACCTGCGGCTTGCCCACGGTGATCTCGTATCCCTCACGGCGCATCTGCTCGACGAGGATCGCGAGCGCGAGCTCGCCGCGGCCCTGCACCTCCCAGGCGTCCGGGCGCTCGGTGGGCAGGACGCGCATGCTGACGTTACCGATGAGCTCGCGGTCCAGCCGGTCCTTGACCAGGCGCGCGGTGACCTTGGCGCCCTTGACCTTGCCGACGAGCGGCGAGGTGTTGATGCCGATCGTCATCGAGATCGCGGGTTCGTCCACCGTGATCCGCGGGAGGGGGCGGGGGTCCTCGGGGTCGGCGAGGGTCTCGCCGATCATGATGTCGGGGATACCCGCGATGGCGATGATGTCGCCCGGCCCGGCCTTCTCGGCGGACTTGCGCTCCAGGGCCTCGGTCATCAGCAGTTCGGTGATCTTGACCTGCTGGGACTCACCGTCACCACGGATCCAGGCGACCTGCTGGCCCTTGCTGATCTCGCCCTGGCGCACGCGGCACAGCGCGAGGCGGCCGAGGAACGGCGAGGCGTCGAGGTTGGTGACGTGCGCCTGCAGCGGGGCGCCCGGCTGGTACTCGGGGGCCGGGATGGTGTCGAGGATGGTGCGGAACAGCGGCGTCAGGTCGTCGTTGTCCGGGGCGGCACCGTTCGCCGGGCGCTCCAGGGACGCCTTCCCGTCCAGCGCGCAGGCGTAGACGATCGGGAAGTCGATCTGGGACTCGTCGGCGTCGAGGTCCATGAAGAGCTCGTAGGTGTCGTCGACGACCTCGGGGATGCGGCTGTCGGGCCGGTCCACCTTGTTGATGACCAGGATCACCGGGAGCTTGGCGGCCAGGGCCTTGCGCAGGACGAAGCGGGTCTGCGGCAGGGGGCCCTCGCTCGCGTCGACCAGCAGGACGACACCGTCGACCATGGACAGGCCGCGTTCGACCTCACCGCCGAAGTCGGCGTGGCCGGGGGTGTCGATGATGTTGATCACGACGTCCTCGCCCTCGGGCGTCGTGTAGTGGACGGCGGTGTTCTTGGCGAGAATGGTGATGCCCTTCTCGCGCTCCAGGTCGTTGGAGTCCATGACCCGGTCATCGACATCCTGGTTGGCTCGAAAGGCTCCCGACTGCCAGAGCATCGCGTCGACGAGGGTGGTCTTGCCATGGTCGACGTGGGCGACGATGGCGACGTTGCGAAGGTCAGTCCGGCGAGCGGAACCTTCAGCGTGCGTGGCGCTGGACATGCGAAAGTCTCGAATCTCATGTGGTGGGAAGAACCGCGACTCCCGCGGCCGTCCATCAGTTTATGCCGGGATACCGGACAGCTTGGGAAACGAGCTGGTCAGCAGGGGTATCCGCAGGGCGCCGCCCGCGGTTTGCGCGGTTGTGCGCGGCCATGCGCGGTCGATGCGGGGCTCTGCCGAGCGGTGTAACACCGTCGCACTCACAAAACTTCCACACCACCCCAAGACGGATTTAGGATAGGCATGCCTCACTAGGTGCCGACGGGTGGGTGTCGCCTCAGCGCACGCCAACGGCCCCGCTCGTCCCTGTGCGGCCCCGACCCCATCTCCCGGCTGAGAGGTCCCATCCCCATGCCAACGACGTCCACCCGGACCCGCCTGCACGACCGCACCGCGAAGCTCCCGGTCATCGCCGCCGCGGCGGCCGCCACCGCCCTGATCGCCACCGGGTGCGGAACTGGCGCCGACTCGTTGGACGACGCCTCGGCCGACGGCGACTGGACACCGGTGACCATCGAGCACGCCTTCGGGTCGACCGAGATCGACAAGGAGCCCGAGCGGATCGTCACCGTCGGGTGGTCGGACGAGGCCACGCTGCTGGAACTCGGCATCGTCCCCGTCGGCATGGCCGAATCGACGTACGGCGACGAGGACGGCTACCTCCCCTGGGACCTGGAGAAGATCGAGGAGCTGGGCGCCGACAAGCCCGAGCTGTTCCCCACCGACGACGGCATCTCCGCCGAGCAGGTCGCCAACTTCGCCCCCGACCTGATCCTCGGTGTGCAGTCGGGCATGCAGGAGAGCGAGTACGAGCAGCTCTCCGAGATCGCGCCGACCATCCCCTACCTCGACCAACCGTGGACGACCGAGTGGCAGGAGCAGACGCTCACCATCGGCGAAGCGGTCGGGCGGAAGGACGAGGCCCAGGAGATCGTCGACGCGACCAACGACTACGTCGCGGACCTGACCGCCGACCATCCGGAGTTCGCCGACACCACGTTCGCCATCGGGTCTCCCATGCCCGACAGCAACAGCCTGGCGTTCTACACCGAGGGCGACGGACGCTTCGAGCTGATGCGGCAGCTCGGCTTCACCCCGGCGGGCTTCCACGACTCCGCCCTGTCGGTGGACGACGGCCAGTTCTACGGCCTGTTGAGCCTGGAGGACGCCGACAGTATCGACGCCGATGTCCTGGTGATGTGGTTCAACACCGAGGAGGAGCGGCGCGACCTGGACGACAACAAGGTCTTCCAGAAGGTCGACGCGGTCGCCGACGGCGGCTACGCCCCCTTCGACTCCGCCCGGCTCAGCATGGCGATCTCCACGCCCAACCCGCTGAGCCTGCGCTGGGCCATGGACGACATCATCCCCCAGCTGTCGAAGGCTGCCAAGGGCGAAGCCTGACCAGCCGACCATGACCGGGTGCCGCGGCCCCACCGCGCCGGCACGGGCGTCAGGGGCGCAGGTGCGGGCGGATCGCGTCGAGGAAGGGGACGTCGGCCGGGAGCCAGTCGATGTCGGCGAGGACGTCGGACTTGAGCCAGCGCAGAGCGAGGTGTTCGAGGGCCACCGGTTCCGCATCGCCGATGAGTTCGGCGGTCCACACGCGCAGGATCGCCTCGGAGCCGTCCCCGCGCGGCGGGAAGGTCACCTCGTAGTTGATGCGCTCGATCGGACGGATCTCGACGCCCAGCTCCTCGCGGCACTCGCGGACAAGCGCGTCGAGCTCTTCCTCGCCGGGGTCGACCTTGCCGCCCGGGAGCTCCCAGCGTCCGAACAGCTCCTCGGGTTGGGAACGCTGGGCGGCCAGGAGGGCGCCATCGCGGATGATGGCCGCGCCGACGATGATCTGAGTCTCTGTCACGGGGCCCAACGTTAGCGGTGGAGGGGGCGACGTGAACCCCGCGGGCTCGAACCGCGCCGACGAATTCGGCGCGGAGCCGGTCGCGCCCGCCGTCCGGACCCTGTTCAGGCCGCCGAGCGCACCGTCCGCGGCTCGCTAAGGGCGACGATCCGGCGCGCCGCGCCCTCGGGGTCGGCCGCGGTGTGTGTCTGCTGCGCGCCCAGGTCGTCGCACCAGCGGAAGAGTCCGCCCATGCACCAGACGGTGAGCCCGGTGCGGATCGACAGCGACGCCACCGCCCCCCGGTCCCCCGCGTAGAGGCGTTCCATCGTCTCTGCGGCGAGGTAGCCCCGCAGCTGGTCGATGGCCTGGGCGGGGGTGGCGGGGGAAGAGCCGTTGATCCAGGAGAGGGTGCCCACAAGCGTGCCTTTCCGCGTCCGTCGCGGGCGCCGCCGCCCGCATGGTCGATGCGTGGGGGATGGGACGGGTCGCAGCCCGCCGCTGGCGTCGCTTATAACCCCGTTTGGGACACCCATAAACAAGCCAGATCGTTTGGATCACTAAACGATCACATCGGTCAACTTTCGGCCACACTGCGCGAGCAGGAGCAGATCGGGGCCACCCCTACCTGGGATCACGCTGCCCCATGTGGCACTGGTCTCGCGTTTCGGACACTTCGCCGAACCGTGTTGGGGCCATGACAACACGTCTCCCGAGAGCACCCCGCCGGAAAATCTGCCCGGAACCGGCCTCAACGGTGTGGGATCACACCCAATGGGGCACCTCACGAAGCAGGTCACCTGAGGACGCCGCCGCGACGCAGGAGGGTGCGCACATGTCGGCTCTGCACGGTCTGAAGGGGTCCTCTATGGAAGGCATCTGGGTCGATGCCCCGGGGCACACGGTCACTCTGGCGTTACGGTCCACCAATCTGACACCGCCCGTCGGATACACCCTGGTGCTCGAAGGCGTCACCGACTTCAGCTTCTTCGATGAGACATCTACCGCCTGGTCCGGCGCCGAGGTAACCGATATCCGGGCCGACCATGACCCCGACTCGCTGCGCCTGGACTTCTGCTTCGGCAGCGAGGCGTCCGGGCTGGCCGCGACCTGCGCCAAGGTCGTCCTCCACCGGACGAGACCGGCCGACTGAACCTACCGCGATCGCCCCGCTCCACTACCGGCACAGCCGGACACGCGATGCCGCGCGTCCCGAGGACCTCGGCGCCGACCGCCGTAGGTCGGCGCCCGAGGAGGGGCCGACGCTCTCCGGGGGGAGTGGAAAGAGCGTCAGCGTCCAGGGTGGCTCGTCCCACCGCGGCGCCCGACGTCGAAGCTCCGCAGTAAACCCGTAAATGACATGTCGACGAGAATTGGGGTCCGTGAGGCTGCTGCTACGGCGGGCCGCCCGCCGGTATCAGCCGCATAACCGGAGCCTATTCACCCATGGGCGACCTTGGGGCGGAAACTCGAAAAACACGGGATGAGCAGTGGGGAACAGCCCCGGAACGGGCCGGGAACCGCCGTCGCTCTTTATCCGCGACATCTCCGCGAGGCGGTTATCGAACCGCCTCGCCAGGGGGACGGCGGTCCCGACCCTGGCGCGATCGGCGCCCAGGAGAGGGGCGAGCGCCGTTACGCCGGACGGCAACGCGCTACCGGAGAGGGGGGCGCGGCTCCGCGCGGCCGTCGCCTCCACGGTAAACGACCTAGGCCCGAAATTCATTTGTCCAGGCCTACGAATTTGTGTGAAATTTCCAGTCAATCGGACAGCGATCAGTCCGAAAAGTCAGATATGACCCGAACTCACGCATAGTTGAAAACTGACCAAGTGACGTTTATCCTTTTCACCCTTTTCATGACTGAAGCCCCCGTGCGGACAATCGGTACGCCAGCGCCGTATATCTCCGCCCCGCCGAGGCATTACGGACCGCCTGCGCGATGGCCTTGCGGGAACCGACCAGGACCACCAGCTTCTTCGCCCGGGTGATCGCGGTGTAGAGCAGGTTGCGCTGCAGCATCATCCAGGCGCTCGTCGTCACGGGGATGACCACGGCCGGGTACTCGCTCCCCTGCGACCGGTGCACCGTCACCGCGTAGGCGTGCGCGAGCTCGTCGAGCTCGGCGAAGTCGTAACCGATCTCCTCGTCCTCATCGGTGCGCACGGTGAGCTCCTGCTCATCGGTGTTGATGGCGGTGATGACGCCGAGGGTCCCGTTGAAGACGCCGTTCGCGCCCTTCTCGTAGTTGTTGCGGATCTGCGTGACCTTGTCGCCGACTCGGAAGATCCGCCCGCCGAACCGTCGCTCGGCCACGCCTTCGCGCGACGGTGTGAGCGCGCTCTGCAGCACCGTGTTGAGGTTGCCCGCCCCGGCCGGGCCGCGGTGCATGGGGGTCAGCACCTGGACATCGCGCCGCGGGTCGAAGCCGAACTTGCGCGGAATCCGGTGGGCGACAACGTCGACCGTCAGCTCGGCGGTGAGTTCGGTGTCGTCACAGGAGAACAGGAAGAAGTCGGTCATGCCGCGTAGTTCCGGCGGCTTGCCCCGGTTCACCCGGTGGGCGTTGGTCACCACACCCGACTGCTGCGCCTGGCGGAAGACCTTGGTCAGCCGGACGTTCGGAATCGGAGCCTCGACGCCCCCGCTGTCGCCACCGTCGCCATCATCACCGTTCCCCTCGCGTACCCCCTGCTCCCCCTGTTCCGTGGCCAGGAGGTCGCGCAGCACCTGACCCGCCCCCACGGACGGGAGCTGGTCGACGTCGCCCACCAGCAGCAGGTGGGCGCCGGGTGGCACCGCCTTCACCAGCTTGTTGGCCAGGAGGAGGTCGAGCATCGACGCCTCGTCGACGACCAGCAGATCGCAGTCCAGCGGCCGGTCCTTGTCGTAGGAGGCGTCGCCCCCGGGTTTGAGCTCCAGGAGCCGGTGCACCGTGGACGCCTCATGCCCCGTCAGCTCGGTCATCCGCTTGGCGGCCCGGCCGGTGGGCGCGGCAAGGATGATCTTGGCCCGTTTGGCCGCGGCCAGCCGGATGATGGAGTCGACCGTGAAGGACTTGCCGCAGCCCGGTCCACCGGTGAGCACCGCGACCTTGCTGGTCAGCGCAAGCTTCACCGCTTCCTCCTGCTCGGCCGCGAGGTCGGCCCCGGTCTGGGATTTCAGCCAGGACAGCGCCTTGCCCCAGTCGACATCCTGGAAACAACCCATCCGATCAGTCGGGTGCTCCAGCAGCGTGCGCAACTGGGCGGCGAGCCCGACCTCGGCCCGTTGGAAGGGCACGAGGTAGATGGCGTTGATCGCCTCGCCTTCGGGTCCGGGCACCTTCTCCTTGACCACCCCTTCCTCGACCACCAACTCCCCCAGGCACTCGATCACCAGACCGGCGTCGACCTGCAGAATCTTCACGGCGTCCGAGATCAGCCGATCTTCGGGAAGGAAACAGTGGCCGTCGGACGTCGACTCCGAGAGCGTGAACTGAATCCCGGCCATGACCCGCTGCGGACTGTCGTGCGGGATACCGACGGCCCGGGCGATGGTGTCGGCGGTCTTGAAACCGATGCCCCACACATCGGTGGCCAGCTTGTAGGGCTCATTGCGGACCACGCTGATGGAGGCGTCGCCGTACTTCTTGTAGATCCGCACGGCGAGCGACGTGGAGACATCGATGCCCTGGAGGAAGACCATGACCTCCTTGATGGCCTTCTGCTCCTCCCACGCCTCCGCGATGAGCTTCGTGCGCTTGGGCCCGAGCTTGGGCACCTCGATGAGCCGTTCGGGAGTCTGCTCGATGACGTCCAGGGCCTCGACCCCGAAGTAGTCGACGATCTTCTCCGCCAGACGGGGACCGATGCCCTTGATCAGCCCGGACCCGAGGTAACGGCGCACCCCCTGCACGGTGGCCGGCAGGACGGTCGTGTAGTTCTCGACCATGAACTGCCGCCCATACTGCGGATGCGACCCCCACCGCCCCTCCAACCGCAACGACTCCCCGGGCTGCGCCCCCAGCAGCGCCCCAACCACCGTGGTCAGCTCGCCGCCGTTGCCCCGCCCGTTGTCGATCTTGGCGACGGTGTAGCCGGTCTCCTCATTGGCGTAGGTGATGCGCTCCAGCACACCTTCGAGCACCGCCGGCCGAAACGGCTGCTGGCTCCCCTGCCCCTGCCCGGATCGCCCATCGGCCACGAAGACCCCTCCCACAACTCGGCTCCACCACCCATCATGCCGGGAACCGCCGACGCCCGGAGTCTGGCGTCCACAGCACAGGAGCGCTGAGGCCGCGGCGGTTCCTCAGCCCAAGCACGGCCAGCCGTCGTCAGCGCAGCTCGTACCTTCCCAGAGTCATTCAGAATTCAACGATATTCATGTCCGCACAAGCTGCTAAATAGAGATGAATCAATAACGAGAGTGAGCAGCCTGTGCAAAACCCGGACCAGAACGACAGCCCAATGGAAGGACTCTATGAAGAGCTCATCACGAAGGAACTGAACGCCAGGCTCGACAAATTACAGAGCGACGGGTGGGCCGTCGGCCGGCTACCAGTTGGGAAGGAGTCTTCCCCTCATGTCCTGGCCGACCACGTCGCCGATCAGGTGCGCCGTCGCCTGTCCACGCTTTCCCCGGACCAGCAGGTCACGGTTACCAACCGGATCCTGTCCTCCCTCGCCAAACCTGACGGTGCCGAAGACCCCGTAGAACCCGACATCGATCCCAGTGATGACGAGACGACGCCGATGCGCCTGGCCGCGCTCAGCCGTGGGAAGGAACTGGGGATCTACGCCCACCGACCCGCGACCCCGCTGACCGAGACCGCGCTCATCACCAACATGCCGGAGGACCCTCGCCTGGGTCCCGAGCTCCGTCAGGAGATCACGACAGCGGACCGGATCGACCTCCTGTGCGCCTTCGTCAAGTGGTCGGGCCTCCGCCTCCTGGAGGAGCCTCTGGCGATGGCGCACGAGCGGGGCGTTCCCATCCGTGTATTGACGACGACCTACATTGGGGCCACTGAGCGACGCGCCTTGGACCGGCTGGTGCGCAGATTCGGCGCCGAGGTCAAGATCAACTACGAGCAGCTCTCCACCCGGCTGCACGCCAAGGCGTGGCTCTTCCGCCGGAACACCGGATACGACACGGCCTACGTCGGAAGCTCCAACCTGTCCAAGCCAGCTCTGCTCGACGGCCTGGAGTGGAACGTCCGCCTGTCCACGCGGGCCACCCCCGACGTCATGAAGAAGTTCGAGCTGACCTTCGACGCCTACTGGGAGTCGCCCACCTTCGACGACTACGACCCGGATCACGACGCGGCGCGCCTCGACGAAGCGCTGGCCGCAGCGGGCGGGACCGGGATGGGCAGTGGACGGCAGGTCCAGCTCTCGGGACTCAATGTGCGGCCATACCCGCACCAGCGCGACATGCTGGAGCGCCTGGAAACGGCACGCACCGTCCACGGGCACTACCGCAACCTCCTCGTGGCGGCAACAGGGACCGGGAAGACGGTGATGGCCGGGCTTGACTACAAACGACTCCGTGAGCTTTACAGCCGGGACCTCAAGCTCCTGTTCATCGCCCACCGGCAGGAGATCCTGGTTCAGTCCATGCGGACCTACCAGGACGTCCTCAACGACCACGACCTCGGCGAGATCCTGGCTGGCGGCGTGTCACCCACCGAGCGCACGCATGTCTTCGCGAGCGTGCAGTCGCTGGAGAAGACGAAGCGTCTGGAAAGCTTCTCGCCTGACCATTTCGACGTGATCGTCATCGACGAGTTTCACCATGGTGCCGCCAAGACGTACCGGCGCGTCGTCGACTATTTCAAGCCGAAGGAGCTCCTTGGGCTGACTGCGACGCCCGAGCGCACTGACGGCACCAAGATCCACGACCTGTACTTCGACGGACGCATCACCGCTGAGCTACGCCTGTGGGAAGCGCTGGAGAACGAGCTTCTGAGCCCGTTCCACTACTTCGGGATCAGCGACAACACCGACCTGACCGCTGTGACGTGGAAGCGCGGCGGATATGACACTGACGAACTTGAGTCGCTGTTCACTGGGAACGACGCGCGCGCACGCCTGATCCTCACGGCGGTCAGGGAGAAGGTCACCGATCCCGGTTCGATGCGCGCGCTCGGCTTCTGTGTCTCCATCGCTCACGCCGAATACATGGCGCGGTGTTTCCGGGAAGCCGGGCTCGCGGCAACGGCTCTCTCGGCCGCGACGGACGTCACCACTCGGCGGGAGGCCCTTGCCAAGCTGAAGGACGGAGAGCTCCAGGTCATCTTCTCGGTCGACCTGCTGAACGAGGGGGTGGACATCCCAGATGTCGACACGCTCCTGCTGCTCAGGCCCACGTCCAGCGCCACTGTGTTCCTGCAGCAGCTCGGTCGCGGACTGCGCCGAACAGCGAACAAGCCTGTGCTCACCGTCCTCGACTTCATCGGGCAGCACCGCGCGGAATTCCGCTTCGAGGAACAGTTCCACGCGCTTACCGGCCAGTCCCGCCGACGCCTGCAGGAGAGTGTGGAAGCCGACTTTCCGCGGCTGCCCGCGGGATGCCAGATCCTGCTGGAACGCAAGGCCAAGGACACCATCCTCAACAACATCAAGGCACAGATCGGCGTCAACGTCAGGGCACTGGCCCACGAGGTGAGGGCGTACGGAACAAGCGACCTTGCCGAGTACCTGCACGAGAGCGGCAGGAGCATCGAGCAGATCTACCGGGCGAAGAACTCGTGGACAGGAATCCTGCGCCGTGCCGGACTGCTCCCAGCGACCGCGCCGAGCGGAGAGAAGGAACTTCTGGGCCGCGTCGCTTCGCTCCTGCATGTCGATGATCCGCTGCGGCGGGACCACTACCGCATGATGCTGGCCGACGACGCGCCGCGTTACGAGGAGCTGGATGGGCAGGGACAGGCGTATGCCCGGATGCTCTACTTCTCTCTTTGGGACCGGAAGAACAGCTTCGTCCACTACCAGGAGGGGTTCGACGAGCTTCAGCGTCACCCCGATGTCCGGCGCGAGCTGCGGCAAGTGCTCGACTATGGCCTCAACCATGCCGAGCACGTTCCACACCCACTCCTCAACGGGATCGCTTCACTCCCCCTGGCCGTGCACGCCTCCTATAACCGCTCGGAGATCGTGGCAGCGCTGGGCCAGGCCAAAATCGGCGTCTACTACCCCAGCAACTTCCGGGAGGGGGTGAAGTGGTGCCCAGAGATCAAGACCGATGCCTTGCTGATCACGTCGGAAAAGGACGAGAAAGACTTCTCGCCACAAACGCGCTATAAGGACGTTGCGCTGAGCGAGACGTTGTTCCACTGGGAATCGCAGAACTCCACCTCCAGCACAACGGAGACCGGTCTGCGCTACCAAAACCACCGGCGGGAAGGGTCGCAGGTGCTGCTCTTCATCCGACAGTTCAACAGCAACGACATCGGTGGAGCCCAACCGTGGATGCTGCTTGGTCCTGCCACCTATATCAAGCACGAGGGTGACAACCCGATGGGTATCACATGGAAGCTCACGTACCCGCTTCCCGCGGACGTGTGGAACTACGCGGCCATCGCCGCCTCATAAGAGTTCCCTGCTCTTGCCATCGGTGGGGCACAGCGCACAGGACGGGTTGACATCAACAAAAGTTGAGGTTCCAAGCTGTTGGCATGGAACAGCAGAGGATGAGCAATCAGCTGCGCGCGCTCACGGATCGCGCGGACATCACGAGCCTTGTCGATCGGTGGCTGGCCTCGCTTGACGACAGGAGGTTCGACGCGGGGTGGGCTCGGTCGATGTTTACCGAGGACATCCGCTCCGAGGATCCGATGGGTGAGCACGTGGGGATCGCCGGACACCTGGAGTCCATGCGCAAGCTCCTGGTCATGTTCGAGCGCACGCAGCACGTGGGGATGAACCACATCATCGACCTCGACGGCGATGTCGCGAGGGTGCGGTGGAACTCGATCAATACGCATGTGCTCGCATCGCAGGGCGGGGCGGAGGAGAGCGAACGGCTCTTCACGTCCGGTGGCCACTTCGACGCCGATGTGGTGCGCACCGCCGAGGGGTGGCGGTTCCAACGGATGTCTCTCCATGTGACGTGGACGTCCGGAGAGCCGCCAGTACTGCCGGCCGACGCCTGATCCGGAGCTGGCCGGAGCGGATCAACGGCATCGCGGGGCGGACGAGGGAGGTTCGACCCGCGATGCCCCCCGATGGAGGGTCGCAGCTAGAGGCTCTCCGATATGTCGGGGTTTCAGGACCGTCTGCGACTGGGTCACCGAACGCGTAGCGGATGGCGAACAGAACTCACCGAACTTTCGCCGCCGCGTATCTCGGCGGCCGCATCGGTGACGGTTGAATTCACTGTGCGCACATGCGGACCATCCACGCGTCCAGTGATCTGATGACCACAATCAGCGGTACGGCCGGGGCCCATGTTCCGGAATTCGCATTCAGCCAGAAACGTCCGCAATCGTCACTTCCAATAAGCTGAGGAATAAAGAGGCCAACGAATCGGAGGGTTCTTAGCCACGCGTTCCGGAAACGATACTTGGCGTCGTTGTCTCCGCGAGATCAGAAGGCTTTGTGATGCACGGATCACGCTTGCGCCGAATCCCCTCCCGTTCGACCGCCGAGACCGCCCCGAAGCCGCGCAGCACACGCACGCGCCGGATGAGCTCGGTCGCGCTGTTCGCGTCGCTGATGCTGATGCTCGGCGCCGGCTCAGCCGCCGCCACACCCACCGCAGCGGCGCCCCGCGGGGCCGCTCCCGACTGCTCGTCCTCGGGGACCAAGTGCATCGCACTGACCTTCGATGACGGACCCGCGCCTCGGACCGCCGACCTACTCGACATCCTCGACCAACGCGGCGTGCGCTCCACCTTCTTCATGGTCGGGCGGCAGATCGAGCGGCGTCCGGCGACCGTTCGCCTGGTGAACTCTCGGGGACACGAGGTCGCCAACCACAGCGCGAACCACCCGGACCTCACCAAGCTGAGCAAAAACGAGATCCGCGCGGAAATCTCCGAAGTCAACAAGCAGATCCGGCGCGAAATCGGTTTCACGCCCACATTGATGCGTCCGCCCTACGGTGAGACCAACGCGACCGTCAAAGGGGTGATTGAGGAATTCGGGATGACCCAGGTCCTGTGGAACGTCGACAGTGAGGACTGGAAGGACCACGACGCCGAGACCATCGAGAGGCGGGTCCTCGCCGACGCCAAGCCCAGCGCGGTCGTGCTCATGCACGACATCCACAACACCACGATCGAGGCGGTTCCCGAGATCATCGACGGGCTTGCCGCACGGGGCTACACCATGGTGACGGTGTCGCAGCTCCTCAACAGCACACACGCGGACACCCACCATTCGGAGGACGTGCCGACACTGCCACACAGCTCCGGTCCGGTTCTGTAGTCGGACGGGCCACGCCGCACGCCGGGGTGTTTGGTGATCGCCGGGTCCCGGTGCCGAGCACCCCGCTCTCGCTCGGCGATCACACGGCCCGCGGCGGCCCCGTTCCGTCGTCCTCAGCCCCCGGCCCCAGCGTCTTCCGCACGCGCTCCGCGGCCGAGGTGGTGTGGATCTCCTCGTAGAGCCGCAGGGCCGCGTGCAGCCGCGCCGTGGCCTCCGCTCCCGCCGATTCGGCGGTGGCCCAGGTCCTCCAGCGCCTGCGCTTCCTGGAAGCGGGCGCCCGGCTCCTGGAACAGGCGCAGGGCCTCCTCCAGCATCCGCCTCGCCTCATCCCGGTTCCGCGGCGCCGTGAGCGCGCGCCCCTTGGCGAGCAGCACCTTGCCCTACGGGCCTTCGTCGAACCGCTCGTCGTCCAGCAGCGCGAAGGCCCACTGGTTGCGGATCCGGCGTCCCGCCGGGGCCGTGGCACATCGCCGACGCGGCCGGAAGAGGTCACGAACACGCCTCCGGAGGGCCCTTCGCGCGGTCGCCGCGCCGGAGCCACGCCACTCACCTCACAAACGTGAATCATGGAAATCGACACTCACAAATCCAGCTGCCGCATTCACGGAACGGATAGAGAATCATACCCACGGAAATCTTCCACCGCCCCATCCACCCAAGCACGACCACATGACACACAATGCGACCGCCGCCGACTCCAGAACCAGCATCGGCAAACCTGAGAGAATTCTCTGGAATTAGCTTCTCTAAGGTGGGACGTTAGATGGGAACGCCTTGTAAGGACGACCTTGCCCGGGTGATCTTACCGCCCGGCACGAATCTCGACCCTGACCCGGTGCGTGCGCACCGGTCTCGGTCCCGACACTGACCTGTGGAAGGCCAGGTGAGGAATGTTCATGGAAGTCGGCGTCCCGCGCACGAAAAGAACGCCGGGGCGGGAACGGAGAAACCCTCGGGCATCTCATAGACGATGGGCCACTCCCGCCTCCGAGGCATCGCACACCAACCCGCGGGGAGTGTGCTGAATATGCGAGCGTTCGCGCGCACGTTCCCCGGTCGGGCGGAGAGCGCGGCCCGGGCCCGCCATTGGCTCAAAGATCTGTTGGACCACGAGACCTGCGGCGCCAAGGTCCCCGCGGAAACCGCCGAGACGGCGTATCTTCTCCTCTCAGAACTCGCCACCAACGCGGCACAGCACACGGCCTCCGGCCGACCCGGCGGATACTTCTCCGTGTTCGCCCGCTTCAGCACAAGCCGACTGCGCATCGAGGTCACCGACGAACCGACCCTGTCGGACCCGCCGGTCGCCTCCTCTGCGCGTCCTCATGACGAGAGCGGGCGCGGCCTCGGCATCGTCGCCGCGCTCTCGACCCGATGCGGCGACTATCGGCGCGCCCGCAGCCATACCGTGTTCTTCGAACTCACCCACGGCTCACGCAACGGGAACGGCAACGGTAACTTCCCCCCACCGCTCGCCCTGACCCCGCTCCGCCACTGGCTGCAGCGACAGTCCACGGCGAGGAGCCACCCCATACGATCCCCGGCACGCGGAAGAAACGGCCTCTTCGCCCCTTCCCCTGCCACCGCCTGACGCCCCGCACCCGGTCGGCTGCACCACCGCGGTCGGCTCGGGTGCATGAGACGGCGCTCGTCGCTCCCCGTGGTCCAGGGGCTCACGAATCGCTCGACGGCCCTCGTCACGATCGCGTTCCTGTCCTCACTTCCCCGCATTCCATCCCCCGCCGCTCCGCGGCTGCGCACACTTCCACTACCCCCCTTCCTGGGTCTGCGCACGTCAGTGCATAATCGGCCCCGTGCAACTGGACCAGCCGCTCTTCCGGGCCCTGCGCGCCGGACTCTTCGCCGCAGTGTGCGTGGCGATCTCGGCCGGTCTGCACTGTTCCGCGGGCGGGGCGCCCGTCGGCTGGGGAGCTCTCGGCCTAGCCGTCCTGCTGGTCGGCGCGGGCGGCTACACGCTCGCGGGCGCTCAGCGCGGGCTGGCCCCGATCATGGCCGCCGCCTTCGTCACCCAGTTCGGACTGCACCACCTCTTCAGTGCGGCGGCGGTTACCCCCTCAGGCATGACCACGGCGACGGCCGACGCGGCGGCCGGGGGCATGCACCACACCATGGGTGGCAGCTCGGGCATGGCCATGCTGCTGGTGCACGTGTTCACCGCCCTGCTGACGGCATGGTGGCTCGAGCGCGGCGAGTCCGATCTCGCCGAACTGCTCCGCCTGCTCGGCGCCCACCTTCCCCTGCTGTTGGCCGCGCCGCGCCCACTCACCGTTCCCCCGCACCCGCGACTCCGCCGCCGCCCTGACAAGCCGCGCCCCGTCGAGCAGCTGCTCGCCCGGACCGTCCGGCGCAGGGGGCCGCCCGGCTGTGCCTTCGTGTTCCACAGCGGACCGGCGGTCATGACGCGCTGAGCGCCATCCGGCCGCGTCCCCGTCGTTCGCTTCTCCCACCCGTCAACGCCCGCTGCGGTCCTGTCCTGCGGCGTCGGCGTCACCATTTCCCGCTTTTCTCTCCCCGGCCGACCGCGCTAACGCGGCCGGGACCGCACGCGATGCCGCACGCCCGAGATCGAGCGGGTATCGCCGCGTGCCCGAACACGTAAGGAACGCGTCTCATGGCGTCCCCCACCAACACACCCGCGCCACCCCCGAACGCTCCGCCCCCGAGTTCGCCGACCGCGCCACGCCCGAAGCCGGCACGGAGCCAGCAGCGCTACCGGACCATCTGGCGCTGGCATTTCTATGCCGGCCTCTTTGTCGCTCCGGTGCTGCTCGTGCTCGCGATCACCGGAGCGATCTACCTCTTCAAGCAGCCCTACGAGGAATGGCGGTACGCGGACCTGCGCACCTTGGATGCTCCGGTCAGCGACTCGGCCCCACTCTCCGAGCAGGTCGACGCCGCCCACGCCGCCCATCCCGAGCTCGCGCTCGACTCGGTGATCCCGCCCGCCGCGGCAGACCGCTCCACCCGCGTCATCCTCAAGGAGGCGGACGCGGGCGGCTTCACACCGGGAATGTCGGTCTACGTCGATCCCGCGACCGCACAGGTCGTCGGGTCGGTCGATGACAGCGCGACCCTGATGCGGGCGGTGCGCGATATCCACGGATCGCTCATGGCCGGGGCGGTCGGCGACCGGGTCGTCGAGACCGCCGCGTGCTGGGCGCTGATTCTCGTCGCCACCGGCACGTACCTGTGGTGGCGGAGCCCGACGCGGAAACGGTCGGCCGCCCAGTCGACGAGTCGGGGAAACTCCTCCACGCGCGGTCGACGGTTGTCGACGCGCCGAGTGCACGCGCTCACCGGCGTCGTCTCCGGCGCGGTGATCGTGCTGCTCGTGCTGACCGGACTCCCCTGGTCCGGGGTATGGGGTGAGAACCTGCGCGCCGTCCAGGGGTGGACCGGCTCCACCAAGCCGAACCCCGCCGACTTCACCGACCAGTCGGAGCCCTCCCACAAGCACGGCGAACACGGCGGGCAGGCGGCGTCCAGCGGCAAGGATCCGCAGGAACACCACCCCGACGCCGACGTCCCCTGGGCCGCACAGGAGAAGAAGGTGCCGACCTCCTCCGGCAACGACGCCGAAGCGGTGCCCATGGAGACGGCGCTCGCGGCGACGCGCGACGTCACCGACTGCCCCGCCTCGTCATGCGGCTACTCGGTCCTGCCGCCGCAGGACGACAACGGCGTCTACACCGTGACGGCCAAACCCCGCCGCGACCCGGCCGACGAACAGACGGTCCACGTCGACCAGTACTCGGGCGAGGTCGTCGCCTCCTTCGGCTGGGCGGAGTACGGCGTGATCGCCAAGGGCGTGTCGGAGGGCATCGCCATCCACGAGGGACGCCGATTCGGCACCGTCAACCTCCTCCTGATGCTGGGCGCCTGCGTCGCCGTCATCACGCTGGTCGTGTCGGGCGCCTGGATGTGGTGGCGCCGCCGCCCAACGGGGCGCCTCGGTGCCCCCTCACGCCCGACCGACCGGCGCACCGCCTTCGGCGTTCTGGCCATCATGGCCGCCTTGGGCGTGCTCTTCCCACTGGCCGGAATCAGCATGGTGATCGTCCTCGCGATCGACGTCCTCATCGTGCGCCGCGTTCCCGCACTACGCACGATCTTCGGCTGACGTCCCTGATCACCGGCAGGTGACGAGGTGTGCCCGGCTCGCTCGCGGGTCGGGCACTCTGCGACAGCCGCCCCGCTGACAGCGATCGCGCCGTAGAATCCATGCACCGAGGCATCCCCCATTGCACTGGATGGTCTTCCGTGGTCACGCTCCAGCGGCGCGGCACCCCTCGCGCCTCTTCGGCGACGTCGACGTGCGTACGCCGTCCGCACAAGGCCTCCCGTGCCGCGAGCGGTGCGCGGGAGAGGCGATGAAGGCCCGCGGTGTTCGGCGGCTCGAACGACTGCTGCCGGACGACCCGGATGAGGTCGGCGGCTACCGGCTGGTCGGGCGCATCGGTGCGGGCGGGATGGGGACCGTCTACGCGGGCACGGCCAGCGGGGGGAAGGGGTACCTCGCCATCAAGGTGGTACACGCGGAGCACGCCGCCGACGTGCGGTTCCGCGAGCAGTTCGCGCACGAGGCCCGGCTGCTGGCACGGGTGAACAGCCCGTGCGTGGCCCGGTTCATCAGCGCCGATGTGGAGACGGATCGCCCCTGGCTAGCCACCGAATACGCGCCGGGGCCCACCGTGCGCCACCACGTCGAACGGCACGGCCCGCTGCGCCCCGGCATGGTGCGTGCCCTCGCCGTCGGCATCGCCGACGCGCTGCGCGCGATCCATTCGGCGGGGGTCGTGCACCGCGACCTCAAGCCGAGCAACATCATCATGGCGCCCAGCGGGCCGAAGGTGCTCGACTTCGGCATCGCCCGCCCGTCCACCGCAGCGGACGCGACGCGCTGGGTCCGGGTCCGCCGCATGCGCCGGGCGTTTCGCGCCCTGCGGCTGCCCTCTCCCGATGCCTTGCCCGGCCCGGAGGCGGGGAGCGGCGTGCCGCGCGACAAGGTCGGCACACCCGGCTGGATCAGTCCGGAGCAGTACCGGGGCCAGCCCGTCACCGACCGGTCCGACGTCTTCCTGTGGGGCGGACTGATCGCGTTCGCGGCGGCGGCGCACGACCCGTTCGGGCACGGGCACCCGCGCGAACTCGCCCGGCGCGTCCTGCATGAGGACCCCGACCTGGACCGGCTCCCTCCCGGGCTCGACGAACTCGTCCCCATCGCGATGGCGAAGGACCCCGACGACCGGCCCGACTCCGCCGAGCTCCTGCGCATCCTCCTCGCACGGGAGGACGTTTCAGGCGGTGGCCACCAGCGCAACCGGAACAACGTCGGCGCCGCAGGCGACAGAACCGCGACGGTGCGCAGCGTTCTCGCCGAACAGTGGACCGACGTCGCGGTCCGGCTGCCTCAGCCGCCCCGCGAGCACTGGTGGTCACCGCGCTGAGGCGGCACGTCCGCCGATATGGCGACTCCCCCCGCGCGCTGCCGTGCGAGGGCGTTCGGGACCCGGTGCGGTCCCCCTTCTGTGAGCGTTCGCACCGGGCCCGCTGCGGTTATCGGGTGGTGTAGCCGCCGTTGGCGAAGATGGTCTGACCGGTGATCCACCAGCCGTCCGTGGCCAGGAAGCGCACCAGCGGGACGATGTCCTCGATCTGGGTGAGCTGGTTACGCAGGGCCTGGGATTTGTGGAACTCCACCCGCTCGGGCGTCTCCTGCCCATAGAAGAACGGGGTGTCCATCGGCCCGGGCGATGTTGTTGACGGAGATGCCCCGGGGAGCGAACTCCTTGGCGGCGGCCCGGGCGAAGTGTTCGACCGGTGCCTTGCCTCCGGCGTAGGTGGAGTAGCCGTCGGTGAAGGCGGCGAGCAGCGCGGTCACGATCGTGATGAGCTTGCCGTCGTCGTTCAGGTGCCGCCCGGCCTCGCGGATGAAGAAGTACGCGGCTTTGGCGTTGACGTCCGCCATCCGGTCGTACTCGTCTTCGGTGGTGTCCACGATGGGCTTGCGCAGCACCATGCCGGCGGTGTTCACCGCGACGTCGATTCCGCCGAACTGTTCCTTGGCGGTGGTGAACAGGCGCTCGACGTCCTCGACGCGGGTCAGGTCGCCCTGGACCGCGAGGGCCTTGGCCCCCGCCGCCTTGACCGCGTCGACGGTCGCCTGCGCGTCGGAGGCGGCGCCGTCGGAGTGGTAGTGGACGACGACGTTGGCGCCGTCCCCCGCCACGGTCCGGCTGATGAGCCCGCCGAGGTTCTTCGCTCCGCCACCGACCAGGACCGTCTTCCCCGACAGGGAGTGGTTCGTGCTCATGCTGGCTCCTTTGCGCGGTATGCACGGTGTGCACGGAACATCCTGGAACCGCGTCGGCGGGAGAATCTTGAATATCCAGGCTGTTGTAGAACGATCCGACCCCCAACTGTGGCGGCGGTGAGGCGTAAAGAGTCGGCCGCGACCGTTGGCTCCGAAAGCGGACCAGGTCACAATGGGGGTTATGTCGGGTTCGCTGATCAAGCCTCATCTGGTCCACCTCTCCGGCAGCGGAGCGGAGCTGGGGCACGCGGTGGTCGAACGCGATGTCGAGCGCGCGGCGGGGAAGGCGGCAACGGTGCCGCCACCGGTCGGCCCGGCATCCCACGTCCTGGTCGTGCATGCCGGTACGTCGACGCATCTGCGCTGGTCCGCCGACGGCCGAGCGTGCCGCGAACGGTTCCACCGCGGCCAGGCACTGATCAACCCGGCGGGGTGGGCATCGCGGCCCCGATGGGAGGAGGACGTCGAGCTGATGCTGGTCGCGCTGGACCCCACGTGGCTCGAACGCTTGGCCGAGCAGGGCGGGGCCAGGCGGGTATTCGAGCTCGTCCCCCACTTCCACCTCAGTGATCCGCTGCTGGCGATGATGGTCGAACGGCTGGTCGCTGAATACGAGCAGGCCGAACCGGCTGACACGCTCTACGCCCAGGCGCTGGTCCAAGCCGTGGCCGCCCACGTGCTCCGGATGTCGTCGGAGCGGCCGGTCAGCCCGCAGCGGGTCGGCGGACTGTCCCCACGGAGGATGGCGCGGGTGGAGGACTACATCGAAGCCAACCTCCAGGAACGCCTACGCCTGGAGGACCTCGCCAGCGTGGCGGGGCTGAGCGCGTCGCACTTCACCCGCGCCTTCCGCGTCTCCACCGGGCAGTCGCCGCACCAGTACGTGCTGCGGCTACGGCTGGACCGGGCACGCCGCGCCCTGCAGTCGACCGACGATCCCATCGCGCACATCGCCGAGGCCACCGGCTTCGCCGACCAGAGCCACCTGACGCGCACCATGCGCCGTCAGCTCGGCATCACGCCGAGCACGCTGCGCGCCGCTCGCTCGGACCGGTGAGGCGGTCGTTCCAGCGTCCGCGTCCAGCGTCTCAGGGAGCCGCCGCCCCTCCACCAGTGGGAATCGGTGGAGAATCGTCCCCCAGGACCGCGAGCAGACGGTCCCGGTCGGCGCGACGGAGGCCGCTGACGACCCGCACGTAGGAGTGCCGCACCATTTCCACGACCTCGTCGTCCGGGACCGAGCCGTCCAGCACGACGGAATTCCAGTGCCGCTTGTTCATGTGATAGCCGGGCGTGACTCCGGGGAATTCGGCGCGGAGTTCGAGCGCCAGGACGGGGTCGCACTTGAGGTTGACCGTGGCCGGCTTGCCCCCGCCTTCGTCCATGAGCAGGGCGAACATCTTGCCCGCGACCTTGTAGACCGGGACGCCCGGCACGAACGGCTCGGTCTCCACGGCCTCCGGAAACCAGAGCGCGATGTCGATGAACTGCTCGGGAGTCACCGGGTTCCCCCATCTCGTCGGCGATCATCATCGATACGGTCATCGTTGCACCTGCCGATGACATCCCAGCGCAGCACCCGATTCCTGGCGGGGTCGCCGGCCCGCCGCGTCGCGGCATGCCCGTACCGCGAATATGCGTTAGGCTCCGCCGTCAAAGCTGCGACGCAGTAGGGAGAATCCCCCTCTCCCTTCCTTCTTTTCTAGTGGTGGTGGTCATGGCCGGACTGTTCGGACGCTCATCGAAGTCCCCGCGAGACATGCTGCCGCTCACCGAAGACGCGGTCGCTCAGGCTCGTGAGCTGGTCCGCCGCGGCAAACAGATCCACGCGATCAAGGTGCTCCGGGAGCACACGGGGATGGGCTTGTCCGAGGCGAAATCGATCGCCGACGCGCTGCGCGAAGGCCGCCATGTGCCGGGCTCTCCCGCCCCGGGCATGAGCCTGGCCGACCGGGTCCGGCGCCTGCGAGGCGAAGACCGCATCGCCGACGCCGTCCGGCTGGTCGCCACCGAGACCGGCATGACCGAGACCGAGGCCGCCCTGTTCATCGAACACCTGGCCTGACGACAGCGGGTCCGGTATCCGGGCTGCGCCGTTGGTTGGGATATCACGTGGCCGCATGCGGCCACGACGGTTAGTCGCCACCGCGGTAGTAGACGCGGGAAGGCTTTACGAACAAAAGGCCGAGCACCACCACCGTGAGAAGCACGAAGAGCAGGGGCGCCCCGACAGCGTTCACCCACTCCCATGGAAAGAAGTAGGGCAGCCCCAACCTCTGTTCGATGACGCCGTACACCATCATCACAGGGAAGAACGCGAGGCTGGGTGCCCCTTCACCGCCCGCCCAGCCCCAGAGGAACAGCAGCGCGACACCCCCGTGAAGGATCACGAGCAGTATCCAGAGGGAGCGTGACCTCCTTCTTCCCATCAGCGCCGCGAGGCCGATACAGGTCACCGCATAGGTGACGGTGACCAGGAAGAGCACCAGGAAGAACAGCGGGGGAAAGAAGAAACCGTGTCGCCCTCCCCATGACGCTGACGCTCCCCACAGGAGGACAGCGGACGATCCTGCGAGTACGAGACCGATTCCTCCCAAGATGAACATCATGATCCGGGCGGCGATCAGGGTTCCGGGCATTTTCTTCGGTTCTAGAGCGTGATTCGGACGTCCCGGCTGCTTACGCGACGGCTGATCTTCCGGGTAGGACACTCGAATTCCTCCATATGGACATGCACGAACATTCCTGACGAACGCGTCAGCGCTCAGTCGACCACTGTCACACATCCCGTAACACCAGGGCCGTATGATCCTCCCGGGTTCGACGGTTGAGCCCGTCCGTGTCTGTCCGATTTCGCCCCACCTCTGTCCCCCACCGCCGGAGAGGAACCGTGCATGTCGAGACGTTCCCGTCCACTGATGCGTGCCTCGGGCGCGCTATTGATCGCATCCACTCTTGTTGCCGCATCGGTGGCGCCGGCCGGCGCTGTTCCGGGGCGGGGCCACGGCGGAAGTGAGCGCGGCAGGGCCGACTACACCCTGACCGTCCTGCACTCCAACGACGGCGAGTCGAAGCTGCTCGGTGCCCCGGCCGACGCCGACTACGGCGGTGCGGCCCGGTTCACCTCTCTGCTGCACCAACTGCGCGACGAAGAGCGCAGCCCCAGGGCCGCGCTGCCCGGCGAGGCGCGGCGGCGCGGGGTCGTCACGGTCTCGTCCGGTGACGTGTTCCTCTCCGGTCCGCAGTTCGCGGCCAGCCAGCAGGAGGACGCTCCCTTCTACGACGCGCTCGCCGCCGGCTACGCCGACTACGACGCGATCTCCATGGGCAACCACGAGTTCGACCTCGGCCCGGACACCTACGCGGAGTTCATCGAGGCGACCCCGGGAGATGCCCCGTTCCTGGTGTCCAACATGGACGTCTCCGGCGAGCCGGGTCTGGCCGAGCTGGAGGAGAAGGGCCGGATCGCTCCGAGCACCGTCGTCAAGCAGCGCGGCGAGCGGATCGGAATCGTCGGCGCGATCACCCCGCTTCTCCCCTCCATCTCCAGCCCGCGCAACGCCGTGGTCGACACCGATGTGCGCGGCGCGGTCCAGGACGAGGTCGATGCCCTCACCACGCAGGGCATCGACAAGATCATCGTCATCTCCCACCTGCAGGGCATCGGCGAGGACAAGAAGCTCGCCCGAAAGCTGCGCGACGTCGACGTCATGGTCGCCGGGGGCGGTCACGAGACCCAGGCCTCCGAGGGCACCCCGCTGGTGCCGGACGATGTCGTTCCCAACGACCCGGAGACGGGTGAGCCGCTGGAGTACCCGCTCTGGGTGGCGGACTCCACCGGAACCGAGGTGCCGATCGTGACGGCCGGGTCGGACTACAAGTACGTCGGTCGACTGGTCGTGAATTTCGATAAGCAGGGCAAGGTCACGTCGGCGGCCGACCGCTCGGCCCCGGTGCGTGTCTCCGGTGTCGGTGACGACGCCGTCGAGCCGGATCCGGACGTGTACAGCGAGGTCCATAAGCCGGTCGAAGACTACGTGGCGGGGCTGGCCGAGAGCACAGCCGCGACCACCGACGTCGGCCTGGACGGGCGGCGCGACCCGGGCGTGCGGACCGGAGAGACCAACCTCGGCAACCTGCTGGCCGACGCGCTGCTCGCCACCGGTCGGGCCAACGCCGCCACGTACGGCGTGCCCGAGCCGCAGATCGCGCTGCAGAACGGCGGCGGGATCAGGAACAACTCGGTGATCGGCCCCGGAAAGGTCTCCGAGCTCGACACCTACACGATCGCCCCCTTCCCCAACCAGGTGGTGGTCGTCCCCGACCTCCCGCGCGCGCAGATCAAGGAGCTGCTGGAGAACGGCGTCTCCTCGATGCCCGCCGCCGACGGCCGGTTCGCCCAGGTCGCCGGGATGGACTTCACCTATGACGCCGCACGGACCGCACAGCAGGTGGACGACGACGGCAATGTCCTGCAGGGGGGCGAGCGGGTGCGCGACCTCGTCCTGCACGATGGCACCGTCATCGTCTCCGACGGCGAGGTCGTGGACGGTCCGCCGATCACCGTGGCCACCATCGACTTCTCCGCGCGCGGCGGCGACCAGTGGCCGTTCCGCGGTGCCGACTACACCGTGGTGGGAGCGAACTACCAGACCGCACTGTTCGACTACCTCACCAAGGACCTCGGCGGCCAAGTGACCGCCGCTGACTACCCGGAGGGCGGCTCGGGCCGGATCACCCCCGTCGGGTAGGACGGATCCTCCCTATCACCACCGCTCGCCGGTGAGGACTGATCGAGCGGGGTGCGGCCCAGCGCCGCGCCCCGCTCGGCTATGTCCGGCAGGTGCAGGAACCGGGACGCGTCCGCCGCGCTGATCAGATCCCCGCGCCGCGCGGCCTCGACCATGGACACGAACTCCTCGCGCGGAGCCGTCGTGGAGAGATCGGCGAGAGTACGGCGCACCGTGGTCAGGCGCAACGGCCCCTTGACGACGAGGTCCTTCGCCCCGACCCACCGGTAGTGGACGCGCAGCGGCGGCGTTGGGCGCCGAGCGCGGCTCCTGGGCCGGGTGGCCATGTCCACCGAATCTTCCCACCGCAGGGGTCCGCGCAGGCCGTGCAGCCGCGCCGCGGTGTCCAGATAGGCGCAGGAGTACCGGCCGAGCGCGAGCTGCGCCGCCATGACCTCTCGCGCCAGGCCGGGAACGGCCAGGCGCGGGTCGCCCGCGACCTGCGCGAGGGGCATCGTCACCTGGTACACGCCGACATAGCGGCGGATCAGGTGGCCCTCTTCGAGCATGATGACGAGCCGCCGCCGGCCGAGGCCCGACCGGTACACCTGCTCGGTGGTCACACATCCGCACTGCTGGGCCGCGATTCGGGCGAGCCTGGTCTGGGCGGCGACAAGCCCGACCAGTGTGGAGTCGTCGGCGAGTGAGTGGTTCGTTGCGGGGGTTGAGGGGACAGACGTGCGCTCGGTTCGGGTGAGAGCGTTGAGAGAGGTCATGGAGCCCAGCGTGGGTGGACGCTCTGCCGATCTCCAGGACGATTCCACGAGCTGTGGATAACGACGGGCGAACGGCCCGGAAGACGGCCGTCGGGCGGCTCTGGCTGTGCCGGGTTCCTGACCCTCGCCCGCGCTTCGGCATCGGCGGCACCACTGGCTCACCTGATCAGCGCCGCGGGCGACCGCAGCAGCACGCGTAGGACAGGCCCGACATGCACCAGCAGGGAGCGGGATCGTTGGGCGGCCAGGCCTGCGCCCCCTCGCGTTCGCCCTGGTCGCGCAGGTAATACTCGCGCGTGCCCGGCTGATCGTCTCTCCCCGAGGGAAGTCTCTTCACCACCTCGGCGTCCTCGACCGTCACCGGGATCAACCGGCGGCGCCACACCCCGTGCGTCTCGGCGGCGATCTGCCAGATGATCTCGTTGCGCTGGTAGTACATCTCGGAATCGACGCCGGGTGGAAGCGCGTCCGCGGCCGCCGCGCGCTCGACCTCGCTCCGGGGGAAGAAGGGGGTCAGCACGGGTTCGCCGACGTCGGGATGCTCCCGCAGGCAGCGCGTCTCGGCTTCGAGGTCCTCTTGGAACATGCGGAAGTCGAGGTCGTCCGGGGGCAGCCCGAGGGTCGTCCGCAGCGCCGTGCGGTTCCTCCCCGCCTGCCGCCGGTCGCGCAGCTCCGCGCCGTCGGAGGGGCGTTCGAGGGTGAGGGCGCAGGTGTACCAGTGCAGCGCGCGTTCGAGGTCGCCATCGGCGGCCCACAGCGAGCCGAGCTGCTCGGCGGTGTGCACCGTGGGGGCGCAGCGCTCGAGCAGCTCCAGCTCGGCCATGGCCCGCTCGGGCTCGCCCTGCTCGCGCAGGAGCATCACCTTGAAGTACCGGGCACTCAGTGAGACCTGGCGGTCGCCCTCCCGAATGAGGTGGTCGCAAAACTCCAGCGTGCTCGCCTCGGGGTCCGCCACGCCCGCGCTGCGCGAGGCGGACCGGAACTGCAGCAGCCCAGGGATGGTCGACCTGCCGTCGCGCCACGCCATTCGCCGCGCCACGGCGATCCGATCCTCATCCCGCTGCCAGCGGCCGAAATCGGAACCCTTATACATGCGGCGAATATAGTGCGCAGATCCCCGCCGCATCCGGCTTTTCCGTGCATTCGTCGCCTCTGTACCACCGGGCATCGGCTTCCACGTCCTTCCGCGGCCCTTCCCTACGGCTGCCGAGCCGGAGGACCGCCATGTGGGGGCCGGGCCGCAGCAGTTCCGTGCGGTGCCACGCCTTTGCGCCGTCGTCCGCGTATCCCGACGAGGGGCCGCAGGCGGGGGAGGCGCGGGGACGCTTTAGTCGCTCGGCCCATTTTCCCGATTGGTGCCGACCAGAACGTCGAACTCATCCGCCGCGCGGCCGAGGGCGCCCCGCACCCTCGCACGTCCGACCAGTTCCGGCACGTAGGCGAGGTCCACATCCCCCAGGTGCTTGACACTGCCGTGCAGGTGGACACGGCAGGCGAAGTCGAACCAGGTCAGAGCCTCCTCCAGGCGCCCGTTGCCTTCGAGGAGCTCGCCCAACAGGACCGCGGGACCCTCCATCGGCCCGTGGGACCACAGATCCTGCAGCTCCGCGTCGGCAGCGGCCTCGTTTCCCTGCTCCAGGAGTACGTCGATCTTGCCGACCGTGGCGTACTGGGCGTCCTCCCGATCCACCGCCTCCTCGATGAGGTACTGGAACACGGCGAGTGCCCGGCTCAACTCGCCGTCGCTCTGCAGCACGGCCGCGGCGTCGAGCAGGATCTCGCCGCGCTCCTCCGGGTGGTCGCGCAGTTCCCGCTCGGTTTTCCCATCGAGTTCCAATTCGGCGATACGCGCGGGAAGTCCCTCGGGTCCTATAATGCTCGATTTTACTTCGGCGGAGGGGTTGGTCGAAGTCATGATCACCACGGTAGAGGACGCGGAAGCGTCAATGTCGGCATTCCGGGACATCAATCATTGACGTGCGAGTAGGCACCGGGCGTGTTTCCTGTTAACCGAGGTCCACTCCGGTTAGCATGCTGCCGATTGGCGCTGTCGATTCAGCTCCGATTCGATATCGGAGCGCAGCGGGAATCATTGCTGAGTTCCGCCGCCGCAGCGCCCATTCGGCAAACATCGGTTTCGGGCATTCCGACACAGCGATTTTCTTCGATCACGGGGGTTCCACCATGCCGCTGCCGCGGGCTCGGCTCCTGACTCTGCTGGTGGTCGGCGCGGTTGGCGGCATCGGGCTACTCGCCACCCTGCGCACGGCCGACGCTCTGGGATGGGCGGCGGCGCTCGGGCTCGCCGCCCTCGGCACGGTCGGGCTCGTGCTCGGCATTCTCGCCCTCCTCGTGCGCCGTGTAACGCACCAGATACTCCGATTGAGCCGAACCCTCGACCAGAACACGCGGAGTATGTCCGAGGCGTTCGGCGAACACCGCGTGGAGTTCGCCGAGATTATCGAGGGCACGCGCGCCGAACTCGCCGGATCGTTCGACCGCGTGCGCACGGCCGTCCGGGAAATCCACGGAAATCTGGACCATATACGCTCGGGAGCCGCCGACACACCGCAAGCACATCAGTTCGGGCATTTCCCAAGTACCTCCGACAGCATCCCCCGCCAGGACAACTCCGGCTCCGGTGGAACGATGCAGGAGGATGTCCAGAAATCGGGTGCCGCGGCGCGGTTCAGCCCGAAGGTGCCGACACCGCGCGGCTGGGCGACCTCGCCCGACGTCCAGCGATTCGTCGCCCTCGCCGTCCTGGAGCGGCAGCCCGGACTGGTCGTCGAGTGCGGGAGCGGGACCAGCAGTATCTGGCTGGGCGAGACGCTGCGCCGGACAGGTACCGGAAGGCTCGTGACGCTCGAACACGACGAGCGCTACGCGCGGCTGGCCCGGGACATGGTGGCCGCGCACGGCTTGGACGACATCGTCGAGGTGCGCTTCGCGCCGCTGACCGAATGGCAGCGAGACGACGGCGACGACCGCGACGCCCCCGGTGACGCCGACGCCCCGGCCTGGCGCTGGTACGACCGGGAGGCCGTTCGCGACCTCTCCGGCATCGACATGCTGTTCGTCGACGGGCCGCCGACCGACGCGGGGGCGCGGGCGCACTACCCGGCCGGCCCCGTCCTCTTCCCGCTGTGCTCGCCATCGGCTCTCATCGTCCTGGACGACGACACCGACCCCGCCGACGACGAGGCCGCGGGCGACCACTGGATGGCCGAGGACCCCGTCCTCCAGCGCGAAAGCCTCCCCGGGGAGGCCGACAGCGTCCACGTCTTCACCTGGAAACAGGAAACGGCGTGATCCACGACCTGCTGCGCACGGCGCTGGAGCTGTCCGGGCGCGAGCGCGCGCTCCTGTGCCACATCGGCGGTGATGCCGCACGTGACCAGCTCCCGACCGGAACGCCACCCGCCGACTGCCGCGTGGTCGACCTGGACGGCGACCTTCCGGAGGGCCCCGATGCCCTCCGCGACCCGCCCTCGCCCATCGGGTTGGCCGCACTCGTCGCGGCGACCCCCACGGATCTGCGCCGTGCCCTCGTGCTTACTGAGGCGCTGCCGCCCTCGGCGCACATCCTCCTCGGGATCGCCGCCGTGCCGGAGTCCCGCACGCCTCCCCTGCCGACCGCGCCCGGGATCGACCAATGGGCCGACCTCCATGACCTGCAGGCCCGCCGTCACGCCGACGACGCGTGGAGCTGCGAGTTCCGGTTCCTGGAAGCGGTAGCTGTGCGGGAGGCGGTCCTGGCCGTGGCGCGATCGATCGGCGGCGGCCGACGGCAGTCAACGGCCTCGCCTCTGGTGGCCCTCAGCGGCCCGGACGCGTCGCTGTGGCGACCGGGCGACCCCACGGCGGTCCGCGTGAGCGCGCGCGGGCCGGTGCCGCTGCGCGGGGTAGCGCCCATCGCGGACACCGCGCTGTGCACCCACAACGGCCAACCGCCCTACTGGACCGACGACCGCATCGATCGCGTCGACCGGACCGGCATCGCCGCGCTGTCCTGGGCGAGGTTCGGCCAGGCCGGGGACGGCAGACGCATCCGCGAACTGCGGCCCGGCGCGTTGGAGGTCGACGACGTGCCGCCGATCGACGAGCGCGTCGTGAACCCGATGGGCTTCCGGCAGACGACCAGCGAACGCGTCGCGGTCCTGGTACCGCGGCCGGACCGCTGGGCTGTCGTCATCGGCAGGACCGAACTCCTCCGCGTTCCCGACTCCGGAACCATCACCGACGTCGACCTCGCCCGTCTCCGCCACCTGCGCGGCGTGCGCGTCGAATGGCGTCAGCACAGCGGGCCGCTGGCAGCGGTCCGAGCGGTCGCCGGGCTGGCGGCCGGAGGCGTGCCCGTGTTCAGCGGTCCGGTGCCCCGCTGGGGCCGATGCCTGGGCGAGGAGCTTCGGACGCTCCTCACCTCGGTCACCGCCGACGACCTCGCCGACCCGCTCACCCGCGAGGAGCACAGCGTGCGGCTGCGCCGCGCCGCACTGCGCACGCACGGCTCCGCGGCGCGGTGGCGGCGCATCGGCGCCCGCCTCGGCTTCCCCGCTCCTCCGGCCCCAACGGTCTCCGTCATCCTGTGCACCCGTCGCCCCGGCATGCTGGGCTTCGCCCTGCACCAGATCGCGCGCCAGCGCGGCGTCGACCTCGAAGTGGTCCTCGGCCTGCACGGGTGCGACCCCGATCTCCCCGAGGTGCGTGCGGCGGTCTCCGCCTTCCGCGCCACCGGACGAGAGCTGACCGTCCACGCCGCCGACTCCGACACCCGTTTCGGTGTCCTGCTCAACCAGCTGGCGGCCAGGGCGAGCGGGAGCGTCATCGCCAAGATGGACGATGACGACTGGTATTCGCCGGACCACCTCGCCGACCTGCTCCTGGCCCGCGACTACTCCGGCGCCGACGTGTTCGGGTGCTCCGACGAATACGTCTATCTGGTCGACTTCCACCAGACGATCCGCCTCGCGACCACGTCCGAGCGGCCCACCTCCTTCGTATCGGGCGGCACGATCAGCATGGACCGCGCGGTCGTGGAAGACCTCGTCGCGTTCCGACCGATCGCCGCCTCCGAAGATTCCCAGCTCCTCCTCAACGTGGTGCGCTCCGGAGGCCGGATCTACGCCACGCACGGACTCGGCTACGTGACGCGGCGCAGCGAGTCATCAGGCCACTTATGGACCGAGGGCACCGCCTGCTACCTGCGCTCCGGCAGTCGGCAGTGGTACGGGTGGCGGCCCAGCTCGCTCCTGGAGTGCGAGCAGCCGTTCCTCGCACCGTGGGAAGCGGGCACCGTCCCAGCACAGAAGATCGGGGGAGACTGTGACGGTCGTCGACAAGGCATCGCCTGAGCCAGGAGGCGGTACAGGGAGCGGTGACGCGGCAGATCCCGCCCGCTACCAAGCCCGAATCCGCCGCAACGACTACTCCGCGCTGCAGCCTCCGGCCATCGGCGACTGGACACCGAGGCTGTGCGTCTCCGTGGTCGTTCCGGCGTACGGCAACGCCGAGAAGCTGGGCCTGGTGCTCGCCGCCCTCGCCGCCCAGACCTACCCGCCGCACCTGCTGGAGGCCGTGGTCGTCGACGACGGCACCGATCCCCCGCTCTCCCTACCGGAGATCCGGCCGACCACCACCCGGATCGTCCGCCCGAACTCAGGGGTGTGGGGTCCGAGTCACGCGGTCAACGCGGGCGTGGCGGCCTCGGACGGGGAAGTCGTCCTCCGCCTGGACTCCGACATGCTGGTCTACCGCGATCACGTGGAGTCGCAGCTCCGCTGGCACCACCTCGCGGACTACCTCGGGGTCCTCGGCCACAAGCGGTTCGTGAACCATGCGCCCGGAAAGCTCGCGCCGCAGCACATCTACGAAGCGGTGCGGCACGGACGCGCCGCCGAGCTGTTCAAGCGCGACATGGGCGGGGAGCTGTGGATCGAGAAGATCCTCGACCGCACCGACACGCTGCGGTCCGCGGGGCACCGGGCGTACCAGGTGTTCACGGGAGCCACGTGTTCGATGCGCCGCGACCTGTTCAACGCCGTCGGCGGCATGGATGCCACGCTGGTTCTCGGCGAGGACGTCGAACTGGGGTACCGCCTCGCGCAGGCCGGAGCTGTCTTCGTCCCCGACCTCGACTCCAGCGGCTGGCACCTCGGCCAACCCCAGATGCGGGCGCGGCGTGAGGAGGGCACCCGTTACCGAACGCCCTACGTCGCTCATCGCGTCCCCGACTCCCATCTGCGCCGGAATATCCCGGGCCGGCAGTGGCAGGTGCCCTACGTCGACGTGGTCATCAGCGTCGACGGCCACCCCTGGGAGCGGGTCTGCGACACAGTGGACGGCCTGCTCGCCGGGGAGAAGAACGACATACGCATCGTGCTCGTGGGACCGTGGGCAACACTGGACGCGGCCTCGTGCCGCGCGCCGCTCGACGACCCGCGGATCGACCTGCGCCTGCTGCGGGAGACCTACCGCCTCGACAGCCGGATCCGCCTCAGCGACGCGCCGCCGAACCGGGACGTATCCGTGCCGTTCCGACTGACGCTTCCCGCCGACAGCAGACCCACGCGCCAGACGTTGAGCACACTGATCGACATCGCCGAGAAGGATGGGGCGGGGCTGGTCTGCGTCCTGTCGCGGCGCACCCGGTCACGGCGCACCTCGAAGGGTGCGGCCCATCCCCGCCTGGAGCGCACCGCCGCCTTCGCCCGCGCGTACCATCTCGGCGCCACGGCGGACGACATCGACGAGGTCGTGGACGAGATCTACGGGGTCCGCTGGGTGGACGGGTCCAGAGTGTTCGCCGGTGATCCCCCCAAGAAGAAGCGGAACCCGGCAGAGCCACCCACGTGTCCCGCGTGCAGCGGTCAGGTGGAAGCGGCCCAGCGACTGGCGGAGCGGGAGCGCGCCCGTGCCGACCGGCTCGAGCGGCGGTTGCGCTGGCTGCGCGGGGCCCCCACATCCGGGTTCTGGCGCCGTGTCCTGTCCGGAGGGTGATCAAGATGGTGAAGGTAGCCCCGTGCGCCGGCATCCTGACGGCACGCGCCTGCGCCCGTGCCGCCGATGCCTACGACGTGCTGGTGCGGCACTCCTATCGCTTCGCCCGGTGGTTGCCGCACCGCGTCACGAATGTACTGCTGCGCCTCGCCTGGGGCCCGTGGGACCGTTCCCGACCGCGGCTTCCCGCCGTCGCCGTCCTGCTGCTGGCGGCCCAGGAGCGGGCGGAGGGCGCGCGGAAGCTGGTTCCCTACCTGACCGCCAGGGCCAGTGAGCGGACGCCACGGGGGCGGCGCTTCCTCTACAGGCTCGCCGCGGTGCTGAGCGCGGTGAAGGAGCCGCGGCTGAGCGAGGCGGTGCTGAGTCGGCTCTCGCGGCTGCCCGCCCGGTACGAGGCCCCGCTGCGCGGCGCGCTCGCGTACCGCAGCGGTCAGAGGCTGTTCGAGGAGGGACGGATCAGCGACGCGCTGGCCGAGGTCGCGCTCTACGCCGACGCGCACCGGTTCTGCGGGCAGCTGTATCGCCACCTGCTCGGGGAGCGCGCCGCGTTGGGTCCCTTGCCCGTCCGACCCGAATTCGAGGCCTCTACCATCGACTGGGTGCCAGGGCGGGTGCTGCACCTGGTCTCCAACGCGCTTCCGCACGCCGAGACGGGGTACACGGTGCGCACTCACCGCATCGCCACAGCGCAGCGCGACGCCGGTCTGGACCCGCACGTGACGGCATTCGGGGGCTGGCCCCGCGGCGGCGTCGACACGGCCGAGCGGGTGCTGGTGGACGGCATCCCCTATCACCGGCTGAGCCCGGGTACGGAGTTCCGCGAGGGACTCGGCCCCCGGATCGAAGAGTCGGCGCGTGAGGCGGCCGACGTCGCCCGCAGGCTGCGCCCGGCCGCCCTGCATGCCGCCGCTGACCACCGCAGCGGGTCGGTGGCGCTGGACGTCGGCGCGCGGCTGGGGGTTCCCGTCGTCTACGAGGTGCGCGGGTTCCTGGAGGAGGCATCGCTGTCGACTGCCGAGCCGGGGGCCGAGGGCAGCGAGCACCACCGGCTGGTCGTCCAGCGCGAGTCGGAGGTCATGCGCGCGGCGGACGCGGTGGTGGCGCCGTCACAGACCATACGGGAGGAGATCGTCGCGCGGGGTGTGGCCCCGGAGCGCGTCGTGCTGGCCCCGCACCCGGTGGATCCGGCGCTGCTGGATGCCGCTCCCGACGGCGCGGGCTTCCGACGCGAATACGGCATCGGGCCGGAGGAGTTCGTCGTGGGGGCTGTCTCCAGCATCGCCCCTGACGAGGGCTTCGACATGCTGATCGAGGCGGCGGCGCTCCTGCGTGACATGGGGGTCGCGGTGCGGGTGCTGCTGGTCGGGGACGGTACGGCGCGGCCACGTCTGCTCTCGCTTGTCGAGGAGTTGGGGCTGGAGGACACGTGCGTGCTGCCCGGGCGGATCGGTCCGGAGGACGCCAGGCGCGCGCACGCCGCACTCGACGTTTTCGCCGTGCCGAGGCAGGACATGCGAGCCTGCCGCCTGACGACCCCGCTGGAGCCGGTGGAGGCGATGGCCCTGGGGCGACCCGTGGTGGCCAGCGACCTTCCGGCCCTCCGGGAGCTGCTCGCCGGGGGCGAGGCGGGCGTGATGGTGCCGCCGGGAGACGCCGAAACGCTGGCCAAGGCGCTGGACCGCGTGCAGGGAGACGCGGAGCTGCGCCGCACCCTGGCGGAGGCGGGCCGGGCGGAGGTCGCGGCACACCGGACCTGGCCAAGAATCGCTGAGACCTACCGCGACCTCTACGGCAGTCTGCGGTCCGGCTGATCGGCCACGGCAAGGGAGGGGGCCGCCGTGGGCAACGGCCAGCGGCATCGGCCCCGCGCCGTCCAATGACAGAAAGGCCCCCGCGGTGCGACGGCGACCTCATGGGTCCGGCCCGTCGTCCGCAGGGGCCCGTGCACAACGCGCGGGGTCGGCGGCGCACTCGCTCGCGTCCTCGTCCGAGCGGGCGCCGCACCCGTCGGTCAGACCCTGCAGTAGCCCTCCTGGTCCGGGGCGGAGGCGCCCGCGCCGTTCACGGCGCCGTCGGCCGGGCCGGCGGGGCGGGCGAGAGGAACCGTGGTCGTCATGCTCGCGGGCGTCCCGGCCTTCGTGTCCGCGATGCGCCAGGTCGGGCGCTCAAGGTTGGTCACCGCCCGCAGGACCCACTCGACGGGGCCGTAGGTGTGCGTGGCCATCCACCGGGCGCTCGCCCACAGCTGCACCAGGTAGATCGCGACCGCGATCAGCATGACGTAGCGCGGCGCGATCTGGCCGACCAGGCCGAAGCCGAGTCCGGTGAAGATGATCCCGCAGATCAGGGACTGGCCGAGGTAGTTGGACAGCGCCATGCGCCCGGCCGGGGCGAGCGCCGCGGCGAGTCGCTGGCCGCGCTCGCTCTGGAAGACCCGGAGGAGGGTGGCGGCGTAGGCGGCCGCCAGGCACGGGCCGGTGAGGATGACCATGGACAGCGCGTAGAGGTCGCTGGTGCCCCCCATGTCGGCGAGCATCAGGGAACCGATGAGGCCGACGGGGAAACCGATCCACTGGATGAGGCGCAGAGTGCGGTCGTGGACGCTCACGTCGGCCAGCGCCCGGTGGCGACCGGCGGCCAGGCCCACGAGGAAGGCGGCCAGCGCGACCGGCCCCTGCATTGCGACCAGCGCGACGGCCATGTGCGGGAGGGCCTGCACGTGCTCCGCGATCACGGTCAGGGGGTTTCCGGCCAGTGCGGCGGTGGTCTGGGCGCCGGCGGCGAGCGCGGCATCGGCGTCGAAGTTCGCCATGCCGCTGAGCGACAGCCAGCGGAACTGGATGACCACGAGCCCGACCAGCACCGCGGCCGTGATCAGCGCGGTGCGTGCCTGCACGCGGTGCATGGCCAGGAGGATGAGGCCGAGGAGGGCGTAGGTGGTCAGGATGTCGCCCTGGAAGAGGAGCACGGCGTGCAGGGCGCCGATGACGAACAGCCCGCCGAGGCGGCGCAGGAAGCGCCACTTGAAGTCGACGCCCTTTCGTTCGGCGGAGTGGAGCTGCAGCGTGAAGCTGTAGCCGAACAGGAACGAGAAGAGCAGGTAGAACTTCGTCTCGAAGAACATCGCCACGAACCAGTGCACTCCCTTGTCGATCAGGGAGGGGAACGCGGGGTCCTGCACCTCGTGGAAGGCGTAGCCCGAGGCGAAGTAGCCGATGTTGACGATCAAGATGCCGAAGAGCGCGAAGCTACGCAACGCATCGAGGTCGAGGATCCGTCGCTGCGGAGTGGTCGGTGTTGAGGGGCTGCTCACCGCGCTTGTGCTCATGCCACCGAATCTATTGATCAGGCGACTCACCAGGCCATATGCCAGGCATGCCAGTGCGGGGTAGGAGGTTTCCCCACCCTGAGTGGTGGCGTCGGAACGTGAAGAGTGGTGCCTGCACCCCTCCCACATCGCGCTACCCCCAGTGACCTAGGACGTCACCATCGGCACGGAGAGCAGCCAACCGCCGCGGCGGCGCGGGGTGGTCACTGGCCGCTCACCAGGACCACACCGATCACCGCCAGTTCGTCGGTTCGGTTGGACCAGGCATGGCCGGTTCTGTCCTGGACGACGACGTCTCCGGGCCCCAGCTCCACCTCGTCGTCGCCCAGCACGCAGACCACGGTGCCCGACAGGACGATGAAGTAGCCCGTGGTGGAGCCCGCACCCCCGAGCGCGTCGGCGTCGGCCGTGCCGCCGCCGATCGCGTTGTGCCCCAGGATGCGCAGGACGTCGCGCGTTCGCACGTCCTCCTCTCCCTGATCGCCGTCACCGCCCTGCCACACCCGGTCGGGCTGCACATAGAACATGCGGAAGATGCTGCCGCCCTGGGGCGGTCCCACCGCGTCGGCCGCGGCGGGCACACCGGGCTCCTGCGGGCCCGTGCACCAGAAGTCGTCGACCGCCCCGGGCTCGCCCGCCACCCGGGACGGGGAGGCCTCGGAGATGTCGAAGGAGCGGCCGTCGCCGCTACGGCCCGCGATGAGGAGGCGCGCCGGGGCGGGGATGGGCAGCGGGTCCATTCGCGCCTGCCGGCAGGTGGGGCAGGTGCCGCGCGATCGGTGGCCACGGAGGATCTCGGGAGCGGCGTCGGAAGCATCGGCGGCATCGTCGCCGCGGCGATCGGGTGCGGCGGGCCGATTCCGGATCCGAAACGTGGTGGTTTCGGCGAGGAGGGCCCCGAACTCCTTCTGCTCGATGGCGAGCGCGGCGTCGATCCCGGCCATGGCGGCGACGCGGTAGGCCGTGGAGATGAGCGTCGCCCGTGCGGAGGAGACGTCGGCGGACGCGACCGGACGGGTGTGGGCGGGGCCGGGCGGCATGCGGTGGCCGATGCGGTCCCAGGGTTGTACGGGCGCCGGGTGGGCCGCGATCCAGGCCTCGGCCTGCCGCAGCATGGCGTCGGTATCGGGAGCGAGCTCGTCGACGAGGCCGAGCGCGCGTGCCCGCCGCGGCGCGTAGACGGCGTCGTCGTTCAGGAGGTTGGCCAGTGCGGGCGCCGAGCCCCACCGGTGGACGGAGCGGGAGACACCACCGGCGAGGGGCAGGAGGCCCGCGTCGGCGTCGGGGAGCCCGACGCGGCATCCGTCGTCTTCGAGGAGGATGCGGTGGTGGCAGGCGAGCGCGAGTTCGAACCCGGCGCCCAGCGCGCTGCCGCCGATCGCCGCGACGACCGGGAAACCGAGCCGCTCCAGGCGGCGCAGGGTCGTGCGGAGGACGCCCAGGGTGGCGCTGCGGTCGTGGGGGTCATGGGCGAGGTGGTCCAGCGTGTCGGAGGCGGTGCCCAGCATGAACGTCGGCTTGGCCGAGGTGAGGAGGACGCCGGTGATGTCCTGCCTGTCGCGGTGGAGGTGCTCGGCCGCATCGGCGAGGGCGTCGACGAGGCCGTCGGTGAGGAGGTTGGCGGTGGTGCCGTGCTGGTCGAGGACGAGGGTGACGACCCCGGTGAAGTCGATGTGCCAGCGCAGCGGACAGGACGACGGCGAGGCGTACGGGGCCATCATCGGCGGATCCGGCCTACACCGTCCCGTGGCGGGGTGGGGTGTCCGCCGTGGCCCTCACCCGGGAACGGCCTGCGCACGGCCACGTCGGTGAGGAACGAGGGAACGGTTGCCGCGCCGCGCCACACAGCCGTCGCATCGGGCGCGTGGACGCGGCCTTCCCACGGCCGAATCGGCCGGGCCCCAGCCGCGGTCACCATCTCCCGGCCCCTGCCCCTACCCCGTGGGGCGTCGCCCAGACCCAGGTCATCAACTCCGGCGAATCACGTGAGGCCAGTGGCACGCGGTGGCCGGGGGGCTCCAAAACCATCATCACGTCCTTACCGAACAGGGGGAGGGAGGGAGAAAGGCCACCGGTCCCCGCCGCGACGCGGTCACGGGCGGCCTTCACCCTCCCCTGCCGTGGACCCGCGGGCCCGGGATCAGCATGCCTTGCCGAGGATCCGCAGAACAGCGATCTGCAGCAGCTCGCGTAGCTCAGAGCGGTCCTCGTCGGTGTGCGGGGCGGTCAGTACGTCGTGGCACCGCTTGAAGACCATGCCCAGGATCATCTGGACGAGCGGCCGGGCCGGACCCGCGTCCTTCGGCAGCAGGTCGGCGAACCGGGCCTCCTCGACCGCTTCGCACAGAGCGTCTTCCCAGGGGGCCATGTGCCCGGCCCACCACTCCGGCTCCGCGTTCTTCGCCTCGAAGGACGTCGCCATCGCCGCCCCGAGCAGCCCGCCGGACTCCTCCCAGAAGCCGATGATGTCGTCGAGGAGTCGCCCGATGTACTCCTCGAAGTTCTCCATCCGCCCGAACCGCAGGTCAACACGGGCCATGAGAGCGGCGAACCGCGCGTCCATGGCGTCGCGAAGGATCTCTGTCTTGGCATCACGGTCGCCGTAATAGGTGTAGACGCTGGAGTGGCTGATGCCAGCGCCAGCGGCGACCTCGGTGACCGAGATGTCGCGGAACGACTTGTGCCGGAGGAGGTCGTCCAGGCTCTGCTGCAGCTGAAGCTGGCGACGTACACGCCGAGCGGCACTGTCCTCGGCGCTCTGGCTGCGCCGGAGGCGCGGAGATTCAGGCGGGGTCATAGTGCAGAGCGTAGATGCTGCGATCACGGACCACGCCTCCTCTCCCGCCTGCAACCACGAATCGCACATGATCGACAAACTGTTTACTACAGACGATTCAGTGTTGACTATGCGGGGCGGGATACGCAAGACTCAGCCCCGGTCGGATGCGCACAGCACGCATCCGACCACACGACGCGCTGGAGGGGGAGCGGCATCCGGACCCGCTCTCCGTGGACGGCTGAGAGGAGTAGCCCCGGCGCCATCCCCCTCCTTCGCTCGCGGATGACCGGCGAGATCTCCGCGACCGGCACGATCCCGGAACTCAACCCCCAGGCACCTCGAGTAGTCACTCGCGCCCACGCGATGCTCACGGATCAGGATGTCGACAGTGTCCTCGTCCTCGGCATCGGCGGGATGGAAGCGTCTTTCCGCAGCCCGCTCCCGGCCGGTCGCGGTTCGCGATCTTCGAGGATGCAGCGCCTCACCTCGATGGCTGCCAGCCACCCAGCCACGCGAAAGGCGTGAGCCGTGGAGTCGAGCTCGTGCCAAACAGCATCGCGCAGCACCGCACGAGCGGCGAAGAGTGGCCGACCGCTTCCGTGTACTTCCAACGCTTCGCGGACACCATCACCGAACGCCGAGGCGAACTCGGCTGGCAAGGGCTCGCCAGGATGCCGGCACACGGCGGGAGCGTCGTTGACGAACGCGAAGTCCCCGGCGCCGTCATCCGGAAGCGGCATGAAGTCAGCCCACACGACAGCGCACTGGGGAGGACAGCTCACCCTGACGTGACGTACGTAGACGCCGGAAACATCGCGAGGCAACGCGGGCGGACGTCCGAGCACATCGCGTCCGACCGGTCGCGGATCCCGCTCCTCGGCCAGAGCCCACCGCACCTCGCCGACGACCCAGCAGGCGGCGTGCCCGAGAACGCGGTCGAGCTCGGCTACCGCGACGGAGTCGTCCTCCACCCCGGCCAGGTGCCACTCGGCGCGCCGCACCACCGCTCGCGCACGGAACACCGGCCGGCCTGTGCCTTCCTTCTCCCACTCGTCGTCGAGTTCCTGACCCAACGTCTGGATCGACGCCGGAGGCAGCACTCGCTCCGACTCAGCCAGCTCCACCGCAAACTCGAAGTCGTCGGCCACGTCGTCGGACAGCGGCTCGAAGTCGATTCCGAGCGTGATGTGCATCCAACCGTCACCGACCCGCGCGCTGTGGCGCACACGAGCTCCGGTGACCGAGCGAGGGAGGACAGGCGGACGTTGGTTCCGGTCAGTGCGCATGAAATCTCGCTCTCACTCACGGATCACGGCCGCTCGGCAGCCCCTGCCCTCAACCCGCCGCAGGTGCGATGATCGTAGCCGCCAACGGCCCTTACGCTTCCAAGTGGCAACCGGACAGAAACCAGGTGACGGAAACCGCATGGCTGAAAGAGGGGACGGAGCACTCCCTGTCCTCGGCGTGGATGTGGGCGGGGTGATCATCGACCGCGTGGCCGATGGCCAGGACACCTCGTTCTTCGGCGATCGACCGATGGAGACCCCGGCCGTGGACGGCGCCTTCGACGCCCTCGCGGAACTGGCGAGCAAGCCCTTCGCGGGGCGGGTGTACATCGTGTCCAAGGCCAAGCTCGAGACCGCCCACCGCACCCGGGATTGGCTGGCCAGACAGGACTTCGCCGACCGCACCGGCATCCCCGCGGCGCACCTGCACTTCGTCCCGGAACGCCCCGACAAGGCACCGGTGTGCGCACGGCTGGGGGTCACCCACTTCGTCGACGACCGGCTCGACGTACTGGAGCACCTCACCACCGTGCCCCACCGTTACCTGTTCACCGGCGGACTGGGCCACCACCGTCCCCCGGCCGAGATCCCGCCCTGGGCCATCCGCGCCGACACCTGGCCGGAGCTGGTCGAACTGATCCGCTCCAGCACCCCACCCTGACCGGCGGCCAGCTTTCCAACTCCCCCACCCCACCGCCGCGCGACGAGGACCCAGCCATGTCTACCCCGCTCCGCTCCTCCCCCACCATCCGCCGGATGCGCACACTGGCTCTGCTCGAGTGGCTCAACGCTCTCGTGCTCTTCCCTGCCATTGCCTGGCTGTGGCACATGCCCGCGTCCGCGGCCAACCTCACGGCGTTCGCGCTCCTCGCGCTGATCCTCATCGAGGGCGGCGCCTACTGGTGGATCAAGTACCGGCACCTGCGATGGGCCAGCACCTTCCCGCGAGCCTCGCGGCCTTCCGGCACCTGCGCACCGCCAACGTCGTCCTTCTCGCCGGGGGCGCCACAGTCATCGGCGCCGGATTCGCCGCCGGTGACCCATGGACGCACGTGTGGCCCGGCGCCGGGCTGTGGACGTTCGCGGTCCTGGAGCAGATCAACTACTTCCACATCCAGCTGTCGCACGACAACCGCGCGGACATCACACGCCTCCTCCGCACCCGCCGCCTCCCCCGCCCCCACCTGGCCCGCGATCTGGAACGGCTGAGCTCCAGCAAGGCGCCGGAACCTGCTCCCTCCCACGTCGGCGATGCCCGTGCGCCGTCAGAGACGGCCCGCAAGTCGTCATAGGCATTGCCGTCTGAAGCTCCAGTCCAGACGATGCGCTCTTCCGGGCGTACGGCGAGCACGCAACTTCTGCCTAGATGACATTCCAGAGGAATTGGGGGGCGGGGTGCAGACTCATGGCTCCCAGGTCAATCCCCCGTCCTCGTCCACTTGGGCCCGCCAGTCATTGCTGGCGATGCCCCGATCCATCGATGCGGCCGCATCGGCGAGCATCGCCCCCACGCTCTCCCACTCCGGGCCATGCAGGGCCGCATCCTCCCGCATCCATCTGGTCACGCATCCACTCATCGGCCCGGGGCGAAGGTCGCAGAAGAGGTACCAGCCGCCCCCGTCATAGGCGATTGGCAACCACGCCGCGTGCCAGTCCCAGGCAGGTGTTCCCGCGAGGTCCGCCGAATCCGTGCCATCACCCCCACAGATCCTCAGGAGCGAGTTCCTGCACTCCAAGGCGGCCTCAATGCTGAAGGGGGTGAACAGCGGCACCAACTCGACCAAGGGCGCACCTGTCATGCCGCAGCTACGTCGCCACCAGGCCGTCAGGTCAGCGGGAAGCGGCCGTCCTACGGCGGACTCCGCCTCGGCCAGCTCCGATTCCGCTGCTGGCGGCCCGAGCTGCGCCGCTGCCTCGGGCACATGGCGGCGGAGCCATGCCGCAATGCGGTCCCAGGAAGCGTCAACCCGCTGCGATTCGTGACTGGTCTCCATGCACGCATCGTGACAGGCCCCTATGACACTGTGAGCACCAGAGTTCTTGTACTTACGCCCCGACGTGCACCAGCACGGTTCGTTGCGACCGGGTGGCCACGCACGACGCGAGGGTCGTCCTCGGCCATCGTGTCGAGGAACGCCCGCTGAGTCGCCGGGCCGGCGATGTCGAGACCGTGCTTCGTCGCGTGCTCCTCAACCGCCTCGACATCATGCAGGAACAGCAGCACCCACGCGTCCGGTCGGCTCTCCACCCCATCCCGGCATCCGAGTGGGGCGAACCCGGGCGGGGTCACGTCGTCCGCGATGGGGCGAGGTACACCTCCAGCGTCGCGCGCAGCAGGAGGGCGCTCCGCCGTTGGCAACCCGCCGCCCGGCTGATCGCGCCCCACGGGTGGAACACGTCCCGTCCGGCCAACCACAGCAGCGACCATGGGGGCGTCGACCAGAACATGGGCTGTGCGGGTCTGTGAGAACTTCACGGGGGTCGTACTGGTAGTCGTGTGAAGCGGGATCAGCGTTGTGGTGTGGTGGCCCGGACGCCGCGGATCGTCAGTGTGAGCCAGATGGCCAGGACGACGATCAAGGTTCCGGTTGCCGCAATGGCGTAGTAGGGAAGATCGATGGTGGAGATGGACGCGGCCACCGTCGCGGTGACCGCACCGAACACCAGGTGTGTTGAGGGGCGCACGCCAAGCCTCGCTCTCTGCGTTCGACTGATTCCGGAAACTAACACCCAATCATGGGATGTTCAGCCCACTACAGCAAGGCCTGCATAGAACACGTAGGAAGCTCGGGAAGCTGTGACTCAGGGGCTACATCGCGACAACAGAGATCACGTTCGGCGTGGATGCGGCATGACCTCGTGCAACCAGACCTGCACCACGACGTCCATGAGCTGACGCCTGCGGGATAGGGCACCGAGATCAGCGCCCGTCCCGCGTCCTGGCGATCCGCCCCCGGCCGGTTCAGCCCCTCCCGTCCATCGCCCGCATGCGGTAACGGTCACCTCGCCATCGCTCAGTGACCGTTACCCCTGCTCTGTGCGCGTTCACCGCGCGGCTTTTTGGTAAGCCTCGCGAATCTCGGCCGGAATGCGGCCTCGTTCGCTGATGTCGTAGCCCTTCTTCTTGGCCCATGCGCGAATCTCGGCAGTGTCCTCGCTAGCTGCCGGGCGGGCCTTACGGGCCTTGCCGCGTCCACCGGCTCGGCTGCCGGCTTTGCGGCCGGCTTTGACGAACTCCGCCAGTGACTTCCGCAGTTTCTGCGCATTACGGTCGGACAGGTCGATCTGGTAGTTCTTGCCGTCGAGCGCGAACGACACCGTCTCGTCGGCTTCACCTCCGTCGATATCGTCGACCAGCAGGACCTGGACCTTTTGTGCCATGGAACTCCCCTCCCATTGAGGTCGCGGCTCCAGCGTCGTGGAGTCGCAGACGAATCAACCCGGCGCGCCAGCAGTCCGGTGTCCGCGGACGGCCTGGTGCGGGCGATCCCCTCCAGGCCGGTCAGGAACTTCACGGGTGTGGCGGTGCTCGACGGGCTCGGTACGCCGTCGAACTCGTTGTCGCGCTCCGATCGTGATGGTCTATCCCGGAGACGGATCTCGCTCGGCTATTGCGTCCAGCGTGAGCCGATACTCTGCGGTGCCCCCTCGCAGAATCGGGTTATTGCTTCTCCTGGTCTTATTACCATTCGCACCCGGTGGCTAACTAAATGTTTCTGCCTCTGGTCAGTCCCGGTCAATACCCCCGCATAGATCATGCAGGACCCTGCCGCGTCGGAAGGGACTCCCGCACGCGTCGGCGTGGTCCCGCCGACTTACCCCGAGCCTGCGCGGGGCGGTCACCTCCGCTCGCTCCGGTATCAGCGTTCGCTCAGCGGAAATCGTTCTCCTTGAGCTCGATCACCCAGGCGCGGCGTTCAGAGATCTTGCCGTCCCGCATGACGAACACCTCGGCCATCGACATCCGCATCACCTCACCCGTGTCGCGCCGCACCGAACCCGTGAGCTCCGCCATGACGACATCGCCCTGCTCGACCATGCGCACGACCTCAAGCTGGGGAGGGCCGACAAAGCCAGGCCCCTCGATCGCCGCGGCGTAGGCCTCCTTGCCCTTCAGACGAAAGGCACCGAAGACGGTCCACTCGATGTCATCGGTCAGGCAGGAGAGGATCTGCGCGTGGTCGTTCTTCCGAAAGCCGTCCAGGTAGGTCTCGACCGTCTGGATGTTCGTCGACATGCCATAGCCCTTCAGTAGGGGTGTGCAGGTGTCATTGCAGATCATCGGCAAATGTAGCGTTCGTCGGCCCGGAGCGGAGTCCGCAGCGCCGACGCAGCTCGCGTTCGTACCACGCCATCCGGTCGCGGCAGGCAAACTACCCCGGTCACGTGAGCAACTGTCCGCGGAGCACGCCGATGGCCATCGGTGGTGCTCGGCGTCGGCCGACAGACCTTCGCTATCACAGGATCACGTCAGAACTCACCGCTTCAAGCATCGCTCGCATTCCTATACGAGGCTGTGGAGGGAACCGACAAGGACGTGCGCTTAGGACCCCTCCGCGCATCCCTTCTTTGAGCAAGCCCAGAGTGCGTCATACATCAGCGCCTCGAAATAGATACGGCCACCCAAGCAACGACATACCGAGCCTTCTCGGAACTAACGTGTCGAGAAGGTCAGTGAAGGCGATAGAGCTGTGCCGAGGACGCGCAAACACGCGCCGAGATGAGCGAACGCTACGCTCCCGACGAATACCTTTCCGGAGATGACGCCACAGAGGGTCGTGTGGCCGTGGAGAAGGCCCTCAACGCATTGACCCCGTGGGCATTGTGGCATTCGCCGCCGTCTCCCGGTGGTCGGCACGTCCCTGCGTAGGACCCGCCCTCCCAGTAGTTATCGAGACTGGCCAGTGGGGCGGGGCCACTCGGCGCGTCGGTGAATCCGCCGATGTCATCGTCATCACTGCCTGGCATGCGCTCGGGGTCATCCTGGCAGCGATAGCGGCGATTCCCGTGGGACGCTCCTCCACTCAATCCGTCCGATGTCATGAGCGTGGAGGCGTCGTCGCACGGGTCCGGATTCGGGGTCTCGGGTGCGCGGCATCGCCACCGAGCCGAGGCACCCGGCGGCCGCCCGACCCGCCGCCGGGTCAGCCCATCCGCTCCAGCGCCCACCGCGCCCAATCGCGTCGGGCGCGGTGCATGCGCAGCCCGAACTCGGCGGCCATCCGACCGAACGGCGGACGCTCGCCAGCGGGCGTCTCGGCGTCGAGGTCGGCAGCGACCGCGGCCAGTTTGTCCGCCTCGTGCTCACTGTCGTCCGCGTACGAACGAAGCAGCCGCCGTGTGTCCTCCGGCTCCAGCGCCGAGAGCAGGAACAGGCGCAGCACATGCACGTTGCGCGCCCGGCCCTCCTCCAGCGGTGTGAACAGCCAACGGCGCAGCTCGGCGCGACCGGCCTCGGTGGCCGCGTAGGTGCGCCTCCCCCGGGCCCCCTCTTCGGCCACCTCGATCAACCCTTCGTCGGCCAACCGTGCCAGCTCGGGGTAGATGCGGGTGTGCGGGGCGTGCCAGGCGTACTCCCCCAGCTCGCCCTCGAACATCTTCTTCAGCTCGTAACCGCTCGACGGTTCGTAGGCCAGCATCCCGAGCAGCGCGTACCGCAGTGACATGACACCAAAGTACATGTACGAGATTGACATGTACAATCTGGACATGTCATGTTGACGCTCATGTTCGCCGCCTTCTCGGACCCCGCGTCCACCCGTGTGCTCGACACGACAGACCTCGCCCCTGCTACCCCTTCGACCCGGCGAGGCGACCGGTGAATCCGCGCGCCCTTGCCACCGGGCTGATGTGGGACGTCGGGTTGCCTGTCGCCGCCTTCTACGCCGCCCGCCTGCTCGGCTTCGACGCGTTCATCGCGCTGGCGGCCGGTGCGGTCGCGGCCGTGCTCCGTTTGCTCGCCGTCGCCGTCCGGCAGCGCCGGTTCGACGGTTTCTCCCTGCTCATGGCCGCGGTCTTCGTGGGCGCGCTGGCGCTCGGACTGATCACCGCGGACGCCCGGATGATGCTGGTGCGGGACTCGCTGGTCACCGCCACCGTCGCGGCTGGGTTCCTCGGCTCGTGCGCGGTCGGGCGACCGCTCGTCTACACGTTCGCCCGCCGCATGAACGCCGGCGACCCGCGACGGTTGGCCGAGTGGGACGCGCTGTGGGCGACGGACCCGGGGTTCCGCTCCACCTTCGTGCGGCTGACCCTGGTGTGGGGGTCGGGGCTGCTCGCCGAGGCGGTAGTCCGGCTGCCTCTGGTCTTCGCCCTTCCGGTCGACGTGATGGCCGGGCTGTCGACGGCCCTGACGGCGATCACGATCGCGCTGCTGGCGGTGTGGACCGTCCGCTATGTCCGACGCCGGAAGGCGACGACCGCCGCCGCAGCCGCCCCCGCGAGCGGCGAGCCCGAGCAGCAGCGCGCCGCGGCAGGCGCGTAGGAGAAGCTGACGGCCATCCACCGGCTCCCCAAGGCGTTGCCTGGACGTCGGTGGACGGCGGATCGCCGGGGGCCGGTTCGGCGCCGGAATCTCAATCACCATGGCGCAACCGCCGATCCCCCGGTCACGGCTGCCGGTCGTGCCCTATCGAACCGGCCGCCCGGGATCGGAATCGTTCCCGGGCGGCCATGGGCAAGATGGCGCGGGACCCGCTACAGCGCGGCGAGCCGCTCCAGGGGGAACGGCGGTGCCGCCAGGGGACGGGTGGCCATGCGCACCAGCATCAGCGGATTGTCGTCGCCCGCGGTGCGGTTCGCACCGAGTTCGTCGCAGGCGGTGCAGCGGTGGATGATCACCCATTCGCCGTCACCGCGCACCGAGATCGCGATCGGCTCCATCCGGGCGCCGCACTCGGCGGCGCGGTCGCCTGGGATGTCTCGGTCGACATGCCTGCTGTACAGACAGTTCGGGCAGTGGTTGCGATGCCGTGTTCCCGGCGCGCTCATCGGCACGTCGAGGCGGCAGTGCAGGCAGCGGAACGCGTCGGCGTTCCGCCCGGAGCGCGGTCGTGCGCGCTCGTCGCGTCGTCTGGACACGGAGTGGTGGCTCCTTGCGAGAGAAATCCGGCGGTGGTCGGAACCGAGCGCCGCATCCCGCCCTCGCGAAGGGCCCGTACCGGGGTGCCCTTCCCCGGCATCATCACCGGCTCAGGCGTTCGGGCCCTCCTGGAGGACGACGGCGCTCGAAGCCGGCCGGGGTGTACACCACCGCTTACCGCGCATAAGACAACACTCACTTCCGTGTCGGCGAACATGTATCCGGACCGCGCTGTGCGCGGACCGGCCCGCTGATTGAACCCGTTGGCGCGATATGACGCAACGAGTTTTTCGGCCAGGGGTGCCTACCCACCGCCGCCACGGCCTCTGATGCTGCTCGGCGTGTTAAGGGCGCTGCAACGGGAGGCGGTCAGGCACGGCGCTCCACGTTCGGCCGCCCTGCGTGCGAAGCTGCTACCACTGCCAGTTGGTGGCGGGGCTGATACAGAACGGCTGGCCGGACGGATCGAGCAGAACCGTCCAGTGCTCCCCGCCGGGCTGGTGGTCGGGCCTCGTGGCGCCCAGATCCAGCAAGCGCTTCTCCCCCGCCGCGACGTCATCGAACATCAGGTCCAGGTGGAACGGCAGCTCATCCTCGGGCCAGTTGGGTGCCCGGAAGTCACGGGCGGTGTAGAAGGTGTAGATGGTGGTGCCGTCGGTGACGATGAAGGCGACCGGCACACCGTTCTCGTCGGGGAACTCCTGGGTCACCTCCCACCCCAGGGCGGCGGCGTAGAACTCGGCGAGTGCTCTGCCGTCGTGGCCCCCGAAAGCGTACGAGGCGACCCGCGCGACCGGCGCCTTCGCGGACACGGCTTGGGTGTCGGTCCTATCCGTCGTACTTGCCATGTCGCTCACCACTCCTTTTTCTGCGTAACCCCGACGACGTAGCCGTCGGGGTCGTTGCAACTTCGGCAGAGCCTCAGCGAGGAGCGAGGAAGGACGCCCAGACCGAGGAGCAGGGACTGCCGCCCACCCTCATTTAGTACATTCGTACTGTATATATCGATCGCCCGAGACTCAAGAGCACAAGGAGCATCGATCACTCTCCTCCCCCGCACTGATCAGACACCGAGTCACAGACAGCCACACCCCAAAAACCTCAGCCCATGACGGCGTAGGCCCATTTGCCACTCCCGTCGAGCACCCAACCAGAAGGAAGAGGAGCCCTGCAATACTTTACTGTACGTTTGTACTGTAATGGCATTGAGTCTCGGCTGATGGCAGCCACGAGCGCGCTCTCAGATCTGAACGCCCTTCCTCCACCAGCCTCGGCGTACCGCGGCGAGGCCCGGCGCCCGTCAGCGACCCAGCGGCCTTCACGCTCTCCGGTACACGACCTCGCCACCGACGGCGGTGATCTCGGGTGCGAGGCGGAGCAGGTCGTCCGCGGGACAGGTGAAGGGGTCCGCCCGGTAAGCGACCATGTCGGCCGGTGCGCCGGGGACGAGGGTGCCGGTGGCCGCGTGGCCGAGCAACCGTGCCCCGGAGCTGGTGTAGAGGCGCAGTGCCTCGGCGCGGTCGATGGCGTGCTCCGGCCCGCGCACCCCTGTCGGGGTGTGCCGGGTGGTCATGCCGTGCACACAGCGCAGGGGGTCGAGCGGGCCGATGGGGTGGTCGGTGCCCGCGCTGATCCAGGCGCCGGAGTCGACCAGTTCCCGCAGTGGCCACAATGCGGCCGTCCGATCAGGGCCGAAAGAAGCGAGCAGAGCCGGGCCGAGCCCGTCCGACAGGGCATGCTGGACGGTTATATGTACACCCAGGTCGACCGCGTCGGCGATCTGGTCGCCGCCGATCAGGCCACCGTGTTCGATCACCAGCGCACCCGGGGGTATCGGACCGTGTTGCCCGACCACGTCGCGGATGGCGTCGAGCAGCACGGCGACAGCGCGGTCGCCGAAGGCGTGCGTACCGACGGGCCAGCCCCGCCGGACGCAGACAGCCAAGCACTGGGCGAGGTCGTCACGGTCCCACATCAGGTCCCCGTGGTAGCCGGGCCGGTCAGCGTAGGGACGTTCCAGCGCGGCCGCCTCGACGCCGCCGTCGAGGATGAACTTGAGGCCCCACAGGCGCAGTCGGCCCTGGCCGGCATCGGGCGTGATGCCCTGGGCTTCCAGAGCGTCGAGGTAGGCGCCCATCGATCCGGCGGCGAAGATGGACGCCGGAGTGGACAGGATCATGGCGTGGCTGCGGACCGACAGCCGCCCGTCGGCCTGGGCCCGCACATAGGTGTGCCATTCCTGCGGGGTGACGGCGGGATCGCGCACGCTGCCGATTCCGTGCGCCGCGTACTCGGTGGACGCGTGGGCCAGGCCCGTGGCTAGCGCCCCGGCGGGCAGCGCGGGCAGCGCCTTCTGGGCGAGTTCGAGGGCGGCGTCCTGGACCCGGCCGGTCGGGCGCCCTGCGGCGTCCCGGGCAATGTAGCCGCCCTGAACGTCGGGGGTGTCGGGGCCGATGCCCGCCAAGCGCAGCCCGGCGGAGTTGAGCACCCCGTTGTGGCCACCGCGCAGCACCAGGACGGGGTGGTCGGTGGTGGCCCGGTCCAGTTCCTCGGCGGTGGGCATCCGGCGTTCGGCCAGATGCAGTTCGTGCCAGTCGGCGCCGGTGATGATCCACTGGCCCGAAGGCGTGTGGGCCGCCCGCTCGCGGATCAGTTCGAGAAACCGGGGGATGTCCTGGGCCAGTGATACGGGCGCGCCCAGGCTGTTGCGTGCGGCCAGCATCAGATGGTTGTGGGTGTCGACGATGGCGGGGAGTACGACGAGCCCCGGGTCGTCGAGCACCGTCGTGCCCGGCCCGCTCCAGGTCTCCAGCAGATCCTGTGCATTCTCCGGCGCGGCCACGGCCACGATCTCCCCCCGGCGCACCGCCAGCGCGGTCACCGGTCGTTCCGCTGCGGCCATGGTGTGCACCGTGCCCGCGCGCACCACGAGATCGGCCGTCGCTTCCCTGTTCATCCGAGCCTCCGTTCCCTCTGGGATCGGCCCGCGGACTTCGCGTCACGCTCCCGTGACACGAGGCCCGCTTCCCGGGGCCGCGTACGTCACGGCAAGCCTCCGGCTCACCCGGATCACCCGCCAGAAACACCGGCTTTACTGCAGAAAACACGACAGATATGCCGCCTATGATGCTGATCATGCGCCACCGCTTGGACGACACCGATCGGCGGATCGTCGCGGCCCTGCTGGCCTCGCCCCGTGCTTCATGGCGGACCGTCTCCGACACGATCGGCGTCTCGGAGCGCACCGTCGTCCGCCGCGCGGGACCGCTGCTGCAGGACGGAACCGTGCGTGTCACCGCGGTACGCAACCCCGGCTGCTTCCCCGAGCTGATCCCGATGGCGCTGCGCATCCGCTGCCGCCCGCGGCGTATCCGCGCCGTCGCCGCGGTCCTGGCCGAACGCCCGGATACCGTCTGGGTCGACGTTCTGAGCGGCGGCGACGAGATCAGCACCGTCGTCTTCCTGGACGGGCCCGAAGCGCGCAACCGGCTGTTGCTGCGCGACCTGCCCGCCACGGAGGCCGTCGACTCCTGGACCTCCCACACCCTGCTGCGGGTCTTCCCCGCCGCCTTCGACTGGACCGGCGGCCTGCTGTCTCCGGCGGAAGCCGAGGTACTGCGCCGCGAGGTGGCGTCACCGCCCGGCGGGCTCGCGCTCGACGACACCGATCACGCGCTTATCCGGGGCCTGGCCGACAATGGGCGGGCCACCTACACCGAATTGGCCCGCCGCGCACGGACGGCCGCCCTCACCGCACGCCGACGCACCGACCTGCTGGCCGACCGCGTGGTGCGGTTGGCAACCGAGGTGGACCTCGCCCTCCTCGGCATCCATGCCGAGGCACTGCTGTGGATGACCGTGGCACCCGGTGGGCTGGACGCGACCGCACACGCCCTCAGCAGGCACCCGCAGATCCACTTCACCGCCGCCACCACCGGACCCGCCAACCTCATGGCCGCCGCGGCCGCAGCCGATCTCGACGCGCTCTACTCGCTGTTGACCGACACGATCGGCGGACTGCGACACGTCACGGGCATCGAGACCACCCCGATCCTGGCGACCTTCAAGCGCGCCGGACTGCCCCGCCCCAACGCCGACCGGGCAGCACACTGAGTCCGTCGCACCACCGACGCGCCCCTGTTCGGAGCCAGGCCCCGGTTTACGACTCGGTGCGGTGGATCCGCATCGGGCCGAAGGCCTGGGAAACCGGCATCAGCTCGACGGCGTTCACGTTGACGTGCGGCGGCTGCGACACGACCCAGTGCACCGTCTCGGCGATGTCCTCCGGGGTCAGTGGTTCGGTGTTCGTGTAGGGCGCCGCGGCGCGCTCACTGTCGCCGCCGAAGCGGACACTGGAGAACTCGGTGCCCCCGACCAGGCCGGGCTCCACGCAGGTCACCCGCACGCCGGTACCGAGCAGGTCGGCCCGCAGGTTCCGGCTGAACTGCTGCACAAACGCCTTGGTCGCGCCGTAGACATTGCCGCCGGGATAGGGGTAGCTCCCCGCGATCGACCCCATGTTGACGACGTGCCCACGGCCGCGCTCCACCATCCCCGGCAACAGGGCGCGCGTGCAGTGCATCAGCCCGGCGCAATTGGTATCGAGCATCCGCTGCCAGTCATTGGGATCAGCCTCATGCGCGGGCTCCAGCCCCAGCGCCAGACCAGCGTTGTTCACCAGCACATCCACGTCGGCGAAGTCAGGCGGCAGGTCAGTCACGACCCGCTCGATGGCCGCCCGGTCGCGCACGTCCAGCGCCACCGGCAGGACGACGTCGTCGCCCAGCTCCTTGCGCAGGTCGTCCAACCGTTCGGCACGCCGCGCGGTGGCCACGATACGGGCGCCCTCGGCGGCGAAACGACGCGCGATCGCCGCGCCGAAACCCGCGCTGGCACCGGTGATGAAGATCGTTCGCTGCTCCATGACCACGAGCTTAGGACTCAGGTCCCCGAGAGCACTGACCTGGGGGCTGGCAACACGCCGTGGACACCCAACGCCGCCTCGACGTTGATGGCGCGGGCGCTGGGTGGAATCGCGGCCGATGAAGTCGCGGCCCTGTTCGTGGAGACGAGCACAGTCCGTTCCCGACGTCGCCCGGAAACAGCCGTACAATCACCGTTTGCCTTGTATGCCGGGAAAGGAATTGATGATCCACAACCCAGTCCGTCCCCTCCGGTCAGCGTCCTACGGAGTATTCGCTCTCGGAACCGTTCTCGCCCTGGGTGCGTGTTCGGGTCCGAACCTCGATGAACTGCGAGCCGGTCCTGTGCCGGAGGACTCTCCCGAACTCGACAAGAGCGGGCTGCCTCCCGAACCGACGAAGGACGCTCCCGTCAGCGAGCGGGTCGAGTGGTCCCTCATCGAGACGACCAGCGTCTATGCACGCTGGTACGGGGACGGTGTAGAAGCTGACTGCCCGGAGGTCAGCGGGTCCGGCGGGTTCGGCTCATCAGAGGACATCACCTGCACTGTCACCGTGGACGGGATCAGCGCCAAGTGGGACGTCTCCATCGGCTCGATCATGTCGGAGATGGAGCCAGTCGACGGACGCCACGTCGTCCGCAGTGCGGTCGAGGATGTCGCCCGCTACAAGACCAAGAGCGAGCATGTCCGCTGCGAGATGGACGAAGTCCAGCTCGTGTCACCGGATGATGAGCCGATCACCTGTGTCTGGGCGAACGAGGACGACCACGGTCGGCTCGTCATGAGGCTCGACAACATGCAGTTCTCCGACAAGAGCTTCTGGCTGACCTCGGCCGATTAGGCGTCGGCGCGCAGCACCTGGCGGCGGCCGCCCGGTCTCGACACCTGCGCGGCCCCCGCCAAGCCGGATGGCCGATCAGGCGGTGACGACGATGCGGAGGGCGCCGACGACGCGTTTCCGATCATCACCGGGGCGCCACCAGTGTCATCGAGTGCCTCTGGCGGTGGGTCAAACTCCTTGCATCGACCCCGATACGGCGCGACGCTCTTACCGAGTCCTACACGCCGCCAGCACCGTCGAGGAACCGAAGCAGCACGGCGGCCTCCGCACGGAGCTGCGCGGCGCGATCAGCGTGCATGGGCGCGGTCAACTGCATTGCAGCCTCTAGCCGTTCGGCGGCCTCGGCTTGCACGATGTCCGCAACGGTGCGCTCGCTCAGTTCCCGCCGCGCTGCCTCGGAAACGCCGACGCCGACCGGCGACTGCTCGATGGCCGATCCGCGCAGCTCGGCTTCATCCGCAGGCACCGCCTCGGCATTGTCCAGCGCGGCGAGCGTTGCGCGCAGGACTCTCACTGCGACCCTGTCCCGGGCGCGCATCGCTTCGGGCAGGGCTTCACGCATACGAACTCGCAAGGACATGCCGGTGACCTTATGGCCGTGCCCCTGGACGCACAACGGAATATCCCTCCATCACCAGGAGTCCCGCCCACGGGAACGCCCAGCCGCACCAGCCCAAAGGACGCGAAGGGTATCTTCCGACGTGTCACAGCGGCCAGAAAAAGCCAGTGGGGCCGTGATCGTAACCAACCATGGGCCAGGTGCGCCTTCGATACTGGGCGACCTACGGCCCTTGCCTGACGGCCCGGCCAGGCGAGGGCCTGAAATCACCTCGCCCCTGCTCGCCTCGCCCGGTACGGTCGCGAAAGTGTTCTCACTACAGGGAGCACATGAGATCCGCGCGCGGCCACCCCGGCAGTTCCCACGCTGAGAGTAGGTTTCGTCAATGGCATGCCGTATCAGTGAGCTGGTGCTCGATTGCCACGACCCCGAGGTGCTGGCGCGGTTCTGGTGCGAGGTCCTGGACTTCATGGTGCTCGATCGCGACGAGGGCGATATCGAGATAGGGCCGCGCGAAGGGTTCGGCGGCCCGCAGCCGACGATCATCCTCAGCCGCGACGACGAGCCGAAGAACGGGAAACTCCGGCTGCACATCGACGTCAACGCCACCGACCGTGATCAGGACGCCGAGCTCGAACGCCTCCTGGCCGCCGGGGCCGAACTCGTCGACATCGGTCAGACCGGGGAAGAGCCCTGGCACGTCCTCGCCGATCCCGAAGGCAACGAGTTCTGCCTGCTCAAGGCCCGCCTCGACCCACTCTGACGGCCCTCGTCGGCAACGAGGGCCGCGCCCGGGTGGAGGGTGTATAGGCGACGTGTCCGGCCTCCAGTAGCAAGAGAAGCGCTATCCGATCCAGGCGATCGCGAACACGTGGACCATCTCGGCATCGTCATCGCCCCGGAACGACAGCAGCCCCCTGCCACCACCGAACGTCGTCTCCCGGAGGGTCGGGTCGTCGCCCGGCGCTGCGATGTCGGCGTCCCACGGTGTGTCGGCTAGGTCGTGTTTCAAAGCGGGTGACAGCCATTCGTTGATCGCGGCGATGTGGATGGTGGCCTGGTATCGGACGGCGAGCTTGTCGATTCTGGTCGCGGCCGCCCGGTGACGTTTGAGCCGGTTGATACCGCGCTCCACGGCATGGCGGCCACGGTCGTCACCAGGGTCGCGAAAGCGGGCGGACGCCCGCTACGGCCACCGGATGCCATCGATCAGCTGCCGCTTGGTCCCCTTCGAGGGTCAACCCAGCCGTCGGGGCGCATCATCATCCGCAGACCCAGCGAGGGGAGGCATGCCGGTGGGCGGGCGGAGGGACCGGCCAAGCCCGTAGAGAGATCCGGGCACGCGCTAGCCGAAGCGGTCATGGTCGGCGAGAACCTCGTCGACGACCCGCCGGTTGATGTCGGCCTCATCCTGGTCGGTGTCGATGGTTCCGGCCAGAAGCAGAAGCGCCTTCCACAGCGCCCAGCCTCGGGCACGCGCCCAGGTGCCCTCGTCGTGGCCCACCGCCTCGCGGAACGCGTGACGGCTGTCGCCGGAGAACATCGTCCACGCGATCACCAGATCGCAGGCCGGGTCGCCGACGCCTGAGGTGCCGAAATCGATGACGGCCGTCAGTTTCCCGTCCGCGACCAACAGATTCCCCGGGGCCATGTCGCCGTGAAACCACACGGGCTCACCGGACCACATGGCGGCCAGGGCGGTCTCCCAGACGGCGGCGGCCCGATCCGTGTCGACACGCCCGTCCAGCACGGCCAGGTAGCGGCGCGTCCCCTCGTCGTAGTGGGCTGGCGAAGCCCCGCGGTACCAACTGTGCTCACCGGCGAGTGGCCCACCGGTGGCGTCACACCGCTGCAGGGCATGGATGAACTCGGCCACCGCCACCGCGAACCGCGGCATGTCGTCGATGCGTCCCCGATCAGCCGTCTCGCCGTGCAGCCAGCCGCGCACGGACCAGGGGAAGGGGTATCCCTCTCCTGGCTCGCCCTTGGCGAGAATCGGCGGCACAGCGACCGGCAGCGCCGGGGCGAGCCGCGGCAGCCAGTCATGCTCCTTGTCCACGGCAGGGGCATAGCCTGCGGCCGTGGGCAGGCGCACCGTCATGTCGTCACCCAGGCGGTAGGTCCGATTGTCCAAACCGTCGACCTCCACCGGCCGCACCGGTAGGTTCTTCCATCGCGGGAACTGCGCGGCGATCAGACGCCTCACCAGAGCGACGTCGATTCCGGCACGGCCGTCCACGGGCGTCGAAACCATGCCGGGATTATCGCCTCCAGGGGGCGTTCCGCCCAACGAATTATCGGCAGGCACCGATGACGGTCCGCCCAGCCCTCAAGCCCAGGGCAGCGCCAACGTTCCGGCTGCTCAACCGGTCCTCCTCGACCAGCGGTCGGAGCTGCCGTAGGACCCCGGGCAGGCCCTGCCGCACTAGAGCTCCCGAGGTCGCACAGAACAGGCGCCCATCACTCGGCGTCGGGCCACTGGCCGAACAAAATGACTCCCTTCCGCGGTGCTGCATGCCCCGAAAAGCTCCTTTCGGACCGAGGCCCCTTCGGATGGTCTCGATGACGTCCAACTCTCCCCGCGAGCACAGGCTCCAGCAGCGCGTCAGGTGAAGCTTGTGCAAGATCCAGGTGAACGACGATGTGACGCAAATCACCAGAAATTCGATGAATCGCAAACAGCCATGCAGTGACCTGGAGTAACAACCGATGATCCGCAGTCCAGATGTAAATTGGATATTTCCAATACGGGCAAAACGGTCAAATGCCCCACCTGATCATCATTGACGGTTAGCGGATGAAATGAGTACCGTCACTACCCAGAGGCGGACAAACATGTCAAAAATCAGAACGCATCTCAGTTTCCGCGGACAGCGATGTCCGCGACGTGGAGAGCGTTTCCTCGGGGGAGGTCCATACTTGTTTAAGTGTGCAACCAAAGCGGCCGCTTCACCTACATCAGTGCGGTTGGCTACCGCCTCGCCAACGCCCTGAAAACCCCGCCTCGCGGAAGATAAACCAGGCCACACTCATACGATCTCCGCGGTGATCCGGGGTCAATTCACCTTTCGGCTTTGCGCCGGCGATTCGAAGTCCTGATCAGGTATATGGTCCTGCGCGAAGTGACCACGCAATGCCCAGGGCAGCGTCGAGCGCCGTGTTGCCATGCGTCACATTCTTCACAAAGGAGAGTTTGTGTACCCTTCTCCCCGTACCCAGGGATGGCGAGTCAAAGCTCAACTCGACGTCGAATACGAGGTCATTGAAACTCCAGGGTTGCTCGATCCCGATAACCCTGAGCTCCTCGCCGTCCCGGGCGGCGGGAGCACCACGGATACACGGCTCATCATCCTCGATCACGCCGTCGACGAACTATACGGGACCAGGATCCGTTCGTACTTCGCCGAGAACTCCGCGACGGTCGAGTACCTGACGCTTCCCGGATCCGAGGAGTACAAGTCCATTGATCGCGCCCTTGAAGTGGTCAACAAGCTCAACGAAGTCGGCACGAACCGTCTGAGCAATCCGCCCATCGTTATCGGCGGCGGAGTCGTGGCCGATGTCGTGGGGGTCGCCGCGAGTCTCTACCGGCGCGGGATTCCGTTCATACGCGTACCGACAACCCTGCTCTCCCAAGTGGACGTCAGTGTGGCGGCCAAGTCCGGCGTCAATTATGGCGGCTACCGCAACCGCCTCGGCTCCTACACTCCACCTCCACGCACCCTGATCGACCGTGAATTTCTCGCTACCGTTCCCGACCGGCAGCTCCGCAATGGAATGGGCGAGATCTTCAAGATGGCGCTGATCAAGGATCAGCGTCTGTTCGAGCTGCTGGAGGAGCACGGCGCGGAACTCATTCAGCACCGCTTCCAGGATCCAACGCCCGGATACGACGGGTTGACGGGAACGATCGCCGACGAGGTGATCGGCCGGTCCATCGCAGGAATGGCCGAGGAACTCGAACCGAACCTGTGGGAGAAGAACCTCCAGCGCTCCGTTGACTACGGGCATTCGTTCTCACCGCTTGTGGAAATGCGGGCGTCCCCGGAACTCCTGCACGGCGAAGCGGTGGCCATGGACTGTGTGTTCTCCGCCATCATTGCCGCTCACCGCGGCTTGATCAGTGGCGCTGACCTCGACCGCATCATCGCCGTGGCGCGGCGGCTCGGGCTGGAGCCTTCGCATCCGCTCTTCAGTGATGTGGCGCTCGTATCCGAAGCCTTGGCGGACACGATCCGTCACCGGAACGGTCAGCAGAACCTGCCGATCCTCACCGGGATCGGTGCGGTGTGCTTCCTCAACGATGTCACCGAGGGCGAGATCGCCCAGGCGTGCGACGGGATGGGACGCCTGCTGGCATCGCACGCCGACGACCACGCGCAGTCTGTCGGGGCCAGCTGATGAGCCGCGAAGCCGATGCCCCACACCCCCACCGGGGGCAGGTCGTGGTCGTCACCGGCGGCAGCGCGGGCATCGGCCGCGCGTCCGCCGTCGCGTTCTCCGAAGCGGGAATGCGCGTCGTCATCGCGGCGCGGAATGAGGAACGCGGAACCGAGGTCGTGCAGGAGATCCGCGCTCAGGGAGGCGAAGCGCTATTCGCGCAGTGCGACGTCACCAGTCCCCACCAGGTACGCGAGCTGTTCACCCGTTCCGTCGACGTGTTCGGTCGCGTGGACTGCGCCTTCAACAACGCAGGAATCCCGGGAGACGGGCGGCTCGCCGAACTGGAACCGGAGGACTTCGACCATACCTTCGCGGTCAACACGCGGGGACTGTGGCTCTGTCTGAGAGAAGAACTGCGACTGATGTCAGCCCAAGGGAGCGGCAGCGTCGTCAACAACACCTCGGTGCACGGGCTACGCACGGTCTTCCCCGGAATCGGCGCCTACGTGGCCTCCAAACACGCGGCGGTCGCCCTGACCCGCATGGCGGCCCTGGAGCACGCCCAGGAAGGGATACGCGTCAACGCGGTGGCCCCGGGTCCGATCGAGTCCGACATGCTGGCCGCCTCGGAAGCGGCGGTGGGCGGGGCGACCACGTGGCGGCGGCTGATCCCCTCCGGTGCGATCGGTACTCCCCGTCAGGTCGCCGACGTGGCTCTGTGGCTGTTCTCCCCGTCCTCGTCGTACGTCAACGGGCAAGTCATCGGAGTCGACGGCGGGTTCCTCGCCACCTGACGCCCATCGCCAGCTCCGTGGAACGAAGGAATTCCCCATGGTCAGCTCTGAAACGTATGACTTTGTCGTGGTCGGCGCGGGTGCCGCCGGAAGCGCTCTCGCCGCACGGTTGAGTCAGAACCCCGATCGCAAGGTCCTGCTGCTGGAAGCCGGACCGCGTGATGACGATCCGCGGATCGCCCGCCCGGCCTCCTGGCCGTTACTCCTCGGCAGCGAGCTGGACTGGGGGTACCGGACGGTGCCGCAGGCCGCGCTCGGCGGCAGGGAGCTCGCCTGGCCTCGCGGCCGTGCTGTGGGCGGGTCTGGGGCCATCAACGCCATGGTGCATATCCGCGGCGCGGCATCGGACTTCGACGCGTGGGAGCGGTGGGGCGGCGACACCTGGAACGCACGGCACATGCTTCCGTACCTGGAGCGGTTGGAGGGCCCCGCCGACGCGGAAGAGTACGGTCGCCTCCCCGTGGCCGAGAACACCGACCCGCACCCCTTCGCGACAGCATTCATCGAGGCCGCGCAGAAATACGGCCTGCCGGGTAATCCGGACTTCAACGCCGGCCAGCAGGAGGGCGTCGGCCTCTACCGCACCACACGCACCGCCGCCTCCCCCGACGCTCCCGCCCGCCGGGGCAACACCGCCCGCACCTACCTGCGCCCGGCCCTCGACCGTCCGAACCTCACCCTGTGGGAGAACACGCACGTCCTCGGCATCCTCCTGGCCGACGGGCGCACCACGGGGGTCCGGGTACGGCGCGGCACGACGGTGGCATCCGTGCGCTGCACCGGCGAGGTCGTCGTGTGCGCGGGTACGGTGGCGAGCCCGCAACTGCTCATGCTCAGTGGCATCGGACCCGCTGACCACCTCTCCGCGCTGGACATTCCGGTCGCGGTGGACCTGCCCGGGGTCGGCGGCAACCTGCACGACCACGTGCAAGTGTCGCTGGCCTACGACACCGCCCATGCGCACCCCGTCGCCGACTCGTCCAACCTTGGCGAGGCGGGCGGATTCCTCACTCTCAGCCGCGAATCACCAGCGCCGGACGTGCAATTGTCCTTCGCTCCGATGAAGGACCTCAACAACGCGGGCAGGTTCGGCCATGGCTTCACCATCGGGCCGGGCGTCACCCGTCCGCTCAGCCGAGGCAGGCTCACCCTCGCCTCCGCCGATGCGGGCACGCACCCGTTGATCGACCCCGCCTACCTGTCCGACCCCGCGGATCTCGACGTACTGGTGGAAGGGACGCGGATCGCCCGCGACATCGCCGCCACCGACCCCCTCGCGGACCTGGCCAGCAGCGCTCCCCTGGGCGAGGCACCCACGCGCCGGGAACTCGAGGAGTTCGTCCGGGCCAACGCGCAAACCCAGTTCCACCCGGCCGGTACCTGTCGGTTCGGCGGCGACGGGGACAACGAAGCCGTCGTGGATCCCAGGCTCCGGGTGAAGGGCGTGCGTGGTCTGCGGGTGGCCGACGCATCCGTCATTCCGAACATGATCACCGGAAACATCCATTGTGCTGTGGTCGCGATCGCCGAGCGCGCAGCGGAGTTCATCCAGGAGGAGAACGCATGACGAGATTCGCAGCGGACAGCACGACCCTGCGCTGGGGCGTACTGGGCGCCACCTCCTACATCAGCACGCACGTGATGCCCGGCATCGCCCGCACCCCCGGCTGCGAGCTTTCCGCCGTAGCGAGCCGCCCCGAGCGGGCGGCCGCCGCAGCGGAGGTCGGCCGGTCCTTCGGCGCCACCGTGCACCCCGACTACGGGACGCTCCTCGCGGATGACGCGCTCGACGCCGTCTACATCCCACTCCCCAACTCCGACCACGTCGACTGGACCCTGCGGGCACTGGCTGCCGGCAAACACGTCCTGGTCGAAAAGCCCATGGCGATGACCGAAAACGACTGTGTACGCATCGAGAAGGCGGCCGAGGCGGCCTCGCGCACTGTCATGGAAGCCTTCATGTACCGGTTCCACCCGCAGCAGCGGCGCACCGCCGAGCTCCTCGCATCCGGTGAGATCGGTGAGCTACGGGTCGTCAGGGCTTCGTTCGCGTTCGGCATCGAGTCGGGAAGCGGCAACATCCGGTTGGAACCGTCGCTGGGCGGGGGCGCCACCTGGGACGTGGGCTGTTACGCGGTGGACGTCCCGCTTCTGTTCTTCGGGCACGTGCCCCAGACCGTCAGTGCCCGATTCAGCCGCCGCCCGGGGATCGACGTGGAGACCAGCGCGGTCGCCACGATGGACTTCGGCCAGGGGCGCAGTGCGGTGGTCGACTACAGCATCGACTACGGGCCCCGTTCCTACTACGAGCTCCAGGGAACTCGCGGCAGCATCACCGTGCGCAACGCCTGGGCCATGGAGGGCGAGGACGGTGTGATCACCGTGCTCACCCATGACGGGATCCGCGAGGAGACCATTCCCTCAGCGAACCACTACCAGCTCCAGGTCGCCGCCTTCGCCGAGGCCGTACGCGACAACGTCCTCGCCCCCATGTCGCTCGCCGACTCCCGGAACACCGCCCGCGTGGGCGCGTCTCTCGTGGCCTCCGCGGCCGCCGATGGGGCCAATATCGCCACCACGGGTGACGCGACGGTGGTTCCGTGACCGCGATGCGGTCACCGGTGGTGGTGCGCGCTCTGACGGTGTTCCTCGCGTCCCTGGGTGGCCTGCTGTTCGGCTACGGAACGGGCGTGATCGCTGGGGTGCTGCCCTTCATCACCACGGCGTTCGAACTGTCGTCCTGGGAACAGGGAGCGGCGGTGTCGGCCGCCCTGCTGGGGGCGACACTGACCGCTCCCAGCAGCGGGTGGCTGGCCGACCGGTTCGGCCGCCGCCCGGTGATCCTCGTCGCGGCGGCGGTGTACACGGTGGGCACCGCCGCCTCCGCCGCCGCTTCCGGCCCGCTGGTGCTCCTGAGCGGACGCTTCCTGGTCGGCCTTGCTTTGGGGGCCACGTCGCTCGCCGTGCCGTTGTACATCTCGGAGATCTCGCCGCCCGCCCGCCGCGGCGCACTGGTGACCCTCAACCAGCTCATGCTCACCGGCGGGTTGCTGCTGTCCTATGTGGTGGCCTACCTTCTGGAGCCCACCGGTGCCTGGCGCTGGATGCTCGCCGTCGGCATTGTCCCGGCCCTGGTGGTACTGGTCGGGGGCTTTCTGGTCCCGGAGTCGCCGGACTGGCTGCGCAGCCAGGGGCTCGGCACCCGGGCGAAGCGGGCGGCGCTCCGGCTCGGTATCGATGCGGGACCCGAGCCCAGCCTGACGGGCCCGGTGCGCGGGCTCGAACTGCGCAAGGCCTGCGCCCAGGCGGGCCCCCGATGGGTGGCCCTGGGCCTCGCCATCGCGGTACTCGTCCACCTGACGGGCCTGAACACGGCGATCTACTACGCGCCCACGATCCTCGTGTCCAGTGGACTCACCTCCGCCGGAGGCATCGTCGGATCGATCCTGGTGGGGGTGTGCAACGTCCTGGCCACGGTGGTGACCGTGCTGTTCCTTGACCGGTGGGGGCGGCGCCCACTCATGATCGGCGGACTGCTGGTCATGGCGGCCGCTGCCGTGGCGATCGCCGTCGCCCAGTTCCTCGGGGCGGTGGGGGCAGCGACCGCGCTGCTGCTGTGCGTGTTCATCACGGCCGGGGCTGTCGGGCCAGCCGCGGTGTTCTGGGTCTACATCGCCGAGATCTACCCCTCGCGGACACGCGGTGTCCTGATGAGTCTGGCCACAGCTGCACACTGGGCAGCGGACTTCCTGGTGGCGACGACGTTCCTGCCCCTCGTCCAGGGCTTGTCGCTCGCCGGAGCGTTCGTCGTCTACGCGGCGATCACCGGAGCCGCGGCCCTGGCATTGGGCCGATGGATGCCAGAGACACGAGGACGCTCGCTCGTCTCCGCACGGGAGCCCGCCTCCGCCATCGACCAGGCGCCCTCCACCAACCCGTCCAGCTGACCCCCGAGACCGTCCCGGCCTCCGACGAAACAGGAAAGCGTACTCTCGCATGCACCCCGAACTCGTACCTCACAACGCGGACTGCCTGCTCTTCGACTGGGACGGCACCCTGGTCGACAGCCAGTACACCAACTACCGCGCCATGTCCGGCGCCTTGGCCACCGAGGGCGTGGTCCTAGAGCAGGAGTGGTTCGATGCCCGCACCGGGCTCTCCTCCGCGGAGATGATCCGCACCCTGGTCGAAGAGCGCGGCCTGCGGTTGTCCCGCTCTGTGGAGCAGATCGTCTCGGAGCGCGACGAACTGTTCCTCAAGGAGGCCCACAACGTGCGACCGCACGCGGAGGTCCTCAAGGTCGTCGATGCGATGCACCGTCGACTGCCGATGGCGGTGGCGTCGGGCGGGGCCCGTCACATCATCGAAGAGACGCTGCGGCACCAACCGTTCCACGACCACTTCGACACCCTGGTGACCCGTGATGATGTGCAGCGAGGCAAGCCCGCCCCGGACATCTTCCTTCGCGCGGCCCAGGACCTGGGAGCCGCGCCCTCACGCTGCACGGTCTACGAGGACAGCGACGAAGGTATCGCCGCGGCCCACGCCGCGGGCATGGCCGTCATCGACGTCCGCCCCTTCACCGAGGCCCGAGCCTGACGGCAGCCGGCCGATCAGAGGCGCAGGCCGAATCGCGGCCACGCTCGTCCGGCCCTACCGACATACGCCCGGAATACACGGGGTCCCTACCTTCCGTGGTCGAGCGTTCCTCATGTGATGTAGGAATCCCCGACCACGTTCTGGCCTGCTGCCAGGCCCTGCCAGGCCGCACCGTCCTCGACCTGCTCCAGTGCCGCGATGATCTCGCTGACGATCGCTTTCATGGCGGCCTCCGCAACGTCGGGGAGACCGCCGTGGACCGCGGAGGCGACGTGCGTGTGGAGGCGGAGCGCCTCGGGCCGGGGAGGGTTCGGAATCAGGTGGTACTCGGTGCGACCGGTGAGCACCTCGGCGACGACTCCGCACAGCCCCGCGAACATCTCGTTGCCCGACAGCGTGAGGATGCGGCGGTGGAACTCGATGTCGAGCCGAAGGAACTCCTCCAGGTTCCCCTTCTCTCCGGTCTCGACCATGCGGGCGTTCAGCTCGACCAGCTCCGTGCGTTCCGCGGGCGAGGCGTTCCGGGCGGCAGCAGCAGCGGCCGGAGGTTCGATCGCCGCGCGCAGCTCGGTCAGCGAACGCAGTTGGGCCATCCGTCCGGGGCCCGCCAGGCGCCAGCGGATGAGCTGAGGGTCGTAGACACTCCACTCCTCAGGCGGACGCACCCGGATGCCGGTGCGCGGCCGACTCACCACCAGCCGCATCGACTCCAGTACCCGCACGGCCTCCCGGGCCACGGTTCGGGAGACGCCGTAGTGCTGCACAAGGCGCTCGAGCGTGAACACGTGGCCGGGAGCGTACTCACCGGCCGAGATCGCCGGCCCCAGCTCCGCGAGCACGCGGTTGTGCAGGGTGCGGTGGTCGGCTTCTGCGTTCACAGGTCCTTCCCCATCCTCTCTGGGCTCGGTTTTCGACCGTCTGCGGGGCGAGCGGTAACAGGGGCGCCGGGAATGGCTGAGGCACTGGCCTGACCGAACGAGTGAGGCTTCGTGGACGGTGCCGCGTCACTCACCTCGGCCTCACACAGAGAGCGTGGCCGCTAACGCCCCCCGACATACCCAAACCGCTCCTTGTATTGGGGCGATGATGTTCGCTGAGGTCATTGAGGTAGTAGTTTCCGCGTGAATCAAAAGCACCTCTCATATGAAGACCGCCCAGCCCTCCCCCGGATCGCGGCTGACCGCCGATGCCACCGGAATCACCCCCGGGCCGCAGAGCCCTACACACCGAGACCGTTCACGCTACCGGCCTGGGCCGGATGTCGGCCGAGGGCCTGCTGTCCGGCGACTGCAGGCATTCGACGAAGGGATGGGAAAGGCATCGGCGCCGACAGTGCAGGATGTCGCTGAGGTGGACCTGGGGGTCACCGATTTCATGGTCGGCATCCGCGCACCTGCCTGTGCGCAAGTACGCGACGAGAACCGACAGAGTCACCACGAGCGAGAGCTGGGACCGCTTCGGCTGCCGTCGGGGGTTCCATCCCACTTACCTCGGCCGGGCTGCGCTCGGGCGTGGAGCGTGGAGAACCTGCCGTCGCGAGCCACGACTCGTACGAGCGGCGCTACTCGCCTCTTCCAGTAGGAGGGGGTACTGACGCGGTGCGGCCTCATCGCCGCAGCGGGTGCACGGCGCCGTCGAACGCCGTTATAGGCTGCGCCGGGAACGGGCGAAGGTCGACCGGGATGCAGCCGCGTCGATGTCGCTAGACGAGCCCCTCCACGGGTTCGCGGCGGTCATGGGTGCCCCGCTCGCCGAGTTCAATGCCTGCCTCGACCAGGAGAACGCGGATCCGACCGCCGACTCGGTCGGTTACGCCCAGACCCAGCTGACCAGATCACGATCTACGCGTGTGGTGCGGCACTCCAGCCGGAGATCACGAACCTTCCCGTTTCGTCGGCTTCGGCCCGTCGCGAACGTTGATGTCGCTTCCCTGGCCGATTGGCAGGCTGGCGACCATGGGAATCACGAAGCTTCGAGGTGTCCGTGGTGGGCGAGAAGCACCACTGCAGCCATCCGGATGTGCCTCCGGTCGACAACGTCGGGTTCCTGGACGACGTCCTGGCCGTGGAAGCCGAGCGGGCTGGGGACGAGATCCGGCGGCTCCGCCTCGGCGAACGCGTCGAGTTGTAGGCGGGGCGGCAGCCTATGCGAGGTCGGGCCGACGTCGCTCAGCGCTTCGACGGGGAACCACAGCACTTCTTGTACTTTCGGCCGGCCCCGCACCAGCACGCCTCATTGCGCCTCGGGGGCCAAGCGATGATGCGCGGATCGTCCTCACGTAGCGTTTCGACGAACGCGTTCCGCGTCTCCGGAGCGGCGTGGTCACGCCCGTTCTCCGCCGCGTAGGCGACAAGGTCCTCGACGCTGTGCACGGCGAAGTACACCTTGACGTCCGGGTGCTCCTCCGCCAACCGCCGAACCGCCCGCTCGGCCGCCAGGTAGTAGGCGTCAGGGTCATCACCAGCCCGCTCCGCTTCCTCCCCGTACAGCAGGCCCTCCCGCCGAGCACGGTCGAACGAGGACCGGGTGAAGCACGCGCTGATCGTGCCCTGGGGCAACGCTTCCTGCCCAGCGGCCGACTCGACGAGACGCTCCCGTCCACCCATTCGACTCTCGCCGTATTGTGTCCACACCGCCACATCGAACTCGTCCTCTGCCAAGCCGAGCGCTGATCGCACCCGGGCGCGCCCCCGCAGGGCCCCCAGATCGAGGAGATTCCGCACCGCATCCTCGGGAACCTGCCTGAGACCACGACGGCAGGCACTGTTGAACCAGGTGAGAGCATCTTCCAGTCGCTCCCGCGCCTCAAGGCTCTCGGCGAGGAGGACGGCGGGCATCTCCATCGGCCCGCGTTTCGACAGCTCGCCGATAGCCTCGTCCGCCGCAGCGGTGTCGCCCTGCTCAAGGAGCAGGTCGATTCTCTCGACCATGGCGTCCTGGGCGTCCGCTTCCGACGGCGGCGCCGCGATGACCGCCTCGTACACGGCCATCGCCCGTTCGCACTGGCCCTTGCTGATCAGGTCTCTCGCGGTCTCCAGAAGGAACTCGACCGTGTCGTCGGGGTAATTCCGGAGGACGTACTCGACGCCGCGACCAAGCGAAAGGCGCATGACACGGGAAAGGAGCTCGTCTTCCCCCTCGCCGGTGACCGCAGACATGTCTTGGGGGTCAGGGGTAGGCATATTCGGAACGCTACCGAGGGACGCACGGGGCGTAGCGGTCATTCACAGAATTACCGCACCCGCGCGGCGGTACCCCCGTCCGGTCCCACGCCTTCCCCATGTCCGGCGGCTTGCCGGTGGCCCGCTGTTCCTCGCGGAACTCACCCCGGCCGAACGCGTGGACACCCGGTACTGGGCGTGGAGGTTTTTCCGCGCAGCCGACGCCTCGCGCCAATACGGTTTTGGCAGGATGCCGAGGTGACCCCGCATCCGATCACGTCGCCCTCGTGGCTGATCCTGGGCATGGCGATCCGGACACAACAGGTGCCGACGAGAGGGTGGAGCCACACCAAAGCGGCATCCTTGCCCGGTAACCACCCAGAGCCAGGTTGGTCGGATCTCAATGCCCGTGGCGCTTTGACCGAATCATGCTGCGCCGGTCGGCGTTCTCCAGGTATGGAGTTTGAAGGGGAAGCGCCTCCCCATCCTCTACGGGAAGGAACGCTCGCACTCGCCCAAACCCATCCCGACCAGGCGCACACCGTGATCGCCCACGAGCCCCCGCTCTACAACATGCTCGACGACCACGACGAGCTCATCGCGGCATCCGAGGACATGATCGACACCTATGTCTCCGGCGATGCGTTGGGGGCGTGGCGCACGTTCATGGACATCGCCGGCCTCCCTATGCCAGAGGAGGTCTTCCAACAGATGTTCGGGCAGCGCACCGAGAAGGAGGCCGCCGAGGACCGGCGGTTCTTCCTGCACACGATGCGCCAACCCCGACCTCGACCTTTTGCGTGACGCCGCGACCCGCATCGTCGTCGGCATCGGTGAGGACTCAACCGGTCAGCTGTGTGACCGCACCTCCCGGGCACTCGCGGCAGCGCTCGGCTCGGCACCCGTCTTCTTTCCCGGTGGTCACGTGGGTTTCACCGAGCAGCCCGACACGTTCGCCGCTCGCCTCCGCGAGTTCCTCCATCGGGACTGATGAGGAGCGCGGCGGGTCCTCTCCAACCGTTGAGCTCCGCCTGGTAGCGGTCGTGCTTCACGCCCGTATGGTTCGCGATTTGCTGTGTGTCCAGTCCTGCGCCAGGGAAGACGGTGTCCGCTGATGGGAGGAGGTCCCCTGCGTCTGGACAACAACCGCTGGCCCGCGGGTATGTGACGCCCGGCTGGCGGTGCTCCGGCGATGGCTGACGCTGGTCACGGCCGTATGGCACGACGTGCCCAGGACTCCGGGGCAAGCCCTGATGACCAGGCGAGACCGCACCGGTGTTGTGCCGTCGGATGGCGGTGAACCATGATGAGGCACCATGGCCATCCACTCTCCGGCCCGCCACGACGACCGCGAGAACGCGCCTGGGCACCGGCGGATCGCCGTCATCGGAGCGGGTGTCATGGGGTTGAGCATCGCCCACGACCTTCGCCTGCACGGCCACACCGTCACCGTGGTCGCCGACCGCCCCGCCGCCGACAGCGTGTCCGGCGTCGCGGCCGCGATCTGGTTCCCTTACCGCAGCGGAGCCTCGCCCCTGCTCGCGTCGTGGCTGCAGCGGTCCAAGGAGCGCTTCGAACACCTGGCCGCCGACCCCGCCACGGGAATCGACCTGAGGGCAGGCACTGTCGTCGAGCGTGATGAGCACGCCGACCGTTCCTGGACCGCAGCCGTGGTCGGTCACCGCGAAGCGGAGGCCGCAAAGCTGCCGCCCGGCGCGGTGGCCGGTGTGCGGGCGACCGTACCCGTGATCGCCATGCCGTATTACCTCTCCTGGCTGCACCGCCGCTGCACGGAACTGGGAGTGCGCTTCGCACGCCGCACGATCTCCTCCGTCGGGGACCTCGACGGAGAGGCCGACCTGGTCGTCGTCGCGGCGGGGATGCGCTCCGGCGCACTCCTGGACGACCACACGCTCTACCCCATCCGCGGGCAGATCGTCCGGCTCGCCAACCCCGGACTCACCGAGTGGATCACCGACGACGACAATCCCGCGGGCGTCACCTACGTCGTTCCGCGCCGCGACGACATCGTCTGCGGCGGCGTCGCCGAGGTCGGCTCCTACGACACCGAGCCCGACCCCGAGACCGAGCGGGCCATCCTGGAACGCGCAACCAGCCTGATCCCCGCGTTGAAGGGGCTTCCGGTCCTCTCCCGAGCCGCCGGTCTGCGCCCGGCCCGGGACACCGTCCGCCTGGAACGTGTCGAGGGCCATCCGCTGCCTGTCATCGCCTGCTACGGCCATGGAGGTGCCGGAGTCACCCTGTCGTGGGGCTGTGCGGAGACCGTCTGCGACCTCGTCCCGGCCCAAGGCGTGGCTTGATCGCTGTCCCGGCACTCCCATGCTCGCCGGGCACTCACGCCCTCCCCGCTCTGGTCCTCAGCACCCGCCTGTTCGCAGGGCCGTGCGATGCAGCATGTCGAGGACGGCCCCCGTACTCCCGGCGAGGTCGTACTCGGGGTCGGTGCGGGCCTGCGCCACCACAGCGTCGATCACACCGGTGAGCATGATCGCCAAAATCTTCGCGTCCACATCCGAGCGGTACTCCCTGGCCTCCACCGCCGCTGTGATGAGGTCCGCGAGCGGTTGCCACCGTGCGGCCGATCCGGGATGGTCCTCGATGCCCGTGGCGTTCGCGGGGCTGAGCGCCTCGACGATCATGCGTACATGCGTCGGGTTCTCGGCCATGTGGCTGATCATCGAATCGACGTAAGCGTCCACGGCACTCGCGGGGCCTGACGCCGCCTCCAGTGCGGCTGTGACCCTCTCGGTGAGCGCGCCGATGACCGCGTCGTAAGCGGCACGAATGACCGCGTTCTTCGTCGCGAAGTGGTAGATCACCGCACCCTTGGTGATGCCGGCGGCGTCCGCGATGCGCTGCAGGGAGCACCCGGCGTAGCCATGAGCGGCGACGAGGTCGATCGTGACGGCGATCAGCTGCGCTCGCCGGGCCTGCTCGGTGAATGTCGGCTGTCGGTTCGCCGCATCGCGGACGCCATGTGACCTGGCGGGCACTCTTCTTCGACCTCCTGTTGGTGGCTGAGAGGGGTGGCGGTTGCCGTGACGGCCGCCGCCGGGGGCGTAGACCCACGGCCGAGGGCCGAGTCCGGTGGTCCAGGAGGTGTCGTCACTATCCTGCCCGAAGCCGTGGGCGGAAACGGCTGCTCCGCCGGCGCCAGACCGGGGCGCGTGCCTGCTCGGATTCAGTCGGCGGAGCCCTCGTCCAGCTCGCTCAGGAACGCAGCGACGTCGGCGGCAATCTCGTCAGGGTATTCGCCATTGATCGCGTGCGACGCGTCGTGATAGGTCAGCACGGTGCCCCGGGAGAGCGTGTCCTCGGCCTGCCGTGCGGCGTCGGGCGAGTTGTGCATGACGGACTCACCAGCGATGATCGCCAGCACCGGCAGGCCGACGGTCCGCAGCTGCTCGGCCGAGAACCGGCTGGGCACCAGCAGTTCGAGGGCGTAGTTCTTCATGCCCGACTCGATCATGTCCGCGACCGGGACGTCCTCCACCGGGGCACCCCCTGCGGTCCAGCTGTTGAACCCGTCCCGCCAGCTCTTCGGGAACCAGGGGACCGAGGCCGGGATGGACCGCGCCACCGTCTCCCAAGGCATGTCCGCGAAGGTCATCGCCGGATCGAGCAGGGTGACACTCGCGAGGGTGTCCGGTTGCCGGATGGCGAGATTCATGGCGGTCCAACCGCCGATCGACAGTCCAAGCAGATGCACCCTGGGCTCGGGCAGTTGCGACAGCGCCTGGTGGAGCCACCGGGCCTGGTCCTCGTCGTCGCGGATCGGGCGGGTCTGAATACTGGCCCCGGGCTCGCCGAGCAGGTCGACCGTGTACACGGTACGGATCTTCCGCAGAGACGGAAGGTTGTCCGCCAGCACCGGCGACGCCGAGGCCCGGCCCGGCAGGAATACCAGCGGAGCCTGTTCGGGAGCGGCACCGTCGAACCGGTACATCCGGACCACTCCGTAGTCCGTTCGCACGTCGAGCGTGGCATCCGGCTCCGGAAGGTCCTCCATCGCCCGCTGGTACGCCGCGAAGAACTCGTCGTGGCCCTGGGCGGAGGTGAAGTGCCCGACGGGCGAGGTGTCCCGCACCGTCAACCAGCCCCCGAGGGCGGCGGCCACCAGCCCGATCACCGTCCATCGAATCCCCCATCGGGGACGACTCGGACGCGACGCCGCTGATCCCCCGCCTGTGCCCCCGGTCGGCGCATTCCCGTTCATTACGCATCATCCCCGTCTCCAGCGGGCAACTGACCATGCGATCATTAGTCTGACCAATCGGTCAGTAATGCGCAAGAGTCTTTGGACCCTGCCCCTGACGGTCCCCACCTGAGAAGCCGAGAATCCGGTGCCCGCGCCGCACCCGCGGCGGATCCGCCCTCCGTGCCCGTCAGGCCGCCAGGCTTCCGGCGAACGGCATCGACCGCCACTGCTCGGGGAGCTGCCGCATGGCATCCACGAGCAAGGGCAGTTGCGGCGTGAGCGCGAGGCTGGCGAAGGCCACCAGCATCCCCACGGCATTCACGAAGCTGAGGACGTCCTCGTTCAACGGCCTCATGCCCCTGCGCTGAGCTGCGCAGTTGTAGGCGGCTTCGCAGTCGGGTCCGAGGAGGGCCATGTCCCACTCGACGGGCCCCAGCGTCACCATCTCGAAGTCGGCGTACAGATCCCCGCCCACCCCGTGGAAGATGTTCGCGACCGGGGAGTCGCCGTGAACAGGCTGGACGTCGATCCCCGGGAACTTCCATTCGAACATCGTGCGGGAGCGCACGATGGGCTCCAGGACCCGCCATTCGCGGCGCATACGCTCCAGGTCGGCCGGATCGATGAGGTCGGGGCGCTGTTCGAGCATGGCGATGCCGTCGTCGATGAACCGCGGTTCGGCCGCCGACAGGAATCCCAGCTCCCCCGGATAGTCGCGCATGGCGGCGTGCAGGCCGGGAACGAGGCCGGCGTTCGCCACGTAGTCGGGCTCTCGGTCCTTGACCTCCTCGACCAACTGCCAGAACGTCATCGAGAACCCGTCGACCCGGACGGGCTCCGCTGGAATGAGGAGGCTGGGAGGAACAACGGGGGTCCCGCGGTCCGCGAGCCACCGCACCATGTCCAGTTCCACCCGCTGCCGACCGGCCAGGCTGTCGAGGTCGGCATGCTGCGGCACCACGGTGAGAACCCGGGCCACGACGGGCGAGGGAGCAAGGTGGACGACGACGGAGAACAGGTCGTGGAGCACCCTGGGCTCCGTCACGGTGAGTCCGAAGTCACGCCCTCCCTGCACAGCCGCGTCCACGGCGCGTGAGGTTCGGTGGGCGAGCTGCTCCGGTGTCATGAACGCACTCATTGTGCGATGTTCCCATGACAGGTCAACTGAATTTCTGTCGGAAAGGATCAGCCCAGGCCTTGGAGGTAACACTCTCCATCACGTAAGCGGCTGTAAGCGCAGGAGCCGGATCCGAATGCGGTCTCTGTCGCGCCAGCGCTCGGCCGCCCTTTCCTGCCTGCGGGGCACACGTGTAGCCACTCGCCGACAGTGAGACGGCTGGTCGTGACTGAGACGCGCCTGGAGTCGGTGACGCCGGCAGCGGCGCCTTGTCAGCAGCCGCCTTCTTCCAGAGAGTTCCGTAATGGGGTTGTGGCGCGCCATGCGTACACCTATGGTTCACGTAGGCAAGGAGCTCGGGACAGAACCTGGGCCACCGCCGATCCCTTCGAGGCATGGAGCGTCGGAACGCGCCCTCGCCACCGCCTCTCTCCACATTCTTCCCTGACCATCGAGCCGTCATCGGCCCGGTAGTCGAAAGGCGTCTTCATGACCATTTACTCTCAGCACGCGAACCGTGGGAAAACGCAGATCCTGGCAACGTACGAGGGCTCGGACGGGGTCGTGTCGTCAACTGTGACGAGCCTCGGTGACCCCGCTCTCGCAGTACCGATCATCGACGTGCTCAACCGAATCTCCGCCCTCGTCACCGTCCCCCTGAGCGTCCATGATCTCCGTGATCGCCGCGTGGCTAGCTATCCGAGCAAGCACCTTGCGGCGCTGACAGACCGAGCTTCGCGCGCCGATCTTCTGACCGGTACACACAGTTTGTGGTACGAGTACGCCTGTCTGCAGCTCCACCAAGCGCTGGCTGATTTGGACGACGCCCTGGCGACGGTTCCTGAGCCGGTCCGGATCGCGATCGACGCGGAACTGGAAGCGGAGGCGCGAGAGTTGTCCGAGGCACTCGCCGAGTACTCAGAGGGAATTCCCATGCCCGAGACAGAGGGGCGACGTCACTGGGACTTCGGCCATCCATTCGTGACGTATGACGGCGGAATGGACACGCTGAGCCGTGACATTCGTGAGCAGTTGGATCGTCTCGAAGAGGGGATCACCGCCGAGGAGCGTGAGAAATCCATCGAGGACCTACGGGTATTGGCCACCGCCTTCTCTCGGTGCTCCGGCGGGCTGGCTTTCCTGGAACACGCTCACCTTGAGATCTTCGCTGAGCCGTACGATTCAGACGGTTATTACATGTCAATCCAGGCGCCGCAGCCCGGCGACGACGATTCCGGTTCTTGGGACATCGGGATCGGGCGCTGGGAACCCGATGATCCCGACGAGGAAGACGGCAGCGCGACAGGTCACATAGTACTTCGCTGCGTGCTGCCCACATCGCCGGGCGCTGATGAGATCGCCAATCTGCTGAATCAGCTCGAACGGGAGCCGAACCTACTCGCCAAGTGGGCTGAGACGCCTGTCGGAGCAGCACTCGGGGGGACGAAATTCGTCGTCACTGAGGGCTGCGACAATTGAGCCTCGGCCCGACTCAAGCGGCCGGTCTCCGGGCCTTGAGTCGGGCGGTGTCGGCGATTTGGGTGTCGGGTTGCTCGTGGGCCCGGTGTTCGGCGACGTTGCGAACGTGGCAGCGCTCGGCCTCGTTCTCGCTCTGCTTCTCGTCCCAGACAAGCGGGTCTTCGATCAGCCGCCTACGGCCAGTGGGGCGCCGCCATGGAACTCGCCTCCGGAGCTTCCTGACCAGAGCGTCGAATGCGCGAGCGGACGGTTCAACACCCATACACCTGCGAAGGACTCACCACCGGCCGGGTCACCCAGCCCAGCCGAAGCGTGCACGCCGGGGTGTGGTTCCGGCTACTGCGCTGCCTAGTAGACGAGTTCAGCCTCGCCCTGAGCACCCGCAGCGCCCACGGCTGGGCCACCCTGGAGCGGATCTGGCCGCGAACAGCCCGCCAGCTCCTCGCCTTCTTCAGTTGCCGCACGCTCGACCGGTTCGAGGAGGAGCGCGCCTTCCTGTTCGGCGCCGACATCTCCGCCGAGTTCCTGCCCACGTGCCCCGACCCGACTGCACGCGACTACGACACACAAAAACCGGCCGCCATGCTCGACACCGCCGGTCAGCGGCAGATCACACCTCCAGCAGCGCACCCGCCAATGCTGTGCACCCCAGCAGGCATACGCCGCTCTGTATTCTTTAGGGATGGCCTGTCTCATCGGACCTGACGCGCATCGCAACATCGTAGCCGACGCAGCGTTTCGCATTATTGCCCGTGACGGACCAGACGCGGCGACGATCTCCCGCGTGGCACGCGAGTCCAGCTTTCCTAGCGAGATTATTCGTTTGTACTTCACCGACACGAAGGAACTGCTGATCTTCGTCCGGGAAGTCGCGTATATGCAGTTGACGTGCCGACTCGACCAGCACGACCCCGCACACTCCCTTGCCGACCCCACCGCAACCGCTGATGAGAAGCGCATGGCCGTAGAGAACGCCTTGGCGCAGTTCCTGCCGGTTGATACGGAGAGGCGCCAGGACACCGAGGCCTGGCTCGCGTGCTGCGTCCACGCGTCTTCCCGACCAGAACTCGAGCCGCACATCCACGATCTCCAGAAGAGCATGCGCCTGGGATTCCCTGAGCTTCTGTCCGCTGGTCAGGACGCGGGGCTCTTCGCTGACGATTTGGACGTTCCCCTCGAGGCCGAACGGCTCGCTGTACTACTGGACGGCCTGACTCTGAACGCGCTGCTGCACCCCGATATCACGGGCCCCGAGACAATGCTCGCTGTGTTACGCCAGCACCTTGACAGCCTCCGCCCTGCCAGCGGCTAAGTGTTGTGGTCATTGATCCGCCCCCGCTTGTGGTGCATTCGCTAACGGCAAACCGAGCCCCTCACTTCGGTTTCCCACCGAGAAAGCCTCCGGCCCCTTTTTCGGCATCTCTCATCGGATAACGACCGACATCGGCGACCAGACCGATGACATTTTCGAATTCTCGATTTATCAGCGCTTTTCTGGGCAGTTGTTCACTGCATCTTTTCCGCCCTTGCCAGCTACGATGGCTGCAATGACAAGAATGACAATGACTGCCATGAAACCGGAAGCAGGAAGGATCACAACAGCGGAACCGACGGAACCCATTGACAGGGCAACAACTGCAACCCCAGTCGTCAGAACGCTGATGACGTAGCCAGTAACAGCACAGACCGTCAACCAGGGAGCCGCCTCCCTGTGACCCTCCATCCAGGCCGCGTCCGAGGACTTCGTGATACGCGTCCTCAGCCCGATCGCAGAGTTCCTTCCCAGGCTGCCGTTTGCCGTCGCGTGTCTAATGTAATGAGCCAGTCCCGCTACGGCTGCAAGCCCAAACGCCGCAAAGATAAGAGCTCCCGATTCTTCCATTGCCAGTCTTGTCCTCCCTGATTGGGATTTCCGCGGCGACTCGAAACACTGAAACGATACTCACGGCATCAGACATCTACGTGGCCCGCCAGCCCAAATCCGCACCATGCTTAGGCAAAGCCATTCCTCAACCACCCAGCTTCCGTGAAGCACGTCACGAAAATCACCCGATCAGCACTACAAGGTGTCCAGAAGCGGCCACCGTGGACTTACCCACTCCGGGATCATGGCATGATAACTGACGTCGTCACAATGCTGCCGACGCCTGAGGTACCGTACCCTCTACACTGCCATACTGGCGGACGATTTGCTCATGCGCTGATCCGATTTATCACTGCCACCATCGCTGGCCCGAGACATACGGAAATAAACGACCAGCGCATGCAATGCATCAAAAGCGAAGGATTCATGAGAAGGAAATTCTACATCAGGGAGCTTCTCATCAAGGCTGCAGCCGCGGCCACCGCAGAAGTCATTATTCCCGTTCCTGCCACTGCCCCGTGTCCGCCGAAGATCAGGCTCACACTGTTTGGCGCTGACAGCTCTCCCAGTCAGTCCTTCAGCGGCGAAAGGTTCTCTTGATGTGGCACGTCCTGTTCTACACCTCGCCATGGACAGTGGCAGTATCCGTGCTGGCGCTGGCGGGGGCAGCAGGAACGATGGCATTTCTGCGACGTCGATCTCCAGCGAGGTTCGCGCGCCGAGCTCGGATACTCCTGCGCGTTTCCTGTGCCGTCTACATCGTGATCCTTGTTCCCCCGATCTCTGATATCTCGAAGATCGGCGAAGGTGATCGCGCCGTCAACTGGAACCCGTTCGTTTCCTACGAAGAAGAGCAATCCGACGAGCTCGAAGGATCCTATGTTCCTCTGCCGGACATTGACGACACCTACGTCTACTACGGGGCGCAGGAGCTGTCGCGGGAGCAGGCAGAGGAGGCCCGACATCAGGCGGACCCGAGCGACGCCGCCTACTATCGCTACCCCTTGGCCGGCGGCGGCGCAGTCTGGTTCGACTCCCATGGCCGTGACCTGGACACAGAAACACGCGCCGAGCTCAGTGAGCAGAACCCACCCAAAGAGTACGTCTCAGTCCACGACGCCACCGAAGGACTCGTAGCCGCAGAGAAAATCCTCAATCTCTTGATCTTCATACCGATCGGCATTGTGGCGTTCGCGTCCTTCTCTTCCTGGTGGGCGCGCCTATGCGTTGGCCCCGTGCTGTCCGTCGCCGTTGAGACCGGCCAGTGGCTCATGTCAGCTGGGCGTGTAAGCGAAACCGCCGACGTGATCGTCAACTCCGCTGGACATATCGTCGGTGTCCTCATGGCCGCTGTCTCAGCAATGCTTGTGGGCCGCCTCGCCGCGCGATCCCCCAAACGACTGGATCGGTGAACTGGGCCTATGCGGCACTGGCCGCTACCTCTGCGCGCTGGCGAAGCCGGCGTCCAGGAGCAGGAGCACCGCGTCGACCTCGAGGGGGCGTTCACGCCGGTCGAGGTCCAGGTGAAGGCACTGCCCAACCACACTGACACCGCGTCGCGCCGGAGCCGCGCATCATCCGATTTCTCCCTATACGCGTGGCTCATGGACAATCAGTGACCGCCCCGACGGGGGTGTTCCGTGCCACCGCAGGAAAGGAGATCAGGGCATATGGCCGGTCGGCAGCGGTGGGCAGCGGCGGGGACAGCCGGCATGGTGGTCATGGTGCTGTGTGCTGGGTCGCTCCCCCCGAGCTGGGAAGAGATGGGCGCGATCGCCGCCCACGCCGCCGAGATGTGCTCCAGGACGGGCGTAATCGCGGGTGGTAGCGGGCATTGGATCGACGGAACGAAGGTGCGGCCCGGTGGGGTGGCCGAGCCCGAGATCGGCCCTGATGATCCCACCACCCAACTGGGTTACGACACCCTGGCATAGGGCGCCTCCCAATTCACCGGCAAGGACGTGCTGGACGAAGGGCGCTGGGGCCTCCCGGTACAACCCGGCGAGGTCGTGGGCGACGAGCACACCCTCGTGTTCCACGACGCGCGGGGTTTCGCCGCCTACGACGCGGACGCCGGGAAGGCGCTCTGGCACGTCCCGGATACTGACGAGGCAACCTCATCCCTCCCGGAGGAAGAGATCATCTGGCCGGGGCAGATCACCGTCTCCCAGGGGCGGGTGATCGTCCGGCGACACAATGGCGGACCCCATGAACCCGGCCGCACCAGATACGCGGTGCAGGCGCTGGACGCACGCACCGGTGAACTGCTCTGGTTCGCGGCCGACACCACCGACCCCCGAATCGACACAGCCACCCCCCGAAGTGATCGTCGCCCCGGTGGTCACCGGCGCCCAGTCCTACGGCAGCGTCCAGGAACGCAAGATCGCTCTACTCGACGCCGACACGGGCCGGCGGCGGAAAGTCATCGACCTGGACGAAACCGTACTGTGCGGCGTCGACACCGACAGAGGCAGCAACGGAGGCCTCGGCTACGACTTCGACTTCGCGGTTCAGGACGGCAAGCTGATCGCCTATGCGGGAGCAGCCCTGGCCGCCTACGACTTGAAGACAGGCGAACTGCTCTTCGACACCGATGTGCGTGAGGACTTCGACAACGCCCCGGTGCGGGAACTCGCGAACATCGCGGCCGCTGACGGCAGAGTCGTGGTCCAGTCGACGTACCGCGCTGACCGCAATCGGAGCGCGGAGACAAGCCTGCTCGTCGGCTACCGCCCGGACGGCGAGTCGGCGTGGCACAAACGGATCGAAGATGACGACCGAGGCGCACCCTGGGAGATGGTGAGCTTCGAACATTCGCAGGGACGCGGCCACCGTGTGCCAGTCCCTGGCGGGACGTTACTCATGTGGCCTTATACCAGCTCCTACCATCAGCGGGCAGTGCGCGTAAGTGATGGGAGGATCCTGTGGGACAGCGACCGCATCTGCTGGAACTCTCCCTACTCCTCCAATCACCAGGGGTTGTTCGTCTACAAGTCCCCCAGCGCAGTGGGGTTCCTCGATGCCTCCGACGGTTCATGCACGCCATTGGGCATCCCCGGAACTTTTATCGACGAGGATGCAGCAGACTCGCGCATCTCCATCGCTGGCGCCGATGTCGCCGTAACACCCGGGGCGGTTGTGGTCTCCTCGCCTGGCGACGGGGCTATCCAAGCGTCGGGAACAGCGGTGTTCGCGCCCGCCGACTGACGGCACAGCGCCGATACGCACACGCTGGGACGAACGTGTCGGAACCCCGTGCGATCCTGTCGCGTCAGATCGTGGGCCAAACTCCGAAGACTCGGTCGACACATCGCTAGAAAGGTCCCCAGTGACTCCCTTCGTCCGCCAGGTCGGAGTGTCAGCCCTACTCGCCCCGCTGGTACTGGCGGCCACAGCCTGCAGCGGCCCCACCATCGAGCCGAAGAGCAGTAAACAGCTCGACGCCATGCTCCCGCCCGAAACTGCCTATCCCGACGGGTACGTTGTCGAGAGCCTCGACGTGGAGGAGCCACGCGACACGTCATCCGGCGAGGACTTCGACCGAGTCGAGCCGGCGAAATGTGCCACAGCGATGGAGAGCATGGAGCCCGATCAGCTTCCCCAGGGGGCCACTCACGGCGCGATGCAGACGGCCGTCCCCACCACCTCGTCCGAAGCTGACACCTTCTACACCTTTGCCCTGGCAGAGGGAGATTTCTCAGACGGCGACCTCGACACCGCTGCTGTGGACCGATTGATCACGGCCTGCTGGTCATTCACGGCCTACGTAGACGACGTGGAGTTCGAGGGATCGGTGCGACGCCTGCGTTCTACGGAACGGCGACTGCATCCGGACGCGGACGCAAAAGACAAAGAAGGTCTCATCATGTCCCTCTCGACTGGTGGGACTGAGACGACTACGCGTGCGTCGTGGGGCGAGGCTTCCGGCACCTACTACGCACTCGTCGGCGTCACGGCCAAGGATGAATCGGGGGCATCGGCGTTGGAGGCAGCAAGCGCATGCTCCGACTCCCTAGGCGAGGCTGAGCAGGGGTTGGACTCGTCCCGTCTCACGACGTGCACTCGGAACTACAAGAGGAAGATCGCCGACGCCGAGGCCGAGGAACGGTATGAGGAGTTCGACAAGATCCTCTCCGCGGGCCTAGAGCAACTGCGATAGAAGACTGCTCCGGCCAGGTCCATACCCCCGCACACTCGGTTCCCGCCTCTATACGCCACTTTCGTAGCGCCCGACCACCGGGGACCCGCCGAGCACCGTCTCCTCCACGGCCGCATGCGGTCATCTGGGCTACTCCCAGTAGTCTGCCGTCGCACGCGAGGAAAGGAAGTAGATGACCGCCCCCGAGAGATCCACGGACCGAACGGAACCGGACCCCGGGCCGACCGAGGAAGAACAGCCGTCGGACCTCTCGTTGGCCGACAGCGGGACCACCCTCCTGAAGAGGACGTTCCGGGCCTACTACCGGCACCTGTGGCCACTCATCGTCGCCGCGGGAGTGCCGGTCGCTCCCCTGGTCCTGCTGGCTCAGCCTCTGCTGGTATGGCTGACGCATGACGCCGTCTTCGTCAACGGTTCCCTCGAGCCGCTCTCTGGCCCGGACACTTTCACGCTCGTGGCCATCGGCGTACTCATCCTGCTCGGCTTCCTGCTCGCGCCGATCCCTGTAGGAGCCTCGGTACTGCTCGGCGGCGGCGCTCTGCTGGGCCGAACCGTGTCCGTGCGCGACGCCTGGCGCGCGGCGCTGCGCCGCTACTTCACCACTCTGACCTGGATCGTCCAGCTGATCGTCCTCTCCCTGGTGGCGATCGCGGCGTTCGTGGGGCTGGGCTTGTGGCTCCCCACCGAAACCCCGATGTGGCTCCTCGCCGGGATGGCGCTGCTGCCCTTCCTGCTGCTCGTCGTTCCGGTGACGGTCATGTTGCCGGTCGCCCTGATCGAAGGGCATGGGCCGTGGCGGGGCTTAGCAGTCGCCTGGCGGATGGGGCGATACGACCGAGGCGTGCACTTCTTCTGCGTGCTCGGGTCGTGGGGCGTCATGACGCTGGCGAACAGGGGCCTCGACTGGGTGTTGCAGTCCCAGGTCGGGTGGGGTGGCATGCACCCGATGGCGCTCGCCGTCAGCTTTCTGGTGTCCGCGGTGGCCGCCCCGCTTGCGGTTCTGCTGATGTGTGCCCCCGTGGTCTCGAGGAAGCACCAGCCCTACTTCGCCCCGCAGCCCTACCTCACGGCGCCTGACCTCCCCAGGGAGAGGAACCTGGACCTGTCCCGCGTCGCGGATCACCTTCCGAATGCGCATCACGCGGGACGCTCCTGGCACGTCATGCCTCTGCCACTGCTCGTCGCCGTGCTGCTCCTCCCTTCGCTGATCGGCCCTGCTGCGATGTGGGCCGACCCGTTCCGCACCCCTGACATGACGTCGAGCCCAGTCGAGGGGACACACGGCGACGAATTCATGGTTGACCTGTCGCCCCAGGGCTCCCACGCCGTGGTCTCTGTGATTAGACGCGGCGTTTACATGCAGGTGTGCGACCCCGATTGCACGATGGGTCCCACGTACGACACCAATCGACTGGGGAGCGCTGTAGCGGCCGTCGACAGCGGCTTCGTGCGCACAGGGTGGCGGGAGGTCCGGCACGACTCCGACTCCGGCAAAAACCCGTACGCCCCCCACCCAGACTCAGGGCTCTATCTGTGGGAATGCGACAGCGTTCGGCAGTGCGACGAGGACGACGGCACCCAGATCCGGCGATTCGGCGGCCACCTCTTCAGCATCTATTCCGCAGTGGCGTCCCTCGGGGAAGGACTTCTTGTGGTCTCCTACGTGAGCCCCGATGATTCACCACAACTTGATGAGATCCAAGGCGGGGACAAAGGCGGCCTCCTCGCGCAGGTGTGCGAGGACCTTGCATGCAGCAATCCACACAGCATCCCACTGCCGGACGACATCACCGTCGGCAGCTCCACTGTCGAAGGCCCCTTCCTGGACGTCGCCATCGCCCCCGAGGGCGGTTTCACCATCGCCGCTTTCGACGGAAGCTGGGGCACACTCAACGCGATCTCCTGCCCGGACACAGAATGCGCCAAGCCCAAGGTCACGCCGATCGTCGAGGACCAGTTCCGGCGGGAGTACGAGGGTGGATTCAGATCACGTTTCGGCGCGAGGATCGAGCACCGGCCCGACGGCACACCCGTGCTCGCCTACCGCGAAGTCAAGACCGGTGCCGCCCACCTCGTGGACTGCCACGACAGCGCCTGCACCGACTTCACCGATCGCGCCGTCACCGGCCCAGGGTGGGCACGTCCCGTGCCGGGCTTGGCGGTCGACTCACATGGCAAGCCCCAGCTCGCCACCTTCGACATGGCCGCACAGCGGCTCGTGCTCATGTCCTGTCACGACACGAGCTGTGCGGAGTCCGCCACCACCGTGCTGGCAGACTTCACAGGGGAGCCTGTGGTGAGCGCACTCGCGCTGGACCGCCAGGACCGCCCGCACATCGTATGGACGGATGGGGAGCGTACCTTCGCCGGCGTCGGTAGCTCTGGCTCTACGGAGTACCTGCGGTGCGCGGAACCGTTGTGTGGAGCACGGGATCAAACCCCGTAATCGACCGTGAACAGCCGGGGCGAAGCGCACTCCTGCCAAGGCGCCGACGCGTCCAACCGGGCCGAGCGCATTCCGTCGGGCGCGCACCCCATGTATACGCCAACGGACTCGTCTTGGGCCGTCAGGTAGGAGGCCAGGTACACCGTTCCGGCTCCGATGTCGACCGAGAGCCCGCCCACCCCAGGCCCATACGGCGAGACCGGGGCCATTCGTGGGTCGTCGGGGGGTGTGCTCCTGATCATCCCACGGGTAATAGGCGCCGAACGCGTTGATCAGATCCTCAGTGTCACCGCAGGCATCCTCTTCGATGACCGAGCCGGTACGAGCGCCCAGGCTCCGATAGCCCTCCTTGTCATGGATGTACACGAGTGTCATATCTCCTCGGTTCACGAGGGAGACGATGGCCGCTTCCTCGGGGTGCCCCCGCAGGTCGCCGGTGTCCAACGGGCTGGCCGCCAGCCTAGCTGTACTGACCACTGAGGTTGGTGACATACCGGGACAAGTTGGACATAAAAGGAGGGCCTTCGGTATCGGTGTGGATGTCTGACGTCCGCCCCGAGCACCGCAAGGCCCTCAATGCCTCACGCTACCCACACCAACGCCAAACTCGCACCCGCCGGCCGCCTCGCGCTGGCCCGCTGCATCGTCGATGCCCACTGGCCCTGCGCCGGGCCGCCGAGCGCTTCCAGGTCAGCCCCACCACCGCCCAACGCTGGGCCGCCCGCTACCGCCAACACGGACCGGCCGGGATGGCCGACGCCTCCAGCCGCCCGCACCACTCGCCCCGACGCACCCCCACCCGCCGCGAACGCCGCGTCATCAAACTCCGCGCCACCCGCCGGTGGGGCCCGGCCCGCATCGCCGGACACCTGGGCATGCACGCCTCCACCGTCCACCGCATCCTGACCCGCTACCCAATGCCCCGCCTGGCCCACACCGACCGGGCCACCGGGCGGGCGGTGCGCCGCTACGAGCGCGACCAGCCCGGCGAACTCCTCCACGTCGACGTCAAGAAGCTCGGCCGCGTCCCCGACGGCGGCGGCCACCGCACCACCGGGCGCGCCCAAGGCAAGCGCAACGCCCGCGCTACCACCACGACCCGCAGGAACTCCCACCCCGTGCTGGGCTACGGCTACCTGCACACCGCCATCGACGACCACTCGCGGCTCGCCTACACCGAGATCCTGGCCGACGAGAAGAAGGAGACCGCGGCGGGATTCTGGCAGCGGGCCCACGCCTACTTCGCCTCAGCGGGCATCACCGTGCAGCGGGTGCTGACCGACAACGGGTCCTGCTACACCTCACGCCTGTGGCGCGATGCCCTGGCCGGAGCCGGGATCACGCACAAGCGCACCCGCCCGTATCGGCCCCAGACCAACGGCAAGGTCGAGCGGTTCCACCGCACCCTGGCCGACGAATGGGCCTACGCCCGGGCCTACACATCCGAGGCCCAACGGCGAGCGGCGCTCCCGGCGTGGCTGCATCACTACAATCACCACCGGTTCCACACCGCGATCGACGGTCCTCCCGCCTCCCGCGTCACCAACCTCTCAGGACGGAACACCTAGCCCCGGTCCATGCCCGGGGCCCGTTACCTCGCTGTCCTCCAGCACTCCTTCACGCTCGCCTCTATCGCCGCCCTAGCCTTCTTCGGCTCGCTCCACGAGGTCGCCCACGCTGCTCTCTGGCTCGTGCTGGGGCTGGCCAACACCCCGTTCATTACCGGAGTCCTCACGCTGGAACACCGACCGCCAGCACATATCCTGCGCGACCGCGCCGAGTAATGGGGCTCGTAAAGCACCTTTTCGCTCATTACTGGTTCTGGCGCCTACTGAGCAAGCAGCTCGCGCCTCGTAATGGCTGGGAGTGAATCGACTGATGTGCTGAACTCAAAAATATTTAAACGCCATCCGAATATCTTGGCCAGATGTGGACAACATGATGACATAAATCTGAATAGGTGACATAATTTCTGCCCTGGAGGTGCATCTTGCGAGTATCCGAATACTACGGAATAAATCGTCGCCAATCTGAACTTGATTTTGTTGATGTTCAAACAGTAAATGATACTCCAGTTTATATAGACCCTAGTATGATTCGCTGGTTATCAGATGACTGGAGTGCGACATGCAATCAGATGTTGAACACGTATTTCGATAGCGTGCTAGATGCAGTGAGGAACGAAGATGAATTTCGAGTCCTTTCCTTGCTTGGGAAGTTAAGAGAGCCCAATGAGACTCATCTTGGAATTTCCAAGGGAAGGGCTGCGGGGCGAGCACTTGGCCCGAAAACGATTGGTGTACTAGCTAAGCAGTTGTCTGACAGTAAGGCTGCACGAACGGGCCTCATTGAAGACCTTGAAGATACTGCTCTATTCATTGAGGGAGTGGGAAAGGACATAGTATCTGACATCACAACAAATATAATTCGTGGAATGTTGATCGCATACACAGGTGGGGTGTGTGAATTCTATGGAATTCCCACCGAGGAAGTTCCAAGCGGTTTTGTCTGGAACCCACTTAACCAGACTTGGGAAGAGGACTGGGTTAATCTTCCTGTGACCGATACAGGAAAACTCTTGCTTACACCTAAGGTAATTGTAAGGACAGGTCTGCATCTTACGAAGGATGAGTTCTTTTCTCATCATCTAACTCCCGCCCTGCAGAATGAGGAGCTGGAGAAGCCTGGTAGTAAACTTGTCCAGACACTTAAAGATGGATCGAGACATGTCAACAGAGAAGACATTAGGCGCCACTACGGAAACTCCAAGTCAGTGGTAGAATCCCTGACGGTCGAGCGACCGAACCTTTACCTTCATTATAAATCGGTGAAGTGCAAGTCTCACCCTGAGCGAATCACCCACGAGGATTTTGACAGCATTACCGGAAGTGATCAAACAAACTATTACGATGCTCTAAGAAAGGTCCTGGAGACGCCACTGGGAAGCGATTACGCGAATCAGTACCACTCGAACATTGAAGCTCTCATGACGACACTATTTTATCCCCAACTCTCTAACCCCATAAAAGAATGCGAAATCAACGAAGGAAGAAAACGCGTAGATATAAGATACACAAATACATCAGATCGCGGCTTCTTTTCTTGGCTTCGCACCCATCAAATCCCGTGCAAGTACATCTTTATGGAATGCAAGAATTATTCGCGAGATCTAGGAAATCCAGAGCTTGATCAGATATCATCGCGATTCTCTCCTCTGCGCGGAACCTTCGGCATTATCTCGTGCAGGTCATTCGAGAATAAGGAGCTATTCCTAAAGCGCTGCAGAGATACGGCTCTAGATCAGAGAGGCTACATCGTCCTTCTTGATGACAGCGATCTTATCGAGCTTGTGGAAAGCGCAGTCGAAGCTCTCCAGGCTCCAAGGGAAACCAAGAGTGCCCACAATGTTAGTCGGACCATCTGGGAGTATCCGCTGATTCAGCAGCGCTTCGACGCCCTTGTGTCCTGAATGGTCAACTAGGCCACCCGACGTCTCGAGACCGCAGAGGCCGAGCAGGTACTGCAACGCTTCATCCGCCGTGGCCCCAAACAGTCCACTTATGCCTCCCTCGAAGAACTTAGCCGCGCTGTGCGTACCGTCTTCGCCCGCACCGAAGCGGCGCACGAGTATTGCACGCCGCTGGAACACACACTCGCCGGAAGCCTGCGCTACCACCTCGTGGCTCAGAGCTTCCACGGCCAGGACTTCGTCGGGACCTACGCCGGGGGCGAGATCGAACTTGGGGGGACCCCGACCGCCCCTGTCAGTCACGCAGAACATATCCACGGCCAGGCGACCCGAACGACCTGATGGCGTTGGCGGCACGCCCCGCGCGGTGGCCAGAGCTCGACCTCCGAGCGAGATCGATCTTCGGCAGAATGCCAACAGTCCGAGTAATGCGCCCCCCAAGGAAATCTCAAGTCTTCACCCCGCAACGACCTCGGGCCTGCGCATCATTCGTAGCGTGACCTGGCGATAGATCGCGATTGCACAATGTTGCCAAAATAACATGTCCAGTCTTGGACACTCTCGTTGGCTAGTCATGTGACAGACGGCCGCTAATGTTTCACCTGTATGCACCCGGTCGCGTGGTGCAGAATTTTTTCGCCCGAATGGTTGAGGACTTGAATGAACCTGAAGCGGAAGTCGGCCGCGCTCGCGGGGGTAACTGCGTTCACCTTGCTACTCTCTCCCCTGACAGGAGTGGCCTCCGCAGACGAAGTCACAGCGCAGCAGCCGACGTTCTCCTCGACTTTTGTTGAGGAGGGCGCCGAAGTCACCCTGAGCATCACCCTTGACGGAGAGGCCGGCGCCCCCGAGCCGACTCTCACGGAGCAGGAGCAGTCGCAGCTCGACGAGCTGCTGTCCGAGCCAGCGGCCGAATCGGAGCCTTCCCCCGGATCCTCGACGCCACAGTTTGAGTCGAAGGCCGTTCAGCTGGCCGGCAAGGCGAAAGGGCCGGTCACGCTGCGCTGCGACAAGAACCCCAGATGGAGCGATGCCAGGGGCACGCTGAGCGCCCGCTTCAACTGTCACCACAACACCATCAACTGGGGTTACAAGATCTCGTCGAAGGTGAAATCCATTATCACCGGAAAAGTCCACGAGCGCGGAGTCGCGTGGTGGAAGAACGGAAGAAGGATGCCGAAGAACGCGGGCCATGTCGTCGGCAAGAGTTACCATTTCCACGGTACCCTGAAGCCAGTCAAGCACAACAACGTCGTTCAATTCCAGGACTACATGACGTTCCGAGTCAGGGTCGGTGGAAAAACAGGGACCGGCTCCATCGCTTGGGCATCACACGTAAAGGCCAAGAAATAGAGATGAGTCTGACCACGACCACTGTCCGGGCGTGGGCGGAGGAGATTCTGAGGCAACTCCACGCCCCCAAGGGACACACGCTCGACGTCATAGCATCGCGAACGAGCGGGGGCGGGACCGCTGCCCCGCCCGAAGCCATCCCCGAGTTCACCTCGCACCTGCGCGTGAGTTGGGACGGAGAAGCCGAGGAAGACCTAGATCGCGTTCACGGGTCGGCCCCCTCCGGAGTGGTCGTGACGCTCGCGTTCGGTGCGGAGTCCTCCATCGAAGTGGCTCTGGAGGAGTCCATGGACGAGAGTGAGTCCGTCGCGCTGCTCGCGGACCAGTTGCAGACCGCCGTGTTGGAGGTCGCCTGCGGCGCGCCGGCCCCCGAGTGTCCCGGGCACGGCCATCCCCTGACGCCGCAGGTCCTCGATGGAGTCGCCTGCTGGGTGTGCCCGAAGGACCCGGGGCGGCGTTGGGCAATTCTTCCCGAATCCGCTCCGGAGACGCGAAGAGACAGCTAGCCCATATCGGCGGAAACCATCGTCTCGGACGATCGAGGGTCGCAGGGCCTCCACCCCCGTCGTGGTCGCCGCCCTTGCCCAGGTGCCCGAATACGGGGACAGAGCGGGCACGCGGCCCGGTTAGGCGGCTTCGTGTGTGGCGAGGGCCTGGACCAGGGAGTGATCTCTGGTCCAGGCCTTCAGCAAGCTTTTCGCAGCGAGTTCTACTTCCACACTTTGTTGAGAACCAAGGCCTATCGTGTGGAGCTGCGCGGAGCATCGCTGGTCGACACCTCTCCTGCCTCCTGGCCCGTCCCGCCCTTCGGTTGACAGGAACGTTGCCGCTGCTTCCTGGGAGCGGCGGAAGCCCACTCGTAGCGTCGACGGCAGGGCCGTCGCCACACGGAGGACGCCAAGCCGACCGGTGCGGGGGCGCTGCTTGGGTGACGGGGGCGTTCAGAGCTCAGCGCGCGTCGGTGTCGAGGCGTGGTCGCCGATGGTGCTGCGGGGCGTCGGGTTCGGTCCGACGAGTACGGCGTTGGTCGTCCTCATAGCGCTGATGGCCGTCGCCGCCATCGTGCTAACCGTTTGGTGGTGGCCCCCTGGCTGGCCGAAGCGTACGTGCCGCGCTGGGCCGCATCGGACTGGTGCTGCTGGTCCAGGTGAGCGCACTCACCGCCCTCGCCGGAGCGGTCAACAGGGAAGTGAATGCCTAGCTGACCTGGGAGGACCTCCTCGGTGGCGGCGCGGGGGTCGTCCGCCCGGCTTCGACGCGGCCGACTACCTGGCCCATCACGCGGTGGAGCGCGGGACCAACCGGCTCAAACACAACCGGACGGTCGCCACACGCTAAGACAAGCTCGCCCTCCGCTGCGAGACCACCGCCCAGATCACTGCCACCAACGAACGGCTCCGACGAGCCAAACACGCCCAAGACGCCGGGCAGCAGCGGCTCGACAGCGAGCAGTCGTTCTCCTTCGTGGGGCACGTGGTGAGATCGGCGACGGCGGCGACCTCGGCCGCGTTGGCTGGCAGCGGATGTTCCTCGGCGCGCTCGCCACGGAGGTCAAGGCCCGTGGTCTGCTCTCCAGTCCGAGCCGCGCGACCGCGGTGTTCCAAGCCGTCACCGGGCGCACCGGCACCAACTCCGAGCCGGAGCTGGGCACCATGATCCGCATCGGCTCCATGTTCCCCGACGCCTACCCGCACGGCATCGCCTTCTCCACCATTCCCGCATCCCCGGCCACTCCGACCCCGACCGGATGGTCTGGAATGCCAAGCCGACCGAGCGGTTGTTCACCGCAGTCCGGTCGAGGTGGACCGTGACCGACGCCGTCCTGGAGACCGGGGCGCCCGACGAAGCCGCCCCGGACGGTGCGTGGGCCTCCGGCGGCCCGACGCCCTCGCCGTCCTGCCCGTCCGCGCCGGTGCGCGCCTTTCCCCCATGTCCACCGCCGACCGTGGCATCTCCGGCAGAGACCCCACCTCCAACCCGTGCACCAACCGGCGACGTGAAGTGACCGGGCGGGTGCGCTCGGCTCCGGACGCACCTGCTTCCTCCCGATTGCGGCGGATTTCGGAGACATCACGGTAATTCGGCCCGGTTTCCGGTGAACCGAACCGCCCTTGTCCGCATCCTCCCTCCACGGGCGCCGCTTATCCGCGGACCTCCCACTCCGTGGACGATCCCGCGCTCACTTCCCCAGAGCACGTCCGGCGGCGCCCCATCCCTTCCCCCTACGACGACAGAAGTTCTGGAGGCCCCCTGTGGCATCCCCCGTTCCCCCCTGGTCTCCGCGTACGCGGTGGTCGGCGGCCGTGTGCACGGCCGCCGTCGTGCTCGCCGCCACCGCCTGCTCCGGCGGTACGAGCGAGCTCGCCTCGGAAGACGCAGCGGACTCCGGCCCCCTGAAGGTGTCCATCGCGCCCGAGGACGGCGCCACCGAGGTGCGACCGGACCTGCCGGTCACCGTTACCGCTTCCGGCGGCGAGATCACCGACGTGAAAGTCGAGGAGAGCACCCCGGCACCGGAGGGCGGCGCGGAGGACTCCGGCGACGACATCCCCGCCACGGGCACGCTGAATGACGACAAGACCGAGTGGGTGAGCGACTGGACGCTGGCCCCGGGCAGCGACGTCACGGTCACCGCGATCGTGGACAAGGGCGGCGAGAGCAGCGAGTTCACCAGTGAGTTCTCCACTCAGGAGGCCGTCCCCGGCAAGCGGCTGGAGCTGAAGCAGAACCAGCCCAACAGCGGCGACACCGTCGGCGTCGGCATGCCCGTCATGATCGACTTCGACATGCCGGTGGACGACAAGGCGCGCGTCGAGGCGGCCATGGAGGTCACCTCGGAGAAGCCGGTCAAGGGCGCGTGGAACTGGTTCGGCGACAAGCAGGCCGTGTTCCGCCCGGAGGAGTACTGGGAGCCGAACCAGAAGGTGACCGTCGACCTGCACCTGGCAGGAGTGCAGGCCGCCCCCGGTGTCTACGGGGTGAAGGACCACCGCATCGAGTTCGAGGTCGGCCGCGAACAGATCACCGACATCGACGAGGACGCGCACTCGATGACCGTCGAGCGCGACGGCGAGAAGATCAAGGACTTCCCGGTCAGCCTAGGCATGGCCACGACCCGGAAGTACACGACCACCGCCGGGAACCACCTCGTCATGTCGCGGGAGGAGAACGTTCCGCTGACCAATGGGACCCTGGGGGTGGCCAAGGACGCCCCCAACTACTACTACGAGGTCGCGGACTACGCCATGCGGATCTCCTGGTCCGGCGAGTACCTGCACTCCGCCCCGTGGAACCCCCGGGTCGGCGAGGCCAACACCAGCCACGGCTGCATCAACATGACCGTCGCCGACTCCAAGTGGTACTACGACAACAGCCTCGTCGGCGACCCGGTGGTCATCACCGGCACCGACCGCGAGCTGGAGGTCGACAACGGCTGGGGCTACTGGCAGCGTCCCTGGGACGAGTGGCTCGACAACAGCGCCCTCGGCGAGGCCGACGACACCGGCGAGGAGGGCACGCCGGGCTCTCCGCACCACCAGGAGTGAGACAGCCGTAACGAGGCACGCGACGCATCCAGGGGGCGCCTTAGGGCGTGTTTGGGTAGTCAAAGCTATTCGTTGGTGGCAGCGATCTGGTCGGTGGCCTCGTAGCGAAGGGCGAGTTTGTCTTAGCGTGTGGCCGCCGTCCGGTTGTGTTTGAGCTGGTTGATCCTGCGCTCGACCGCGTGACGGGCGCGGTAGTCGGCCCTGTCAAAGCTGGGCGGACGACTCCCGCGCTGCCCCTTGCGCTTGGGGTTGCGCACCGATCGGCAGACTCGGGGACCGTGCGTCGACGCGGGTAGGAGCGGATCCTCTTCGAGCTGTAGGCCTTATCCGCGCGCACCCGCTCAGGTCGGGTGCGCGCGGGCCCGCTCCGCCCGTAGGCGACCACCCGGATGCGTTCCATGACCGGCTCGAACTGCGGCGCGTCCCCTCTCTGCCCGGCCGTGACCACCACGGACATGGGCATTTGGCGCTGCTCGCAGGCTAGATGGTTTTTCGTGGCCAACCCGCCGCGGGAGCGCCCCAAGGCGTGGCCGCCGGGTTCGGCCGTTCCGTGATCTTGACCCTCCCCCCTTTTTAGCGGTCCCGGCGGTGTGCTGGTGGGCACGCACGATGGTGGAGTCGACGTTGACCTGCCGTGTGATCAGCCCCGCCGCGTCGGTTCGGGGTCATAGAGGAGTAGCTCGAGCAGAGCCCGCTGGGCGTCGGTGAGGTCACCGCGCCGCGGGCCGGTTAGGGTCGGCGCGATGCCTCCGGCGGACTCGTCTTCTTGGTCGTTAACGCGCCTACCGGGGGCTTCGCTCATGCGCGGGGGGGCGCGCCCGTGGCTACCGTCTTGATGCTGTTCACCCGGTACCAGCGGTATTCCAAACTGGCCCTAGCCGGAGTAGTCGATGGGCAACGACCGAATGCTGTCGGGGCCGACGTCAGCGGCGTCGCGCCATGTGCTGCGGCGCGGTGTTCAGGTTAGTCCACGCAATGCGGGAAGAGGCGAATTCGCGCCGCTCGGTTTGTCCGTGCCATTTCACGGCGGTCGTACTCGGCAGTGAGGCAATGGGCGCCGGCATCGCCTCCCGTCTCCTGGTCCTCATCGAGCACGGGTCCGCTGTGGTACGCCATGTGCAGCGAGGAGCGGGCGACCTAGCCCCGTATCGGGGTCGGAGCCTTCTTCCACCGCATCCGGACCGTCGGTGAGCTCGACACCTCCATCGTCCCTGTGTGCCGTGGGAGACCGCGGCCGACCGCAAGCGCACGGGCTCCAACGGGGCCGACCCCGGCCTTCGACCAGCAGGCCTACCGCGCGCAACACCGTGAAGCGGGTGATCGACCTGCCCAACCAGAACCGGGTGGTCGCGTCGCGACGAGGTACGACGGACGGGCCGCGCTCTATGGCAGGACCGTGGAGCTCGCTTCGATACGGATCTGACTGTGCAACCTCACCCGTACAACAGCACTGCCTAGGGCACCAGCACCAACCGGGTGCCCTTGGCGTCACGACTCCAGGCGTCGGTGACCTGGCTGAGCGGGACCGCCTCGGTGTCGATGACCAGCTCACCCCGTGCAGCGCTGGCCATCACCTGGGTGAAGGCGGCACGGAGGACCTCAGGGCCGGGCATGCTCCCGGTTCCGTTACCGACGATCTCCAGGCCCGACGAACGCAGGGCGGCGGCGGACAGCGAGATGGCGGGCCCGGCCATCTCGCCCACCTGGACCAGCCGCGTCCGTGAAGTGGCGGGGGTCAGGTCGCCCCGGCTCACCGAGCGGATCAAGGCCTCGGTCGGCGCGCCCCACAGGTAGTCGATGACGACGTCGAAGCCGCCCTCCGCCGCGTTGGCGAACTCCGCGGCAAGGTCGATATCAGGGGCGTCGAGCTTGATCGTGGCGTCGGCGCCGAGCTCGGTCAGCCGGGCGAGTGACGTCGTGTCGCGCCCGGCGGCCACGACTCGCCCGGCGCCCTGCTGCTTGGCCGCTTGGACCGCGAGTCGCCCGGTGACCCCGGTCGCTCCGAGGACCAGCACGCTTTCTCCGGAACGTAGCCCTGCGGTGTGGGACAGCGACAGCCAGGCCGAGATCCCAGCGTTGGGCAGCGCGGCGGCGGTCGCGTCGTCCAGGGCATCGGGAACGGGGGCGATCCACGCGCGGGGGCTGAGGCTGACCTCGGCCATCGTGCCGTAGGGCGCGCGCGGCCCGCCGAAGTACACGCGCGTGCCGTCCTCGGTGCGCCCCACTCCGTCGATACCGGCAACGGCAGGGAGCTCCTCGCGCCGGGAGTAGTGGGTGCCGGCCGCGCGCATGCGCGCAATGTTGGTGATCGAGGCCGCGCTGACGTGGACGAGTACCTCATCGTCGCGCGGCGTGGGCGCGACGAAGTCGTCGTAGCGCGGCGGCTCTCCGACGGTATGGATGACGGCGGCCTTCATGGACCCTCCGGAACTTAACGGCGTTAAATTTAACGCCGTTAAGCGTGCATGAAACGTTGTTAAGCTGTCAAGGGCGATAGAGAGGACGACGACGCAGTGACGTTGGACCGTGAGACCGTGATCCGTGCCGCGCTGCGGCTGCTGGACGAAGTGGGCCTGGAGGGACTCACGCTGCGGCGCATCGCCACCGACCTCAAGGTCAAGGCGCCCGCTCTGTACTGGCACTTCTCCAGCAAGCAGGACCTCTTGGACGCCATGGCCACCACGGTGTTGACCGACGCCTTCAACGCAGATGACGGGTCGTGGGAGGAGCTGGCCTGGCCGGACTTCCTGCGCGACTACGGCAGCACGCTGCGGCATGCCCTCCTGCGCTACCGCGATGGCGCCAAGATGGTGCCGGGCACCTATCTCACCGACCCGAGCATGTATGGCGTCATGGAGCGCGCGCTGGGGGTGCTGACCGCGGCGGGTTTCTCCCCCGAGACCGCCTCGCTGGCGCTCGGCACGACATACAGTTTCACCGTGGGCCACGCGATTGAGGAGCAGGGGATGCGCCCCCGCCCCGGACAGCAGGATCCCCGTTATGACCGCGAGGCACGCCGCGAGCGCATCGACCCCGACACCCAGCCCACCGTCGCCGCGCTCAACGAGGCCGCACCCTCGCTCGCCACCGACGCCGACCGCGCGTTCGACCGCGGCCTCGACCTGATCATCACCGGCCTGGCCGCCGGGTTGGCCCCCGAGTCGCGAAGCGCCGCACCCCACACCGAACCCTGAGCGACGCCGCAGGACACCGCGACAACAACCTCCAGGGCACGGAGACCGGGGCCGCTGCCCGGCCGCACGGGCCCCACCCGTTCACGGGCGGCGGCCCCGGACGCGGAGCTGATGCGCCGCCGCTACCCGTCGGACACCACCGCCGCCGAATGGGCGCTGATCGAACCCCTGTTGCCGCTCCCGGCCTGCCAGGCCGGCGCAGGTGGGCGCCCGGGGCCCACCCGCGCCGCCAGATCGTGGACGCCATCCGCTACGTCGTGGACACCGGCTGTCAGTGACGCGCCCTGCCCCGCAGGTACCCCCATGGCGCACGGTCCCCGCTGGGCCGCCGTCGGTGTCCTGGCCCACATCCGCGCCCAGCTGCGCCGCCGGACGCGCACCTGGGCGGGCAAGCCCCCGCAGGCCGTCGCGGTGATCGTGGACTCCCAGAGCGTAAAGACTGCGGAGACCGCCGCCCGGCCCACGCGCGGCTTCGACGCGGCGAAGAAGATCAACGGGAGGAAACGCCACCTGGTGGTCGACACCCGGGGGCTGCCGTTACCTGCCGTGGTCACCCCGCCGACCGGCCCGACCGCGACGCGGGCCGCTTGAGCCGACTGGAGGTTCGCAAACACGCACTCAGAGGCGCCGGATCGAGAGGAGCACGGGGGTCTGGATGCCGTGCTGCACGGCGGCTTCGGCCACGAAGGCGGACAACCACCCCAGGGCCTCGTATGACCACTCCACAAGGCTGCCGCGAAACGTGGCGTGGTGGTGGGCGGGACCGTTCCACAGGTGGTCGGCGATGCCCGGCGTGAGCTCTTCAGCCGCCTCGTCGCGGGTTGGTGGGCAGATACGGGTGAACACCGACTGCTTGAGCTGACCCATCCACCCGACCATGGAGGGCGCCGCCGATCTGATGGCGGGATCCTGCCCGCTGTCCAGGGTGAGCTGGACCTCTCTGGCCAGGTCCGGAACGGGGTCGGCGAACCATTGCGCCTCCTGCAGCAGGTCTATCTCGGCCGTCCTGCTGTGGTGCGGTGGCCCCGCCAGCTCTTGTAGGGGCAGGAGCATCTGCACCGCGCTCAGTTCCAGGTGCCCCACTCGGGATGCGACAGCGCCGGCACAAGTCAGGAACGGCTGTGTCGGCAGCGTCCGATCAGCTGACACAGCCGAATTCAGCGCTACCTGGAACCACAGCCTGCGGGTTCCCGTTCCGGCGGAGTCCAGCCCCGCATCGTTCATGTACCACAGACCGTCACGGGGAGCGTTGCGCGCCGCATCGGTGAGCCATCGACTGGCCGAGGAGCGGGCATAGAAGAGGCTGTAAGGGTCGGAGAACGCCGCCCTGGAGTCATACCAGGGGTGGTGGGCCAGGTCCCCGTGCAGAGCCCCCAGCAGGGTGCCGTCCGGCATGGCTCCTCCTCCCCGTGTGGTCGTGGTCGTCTTCAGTTCCGGCAGGGGATCTGCCGTGGTTCGGTGGTGCGGGTGAACGGGTCGTCGACGATACCCACCAGGTCCGCGTCGACGACGCTGCGCCATGTGGTCGTGGCACTGCTGTTGCACGCCGCTCGCCCGGTCGCGCGGTTGGCCGATCCCCCACCGCTGCGTACGGTCTCTTGGCCGACCCTTCCCACATCATTCCAGGATCCGCCGGTGTACTGCTGCAGTTGCACCATGACCACGGCCTGGGTGGTGTCGCAGTCGCCGTTGACCCACCAGCCGTGTCCTGAGGCCTCGTTGGCGGTGGAGGAGATGTGGACCCGGTCCCCGCGGGTATCGAAACGGCAGATGATCGACCCCGCTGGTTCGTCGTCGCCCCCGCCGGTGGTGTCGCGGACTACGACCTCCCCTGAAGATTCCAGGGCCTCGGCGGGCGCATGAGCGGCCTCCGCAGAAGCGGGCGTCGCTGTGGCCAGGGTCGTGGCTCCCGCCGTGGCCAGAACGAGAAGTGCTGCTCCCGTGGATTTCCACATTGCGCCTGCCTTCCTGTTCATAGGGGATCGACCCGATAGCGCCTTGAGCGATCCTGACACGGCGAAGTCAAGGAATGACAGACTGTTTCGGATGATGTCAGACACAGTGAGTGGCGCTTTTGCGATGGTTAGCGACGAAGACTGCACACGACGGCCGCCTGACCTGTCCACCGAGCCTGGAATATCGGGAGCCCTTGCGTGGCGGTCAAAAGGAAGCATGCACGTCCTCGCGATAGGACGCGCACACCACGGCTCTGTCCCAGCACGACGTACAACGCCTGTTCGGGTCTCTACAAGCCGCCGAAGACGCCGACATCATCCGCCCAGTTCCGGAGCGGAGGCTCCAAGGGCTGACCGAGGCCACAACGGTCACCCCTCGCCGAGCCCTACTAGTGCACCCCTCACCACGACGGCCACTGGGACAGGGGCACCGCCCCCCACCGCCGGAGACGTGGAGTTGAAGATCCCCGAGCTCCGTTCCGGGCGGTTCTTCCCCTCCCTGCGGGAACGACGCCGCCCTTCCGACCGCTAACTGACGGCACATCGTCGATACGTACACCCTGGGGCAAATGTGCCGGAACCCTGAGCGATTCTGTCGCGTCAGATCGTGAGTCAAACTCCGAAGGCTCGGTCGCTACATCGATAGAAAGGCCCCCGGTGACTCCTTCGTCCGTCAGGTCGGAGCGTCAGCACTACTCGCCCCGCTCCTGCTCGCGGCCACAGGCTGCAGCGGCCCCACCATCGAGCTGAAGAGCAGTGAGCGACTCGACGCCATGTCGCCGTACTCGGGCAGGTAGGGGCCCAAGCTCAGGCGCAGGCGGCCCCGAGGCCGACGTTGCAGCGTCCTCCGTCGCCGCCATTCGCCTCCGGGTCCTCGCTCGACACCTCGCCTTCTACTAGCGCTTCACGCCTATGTCAGCGGACAAGGCGCTCCTCTCCTCATGACGCCTCTGCGTGTCTCGCTGATCTCCTGATGACCAGAAATAAATCTGATCACATCGTCGCCACCATTTTCACACCGTCAAGAAAACAATGTTCAATTCATTGACTTGAGCTCACCGAGGAGCCGCTTTGAGACATTTGTCGCCGATTCGCGCAGTTCGCTCCTATCGTAGATTGACTCCCGGGTATCAATATTGACACCAAAATACCTTACATAGATACCGTAACGTCCCTCGAAAGACGATAGATTGGATGCATAGTAAGAAGACCTTCCATCGAACTCGATAACTGCCTTCTCGCCAACCCCCGGCACAGTCTCAGCATCATTTCCGACACTAAAAACGAATTCCTCCTGCGGTTGATCCGATATCTTCAAGTATATAGAAAGCTTGCGCCGCTCTCGATCCTTCAAATCAACTACATTCCAGGAGCAGTCCATCGACACTTCGTCTCTAGGTTGTTGCTCTAATGGACTGCTGTCGCTTCGAGCTGCATCTGAGACTTCGTCCCGCCCCGAAGGATCGAGTAGTTTCTCCAACAGGACATTCGGCAGAACTTCGCAAAGGTCCTCCGGAGCCAACTGCGCCGATTCGACTTCTAACGACGACTTTTCAGAACCCTTCCCATTGGATCCCTTAGAATCCTCGTCGGATGGCCCTGGGCTACACGCAGAGACCGCCGCAAGCAACGCAAGGGATGCTGTCGCAGATCCAATTACCCGATACACAGAACTCAGACGCCTTGAATAAAAAGGCACAAGACCTCCTTACTAACACATAAATCAAATCGATTTATCATCCCGAACAGACAGCCAACTTCAAGCTACAAACTTTTCACGAAACTCCTGCCGCCCTCCTGCTGTTAGTCCTCGTCCTTTTTCTCCTCCTTGTCATCGTCGGACGACGGATCATAATATGGGAGGGCGTTGATGTCCTCACCCTTTTCAAAGGTCTCATAGTCGTTAACATCATTGCTACGATACTTGTTGAGATAGTACTCATAACCATCCCAATGCTCACCGGAATACTTGTCGACAAAATCTGATCCAAATTTGTAGTAGTCCCTCTCACCAATGGGAATATCTTTGATAGAAGCATAGTGGAATTCATCGCTATCCGGGTCCCTTGCAGGACGCTTGGCAGAGATAGACTGCAGATCATCCTCCGCACTAGTCCTTCTTCTTGAAAATTCACCCTGATCGAAATCTCCAGACGAGAGCAATTTATCGCCTTTCTTTAGATCCGAGGAAATGTCCTCCATTTCTATTTCCCCATGAGATTCAAGATAATCCAAGGCTTTCAGTTGAAAGTCTAGCTTACTCCCGTTCTTACTATACTTTAGGATTTCAGGGGTTTCCTTCAGGTTTCCATGGATAGGCTCATACTTCTCTGTCATCCCCTTCGCGACGACGTCTGTCAATGATTTCTTCAAATCATTTCCATAGTACTGCCAGCCGGGAATTCTATCGGCCTGACTGAGATCAATGACCTTATCCATTGCCTTCTTCTTGAGTTTAATTTCAGCTTCATAGGCTTTCTTGTCATCATCAAAACGTTCCAATGATTCATTTATGATAGATGCGTCAAGCAGCCCCTTAAGCCGACCCGAATTCCCAGCATTATCCGTGGGATTTTCCCCATTCTTCATATATTCGTTGAATGTGCTGTCCTGTTTCGCTTCAACAGCCTGGATAAGGTTCTCTGCAGTTTCCTCATTTGCGACAAGATACTGCATGAAGCGAGCGCGGGACCTCGAGTCCACAGTCAGTTCATCCTTATTCGGATCATCGCTGATGACGAACTTATTATCGCGGGGGCTATCCGACTCTATCCCGAAATCGTCTATATGCGAGTAGAAGATATTGGCTAGCTTTTCACAAATCTCAGGATTCACACGGCTGAACGTGGCGTTGTCATCGCCAGACGTCTTGATCCCGGTATCCGTAAGGCTCTTAAACATTTCGTCTGTAGTTATCATCGAGATAAGACCTTCGCTGGCCTCACCAGCCCGCCTACGCACTTCTGGGTTGTCCTCAAGGGCGTCATCAGCCAACCAGTCAATCAGTCCAGTGACAGGCTTACCATCCTTCATCCAGCTTTCATTTCCATTTTCATCCTTATCTGGCCACTCATATTTCAACAGCCCTTCGACAGCGTCACTATTCAACGACTTGAGCTTTTTCAGCTCCTTATCGTCTAGGTCTGCGTTTTCGATGTAGGGATGGGTGTAGTCGTCTGTCAGAATCCCATGGTTGGCGTCTTTATTCCGGGCTGCAACTTCCACAAGGTGGCCAGCAGCGTCTTCATCTATCCAATCCTTTGAGTCCGATTTTAGATGCTGACCTATGGAAATGCTGATTCCGGCTGAAAAGTCTTTACCACCCTGAAGGTTCTCAGGCGCGTTACCAAGTAGCTTCGAGAGTTTTTTGTAGTCCTCAATCCAATTGGCAGTATCGTATCCATCCTCAGGGGATTTAATATTCCAAACAAAGGAACCCGATGATGCCTTTCGAATACTTTCGGGAAGTTCTTCGAATCCTCCCCCAATTTTCTCATCTGATAGCGTAAGAAGCCCGCCACCGATGGCTCCTAGCGCTGCGTCCTTCTCGGATCTCTCCAGATCGCTGCCGTCGATCAAGTTCGCAAGGTCCAGAGTGTTTCCACTGGCGCCCCACCCATTTTCGGTTCCCGAATAAAATTTCTTCAGGTAATCCCTATATTTTTTGTCAAGTTGCGGAGGATTCGAAGAGTCTCTCAGCGCCTGCACGCGCGAAGACTCGTAGCCGATGATGTTCAGGAGCATCATCATGCTGTAGTACTCGCTGTCGAGCTCCTTCTCTCCCGACCAGTACTTCGACAGCTTATCTGGCCACTTCTCGACGTTTTTTGTGTCGATTTTGTTCAGATAGAAATCAGTCCCTCGCAGATTAAAGAAGGCCATGTCTACATAGCCAGCGTCCATTAGTTTCTTGATATTCTCGACATTCGGACCTCCTTTAAGCTGAGACTCGACTTCGTCCTTTCCTTCCTGTAGATTACTCCAATTTGTGCTGTCTTCTTTCTTGAGCTCTCCTCTCTTTCTCACCAGGCCATAGTAGGCCTCTACAGCTTTTTTAGTTGCACTGTCGTTTCCGGGGGCATGACTCGGGTGATTGCTCTCAGTGATAGGAACATCTTCGTAGTCATCAGGCACGGCTTTTTCTGCAGCCTTTTTTGCATCTTCCCAATCTTCAACGATTTGCTTTCTTTTTTTCTTGAAGTCGTTTACGCATCCATGCCAGAATTCCGTGACAAAAGCACAGAACATAACTGATTCACTTGCGTTTATCCACTTGTTGGAGTTGTATTTGGACTCATCCGTAATGTTCCAGGCAACTGCCTCTGAAAACTCCATGGACGTACTGTTGAACTGCCCCGACAGGTCCTTCGACTGGCCAAGCATTCGCTTGTTTAGTCCCTTGAGATCTTCATGGCTGTCTTTGATCTCACCCGGATCCGCATCGGTATCCTTCGGTGTGAAGTCGAGTTCGATTTTCGCCATTTCTTCCTCCTATTTTTTAGTCCGAACAGGTTTCAGTGATTCACACTTCTAGACAGACCTCGGCGTGAAGATTCGAAGTCGTTCGTGTTATCATCGTCTGTCTTCTTCGTTTCTCCAGCCCCAGCTTTAAGATTTTCGGAAAGATTCTGTCCGTGCACCTGCAGCTCTTTGATGAAACTCATGCGCCACTCAGCGTAGTTTACGTAGGACGATTTAAGACCCTCTTTAGCAGCCGCCCCGGCATCGGAGACAACATCCTCGAATCTCCCGTCCAGATTATTCATTGCGTTAGCCAAAGCCTCAGCCGTATCGCCCTTGCTGAGGGCTTCGTTAGGATTACTTCCTACTCCGTCTTTCTTACCCACAGATCATTCCCTAGCTTGTTATCTCCACTTGGCAAGCAGTCTCATCGAGTATGCCGAGCGCCTGATCGGTCGATTTTGAGATCTCAGGAAGAAATCAACGTAGGTTGATACCTGATATTGGCAAGTTGACACGATCGAAGCAGCATCTGGTTGGGTCATCATCGGCTTTGTGAGACATACGGTTACCTTCCTCGATGCCCGGTGAAGTTGCGCCCGAGATCGGCAGCAACCAGATGCATGACGATGGAGTCTCGTACTCGGAGCTCGTCAGCTACCTAGGAGCTGCCCCTGAGCACGGCGCACTTCCCCCAACTGCAAGGGCATCCAGGTTGTTCTACCATCCCTAGATGACGCTCGTGAATCCGCCCCTAGCGGCCTGTGATCAGAATAAGACCGTGATCAGCGTGGGTGACCAGCTGATCACGGAGGGCTGCTCGTGGAGTACGTCCTCTACATCGGGTTCCTAGCAAGGGATGTAGTTCGGGAACGCTCGGCCGGACGGGCACTCGCCTCAGGGCAATATGTTCCGATGTCAATGCAGCAGCTGACTGCGCTGCGTTACCTACTGTCCGCTTTCGGCCATGGAGATGTAGGCATCGCCACTACGCGGCGACGTGCGGCGCACGGCCCCCGCCTCGAGTCGCTCACGCGGGCTCTCTGTCGTGCTTCTGTAGGGGACGCCGCGTTTGAAGGCGAGGTGGGCGCGTCTCCACTCGTCGCGGGACGAGTTGACGGGCGGGCCAGGACGACAGGGTCGCGACTCTCGTGGGAGCGTGGTGTTTCCGTCTGCGGCGCCGGATGTATCGGGATAGTGGGCAGGCCTCGACGGGCGCAAAGGCGTGTCGGGTGTGGGGCTCAGGCCTGGGGAGTCTTGCCGACGCGCTCCCCCTGATCAGCCAGTGCCCGGTAGCGCGGAGCTCCTGAGAATTCCCGATGCTCGGGTGTCCCGCCGATCACCATGCTGGAACCGGCTGGTGGGAATAGGGGCATGCGCCGTCCCAGTGCGGGCGTAGCTACGATGCGTCGCATGCCCAAAGGTTGGATCGCCCCATTGGTCGGGTTCGTCTGTGTTGTCTCGCTCACCGCTTGCACCCCGGAGGACGAAGCCGACCCGGCCGCACTCGCCCCCTCGGTGATCAGCCCCAACAAACTCGTCACCTGCGAGGACGCGGACAACTGCGGGGAGGCCGGGGCACTGCGCTGGTCACTGCCACTCACGGGCAATTACTACTTGTACCGCGATGACGACGGCCAGGCGACTGTCCTGCCGGAGTCGGAGGTGCTCGGCAACGAGTACCCCACTCCCCGCGCGGTGGCCCACAACGGCACTCTCTACTACTACGAACACGAACGGTTCAGGGCCGTCGACGCCGAGACCGGCAATTTGCTGTGGACCGAGGACATTGATCCGAAACGGCCCAAGGCCGTGGAGGCGGTGCAGGTGGTCGGCGACACACTGGTCGTGTACGCGCGGGACAACCGGGACGGGGACGAAGCGTTGCTTTACCTGGTGAACCCGACGAAGGATAGCCCGCGCTGGCAGCGCATCGACATCCCGATACGAGTGAGAGTCAGCCTCAGCGATGACGACCCTGCTAACGGCACCCATGTGCTGTTGGAGAAGGAGCTCGATGGAGGGCTCAAGAGGGGGCAGTACGGGTATTTCCTCGTCAAGGTACCCAATGGTGAGGTTGAGTGGTCCGCGGACCTACCTGGGCTTGGCGAGGCGTACGCGTTCACCGATGACGTGCTCTACGTGGTGGAGGAAGAGGGTGAGGACGAGGACGAATCAGAGCGCGTCTTCCTCATCGACCCTGCCGACGGCCGTGAAATCTCCGACTTCGTCGTGCCCGATGGGCTGCAGGCGAAGTATCGCCTCCATGCGACCGAGTCCGGTGAACTTATCCTCGGCTCCTCTGATTGCCCAGAGCCGTTGGACCAGTGCTCCGGCGAACCACTCAGTGGGCTGGACGCCAAAACCGGTGAGTTGCTGTGGGAACACCCCGAGAAGGCGGTCATCCTTTCCCTCGTCGAACGAGACGGCACCACCCTCGTCTACTTCCACGACCAGCACGGCTACCAGAGCCTGGACGCACGCACCGGCGCGATCGTTGATGACGATGTCTTGGGAGCCACTACGGCGCTGATCGACGCGTTCGGAGCCTCCTACCCCTGGCGCGAGCACAAGCCCGCGTCGGACGCGGATCGCAGAACAGCTCCGGTCGAGGCGTACGGTCCAGGGGTAGGCAAGCTTGCCATCGACATGGGGGCCGGAACGCGGTACCTGACCTCCTACCTGACCGAGGAGGGTGAGGTCGTCGGTGTGTACCAGGGTTGTGCTCCCGACGGGATGCGCTCACAGCGCATGAACTCGCCCGCCGTGTGGCAGGAGTGCGTCTCACCCCGCCTATTCACTGTCGACTATGGGGTCTGACTGCGCTCCACACAACGCTTCCGCACACCGCAGGTACTCCGCACTGGTCCTGGTGGCGAGAGGGGCGTCCTCTATCTGACCCCATACGATGTGCGGCCGGTCTTCGCTGTCCAGACCGAGTGCACTCACTGCAGGCACCTCGGTGAACCCCCTCAGCGGGGTGGTGATGGCATCGGCGCAGTCACCATCCAGGCAGGACATCAGCACTAGCCGCTCGTTGACCATGTCGAACGTGACCAGTTGCGGGTTACCGTGCGAGTCGACCGCCAGGCCAGGGACGGGGCGCGCCCAGCCGGGGCCGGTGATCGCTCGATCGGTGAAGTCGGTGCAGGCGCTGTCGTGGCAGTTGACCACGTGCGCCCCGCCGCTCTTGGCGTCGCGGTAAGCAAGCACGGGCGTGCCGTCGGGCCGGTACTCGATCCGCGCGCCGAATCGTGATCTCAAGCGTTCCTGGTACTCCCGCCGAAACTGGTCCCCCACCACGGGCGTCACCTTCGGTTCCGCACACTCGGAGTCCGCGCAGGCGATCACGTTGAGCGAACCGAAGTTGGCGTCGTAGGCGGCGATGGCGAAGCCGCCCCCGGGCGCGGCGGCTACGTCCAGGAAGGGGCCGTCAAGCTTGGTACTGCCAACGGTGATGTCGTTTGGCAGCGGCACCGTTTGCGGATCGGTACACGCAAGGTCCTTACACACATCCGCGCGCAGCCCGCCCGTATCCCCGCCCGAGACTTCTTTGACATCCTTCTCATCATCGGGGCGCACATAAGAAACGATGACCAGGCCCTTTCCCAGGGGCGTCAGCGCAGAGTAGGTGCCGTACAGGAGCCCTCCAAAGGACCGGACCTGGGTTCCGTCGCCGTCATCACACTCCTGGGCGCTTTGGCATTCCCACAGATACAGCCCGGAGTCCGGGTGAGGGGCGTAGTGGCTCTTACCGGAGCCGTGGTCGTACCGGAATTCCTGCCATCCTGTGTGCACAAAGCCGCTGTCGGTGGCCGTCACCGCGCCACCAAACTCGTCTGTCTCGAACTCTGCCCCAGGCGTGCACTCGGGGTCGCATTCCTCGACGTACACTCCGCGTCTGGCCACCGAGACCAGGGTGCGGGGGCCCTAGGGCGACAGGTCGACCATGAGCTCATCGCCGCGCACCGACTCGATCGGGCTAGACGTCATGTGCGGTGTGTCGAAGGTATTGGCCCACACCGCGGCCGAGCCGACCAACGGCGGTAGAAGCAGCACGCTGACCAGCGCAGGCAGGGGCATGACCGCCCACGAGCGTCCCCCAAGGTGGACCTTTGGTAGTTCCTTTTCGACCCAGGCGAGATTCAAATTCCGCGGCACCTGGGGCGCAGTGGACACCTTTGGGTAATGCTTCTGGAAGACCACCGGGGCGCACATCAGCAGCACCGACAGGGGTGTTGCCAGAAGGCATACCAGGAAGCTGACGCCGAGAGATATCGGGTGTCCGTCGCCCCACCCCAGCTGGGATTGCAACGCCCAGGCCAGGCCCCTGCTCGCCAAAGACGAGACTCCGAAGAACGCGATCGCGAACAGTACATGCACGCGTCGGCGGTACCGCCCCATCCGCCAAGCGACCGCCAGGCCCCGCAATGGCCCGTGCCCCTCCAACAGAGCCACCGGCAACATGACCGTCGCTGGTACCACGAGCAGCAGGAGAGGCAGCAGAATCATCCCTGTTGCCAGCCATACCGGGAGCTCGGTCAGCGGCTCCAGCCACTCCGGAGGCTCGGTGAGCATCCCCAGCCCCAACCCCAGGATCGCCGCGAGCGCCGTCGCAACAAGGAGGATCATCACGACGATCCAGGTCAGGGTGGTGAAGTAGCGACGTAGCGCCCCACACCAGGCATCACGCACTGACACCGTGCGGCCCAGCAGCGCACCTCCACCGAGCAGCACCAAAGCTCCCACAGGTATCGGAACGCAGAGCAGACCGAACACGGTGAACCCCACGGCGGTCCAGAGCATGGAGGTATCCGGGGCGGAGAGCAGCTCAAGGGAACCGTTGACGTAGACGGCGTCACGCGTCATCCACACCATGCCTGGCTGGACCAGCAGGACCAAGAGAGCGAGGGGGACTCCCACAGCGACGACCAGAGGCCAGAGATGGCGGATGTAGGCCCGAAATGTCTTGCCCAGCAGCTCAGGTCCGCTGTCGGACAGAGACAAGTCCGACGGGTGTTTCTCCTCGAACGCGCCGGGGGTCGGTTCCGCCACGTCCGTGGTTCTGTCCGGCTCGCTCATCCACTCCCCTTCATCGTGTGCGACGGCAGACTACTGGGAGTAGTACGCGTGGTCGCACTCGACCTCGGGCAAGACGGCACGTGGCAGCGTCCCCATAATGGGGCGATGGCAACCGTCGTGGCGTTCCACGCCCACCCGGACGATGAAGTACTGCTGACCGGTGGCACCCTCGCCCGCGTCGCGGCGGAGGGTCATCGGGTGGTGATCGTGGTGGCCACGGATGGCATCGTGACCGCCGTATCCGAGGGTGCACCCACTCGCCTGGATGAGCTGCGCACGAGCGCGGCCATCCTCGGTGTGCACCGGGTCGAGCACTTGGGTTACGCCGACAGCGGGCACGGGGCGATCCTCTACCCCGACCCGCCGGACCGGACGCGTTTCGTCCGCGCCGATACCGAGGAGGCCGCCGGGCGCCTCGCCGCGCTCCTGCGCGAGGAGAACGCCGACGTACTGCTCAGCTACGACCCCAACGGCGGATACGGCCACCGCGACCACGTCAAAGTGCACAAGGTTGGCACGCGCGCCGCTGAACTGGCCGGCGTGGACTCCGTGCTGGAAGCGACGGTCCCCCGCGATGCGGTCGAGCGCCTGATCCGGTTGATACGCGCTCTGCGGATCCCCCTCCGCTACGACACCGACGCGCTCAGCGCCGCTTACAGCCCACGCTCGGCCATCACCCACCGGGTAGACGTGCGACGCTTCGCCCGGCAGAAACAGGCAGCCCTCGCCGCCCACCGCTCTGAAGTCAACGGAATCGGCGGAATCGCCCTCATCATGCGCGTTCTCGTCCGGCTTCCGGTGGGCGTGTTCGGGCTGCTCCTTGGCCGTGAGTGGTTCGTCGACGCAGCCACGACCCCGGTCACCAAACCCGCCACCGGCATCTTCCCCTCCGGATGACGACCGGTTGGAGGGCCGAACCGGTTACTGTGCTCCCGCCCTCCTTCTAGGGTTCGTGAGACGTCCGAGGCGTCGCCGTGGGCGCTGCTTGTCGGACGCGATGCGTGACACGCGGCAGTGCGAACAGCTGTTGCCTGCATCAGGTGGGTTTTCGGGCTTCGATCAGGAAGCGTGCGGTATGCGCGACGAAGGGGCCTTCGGTCTGGATGCCGTGGGCAGCCCAGCGGTGGAAGTACCAGAAGACGGTCTTACAGGCAGTTCTGTGGAATCTGACCAGTCAAGGCAGCTCGGAGTCAATCCTGCTCGGCATCGACGTAACCGAGTCGCCTGTTCATCTCGATAGCGGCCGTGTTCGCCGGGTGGTGGAAGGTTCGGATCTTGTCCACGCCGCACAGCCCGGCGAATCCGATGCCGAATGTCTTCATCGCGATGGAGATACCTCGACCGCGGTAGGGAGCCTTGACTCCGGTCATCTCGTTGAAGACGAAGCCGGAAGCTCGGTGGTTTGATGTCGCGGCGAGTCCGCACCACACGGAGTCGTCCAGCGCGATCACGACACCACGGGGGTCGTAGGAGGGGACCTCGATGCGGTGTTCGAGATACTCCTCGAACGTGTAGAACTCGCCGCGGTCGGGGATGTCGGCGGAGCAGTCCTTGTTGAGCTCGTAGAGCGCGTGCCGGTCGCGTGGGGTGTCGCCTAGCTCGGCCAGCGTTGTCAAGCGGATGCCGGCGTCTCGGCAACGCTCTACGTATCCCGCGAAGCGCGCGGCGTCGAAGTTCTTCACGTCGAGTTCCAGCTTGACCCAATGGCTTGCCATGGTGTCACTCCTTTTCGACCCCAGCTCGGCCTTCCGGACAGACAGGGCGATGAAGTCGGTGACCGGCCAACGCGCCACCCAGCGCCGACGACCACCAGGGGGACGCCGTCCAGAGTCCTGAACCGCACGCGCGCCTTCCCAAGTCGAGCCGCTTCCAGCTGGCCCGCCATTCCTCGCGGAACTCATCCTGCTCGGCCCCGTAGATACCCATCAGGCACAAAGCGTTGTGGTGCTTCTATGCGGCCAGCAGCAGGCAGCACAGCGGCTGGCCGTGGTAGGTCTCCGGGTAACGCTCCAGCGGGACGTAGTAACCGATTCCCCGGCCCCTCACCCCCACCCGACAGCTTCGTGATCGCCGGTGCCGTGCCCGTTCGTGTGGAGTTGATCGATCTGTCACCTGGACAATCCCGCCGATCTACAAACCCATCTCGGCCCTGAGAGATCACAGGGATACGACCAGGCCCGCTGTCTCAGCATCGAGAGCAGAGCCTTCGCAACTCCGTCCTCCCCAGACGAAGATATCGTCGTTCATCAGGCTCGACGCAGAGAACCCGCCGCAACGCCCGCGGAACTCCTTGGGCTGCCATGACCGCGATTCCATAGTCCGGAGATCAACGCGACTCAACCCTCGGTCCGATATCGAGACAACGGATTCACCGTGCAGCCACCCCTCTCCGCGGCCGAGCGGATACTGCACCATGTCTACCTGACCATGTAAATCACCGGACACATCAGATTCCTTAACCAGGTTTCCATCTGGATCAATGACATGCACCTCTGACGAGGAAGATTCCGGAACAAGGACCAGGACTACATCGCTTCCATCCGCCACTAGAGTGATAGATGACATCTGATCGGCAGCACCACGGCTAATTATCTCCCGCACACCCCTGGCGCCAATGCGGTATTCAAGGACCTCTGTTCTCCCCTCGGACTCTCCGACTACAGCAATCGATGACTCTCCAAGCGGGGCTATTCCATAGACTCGAAGGCCAATGTCGATCGTTTCCCAGGAGTCTCGCAGGAGCGAATATACGGCAAGCTTTCCGAGGTCATCGCGTGAAGTCGGACTGCCGGGTCCCATAAATATGTGCCGGGAATGATAGAGTGCACTGGCAGAAGAAATGGGGAACGGAGCATTGCGAATCTTTCTCCACTCCTGCGTTGCGGGATCGTAGGCGGCTCCGTCACGGAGAAACCGTCCACCATCCTTTTCTTCCCCAGATCCTCCCCAGATGATCATCTCCTTCCCCGTCCAGACTGCGCTGTGTCGCGTCCGTGGGGCCAATGGTGACTGCGGGATCGGAGTCCAGGAATCCTGCGCGGGGTCGTACAGGGCTCCACTGGCCTCTGGACGGCTTTGATCCTCCTCATGTCCCCCCCAGATGATCACCCCGTTCCCCGTCGCGATTGAAGTGTGTCCCATCCGTGGAGGAAACGGGGATGGGGATGTATGCGCTGCAGAAGGAGGCGGAGGTTCCTGATCCGTAGGGACCTGCGCACAAGAGGCGTTAAGTAGCAGGGCGAACAGAGATGCGGTGATCAGGTGGACGGAGGGACGAACCTGGGTCATGGGTCCGGTCATCGCTACAGTCCTACCTCTCTCAGACACTCGGAAGTTCCGTCTTGCGCCACATGAGAGTCTTCTGGGGAGTCCAGCCATGAAGTATTCTCATTCTGTCCAATATACTCCTTAATAAGTGATTCGCTGGCAAGCGGGTCGGTCTCAGACGTCACGATGCAGGTTTCATCAGGAACCTCGGCAGGTCCGCTTCTGGACACTTTCCCGGTTTCCTCAATCGACGAGCATGGGGCATGGAGGGAATTAAGGACATTTGCTACCTGGCTCCCCTCACTAATTTCCCACGTCCCTTCCCTGACGCACACTTCGGACAAGTACGCCAGATAACCAGGGGATATCGAGTCCACTCCATATCGAAGCCAGAGTGAGTCCGAAAGTCGTGCAGCGAGGGCGTCATTCTGCCGCGCGAAGATATCGGGGCCGCGAGATTGGAGTTGCGTCTGGTTGAGGTAGGCGAGCGCGAGCTCTGCCGAGGCGTAGTCAAAGGTGCTTGTCTCAGAGTTGGGAGGCAGGCCCTCGGGCTGCCCGCCGGTCTCTGATTCGCTGTAGAGGGAGCGTAGCCTCTTGGTCTGTTTCAGGCGGCTGGAGAGCAGCTCACTTCCGCTCGCCCCGACGGGGAATGGACGCACCAGAACCGCCCACCCCATATCTCTGCCTTCCAGGTAAGCGATCCTTTGCGAACCGAAGGAGTATCCGATGAACCCTCGAAGGGAGATATTCTCGTGCTCTTCGATCTGGTCCACAGCCGAGCGGTACGACGATGGATCGAATCCCCATCTCCCTTTGTCGGAGAGACACGACCTGGCTAGTCGTACAGAGGACTCGGTGACACCTTTCCCGCTCCGGGCCGTCTCATAGTACGCCGAGAGTAAAGCAGTGCAGCTTTGCTCTGGCTCGGCAGTGACCCATGGTTCTTCGATGACAAGTAGATTATAGTCCCGAAGCGCGGGAAGAGACTCTTTGAAATCCTGAATCCTGTATTTCCCCGAGAGCGCCGATATTCCAGGTCCCCCGAAGTCCACGATGGCCGTATTGGGTGTCTCCACCTCGGCTTCAATGATTGCGTATCTATAGGTTGTTCCGCCTACTTCTATTTCCCTACATTCCTCTCTTGGTTTCGGATTATCGCAGGAAGAGTCCGCTCTGGGGTCCATATCAGTCGCGGGATGCTTGCTCGGATTTGTGTTGAGCACGACGATTGTTCCCACAACAAGCGCACTGGCGATCACCACGCAGGCGACATACACCGAGGGGATGCCCCGATTCCACCGAGGCACCCCGCGATCAGGACGAGACTTCAATGGTTACCAGCCGCTGTCTGTGTGCACGTAGGAGTACGAGGGGTCGAGCGGTGTACAGATGATCCCGCAGCTCTGGACCTCAGCCCAGACATAGTCCGCCCAGGTGGGAACCACTTCAGAATCGCGTGCAGTCACCTGCATCCCGAAATCGAGGCCCAGCTGGACTGCATTGTTGTTCCCCGGGTCCCAGTCCACTCCCATGGACTTGGCACCGGTATCCGGAAGCGTCTTGACGCCCTCGCAGTTCTCCATAGGGATTGTCACCCCCGAACCCGCATACCCCAGAGTGAAGCTCGCTCCCGGAGAACAGTTGGTTTCCGGACTCCGTGGCGCGAAGTCGTTCATCTTCGATATACGCCCGCTGGTTCCGCGCCATGGTCGGCTTCGGATCGTGTAGTCGATCGGTACGGCTTTCCCGTCGATGCCGCCATCACCGATCTGCGCTGTGGTCCACAAACTCCATCGATTGTAAACCCATTCCCGTGTCCCGGATTCTGCGAACTTCTCGTAGCAAGTGACCATGTGATGGTCATCCTCAGATTCGAACTGGGGCTCGTAGTAGGCTGTCAGGCAATCATTCGCCTGCAGGTACATGCCATTAGGCGTGCCGCTACCGTAACCCGCTCCAGTGGCAGTACTCGCCGGAGCCTTGTCCTGTTCGACTTCGGGATTATTGCTGACCGCGATTCCCATTCCGGCGGCCACGTTCTCCTTCGGGCCCTCTCTCGAGGAGAGGTTCATCTCCGTAGGCCGCAGCGCATCACTCCATACGATATCGATTTTTCGACCATCGAGAGGATTCTTGATCGAGGCGCTCTCAACCTCCGAAGCGTCAAGCAGGTTTCCCAGCTTTGCCTGTTCGTCCAGGAAACTCTCAAGGCGGCCACTTGCGTTCGAGGCGCGGCCATCCACAGAGCTATCCTGTGCATTCATCAGTTCATCGCCGGAGATGTGGGCGACTTCCGGAGTCGACCATCCACTTTTCTCGTCGGCACTTGCAGGAATTGAGCCAACGAGTGCGATCAGTGCCGCCGATGCTCCCACTAGTGCCATGTTCTTGCGGTGGGGGATCACAAATATTCCTTCCTTGCAGTAAGGACAGTTTTTATTTTGCGCGGGCAGCTTAACAGCCTCTTCAGAAGCGGGGAAGCAAAGAAAGTAGTCATCGAATGAGTGGGGGTTGACATCGCACGACGTTCCAAGCTACTGGCGTAAGCCCGCAGGTGAAGCTCGGAATATTTGCTCGCGACTTCTCATTTCTCCTTCGCGCATCGACAAACCACTACCAGCATGTTCCGCAACGGGGAACATCACTCTGCTGCCCGCAGGCGGCCACATGCGGACATCTCACTTCTTGAGGCGGTCAATCCTGCACAGCATTCGGCGGTCTGGCTGCAAATAGCGCACTGCCAGCGATGACGCCGCGGGGGCCAGGTGCGCTTCCCGCACGCAGTCCAACGCCAAGGACGACCGGAAACGTGGCCGTCTGTTTACACCAGGAGAGGGCAGTGACGGTACTGGGCCGGCCCGGTCTCTCCGCCTGCGTTCGTTCTGCGATGAGAGCTCACACGTCTTTTGTGTCTTGGCTGCCTGCGAGAAGGCTTGCCGAGTGTTCTCAGGGCAATGATGTGTTTGGAGATTGAGCGGGTTATCCCATGGTTGTACCACCCCACCCACCGGAGCAGCGCATGCTCGACCTGGGCGCGGGTGGCCCACGGTCCCTGATGCTCGATCAGCTCGGCCTTGAACGTGCCGCTGAGCGCCTCGGCCATCGCGTTGTCATACGGATCCGGCCACCGATCCAGCCGACTCCGCGATCCCGGCTTGTTCCAGGCGTTCGCTGGAGCGCAAGGACACATGCTGCGAACCGCGGTCCGAATGCTGCACCAGCCCATCGGCGGACCGGAGGCCGCACGGCGCAAGCGTCGGTACAACGCCTCCGCCGCCCAACGCAGCGCATGGCCACCATCATCAACGACATCCTCGAGGCCGATGACGACGGTGAAGGCGCGGTGACGATGGTGCGTAGAGCGGCGCAGCTCCCCCTCGTTCTCGCTGTGGTCGCCGGTGGCCACCATCTGCTGCGTCCAGCTGCAGACGTCGTGGCCATCCAGGAGACTTACACGCCGCGGTGCATGCAGAACAGCTGGTCCTTGGTTCCGTCAGGGGCGCGGTAGACGGTCAGGCTCGCGCCCTCGGCGCTGGCGACAGATTCCCCCATGCGCAGCGGACCGTACCAACTATGGCTCCCCTGCACCATGGTCGAGATGTAGAGGTTCTTGTCGTCGCCGTTGCCCCTCTGCACGCAGTGCAGGTCGCCGCCGAAGACGGCCAGAGCCGGGGCCTTGGCCGTCTTGCCAGGCAGAGTCGTCGGGTAGTCGTTGAGGCCCGGCCTCCAATCGCTGCCGGTGAACCGGATCAGGTTCAAGCTGCCGTCGTCGAGCCTGTGGACACACACCAGGCACGGCTGGCGCCTGGTGTCCCTGTAGACCGCCAGGGCGGGCGCGTGCGACGAGGTCCAACCGCCGACCGGCCTGTCGGCGCTCCAGGAGCTACCGTCCCAGCAGGTCCAGTACATCTGGGCGTCGTCCACCGCGCCCCGGTGGACGCAGTACAGCTTGTCCTGGAAGACGGCCAGCGCCGGAGTCGTCGAACTTTTGTGCGCGGGGAAGCTCTGGTCCGCACTCCATTCGTTGACGCCGGAGCCCTGGTCGCCGTACGTGGCCCACCACAGCTGCTCGTCGTCCTTGCCGCCGCGGTGCACGCAGTACAGCTTGTTCTGGTACCGAGCCACGGCCGGAGCCGCAGCACTGTAGTGGTTAGGGAGAGCCTGGGCGACGATCCACCCGTTGATGTGGTCATACCTGGTCAGGTACAGGCGCGAGTCTCCCTTGGCGCCGGCGAACACGCAGTCCAGGCTCGAACCTCCGGCGAGGGACGGGCCGAAGTCGCTGAGGTTCAGCGGGAGTTGCTGGTCAGGACTCCAGCCTTCCCCTTCCTGGTAGGTCCACACGGTCCAGCGCAACATCGGGGGTGGCGGAGGCGGTGGCTTCTTCGCCGTCGTCCCATGCGGTGGGCACCATTGCTCCAGGAGCGATCCAGGGAGAGGTGAACCTCAGGCCAGTGCCCTGGTCGACTGCCTTCGCCCACACCTGACGAGAGAAGATGTAGGCCTTGGCGATGAGGTTGAGTGGTTCAGGTAGTGCCTTCTCCAAGAGCTCCGAGAAGACCTCGGAGCCTTCGTAGAAGATCTCGACTGCCTGCCTGTTCAGGTAGACGTGGAATCCCCACCACTGCGTGTCGGCGGAGACTTGCGGCTCCTGCTCCCCCGGCCCCTTGCTGGGCCGACGCGCTTGGGGGACCTCGTGTTGTCGCTCTCGCGTTTCCTCAGTTCCGCTTCCGGGGTTCGGCGTTCTCGATCCGCGTTGACTCATGGCTTCTGGCGTCCTTCCGCGAGTGGCTGATCGAAGATCGAACACGGATAATCCGCAGCGCCTGGGTCAGCGGCCCGAGTTCGGCAGCGGCGCCCCACAGCGCTGTTGGTCGCTGTGTCCGAAGGTTCGCCAAGCCAACCTCCATGAGCGCCAAACAGTCGGTGTCTCACGTCCCTGTTGCTCAGGCATCATCTGTCCGAGAGCCACGGTCGTGGCGTACCGCGATGATCGCCCTCGTCGACGGACAGCACGTGTCCGCACACGCCGAGCTGGATCTCTGGCCCACTCCTGGGTCGGGCGCACCTGTCACGCCTCGAAAGCGGCAGTCAGCGCGGCCTCCCCACGTCATCCCCTGACGTCGGTCGCCAAGCACGGGCCCGACCATGCCTGTCGGGGAAACTCCGCCGGTTGTGGGCGGAGATCGGCCGGTTGCGGTCATCACACCATTACGGTCCGCCGAATATCACTATGTCCCGGTAAGCTCGCCGCGTTCGTCCGACGACACGGCGCACCCGATGCGGGAAGGGAGACCGGACTCATGAGCGGATGGGACATCGACCCTGAAGGCGTGGGGGCCGTCCTGCACAAGGTCGCCGACCGCGCGGGCGGTGAGGACGGTGAGGGTGGGCTGGTGGCCACCCTGAAGTCGATGGGCGAGCACCTGGATTATGCGGGCAAGTGCGCCAAGAGCTTCCCGGTCAACACCGCCCTGGGCGAGTTCGTCGAGCACTACCGTCCGCAGCTGAACAACATGGTCGCCAAGACCGCTAGGGCCTGTTTTTTGAATCGGCGGGTGGAGTGGGGCTCGCGCTGGCAATCTTGGTGAGCGTGTCCGGCCGTCATGAACTCACCGATGCCGAGTGGGCCCTGCTCGCCCCGCTCATGCCCGACAACCCGCCCAAAGGCGGCCAATGGGCCGACCACCGCCGCGTCATCAACGCCGTGCTGTTCCGAACCCGCACCGGGATCCCCTGGCGTGACCTGCCCGAACGCTACGGCCCCTGGGAGACCGCGGCCGGGCGCCACCGCCGCTGGTGCCTGGACGGCACCTGGCAAAGGATCGCCGACCGGCTGCGCATCGACGCCGCCACCGGAGAAGACCTGGTGGTCGGCATCGACTCCACCAGCGTGCGCGCCCACTCCCACGCCGCCGGAGCCGCGAAAAAGGGGAAGCGGTACGGGACGAAGCGGACGGCTCGGAAGCACTGGGACGTTCCCGGGGCGGGCTGACCACCAAGATCCACCTGATCGCCGACCAGCGCAGGCGGCCGCTGGTGACCGCGACCAGCCCCGGCCAGCGCGGTGACGCGCCCATGTTCGAGCCGCTGATGGTCGCCCTGCACCTGCCCCGCTCGGTCGGGCGCCCCCGGACCAGGCCCGACCGGCTGCTCGCGGACAAGGCCTACTCCTCAGCGGCGATCCGCTCCCACCTGAGCAGGCGCGGTATCAAGGCGACCATTGCCCAGCCCGCCGACCAGCGGGCCAATCGCAGGCGCAGGGGATCGGCGGGCGGTCGGCCCCGGCTTTCGACCGGGGTGCCTACCGCGGCCGCAACACTGTAGAACGGGCGATCAACCTGCTCAAGCAGAACCGGGCCGTGGCCACCAGGTACGACAAGCGCGCCGCGATCTACGACGGGACCGTCCAGCTCGCCTCGATACGGATCTGGCTACGCGACCTCACCCGTTCGAAAAACACTGCCTAGCGGCATCGACGGGTGCAGCACGGCCACCCGCGCCTACATGAACGGCAACCTGGAGATGGCCACCGAGGCGCAGAACAACGCCGGAACCGTCACCGACCCCGACCTGTGACTCCTCCCTCCTAGTCCTTCACTCCAGGGCGGGCCGCGCGCAGACGCCGCGCCCGTGCACGCCCCCACCCCCTGTCCTGTCAGCAGTCACGACGTGGAACGGAAGCGGCGTTGAGCGACGAGCCTCCTCTGATCAATCCCGGTGCCATCCCCGTGCCCCTTACCGCACCTGAAGAGCTGGAGTCCACCGCCACCACGCTCATCAGCGACGGCGAAGAGGTCGCCCAGGCCGGCCAGGACATCAAGTCCTCCTGGCAGGGGCTGTCGGGGGTGTATTCCGCGCCGGAGTCCGACCAGCTGGTGGCGGCCCTCAACCCGGTGGCCACTACCGGCGACGACTTCTCGGATGCCATGGACACGGTCGGCGAGGCGCTGCAGACCTTCGCCGAGAAGGCCGCCAAGATCAAGAAGAAGCTGGTGGGCCTGCGCCTGGAGGCCCAGGACTTCATCGACAACGTCGCCTCAAAGGACGATTGGCGCGACGATCCTGACAACATCGCCAAGCACAACGACCTGATCTCCGAGGTCGGTTCCCAGCAGGCGGCCTATCAGGAGGCCGAGCGGGAGTGCGCCAACAAGATCACCTCGATCTTCGGCGGCACCACCTTCGTCCCTGCCGACCGGCAGGTGTGCAAGCCCGGCGAGGTGGGCTATGGGATGGGTTTCTGGGATCTCGACCAGGCAACCCCGACGCCGTGGGGTTCGCCGCAAACCGTAGATGAGCCCTGGTACGTGGACGCCTGGGATGGCGCGGTGGACATCGCCGCAGGGTTCGGCCAGTTCGCAGGCGGGGCGACCGGTATCTATGGCCCCGATGGGTGGGCCAAAGACCCCTGGGATTCCTTCGAAATCGGGGGCCATTTCCGGCACCAGCTCGTCCAGGGAGCAGCGAGCCTCTTCGGCGTGCGTGTCGGGGACGAGACGGACCTCTCCGTGAGCTGGGCCTCGGACGAGGAGACGTGGAACGCGCGGAAGGAAGTCGCCCACTCGATCGTGCCATGGCGGGAGTGGGGCGATCGCCCGGCCTACGTGTTGGTGCAGGCCGGGATCAATATCGGCTCGATGGCCTTCGGTGGTGCGGGAGCAGTCAAGGCCATGGCGCAGGGGGCCAAAGGCGCTGCGGGCGCGGCGCGCGCGGCCGGGGCCGCGGAAGCCGCGGCCGCTGGGGCAGCGGATGACCTGGCGGGAGCGGCCTCAGCGGCCGGCCCGATGCCGAAGGCCGGTGGTCTGCCCACGATCGGCGAGGTGGCCAAGACACCGAGTCTGTGGGGTCCCGCGGCCAAGGGCGCTTTGAAGGCCGCGCTCAAGGACTCACTCGGCCTGGGCAACCACATGCCGGAAGTCCCCGATGTCGGTCGCAACCTGGAGGGCGGCCACGCTCCGCAGGCCGGTCCTGCTCCGGAACCCCATGGCGGGCATAGCCCGCAGGGGCAGGCACCCGGTGCCGCGGCCGGTGATAGCGGACACCCGGCCCCGGCCAGCAGCGCGCCCGACCGCTCCGCAACCCCTGAGCGCGCCACTGGCCGTTCCGCCCCGACACACGACACCCCTACCCCCGCGCGCGAGGGCCCCGCCGCAAAGGAGCCGACCACCTCCCAGGTCCAACAGGAGATCGCCCGGCTGGAAGAACACGTCAAGAAGCACAACGGCGACATCGACGCGGGCGTGGATGAATACATCCGCGAGCGCCAGCCCGAACTCGTCGGCGCCGGAACCCGCAGCGGCGACCACACCCCCACGATGTCGGCGGGAGACCGCGGCGGCCCCAACCCGAGAGGTGGATCCGGCGACGCTCCCGCCGACACCTCATGGGAAGGCAACCGGTGGGGCACGGGCGACACCGGCAGGCCTGGGAGTAGTGGCACGGGATCCGGGGGCTCCGGCCACTTCGATTCCCCACCCGGCGGCGAGGGAAGAGGCCACTGGCCCAGCGGCCATGACACACACCATCCCGATAGTGGCGCTGCTTCCGACGCCAGCCACGAGCGACCCACCGAAGTCGACACGCCGACGCGGAGCGGTCAGGGGCTTGACGACGATAATGGCCATGGCGTGCCTGAAAGAGGCGAGGATGGCCCTCTGAATGGGGAAGACGCTGGTGATCGCGTTGGATCGAAGTCCAGTGAACCTTACGAGAGTCCTCAGCCAGGTAGTGGAGGGTACGACGCGAGGCTCCGGGAACTATCACAAGATCCAGCTGGCGGCACCCCTCGCAACTCTCATGAGCAGGCGAAGGTCGAGAGGGAAGCTGAGGTGGGTCTTGCCGCTGAGAGGAATGAGCAGGTCGCTAAACCCATCAGGCGTGCTCCGGTGGATAACAGCGACCCCGCGTTTCAGAAGGACGGAGGCGACTTCATTGACGCGAATGGGCAGAAATGGGATGTGAAAGGCCCCAGGGATACCTTCCCACCCACCGCCGGGCCACGGGCAGGGCAACCCTTCCCTCCTGGATTCAAGGGTGGCTTCAGCATCGATAAACTGAAGAAACAGATAGAAAAAGAACTCAACAGAGGCGAGAATATTCTTCTCGATCTCGGGGGGCTATCAAATGTCGATAATATATCCGCAGTGCGAGACTTGATCCAAAGCAACCCGCAATGGGATGGAAAGGTAGTAATCGTAGATGCCTGAGCGCACCAATCCATCTGCAGTGCATCCTCGGTCTTGGCCTGCGGACCAGGGAACGGTTGAATCCCTGCGTGAATATATCCGTTGGCTGGAAAGCGGCGGAAAAAGCGGAAGTGAACTGGGTGGAGCTGAACTCGATTTTCGTGGTGCCGACCTGACGGAAATGGACTTGAGGTCGCTCTTCTTGTGGGGGGCGGATTTCTCAAGCACAACCCTGGACAGGGTTGATTTCTATAAGGCAGAGTTGACTGGGGCAATATTGAACGATGCCAGCCTGGTTGGAGCGAGGCTGCATCGAACGGAAATGAATGAGTGTGAGGCCCGCAGAGCCAGCTTCTTTGAAGCAGACCTGCTTGGCGTCCGTCTTCACGAATCAGACCTCTCCTTCGCCGATTTCAGAAAAGCACGCACCAACGGCGCACAAATGTGGGAGTCGGATCTGAGAGGTGCCGATTTTCGCAATGCATGGTTTGGCCCTGAGGGGCCAGGTGGGTGGACTGATCTAGAGGGAGCCCGGATGGCCGGCTGCAAGATCTCAAACGCCGGCGGCTGGGTTAAGGGGCCTGTTGATATTGGACAAGAGGAGGAGATCCAGCTTGTCTCCGGATCTGATCTCTATTCCTGGTTCGCGGAAAACGGGGCGCCGGACATCCACGTAATTTGACGGGAGTGTGCTCGGGTGCGGTCATCTGAGGCGAGATGCTATGTGGTCGGCATTATCAGCAGCCACCCCCCGAGGAGAGCTTTATTCGTTTTTATTCGCCGCAATTCACACTGCCTTGAAGGATAAGAAGTACAGGCAAGCCAGCAACTATCCAAGTGGTCGTGGAATGGATCAGGGTTCCGATTGGCGGCGACCATGCCCCATCTGGCGTTGAACATGGGGCGTCAGACATCCCTGTGACTTAATGGCAGAGTCGCCCGGGTGGGGTCCTTGTCCGCAGATGATCACGGGGATACGGCGCTTTCCCCGATATGCCACCTTGTTGACCGGAACGGCCCCCGCTTCAGAGCGGATCGTGGTTCCGCCCGACGTGCCCCGTCCTCGGGAGCATGTATAGGCGGAGCGAATGTCCATGCCCTCCCTCTCGCTGCGCACCGCAGCAGGCTGTGGCGGACAGCCCGGTGTTCGATGTGCTGCTGTGGGGGCGCGGCGGAACCGATTGACGGGGATCCGCCGACTACCCGAAACTTCCGGAATGCAGGCACGCTTTCGGCTCGCCCACCAAAGCGCCCACTGGGCAAGACACGCGGACGTCACCGTGCGGGTGACCGCCGCCGACGGGAACGAGGTGCGCGTGTCCGGCGAGGCGTTTGCCTGGCGGCTGGAGGTGTACGGGCCCAACGCCGCCTACGGGGAACGGTATGACGTCGAAGTGATCGCCGAGGCCCGCGCGGGCGGCCACCGGGCCGCGGATGCCGCGCCTGTTCGTGGGCCGTACGCGGTGAGTCCGGTGGGTGGGGTCGATCCCGAGGGATCGCAGGGACTCGTGGACGGTGTCGCGGCTGACGTCGGCTTCTCGGGCCGACTCGGCGAGGTTGCGGCTGCCCGACCACCAAGCGGCGGCCAGCAGATCGCCACAGGCTGCTCTCTGCCGCATCGGGACGGCGAGTGGCTGACGGACAATCTCGACCTCTACCCCACCACCGCGCACTCGTATCGGGAGATTTACGTATTTCTACGGCTACCGCCGGACCGCCCTTCCCTGTATCGTCTCGTCCGATATCCATCTGACTCGGGGGGCATAGGGGTGCGCGTCGCAGGGGATCCCGCTGACCAACGACTGGGGCGGGCGGCGGCAGAGGCACTTGTGGAATTTACCCGCTGTGGGGCAGCGGGGACCGAACGCTACTGGACGCCGATGAACCATCGCGGAGCAAGGCAGGGTGACCTACTGCTGCGCGGGCCACGCGAGCCTGTGACGAAACTGGGACCCAGCCACCGCGTGGTTATGCGTCTTTCGCCACGCTATTTATGAGTGGAGTCCTGATGAGCCTGATAACGCATCGGTCGACGATTCGCTCCTTGATCGGAGTATCCCTGACTGCGGCGCTGACAGCGATGATGCTTGCCGTCACCGCCCTGCCGGCATCCGCTCACACGAAGCTGAGCCCCCGCGCATACTGTTCTGGCATTGAACTGTCGCCGCACCGTGACGCTCTCGGTGGGGCGATCTCGATATTCATCTCCTATTCGAGCGCCAACGGGGGCACGAACTGTGCTTGGGCGCAGAAGAACGTCAACCGCGACAAATCCGAGCCACTGACCCTCTTTCTCGGCGTATGCCCAACGGGCGACCCGCGTAACCCGTGCGAACCTATCGGTAAAAGTGACTTCGGGAATTTTCGATACTACGCAGGTCCAGTAGAGATAAATGACACGGCCGGTCGATGCATTATGGTATCCGTCCGATACCATGGTTATACTGAGGATTTTGGGCCGATGCACTGTGGGTAGCGCACGGCCATGACGTGGCTCTAGCGCCCCGGTGGCAATCACCGAACATCCAACAGTTCTGGGTCTGTACTGCGGGAACATTAGAGATGACGTGATCAGGGGGTCGGCGGACAGGGTCTTGGGCGACGAACGCCTCGACGGCCGGCCTCGGTGCGGATCTCATCGCGGCCCTGGGCCACGTAGCGGCGAATGATCCCGTAGGTCGGATCGGTGGCGCCGTGCTCGGTGACCAGGCCGTCGAAGACACGCTTGGTGGTGTGGCGCTGGTGGCGGCCCGCGCCGGGTAGGGCGTGGATCCGGCCCGAGCGCGCCTGGCACAGGCGGCGAACTACACCGTGCCCGAGGCCAACCCTGACGGTGAGCTGATCACCGGGGTCACCACCTTGCTGGACGCGCGTGAGCTCAGCACGGTGGAGCTGGCCGGGGCCTACGCCCAGCGCTGGGAGCACGAATCGGCGTTGGGCGAGGCCAAGAGCAGGTTGCTCACCCCCCCTGGGCGGTGCTCTCCTCGCAGTCACCGCCGATGGTCACTGCCCAGGTGTGGGGGGTTGCTGTTGGCCCATTACGCGGTGCGGTGGTTGATGTGTCAGGCCGCGGACGGGGCGGGGTATGCCTCTGACTGGATGGGGTTGACCCATACGGTGCGTGTGGTGCGCCGTGGCGCCGAGGGCGGTACGGCTATCCCCTGAGCATCTCCGTGCCGTGTACGGGGGTGTGGTGGCCCAGATCCTCGAGCGGCCGAACCCGCCCCGGCGTCATCGTCGCTAACCGCGGCGGGTCAAACGCGCACGTCACAACTCCTACCGGGCCAAACGCCTCACCGATGTCGGGGTCACGCACCAGCACGGACCCGCACCCGCACTGATATTCGCCGCTTCAATTAGCGGCATTGGGCCCTGACGTCTCACGCGTGAAGCCGGTGGGATCGACCGTGGAATCCGGTTTCTCCCACCGGGGTCACGCGCGCCGGATCCAGCTTCAGACAGCAGGCGAGAAGCGCCAAAGGGGAAACCCGCGCAGGAGTCCAAAAAGCAGGAAACGGCCCTGTGATAATGATTCGATGATTCCCTACAAAGGAATCCTTTTTCCTTAAGCGGAGAATACAGCCCGAACCCGAGCGAATGCGGACATGTCCCTCAGTCCACGGAGATGCTGAACATCCCGGAGGGCGGCGCGTGCCAGCCCCGGTCGGGCGCGACCTGGACTCCGGGGCCGAAGCAGGACGTGCCGGCGTGGATGAACACGTCCGCGTCGGTCCGGTTGATCACGGTGTGAGCGGTCGCCGGAAGCCGTCGGCAGCTCCCGGAAGCGGGGTCCTGGTAGACCGTGATCTCCTCGAACTCGGTCGTGAACACGATGATCTCACCGGTGGCGGCGTGGACCGGCCCCGCACTGATGAGCACCGTCACGGCGGCGGCCGTGAATACGCTCACGATGGAGCTGACAAGCTTCATACATCCTCCTTGTCGCTTCTATCCTGTTTTGCGGCGCCCCCTGAACGTCTAATGCCGTCCATTCGGCAATGGGGACACGACTCATCCTTTGCGCACGGAAAGACACGCGTCAATTTCGTTCTGTCGCGATGGGGGTATTTCGGCCCCTGAACCGGGAGGAAGAGGGCCCGCCGACAGGGGTTCCGGGGCCGCGCGGACACCGCGGCCGGGCTGGGGCCCGCCGTGGCGAGCGCGTCATCACCTGATCCGGCGGCCCACCCGTCACCGAGGCCGCGACACGTTCGGGGCCCAGGGCCCAATGCCGCTAATTGAAGCGGCGAATATCAGTGCGGGTGCGGGTCCGTGCTGGTGCGTGACCCCGTCATCGGTGAGGCGTTTGGCCCGGTAGGAGTTGTGACGTGCGCGTTTGACCCGCCGCGGGTGGCGACGATGACGCAGGAGTACGGCAACCGCTCCCGGACGGTGAACAGCGGGAGGTCCAGGCCTGCGGTCTCGCGAAGGACGCGGTGCTTGTAGGCGAAGTAGACCCGCCTACGGTCTGCACGCGACTCCCGGGTTGGACACGCCGGCCGTCTCGACGGTGATTCGCTGCTTCGACACATCCCTCTGGCTGCCGTTATTCGCGATTGGTGATTTCATCTTTACCGCGCCTGTTTGCGATGGCTGTTGCAATCACAAGGATGACGACGACTGCCATAAAATCCGGAAGCTGGAAGGATCAAGATAGCGGGGCCAAAGGAACCCATTGACACTGTAACTAGTGCAGCCGCCACGGTCAGAACACTCATGAAGTAGCCCGTAAAGGCGCAGGACATCAACCAGGGAGCCGCTGCCCTGTGGCCCGCTGTCCAGGCCACGTCTGAGGACTTCGTGATCCGTGTCCTCAGCCCACTCGTAGAGTTCCTGTCCAGGCTACCGTTTTCCGCTGCGTTCTTAATATAATGAGTCAGTCCAGCTACGGCTGCAAGCCCCAACGCAGAACAGAGAAGCACTCCCACTTCTTCCATTGCCAGTCCCATCCTTCCTTGAGTGGGTTTTCAGTGGTGACTCGAGACACTGAAAACGGCGATCATGGAATTACATCTCTACGTCGCCTGTGAACCCAGATCCGTGCCATGCTTTGGCAAAATTCGTCTGTATGCAGGCCGGAAGATCGGGCAGCAGCCCTCCTGCGAATCCACAGGTAGGGGCCCTGCCGCAGCCGTTATCTAGCCGAGGGCGAGACACTCAAAGTAAGCAGGGACATCCGAATTTCAGTGCTTCCCCAGGACCAACTGCCGAGTTACTTTGGCAGATTAGTAGAGGAAGAGCAAAGGGTTCGGGCATGCAGGTGGTGTACTCGTGCGACGGCGCGGTGTTGGAGGGGTGTCCCCTGAATGCGGCGTCGTAGAGCTTGCACGCCTCCGACCAAGGTGGATCTAAGCGCGTATCCAGTACTCCTGTACGTAACCCGGGCCCAGACAATTCGGCAGACGGGAGGTAGCCCAGCGCCGAGTGCAGGCGTTGGCATGTCCAAGGGGGCGGCGCCCAAATGCGGGGCAGACGCAGGTCGACCCCCTGTTCTCCGGGCCGCGTCAGCGAACCGAACACCTGATACCTGGCCGCCTGCGGTACCCGCGCCGCCGCTTGGTCGGTGCGCGAGGTGACTCCGCGCCCGTGCTGTCGGCCTCCCATCCGGTGCTTGCGGGCCCGGCTCAGCTGCCGTGGGCCGCTTCTTTCCGCCCGTCGCCCGCACCTCGCCGGACCGCCAGCCAGCCGGTCGCGACCACGACCAGAATCAGGATCGTGTTATGGGCGTACTTCGGGACCGGTGCGACGTCGCCGATGAGCGGGAAGTAGGTGAACGCCAGCAGCCCGCGGACCAGAAGGAAGGCGAATGCGACGACCGCGCTGTGGCGGAGCGACCATCCCCGGGTCCGCGCCGTGACCAGGATGGCGATCCCGAATCCGCCGGTGACGGCCAGGCTCACGAGCACCCCGCCCCAGCCTTCTGAGGAGAGCGCGGGGATCACGGCCGCGAGGAGCGCGATCGCGAACACCGGCCCTACCGGCAGCCGACCCGCGAACTCGGTCGTCCTGTGCGATCCGGAGGCTCGTCGCCGCCCGATCAGCGCGGCGGCCGCGATGAACGCGGCGACCATCCCGGCCGAGACCGCGAGCTGCGGCGGTGTGCCGGAGCGCGATTCCGGATCGGACAGGATCAACGCTGCGGCTCCCCCGTAGGCCAGTACGGCGACCACCGTTCCGATCGGTCCGAGCCACGGCTGCCGCGCGCGCCGCGGTACCCAGGCTTCGGCGAGGGCGACCGGGGCCGCGAAGCTGTAGATCACATGGCCGACGATGAAGTTGTAGGCGTTGGTCGCGCCGATGCCCAGAGCCGGGATGAGCGTCGCCTGCCGCGTCTCCTGCCAGCCCTCGTATCCCTGGTAGTCGACGCTGAACATCGACTGGTCGATCAGGCAGGCCTGGGCCGTGCCCAACGCCGCGAACAGCAGCAGCAGGCTGGGCCAGCCCCAGCCGCACCTGCGCACGAGATCGCGGGCCAGCAGCGCCGGAGCACCGTAGAGCGCGCCGAAGAAGATCAGAGCGAATGCGACGGCGCCCGGATCACCGGTGCTGTCGTCATAGGCCGCCAGGAGTTCCGCGCCGATCGCGCACATACCCAGCAGTCCGATGATCTGGGCCGGACGGGACGCGTCATGGCTCCGACCTTCGGCGTCCGACCGGCGCGCGATCAGCTGCCGCACTGCCGCGTAGGCGGCAGCGCCCAGTCCGGCGAACTGGACGAGGCCGACCGCGACCTCGACCACACTGCGATCGCCCACCAGATCGGCACCAAGGAATCTGATCGCGGCCGCGACGGCGATGACGACCGCCAGCAGTCCGATACCGGCACCGATCCGGCCCGGCAGCACCCGTGCGGCAAAGGCGGCAGCCAGCAGCACCGGCACGATCAGCGGGACCCCGAACGGACCGTTGGGCGGCGGACCGACCACGGCAAGTATCCCACTCGCCAGCGCAGCGACCACGAGACCTGTCGGCAGCAGCCACACGCCTCGCACTCCAGAACTGCGTCTCATGTGAATCATTTTGACACACGCATGTCGCAAAATCAGACGCGCAGCACCTACTGCACGGCAGTGGCGATCTACAATCGCCTCATGCCCCAGCCCCGGCACACCACCGAACCGTCTCCGACCGCGCGCCGAACCCGCCGGCTGATCGTCGACGCCGCGATCGGGACGCTCGCGGCGAACCCTTCAGCCACACTCGCCGAGATCGCCGACGCGGGCGACGTCAGCCGGTCCACGCTGCACCGACACTTCATCGATCGGGGCGATCTGCTGGCCGCGATCGACGAGGAGTGCCGGACCCGGTTCGCTCGTGCGGACGCGGCCGCGCGGCTCGGCGAGGAAGGTGTGCTGAACTCGCTGGACCGCCTAGCGCAGGAGTACCTGGGACTCGGGCCGGTACTCGGCCTGGTGTTCGCCGACAACGCACCTGTCGACCCCGACACCTGGGACGACAGCGAGGAGCGCGATCAGAACCTGGTCACGGTGATCGAGCGCGGGCAGCGCGGCCACGAGATCGACTCCGAGCTCTCGCCGACGTGGGTGATCACGACGTTCTGGGTGTTGCTCTTCGGCGCCTGGCTGTCGCTGAAGAGTGGAATGAGTCGTCGGGACGTCGCCGTCCAGCTGTCCCGCACCCTCCGCAAAGCCATGGGCCCTGCTGATCCCGATGCTCCTAGGCGTCTTTCCTGACGTCCTGCTCGTTGCCCGGCGGGTACCACGGACTGGTCCAGGGCGCGGCTAGCTGCAGAAGCTGGCCGGGTGAGTGGGCCCGGAAGAAGGCGTGCACCTGCCGAGGAACCGTTGGAGTCAGGGCGAACCGCCGGACCGGTCAGCGACCGCACCCCTCTGACGAATCCAGGCTAACGACGGCTGCAGTGCCAGGATCTCATCCACTCTTCGCTGACATACTGTCGCTGATAAGATTGCTAAGATTGATAGCCGTCTCATCAGGTTGTATCTGCCACTGCACTGGGTGAACGGGCAGCTTCTTCTCTCCGTCCGGATCTTCGACCAGGACACTTGCGCTTACCGCATCGTCCAAATTCAGGACACCTTCATCCAAAAGTCGGTGCGCCACCCTCAGCGGTACCTGCATGTCGATAAATGCACCATCGCCGATGACCACAGTCTGCGGAAGAGAATTTGAATCTTTTATGGGAGAAGGCGAAATATCATCAAGTTCAGGAGTCTTCTTCCAAGGATCGGGGACCTCGTTCTCTCGGGACCCGAAGTACAGAACTGCGTAGTCTTTGCCAAAACCTCCGTCCGCCATTTTTCCAGCTGCATCGCTGGCAGATCCAGGAACTGACAGTGTGTCCACGTACGCCAGTGATGGAGCGTCAGAACCACTCCAAGTGCGCTCCCCCGTTTGTTCACCGGTAGACCTGTCCAAAGTCACTATGTGAACCGTCTCATTGGCTGAACATGAATATGACAGCACTAGCGCGCGCTGCGTCGCTAGAACACTCTTGGAATCCCGATCATCCGTAGTTACCGAACAACCAATTGGCAACGAGTACGACCATTGCTGTTCACCGGACTCCAGTGAATAAGCATAAAATTCCTGCGACTTGCTGTCATCTTCTTCTCTAAACCACTCTCCGGCTGTCACCCACCGTACAACATCCCCTGGACCAGCAATATTCTTAGAACAGGCGCTCTCCGAAACAAGTTCACCGGTCTTGACGTCGATTGCCACAACCCGAAGGTCATTTCCTAGAAAATCAAATGAATCAAAAGCCAACACAACCCTCTGACCATCAAACCCGACATTGCTAACATCCGTGACGTTCGCTGAGACTTCCTTGTCGTTTACGAGATACGACCAGCGAATCTTGAGCGTGTCATTATCTACGGAGATTGCCCCATTGTCCATCAGAGCAACCGTTCCGTAGCGCGTGGGAATGAGCCGCCTTAACTCTCCATATGTAGAGTCATCCCGCAGGAAGGATGCAACGCTTTCTAGATCATCTTGGGTAAATGCCTGACGGGCATCGTCGGGACTGGTCCCCGTATCTATTACCGTTTCATGCTGTAGATCGACGTAACTGGATATGGTGAGCGCGCTTGCTGCCAGAACGACAGCTCCGGCAGCTGCAAGCGCCGAGCACTTCCAAGTCCTGGCCCCGAATATTCGGAATCGACGCCTCGAATCATCTGACATATTTAATTCTCATTCCTTCTTTGCTTCCATGTAATCTTTATTATCCTCCATGATTCCATTATATACAGTCCAATACTGCCCCCTATAGTCCTCAAACCGCTGCTCGATGTCCGGATTCACTCCATCACGATTCTTCACACGTGGAAGTAGCGTGCTCGGAACTTCAGCGGGGTGATCCCAGTGTTTTTGGATCACCAAGAAAGCGATGAAGTGCGCGGAAGCGACAGGAAGGTCGGAGTGCCCGTTCCTCAGACGTAGACGTGGAGCCCCAGGTAGAAGGCGAGGTGTCGAAGCTCCGCCGGGCTACCGTGAAAGGCTCCACGTGATCACCTATCGTGCCATCCTCGACGTCCCCAGGGAAGCCGTTCATTTCGTCGCGAAGCTGTTGGCCGCAGAGCGCCGTCGGCGCCGCACCCCCAAAAAAAGCCGGGCCCTGACCTGCTTCCACCAGGCGATCCTCCTACTGCGCCAATACCACGACGGCACGTCGCCGGCCACCCTGGCCGGCGACCACGGCATCGGCCGCTCCACCGACGAGGGATCCGAGGTGCCCATCGAGATGGCGCCCGCTCTGCACCACACTCTGGAGGCCGCGCACCTGGTGCTGGACGGCATCGTCATCCCCAACGACCACTGCCCGGAGAAGACCCGGGGCGTCAAGGGCGAGGAGATCGACCGGGGGCACCGCCCGCTTACGGGGGCGGGTATTCGGGAAAGGCCCACGTGCACAACGCCAACCTGCAAGGCGTCATGGACCCCTGGGGGTTCCCGCTGTTCATCAGTGATGGCAAACTGCGGCCGGTGCACGGTCTGGCCGCCGCCCGCATCCACGTCCTGCCCACGTTGTACGCCGTGGCCGCCCAGGGGCTGGTGACGCTCGCCGACCTGGGCTACGAAGGTGCGGGGATCGGCATCCTCACCCCGGTCAAACGGCCGGAGGACGACCGACCCCGGCTGCGGACACCTGGACGTTCAATCGGCGCCAGCGTCACTCTTACCTCCCTTCCCGCCGCTTCCCCCATACCCGTGCCAGCAGCCCGCGACGCCTCCCGCGGCCCCATGACCGCCCCGGGCATCAATAGGGATGCCCACACGGCCCTGCTCACCGCCAAGGCGCTGGCCAGAGGGAGGGGGCGACGAAGCCCTCCAGTCCCCCCACGGCGCTGTAGCCTCAGCTCCGTCGCCCTCGCAGTGGCCGCCGCTGAAATGCGTGTAGTCTCCATTGCCGCCTTCCCCTTGCTCGCCGACTCGACCGCCGACGCCTCCCCTGCCGCCCGCACTGACTTCGACCGTCAGGGTCTGCCCAGGTTGGACGTCTGCCAGGGTGCAGATGGTGTATCCGCCGGACGCTCTACCCCCGCCTCCACCGCCCCAGAGGCACAGGGTGAGAGAGGCGACGCCCTAGGGGGACGCTGAATTCGTAACCGCCCGGTGACGCTAGTGATCGCGGGTGGACAGGGGTCTTAGGTGAGACTCACCCTCCTTTTCGCGAAGTTCGTGCATTCCAGTACGAATCGCAAGAACCTCCGACTATCCCTACCCTGGTTGAACAGCAGAGGAGGAGCAGTCTGTGGACCAAGGGAACACCCGAAACTTCATTGATGGTGACGTCAACGCGAACTGGCTGATCACTGGCCGGGACATCACTGTCAATCACTGCCCGCAGGAGACGAAGGGGGATAAGGCGGAGGGTGATCTTTGGGCGGAGTGCACAGCCGACTCCCCCGTGTGGCAACACGTCAAAGAGGGACGTCACATGGACTCCTTCCGGAACGCCGCCGTAGAGGTGTCTGCTCGCCTGAGCAAACTCCGCCAAGATGCCGAGGATCGACTTAGCGGCGATCCCTGGCTGGACCCAGGCTCAGCCATTCGCTTCCTCGAGCGCATCGGGGTCCTCATCGGAGATCCGGAGCAGGGTCCTGACTTGGATCTATACCCAGCAGAGGCATCTCTCCTTGTGCTTACGCCGCTTCTGTTTCGAGTTCAGGGACTTCGTCAAGCCGTAAAGCTTGCGGAGGTCAACCCGGCCTCCCTGGCTCAGGTAGCGAGTCCAGGATCGGAGCGGGCATCGTTCGAAGCCTTCTGCGAGAAACACGGGGTGCTAACCAATCGTGCCCGCCGTTTGTCGCTGGATGAGGGCGCCATCGGCTGGTGGCTGTTTCACCGATGGTTGCTCGAGCCGGAGAACGTTGCTGGTAAGGAGTCGATCCATGACCTCCTTGTGGATGTACAGATCCCTGAGCGGCCGTTCGGAAGAACGCTAGACCCGGAACGATTGAACCAGGTCTTCCACGGCCTACGTCGTGGACCCAAGGTATGCAATCGCGAGTACTTAGAACTTCTGAGGGCAGACGAGCCTGTTGCTCGAGCCCAGGGAAGGCAGCGCATTCGTGAACAGCGCATGACGCTTGTGCTCACGCTGGCATTCAGCATGTCGTTAGAAATGGCCTCATTGCCGATGGTGGTCGTCGAGCATCTTGGCGTCCCCTATTCCGTCGACTTGGCACAGCTGCGTCAGACGTTAGACGAGGCCCAGTGGGGAGGTCCAGATGAGCTGCCTGTACTCAAAGCGAAGTGTGATCACGAAGCGGTCATCGTTGGTCTCCGAGAGCACGTGACCCGTGTGGACGAGCTGCTACATGACTTGCAGCGAGCCGTAGGTTCGCGAGTCAATCCGCCTGTTCCGCAGCTTCCGATTCGCGTCTCAGCAGACAAAGTGTGCCCGGCCGAGGGCGCATTTGACGCCTGGGCTCGGTTCCGTATCGATGAACGTCGTGCCCGTGAGCTATTGACAGGTGTTCAGCTCTACAAAGACCGAGAACTGGCGATTCGCGAGCTGTATCAGAACGCGCTGGACGCTTGCAGATACCGACGCGCTCGCACGGATTACCTGAACCGTACCTCGTCGGTCTCCAGGCACTACGAGGGCCGGATCGAGTTCACCCAGGGAGTAGACGAAAACGGCCGCCGTTACGTGGAGTGTACCGACAATGGCGTCGGCATGGGCGAGGCTGAGCTACGTGGAGTCTTCTCCCACGCCGGGGACCGGTTCGCAGAACAACCAGACTTCCTTATGGAACAGGAAAAGTGGGAGAGCATGAATCCTCCGATCAAGCTGTATCCCAACAGCCGATTTGGAATCGGAGTACTCAGCTACTTCATGCTGGCCGACGAAATCCGCGTAACGACTTGCCGCATGGGCAGCGATGGCAATTTGGGGCCTATTCTTGAGGCTTCCATTTACGGCCCTGGAAATCTATTCCGCATAATTCAAATCACGGAACGAGGAGATTCTCCTGGAACTCATGTACGCCTCTACCTAAATGGCGACGAAGAATACTCTACTTGGTCATGCGTGGGAGTACTCGAGAGAGTACTTGGGATAGCTGAGTTCCATACTCTTGCACGAGACGCTTACCAAGTCCACGAGTGGCCAGCGGGTGAGTTTCGACCGACAGAGTGGCTCTCAGATAAACAAGGAATAAGGGCAGAAACTCCCCTTGTTGAGTGGAGCCAAGCGCCCCATGGCATAAATGTGATCTGGTGCAATAGCGGTGGAGCTCTCTTAGTAGATGGCTTATTCGTCGAACCTGACATACGACGCGGAGTCTTCTCTCGAAAAGGAGAGGGACTTACCTGTGTGATCGTAAATCTCACTGGGCCACACCTCCCTAAACAACTCTCTGCAGACCGTGCCCAAGTGCTCAGCGATATTTCAGAACAAGTGCGCTCACTGCTGGAGAAGGCAGCCATGGATTTGGTCGCATCAGGCAACCAAATCTTGAGCTTTGTCTGGATTTGCCGGCTGGCTTCTGGAAGCCCCCTACTCGCTGACATAATCACCGAATACTCTATTAAACATGAAGTCAAAATACCTCTAAAGAAAGGGGAACTTCGCACCTCAAAGACTGGAATATTCCCAGCCGACCAAGGGATTGCAAAAATTGGCGCTCCCCAAAATTATGGAAAGTTCGACACGGGAAATACCGATGTCTGGAAAAACGTTGATGGATCTGCCCCTGATCATATTGTCCTATGGAGGATTCTAACATCCGGAGAAGAAGAAATGCGCCGGGATTTATTCTCGCTCTGTCCTCAGCTATCGGATGTTGGGCCACTCCGTCCAGCACTTCCTTCGGATCAGATAATTCTGAAAAGGTCCATATCGAGCGAACGGAGTAGATGGTCCAGCCCTAAAGTGCATAAAATTTACGAGGTGGCTGAGATAATGGATGCCAAACCCTCAGAGGTCATCCTTCGAATGGATGAACTGGAGATACTGGAATGTCATCCGAAACTCCTAATGGCATTTTCTGACAGGAAAGATGTTGGCCGTCGCGCATGCGAGAAGATCATAGAAGCCAAAATTAACTCTCTTGATCCGAATGCACTTGCATGGCTAGCGAAGACATTAGACATAGAAATAATTGAAATCGGTCGTATATTACGGGAAAGTGGATTTGATATCTCTGATTTTTTGATTCGTCGTGCCTCGAATCCAATAGTCGGAGCGCTACTAGAGGCATACACATGTGAATCCATCACCTTTTTCCCCAACGGCGACGGAGATATATCCCCGGGCGCGATAGCCCGCGTCGCTCTGAATTTGGAAATGTCGATTTCTGATACGTGCGAACAGCTTTTGGAATGCGGCATACAAGCGGATATGAGATCTTTGCCCGCCGTTGCAGACGAATCACTCATAAGGACTTTGAGCGAATCCGGAGATGGACACTGGCCGTGGTTTAGTTATGCTCGCCCACTTTCTCCGGCAGACATAATATTGATCGCACAGAGACTGAACATCACTGCTTCAGACGCGGCAATGCGCATGTCTGACCTTGGATTTGCAGTACCCAAACGCTTTCCAAAGAAAACTAAAGAGAGCGATCTAGATATATTGTTCGATGAAGAAGGCCGACCCCTCAACCCGACTGATGATCTGCTTTATATGGAACTATTTGAAGCCGCACGAAACGCTGAACGCCCTCTTGGTGAAATACTATGTCGATTGCGAGAATTTGGTTTCGATATTCACCTTCACCTTCCCAACAAGACGTCACCACTCGAAGAATCACTCGCAGATCCATTCGGCCCATTGGATCTTTGGACCAGCCTAGTGAACCAACCAGTCCCCTTTGCTCGGGTACTCGTCGCATCGCAGATAAGCGGAGAGAGCCAGCTCAGTATAATTAATGCGATGTCTCGGCTTGGACTTGCGACATCACGCGATAAATTGCCTCACGACCTGCGGTTTACTGACGCGATAAAAATAATACCGATAGACCATATCGATGAAGACTCCGCGTGTATTCGCTCATCAGTAACATTCCACGAGCTCATAACTACTGCACAGAAGATGAGGGAGCCGGTCACTCGGGTAGCCGACTGGCTCAACAAACTCGGAATTTATGTGCCCGATATCGAGGAGTGCGTTCGGAATGCTATCCCGAGGATTCCTCGAGCGCGGGGATCTAAATCCTACCCAATAGAGTAACATGCATAATTCTTTTCCCTGTATCCTTAGTCTCCACTGTGGTTAAGGTTGAATCGAGAGCCATGAACGTCAACGTATCGATCCGGCTAGCAATCCCAAATCCCAGTCACAGGTAGGAGCAATCACCAAGGGCTGGAAAACTCTCATGCACTCCTAATTCTCGTTGCAAAATTCTCCAAAACCAACCCACTACACCGATAATGTGAGCTAGGAAGAGAAATTCAGGGGAGGTGCAACCGCCGATTTCGATGCGTTTCCACTTACCGCACTTCGACCATGGATACCGGATGCCTGTCTGCTTTTTCGCTCCTGACAGGAGTCGGAGCGTCCACGGCGTCACATAGCGCTGCGTTCCGTTTCTCGAAGAACTGTGCATTCTATCTTCTCTGCACGCACGCTTTGGTCCTGTCCAGGTCGTAAGTCCTGGACAGGACCAAATACAGGGGGGTATCAGGTGAGGAGGTCGAGGGCGTGGATTAGGAACATCACGGCGAGCATGGTGCAGGAGTAGGGCAGCTCGTCCCAGAGACAGAACAGCGCGCGGGTCGGGCCTGCAGTCTCGCGGAGGATGCGGTGCTTGTTGGCGAGGTAGGAACGTCTACGGTCTGCGCTGGAGTGCTGGGTGGGACGCGGCGTCCGTCTCGACTGTGCGGAGGCGGTGGCGCGAGTGGGAGCGCCGATGTGTGCTGGTGGACGCGTTCGGGACTGGCGCGGGGCCTGGCGAGGAATCGTTGGAGTCGGGGCATAGCGGCCGGGGCCGGGGAGGCGTGATCTGTCCGATGTGCTGGCGGGTGGGGGCGCGTCGGCGTAGCGCCGATGGCGAGTGGACTTTCGGGGTGTCAGGCGAGCTGTTCCGGCGTGATGGGCGGCCTGGCGCGTTGTGAATTGGCCGGCGTGTTCGGGTTCGGCTGGGGTGGCTGTGCGCCGGCGTAGGGGTTGTGCGGTCATGCTTCTTCCCCTCCCGGGGGTGTGGAACGGCGTCGAACGTGGAGGGGGTGTCCGTCCCGCGTCCCCTCGTGCGGGACGGACACCCGGGTGGCGCTCAGCGGACAGCTCTTCCCCTGCACGTTCGGCAGCTGGCCGCAGCGTCTGTGGGATAGGTTTCTGGCGCGTTATTCAGTGCTGTCGAGGATGAGGATGTTGCGGATTCGTCGCGCGGTCTCGTCGATCTCTTCGACGGGGAGGAGGCGGATCACCTCGGGTTCGACGGTCTCGTTGTTGAACCGCTCCCCCGGCCACAGCAGCCACCACCACGGGTGAGCGTTGACGGGGTCGGGCCGCAGGATCGCGCGCTGGGTGTAGTGGGCGCATGCTCGGCGCAGCCCCTGCTGCCAGCGGGAGGAGTCGGGGAGGACATAGGCATCGACCACGGAGACCGAGGCGTCGATGGTCGCCCCGAGTCGCCGCGCTTCCAGTTCCTTGGCGAGGGCCTGGAGGGGCTGCAGGGGCGAGGATGAGGGAGAGAAGTAATTGGGCATACAGGTCACCACCTGGGATGCTGGGGAGTCGATCGCTTGCTGTGATCGACCTCTCACATCTCAGCGTACGTAGCCATGGCTAAATTTCAACCGATTCTATAAAGCCATGGCTATTTTCTTCGCTCATCCGTGTGCCTAGGATCGCTAGACAACGGGCCTCCCTCAGAAAGGGCGCTATGACCGACTTGTCCCGCCAGACCGTCCGGCATCGGCGTGTGTCCGCCGAGCTCAAGCGCATGCGTGAAGCCTCCGGGAAGAACGCATACGAGGTCGCCGATGCCATGAGGTGGAACCGCACCAAGGTGCATCGGCTCGAACGCGGCGAGTGGAAACGCCTGAAGGAGGCGGACGTCCGACGCCTAGCCGACTTCTATGGTGTGGCCGACCGCAGGAGAGTCGACGCCCTCGTTGCTATGGCCAGACAGGCCAGCACTCGGGGCTGGTGGGCACGCTACTCAGACGTCCTCGGGCCAGGGTCGTACACCAGCTTGGAAGCTGGAGCCTCCGAGCTCCGCTTCTACAGCGGGATGCTGGTCCCTGGGCTGCTGCAAACCTCTAGCTATGCAGAGGCGATCTTCCGCGGTGCCGATATCACAGACGATGCTGAGATCACCCGCCGTCTCGAAGCCCGCAGAGCGCGTCAGGAGATCTTGGGCCGCAGCGACTCTCCAAGCATCCACGCCATCATCGATCAGGCTGCCCTCAACAAGGTCATCGGTCGGCCTAGCGCGATGGCAGAGCAGTTGCTGCACCTAGTCGAAGTCGGTAAGCGCGGCAAGGCCAAGGTCCAGGTCCTCCCCGACACGGCCGGATCGCACCCGGCCCTGACCGGCCAGTTCGCCATCCTGAGCTTCCCGTCGGAAGACGAAGAGCCAGTGGTCTTTATCGATAGCGCTCATAATGGCCTGTTCCTAGAAGAACCAGACGAAATCGCGAGTTATACGCTTATCTTCGACAGGCTGCGAGAGTTGGTGCTGAGTGCCGAAGACTCCTATGAGCTCATAGCCAGCCTCGTGAACCGGCTAGTGGAATGAGCAGCACGATGACCCGCCCCCTCCAGTGGACGAAGAGCAGCCACAGCGGAGGTGACACCCAGGATTGTGTGGAGGTCACCATGAACTGGCGTAAGAGTAGCTACAGCAGCGCCAAAGGCGAAGAGTGCGTAGAGGTAGCCTCGCACGCTGACACAGGAAGTTTCATTCGTGACTCTAAGAACCCAAGCCTCGCGATGCTTGGCTTCGGCTCCTCAGAGTGGTCGCGATTCATCGGAAGACTGAAGAGACCTGACCGCGGATGATCACCTGGCGGATCGCGTTCCCGGCTCAGACGAGGAGAACCGGGCTAGGACAGGTCCGCTGCGTCAGGAACCTCAACCGCTACGACTCCAGCGGATCTCTCCCTCCTTGTCCACACGCACGGATCCCTCGACGGAGACCTCCACGACTTTCTTCTGTGCGTCTCCGTCACCGTAGCTATAGGTGAACTCAACCTCTGCCTTGCCCGGGTCCGTGGTCGACACAACGGCAGGCACGTTTCCGCTGTCGATCGGGGCCGCGCTCACCTCGATCTGGGGTTCGTCGATGATCGTCCACTCGACGTCTTCGACCGTCCGGTACGTCCCTCCGCGGTCGACGTTGAACGGGCATCCGGGCGGGTTGAGCATGGTGCTCTCAGCGCATTTCCGAAGGTGGTCGCTGACCTGGCTCTTCACCTCGGCGACAGCCTCAGGCTTGACTTTCAGTTCGGTCGTCTCGAAGGGCGACTCCCTCTGGGCTTGTTCGCCTGGCTGTAGGACCACTTCGGTGGTCATGCCCCCGAAGAGCGGGTGCGTGTCCGGCACGCTGACCGTATAGGTACCGGGCAGCAGAGTGACCTCGCCCTGCCTTCTGGCGAGTCCGCCGAGGGAACCTCCGCCCGTCTCGACGACCGTGGAGGCCAGTTCAAGCCGGTCGATGTGTGCGTTCAGGAGCCGCGCCTGGCCCAGCAGACCGTCGATTCGGTCGCCCAGTTCCCATTCACGCAACCATCCGACGCTCTCTCGTCTGACGTAGATCCGCGCCTTGCTGGTCTCCTCACCGATCCTGATCCTCACGTCCACCACAGCGGAGTCACGCACGGGGCGCCGAGTGTCCTCGATTTCGCTGCCCGCCGCGTTTCCATAGGTCACTTCGGTGATGGCCAAGTCGTCCGGTGGCGTGTACCCGTCTTTCAATGCCGCGTCGGTCATCAGCGGAGAGTCGACACCCATGAGGTCAGCGATGGCGTCGGCCTTCCCCTCAGCTAGCAGGCCCAACAGTTCCCGAACCGGTTCTTCGGGGCTGGAGAGCTGATCCTGCACCAATCGCTGTCCTGCCGCCAGCAGGACCAGGACGGCGGCAATCCCGCCGATCACCACGAGCCGCCGCGCGGTCCTCTTCCTGCCCCTCTTCTCTTCGGACGCGTACACCTCCTCGGCCCGAGGCTCCACTGGGCTAGGAGCAACCGGTGCAGCAATCGCCGTCGCCAGCGGCGTGCCGCAATTCCGGCAGAAGCGTGACGACGCCCGCGCCGCAGGGGCTCCGCATTGAGAACAGGGTGGCGGTGCGGACGACTCGGAGGGTGCGGGGGGCTGCATGTGCTCGTTCATCATCCGTCCGTCATCCGCCAGCCGGGGTGTACCCGCTGACATCCCGGTACTCCGGGACCAACCCGGCCGGGCGGGTCTCAACCTGCATCGGTGGCTCGGACTGCCACCACAGCCAGGCATTGTGTGGCGGCATCTGCTGTATCACCTCAACGGGCAGAACCGGCCTGTAAGACGAGCCGATCGAGTGCTGGCGCGCCGCGTCGGCAGGACTGCCCAAGCCGCCTTGGCCGCCGGCCCCGTACGCCGGATTGGCGCCGTCAATCGCGCGAGAACTGTTCCACTCTCCGGGCCGATTCAGTCGGTCGGGAGCGGCAAAGGCCGGATCCATACCCGCCGCGTGGAAGGTGAGCTCAGGGACGCTGTGTTCCCCAGCCCAGGCCGAGATATTGCGCAGGTCGCTGTCGTTCGACATCCCGCCATAGATGATCTTGGCGGTGGTGGCCGTCAGGATCGCCTGCTGCTCCTCCGCGCCGTAGCGGGCGCGCAGTTGCGCTAGCGACTGCGCGGCCCACAGCGTGATGATCCCGCGGCCTCCCCCTTCTGACACGAGAGTGGGCAGGCTCTTCAGCGGGGCGATGTTGGCGACCTCGTCCAGGGCGAGCAACAGCGGCCGGGCGAGTCGGCCACCCTGCGCTGCCGCGAGTTCGGCGGCCCGTTGGGCGATCGAATCGATAAGCCCAACGATCATCGGGGCAACCACGTCCTGAAAATGGCTCGGTCCCACGATGAAGAGGGTGGAATTGGTCTGAAGGAAGTGGTCGACATCAAGGTCTGTGGCGGAACACGTTTCCAGCACGCGCGGCTCGGCGGTCGCCTCCAGGCAGTTCCGAGCCACCGAGTAAAAGCTGCCACGTTCGCGCTCCCCCAGCAGCTTCACCGCCTCCAGATCATCGGCCCACCCCTCGGCCGCACTCTGGTGCGCCCGGATGGTCTGAGCGGGACGACGTACCTCCTGGCGGGCCAGCCAGCGACGGACTTCCGATATCGAATCACCGGCTAGCGCAGCCGCGTGGAACAGTCCGCGCAGGATCATCGCGGCCCCGGAGCGCCAATGCTCGCCATCGCTCAGCCCTCGCCCAGCCACGGCCGTCATCGCCTGTACACGCCGAAAGCAGACGCTGGGATCCTCACACTCGGCCAGTGGGGACCAGCGGATCGACGTCGCCCGGTGCTCGCTCTCGAAGGGGTCGTAGACGTAGACACGGCCGCCGTTTCCCGAGGCGATCCTCCCGCGCCAGTTTCCGCAGAAGTCCAGGATGTCGCCACGGGTGGAGGTCGACACTGCCGGTCCCGCCCAATACAGCAACGCTGGAATGATGACCCCCGAGGTCTTGCCATAACGCGGCGGCCCTACGACACCGACAGAGTCCGAGGGCTTGGACCACACGCGTTTGTATCCATCATGGGGGTCGAGGCCGAGGTATACCCGGTGCTCAGGGCGGAGCCGAACAGCCGGTGTCGGCGCGAACGTATGCATCGGTCGTCTCGCCGCGCTTCCTAGTCCTTGTCCGGTCCGGTTCGGACCATGGTTGCCTGCGGTGTCCGTCGAACCATCGACGGTGTGCCCGCTATCGGGTAGTGGCCGTGGGGACTCTCCAGCGCTTCCAGGCGCAGTTCGGTGGGCGGATGGGTGGCGAGAATCGAGGCATCCCACCCTGACCGGGCGCCATCGAATCCCTGACGCAGCCAGGCCAGAGCCCGATAGAGGCCATCGCCGTATCCAGCCGCCTTCGCCTCCGCGTCGGCGCGGTACTCGCAGCGACGCCACTCGGCGGCGTGCAGTGGCATGACGATCTTGTCGACCGTGACGTACACACTCCAGAGCACGGCCCAGACCAGAAAACGCAGCACACCCCAGCGCGCAGCCTGCTGGACCTTGACCGCTATCTCGTAGACGACGTATAGGGGCAAGGCGAGGCCTTTACCCCAGGCCATCACGACTGCGTCGCCGTTCTTCCAGTGGACGATCTCGTGGGCGAGGATGCCCGCCATTGCTTCCTCGTCGTAACGAAGGAAGTCGATCAGGCCCTGGTTGACGACGATGTGCCGGGTCCAGGTGGTGGCGTTCGGCTCACGGCTGTCGTCAATCAGCAGAACCGGCACGCCAGGGGAGCCGAGTCGGCGGGCCGCCTCCGCCATGAGCGGGATCAGCCATTGCGCCTCACGGCGACTCGGTCGCCGCGCCCCGGTAATGCGCAGTCGCCACCCCTCACAGGTCATCGAATAGAAGGTGTAGAGAACGGCGACGAAGAGTGCTGTTATCACCTGACCCGCCACCGCCGCGAGCGGCCAGGACGGGTCTCCTTCGTAGAGAAGGCGCCAGAAGTCCGAGTACACCAGCCACACCATGACCCAGGCACCATTGAGGAAACCGAGTATTCCACCGATCACCCCGCCGATCTGGAAGGCGGCCGTGGGGAGAAGGTCCTCGACATTGACGGGGAAGGGGAGCAGCACGTTCAGCAGCACCGTCATCCGGGTCGACATGCCGGGGCCGGCGATCGTTCCTGACACCACCCCAATGAGCCCGCCCGCGATAGCGCCGACCGCTGCGAGGAACAGCGCGAACGGAAGATTGAACCACGCCGCGATGAGTCCTGCGGCATTGCCTCGGAGGTTACGGCCGGCCACTGCGCTCACCGACCGCCGTACCCCTCCGCTCAGCTTCTGGATTCGTGTCGCCGCCTGGACCTGTCGTGCCCGTAGGCGTTCGGTCGGTGCCGGAGAAACCAGCTGAGTCGAACAGCGCTGACAGGAAGTGGATCTGGATTCCAACCGGGTTCCGCAGCTGTCGCAGAACATCCGCTTTTCCACGCTCCTTGTGTTTCCGTCCGGCAACGGACCCCATCGCTCTACCGCTTCTGCTGCTACCGAGAGCGTGAGCTATGGCGCTTCCTCTAGCCACTGACCGGAGGGTTCGGATACGCGAGTGCGATCGCGGGTCCACCATGCGATGTATGACTCAACGTCCGACTCATCCATCCGGGGCATGGGGACATGGTCAGGGTCATGGCGTACCTGGGTGCACTGCGCGAGGTCTCGTGCGAGGAACTGTTCCAGGTGAGGAAGATGGCGCTGCGACCAGTCGAGCGCCCACAGCACAGAGTCGGACCGACCAGGGCTGCGGTAAGCACGGTTCCAACCGGCGTAGGTGTCGAGAAGGACCTGAACGACAGCGGGATGCCGGTACCAACAGGGGCGCAGCGCTTCCCCTACCCGCGGATGGTGCACAAGCACCGACGTCATCCACTCCCGCAGCTCGTTGAACACGCACCTTGCTGCGTCCGAGTCCAGATCCTGCCACGCCACCGCGTCCTTCTCCGCACGGTGCGGCGGCCTCGTGTGAGAGTCCTCCGACAGCTGGTCGGCCAGTGCCTCAACTTGATCCTGAATGGCTTCAAGCCCTTCGACTCGATCAGCGAGTCTTGCCAACTCCGCTCGGAGAACCGCCACACTCTCAGCATTCACGCCGGACAGCGTGACCGAATATAACCCGACATGTCAATCTCGAAGAAATACAGATCAGGTACGGCCGACGGGTTCACTTGCTCCGGCAGCGAGGGCCATTACATCATCGAAAGGCTGGGATTCAGCGACATGATCACTGTCTAAGCCAAGGTCGGGCCGTCCGGTCCACGTGCCTGTAGTCGCTCAGTATCGTTCCTCGACCGAAGGCGTTCCTCGGACGCATCTGCGCGGGAGGCTTCCCTCTGTTCAGGCTGTTCGCGGCGCTCCTGCGCGAACTGACGCAACCTCTCCGCGAGTCGGTGACTCCGTGCTGCCCGTTCACGCGATTCTCGTCCTTCCGCGGACCCAGGGGTTGCGACCGTCGCACCTGATTTTCCAGGCTCTCCACCCGAAGCATACGGACTCTCGGACGCGACCGTTCGGTCTGTCACCTCCGACGCTGGGTGACCAACGCTCGCGCCGAGATCCGCTGATGCTGCTTCAGGCGGGTGGCGGGAATACTCAGGGAGATTTGGATACCCCTGGCCAGGGACGACGAATGTGTGGTGCATGAGGTCCTGTTGTCCCGGATCGCGGGGGGAATGCTCCTGGTACCTATCACGTACTACATCCATCGAAACTTTCCATGATGGAATCGATGGATCAACTTCCTTCTGAACGGCTCTTTCCATCAGCACAGCCATCTCTACCGGCCCGACCCCTCCAGGAACCGGAGTGATGACCTCCGGAAGGAAGGCAGCATCCTTACGAACGTCCCCCGATATGGCCCCGTCTTCCTGCGGGACGAACCCGGAGTCGATGACGAGACGGTGGCCCGAGTGCAGATGCTCTCGCCCCAGTGTCCCTGGGCTTCCGGTAGCGGAGATCACGACGTCAGCCTGCCGTACGACACCCAGGTCATCACCGATGTCCAGGACTATCGGTTCAATCCCTCGGTCACGGAGGAGACCGACGACTCCCTGCCCAACGAATCCCCTTCCGCCGACCACAGCCGTGACAGACGAATCATCCAGGAATGGATCCGCTACTCGGACGATGCCGTCAGCAGTGGCACAGGAACGGTACGGCGATCTCTCGCCCGTCAACGCATCGATATCCTTGTCCGGGGAAATTTCAGAAATCGCACGCCCCAGCGGATGCCGAACAGGCATCTGCACAATGATACCAGTTACCTCTGGACTCGAATTTGCTACGTCCACCCTTTCCAATAGATCATTGATGGGAGAATCATAATCAAGGATTTCTTCTCGAACGCCGAAACCGATAGACGATAGATTTTTCGATTTCTGCTCAGCGGAAACCCTGGCCGCCTCCAACCTTCGGCGAACATCAGGTACACCTGAATCACTTTCGAAGCGAATTATTTCAACAATCTTTCCGCTTCTTACGATGTCTTTCCGGTACCCCATATATTCACTTCGCACATGGCGAAGGATGGACCGCCCAGATATCTCTCTGTTCACCAGTATTTAATTCCCTCAAGGCCCACCTTGACGACGTCTTCCTCCACCGTCGACGTCGGAAGGCCTTCCAGGATCTCGATGGCTTCCTGTGGCGGAAGCTCGCGGTGCTCCCGGATATCATCCGAGACACCGTCGACACCTCGGTGCAAGGGGATGAGGATGTACCCCTCATCATCAGGAAAGCCATAAGACGAGAAGCGGCCGTAATGCTCAATCCACACCGCATCATCGGGTATCACTTCCCCGATCTCCGCCAAGATATCGATGAGCCGACTGGCGGCTGACGAGTAGTCACTTCCCAACTGATATTCAAACGGGCTAGTTCTCAGTGCAGAAAGCTCTACGACCGGCACCCTTCCTCCGGGAGAGAAAAAGACTCGACCGAGGCAGTGGGCCTCTCCACCGAGTCGATGCCTCCAGTACACGGCGGCAATAATGCGCCTGGCCCCGTCGGGGAATGTTTCAACAGCAACCGGATGGTCCAATCCCACTATGAGCACTCCTTCTTTTACTCGGGAACCCAGATTCCTAGATCGACTTCCATCCGGGAAGCCAGCTTCTTGACTTCACTCTCGAAGGCGCTCTTCGGAACGAGGGAAGACGTCGAGTCGTCGGACGTCGCATCCATCCGGACTTCGTACACGACAGACTTGACTTGAGCAAGGAGGACGTACGTCGTCTTGTCGCTATCGCTGCCGGACGCTCCATAGACGAAGTACGAACGATCGGTGAACTCAGAAAATGCGCCCTCTCCCTCGTCCTCAACCGATGCGACGCCGGACTCCAGCCCCTTCGCGCGGTCTTCGAACTGGTGGGAAGCGATCTCGACGGGCGTCTCCTTACCCGGAGAGGTGATGGTTGCTTCGTAGGAAAAGTCGAAGTCCCACGGGTAGACGGAATTGTACTCGGGGACGAGTTTCCAGTCGCAGTCATCAGAAACGGTCCTGATGTCATCGCTGCTATACCCGTCTTCCTGAGCCGAGTCCACATACCCTTGTCGTGAATCCACACGACTAGCGTTCAGACGTGAAATTGACGGGATGCTTGTCTTGCAGAGGTTCAGTTTCCCAGGTTCAAGGGAGGTGTGCGGCGCCCCGGTCGCCCCGGCGGCGACTCCACCGCCCTGGTTTGTGGCCGAGTCAGCGACATCAGAACCCAGACTGAAGATCGACTTCACGACCCCAACGACCATCCCGACGACAAGAAAGGCGGCCAACGTACCCGAGGCGAAGACGACAAGAAATGCTCGCCACCCGTGCAGGCCCACTTTCTTCTGCGGGGTATCGTCTCTTTCAGGCATATTCGATCCTCATGGTCGGGGAAGGTGCCGCGTTGGGCGTCTACTTACCCTGGGCCGCCAACTGCGCCTTCACGTCGGGGTGCTCCAGCGGCCTGGTGAAGCCCAGGATCGGCGCCCTGCCAGGGGCATCGTACGGCCGGGTGGCGATCGGGCCACAGTTGGTGCACCTGGCCTCAACCATCAGCCCATCGCCGATCACCATGCCGACATGCCCTGGCCCCGGAGGCTCGTTTGAGCGCGAGACATCGAAGAACACGAAGTCCCCTGGCTGCTCCTCGCCCTTCTTGATCTTGGGGCCGAACTTCCACTGATCCTGGGAGATCCGAGGAATCGAGACACCGATGCTCTCGTACGCCTTGAGCAGCAGGCCGGAGCAGTCGAATGCGTTGGGGCCAGTGCCACCGTAGAGGTAGGGCTTCCCGCGTTGTGCCATCGCCCAGTCGACTACGGCCTGGGAGTATTTGTCGGGTGCCTGCCCGATGGGGGCACCATCCGCGGTCATTTCACAGTTGACGGCCACATCGATGGCGGAGCTGACGTCAAAACCGCCGTCCGCGTACTTCTCCGCCCACTCCATGACGTCGTCCACGTACCACCAGGCGTGGTTGTAACCGAAGATCGCTTTACGCAGGTCGTTCTTGGCACCGTGAGCGATCAGGTAGTCGGCCGCCGCCGGGATGGCATCGGCAGGGTCATAGACGTTGACGACTCCGTCGTCATTACCGTCTTGGCCGTACCCTTTGTCAGGCCGGTCCTCGACGGGCATGATCGGCTTGCCACCCCAGCTGTTACCCGCTGCCGAGCCGTCCTTGGCACCGAACTGCATCGGCCCGGCCGCACCCCAGTCATTATGCCCCTCGGTGATACCCGGCCCATCCCAACGGCCGTGCTTGCTCTCCACCTGACCGATTCCCGCGAGGACATTCCAGGGGATCCCCTTGTCCTTGCCCACTTTCTTGTAGGTCTCGAGGTAGTTCTCCGGGATGGAATCTTCTGCATAGCTGCTCATCGCGGCCTGGTCGGCGTCCTGACCCGGGGTGCACTTCAGGCCGCCTACCAGGCTGCCCAACCCGGCGTTGAACGTAGCCACGGGGACAACGATGACCGCGGCTGCGAGGGTTCCGGCCACCATTAGACCAACGCCCACGGCGAGGCGAGTGATGGCGGAGCCTCGATCGTCGGGGATGGGGGTTGTGAAGAGGGAGATCACTCGGCACCTGCCTCAGACGAGTACCTGCGAAGGGGGGAAAGTCGGCGAACTAACGGTGGGGGAACCGAGGCATCAACCGTCTCCGCGATTCCCGGCATCAGCGGGTTGGAAATCGAACACCTGCCACTCGCCGCCCTTCTTCACCACCGTGACGGCGAAGTCACCCAGGTCCTCCTTGAATCCGTCCTTGTCCTCGGTGATCGACTGGACCTTGACCACGAACACGACGGAATCCTTGTCGATGCTCTGGAGCAGCTTCACATCAGCCCGTCCCTCGGCGACGGCCTTCTTCTCGGCCATCTCCTCCCACAGGCTCGTTGCCCCGGAACTCTTTGCGAGCGTCTTCGCGTAGTTCTTGGTCGCCAGCTCCTGCATCGACTTGTAGTACTCCTCAGGAGACTTCGAGTAGTCGATCGTGCCGTAGGCCGCCGCGAACCCCTGGGCAGTCGCGGCGGCAGCCTTCACCTCGTCCTCGGACAGCGGAAGCCACTCCAGCACCTGCATGTCCTTGGTGGCGGTCGTCGGGATGGGACTGGGCGGAACGGTGGCGGGAATGTCGGCCCCCTGACCAGTGGGCCCCGACTCTCCCCGCGCCTGATCCCGTCCCGTGGGTTCCTCCCGGCCGTTTCCGCCGTCACTGAAGCCGCCCAGGCTCAAATAGATGCCGAATGCGACCAGCACGACGACGAGCGCCCCGAAGAACAGGCGCTGCTGACCTTCGGTGAGGGGCTTGGGCATGTCGAGGGCTTCCTATCTGGCGCTCGGTCTGTGTCGAATCGGGAGGCGTCGGCTACTTGTGGTGCGCTTCTTCGGCATCAGCTGTCCTCGTCCCGGAGCCAGAAGGGGATGTCGCGTTTGTTCTCGCGCTGGCGCTGGGCTGCCGAACCGGCCCAGAAGGGGCTTGTCGGAGCATCACTGTCCTTCTTGCCCGAGCCCGTGAGCCAGTTGCCGCCCTCCTCGCGGCGCGCGCCGGGCGCTGGGCGCGGGGGCCGCGGTGGGGGCGCCGGCTTGTCCTTGCGGGTGTTCGGCCCGCCCCACCGGGAGCCCCTCGACGACGCATTTCCCTGCGGCGGCGTGGCCGTTCGCCCTCGGAAGATGCCCTGTCCGGTGCTGGGTGCTGACCGTTCCGTGCTGCCCGCAGGTGGTCGATCGTCGTCACCGGCACTGGCGGCACGTTGACCGCTGCCGGAGTCGGTGCCGAACACCGATGCCCAACCCGTGTCGCCAGTTCCCGTGTATCCACCGGAAGGACGGGGTGGAATGGGGCCGGTACGGCCTCCGCTATGCGACGCTCCCGCCGACGCCCCCAGCCCACCGGATGCCGCCTCATGGAGCCGTGGCGCCTGGGAGGAGCTGCGCTGGGTAGGTGCTCCCTGCTGGGAACGCCCCGCATCGCTATCGCCCGCGCTGTTGGCCAGATGCAGGGGTGGCGGAGCCGACTTTCCGCGCGCGCGGCCATAACCAGCGGTTCCACGGGCTCGACCGGTGTCCGCACGAACAGCGGCTCCTTCGCCCTCGGCGGGCTCGCCCGCGCCCGTTCCACGCACGCTCTCCGCCGCCGTATCCGGTCCGCCAGAGTTCGCGGCCCCCGCAGGCACGGCACTCGCCGCGGCTGCGATCTGCGGCGCGCGCTTAAGTCCCCACTTCTGCCCTCGCATGTAGGCGACCGGCGGCAGGACGTTCGCGCTCTTGCTCAGTGCACTGCTGCCCACGGCGTCGCTGACCATGCGCGAGGTGAAGGTGTTGGCGTTCACCGAGGCAAACAGGTGCGCGAACGGCTTGCGGTAGATGAACAGCGCCACGGTGAAGAGGGAGAGCAGGATGACCTGCAGGCCCCACCCGATACTCATCGCCATGACCAGTCCGTAGCACATGACCAGGAGGGCGATCAGCAGGACCATGAAGACCTGCTTGAGCAGCAGTCCCAACATCATCTCGAACCATCGCAGCAGCACGGTTCGCCCGTATCCCGGATGGATGCCGATGAGGAGGAAGATGGGTGAGAGCAGGAGGAGCAATAGAAACCCGATCTTCAACACGATCAAGGCAACCGACGCCGCGAGAATAAGCCCTCCCGCGAACACCGAGGCGAACAGCGCCAACGCGGCTACGCCTAGCCGACTCCCCTGCTGGTCTCCTTCGAAAAGCGGGTAGACGCCCGGGTACGAGGATTCGATGCCCTTGGCGATGTCTTCGTACTTCTCCTGTTTCTGGGCGACCAGCTCCTCGGGCTCGACCTCACCATCGGCGAGCTGCTTCTGCTCAATACGGCTGATGCCCTGCGCCTCGAGGAGATCCACCGCGTAGAACGCAGAAGCGCTCTCGGCTGTGTCGTTGCCAGAGCCGAACACCCCCGCAATCCACGGCTGGCATACCAGGCTGCTCCACAGCATGTCGGCATTACGTCGAACGGCGAAGTCACTGTCGGATTCCCATTCGGCTTTCTCCACCGGCGTCGCACCAGCAGGACACGCGGTCGTGGCACCTGGGACCGAAACCTTCGACACCGCCGTGTTCACCAGCTGGGTACCGGAGTTCACCACGCTACTCGCCATGGTGAGAATCTGGCCCGGGTTCACCATGATCCAAATACCTATGGCCGTCGCCAGCACCATCCACACCGCGCTCTCGACGGTGAGGGTCAGGCGTTTACGGATCAGGCCGTACCAGCCGAGCCACACGGCTCCGAGGATGGTGATCGTGGGCAGGAGGGGGCGCCACACGCCTTCGCGAAGCTGGATGATGACGCCCTCGACCATGTCGTTGAAGTTCGAGAGCAACCCGTCCGACGTCGCCGCCTGGTAGACGGTGATCGTCGACTGGTTGATGGTCTTGGACAGCTCCCACGTCGTCGTGGTCAGCGTCGCGACCGCCGCCGAGCCCATCTTGTCGACGCAGGACTCGCGGATCACGTGCCACTGCTGCCCGGCCGTCCCGTACTGCCCGTACAGGCTCGCGTCCGGTGGCAGGCCGTCAGGTGATCCAACGATGGATGACTGGGACTGCGGCGGGACCAGGAGTCCGTCCGCGCCGCTGCCCGCCGCCTCCGGCTGGGGGGCAGGTTCCCCCTCGCAGACCGGGGCGGCCTGGACGCTGCCGATTGGCACCAGCACAAAGGCCAGAACCAGCAGCGCCATGGTCAGTTGTCGTTTCAGTTGCCTGCCGAAGTGAGAGCGCGGGTTCCTCAACGCCCCGGCCGACCAAGTCCTCACCGCTACTCCTGCCTTGTGGTCCCGATACCACTGCCACCGGTACCCACCAGGGCACTGTCGGTACCGCCATCGTCGTCCGCGTCGGGCCTCTGGCGTGTCGGGTTGGTGTCGAGCCACCGCAGCAGCTCCTCGGACACCAGGTCGACGGCGATACGTCCCGCGCGGCCGTCCAGGTCGCGGAAGATGCACTCGCCGTTGCCGAGGTTGCGCAGCATGCCCATGTGGTCCTCGGAGGGCTCAACCCCGAGCAGGGCCATGACGCTCTCGACCTCGTGGCGTTCGGTCGACCGAAAGGTGAACACGCTGGACAGGCAGTTGGTCACCTGCTCGTTGAGCAGGTCACCCGCGTTCTGGCTGACCAGAATCAGCGCGGTGTTGCGCGACCGCCCCATGCGCGACACCTCGGGCACCAGCTTGGCGCCCTCCGGTGTCGAGGTCACGGCCCAGGCCTCGTCCAGGAAGATGGCCTTGGGCAGGTGGCGGTCGAGCCCGTTCATGAGTCTCCGGGCGAACTGGCTGACCAGGTAGAGCAGGGCCACGCTGAGCCGCTGCTCGTAGGAGTAGTCGTCACGCTGGATGGTGGAGTCGGGCAGCGTGAGCCCGCCGAGGGTGAAGACCGTGGTCCACCCCTCGGTGTCGATCTGGGTGTCGCCCTGGGGGTCGAAGCACAGGCTCGCCAGCCGCATCTCCGACATGGAGCGCAGCACCGCCCCCAGGTTGCGCGACGCCGCGTCGTCGGAGTCCTCCAGGAACTGGACGACCTTGTCGAGGCTGGGCCGCGGCTGGTTGGCGACGGCGGCCACCGCCTGGATCATGGCCGACTCCCGCTCTTCGCTCATTCTGGGCAGGAGCAGGCGAAGGGTTTCGGTGGCCATCGTCTTCTGCGCCGCGAGGTCGTCGCCGAAGGAGAACGGGTCGAGCAGGCCGGGCTCGGCCGATCCCAGGGACATGATCCGCGCCTTGCGCCCGCGCCGCTGGAGGAGGCGGACGAGGGACTCGGCGTCGCCCTTGGGGTCGATGGCCGCCACCGTCACGCCGCGTAAGGCGAGCTGGTGGATGAGGAGGAGCGCCAGGGTCGTCTTCCCACCGCCCGGCTCCCCGGTGATGGCGATGGCCGTGGGCCGGTTGCGCGCCGCCGCGACCATCGGGTCGAAGTGCACGATCGAGCGCGCCCGTCCGAGGGTTTCCCCGATGTAGGGCCCGGTCCAGCCGCCTCCGCCCGCGCCCGGGTCGTGCCGGTCGCCCACCTCGACGGTGGCGGTCGGCATCCCCCCGGCGATCGTGCGCAGCGGCTGACGCTGGGCGTAGGCGTTGAGCCGGATCCGGTCGCCCGGCATGGACTCCAGGAACAGCGCGAACTGGTCGCCCGTGGAGTTGGTGACGTCGATGCCGATGTCGCGGTAGTGCTCCACCACCGCCTCCACCCGCTGGTTGAGAAGGTCCTCGGTGGGCGCCGACACCATCAGCCGGTGCCAGCCGTAGACGAACGGCAGCCGCTCCTTGGTGATGCCGTGCTCCAGCATGCGCGCGGCGTCGATCTGCTCGGCGAGCGCGATGGGCAGGTCGGCCCCGGCCTCGCGGATGTGCGCGTCCATGTCGCGGGCGTGGGCGAGCTTGCGGCCGACGTCCTTGCTGGCCTTGGCCGGCGGGATGAGCTTCATCCGCAGGCTGAGCTCAACGGGGAACGGCAGCGCGTCGGAGAAGTGCAGCCACGGCTCGCCGTCGGGGAACGGCATCAGGTCGGGGAACCGGGAGAAGGAGAGGTAGGCGACGTAGGTGGAGCCGGAGGGCTGGTCGAGGCGGAGCATCGAGCGCCCGTTCTGGATCACGCCCTCGACGAGCTGCTCGATCTCCCCCTTGCCCCAGGTGCGGCGGTCGGTGGCCGAAGTACGGGGTTCCTCGATCGTCCCGGTCACGGCGTGCCGGATGAGCCAGGCGAGCTGGTCGGAGGTGGCGTGGCGGGCGTGCAGCGAACTGGCCGCCAGCGCCCGGCCGAGGCGCTCGGACTGGTCGGTCCAGCGGGCGATCTCGCGGTCGTCGATCGCGTCGTCCTCCATGCCCAGCACCTGCTCGGTGCGCTGGTAGGCGTTGAACAGCTGGGCGAAGACACCCTGGCTGAACTGCCCGCGCACCCCGCCGCGCTGGCCGAGCCGCACGCCGAGGTAGACCTCCTTGGTCCAGAAGTCCTTGGCCCACACGTGCCGGTACATCTCGTCGAGGTAGTCGAACCAGCCGGGACCGGAGTCGGAGGTCGCGTCGAGCTTGGTAGCCCACTCGGCGGCCGGGTAGGTGCGGTGGGCGACGCGCAGGTGGACCTCGGCGTCGTCCATCCGGATGGCGGCGAGGGCGATGGTGATGTTGGTGGCGAGGGCTTCGCGTTCCTCGGGGGTGGAGAACTCGTAGGAGACCTTGGGCAGCCGGAAGTAGGCCCAGGCTTCCGCGTCGCTGAGCAGGATGCGGTCGTCGAAGTAGCGGACCGCCAGGCGGCTGCCACTCCTGCTGCCGTTCATCGGGTGCCCTCCTTGGTGATGGTGCCGTGGGTGGTGCTGCAGCGCGGTCCTTTCCCCTCTTCCGCCGATCTTGGGAGAGAACGCCGCCCATCCGCTCGGGTTCGGCGCTCTCTTCCGGGATCGGCCAGAGGAGGGCGGTGGGGTGCGGTGCGGGCGGGGGTCACCGGCGGGCTCCCGAGGGTGCGCGTGTACCGGTGCCGGGGCCGTGGCCAGGGCCGGCAGGTGCCCGGCCGGATCCGGCGCCGCCGTTGAGGCCGTGGAGCAGAACGCCGCCGAGCGCCGCGTGCGCGCGCCGTGTGGTGGCCCGCAGCGCCGTGACGTCCACGATCTTTCCCGCCGCCAGGTGGTCGTCCCACGGCACCCGCACGATCGCCCGACAGCGCCCGCGCGCCACCCGCTCGGCGTCGTCCACATCCCCGAGGCTGCGCTTGCTCACCCCGTTGACCACGACCACGGCCCGCATGCGCAGGCTCGCGTATCCGTGCCCGTCCAGCCACTCGAACGTCATGTCCACGGCGCGCGCGGCGTCCGCGCTCGCCGGGGCCACGAGCACCAGCCCGTCGGCGATGGGCAGGGCCCGCGCGACCCCGGTCGCCGCTGGGTCGAGCAGGGTGAGCCCGTAGTAGTTCGCCAGCAGGCTGGTCAGTCCGGCGTAGTCGCGGTCGTCGAGCGTCTGCACGTAGGGGTCGTCGAGCGTCGACACGACCTCCAGCCCGCTCTTGGCCTGGGACGTGTACTTGCGCATGCCGAGGTAGCCGTGCACGGAGTCGGCGTTGGCAAGGAGGGAGGTGAGGGTCTCGGGCGTCTCCGTCCGCACGCGGCGGGAGAGGGCGTTCAACCCCGGGTTGACGTCGACCGCCACGACCCGTTCGTCGCGGTGCGCGGCGAGCGTGTGGCCGAGCATGAGCGTGGTGACCGTCTGCCCGGCCCCGCCGGTGCAGCCCAGCACGACGACCCGGCGTGTCCCGCGCAGCGGCGTGCGCAGGCGCTCGACGTCCTCCTCGGACAGGTCCGAGCGCTGCGGCACCGTGGAGCCGCCGGTGACGACGCGGGCCAGGCGCCGCCAGCCCCGCGTCCCGCCCGCGGTGGGCGTGTCCTCGGTATGGCCGGAGGCGTCGTCGTGCCGCGCGGGCGTGCCGTGCGGGGTGTCCGTCAGGCTGGCCTGCTCGCCGGTGCCGTGATCGAGCTGCAGGGTCGGCTTGTCCTGCCCCTCGCCCGCGGGCGTGCCGGTGCCGGAGGCGACGCCCTTGGCGTCGTCGGTCGCTTCCCCGGTGTGTTCCGGGGGCTGCCCCGGCGGTGTGGTGCCGAAGAGGTCGCTGATCCGCCGCGCGTTCTGCGCGACCCGGTTGAACACGCCGTCGTCGACGTGGTGCGCATCGCGCGGGCCGTGGCCCTCCGGGCGCTTGCCGCTCGTCGTGGGGGTGCGCTGGATGGGACCGACCGGGCGCGGTGTGGAGCGGCGTGGCGACGGCGTCCTACCGCTCTCGGACTTCTCCGGGTGCGCGCCGATGGCGGGGGTGCCGCCGGTCGGGTTCGACCGCATGCTGCGGGACAGGCGTTCGGACCGCCCGGTGTCGGACTTCGCAGTGCTGACGGTGTCGGGCTTCTTCTCACGTGGAGTGACGCGTTCACGCGGGTGCGCATCCGAAGCGGACGCCGCCGGGCGCTCGGGAGCGGGGGCGGGAGTCGGGGCGGAATCCGCGGATGCGTCCGAGGTGCTGGTCGGTGCGTCGGTGCTCTGCTCGGGCACGGTGTCGCGGGTGCTCTGGCGCTGTCGAGAGCGGAGCGCGGCGGCTTCGGCGGCTTCCAGGTCGGCGGGCGTCGCGCGGCGCGGCGCGGCGCCGATCTCGGAGAAGCTCTCGTGTTCGCCGGTGCCGTGGTCGAGTTCCAGCGGCGGCTTGTTGGCGGCAGCGGGCTGATCTCCGCTGCTGTCGGGGGCGGCGTGTGTGGTGTCCGCGGCGTCTGCGGTGGATGCGGCGGGGGCGGCGCGCTTGTCGCTCGTGGTGTCGCCGCTTGGCTTCGGGCGCGGCTGACCGGCGGGCGTGTCGGTCGAGGGTGTGGACGTCGTGGACGCTGGAGTCGTCTGCTGCTTCGCGTCTTTGTGCTGGGTGCTGGCCGGAGCCGCCGTGGCGGCTGGGTCGTCGGTGAACCAGTCGACCTGCGGACGCGGCTTCGGCCCGTCGGCGTCGGCGAAGCGCGGCGGCGGGGGCGGCGGGGTGTCGGTCCGGCTCAGGTGACGGTCGAGGACCTCCAGGCGCTCGGCCTCGGCGGCGTTCCTGGGGCGTTCGGCGGATTCGGTGGTGTCCGCCGCCGCGGCGGCCTCCGGGCGGGAGTCGGTCGTATCGTCGCTCACGGGTCGAGGTGTCGTGTGGGCTTTCGGAGCGTGCTGTGCGGCGGACGCGTCCGGCTCGTCGTCCGCGGTCGCCGGGGTCTCGGAGATGTCCGGGGTGTCCACGGCGACCGGGGCGTAGTCGAACTCTCCCTCCACAGCGGGGGCGGACTCCTCGAACTCGACGGTCGTGGAGTCGCGCTCCTCGTCCGTGGAGGCTGTGGCGGACGAAGCGCTTTCCGTGGCGGTGTCGCTCTCGGAGCTGTCGGTGGCCGACTGGGGGGAGAAGACGCGCAGGACACCGGACATGTCTTTGTGCTCGCCCGTCCCGTGGTCGAGTTCGAGCGAGGGCTTACCGGTGGAGGAAGCCGCCGGAGCGGGTTCCTGGTCTGCGGATCGCGTGGCGTCTCCTGTGGTGCGAGATGCGTCGTTGTCCTCGGTGTCGTCGGTGGCCGTCGGCTGCGGCTCGTCGGACGTATCCGGCGTCTCCTTCGAGCCGCGCGGTTCGTAGAAGTGTGAGGACACGGGCAGGTCCCACGGTGCCGCATGCGGGCGGCGGCGGGGACTCTTATCCACAGGCTCTTCGTGGCTTTCTTCGGGAGAGGCGGGGTCTCCCAGGCCATGGGCACGCTCGACCGGCGGCGGGGGTGCCACGCGTTCCCGCTCCCGGAGGTCGTCCCGAGCGTCGGATGTCGCGTCGGGGTGGAATGGTGCCGCCTCTGCGGCCTCGGGCGTCGGCTCGCTGGACGGCGAGGGCTGCTCGGGCTCTGCGGGCGTGATCGAAGCGGCGTGGTTGGGCTGGGTCGGCTCCAGGAGCGTGGCACGCCGGCGTTCCAGGCGGCGGGTGGCCTCGACCGCCTGGGCCCGGGCACGCAGCCGGTGCTGGGGCGCGAGGCCGGCCGGTGCGCGCAGCTCGCGGGCCGACACGGGTTCGGGGGCTGCCTGTGGCTGCTCCGTGGTGGCCCTGGGCTCCGCGATCTCTGCCTCGGCCTGCTCGGAAGGTGCCTCCGCAGCCGGCTCCTCGGGCTCGGGCACCTCCGATGGGGCCGGTTCGGGGGCCGACATCATCTCCTCGGCGCGGCGGCGGGCGGCGACGTCGGTGTCCTTGCCGCTGGCACGCGCGTCATCCACGTCGAGCGGCGCCATCGGACCGGTGTCGCCGCGCTCGTAGGCGGCCTTGGACGACAGCGGCCAGGGCGTCTGGCCGGAGGAGCTGCCGAGGTCGGAGATCCACTCGGCGTCGTGGTCCGCGCGGCCGTCGTCGTCCTGGTCGGTGAGGTCGAGGCCGGGAATGGGGCCGCCCCGCGCCCCGGCGGTGGTGGGGTCGGTGTCGGTGGCCCGGTCCGTGGTGGCGGGTCGGGCCGCCCGCTCCGGACCTGCCGGGTGGGTGGGGGCGGGCCGGTCCTGTTTCGGCAGGGCGAAGCCGAAGTAGTTGAGGACCCTCAGGCCCACACCGCGCTTGGGGGCGGGCCGATCCGCGGACTCCTCGGTGAAGTGGACGGGCGCTGGCGGACGGGCGGCCTCGGCTTCCTTGATCGGCTCGACGCGCTCGGTCGACTCCACCGGCTCAGGGGACGCGATGGGCTCGGCGGCGCGGGGCCGCTCGTCGTCCTCGATCTCACGCCGCTGCTTTCGCTTGGTGTCGAGTGCCAGCGGTGGCGCGGCCCGCGGGGGACGGACGGATGCCGCGGGTCCTGCCGCCGACGGCGTCGGCAGCGGCTCGGCCTCCGGGGTGCCGTGGTTCACGGCGTCGCCCCCCACACTGGTGCGCGCCCGGTCGCGCTCCACCGGCCGCTCGATCTCGGCCAGGGCGGGCGCGCCCTGCGCGGCGCGGACCGTGTCCCGCTGGTGCGCGGTCTTCTTGTGGATCACTGGGAGCGGGCCCGCGGCGGGGTCGCGGTGCCACACGCGCACCGCGACCCGCACCTCGGTGGGCTCGCGTTCCGGGCTGAGGCTGGTGTAGACGCGGGCCTCGGCCATGTACCGGACCTGCGACACCACCAGCTCGCTGAGCCGCTTCCCTTCCATGACCGGTCGGGTCGCGAAGAAGGTGATGACGAAGGGCGGGACCAGCCAGAGCACGTGCCAGGGCGGATCGGTCGTGAACGGCACGCCGATGACGGCGAGCAGCGCGAACCAGATGGCATACGTGCCCAGGAGAACACCAAGGAAGACGACCGAGACCGGCTGCGGCAGTCGGAAATCGTAGAGCTTGTACAGCCGCTTCTCGATGCGCCAGATGTTGGTGTACGTGGGCAGGTCCACGTCCCCTGCCTCCTACTCGGTCGAAACGCCCATTGCGCGCGCGATGGCCACGGCGGTGACCTCGATGATGCCCGGCACGTAGAACACGATTCCGATGAAGATCGCCAGAATGATGAACTGCGCGAACCGGGTGATCTCCCTGGTGAACAGGAAGAAGATGGCCACCACCGACACGATCACCAGGAACAGGGGTCCGAAGAAGCCGCGGAGGAAATCGGCCAGCCCGGACGTGTTCGGGGCATCTGTACTGGTCGCGAGGACGAGCGGTCCCGCGAGGTCATATGTGTTGCGCACTAGGTCCGTAGACGCGTAGGCGAGATTGTCCACGAGGGGGAGCATCTTAGCCGCCATCCTCCCGTACCTCATGTCTGAACTGCATTTTTGTTCACGACTCCTTGGTCACTGCCCTGCTCGACCGATATTGTCCGCTGATAGCCGTCCGGTTACCTGCCGAACGACCCCGGCGCTCCCTGGACATCCAGGACCTTCCAGTCGTCGCCGTCCTTGATCACGGACAATCGGTAACTCTGGGTGAGTTCCGCGGGGTCATCCCCTTTCTCACCCGCGAGCCGCCACTTCACCGTGGCCGTCGCCTGTCGTACATCATCATTGCCGTTCGCGGTCTTCGCCGGAACTACCAGTTCTTCCAATCCGGCGAATTTCAGACTGCCCGCAGGCAACTGGGCCACGTGGGCGCCGTCCGCCAGGTAGCTGGGCAGGTGTTCGGGGGTCTCGGCGTAGGCCTCGAAGAAGCGCTTGAGGCGGGGTTCCAGCTCGTCGCGGGTGCCGGAGTCGTTCTCGACGCCCTTGGGGGCGGGCAGCTCGGCCTTGGCCGGTGCCGCGAGGAGGGCGGGGCGGCCGGAGACGACGAGGGAGGCGCCGTTGTCGGCGGCGTAGACGGGGACGTCGAGGCGCATCGGGTCGCCGTTGATGTCGGCGCTGAGGGTGACGACGGCGTTGTTGTCGTCCTGCGGGTCGACGCCGACCACCTGGATGTCGCGACCGGTGAGTTCGGCGCCGGAGAGGTTGAGCTCGGCGACCTTGCCGTCGGGTACGAACGCGGCGAGCTCCTCGGCGCGCTCGGTCCCCTTGCCCTTCTTGGCGTTCAGGTAGGTCTCGGCGAACCGCAGCGCGAAGGCGGAGGCCGCGCTCTCGGGGAAGTCCGGTTCGTCGCTCTCGGCCGTGGGCTCGGCGGAGGGCTCGGCGAGGCTGTCGCGGATGGGCATCCACAGGCCGTTGAAGATGACCACGATGATGAAGGCCCACAGGACGGCCCGCCCCACCCAGACCCACCATCGACCACCGGATCCGGCGCGCGGGCCGCGCCCCGGGACCTGGGCGCCGTCGTAGTCGTCGGCCGCCACGGTGTCGTCAGGCGCGCCACCGCGTCGCGCGGTCGACCTGCCAGCCATCACGCCTCCCCATCCCAAACCGGGTCCACAGCACCCACCGACGGCAAACCGACGGCAAAGTGATCCACGCCCTGTTTACCCCATACCTATGGTGAGGCATTGTTCCGGATCCCCGCTGACAATCCACGTTGGTGTTTCGTCCCCGGCCCTGTGTCCTACCCCGGTTGAGATCGAACCAATGACGCGCAAGCGGGCGAAACCGAGCCAATCGACGGAATCAGTCGAGGTCATCGGTGCAATTGCGGGACCGAGAGAAAGGAAGAAGTCCCTGGTCGGATAGGTATTCGTGACGATTAGTGACCTTCGACTGCCCGGTCATGGGCCCTACGTCCCGTATTGCGCGGGCGCGAGCCGAAAGTGGCGAAGCCGACACCCGGGAATCGGGATCCGGACGTGCCGGTGAGCGGGCGGTGCCTGGGGCGATACCCGGTGCCCGCCCTGGCCCGGCATGCGAACGCCCGCCCGTGGCGGCACGGGCGGGCGGTGGTCGGTCAATGCCGGGTGGGCGGTCAGACGTTGAAGCGGAACTCCACGACGTCGCCGTCGGCCATCACGTAGTCCTTGCCCTCCATGCGGACCTTGCCCTTGGACTTGGCCGCCTGCATGGAGCCGGCCTCGACGAGGTCGTCGAAGGAGACGACCTCGGCCTTGATGAAGCCGCGCTGGAAGTCGGTGTGGATGACACCGGCGGCCTCGGGAGCGGTCGCGCCCTTCTTGATGGTCCAGGCGCGGGCCTCCTTCGGCCCGGCGGTGAGGTAAGTCTGCAGGCCGAGGGTGTCGAAGCCGACCCGGGCCAGCCAGGCCAGGCCGGACTCCTGCTGCCCCATCTCGGCGAGCATCTCGGCGGCCTCGTCATCGTCAAGCTCGGCGAGCTCGGACTCGATCTTGGCGTCCAGGAAGATCGCCTCGGCCGGGGCGACCAGCTCGGCGAGCTTGGCGCGCAGGTCCTGGTCGGCCAGTTCATCGGAGTCGAGGTTGAACACGTAGATGAACGGCTTTGTCGTCATCAGGTTGAGCTCGCGGATGACCGACAGGTCGATCCCGGCGGCCGGGCCGCCGCTGAACAGGCGCTCCCCCTTGTTCAGGACCTCCTGCGCGGCCCTGGCGGTCTCCAGCGCGAGCTGGGCGTCCTTGTCCTTGGCGTTGCGCTTGGCGTCCTTCTCCAGCCGCGGCAGCGCCTTCTCCAGCGTCTGCAGGTCGGCGAGGACCAGCTCGGTGTCGATGGTGGAGATGTCGCGGGCGGCGTCGATGGCGCCGTCGACGTGGGTCACGTCAGGGTCGTTGAACTCCCGGATGACCTGGCAGATCGCGTCGGCCTCGCGGATGTTGGCGAGGAACTGGTTGCCCAGCCCCTCCCCCTCCGAGGCCCCGCGGACGATGCCGGCGATGTCGACGAAGTCGACGGTCGCCGGGAGGACCTTGGCGGAGGAGAACATCTCGGCCAGCTTGTCCAGGCGCGGGTCGGGCACCCCCACGACACCGACGTTGGGCTCGATGGTGGCGAACGGGTAGTTCGCCGCCAGAGCTTCGTTCTTGGTTAGCGCGTTGAACAGCGTGGACTTACCGACGTTCGGCAGGCCGACGATCCCAATTGACAGACTCACGACTCCTGAGTCTATGCGCGCCGCGCCCCTGGACCGTCCTCGGATATCGGCCGAGGGGTCGGTGGCGTTTCGGTGACACGCGGGCCTCGGTTAGGGCAAATGACCTGCGGCCGCGAGGATTCTCGGAGTACGTTCGTGTTTCAACCAGCCGACACGAGGAACGGGGAGCCTCGTGGCGTGGACGCGACCGTGCGCCGACGGCCGGAACAGGGGGCATACGCGGCCTCCAGTGGCCATAACCGCCGTCTCGGCAGGGACCTAACGGGGTGTTCCCGCGCGGCTCATATCGCCATACAGGTCACAGTGGGGGGATATCAGTGCTACCTGGTCAGGTGCGAGCTTTTGTCCGCCGACATCCGGCGGTGCGCCACGCCACACGACAGATCCGGATCCATCTGCCGCAGAGTCTCGGGGGACTCGACCCGGCCCGGTTGCCGCCGAAGACGCGCACGTTCGAGCTTCAGCTGCCCCGCCGGGAGGGCGGCCCCCGGATCGGTCCGGAAACGTTGCTGATCGAGGCGCCGGGCGACTCCTGGATTCCCCGCTGCCTGCACCTGTCCGGCCTGGCCGGGTACGAGCCGGAGACCCTGTCGTGCTATCTCGCCGTGCTGGAGCACGCCCGGCCGGGTTCGGTGCTCGACGTCGGGGCGAACATGGGGCTGTACGCGTCGCTCGCGGCGGCCCGCACCCGGCGCCGCGTCTACGCGTTCGAGCCCACGCCCGACACGGCCGCCACCGCGCGGATGGTGGCCGCCGCCAACGGCCTGGGGGTAGAGGTCGTGGAGCTGGCCGCAAGCAACCACAGCGGCACCGGACATCTGCACCTGTCGATGACCAGCGACGCGTCGAACTCGCTGGTGCCGGGGTTCCGCCCGGCGCTGGGCCGGATCGAGGTCGAGGTGGACACGCTCGCCCACTGGCGGGAGCGCGCCGGGACCGCGCCCGCCGTGATCAAGATCGACACCGAGGGCAGCGAGCCGGACGTCATCTCCGGCGGCCTGGAGATCCTGCGCCGGTTCCGCCCGTTCGTCTTCTGCGCGGTCCTGCCGGAGCAGGGGATCTGGGAGCGGCTCATGGCGCTGCTGGAGCCGGTTGACTACCACTGGTACCCCCTGGCCGGAGGGCCGCCCCACACCCCGCGGTCGACCATCGGCGGCGTCGATCCGGAGGCCGAGCAGAGCATGTGGATGTTCGCCCCCGCGCCGGTGCCCGACCGGGTGTGGCGGACCGCGGTCGAGTGGAACGCGGCGATCAGCGCGTGTCGGTGACTCCCGCGCCGCGCACCCGGTGCATGGTGACCGCCGAGGACACCGGGAACGGAGCGGTGCGTCGGATGTCGGCGCTGGACCGCCCGACCTGGAACTCGTAGCCACCGGCGTCGAGCCGCCAGCCGTGGGCCGCGGCATCCCAGGACTCGGCGGCACGGCGGGGGACCGTGAGCACGGCCTCGGCGGGCTCCCCTGGTCCGGCCGCGACGGTGGCGAAGGCCGCCAGGCGGCGGGCCGGGCGATCGGCGCCGGGGTGGTCGGCGGCCAGGTAGAGCTGGACGACCTCGCGCCCGGCACGCTCCCCGGTGTTGGTCAGGCGTACCCGCACGGTCGCGAGGGCGTCGGCGGTGTCGGGCTCCGCGATGTCCACGGCGTCGTAGCTCCAGGTGGTGTAGCCGAGCCCGTGGCCGAAGGGGAAGGCGGGGGTCCGCCCCGCGCGCTCCCAGGCGCGGTAGCCGATGAACAGGCCTTCGGTGTAGCGCAGCACGCCGTCGGTGGGCCGGACGTCAAGCACCGGGGCGTCGTCCTCGTCGCGCGGCCAGGTGGTGGGCAGCCGCCCGCCGGGTTCGCGCGCGCCGAGCAGCACGTCGGCGAGCGCGGCGCCGAGCTCCTGGCCGCCGAACCAGGTGAGCAGGACGGCGGCGACGTCGTCGCGCCACGGCAGGACCACGGGGGCTCCGGCGTTGACCACGGCCACGGTCCGGTCGTTGGCGGCGGCCACGCGGGCGACGAGGTCGTCCTGGCGGCCGGGGAGGGCGAGGGACGTGCGGTCGAATCCCTCGGACTCCACGGCCTCGGTGGTCGCGGCGACGACGATGGCGACGTCGGCGTCCGCGGCGACCCGCACCGCCTCCTCGATGAGCTCATCGTCGCCCGGGCGCGGTTCGACGTGGGTCAGGGCGAAGCCCACGAACACCGCGCCGGCTATGGCGTTGAACGGTCCGCGCGCGGTGAGCGCCACGTCGACGGGCTGCCCGGCGGTGAGGTGGAGGGTGTGGGCGCTGCTCGGAGGCGACAGGATCGCGGCTCCCGGGTCGGCTCCGTCGAGTTCCTGCGTGCCGTCGAGGAGCACGGTGCCGTCGAGGGTGAGCGTGAATTCTCCGACTCCGGAGACACCGAGGGTGTGCGTGCCGGTGGCCGCCGGGACGAGGGTGCCGGTGACCTCGATGGCGGCCAGGTGGTCCGGGGTGACCCCGGCGGGGAACTCCCCCATCCAGCGCGCGGTGCCGTCGGGCAGGGGCTCGGTGGCGAGCACGGCGCCGTCGGCGCCGCGGAAGGTCGCGGTGAGCGGCCCGCGGATCGGGGGCGGGCCGATGCGGGGGTCGGCGCCGATTGCGTGGACGAGTTCGACGCCGCCGGGCAGCGCGGCGCGCAGCCCCTCCAGTGGGGAGACCGTGTGCTCGGCGAAGACGGTGGCGCTGCCGCCGCCGCTGGTCCGGGCCTCGTCGGCGGCGAGCCCGATGAGCGCCACCCGGCGGACGGCGGCCGGGTCGATGGGCAGCGCGGCGTGCTCGTTGCGCAGCAGGGTGAAGGAACGGGCGGCGACCTCGCGGGCGAGGGCGCGGCCATCAAAGGCAGTGGGCAGTTCGGCAGGCGCGACCACCGGGTCGGCGCCGTCCAGCAGGCCGACGCGGGCGGCCAGCCGCAGCACGCGGCGGGCCATCGCGTCCACGGCCGCCTCGGGCACGTGCCCGTCGCGGACGGCCGCGACGAGGTGGTCGCCGTAGACGGTCGCGGGGCCGGGCATGGCGACGTCGAGTCCGGCGCGGGCGGCGCGCACGGTGTCGCGGGCGGCGAACCAGTCGGAGACGAGGATCCCGTCGAACCCCCATTCGTCGCGCAGCACCGCCGTGAGGTCGGCGTGCTCGGTCATGGTGGCGCCGTTGACGCTGTTGTAGGCCGCCATGACGCCCCAGGGGCGCGCGCGTTTCACGATGGCCTCGAACGGGGCGAGGTAGACCTCGCGCAGGGTGCGCTCGTCGATCCGGTTGTCGACGGTGTAGCGGTCGGTCTCGGCGTCGTTGGCGACGAAGTGCTTGACGGTCGCGCCGACGCCGCCGTCCTGCACGCCATGGACGTAGGCGGTGCCGATCTCGGCGGTGAGGTGGGGGTCCTCGGAGAAGCACTCGAAGTGCCGTCCGCCGCGCGGGCTGCGCTGCATGTTGACGGTGGGGGCGAGGAGCACGTGCGCGCCCTTGCGCCGCGCTTCCTGGGCGAGGAGCCGCCCGGCGGTGCGGACCAGGGCCGGGTCCCAGGTGGCGGCGAGGGCGGTGGGGCTGGGCAGCTGCACGGATGGGTCGTCAGGGGTCCAGTGTTCGCCGCGTACGCCCACGGGACCGTCGGACATGACCAGCCGCCCGAGCCCGATCGCGGGATTGGGCGCGATCGCCCACATGCCCGCTCCGGACAGCAGCCCGACCTTGTCCGGGAGAATGAGCGCGGCGAGGGCCGCGTCGACGCGGCGTTCCCTCTGCTCCCCCGCGTCGTCGGCGGGGCGGACGGTGGTGGGCTGAGGGCACATGGCGCTCCCGAGGCTCTGCCATGGATTGGCTTTCGGTGGCCGCAGAGCGCGCCGGGAGGCGACGCCCTGGCTCCCTTTGCGAAACCTAGCAAGCGTTCGCTCAGATTTCCAGGCTCACCTGCGCGGCGTGGGACCAGGCGGAACGCGGAAACGACTCCCATTCCGGTCACTGTCGGCGTATACCCGATAACTCTGTTGTTCGAAACCGCCCTGTAACGTCGGCTGCGGCCATCTCGAAGTTGGAGGCACGATGAGTGAGACCGTCGTACGACGGCGTCGCGGTCAAGGCAGCGCCCGAAGAAACGAGATCCTCGCTGCGGCGATCGAGGAGTTCGCCGCTGGTGGATACAAGGGCACGTCCCTGGCCACCGTCGCCGAGCGCGTCGGACTGACCCAGCAGGGGCTGCTGCACTACTTCCCGAGTAAGGAGGCCCTGCTCGTCGCGGTGCTCGAAAAGCGCGACGAGATGGACGCGGCGATGGGCGACAGCCCCCGCGACCTGGCCGATTTCGCTGAGGTCGTCACCCGCAACACCGACCGGCGCGAACTCGTCCAGCTCCACACGGTGCTCAGCGCGGAGGGCGTGACCGAGCACCACCCGGCGCACAACTACTTCCACTCCCGTTACATGGGACTCCGTGACCGCACCACGGAACAGCTGCGCGAGCGCCACGGCGACACCCTGCCCAGTGGCCTCGCCCCCGAAGACGCCGCCGCGCTGGTCATCGCGGCGATGGACGGCCTACGGCTGCAGTGGCTCTATGACCCGGACTCGGTCCAGATGCCCGGCCTGATCAAAATGTTGGCCGACGTCCTGACCTCTCCCGCGCGTGGCGGAAACCCCGGCGCCGCCGAGGATTGAGAACATAGGCCGCTATGGACGGCCTGAGTGTGATTCTGGTGTTGTTGGTAGGTGTCGCGATCGGCGTTGCGGTGGGGTGGTTGCTCGCCCGCGACCGCACCGCCGATTCGCGGGCCCGTGCGCGGGCGGCCGAGGAACGGGCCGCCTACATCGAGGAGCAGCTCGGCGACCGCTTCCGCGCGCTGTCCGCGCAGGCCCTGGACGCCACCAACCAGCGCTTCCTGGAACTGGCCGAGGGGCGGATGCGCGCCGTCGGCCTGGAGGCCGGCCAGGACATGGAGCAGCGGCGCCAGGCCGTGGAGCAGCTCGTCGCGCCGCTGAAGGAGACGCTGTCCCGGGTCGAGGGGCAGCTGCGGGAGGTCGACGCGGGGCGCCGCGCGGCGCACGCCGAGCTCGCCAAGCAGGTCGACTACGTGCGCGAGGGGTCGGAGCGGCTACGCGACCAGACCCAGTCCCTGGTCACCGCGCTGCGCCGCCCCGAGGCGCGCGGACGGTGGGGTGAGCTGCAGCTGCGCCGGGTCGCCGAGCTGGCCGGGATGAACGCCTACTGCGACTTCTCCGAGCAGGCGACCGCCGACACCGACAACGGCGTGCGGCGCCCGGACATGGTGGTACGGCTGGCCGGCGGCAAGAACATCGTGGTGGACTCCAAGGTCTCCCTGGCCGCGTACCTGGAGGCGGTGGAGACCGACGACGAGGATGTCCGGGCCGAACGCCTGCGGGCGCACGCGCGGCACCTGCGGACGCACGTCGACCAGCTGGCGTCGAAGTCGTACTGGAGCGCGTTCAGTCCGGCGCCGGAGTTCGTGGTGCTGTTCATCCCGGGCGAGGCGTTCCTGGCCCCCGCTCTGGAACACGACGCGGCGCTGCTGGAGTACGCGATGGGGCGCAGGGTGCACATCGCGACGCCGACGACGCTGATCTCGCTGCTGCGCACCGCGCAGTACGCCTGGCAGCAGGAGGCGCTGAGCGAGAACGCCCGCGCCGTGTTCGAGCTGGGAAAGCAGTTGCACGCGCGGCTGTCGACACTCGGCGGGCATGTGGACGGCCTGGGCCGCCAGCTCTCGCGCACGGTCGCCGCCTACAACCAGACCGTGGGCTCGCTGGAGAGCCGGGTGCTGGTGACGGCGCGCCGGTTCGGCGAGCTGGGACTGGTGGACGGCGAGCTTGACCGCCCCGCGGGAGTGGAGGAGCAGGCCCGGCCGCTGACCGCACCGGAGCTGACCGAGGAGGCGGAGGAGGCCGAGACGGCGGGGGCGCTCGGGGCGGGCGACGGGCACGGGACCGATCCGCGGGTCGAGTTGTTCGGGGAGCCGTTCCAGGAAGATGGAGACACGGCACCCCAAGAGGAATCCAACTCCTCACCGCAAGTGACACAATAATTACTATGAGTTACACAGGGAGCGTACGGCGATGGTAACGCGCAATACGGAGACTCCGGAGGAGCCTCGGCCTCCGTTCTTCGTCGAGGAGCCGTCCCGCCGCCACCGCTCGCCCCACCGGGAATCCCCGAGCAGCGCCGGTCCCACCACGGCCACGCGGGCACCCAGAGCGAGGGCCGGTGTCGCCGAAGCGCCGCCGGAGCGACGGAGACCCGACGGAGGTGCGTCGAGGGCCCGGCCCCGGCCCGCGCCCCACAGCGGCGCGGGGATCCGCCTCACCGGACGCGGCGGCATCCTCGCCATCGTGCTCATCACCTTCGGGGGCGCCATGATCGCCCCGCTCGCGGAGATGCCGAGCATCAGCGGCGGAGCGTTCGTGGCCTCGTGCCTCGTCGCCGCCCTGCTGGTTCGCCCCACCGACCTGCTGTCCCTCTCGGTCAGCCCGCCGCTGGCCTACTTCACGGCCGCCCTGAGCGCCGAGATGATCATGACCCTGGGCGAGAACGGCTTCGCCCGCGGCGTCGCGATCGGCATCGGCACCCGCCTCGCCAACATCGCCCCCTGGCTGTTCCTGGGGACGGCCCTCGTGCTGCTCATCACGCTCTTCCGCGGCCTCCCCGCCAACGTCCGCGACCTCGGCGACGAGCTCAACGGCCGCAAGGAGCGCGCCGCGCGTCGCGCCGAGCGGAACTCGCACGCGGAGTAGCCCCCCGCCCCGATTCGCCTACTTCCCCGTTGATCTCGGCGATATCGACCGAATAATGGCCGATATTACGTCGATATCCCCGAGATCAACGGGGAAGCGGGGCTTAGAAGGGGGCGTCCTGACCGTTCTGCCCGTTGCTCTCGGTCTCCGGAGCGCTCTCCTCCAACGCGACGGCGAGCTTGGCGCGGGCGCCTTCCAGCCACTGCTCGCAGGTCTTGGCGAGCTGCTCACCGCGCTCCCACAGGGCCAGTGACTCCTTGAGGGTGAGTCCGCCGGACTCCAGGCGCCGCACGACGTTGTCGAGCTCCTCGCGGGCCTCCTCGTAGCTCAGCTCCGGCTCGGCGGCCTCCGTCGAGGCGGCCGAAGCGTTGGCGTCAGTGGCGGTGTCGGCGTTGGCGTCCGCACTGTTGTCATTGGTCGTCTTGGCCATGGGGTCCCCCTCGGTCGTCGGTGGTCTCAAGGTCGTCGGCCTGCGCGCGGCCGTCGGCCGTGGCGGTCAGGCTGTCCTCGGCGAAGCGCAGGCGCAGCGTCTCCCCTGTCTCGACCTCGGCGGCCGAGCGGACGACGGCGCCGTCGGACTTCTGCACGATCGCGAAGCCGCGGGCCAGGGTCGTCGCCGGGGACAGCGCGTGCAGCCGCGCTCTGGTGTGGGCGAGGTCGTCGGACGCGCGGTCGAGGGAGATCGTGACGCAGCGTCGGGCACGGTCGCGCAGGCCGGTGATCTGCTCGGTCAGCCGGTCCATCTCGCGCAGCGGGCTGGCCAGCACCGGGCGCGAGCGCATCGAGGCCAGCCAGGCCTCCTCGCGGGCGATCCCGCCCTGGATGACTCGGCGGCCCCGGTCGCGCAGCTGGTGGATGAGGCGCAGCTGCTCCCCCACGTCGGGCACGACCTTCTTGGCGGCGTCGGTGGGCGTGGAGGCGCGCAGGTCGGCGACGAAGTCGAGCAGCGGAGTGTCCTGTTCGTGCCCGATCGCGCTGACGACCGGGGTGCGGGTGGCGGCGACCGCGCGCACCAGCGCCTCGTCGGAGAACGGGAGGAGGTCCTCCAGGGAGCCGCCGCCGCGGGCGATGATGACGACCTCGATGTCGGGGTGCGCGTCGAGCTCCTTGAGCGCGTCGAGCACCTCGCCGACGGCCCGGTCGCCCTGCACCGCGACCTCGCGCACCTCGAACCGGACGGCGGGCCAGCGGCGTCGGCCGTTCTCCAGCACGTCGCGCTCGGCGGCGGAGTCGCGCCCGCAGATCACCCCCACGGCCCGGGAGGAACGGCAGCGGGCGCTTGCGCGCCTCGGAGAACAGCCCCTCGGCGGTCAGGGTCGTGCGCAGCTGCTCCAGGCGGGCCAGCAGCTCCCCCAGGCCCACGTGCCGGATCTCCAGGGCGAGCAGAGAGAACGTGCCGCGGGCGACATAGAAGTCGGGCTTGGCGTGGATGACGACGCGCGCCCCGGCCTGCGGGGCCGGAGCCGCGGCCTCCAGCACGCGCACCGGGCACACGACGCGCGCCGAGACGTTGGCGACGGGGTCGCGCAGGGTGATGAACACCGTGCCGCCGCGCCGGTTCAGCTCGGCGATCTGGCCCTCGACCCAGATACGGCCCAGGCGCCCGATCCAGCCGCCGATGGCCTGCATGACGACCCGGACCGGCTGCGGTGACTCCGGGGAGCTCTCCATACCCATGGCCCTGAGCGTAGAGGAGTGCGGGGACGTTTCCCGTCATGGCGCGAGGGGCGGTGGACAGGCGGGCGCGTCCCCAACCGGTTCAGCCCGTGTCCGCTGTGCCCCAGGCCGCGCGGACCTCGGCGAGGACCTCGGCGGCCTGGGCCCGCCCGGCACGGGCCGCCGGGGCGCGGCGGGCGGGGTCGAGCGGGTTGGAGCCGATCGCCTCCTTGGCCGCGGCACTGGGCACGACCAGGGCGGTGCGCGGCGTTCCGGGCAGCTGCGCCAGCTCCTCGGAGGTCGACGGGATGTGCCCCACTCCCGCGTCGATGGGGGCGAGGACGACGACGTGGTCGTACCCCTCGGCGAGGTCGACGTTGGCGGCGGAGCTGACGCCGCCGTCGATGAACAGGCGGCCGCCGATGATCGCCGGAGGCCAGACGCCGGGGACGGCGCAGGAGGCCAGCACGGCGTCGGGAAGCGGAACACCGCTGTCGCGGCCGAAGGCGGCCCGTTGCCCGGTGCGCGCGTTCACCGCCGTGATGCGCAGGTCGCGCTCGGGCCAGTCGTGCGAGGGGAGGCGGGCGGCGATGACCTCGCGCCGCGCGACCAGGGACTCGGATGACGACAGGGACGCGGTCGCCCTGGCGTGGGCGATCCGCCCGATGCGGGCGCGTGCCCGCGCCGGGTCCCGCTCCGTGAGGAACGCCCACACCATCCGGGCGAGGACCCGTCGGGAGATGCGGGCGGCGACCTCGCCGTTGGGCGAGCGGAGCTGGCGCGCGAAGAGGGTCTCCAGCGCCTCACCGGACGTGATCTGCGCGCCGACGACGGAGCCCGCCGAGGTCCCCACGATCAGATCGGCCTCGGTGAGGTCCACCCCGGCCTCCTGGAGCCCGGAGAGAACGCCCAGTTCCCAGCCGATCCCGGTGAGCCCTCCGCCGCCCAGTACGAGTGCCCTGCGCATTCGCTCCGCCCTTCGTCCGAGGTCTCCTCGGACAGGATACGGGGACGCAGAGTGATCAGAAGGTGGCACCCGCGGGGCGATTCGGAATTGCCACGGATGCCTTTTGTGCAGGTCATTCGGCCTAGACCGAATGGTTTTGACGGCATGTGAGCCACGCCACAGGCTCGTGAGTATCCGGTCCGACCGCGACCTGAACCACGGAGGCGGTCATGAACGAGTACAGCACCACGGGCTCCCGGATCGCGGCCGTCGTCACCGTCGGCTTGATGGGGCTGGTCATGGCGGGAACGCTGGTCACCGCGCCCGCCCACGCGTCGACCCGGCCCGCGGAGGCGGTCCCGACGCCGGCCGTGTCGACCGACAGCGGCACGCTCACTCTCGGGGAGAACGCCTCCGGCACGGCACAGTCATGCCGGGCCTATCTGGGGAAGCCCTACAAGGCCAGCGGGCCTCGCGTGAAGGCCCTCACCTATGTCCGGGACTGCACGTGGCGGTGGTATTTCAAGGCCCGACTGCAACGATCCCGCTGGTACGGCTGGGAGACGATGGACGAGCGGGAATGGAGGGGGAACGCGACCCACATGCTCTCGACCGACTGCGCCGGCACGCATACCTACCGACTGTGGATGCGTATCGACAACCCGCGGGGAGACGTCAAAATCATCACGGGCCGCGAGGCGCGGCTGAACTGCGGCTGACGTGCTGACCCAGCCTCGCCGCCCGCGCCAGGGGCCATCGACCCGGTCTGCGGTCGATGGCCCCGCCTGTGTCGCGTCTGCTTGCTGGGTACCCCGGCTACTCGGTCCGCTGCAGCTTGGCGATGCGGTTGTCGTACATCTTCACGAACTCCGGCCGCTCGGCGTTGGCGATCTCGTAGGCGCGCAGGTCGCGGACCTGGTCGATGGTGAGCTTGCGCAGGCGGGCGCGGATGGAGGGCAGGGTGAGGCTGTCGTAGCCGGGGACCGGCAGCTCTTCGGCCGAAGGGGCGGCCTGCTTGCGGACCTTCTCCAGGACCTCGTCGCTGGCGACCTGGGTGGTGGCCTCCGCCCCGGCGATCTCCTCAGCGATGGTGTCCTTCTCCTCTGGAGCCACGAGCGGGGGCTCCTCGGTGGTCGGGGCGTCATCCGCGGCTGAAGGGGTGTCGGCCGCGGGGCGTCGCTGTCCGTAGTGGCCGCGGGGCGTCGTCGTCCTTCGATTCAGCGGCCTTCTCGCCGGTGGCCGGGACCTCGGTGGCCTCCGACCGGGTGACCGGCTTGGGCTCCGGCGCCGCCGGGGCCGTCGTCTCGGTGGTCTCCGCCTTCGCTACCGCGTCGGCCTTCTCAGTCGTTGAGCCCTGCTGTACCGGGATGGTGGACCGTTCGGGGGCCGGGGCCTCGGCCTTCTGTCCGAAGACCCCCTTGACCAGGGTCATCACCTTGCTGACGATCGACGGCTTAGACATGGGACTGGGGGCTCCTGACAATCTCGGTGGGGTAGAACATCACGGCGCACTCACACTGGGGATGTCCCATCGAGAGACCCGATGGAGTGGGTGCGGACGGCTGGCACAGTGGTGCTCGCTGCTGCTCAATACTGCGATCGAATGACGAGAATTCAACCCAGAATAGGGGAGTAAGAGTCGCCCGCCGCGCGCGGTTTGTGAATGGTTCCGGCTGGTCGCGACGGAAACGAGTACGGACTGTTATCACGCATTCATCAAATCGGTTGGCCCCATCACCCAAGGTGAGGGGTGCGTCTGATCACAGCCGCACCGCCGTAGGCCCATGGGCCGTAGGATGGAGCACATGACTGCGACGAATCGCCGCCGTGTCCTGCTCGCCAAGCCCCGTGGTTACTGTGCCGGGGTGGACCGCGCTGTCGTCACGGTCGAGAAAGCCCTGGAACAGTACGGGGCCCCGATCTACGTGCGCAAGCAGATCGTGCACAACACGCACGTCGTACGCACGCTGGAGGAACGCGGGGCCATCTTCGTCGAGGAGACCGACGAGGTGCCCGAGGGCGCCATCGTGGTCTTCTCCGCCCACGGCGTGTCGCCGATGGTGCACGAGGAGGCCGAGCGCCGCCAGCTCAAGACCATCGACGCCACCTGCCCCCTGGTGACGAAGGTGCACAAGGAGGCCAAGCGCTTCGCCAAGGAGGACCGCGACATCATCCTGATCGGGCACACCGGTCATGAGGAGGTCGAGGGCACGAGCGGCGAGGCCCCGGAGCACATCCAGGTCGTGGAGAGCCCGGACGAGGTCGACAAGGTCAACGTCCGCAACCCCGACAACGTCTCGTGGCTGTCCCAGACCACGCTGTCGGTCGACGAGACGAACCAGACGGTCGACGCGCTGCGTCAGAAGTTCCCGAACCTTCTCGACCCGCCGAGCGACGACATCTGCTACGCCACCTCCAACCGCCAGGACGCGGTCAAGGAGATGGCGCCGGAGTGCGACCTGGTCATCGTGGTCGGTTCGGACAACTCCTCCAACTCGGTGCGGCTGGTCGAGGTCGCCCTGGACGGCGGGGCGAGCGCGGCCCACCTGATCGACAACGCCTCCCTGATGGAGGAGGCCTGGCTGGAGGGTGTCACGACCGTCGGCGTGACCAGTGGCGCGTCGGTGCCCGACATCCTGGTCCAGGACCTGCTGCGCCAGCTCGCCGAGCACGGTTTCGACACCGTGCAGGAGATCGAGACGGCCGAGGAGCGGCTGACCTTCTCGCTGCCCAAGGAGCTCCGCAAGGACCTGCGGGCCGAGGAGCCGGCCGGCTCGTAGAAGCGGTCCCCACTCTCGTAAATGTGCGCGGCCCCGCAATCCGGTGTTGACGGATGCGGGGCCGACGCGTGTCCGGGGTCCGCCGACTCAGCTCTGGGGTTCCAGCGACCCGGCCAGCGTCTCCAGCTCATCGAAGCCCGCGCTGCCGACGACGATGACGGTCGCACCCTCCTCGCGCTTCACCAGTGCGCGGCGGGGTTTCTTGTCGCTCTGCGACGGGCGCTCGAAGCGCTCCCAGCTCGCGCCGTCCACGTCGGTCGTCCCGGCCGACTCGCCCTTGGTGGTGTCAGCGATGAAGTCGTCGGAATCCGCGTCGCTCATGGCCAGCTCGGCGTGCCGGTCGGCGGGGGTGGCGAAGCCGAGCGTCCAGCTCACCGGGTCGTCGGTGGTCAGCCTCGAACTGGTCGCCACCCACCCCTCGGGCAGCTCGTCACCCGGGACATAGGTGGTGTAGGAGGCGGTGTCGCGCAGGGTCGCCGCGTCGATGCGGTAGTCGACGCTCGGGATGTGTTCCTCCCGCCCTCCCGCGACCACGATGGCCATGACGAGCAGGATGCCGACGATGATGCCCATCGCGACGGCCAGGGACCCGAAGGTCGCGTTGGCGCGGTTGTAGCTACTCATGATGCTTCAAGCTTGCCGTAATGAAGCGGGTCACTCGTCCCGGGGCCGGGGTCTCCGTTCCGCGGCGTACTGCGGCTCCAGCCGGGACAGCAGCGCGGTGATGTCGTCGGCGAGTCGTCGCGCGTCCTTGTCGTCGCGGCGGATCACCTCGGCCACGGCGACCAGCATGGCGCCGCTCACGACCATGAGGAGCGCCTCGTCGACGGGTTCGTCGGCCTTGCGGAACAGGGCGACGTTCCGGTCGGTCCACTCGCGGAGCCGACCGCGCAGCTGGGAGTCGAACCCGGGCGGTCCGTCACCGCAGAAGAAGAGGAGTGTGGTCTCCCTCTCCTCTATACATCCTTCCAGGTAGGCGCGGGCGGCGGCGTACATCAACCGGGTGGGGTCGGTCTCCCCCTGGGCGCGGGCGTCACTGACCGCCCGGTGGGTGCGGTCCTGCTGGCGCTGCTGGAACTCCTCATACAGCGCCATGAAGAGGTCGGCCTTGCCGCTGAAGTGGTGATACAGGCTCCCGACACTGGCCCCGGCCTCGGCGACGACCTCGCTCACGCCGGCCTTGGCGAACCCCACCGTGCGGAACACGTGGGCCGCCGCGTTCAGGAGGGCGCTGCGGGTGGCCGCTCCGCGGTGCGAGACCCGCACCGGCTTGTGCACCTTGTCAACAGTCAAGTCCGAATACCGTCCCGTCCCATTCACGACAGCGTGCCGACGGCCCGCCTTGGGACGAGGTTACGCCAGTTGATTACGCTGGTTCCAAGCCACCGCACTCGGCGGGGGAACGTTGTGCCCGCGAGCACACCCGTTGTGAGCTGGGCATTGAGTGCCGCACTTGAGAGGCTGTTCGAAAGATGACCAATCCCACCGCACCCGTGTCCCGCGCGCCGGAGGCGCCTGACCGCAACCTGGCCCTCGAACTGGTCCGGGTGACCGAAGCCGCCGCTCTGGCCGCGGGCCGTTGGGTCGGCAAGGGGGACAAGATCGGGGCCGACGGCGTCGCCGTGCGCGGCATGCGGCATCTCATCAGCACCGTGTCGATGAACGGGACGGTCGTCATCGGCGAGGGCGAGAAGGACAACGCCCCGATGCTGTTCAACGGAGAGCGGGTCGGCGACGGCCGGGGGCCGGAGTGCGACGTGGCGGTCGACCCGATCGACGGCACCCGGCTGACCGCGATGGGCATGCCGAACGCGATCGCGGTCATCGCCGTGAGCCCGCGCGGGTCCATGTTCGACCCGTCCGCCGTGTTCTACATGGACAAGCTGGCGACCGGCCCCGCCGCGGCGGGAGTGGTGGACATCACCGCGCCGGTCGGCGACAACATCCGGGCGGTGGCCCGCGCCAAGGGCGGGACCCCCGCTGACGTGACCGTCGTCATCCTGGACCGGCCGCGGCACAAGTCGATCGTGCGCGAGGTGCGTGAGGCCGGTGCGCGCATCAAGTTCATCACCGACGGCGACGTGGCCGGTGCCATCATGGCCGCCCGCGAGGGGACCGGCGTGGACCTGCTGCTGGGGATCGGCGGGACACCCGAGGGCATCATCACCGCGTGCGCCATGAAGTGCCTCGGCGGCGTGATCCAAGGCCGGTTGTGGCCACAGGACGAGGATGAGCGGCGCAAGGCGATGGACGCCGGGCACGACCTGGACCGCGTGCTGACCACCGACGACCTGGTTTCCTCGGAGGACGTGTTCTTCGCGGCGACCGGCATCACCGACGGCGAGCTGGTCGAAGGCGTCCGCTACCAGGCCGGAGGCGCCGTCACCGACTCGCTGGTGATGCGCGGGCGCAGCGGCACGGTCCGCAAGGTGCACAGCGAACACCGCATCGACAAGCTCGCGACCTACTCCGGCGTGGACTTCGAGACCGCGCGTTAGGGCTGTCCGCCCCGTCGGTTATGGGCGGGATCAGGGGCAATCGACGACCTGCGGATTGGTACGGTCTACATCGACCAAGCTTGTCCCTCCGGAGGTTCGATGTCCTACCCTGACCCGCCCAGCCAGCCGTCATGGGGGCCTCCCGGTCCGCAGACCGGGGGACAGCCTGTCGGACAACCCGGATATCCGGGATATTCCATGGGTATGGGCGCACCGCAGCCGCCGCAGTACGCCGAGCCGCGGAAGAACCGCATCTGGATGGTCCCGGTCGCCGCGGGCCTGGGCGTCGTGCTGCTGGCATCCACTGTGTGGGCGGCCAACACGGTCATCGGCGGATGGTTCGGCGGACCGCAGCCGGAGACGGTCATGCCGTCATCGTCGGTGGTCTTCGCCAAGCTCGACCTGAAGCCGTCGGGCGGGCAGCTGGCGAACTACGCGCAGTTCGTGGACAAGCTTCCGGACGAGGTCAAGGACGAGCTCGATCCCGAGTCGGACCCCGCGCGCGACCTCGTCGAGAGCGAGTTCGAGTACCTCGACTACGACAAGGACGTCGAGCCCTGGCTCGGCAAACGCTTCGGGTACGCGATGTGGGAGACCGACGCCTCGGCGGCGCAGGTCTCCGATGACGGCATGGCGATGGCGTTCGCCGTGGCCGTGACCGACGAGGACGCCGCACGGACCGCGCTGCAGAAGGTCCAGGACGAGACGGACCTGTCCTTCGACTTCCGGGACGACTTCGCCATCCTCGCCCCGACCCAGGCGACGCTCAGCGACCTGGACAGCAAGGTCGCGGCCAGCGGCACACTCGACGGCCAGGAGAACTTCGCCTCCGACATGGAGAGCGTCGGCGGCGACACCCTGGCGACCGCGTGGATGGACCTGGGAGAGATCAGCAGGATCGAAGCCGGCTCAGGCTCCGGCGGCCTCGGCAGCTCCTCCAACCCCTTCGAGGACCTGACCGGTGGTGAGGACGTCGAAGGCCGTCTCGCGCTGTCGCTGAAGGTCGAGAGCGAGTACGCCGAAGTGCGTGGCGACGTGTTCGACGTCAAGAGCGGCGACGCCCTGGACGACTACAAGGCGCCCGAGCCCGGGCTGGAGGCGATGTCGTCGCTGCCGAACAACACCGCGATGGCGGTGGGCGGCAGCGGCCTGGACAGCATGGCCGAACAGGTCTGGGAGGAGAACGCCGACGAGTTCGGCGACTTCGAGGACGCCCTGGACACGGAAGGGGTGTCGCTCCCCGAGGGCTTCACCCAGCTGCTCGGCTCGAAGACGGCGCTCGGCATCACCGACGTCCAGGGATCGTTCGACGAGGTCTTCGAGAACGACTTCTCCTTCCAGTTCCGGGCGACCGGCGCCGACTCCGATCTGCTGAAGTCCATGGTCGAGGACATGTCCGCGGGATCCTACGGATCGACGCCGGGCGTCGACACCGACGGCGACGCCGTCGTCGTCTCCTCGGGGGCGACCGGCACCGGAAAGCTCGGTGAGGACACCTACTTCCAGCGGGTCATGGAGGGGACGGAGGACTCCCACCTCGGTGTGTACATGAACCTGCGCGAGCTCTCGCCGGGCGACGAGATCGCCAACCCCGAGCAGTGGGGGGCCATGGGCGGCGCGATGAACTTCGACGGGTCCAACGGTTCCGTCGTGGCACGGTGGGCTCCGTCCGGCGCCGCGTAATGCGGTGACCTGACGAGATCGCGGCGACCGTAGCGGCCGCGCTCAGCGAGACCGACGAGCGGGCGGCATCCCCAGCGGGGGTGCCGCCCGTTTCGCGTTCGGGACCGTCGGCACGCATCACCGCCGACAGCGGCCGATGCGGCTAACGTTGGGTGCTTTGAACCCTCCCCCAGCAAAAGCAGGGGGATTCCTGGCTCAGGAAGCCCCGCAGGCCAGCGACCTGAAAGGTCGTAATCCCTCAACACCAGCCGGGACGGAACCTGCCCGGTTTGGTACCGCAAAGCTGGGTGGTTCTGTGCCGTCTTGGTTCTCGACCGGCACCGTGTACGCGCTTGGTTCTCGCAACGCACGCGGTATACCTTAGCCGATTACCCGATCACGTGGGCGGTCTTTCGCCCTGGCGGCGAAACCCCGTTCGTGCCCTGCTCCGCAGGGGTTAGATTCCTCCCCCGGCTAAAGCCGAGGGCATCCTCGAAGGAGACCCGGTGACCGACGCACTGCCTCCGGAGCGGCTGCGCGCCTCCCATGCCGACCGGGAGCGCGTCTTCGACGTGCTGCGGAGTGCCGTGGAGGACGGGCGGCTGGACATCTCCGAGTTCGAGGAGCGCGCCGAACGCGTCTACCGGGCGCGGACGCTCGGCGAGCTGCCCGAGATCACCCGCGACCTCGTCCCGACCGAGAAACAGCCGATCCAGCCGCACTCGGGGCCGATCACCGCGTTCTTCGGCGATGTCCGGCGCTCCGGCCGGTGGGTGCTGCGCACTGAGGAGTACGTGGTCGCCGTGGGCGGCAACGCCGACGTGGATCTCCGCGAGGCGCTGATGATGCGCAACCGGGTCCAAGTGAACGCCTTCAGCCTCTTCGGCCGCGTCCGCATCCGTGTGCCCGAGGGGATCGACGTGCGGATGGGCGGCCGGGCGTTCCTCGGGCGGCGCACCAGTTCGGCGCGGCCGCCGGAGGAGAGCGACGCGCCGGTCCTGGAGATCGCGGGGTTCTCGCTTTTCGGCTCGGTGAGCGTGCACGCGCCGCGGCGGCGGAGCCGACGGCCGCGTTGGCGTCTGCCCCGGTGGCGCGATCGCCGCCACCTCCGTTGATCTCGGAGATATTGGGGTCTCAGCGCCGATTTTTATCCCACTATCTCCGAGATCAACGGAGGGAGGGGGACGGCTCGGGGAAGTTGAAGAATAACCGAGTGTCAGGTAAGTGATCTCTGGCCTCCGCGTCACCCCCGCTTCACGAGGCCACTGGTCCGCCTCGCCGCCTGCACTGGTCCATGGTTTCTCCGGCGACCTCCCGAATCTCCACGGTGACCTGCGCGGACAAATTACAGGAAAGTACCTTTCCTTTTAGTTGAATCCGTGCCTATATTTCGGTCACCCCCACCATTCGGTGCGCACCGTCTGGAACTCCCCCGGTGGGTCCCGGGGCGGTCCCGGCCCCGGTCCCCCGCTCCCGCAGGAGGACGACCTATGCCCAGACGACGCACGACCGCCGCCCTCGCCGTGATCGGCGGCTTCACCCTGCTCTTCAGCGGACTCACCACGGCCGCCGCCAACGCCCACGGCAGCATGCAGGACCCCGTCAGCCGGGTCTACAACTGCCGGTTGGAGGGGCCGGAAAACCCCAGTTCCGACGCGTGCCGGGACGCCATCGCCCAGGGCGGCACCCAGCCCGTCTACGACTGGAACGAGGTCAACATCCCCAACGCCGCCGGGCGGCACCGCCAGCTCATCCCCGACGGGCGGCTGTGCAGCGCCGGACGCGCCAAGTACGCGGCCTTCGACGCCCCGCGTACCGACTGGGTCGCCACCGACCTGCCCTCGGGCGGGACACGGACGCTCACCTTCCACGCCACCGCCCCGCACCGGGGAACCTACGAGTTCTACCTGACCCGGGACGGCTACGACCCGTCCCAGCCACTGAAGTGGTCCGATCTGGAGTCGACACCCCTGACCACGGTCACCGACCCGGCGACCTGGAACGGGCGGTGGAGCACCACGGTGCGGCTGCCCCAGAAGAGCGGACGGCACATGCTGTACGTGATCTGGCAGCGCTCCGACAGCCCCGAGGCGTTCTACTCCTGCTCCGACGTGGTCTTCAGGTGACACGCGCTTCGACGCTCGGCTGACCGGCCCTCCCCCGGGCCCCGGACCGCCGCGGGGCGGTCCGGGGCCGCCGTCGCGCCCGACGTGACTCTGCGCACGTTCGCGGAGGTCGTGGGCGTGTGAGGCGGGGTGCGGGAAGCCTCGGCATGGGGTATCTGGCAGTCTTGTGCACAGGTTTCCCTGGAGGTGTCTTTCAGCAATGAGTGAATTCCGCATCGAGCACGACTCGATGGGCGAGGTCAAGGTCCCCGCTGACGCCAAGTGGCGCGCCCAGACGCAGCGCGCGGTCGAGAACTTCCCGATCTCGGGGCAGGGCCTGGAGAGCGCGCACATCGCCGCTCTGGGGCACATCAAGGCCGCCGCCGCCAAGGTCAACGCCGAGCTCGGGGTCGTCCCGGACCACCTCGCCAAGGCGATCCGCGACGCCGCCCTGGAGGTCGCCGAGGGCAAGTGGGACGACCACTTCCCCATCGATGTGTTCCAGACGGGTTCGGGCACGTCCAGCAACATGAACACCAACGAGGTCGTCGCGACGCTGGCGAGCGCGCGCCTCGGCGAGGACGTCCACCCCAACGACCACGTCAACGCCTCGCAGTCGTCCAACGACGTGTTCCCCTCGTCGATCCACATCGCCGCGACCGCGGCCGTGGTCAACGAGCTGATCCCGGCGCTGCGCCACCTGGAGGGCGAGTTCACCCGCAAGTCGGTGGAGTTCTCGACCGTCGTGAAGAGCGGCCGCACGCACCTGATGGACGCCACCCCGGTCACCCTGGGCCAGGAGTTCGCCGGCTACGCCGCGCAGGTCCGCTACGGAGTCGAGCGCCTGCAGGCGGCGCTGCCGCGCGTCGCCGAGCTGCCGCTGGGCGGCACCGCCGTCGGCACCGGCATCAACACCCCGGAGGGCTTCTCCGAGCGGGTCATCGCCGAGATCGCGACCGCCACCGGCCTGCCGCTGACCGAGGCCCGCGACCACTTCGAGGCGCAGGGCGCCCGTGACGGCCTGGTCGAGCTCTCCGGGCAGCTGCGGACCATCGCGGTGAGCTTCGCCAAGTTCGCCAACGACATCCGCTGGATGGGCTCCGGCCCGCGCACCGGTCTCCAGGAGATCTTCCTGCCCGACCTCCAGCCCGGGTCCTCGATCATGCCCGGCAAGGTCAACCCGGTGCTGTGCGAGGCCATGCTGCAGGTCTCCTCGCAGGTCGTCGGCAACGACGCGGCGGTGGCGTTCGGTGGTGCCACCGGCAACTTCGAGCTCAACGTGCAGCTCCCGCTCATCGCCCGCAACGTGCTGGAGTCGGTCCGCCTGCTGGCCAACGTGTCCCGCGTGTTCGCCGACCGCTGCGTGGCCGGGATCGAGGCCAACGAGGAGCGCTGCCGCGAGTACGCCGAGTCCTCCCCCTCGATCGTCACGCCGCTCAACCGGTACATCGGCTACGAGGAGGCCGCCAAGGTCGCCAAGCAGGCCCTGGCCGACCGCAAGACGATCCGCGAGGTCGTGCTCGAACGCGGCTACATCGCCGACGGCAAGCTCACCGAGGCGCAGCTCGACGAGGCGCTCGACGTGCTGAAGATGACGAACTCCTAGACGCGCGACCCGGTCGCCCGCCCATGGAATTCGTTCGGCGGGAAGCCGGTGTGCCGGGGTGTCCCAGCGCACCGGCTTTTCTTTTTCCCCGGATCCTTTTCCGATAACACCGTGGCCGATTCCCGCCAATTCGCGGCAGTCTGATCATCGTCGGGATCTTGTGAGTAATCTGCAGGTGAGCCCCTGCATTTCCCCCCTTCTCTCCCCCGACGAAGGCTGCTCATGGCGAAGAGCAACGACGGCGGCGAGCGCGTCATCGCCGCCAGGTACCGGCTGCGGAGCAAACTCGGTGTCGGCGGCATGGGCGTCGTGTGGCTGGCGTGGGACCCCCACCTGGCCCGCGAGGTCGCCGTCAAGGAGGTGCTGCTTCCCGCCGGGCTCACCGAGTCCCAGCGCGAGGAGGCGCACGCGCGGGTGCGGCGCGAGGCCCGGTCGGCCGCCCGCATCACCCACCCCTCGGTCGTCACCATCCACGATGTCCTCGACGTCGAGGGCCACCCCTGGGTGGTGATGGAGCTGATCCGCGGCCGGTCGCTGCAGGAGGAGCTAAGCGCCGGAGGCCCGATCGCCCCGCAGCGCGCCGCCGCGATCGCACGGGAGCTCCTAGAGGCGGTCCGCGCGGCCCACGCGGCGGGGGTGATCCACCGCGACATCAAACCGGCGAACGTCATGCTCACCGAGGGCGACCGGGTGACGCTCACCGACTTCGGGATCGCCACGGTCGAGGGCGGATCCTCCATCACCCGCACCGGCACGCTGGTCGGCTCGCCCGAGTACATGCCGCCGGAGCGCATCCGCGGTGACCAGGCGGCCGGAGCCGCCGACCTGTGGAGTGTCGGCGTGACGCTGTACGCGATGTGTGAGGGTGCCTCCCCCTTCCGCCGGGACAGTGTCACCGCGGCGATCGCCGCAGTGCTCTCCGCTCCCCTCCCACCCACGGAACGCGCGGCGCCGCTGGCGCCGCTCATCCGGGGCCTGCTGGAACGCGATCCGGCACGACGGCTCACCGCCGACCAGGCGCTGGCGCTGCTCGGTGAGGCCGGATCGCCTGCCGGTGGAGCGCCGGTCGCGGAGCCGGCCCAGCAGCCGCAGTCGCAACCGCCCGCTGCCACGTACCCGCAGGGGCCCACGACCCCCTCTCCGAGCGGGCCGGTGACACCGCCGCCGAATGGCCCCGTCACGCCACGGCCAAGCGGTCCGATAACACCGCGACCGAACGGCCCCGTGACACCCCATCCCGCCGACCCGTCGACGCCCAACCCCGCCGGAGGGCCGCACGCGGGGCCGCCTACGGGCCCGATGCGCTCCGCCCCCACCGGCGCGTGGCCGACTCCCTACGCGGAATTCACCGCCCAGGCGCAGCGGACGAACCCTCCTCGGGGCTTCGGCATTGGCACGGTGCTCCTCGGCGGCGGCGCGATCGCCGTCGTCCTCGCCGTGCTCCTGGTGGTCATGTTCGTCATGTACGCCCAGAACGGTCCCCTGAGCGACGCCAGGACCTACACCAACCAGTGGTACGCGATCGACTACCCATCGGACTGGGAGGGGCGCACGGACAGCGCCAACGAGCGATTCGTCGAGTTCACGCACCCCGACGGGGACGCCTGGTTCTTCGTGGACTCGTGGTCGGTCGAGGAAGGCGACCCGGAGACCGCCCACGACTGGCTGGTCTTCTTCGAGGAGGAGGGCGAGGTCCCCGAGAGTTACGAGACGATCGACGTCGTCGAGTCCGCACCCGGATTCCCCGCGTCCTGGGACGTCGCCTATGCGGAGGGGGACTACGTCGATGGCGATCAGACGACGCCGGGTCGGCGGCTGGTCGCTCACGTCATCGTGAGCGACAGGGAGGGCTACGTCTTGGCGTGGAACGTCCCCGCTCATGAGGCCACCGACTACCAGGGACTGCACCGGTCGATCCTGGACTCCTTCGAGCCCCGGAGCTGAACCGCATCCCCGCGTCGAGCCGCCCGGCCGCTCTATCCGGCACCCTGTTCAGACCGGGGGCGAGGAGTCCCGGCACCAGGGGCAGATGGCCTTACCTTGCTTGTCTCTGCCGCACATTCGGCACATATGACCCTGCTTCTACATGTCGTTACATACTCGGGGCGATGACGACCCGGTACACCTGGCCAGGTGTCGTATCGGCGATGTCGACCCGGAAGTCGGCGATGTTCACCGCCTGCTGCACATCGTCGGTGAGGATCGGGGAGGAGTCGAGCGGGTGCAGCCATTTCCGCACCACCGACACAGCGTCCTCCACGGTACGCGCCGTGTCCTGGTGGGTCGGGGTGATCTTGCGGCCGGGGTTGTCCACATGGCTGATAGCGATTCGGTACACGCCGCTCTCCAGGGCCGGGGGATGTCATCTCCGTCACCGTCACGGTAACCCGCTCTTCCGGTGCCTGTCCGGAACCCGGCCCGAGCCGGTCACCGGGTCCCGGCGGTGCCGTGGATCTCAGCAGCGCCGGGCGACTGTGGAGGTGCCCGCCAAGAGCGCCACCAAACAACCGATGGGCCCGCAGGCAGCCGCCCGCGAGCCCATCGTTCACGCGTAACCGCAGGTCACGCTGGCACATGCCGCCGGGTCAGTACCACCCCTTGGCCTGCGAGTGCGCCCAGGCGCCGCAGGGGTTGTCATAGCGACCCTCGATGTAGCCCAGGCCCCACTCGATCTGGGTGGCCGGGTTGGTCTCCCAGTCGGACCCGGCGCTGGCCATCTTGCTGCCGGGAAGGGCCTGCGGAATGCCGTAGGCGCCGGAGCTGGGGTTCTTGGCCTGGTGGTCCCAGTTGCTCTCCTTCTCCCACAGCGGTTCGAGGCAGGTGAACTGCTCCTGCCCCCAGCCGTAGTCGCCGAGCATGGCCTTGGCGATGGCCTTGGGGTCGCCGGTGGGGACGGGGGTGTCGGAGTCGCCGGAGTCGTCCTCGTCCTTCGACTCCTCTTCCTCTTCTTCCTTCTCCTCCTTGACGGAGCCCGACCCGGAGGACACGGCCGCGTTTCCGGCCTCCTCCATGAGCCCCTTGGCCTTTTCGCGCTCCTGGGCCAGATCTTCGCCAGGGCTCGGGTCGCTGGCGGCGAAGAAGTCGTCGGGGGCGTCCTCGGGGGCGGGGGGCTGCGCCGCGGTGGCGGCGGAGGCGGCCAGCCCGGGGTCAGCGCCGGTGTCCGCGAACGCGGTCACCGCGAATGTCACGCCTGCGACCAGCGTCGCGGACCCCACGGCCGTGGCCGCCCGCAACGAGATCCGGTTAAGTAGCACAAATCGCCCTTTCGTCAGTCACGCGCCCGGCGGTGACGCGCGTGAGAGACCTCGGCCCCGGGACTCAGCAGGTCGGGTGTGCCATTGGGGGAATGGTGAGCGGCGGATGTATCTGAGGGGCGTGACCGCCGGCCGCCCCGCCGCTTCGCGACCTCGCGCACGGGATTCGGTGGGTCCGTGGGGGTGTCACATCGGCACCCGTCCCGCGCTCCGGGGACTCCTTATGGAACGGATCCAACCCTGCCGCATCGCCGCAGGAGACTACGCAAAATCCACCTATGACGTGAATCACAGCACACACGGTGAGCGTTGGGGCAATTCTCACCTGCGTTTATGCACGCTGGGTGACAAAGCGTCACAGGCTCCACAGGGGAGAACCGGTTCCGCATCCGCTTTCCCCGAGGCGGCATCCGCCGTTCGAGCCGCGTTCCTCGCCACGACGCGCTTCGGGCCCCGCGATCGGTGATCGCGGGGCCCGAAGGGACCTCGGCGGAGCCGGAGGCTCCGGCGGGCTCAGTCGAACAGGTGCCGGCCGCACTCCGGCCACTGGCCCTGCCAGTTGCCGTCGACCTTGGTGTAGAGCTTCTTGGCGCGCATCGTCTGCTCGTCGGCGCTCGCGTCGGCGGGTGATCCCGTACCGCCGGCCGACTGCCATGTGGACATGCTGAACTGGTAGAGCCCGTAGAAGCCGGCAGGGCTCACCTTCGTCGGGTCGCCGCCCGACTCGCACTGGGCCAGGGCGCTCCAGTTGAGGTTGTCGACGTCGCCGCCGATGTCGGGGTCGATCGCCCCATCGGAGCCGCCCGCGTCGCCCTCGTCCTTTTCCTCGGGCTCTTCCTTCACCTCCGTGGCGGAGCCCGTCCCCGTTGTCACGGCCGCGCCGCTGGCCGCGTCGATCTGCCGCTGTGCCTGTTCGCGCTGTCTGCGCAGGTCACTGCCGGAGATCTGCTCGGTGGCGGCGAAGAAGTCCTCGGGGGCGTCCGAGGTCGGCCGCAGCGCGGAGACCGCCTGTCCGGCGTCCGCGTCGGAGTCGGCGTACGCGGCGACGAAGGCCGCCCCCGCGACCACCGCAGCGGCACCGGCGCCCACGGCCAGCCGTCCTGAGATCCGGTTGAGTAACACGCATCCCCCCATAGATCGAGTCCCACCCTGCCGCGTCCCGCGTCCGGGCCGAACGGGCAGGGTGTTCTCTATGTAATGCGAATCGCACACAGTGTAGCGACGCCGCTACCGTCAGGTCGGTCGCTCCTGCGGATTCAGCGTCGTAGACCACAGGGAGTCCCCGTTGCTGTCACGGAGGTACACGGTGAGGTCGCGACTCTCGCGGTCGATCTCGACCTCCCCGAAGTGCTGGAAGCCCTCCATCGGGGAGACATTGGCACGCGGCGGCGCCTGGACGAAGACCGCCTTGGGGCCGAACGTGGGGTCGAGCTTGTTCGGGCCGAACGCCCCCGCGTGCAGTGGGCCGGAAACGAACTCCCAGAACGGGGTGAACTCCGGACTGCTCGCACGATCCGGCGCGTAGTGGTGCGCGGCGGTGTAGTGCACGTCCGCCGTCAGCCAGACGACGTTCTGCACGCCGCTTCGGTGCAGCCGGTGCAGCACCCAGGCGATCTCGGCCTCGCGGCCGCGGGGGACACCCGGTCGTCCGTTGGCGACCGCCTCGATGTCGTCCCCGTCCGGCACGACCAGGCCGATCGGCATGTCGGAGGCGATGACCTTCCAGGTCGCGGTCGAGGCCGCCATCTCCCGCACCAGCCACCGGGCCTGGGCTTCGCCGAGGATGCGCTCGCGGCGGGCGGTGCCCGGTGAGTTGGCGTCCCGGTAGGGCCGCATGTCGATGACGAAGACGTCGAGTTCGGGGCCGTAGGAGATCTTCCGGTAGATGCGGCCATCGACGGCCTCGGCCGGGATGATCGGCTGCCATTCGTGGAAGGCCCGGTGGGAGCGGGCGGCCAGGACATCGACGCGGCGCTGGGTGTAGCGGTCGTCGTCCAGGATCTCGCCCGGGTACCAGTTGTTGACGACCTCGTGGTCGTCCCACTGGACGATGTGCGGGACGCGCGCGGCGAACGCGCGGACGCCGTCGTCGAGCAGGTTGTAGGCGAACTGGCCGCGGAACTCCCTCAGGGTCTCGGCGACCTTGCTCTTCTCTTCGGTGACGAGGTTGTGCCAGGTCCGGCCGTCGGGCAGGGTGACGGTCTCCTCCAGCGGGCCGTCGGCGTAGCAGGAGTCGCCGCTGTGCACGAAGAAGTCCGGCTCGCGGTCGGCCATGGCGCCATAGATCGGCATCCCGCCGATGTCGGTGTTGATGCCCCAGCCTTGCCCTGCGACGTCGCCCGACCAGAGGAAGCGGATGGGGCCGTCCCCGCCGCCGGGGACGCGGAACGAGCCCTCGACGGGTTCGCTCGCGGCCCGGCCGGATTCGGCGCGCACCCGGACGTGGACGCGCGTGCCCGGATCCACGCCGGTGATCCGGATCCGCCCGGTCCCGTCGTGTGCCGGGGTCAGCATCGGCCCGCGCACGATCCGCGCGTCGGCGAAGTCCGGGCGGGAGGAGACCTCCACGACCATCCGCGCGGCGCGGTCCGCCCGGGTCCACACCACGGCGCCGTCGCCGCGCGGGTCGCCGAGCTGGATGCCGTGGGTCAGGACGGGCCGGTTCTTGCCCTGGGCGAGCGCGGGGGCCGCTCCGGGGACGACGGCGGTGGCCAGGCCGACGGCGCCGGAAGCGAGCAGGGAGCGCCGGGACAGCGGGGATCCGGGAGATGCGGGGGACGGTGCGGCCATGCGGGTGGCTCCTCCGTACGGGGATGTGACGCGCACGGCAATCTACGGCACGGCCGCACACGCACTCCCGAACGCACGCCGACGACGACGTGAACACACCCCCGTTCGGTCGTTGATCTCGGGAAAGTGCGCCAGATTCCGAGGGTTTTTGGCGCACTTTCCCGAGATCAACGACAGGGAGGCGATGGGCCGGGTCGCGGGCGGAGGCAATGGCGTCCGCCCGCGACCTACCGGATCAGCCTTCCAGCATCTCGGTGACGAGCGCGGCGATCGGGGAGCGCTCGGAGCGGGTGAGGGTGATGTGCGAGAAGAGGGGGTGGCCCTTGAGCTTCTCGATCACCGCGACGACGCCGTCGTAGCGGCCCACCCGCAGGTTGTCGCTCTGGGCGACGTCGTGGGTGAGCACCACGCGCGAGTTCTCGCCGAGGCGCGAGAGCACCGTGAGCAGGACCCCGCGTTCCAGGGACTGGGCCTCGTCGACGATGACGAACGCGTCGTGCAGCGAGCGGCCCCGGATGTGGGTGAGCGGCAGGACCTCCAGCATGCCCCGGTCGACGACCTCCTCGATGACCTCGGGCGTGGTGACCGCGGAGAGGGTGTCGTGCACCGCCTGGGACCAGGGCGACATCTTCTCGTTCTCGGTGCCGGGCAGGTAGCCGAGCTCCTGGCCGCCGACCGCGTAGAGCGGACGGAACACCATGACCTTGCGGTGCCGCCCCTTCTCCAGCACCGCGTCGAGCCCGGCGCACAGCGCGAGCGCGGACTTGCCGGTGCCGGCGCGGCCGCCGAGCGAGACGATGCCGAGGTCGGGGTCGGCCAGCAGGTCGAGCGCGATGCGCTGCTCGGCGCTGCGTCCATGCAGGCCGAAGACGTCGCGGTCGCCCCGGACCACCTTCACCGACTTGTCGGGAAGGACCCGGCCCAGTGCCTTGCCGCGCTCCGAGACCAGCACGAGTCCGGTGTGGCAGGGCAGGTCGCGGGCCTCCTCGATGTCGGCCGTCCCGTTTTCGAAGAGCGCGGACACCTCGTGCGCGGGGACCTCCAGTTCGGCCATGCCGGTCCAGCCGTGCTCGATGGCGAGTTCGGCGCGGTACTCCTCGGCCGCCAGGCCGATGGACGACGCTTTGATGCGCATCGGCAGGTCCTTGCTGACCAGCACGACGTCGCCCTCATCGTGAAGGTTGCGGGCGACGGTGAGGATCCGGGTGTCGTTGTCGCCGAGCCGGAATCCGGCCGGGAGCACCGACGGGTCGCTGTGGTTGAGCTCCACCCGCAGCGTGCCGCCGTACTCGTTGACCGGGACGTCGACGTCGAGGCTCCCTTCGGCGACCCGGAGGTCGTCCAGCCTGCGCAGCGCCTCCCGAGCGAAGTAGCCCAGTTCCGGGTGGTGGCGCTTGCTCTCCAGTTCGGTGATCACCACGATCGGCAGGACCACCCCGTGCTCGGCGAATCGGGTGATCGACGTGGGGTCGGCCAGCAGGACGCTGGTGTCGAGCACGTAGGTTCGCCGCCGTTCCGTCTCCGTCAGCGGAGCGGACGTGTCGAGGGTGTCGAGATCGCGGCGGTAGGTCGAGGAACTAGCCACTCGTTCTCCCCTTGGGCGCCACGTAGGCGCCCTTCTCTCACGGGATACCAAGGACCGGGACCAGCCCCGACAGGGCCGGGACCGGCCCTTGACACCATGAGTTCCTCGTTCAACCAGGACCTCAACCGTTCGGGGCCTCCCGAGTGGACGGATACGCACCATCCACTGGTATTGACGGTACCGACGTCCCTTGAAAGAGCAAGACCCCCAGGTGAGACGGCGTGTGAACACCCGGTAACACGATCCTTCCTCCGTTTCCTGCCGGTGTCCGGGCGAGGGTGGAGGGGGGTCGGCTCAGGAGCCGTAGCGTCGGCTCCGCGCGCCGTATGAGCGGACCGCGCGCAGGAAGTCGACTCTGCGGAAGGCAGGCCAGAAGACCTCGCAGAAGTAGAACTCCGAGTGCGCGCTCTGCCAGAGCAGGAAGCCGGAGAGGCGCTGCTCCCCCGAGGTCCGGATGAGCAGATCCGGGTCGGGCTGGCCGCGGGTATAGAGATGCTCCGCGATGTGCTCCAGGTCGAGGCGCTCGGCGAGCTCCTCAATGCTGGTGCCCTTGGCCGCCTCGGCGAGGAGGAGCGACCGCACCGCGTCGGCGATCTCACGTCTTCCCCCATACCCGACGGCAACATTGACAATCAGCCCGGAGTTGCCGGATGTGGCCGCGCCCGCCTCTTTCATGACACGAGCGGTCGAATCGGGCAGCAGGTCGAGGGCGCCCATGGGGTTCACGCGCCAGCCCTCGGCCTGCAGCCGCCGCACGGTGTTCTCGATGATCTCCAGCAGCGGGTCGAGCTCTTCGGCCGGGCGGGTGAGGTTGTCGGTGGACAGCAGCCACATCGTGACCACCTGCACGCCGACCTCGTCGCACCACCCCAGCAGCTCGAAGATCTTCTCGGCCCCGGCCTGGTGCCCCTGTTCGACCCTGGCCAGCCCGCTGGTCTTCGCCCATCGGCGGTTGCCGTCGAGGACCACGCCGACGTGGCGGGGGATCTCGTAGCTGTCGAGTTTGCGCTCCAGACGACGCTCGTAGAGCCAGTAGAGGGGATCGCGGAACCCCATGGGTCGCTACCTTTCGCCGATCTTCGGGGGGAGGCCGGATTACCGCCGGGGCGCTCGCGCCCGATCACGGCTCAACAGGCCACCGGTGCGTGAGCACTGGAGAACTTCTCCAGGGTAGGCCTGTTTACTCCTCTTATGTCACAGCAAGCGACTTGCGCACATGCTTCCGGCCCTGATGGATCCGCGATTTCACCGTGCCCAGAGCCAGGTCGAGTTCCTCGGCGATTTCGTTGTAGTCCATCTGGCAGAGGTCGCGGAGTACCAACGGGGCCACCAGGTTGGGCCGGTCCTTCTCCAACTGGTCGAGCGCCTCCAGCAGGTCGATGCGCGACCCGGCGATGACGCTCGTCGTGCGCGGGTCGCGCTGGTTGGGGATGCGCTCGGCCTCGGTGGGCATCTCGGCGGCGCGGCGCTTCATCGACCGGTAGGTCTGCCGCGCCGAGTTGGAGACAACGGTGTAGAGCCAGGTGGTGAACAGGGAATCGCCCTTGAACCCGCCGATGTTGCGCGCCACCCGCAGCAACGCGTCGTTGCAGGCCTCCTCGGCGTCCTGGCGGTAGGGCAGGAAGCGCGCGCACCGCCGCAGTACCTCGGGCTGGATGCGGCGGATCAGCTCCTCGAGCGCCGCCTGGTCGCCGTCGCGGGCGAGCACCGCGAGTTCTTCCAGGGAGTCGTCGACCCTCGCGGCCGGACGGCGCGGCGACGAGCCCTTCTCAGCGTTTCCCACGGTTGGTCACTCCCTGACTCCGAAGAAGAATTCCATGCCATCCAGCTGTTACACGCCCATCCCCCTCTATGAGGTTCACATCCGGGATGGAGGTGTACAAGTCCCCGGGGGACCCGGTCAGCCCTGGATACCCCGCGAATAAGGACGTTTGGTCCGGGCGGCACCGGTAAAGCAGTAGCTGTGGCACAACCGGACATGTTCGGCCGATACCGCGTCATACGCCATCTGGGCTCCGGTGCGTTCGCGACGGTGTGGCTCGCGCACGACGACCGCCTCGACACCCCCGTGGCCATCAAGGTCTTGGCCGAGAACTGGGCCCGGCGGATGGACGTACATCAACGGTTCATGGAAGAGGCTCGCATACTCCGGCAAACCGACTCCAACTGGTTGGTACGCGTACACGACCTGGACGTCCTGCCTGACGAACGCCCGTACATGGTCATGACCTACGCCGACCAGGGAAGTGTCGCCGATCTCGTCGCCAAGGGACCGTTGCCGCTCGACGAAGCGCTGCGACTACTGACCGAAATCGGCCAAGGCGTCACGGTGCTGCACCGGCACGGCACCATTCACAGGGACATCAAACCGTCCAACGTGTTACTCCTGTCCAGTCCGGTGGGCCAACGGGTGCTCGTGGCCGACCTCGGCTTCGCCAAGAGCATCGACCAGGCGTCCGGCTTCACCGCGGCGGCGGGCACGCCCGGGTACATGTCGCCGGAGCAGAGCGTGCCCGGCGGCGACATCGACGTCCGCGTCGACGTCTACTCGCTGGGCGCGGTCGCCTACGAACTCATCACCGGGCGGCCCCCGCCGTCGCCGCCGGTGCGGACCCCGCCGGGCCGGATCCGGCCCGGCCTGCCGCCGGCCCTGGACGAGCTGATCATGGCCGCGCTGTCGACGGACCGGGCCAACCGCCCGCGGGACGCCCAGGCTTTCACCGACCGGGTGCGCGCGATCCGCATGACGCCCGGGCTGCCCACGTCGGTCCCGTGGTGGATGCGGCACCGGCCCAAGTGGGTGCGCACGGCCGCCGCCGTGCTCACCGCCGCGGTGCTGATGACCACCACCGGTGCGGCCGCGCTGCCGGGGCTGCGGTTCATCGATGTGCGCGACCTCAACGGGCGGTTCGTCGTCGCCGTCCCGCACGCCTGGGCGCACGAGGCGCACGCCGACGGGTGGGAGCCACGCGAGCTGGGGCTGCTCGGCGGACGGCAGCCCGGGGTCCTGGTCTCCACAGACACCGGGCGGTGGCGGGATGCCGAATCCCCCTCCTACGGGGTGTTCGCCGGGCTGCTGCCACGGTCGGCGGAGCAGCCCGGACTGGACCAGCTCATCGACTCGGTCCCCTGCCCGGGCGAGCCCGTGCGGCGCACCCTCGACACCGCGCGGTGGACCGGGGAGATCCGGGAGTGGGACGAGTGCGCGCCCCGGTTCGGCGCCGCCGTTCTGCACGCCCGGCACGGTCCGGAGACCATCTACCTGGAGGTGCGCCAGCCGGATCAGCGCCCGGGGATCGTCGACCAGGTCATCGACGGCACCCGGCTGCTGGAATGAGCTCCTCCGTTGATCTCGGGGATATCGACCGAATACTCGCCGGTATTCGGTCGATATCCCCGAGATCAACGGAGGGACTGTCAATTCTGGTAGCGGGAGAAGTCCAGGGAGCGGGCTATGGCGTCATAGCCGTCGCTGTGTTCCATGTCGGTGATGGCCGCGACGCTGAGCTCCACGTCCACTTCGGGGACGTACCAGATCCGGCTGTCGAACCGCACCCCGTCGCAGCGGAGGATCCAGGCCGCGGACTCCACCCGCTCTCCGCTGACCGCGGTGAAGCTCCTGCGGCCGAGCTCCGCCACCGTCTCGGGCTCCCCCCGGGGCTCGTCTCCGCCCTTGGTCGCCGCGTCGGGACAGACCGACCACGGCCGCTTCCACCCGTCGCGGCGGCTGAGTTCCTTGCCCTTGGGGTCGATCTGGCCGTACTTGGCGGCCCGGGGCGTGATGTGCAGCGCGGTGGGCGGGCAGGTGTCCGTGCGTCCGGCGTCGGCGCCGGGGGGCATGAGGCAGTCGTCGGAGAAGTCCGTCGTCCAGCCCTTCGGCAGCACGAGGTGGATGTTGCGGTAGGAGTAGGCCTGGTCGCCCTCGTCCACCCGGATGCCGTCGGACGCCGAGGCCACGGGGTGGGCCAGACCGGGGAGTGTGTCCAGGTGCGGCGTTGCGCACCCCGTGGCCAGCAGGGTGCCCAGAACGACCAGCCCGGCCACGCTCCGCCTGCGCCCCCCGGCATCCTCCGTCATGGCACTCCTGGATCAGCCCGTCCGCCACCTTCTCGAGGGAGGCGCTCCGCGATGCGGATCATTCCCCGTACGGCCCAGTGTGACCCGCGCGCGGACGGCGGGATCCGCCGCCCCGCACGGGTTCTTGTCTGCCAACGCGGCGCTCAGCGCAGGCGTTCCCGCAGCCGCTCGGGTGTGGTGACGGGCAGATCGCAGGTGAAGCCCTGGCAGACGTAGACCGCTGGGGCACCGTCCACCAGGGGCCGGTCCGTGAGCAGGGGGACCCCGCCGTCGGCGGTGCCGTCGCCCAGGGTCACGGCGGTGCCGAAGGGGGCGTGGTGCAGGGCGGTGCGGTGCAGTTCCCGGGTACGCGGGTCGTCCGACGGGCCCACCACGGCGATCTCCAGCGGCCCGCTGAGCAGCGTCTCGGCCACGGTCAGCCCCCACCCGGCGAAGCGCGCGGCCTTCTCGGCGAGCAGTGTCACCGGGGACAGCGCCGCTTCGGCGGCCTGGCGGTACCGGGGCGTGCCGGTCAGTCCGGCGTAGGTGAGCAGCGCTCCGGCGGCGGCGAACCAGCCCGAGGGCGTCACGTTGTCCGTGGGGTCCCGGGGGCGGTTGAACAGCGCCTCGCTGTCGTCGGCGGTGTCGAAGAACCCGCCCTCGCCGTCGGCGAAGTGCACCAGGACCGTGTCCAGCAGGCCGCCCGCCAGGGTCACCCACTCCGGTTCGCCGGTGACGGCGTGCAGCGCCAGCAGCCCCTCGGCGACATCGCCGTAGTCCTCCAGGACACCGGCGCTCCCGCCCGCGACGCCATCGCGCGAGGTACGCAGGATCCGGCCGTCGTGCATGTGGACGTCACGGAGCAGGCGCGCGGCGGCGCGGGCGTGATCCACCAGGTCGGGGCGGTCGAGGAGGGCGCCGGCCTCGGCCAGCGCGGCGATCGCCAGGCCGTTCCAGGCGGCCACCGCCTTGTCGTCGCGCTCCGGCCGGACGCGCTGGGCGCGCGCGGCCAGCAGAGCGGAGCGGACGCGGGCGTGGCGGTCGGGGTCGTCGGGGTCGGCGCGCAGTTGCAGCACCGAGGCGCCGTGCTCGAAGGTGCCGGTGGCGGTGACGCCGTAGAGGTCGGCCGCCCAGGCGCCGTCGTCGTCCCCCAGCACCGCGCGCAGCTGCTCGGGCGTCCAGACGTAGTAGCGGCCCTCCTCGCCCTCGCTGTCGGCGTCCAGGGCGGAGGCGAAGCCGCCCTCGGCGGTGCGCAGGTCCGCGACCATCCAGTCGAGGGTTTCCAGGGCGACCCGCCGCGCGAGGTCGTCGCCGGTGGCGCGCCACAGCCGGGTGTAGGCGCGGGCGAGCAGGGCGTTGTCGTAGAGCATCTTCTCGAAGTGCGGCACGACCCACGCCGCGTCCACCGAGTAGCGGGAGAACCCGCCGCCGAGCTGGTCGTACATGCCGCCCCGGGCCATCGCCCCGGCCGTGTGGGCGGCGGCGTCCAGGCTGCGCCGCTCGCCGGTGCGGGCGTGGTGCGCCAGCAGGAAGGACTGCACCATGGACGGCGGGAACTTGGGCGCACTGCCGTAGCCGCCGTTGACGTCGTCGTAGTCGCGGGCCAGCGCGGCGACGGCGGTGTCCAGCACCTCGGGGCCGGGCGGCGCCGCCTTGGGCAGCGACCGGGGGGCGCTGAGCGCCTCGACGACGCGGCGCCCCTGCTCCACGACGCCCTCGCGCTCCTGCTCCCAGGCGCGCGAGACGCCCTGGAGGAGGCGTTGGAAGTGCTCGCGCGGGAAGTAGGTGCCGCAGTAGAACGGCGCGCCGTCGGGGGTGGTGAAGACGGTCATGGGCCAGCCGCCCTGGCCGGTCATGGCCTGGGTGGCCTCCATGTAGACGGCGTCGACGTCGGGGCGCTCCTCGCGGTCGACCTTGATGTTGACGAAGCCGGCGTTCATCAGGTCGGCGGTGGACTGGTCCTCGAAGGACTCGTGCGCCATGACGTGGCACCAGTGACAGGCCGCATACCCCACGGAGACGAGGATGGGGACCTGTCGGCGGCGGGCCTCGGCGAAGGCCTCCTCACCCCAGGGCTGCCAGTCGACGGGGTTGTCGGCGTGCTGGAGGAGGTAGGGACTGGTCGCGTCGGCGAGACGATTGGACATGTCCCCACCCTGCCCGAGCGGGCCGGGTCCGACACACCGGGGAGCGTGCCGCGGAGGTGGTCAGCGGCGTCGGGCGGCCGCGCTGCCGGCGCGGCGCGCGGCTAGGACTTCTGCTCCCCCGGTTCGGCCCCGGCCTCATTGGCGGTGCCGCTCTCGGCCTGCGACGCGTCGGCGTCGAAGTTCGCCTGCCGGACGCCGACGAGCTTCTTGCTCATGGACTTCATCAGCAGGTAGAGGGCGAACCCGATCAGGGCGACGATGATGAACCCGAGCACCCCGGGGGTGATCGCGTCGACGTCGAGATCGGTCTGTGCGAGGACGAGAGCGGCCTTCATGCCTCTATGCTCTCACTGCTTCGCGGACCCCTGCGAACAGGTCCTTCTCTGGGATGTCGGTGTCCACGAGGGACCGTGCGAGGTGGTAGTCCTCATACGGCCAGGCCTCGCGCTGGACGTCCATCGGCACGGCGAACCAGAACCCGTTGGGGTCGATCTGGGTGGCGTGCGCGATCAGGGCGCGGTCGCGGGTCTCGAAGTGCTCGTCGCAGCGGACCTGCGTGGTGATCTCCCACTCCGGCCACTTGCGCTCGTCGATGCGCTTCATCCACTCCTTGTAGGGGTTCTCCAGCTCCCGCTCGTCGAGCATCTGGGAGAGGGCCTCGAACCGGACCCGGGGGAAGGAGACGTGGTAGTAGAGCTTGAGGGGCTGCCACGGGTCGCCGGCCTCGGGGTAGCGTTCGGGGTCGCCCGCGGCGTCGAAGGCCTCGACCGAGACCTTGTGGGTCATGATGTGGTCGGGGTGCGGGTAGCCGCCGTTCTCGTCGTAGGTGATCATCACGTGCGGCTTGAAGGAGCGCACGGAGCGGACCAGCGGTTCGGAGGCCACGTCGAGCGGCTGCAGCGCGAAGCAGCCCTCGGGGAGCGGGGGCAGTGGGTCGCCTTCGGGCAGGCCGGAGTCGACGAAGCCGCTGAACTCCTGGTGGACGCCGAGGATCTGGCGTGCCTCGGCCATCTCCTTGCGGCGGACCTCGCCGATGTTGGCGACGATCTCCGGGCGGTCCATGGCAGGGTTGAGGATGGAGCCGCGTTCTCCTCCGGTCAGTGTGACGACCAGCACTTCGGCGCCTTCGCTGACGTAGCGTGCCATCGTGGCGGCGCCTTTGCTGGACTCATCATCAGGGTGGGCATGAACGGCCATCAGCCGCAAGCGCTCGGACAACGGACGAATCCCCTTGGATAGTCGCGGAAGCTGCGATCGACCGCTCCGCCAGAAAGCCACCATGCTCCTGGCCTTGCGAACTCGCGAGGAGCGGGGGTGGAGCGGGAGTCACTCAGGACGGAGCTATCTTAGACAACGTAGACCGCACGTTCGGAGATTCCCGTATGCCCGACAGCCCTTCCGCTTCCAACCCCGACGCCGCTCCACCGGCCCGGGGCATGCGGCGTCTCTACGGGAACAAGCCGTTCATCTTCCTGATGGGCCTGCTGGGCGCCGGGATCTTCACCATCGGGTGGGGATCGGCACTGATGAGCTACGGCGGCCACACCGGGAGCGTGTCGTATCAAACCATCGCCTGGAACGCCGAGTCCGAGGATGAGGCGACCATCACCTTCCAGGTGAACAGCGGCAGCCCCGCGGTCTGTGTGATCAGCGCCACCGACGCGCACCATGTTGAGGTCGGCCAGGACCGCGTGGAGGTCAAGGCCGGAAACCGCAACGTCACTACCAACGTTGACACGGTTCGCACGGCATCGGCGGTAGAAGTGACCTCCTGCAGGGAACAAGGTTCGGAAGAGTAGTCCCGTCCCTTCGAAATGAGCCGGGATCCACGCCGATCCCACCCCTGTCAGCCGATGTCCACCCCGACGCGCCACGGTCCACGCCGTCCTTCGGCTCCACCCGCCTCGCAGCGCACGCCCGGTCCGCTATTGGGCATGCGTCCTGGTGAGGGAATCGAAGCCCCGGCCACCGACAGGGCGCGGTGATAATCTCGTAAGTTCATCTGCGGCCGGATGGCGGTTCGCAGTTACTAGTCGCACCAAAGGGAGTTCCCGTGACCGAGACCCGCGATGACAACGTCACCTGGCTGACTCAGGAGGCGTATGACCGGCTCAAGGCGGAGCTGGAGCACCTGTCGGGGCCTGGTCGCATCGAGATCGCCGACAAGATCGAAGCCGCCCGCGAAGAGGGTGACCTGCGAGAGAACGGCGGCTACCACGCCGCCAAGGAAGAGCAGGGCAAGATCGAGGCCCGCATCGCACAGCTCCAGGGAATCCTGCGCAATGCGCGTGTGGGCGAGGCCCCGCGCACGGCGGGTGAAGTCGGCCCCGGTATGACCGTGACCGTCAAGTTCGAAGGAGACGACGAGGAGATCACGTTCCTCCTCGCCTCCCGTGAGGAGAGCGGAGCTCCGATCGACGTCTACTCCCCCAAGTCACCGCTGGGTAGCGCGATCACGGGTAAGAAGATCGGCGATTCGGCGAAGTACACCCTGCCGAACGGCAAGAGCCTGAAGGTGGACATCATCGACGCCGTCCCGTACGGCGGCGCGTAGCCCCCATATCAACTGCGGAGGGGGTGGCCACGAGCCACCCCTTCCGCGTTGGGGCGCCTTTGTCCCGCGGGCGTCCCCGCGAACCCTGCCGCAGCGCGTCCCCGGTGTCAGGCATAATGCCGCGGTGACCACCCCATCATGGAATGCCCCGAATTCCGGATATCCGGCGCAGGGCGCCCCCGCACCGCAGGATGAGGACGGCGGATACGGTCCGTCTCCGGACGCGGGGCCTAACAGCCCGATACCCCCGAGCACGCCGACGCACGGATACCCCCAGCCCGGATACGGGCCGCCCTCCCCCGGGTATCCCGGTTATCCCGGCTACGCCGGTGCTCCCGCCGCTCCCCCGGCGCCGCTCGCGAGCTGGGGGCAGCGCGTCGCCGCCCACCTCTTCGACACCGCGATCATCATCCTCATGGCGGCAGTCATCGTCGGAGCCGGCGTCTGGGTCGGCTACGTGCTGACATCGGACGGACCGGTGAAGGGCTACGTCGTCGCCTCCCTGGTGGTGCTCACGCTCGGCGCGGTATTCGCGGCGACCTTCTGCTACCGCTGGCTGTCCCACGCCAAGTCCGGGCAGACGCTGGGCAAACGCGCCCTGGGGATCCAGGTCGTCTCCCTGGACACCCTGCGTCCGCCGACGAAGATGGCCTCCGCCGGGCGCGAACTGATCTTCAGGGCGCTCGGCATGGGCGGCAGCTTCGTCGGCACCCTCCTCGACCTCCTGTGGCCCCTGTGGGACGAACCGAAGCGGCAGACATTGCACGACAAGGCCGTCAGCACGATCGTGATCGAGAAGTAGCGTGCACACTCCCCCATGGAACTCCGGCCCGCCGTACGGACCACCGCCCCTTCCCGGGCCCGCCGCCGGTAGCGGACCGCACCCGGCCCCCGCGGGGTTCGGGGTGCGGTTGGGCGCGCGGATCATCGACTACCTGGCGCTGTCCGTGTTCGCCTTCGTCTTCTTCATCCTGGTGACGCTGGTCTTCTCGGCCGTCAACCCCGCGGGCTTCGAGGCCGACCTGTCCCAGGACTACTACGACGTCTGGGGCCTGCTCTGGGTCTTCGGCTGGGGGCTCCTGCTCTTCTTCTACGACTGGCTCTTCCACATCGCCTGGGGGCGCACCCTCGGGCAGTTGACGCTGTCGCTCAAGGTGGTGCGGGCCGCCGACGGCGGACGGCTCAGTCAGGGCCAGGCCGTCGGCCGGGCCGCGATCTTCGGCCTGCCGCACAGCGTGCTGTGCGTCGGCCACGTCTGGGTCCTGGTCGACTGCGCCTTCGCCGGGTCCGACAGCCACCTCGGGCAGAGCCTGCACGACCGGGCGGCCGGGACCATGGTCATCAGAACTCGGCCTGCCCCCGCCCGCCCGGCGCCCTACTTCTAGCCGCGACCCGAATCGCGGGCCGCTCGGCTCGTCGGCCGTCAGCCGGTCCGGTCGTCCTTGCCGTCCTTGTCTTCCTTGTCGTCCTTCCCGGACTTCCCCGGCTCGGCCTCCTCCTGATGGCCCGCGTCGGCCGTGGCGTCCCGCGCGGGGCACGGTGGGGCAGATTCGCCGCCCTTGACGAACGCCGCGGGGACGTAGTTCTCCTCGCCGATGCGGTACCAGACGTCGGTCTCGCCCTGGGGGCCCGTGGCCCGGTCCCCCGAGGTCTGGCAGAGGACGTCGATGGTGGCCTTGTGCGCGGCCAGGCCGCTCGCCGGGAACGAGGCCCCCGGCCCCGGTCGGATGATCACGGGGTCGACCTGAGAGGCGGTGCCGACCTCGGCACGGTGCGTGTACTTCGCGGTCCACAGGTAGTCGACCGTGACCCACGCGTTGGACCGCAGCCCCAGCCCTTCACGGAAGGCGCCGTCGGCCAGATCGATGCCGGCCGGATTGGCGACCTTGCGCCCGAAGCCGTCGCGGCCCCCGTTGTAGCCCTCGCTGTACGCCGCCTGCGCCTGCGGCGTTCCGCGCGAGAGATCACGCCACTTCTCACGCTCGGCGTTCCAGTGGTCGTCCTTGGTGTTCCACGGCCCCACGTCCCAGACGGGCATGTACACGCACCGCCGCGTGCCGTCCGTCGTGCAGACCCGCACCGTGTACTCGCTGCCGCCCCGGGTGGCCAGTCCGCGGCGCGACGGAAGCGCGGCGAACTGGTCGTTCGACCGAATCCTGTGGCCGTTCGCGGTGAGCCCGCCGACCTGCCCGATCCGGGTCGCGAACAGCCGAGCGGAGAACGGTTCTCCCGGCGGGTGCCGTTCGCCCCGCTTCGCGCCCGACGGGCGGACGCGCACGCCGCGCAGCGCGGTGTCCTCGTCGGCGTCCAGGGTGATGCCGACACGGACCTGCACCTGCTCGACCGGCGTGGAGAGCGCGACGCGGTGGCCCTTTGGCGGGTCCTCTCGGCTCCTCCGGGACGATGCCTCCGCCCCGGGGGCCTCGCGCCACTCGGTCCAGATGCCGTCCGGGCGGAGTCCGCGCACCTCGACCTGGAAGTCCTCGGCGTCGCCCGTAGTGTCCACGGCGACGTCCACGGCCGAGGCGGGGTCGTCCAGCTCGTGGGCCGGGAAGGTCGCCAGGGCCGCGCCGATCTCCCGTTCCAGGGCGGCCCCGGGTTCGGGACGCTCGTCCGCGGCGCCGCCGGAGACGCGGTCCGGCCGCTGCGAACGCAGCGACGCCCCGAGCGGCTGGTCTCCCTGGCGCTCGACGCGGATGCGGTCGCCGTCGAGGGCCGCCCCGACGCGGTCGGCGGCCGTCAGATCCTCATCGATCCACTTCCCGTCCGAGCCGTGCAGCGGCACGCGGCCCGCCGCGCTCGCCGCCTGCTCCGCCGATGGCAGTGACGCGAGCGCCAGCGCTCCAAGCGCCGCGACCGCGCCGGTCTTCAACAAGCCATGCGTCATGTTTACCCCCAGAGCGCCTTTGCGCCACCATCAGTAAGCATGAAGCCACATGGAGTCACAAAGTTGGCGCGCCGGGCATGGCGGACGGTGCGGTAAAGATCCACCTAAGCCGACGTCAAAACAGCGGAGACGGGGGTTGACACCGCGCCTATGACTCGAACGCGAGCAGACAGGCGGTGAACCCGTGCAGGTGGTTGCGGCCGGCCACCGGGCCGATCTCGCCCGAGGCGAAGAAGCCGCTCACCGCGTCGATACCGAGGGCCTGGCGGACCATCCGGACGTCGTGGTCGGCGCTGGAGAACAGGGTGGAGCCGCGCCCGTTGCAGGAGAAGAGCAGCGCGGCGGCACTGCGGCCCCCGGTGTCCTCGTCGAACATGCGCAGCCGCTCGCGCAGGTCGGCGTCTGCCGTGTCGCGGTCGCGCACCTGGAACCGCACCGTCTGGCCGACCTCCACCATGTCGCCGATCGTGATCGCGCCCAGCTCGGGGTCGGCGGCCACCACCGAGCGCACCAGGAAGTCCCCGCGCTCGTGGCGGTCGGCGTACTCGTCCATGGCGATGCCGATGTGCAGGCCCTGCGCCGCCAGCTCCTGCTCCTCCGGCGGCAGCGCGTTGATGAGGTTCTCCAGCCGCTCGTAGGCGGGGGCTCCGGCCAGCTCCAGGATCATGTTGCCGTCGGACTTGGTGACCGCCATGGCCGGGCCCACGGGGCGGCATCCCTGGCTGACCATGGTGCCGACGATCCCGGAGCCGCCCAGCAGCAGCCCGACCGCGCCGCAGTCGGCGACCTCGCCGTCGGCGAAGAGCCGCACCGACTCCGGGCCCTGCGCGCCGCTGGCGAGCCCGCCGACGAACGGCAGGCCGTCCAGGGCCTCGGTGGAGCGCTCGACGAACGCCTGGGTCGGAAACTCGTAGGGGTCCACCAGCAGCAACGCGGCCTGGTCGACCGGGGACGGCTCGTGCATGCCCACGACGGCGAGGTGGTCGCCGTCCGGCACGGTGTCCAGGCGGAACGGGGTGATGGTGACAGACGGCATCCGGGCCGCCCACACGCTCACCGCGCCCTGGTCCTCCACGCCGCGGCCACCGCCGATGACGCCGCCGGAGGTGCAGCCGATGGTCACCGCGCCGTCCGCGAGCGCCATGACACGCTCCCCGGCCAGAACCACCTCTTCTGGGTCGGCACCGCTGATCCAGAAACAGATGAGGTCCGCCGGTCCCTCCAGCGGGCGCATCGCGGCCAGCACCGCCCGCTCCGCGGCGCTCACGAGGTCCGCGCCCGTCGCCAGCGCATCACCGAACCTGGCCACTCGTCCGCCACCTCACATCGTCATGGTCAAAATGCCTTCTCCTGGACCCTACTGCGGTTGCCAGGACGTCATACTCTTCCCGCTACCCCGCTCATGTCATCTGATACGGCCGTCACCCCTGTTATCCCCTGAGATCCCCGAGCGCGATCCCCTCCGTGCCCCATTCGGTCGTCGCAGGCCGCACGCCGTGCCCGACCGCCGAGGACACGGTTCGGCGGTGCGACCGCGCGCGGCGCGCGTAGACTCGACGCCGTGTCCCCCGTCACATCCGCGCACACAGCTCCCGATAACGCTCCCCCGACGCTCGGCGCCCTGCGCGCCGCGGGCCACACGCACCGCACGGTCAAGGCCGAGGTGCGGGAGAACCTGCTGGCCCGCCTCCGCTCCGGGGACGAGCGCTTCCCCGGCATCCTCGGCTTCTCGGCCTCCGTCCTGCCCCGGCTGGAGCGCGCGCTGCTGGCCGGGCACGACATCGTCCTGCTCGGTGAACGCGGGCAGGGCAAGTCGCGGCTGATCCGCACGCTCACCGGCCTCCTCGACGCGTGGTCGCCCGTCGTCGACGGCTGCCCGATCAACGACCACCCCTACGCGCCGGTCTGCGCCCGCTGCCGGCGCCTAGCCGCGGAGACCGGCGACGACCTGCCGGTCGCCTGGGTCCACCGCTGGGACCGCTACGGCGAGAAGCTGTGCACGCCCGACACCGGCGTCGGCGACCTCATCGGCGACATCGACCCGATCCGGCTGGCCGAGGGGCGCAGCCTCGGCGATCCGGAGAGCGTCCACTACGGCCTGGTCCCGCGCGCCAACCGCGGCGTGTTCTGCCTCAACGAGCTGCCCGACCTGCCCGCCCGGATCCAGGTCGGCCTGTTCAACGTGCTGGAGGAGCGCGACGTCCAGGTCCGCGGCTTCGCGCTGCGGCTGCCGCTGGACATGCTGCTGGTCGCCAGCGCCAACCCCGAGGACTACACCAACCGCGGGCGCATCATCACACCGCTCAAGGACCGGTTCGGTGCGGAGATCCGCACCCACTACCCGCGGGAAGTGGAAGACGAGGCCGCGCTGATCCTGCAGGAGGCGGCACCGAGCGGCGACGTCACCGTGCCCCGGCACCTGGTGGAGGTCGTCGCCCGCTTCACCCGGCTGGTGCGTGAATCGTCCTCGGTGGACGCGCGCTCCGGGGTGTCCGCCCGGTTCGCCATCGCCGGGATCGAGACCGCCGCGGCCGCCGCCGAGCGCCGCGCCGCGCTCATCGGCGAGCAGCGGCCGGTGGCCCGCGTCTGCGACCTGCCGCCGATCGTGGAGACGCTGGTCGGCAAGGTCGAGTTCGACGCCGGAGAGGAGGGGCGGGAGACCGAGGTCCTGAGCCACCTGCTGCGCCGGGCCACCGCCGAGACGTTCCGGCACGCGGTGGACGAGGCGACCCTCGCCCCGCTGGCCGACCTCTTCGCCGACGGCACCAAGGTCGACGCGGGTGAACGCGTCAGCGCCGCCGAGCTGCTGAGCGGCGTCGGCGCCTTCCTCGGCCTGGACGCCCTGGTCACCCGCGTCGAGCCCGACCAGGACTCCGCCGATCCCAAGAGGTACGAGGGGTACGCCGCCGCGGTGCTGGAGTTCGCCATGGAAGGCCTCTACCTGAACCGTCGGCTCTCGAAGGAGCAGCTGGAGGACCACGCGGTCTACCGGACCTGAGGGCCGAGCGAAGCGGGAGTGATGCGCATGGACCGCGTCCGGTACCGGGCGTACCAGGACGGCCCCGACCCCCTGGCACCGCCCCTCGACATCCGCGGCGCCCTGGACGAGGTGGGGCGCGGCGTCATGGCCGGTGCCCGGCCGGGCGATGCTCTGCGCGAGGTGCTGCGGACGGGCCCGCACGACAGCGGGGGCCAGGGGTCTCCCGCTGGCTTGGAGGAACTGCGGCGCCGGGTCCGCGAGCGCATCGAGCGGCTGCTCGACATCGTGCTCCGCGAGGTCCTGGACGAACCACCGCCCGGCATGCGGCAAGCGGCGGGGGGCAACGACACCCACCCCACGCGGGCGGACGGGGACCTGCCACCGCCGCTCAATCCACATCGCCTACGCGCGATGCTCACGGCCCTGAACGACATGCTCGCGGCCGAGGAGCGCGGCGAGCACAGCCCGGCCGCGTTCGACCGCTTCATGGCCCAGTTCGCCGACTTCTTTCCGGAACGGCCGCCCGACCTCGATCACCTCATCGACACGCTGGCCCGGCGGGCCGCCACCGCGCAGCGGGCGCTGGACTCCCTCACCCCGGAACAGCGCGCCGAGCTGACCTCCCTCGCTGATCACGTCATCGGCTCCGCAGGCCTCGGTACCGGGCTCAACCTGCTCGCCGGCCACCTGCGCACCCGCCGGAACCCCGACCTCGCCCGGTCCGGCGCCACGTCGATGGACGGCATCGAGGTGCTGGGGCGGGGAGAGGCGGCGTCCGCCTGGGAGGAGCTGGTCGACCTCACCGAACTGGACACGGCGCTGGGCCAGGATTATCCCGGAGCCGCCCTGGAGGACATCGACGACGACGCGGTGCGCCGCGCCCTCGGCCAGTCCGCCGTCGACAGTGTCGCCCGGCTCCGCGCGATCGAACGCGGGCTGCGGGAGGAGGGTTACCTGCGCGGGACCCGGAACCGCCCACAGCTCACGCCCAAGGCGCTCCGGCGGCTCGGCGAGACCGCGCTCCGCGACATCCTCACCGCCGATCGGCCGGGCGACCGGCGGGTCGGCGGCCACAGCGCGTGGAACGGGCACAGCGCGGCCCCCGTCGGCTGGAGCGGGGAACCCACGGGCACCTCCTGCCCCACCGAGCCCGGGGACGAGCGCGCGATCGACGTCGTCCGAACGCTGGGCAACGCCATAGCGCGCGGCCGATCGACCCCCGACGGCGGCATCCGGCCCCGCATGGAGGACATCGAGGTCACCGAGACCGAGCACCGGACGGCCGCCGCTGTGTGCCTGCTGGTCGACCTCTCCTATTCGATGGTCCGGCGCGGCCTGTGGACCAGCACCAAGCAGACCGCCATGGCCCTGCACACCCTGGTGACAACCCGCTTCCCGCAGGACGCCGTCCGGATCATCGGGTTCAACGACCACGCGCGCGAGATCCCGGCCTCCGACTTGGCCGAACTCACCCCGGACCGGGTTCAGGGCACCAACCTCCAGCACGCCCTCGCCCTGGCCGGACGCCACCTCGACCGCCACCCGGACTTCACACCGATCGTCCTGATCGTCACCGACGGCGAACCCACCGCCCACCTGGCCGGGGACGGCTCCCCGGCGTTCCAGTGGCCCCCATCGGCCCAGACCACGGCCGCGACCCTCGCCGAGGTCGACCGCATGACCCGCCGCGACGCCCGCCTCCGTATCGTCCTCCTCGCGGACGACCCCCGCCTCCGCACATTCGCCGACGACGTCGCCCGCCGCAACGGCGGCGACGTGGTCCAGCCCGACAGCACCATGCTCGGCGCCCAGGTCGTCCACGACTTCCTCGCCCGACGCCGCGGAATCCGCAGAGGCCAGTAGTCGCTCCACCCGCCGATCCGGCGGTGATCACGGGACGAGGGCAGGAGGCCCGCTGGGCGGCCTTGTCGGTGGTCGGCTGATCCGGTGTTCGGTGGTGAAAAGCGGCACCGACGGCGGTGGGGGCTAGGCCGTGTTTTTTGAATGCTTTCGGATCAGCGAGCGGCCGTCCGGGGCGGCGCTCGCAAGCCGCTTCACGAAGTCAATCCAGGTCGGCTTGGCGAGTGGAGCGGCGTAGCGAGCGTCGTTCCGGTGGCCGCGAGCCAGAAATGATTCGAAAAACACGGCCTAGGCGCGCCGGTCGTCCGGCGGGTGGGCGCACGGTGTCCCGGGGCGGGGAAAGCGCTCTCTGCGCCGTGGAGGCGTGGGAGCGCGGATCCGGCCGAGCCGGTTGGCGCCCCCAGGACCAGCCGGAATACCACTGCTCCGCTTCGCGTGAGGGCACTTCCGCTATGCGGGAGCCGAGGCACCCTCTCACCGATGATCACGGGGATTCTTCCGATTTCCGGCCGGAAATCGGAAGAATCCCCGTGATCATCGCGGGAAAGTTGTGGCAAACCGGGCATTCCCGGCACCCGACGGCCCGCAATCCGACTTCCGGGCCGCCCGCATGGCCCGCCCGGACACCGATCAGGGGCGCCCGCCCCTCACCCCCTCGTCGCCGCCGCTCCCACCGCTCCGCCGGGGAGGGGACCGGCGCGCGGGCCACCACTGCTGGCCCCGCACCGCCGCATCCGCCAGGGGACCGGCGCCCCCGTCCCCTTCTGCCTTCGGTGCCGCTTTTCACCACAGGGCGCCGAGAGGATGACAACCAACAGGGCCGCCCAGCAGACCCGCCCCCACCCCACCCGGACGGGATCGGCGGCACCGGCGCCGCTCTCCCTCCCGCCGCTCTCCCGTCCGGGTGACGGTGTCCGCTAGGTCGGCATCAGGCTCCGGCTGGCGCCGGTTCGCCGATGTCGTAGCAGAGGACGACGTCGCCGCCCATGGGCGTGACCGTGGTGGTCACGCGGAGGACGCGCTCGCGTGACCACACGGTGCGCACCATGCACAGGGCAGCGGCGCCCTTCGCGGCGGTGAGGTCGCGGGCCTCGTGTTCGTCGAGGGTGTGGGGTACCACCTCGTCCCGGTAGCCGACCTGGGTGTGCCCGTGGTCGGCCAGGACTCTGATGGTGCCGCGGGGGATGTCCTCGTCGGACTCCAGCTCCGTTCCGGTGGCGAGATCGGCCGGGTAGTAGGAGGTTTCGACGGAGACGGGACGGTCGTCGATGAGACGGACCGCCCGGCGCACCACGGCGGCCTTGGCGCCCATCCGCTCGGCGATCTGCGAGGGAATGGATTCTTCCCGGCTGACCTGCAGTTTTTTGCCGGGACTTCGCCCCGCGTCTTTGACGAATTGGTCCAGCGCGTCACAATCCACCGTGTCGTCGCGGACGCGTTCGCGGGCAGCCGGATACCGAAAGGCAGGGGATTCCTCGGTCACTCGGACCACCTTTTCCTCGGGCGTTCGGGGGTGAACGGTGGCGCTATACCCGATTTTGTGACGGCAGGACCACTCACCGAGCGCACTTTTTCCTTACCTTGTGCGACCGGTCGCGTCGTGCCACGTGAATGCCACGTCGTGGGGATGGACCCTCAACTCTTCGGTTAGCGGTTAAGCCGGCGGCCACCCCTTCCTCGGATCCATGCTGGGCACGCGTCCTTTTCTCAGTGGTCGTAGATGTTGACGTCCGTCGCCTTGCGGAGCGATTCGGGCGTCATGTCGCCCTCGAAATAGAGCAGCTGGTGACGGTCGGCCGGCATCAGCGTCTTGGTGAACCGGATCGGCGTGTCGCCCGAGTAGGCCATGCGGTCGTGCACGAGCAGCGGCGTTCCGGGACCGATACCGAACAGGGCCGAATCCTTCAGCGACGGCATCTTCGCCCCGACCACGTCCCATGATGTGGTCTGCGGATAGCCGAGCTCGGCGAGCAGCTCGCGGGTGCCCCGGGGGATGTCCTCCGGCTGCATCAGCGCCGCGCCCTTGCCCTCGCCCTTCGCGATGAAGTCGGGATAGTAGGACAGCTGCCGCTGCCAGAGGCGCGGGCCGATGTAGCGGTCGCAGCGGCGGATCACCACGAAACCGGCGGTGTCGGAAGGATCCAGGTCCAGCAGCCGGGCCAGTTTTCCGGTGGCCGCCTCGACGATCACCCGGAGCCGCTGGGTCGGCTCCACGCCCTGCTCGTCCTTGATGCGTTCGACGTAGCGCGTGTACCGCTCGTCGTCGGGCTCCCCTTTCGCCGAGGAGGCGAGGTGGACGGTGGGCCGGTACTCGCGGACCGTGCTTCCGCTGCCCTGCCTGGTGTCGATGCGGCCCCGGCTCGACAGCTCCCGCAGCGCGCGGCGGACGGTGTTCCGCGACGTGCCGTAGTTGCTCATCAATTGATCTTCGGTCGGAAGTGCGGTTCCGGGGGAGTAACGGCCTTCGTCGATCCCCTCCATGAGGTCATGGGCGATCTCCAAATGCCGGGCCATGGTCTCTCCCAACCGTTCGCCGATTCGTTCCCATGATTCTACCCAAAGGACTTGACTCTCCCTTTAATCCAAAGCATGGTGGGACTTGTAGGAATGAATCGTATGAAGCCGAACAGGAGATAGAAGCGTATAGGTCCCATCGCTCTCTGTAATACCGGTGGAGTCGGCTCGTCGGCTCATTCCTCTCCGTGGACCCGCTGAAGTCCAGGGTCGTTCGAACGCAGGACGGGTGTTCGCACGAAATGAGAGGAGGGGAAGATGCCATTGGCACTCGGGATGATCGTGTTGCTACTGGTCGCCTTCTTCAGCACCATCTTCGGCCTGCTGCTCGCCGCCTCCATCGGGATCAAGCGCGCCGACCGAGGGCGTTACCACGCCCTTCGCGACGGCCAGGACCGTCGCATGTTCTCCGGAGCGGCCCGCAGCCTCTCTGGACTCCGCTTCCCCGAGAAGTCCCCCGACTCCGACACCGCCGACCGTACGACCGATAGCGATAGCGATAGCGATAGCGATAGCGACAACGACGGTGACGGCGGTGCCTCGAACCACCGCAAGGCCGTGGCCTGAAGGGCCCAGCGACCCACTGAGATCCCACCTAGACAAAGGACCGCGCCGTGACCGACTACGGCCCTCCCCCGATCCCGGTGCCCTACTCACCCGAGTGGGTTCGACTCCCCGAACCCTACGTTCAGGCCATCGCCCACAAGCTGACGTCGCGGGGCGTGGAGGTGGTCGACCACTGGAACGACCCCATGGACCCCCGCGACGCCACCGTCATCGTGCGGGGCCATGCCGGCGGCCGCCTGCGCTTCGTCTGGGACGAGGAGAGCGGCTGGAGGCAGGGCCCCATGGACGCGAACGGCTGGGTCCCGCTGCACCTGACGAGGTACCTCCGCGCCGGGCTGCTGCCCGCGCCCACGCTGGTGGCCGACCTCGTCGAACAGGTCCTCGACGGAAGCCACGAGGGGGTCGTCGAGCGGCCCCGATACCGCTCCTTCCGCGACTACGGCGACGCGTTGGACGGCCGTCTCGCCGCGTACGCGCAGGGGCGTGAACCGGCCGGGTGAGCCAGGCCCCGAGCCGGTAGACGGCGGTGGCCGCGGTGCCCTAGAGCACCGCGGCCACCGTCACTCGGATCCGCGTCCGCGGACCGCGTGGTCGTCTCAGAAGTCCAGCGCCTGCAGCAGGTCGGCCACCAGGTCGTCGGCCGACTCGATGCCCACCGAGACGCGCACCAGGTCCGCGGGGACCTCCAGCGGCGACCCGGCCGTCGAGGCGTGCGTCATGCGCCCCGGGTGCTCGATCAGCGACTCGACCCCACCCAGCGACTCGGCCAGAGTGAACACACGCGTGCGGTCGCACACCTTCAGCGCGGCATCTTCACCGGCGCGCACCCGGAAGGAGACCATGCCGCCGAACGCGCGCATCTGCCGCTTGGCCACGTCGTGCCCGGGGTGCTCCGGCAGGCCCGGGTAGAGCACCTGGCCCACCGCGGGATGCCCGGACAGCTCGGCGGCGATGCGCTCGGCGTTGGCGCAGTGCCGGTCCATGCGTACGGCCAGCGTCTTGATGCCGCGCAGCGTGAGCCAGGCGTCGAACGGGCCGCACACGGCGCCCATCGTGTTCTGGTGGAAGGCGACGCGGTCGCCCAGCTCGGGGTCGGCCACCACCAGCGCGCCGCCGACCACGTCGGAGTGGCCGCCCATGTACTTGGTCATGGAGTGCACGACCACGTCGGCACCCAGGGTCAGCGGCTGCTGCAGGTAGGCCGAGGCGAAGGTGTTGTCGACGACCAGGAGCGCGTCGCCCTCGTGCGCGATAGCGGCCAAGGCCTCGATGTCGGTGATGTTCAGCAGCGGATTGGTCGGGGTCTCCGTCCAGATCGCCACGGTCTCGGGCCGCATCGCCGCCCGCACGGCCTCGGAATCGGTCTGGTCGACGGCCTCCCACTTCACCCCCCAGCGGTCCAGCACCTTGGAGAACAGCCGGAAGGTGCCGCCGTAGGCGTCGCCGGGGATGATCACGTGGTCGCGCGGGTTGGCGATCGTACGCAGCAGGGTGTCCTCCGCGGCCATGCCGGAGGCGAACGCCAGGCCGCGGGTGCCCGACTCCAGCGCGGCGATGCACTCCTCCAGCGCGGCACGCGTCGGGTTGCCGGTGCGCGAATACTCGTATCCGCCGCGCAGGCCGCCGACGCCGTCCTGGGTGTAGGTACTCGTCTGGAAAATGGGGACCACGACCGCGCCGGTCCCGGGATCTGCCTCTTGCCCGGCGTGAATGGCCAGGGTCTCGAACCCATCGAACGTCATGGCCCCAGACTAACGGCGCTGGCGGGGCCGCGTCGCGGGCGCCGGTTCTCGTTGATCTCGGGGATATCGACCGAATAACAGCGAAAATTAGGGCGATATCCCCGAGATCAACGGAGGTAGGGGCGCTGTGGTTGTTCGCGGGTCACACGGCGGTGTCGCGCATCGGCGGGTCCCACCCGGCTTCGGGGTCGTAGCGGCGCACGACCTTGCCGGGAATCCCGGCGATGACGCTGTGGTCGGGGTAGGTGCCGGGGCGGACCACCGTGCTGGCGGCCACCACGCAGTTCCGGCCCAGCCGCACGCCGGGGAGGATGACCGCGTTGGTCCCGATCCAGGTGCCCCGGCCGATGACCACCGGTTCGTCGGACGGCCACTGCCGGCCGACGGGCACCTCGGTGTCGGTGTACACGTGGTTCTGGTCGGTGATGTAGACGTAGGGGCCGGTGAACACGTCGTCGCCGATGTCGATCGAGGTGTGGGCGACGACGTGCGAGCCGCGTCCGACCGTGCACCCGCTGCCGATCCGGACCAGCGGCTCGGGCCCCAGGTCGAGGCCGGGCACCATCCCGGCGGTGAGGGTGATGTCCGCGCCGATCAGGGTGTGCTCGCCGATCTCGATCCACGGCTCGCCGAAGATCGTCGCCGGGGGGAACGCGATCGAGGTGCCGGTTCCGAACGCCGCGAACTTGCGCGCCGCGCGGGATCCCGCGCGGATCTGGGCGCACCGCCGGGCCCATGACCACACCCCGCGGACCATCCAGGACAACAGTCGCGACACCCGAATCCCCTGCGTTGAAGTCTCCGCCCGCCGGAGGTATCTACCGGCCGGTAATGATGCTGTGAACTGTAATAGCATCCGGCGCGCGATGCAGGGACGGCCCGGTGGCACCGCGGTCGGCGCCACCGGTGCGGCGCTTTCGGGGTGCCCGGTCGGCCGGGCACCCCCGCGGCGCACGCCGGGCTAGGACGAGAGGTGGGCCAGCAGGTCCTGGCGGGTGAGGACGCCCGCCGGCTTGCCGTCCACGAGCACCACGACGGCGCCGGCCTTCTGCAGCAGCTGCACGCAGCGGCTGACCGGCTCGCCGGAGCCGACCAGCGGCAGGGGCGCGCCCATGTGCTTGTCCACCGGGTCGCCGAGCTGCGCGCGGCCGTTGAACAGGGCGTCGAGCATGTCGCGCTCGGCCACCGAGCCCACGACCTCGGGCGCCATGACCGGCGGCTCCTCCTTCAGGACCGGGAGTTGGGAGACGCCGTACTCCCGCATGATCGCCACGGCCTCGCCCACGGTCTCGTGCGGGTGGACGTGTACGAAGTCCGGCAGGTCGGCCCCCTTGGACCCGAGGACCTGCCCGGCGGTGACCTCCTCGGTCTCGGTCGACAGGAAGCCGTAGTCGGCCATCCACTCGTCGTTGAAGATCTTGGTCAGGTAGCCGCGCCCGCCGTCGGGCAGCAGGACGACGATCACGTCGTCGGGCGACGCGGTCTCCGCCACCTTCAGCGCCGCGACCACGGCCATTCCGCACGACCCGCCGACCAGCAGCGACTCGTCCTTGGCGAGGCGGCGGGTCATGAGGAAGGAGTCCTTGTCGCTGACCGCGATGATCTCGTCGCAGATGCTGGTGTCGTAGGTCTCGGGCCAGATGTCCTCGCCGACGCCCTCGACCAGGTAGGGGCGGCCGCTGCCGCCGGAGTAGACGGACCCCTCGGGGTCGGCGCCGATGATCTTGACCTTGCCGCCGGAGACCTCCTTGAGGTAGCGGCCGGTGCCGCTGATGGTGCCGCCGGTGCCGATCCCCGCCACGAAGTGCGTGATGCGGCCCTCGGTCTGCTCCCAGATCTCCGGGCCGGTGCTCTCGTAGTGGGACTGGGGGTTGTTCTGGTTGGTGTACTGGTTCGGCTTCCAAGCACCGGGGATGGTGGAGGCGAGCCGGTCCGACACCGAGTAGTAGGAGTCCGGGTGGTCGGGGGCGACGGTGGTCGGGCAGACGACGACCTCGGCGCCGTAGGCGCGCAGGACCGCCAGCTTGTCGTTGCCGACCTTGTCCGGGCAGACGAACACGCAGCGGTAGCCGCGCTCGGCCGCCACGATGGCCAGGCCCACGCCGGTGTTGCCCGACGTCGGCTCGACGATGGTGCCGCCCGGCTTGAGCAGGCCCTTGTCCTCGGCGTCGAGGACCATCTTCAACGCGATGCGGTCCTTCACCGAACCGCCGGGGTTGAAGTACTCGACCTTCGCCAGCATCGTGGGGGCGAGACCGTTGGTCACCTTGTTCATCCGTAGCAGCGGAGTGTCGCCGACCAGCTCAATCAGTGAGTTGTGCACCCGCATGAGATCTTTTCGTCCCCTTCAAAGCATGAGATCGCTTGTTCGCCTCCGGGTGCCTCAGCCCGCCGTGCTCCGCGCCTGGAGGACCGGCGGTACGGTCCCGGCCCGGCTCACTCGCGATGCCTGTGACAGCCGCGGATCTCGCGAACCGTCGTGGTCACGGCCGCCAATTGCCGTGCACGGACCGGTTAGGTCCGTGTTACCTGAACCTTAACGTGACCATGCCCCGTGCGACATGCCCGGAGATCACCGGGAAGGCCGATTTCGGCCGCGCCCGGGCGCTGCGGAATCCGGCGCGCTCCACGGTCGTTGACATCAGTGCTACCGCTGAGTAATCCGGAGACGGAGTGAACGGGAGGACCCCCGGGCTCTCGCGGCCCGGACGACGCGTACGGATCACCGCGGGCGGGACGTCGGGAGCGGACGCGCCAGGGGTCGTCACCCGTTCAGGACGGGAGACGGGGATATGTCGTTACGCGCCGCACGGGCTCGGAGGATCGCGACCGCCACCGCCTTCGGCGGGGGTGGGCTGACGCTACTGGGAGCCGGGACCATCGCACTCCTGTACCTGCAAGCCAAGCTCGCCCACCGCACCGTGGGCTTCACCGAGTGGACGCCTCCGCGCGTCAACGGGGTCTACGGGAGCGGGGACGGAACGCCCATCTCACTGGTGATGATGGGCGACTCCACGGCGGCGGGGTTCGCCCTCACCGATGGCCTGCAGACGCCGGGGAGCCTGATCGCCAGCGGGCTGTCGGCGGTCGCCGAACGCCCGGTGCGGATGCGCAACGTCGCCGCCGTCGGCGCGACCTCGGCGGGCCTGTACGAGCAGCTGGAACAGGTGCGCTCGACGCGGCCGGACCTGGCCATCGTCTTCATCGGCGCCAACGACGTCATCCACCGCATGCGCCCGGCCGACTCGGTCCGCCACCTGCAGTCGGTGGTCCGCGAACTGACCTCGATGGGCACCGCTGTCGTCGTGGGGACCTGCCCCGACCTGGGGTCGGTGCGGCCCATCGGACTGCCGCTGCGCCTCGTCGCGCGGCGCTCGTCCCGGCAGCTCGCCGCCGCGCAGACCATCGCCGTGGTCGAGGAGGGAGGGCGCACGGTCTCTCTGAGCAACATGCTGGCCGACGAGTTCCAGGCTTACCCTGATGAGCTTTTCGGCCCGGACCGGTTTCACCCCTCGGCGCGCGGCTACGCCCAGGCGGCGATCGCGGTGCTGCCCACGGCGTGCGTCGCGCTCGGCCTGCTGCCGGACCTGGAAACGGTCCCCGACCCCGACCAGGGCGAGGGCGTGCTGCCGATCTCCCGGGCGGCCGTCGAGGCGGCCGAGGAGCCCGGCATGGAGGTCAGCGGCGTCAAGGTGGCCGGGCACGAGCGCGGGCCGCGGGGCCGCTGGGCCACCCTGCTGCGGCGCCGGACCGAGACGCCGGTGCCGGACATCGAGGGAGAGGCCACGGCCGAGCGGGCCGAGGTGGAGCGGGAAGCCGACGAGGCGCGCGGCGCCCCCGTCGAGGGCGGCGGCTGAGCGGAGGTTGCGGCACCGGCTCCCTCCGGCAACGCGACCCCCGAGGTCAGCGGCGCCGACCCAACAGGTTAACGTGCGAGTAACATCACGATCGGCCGCCCTGCCCGGACGGCCCGGCATCGAAGAGGAAGGCCGCGAGCATGCCTGAAGCCGTCATCGTCGCGACCGCGCGTTCGCCCATCGGGCGCGCGTTCAAGGGGTCCCTGAAGGACCTGCGCGCAGACGACCTGACCGCCCAGATCATCTCCGCTGCACTGGCCAAGGTGCCGGAGCTGGACCCGAAGACCATCGACGACCTGCTCCTCGGGTGCGGCCTGCCCGGCGGCGAGCAGGGCAACAACCTCGCCCGGGTGATCGCCGTCCAGCTCGGCCTGGACATGGTCCCCGGCGCGACCATCACCCGCTACTGTTCGTCCTCGCTGCAGACGACGCGGATGGCCTACCACGCGATCAAGGCGGGCGAGGGCGACGTCTTCATCTCCGCCGGTGTGGAGATGGTGAGCCGCTTCACCAAGGGCAACAGCGACTCGCTCCCCGACACCAAGAACCCGCTGTTCACCACCGCCGAGGAGCGCACCGCCCGGCGCGCCGAGGGCGGGGCTCCGTCGTGGACCGACCCGCGCGAGGACGGCGAGGTGCCCGACGTCTACATGGCGATGGGGCAGACCGCCGAGAACGTGGTGCAGATGCGCGGCCTGCCGCGCGAGCGCCAGGACGAGTTCGGCGTCCGCTCGCAGAACCTCGCCGAGAAGTCGATGGACAACGGGTTCTGGGACCGCGAGATCATCCCGGTCACGCTGCCCGACGGCACCGTGGCCAGCACGGACGACGGCCCGCGGCGCGGCACCACCTACGAGAAGGTCTCCGAGCTCAAGCCGGTGTTCCGGCCCGATGGCACGGTGACCGCCGGGAACTGCTGCCCGCTGAACGACGGCGCCGCCGCGGTGGTCATCATGAGCGACACCAAGGCCGCCCAGCTGGGCATCACCCCGCTGGCGCGGATCGTGTCCACCGGCGTCAGCGCGCTGTCCCCGGAGATCATGGGGCTGGGCCCGGTGGCGGCGTCCCGCCAGGCGCTGGCCCGCGCCAACATGAGCATCGACGACGTCGACCTGGTGGAGATCAACGAGGCGTTCGCCGCGCAGGTGCTGCCGTCCGCCGACGACCTGGGGATCGACATCGACACGCAGCTCAACGTGAACGGCGGCGCGATCGCGGTCGGCCACCCGTTCGGCATGACCGGGGCGCGCATCACCACGACGCTCCTCAACGGGCTTGACTTCCACGACAAGACGTTCGGCCTGGAGACCATGTGCGTGGGCGGCGGCCAGGGTATGGCGGCCGTCTTCGAGCGGCTGAGCTAGTCGGACACCCCGGCCCGGACGACCGGGTCACCCGGGTCACCTACGGCGGGGCACCCCTTTTCGAGGGGTGCCCCGCTTTTCGTGCCTGTCCGGACCTGGGTCTCCCTCGCCGTCCCGTTTCCGAACGGGCGGTGAAGGCGAGCTGGAGGGACAGGTACCGGAAAGTAACGTAAAAGCTGGGTTCGAGGGCTTGTCCGAATCGTGATCCTGATGCAAGGTCGCAGGTAAGTGCCGCTCATCCTCGGAGGTGCCTATGTCGGTAACCCACTCGCCGGAGACCCACGCGCTGCTCATCGCCCGTATTCCGTCCGTAACAGGCCGCCAACTCCACGAGTGGTTCGACAAGCTAGAGAAGGGCCCGGGCCTCACCCGCTGCTCCGAGCGCACGAACTGGCTCGCTGACGAGTACCAGCTCAGCCACGGCTACGCGCAGGCCATCGTCCAGGAATTCGACCGGCGCCGCCGGAACCGCACAGCCATCCCGCGGCAGCGCCCCTGACACCCCAGCCCTCCCGTCCGTGAATAGAAAAGAACCGCCTCGCCCGGGCGGCACCCGGACGGGGCGGTTCTGTGCGTGCGGTGGCGCCCGTAGGCGCCCTGGGGGCGGCTACTCGCTGAAGATCGCGTAGATCATCCAGAAGAGGCGCAGCATCTCGATGTAGAGCCAGACCAGCGAGACCGTGAGGCCGAAGGCGAACTGCCAGGCCAGCTTGTTCGGGACGCCGGCGGCGATGCCGTCCTCGATGCCCTTGAACTCGATGGCCAGGGTGGCGCAGGCGATCACGATCATCACCAGCGAGACGACGATGCCCAGCGGCCCCGCCTCACGCAGGCCGAGCCCACCGGGGATGAAGAAGCTCAGCACGAGGTTGAGCAGGATCATCGCCAGCGCGGCGACCAGGGCGACCGAGACGACCTTGACGAAGGTGTTGGTCACCCGGATGATCCGCATCCGGTACATCGCCAGCATCGCCGAGAACGCGACGATCGTGCCGACCACGGCCTGGGTGACCAGCTGGCCGGGCGCGGTGCCGGCCGACAGCTCGAAGATGCGGCTGATACCGCCGACGAACAGGCCCTCAAGCGCCGCGTAGATGAGGATCAGGGCGGGGTTGGTGGACCCCTTGAAGCCGATAATCAGCCCCAGGACCAGTCCGCCCAGCATGCCGCCGAAGGTCAGCGCCATGCCGAGACCGGGGTTGGCCGGGAACAGGAAGAAGGTGATGGCGGCGGTCAGGATGACCATGCCGATCGTCATCGCGCTGCGGATGACGACGTCGTCGATCGACATCGGCCGGGCGTCCTCGGCCGACATGGGGGGCTGGCCGTAGCCCGGCTGGCCGTAGGGCTGCTGCCCGGGCTGCGGGTACCCCGCGTATCCCTGCTGCTGGTAGGGGCCGCCCTGGCCGTACGGAGCCTGATAGGGCTGGCCATAGCCCGGCTGAGCGGAGCGCATGGCCCGCTTCAGGACGGGGTTGGAACTCCTCATCTGCATGTCTTCGCAAGCCTTTCCAGGGCGTCGCTGAATCTCCCCCAACCTAACGCACCGGCCTCTGCGCCGGTTCCCCGCGCGGGTCACGCTTGGGTGTCGGCCTCGGGCCGCGGCGCACCGCCGCTGGTCTGCGGCGGTCGAGGTCGCGCGCGGCCGAAGGCCGCCGGGGGGTGCCGGTTCCCGGCCCGGTCACCGCGCGGGGGAAAGCGGAACCGGGCCGGGACCCAGCGGGGGGAGGGGCAGGGAAAAGCGACTCAGCCCCGGCTCACCAGGGAGCGGGCGAAGAACGCGACGTTGGCCGGGCGCTCGGCCAGGCGGCGCATGAAGTACCCGTACCACTCGTCGCCGTAGGGGACGTAGACGCGCATGCGGTTGCCTTCGGCGGCGAGGCGGACCTGCTCGGCGTCGCGGATGCCGTAGAGCATCTGGTACTCGTAGCTGTCCGGCGAGCGGCCGGTGTCCGCGGCCAGTTTCCCGGCGATCGCGATGAGCCGCGGATCGTGGGAGGCGATCATCGGGTAGCCCTCGCCCGCCATCAGGATCTTCAGGCAGCGCACGTAGGAGCGGTCGACCTCGCCCTTGTCCCGGTAGGCCACCGAGGCGGGCTCGTCGTAGGCGCCCTTGCACAGCCGCACCCGCGAGCCCGCGTCGCGCAGGTCGCGGCAGTCGGCCTCGGTGCGGTGCAGGTAGGCCTGCAGCACCGCGCCCACCCAGGGGAAGTCCACGCGCAGGTCGCGCAGGATGCCCAGGGTGGAGTCGGTGGTGGTGTGGTCCTCCATGTCCAGGGTGACCGTGGTGCCGACGGCGGCGGCCTCCTCGCAGATGCGCCGGGCGTTGTCCAGCGCGATCTTCTCGCCGTCGGCGGAGAGGAACTGCCCCACCGCCGAGAGCTTCACCGAGACCTCGGCGCGGTCGGCCAGTCCCTGGCGGCCCAGCTCGCGCAGCAGCCGGCTGTAGGCCGTGACGGTGGCCTGCGCCTGGGTGATGTCGGTGGTGTCCTCGCCCAGGTGGTCGAGGGTCACGTAGCGGTCCCGGGCGAGTTCCTGGACCGCCGGGAGCGCCTGTTCCTGGCTGGAACCGGCGACGAACCGCGAAACCAGCCCCCGGGTCACGGGGGCGCGCTCAACGAGGGTGCGGCAGGCGGATGAGCGGGCCGCGACCAGAAGTGGCGTACGAAGCATGATCGACCCCAGTCGTGTCATCCGGCGCGCCGCCGCCCTTCGCGCGGCGCGCCCGGGTTCGAAAAAAGGCCCCGGACGCGGGTGGTCCGGGGCCCGGTGATGTCCCCGTCCGGTCAGCCCTGGTGGGGGTGGGAGGAGGTCGTCGGCGGGACGAACGTCTCCTTGATGGAGCGCGGGCTGGCCCAGCGCGCCAGGTTCTGCGCGGAGCCGGCCTTGTCGTTGGTGCCCGAGGCGCGGGCGCCGCCGAAGGGCTGCTGGCCGACGACGGAGCCGGTCGGCTTGTCGTTGACGTAGAAGTTCCCGGCGGCGAAGCGCAGCGCGTGGTGCGCCTTGGTGACGGCCTCGCGGTCGTCGGCGATGACGGCGCCGGTCAGGGCGTAGGCGGACCCTTCGTCGACGATCTTCAGGATGCGCTCGTAGTCGCCGTCCTCGTAGACGTGGACGGCGATGAACGGGCCGAAGTACTCGGTGCTGAAGACCTCGTTGGACGGGTCGGTGCCGACCACGACGGTCGGGCGGACGAAGTAGCCCACGGAGTCGTCGGCCGTGCCGCCGGCCACGATCTCCAGCGTGGGGTCCTTGCGGGCGTGCTCGATCGCGCCGGAGACCTTGTCGAAGGCCCGGCGGTCGATGACCGCGCCCATGAAGTTGGAGAAGTCGGTGACGTCGCCCATGGGGATCGCCTCGACCTCGGCGATGAGGTCGTCGCGCAGGCGCTCCCAGACCGAGCGGGCGACGAACGCGCGGGAGGCGGCGGAGCACTTCTGCCCCTGGAACTCGAACGCGCCGCGGACGATGGCGGTGCGCACGACGTCGGGGTTGGCCGAGGAGTGGGCGACGATGAAGTCCTTGCCGCCGGTCTCCCCCACGACGCGCGGGTAGGAGCGGTAGGTCTCGATGTTCTCGCCGACGGTGCGCCACAGGTGCTGGAAGGTGCGGGTGGAGCCGGTGAAGTGGACACCGGCCAGGTCCGGGTCGTTCATCGCCACGTCGGAGACGGCGAGGCCGTCGCCGGTGACCATGTTGATGACGCCCGGGGGCATTCCGGCCTCTTCGAGCAGCCGCATGGTCAGCTCCGCGGCGAACTGCTGGGTGGGGGACGGCTTCCACACCACGACGTTGCCCATGAGGGCGGGGGCGGTGGGCAGGTTCCCGGCGATCGCGGTGAAGTTGAAGGGCGTGATCGCGTAGACGAAGCCCTCCAGCGGCCGCTGCTCCAGGCGGTTCCACTGCCCGGCCGGGCTGAACGGCTGCTCGGCCATGAGGCGGCGCGCGTAGGCGACGTTGAAGCGCCAGAAGTCGATGAGCTCGCAGGCGGAGTCGATCTCGGCCTGGATCGCGGTCTTGGACTGGCCGAGCATGGTGGCGGCGTTGAGGGTCTGGCGCCACGGGCCGGCGAGCAGGTCGGCGGCGCGCAGGATGATCGCGGCCCGCTCGTCGAAGGGCATGTCGCGCCAGGCGGGGGCGGCCTTCTTGGCGGCGGCGATGGCGGCGCGCGCGTCGTCGTGGGTAGCGTTGGCCATCGTGCCCAGGACGTGGGCGTGGTTGTGCGGCTGGACGACGTCGATGCGGTCGCCGCCGCCCATCCGGCGCTCGCCGCCGATGTTCATGGGCAGCTCGACCGGCTCCTTGGCGAGCTCGTCGAGTTTGCACTCCAGCTCCGCCCGCTCCGGGCTGCCCGGCGCGTACGTGAGTACGGGCTCGTTGGCCGGGGTGGGGACGTTCGTAACGGCGTCCATGGGCACCTCCCTGTCTCCTCGTCGTCGCAGTAAAAACCACGTGAACCGGACAAACGTAAGAGATGGCGGGGCATGACCACCTTGTGGAGTCGGCCACTCTTTGCCAGGCTGGCTTGGCCGATAGGACAAAATGGACCAATCATGAATCCAGCTGCCGATCCCACGCGCTCCGCCGCCAGCGAGCCCGCCCCGGAGACCGATATCCCAGGTGAACCGGGAGGTGTGGCGCTGCGGCGCCTCCTGCTGGCCGTGGGTGACCCCCTGGTCGACGTCCTAGCCGCCCCTGCGGGCCTCGATGTACGAGTGAACAATGTGGTGATCGTCGACCCCGAGGACGACGCCGAGGCGGCGACCGGCGACCTGGTACTGCTGATCGGCGCCCGGGGCGGGGCCGCCCGGCACCTGGTGCGGTCGGCCGCGCGCCAAGGGGCGGCCGCCGTCGCCGTCAAGGTGAACGCGGCGGCCCGCGCCCTCGCCGAGGAACCCAGCTACCCGCCGCCGCAGGGGTGGGGGGCGCCGACCCCGGCGGCGCGGTCGGCCCGCGACGAGTTCCAGCAGCTGCGCACCGCCGCCAGCGAGGTCGGGATCGCGCTCCTCGCGGTGCGCCCCGAGGTCCGCTGGGACCAGTTGCAGTCGCTGTGCCGCAGCGTACTCGACGACGCGCGGCTGACCACCGATACCGCGGAGCTGGGCGAGTCCGCCGGCGACCTGTTCTCCATCGCGCAGACGATCGCGACGCTCACCGGCGGCCTGGTCTCCATCGAGGACGCGGCCAGCCGTGTGCTCGCCTACTCCAGCGGCGAGGAGGGCGACGAGCTGCGCCGCCTGTCGATCCTCGGGCGCCAGGGCCCCGAGCAGTACCTCGCGCTCCTGCGCGAGTGGGGCGTCTTCTCCCGGCTGCGCTCGGGTGAGGAGGTCGTGCGCATCGACGAACGCCCGGAGCTGGGCATCCGGCGGCGCCTGGCGGTGGGCATCCACGCCGGTTCGCAGCCGCTGGGCACCATCTGGGTGCAGGAGGGCGCCGTGCCGCTGGCGGAAAACGCCGAGGAGGCGATGCTGGGCGCCGCCCGGATGACCGCCCTGCACATGCTGCGGCACCGCACCGAGATGACGCTGGGGCTGCGGCTGCGCGAGGACCTGCTGGCCGGGCTGTTGGAGGGGCGGATCGAGGCGGCGGCCCTGGACGACTCGATCGAGGTGGCCCCCGACCGCCCGGCGCTCGTCGTGGCGTTCACACTGGCCTCGGCGGGGGGCCGGAGCGCCGCCGAGAGCCCGGGCCGTTCGGGTCGGGAGCTGCTGCGGCGCCGGATGATCGACCTGATCTCGGTGCACACGGCCGCCTACCGGCGCACCGCCCTGACCACGATGCTGGGTGGGCGCGCCTACGTGCTGCTGCCCGACCTGACCGGCGCGTCGGCGGAGTCGTCGGTGCTCGCGCTGACCCGCAAGACCGTCGAGGCGGCGCGCCAGGTGCTGGGGGCCACCGTCCAGGCGGCGGTCGGCTCGCGGGTCCACGCGCTGTCGGACGTCCCGCACTCGCGGGCCGAGGCCGACCGGATCCTCGACGCCATGGGCCGCGACCTGGCGATGGATGTGGCCACGATCTCCGATGTGCGGGCGCAGGTGCTGGTCAGCGAGACGCTCGCCCACCTGCGCGGCACGTCGGCCCTGCGCGACCCGCGCGTCACCCGGCTGGTCCAGCACGACGCCGCCGCCGGGTCGGAGCTGGTGGAGTCGCTGGTGGCCTACCTGGACGGCTTCGGGGACGTCCGCGCCGCCGCGGCGCGGCTGCACATCCACCCCAACACGTTGCGCTACCGGGTGCGGCGGGCGGAGAAAGTGAGCGGGATCGACCTCGGCGACCCCAACCAGCGGCTCTTCGCCCACCTCCAGCTGCTCATGGAGCGCGGGAGGTGAGCCGCGGCCGACCGTGACCCCCATTCCGTTGATCTCGGAGATATTGGGGTCAAAATCGCTCGTCAGACCCCAGTATCTCCGAGATCAACGGAAGGACCAGCGACAGTGCCCCCGGTCGGACTCGAACCGACACTTGTGACCCTTTTAGGGGGCCTGCCTCTTCCATTGGGCTACGAGGGCGCGACCATCATACCGGCCACCACAGGCCTAAAGGTGCGCCCCCGCGCCTGGAATAACCGAATCGGCCGGCCCCGCAGGTGCGGGGCCGGCCGATTCGTCCGTCGTTGGAAGAATGCCGACCACATGGTCCGGCGGCGGCCGCCGAACCGGTGCCGGGTCAGCTGGCGCGGCGCAGCGGCTCGCCCTTCTCCGCCGGGGGCTGGCTGGCCTCCTCGAACGCCTGGCGCGGGTCGTCCATCTCGGAGAGCGCCGCGAAGTCGCGGCGGAAGAGCAGCGCCATCGTCCAGTCGGCCAGCACCCGCATCTTGCGGTTGAAGGTCGGCACGGCGAAGAGGTGGTAGCAGCGGTGCGCGTACCAGGCCATGCGGCCGTTCAGCTTGACCTTGCCGAACAGCTGGGCGGCCCCCTTGTGCAGGCCGAGCCCGGCGACCGCACCGAGGTTCTTGTGCACGTAGGCGGTGGGCTTCTTGCCGCGCAGCGTCGCGATGACGTTGTCGGCGAGGACCGGGGCCTGGCGCACGGCGTTCTGCGCGTTCGGCGGGTAGAAGCCGCCGTTGCCGTCGGGGACCTGCGCGTTGTCGCCACCGGCGAACGCGTTGTCCACCCCGTTGACGATCAGGTACTCGCTGGTGTCGACGTGGCCCTTGGGGCCGAGCGGCAGGTCGCTGGCCTGGACGACCGGGCTGGGCTTGACGCCCGCGGTCCACACCAGCGTCCCGGCCTCGAACTCGGTGCCGTCGCTCAGCTTGACGCGCTGGTCGACCGCCGACTCCAGGAAGGTGGACAGGCGCACGTCGATGCCGCGGGCCTTGAGCTGGTTCAGGGCCTTGGTGCCGACCTCGGGACCGACCTCCGGGAGGATCTTGTCGGCCGCCTCGATGAGGTAGAAGTGCAGGTCGTCAACGCTGATCGAGCGGTAGATCCGGGTGGCGTCGCGGGCCATGTCCTCCAGCTCGGCGATGGCCTCGGCACCGGCGAACCCGCCGCCCACGAAGACGAAGTTGAGGGCCTTGCGGCGCACCTCGGGGTCGTCGGTGGAGTCGGCGATGTTGAGCTGGTCCAGCACATGGTTGCGGAGGTACGCGGCTTCCTCGACCGTCTTGATGCCGATGCCCCACTCGGCCAGACCCGGGATGGGCAGGGTGCGGGAGACGGCACCGGCCGCCATGACGATGTAGTCGTAGGCGATCTCGGTGGTCGTGCCGTGGGTCGGCTCGAAGACGACCTTGCGGTCGGCGTGCTGGATCTGGATGACGCGGCCGTTGAGGACGCGCACCCGGTTGAAGACCTTGCGCAGCGGGACGACCACGTTGCGCGGGGAGATGTTGCCGGCCGCCGTCTCCGGAAGGAACGGCTGGTAGGTCATGTAGGAGTTCGGGTCGACCACCGTGATCCGGGCCTCGCCCGGTCCCAGCTTCTTCTCCAGCCGCCTCGCGGTGTACATCCCGAGGTACCCGCCGCCGACGATGAGGATGTGCGGGATCTCCGACTCGTCCCCACCACCGTGCACCAGCCGGTAGTTCCTGCTCTCGGTCATCACATATCCGCCCTTTGAGTGCCCGTTCCGTCGCCCGCGCGGGGGCGGCGAACATCGGTAAGTCTTCATTGACCTGCCAGTTCTCGTCGGGACCCGACTCATGAGAACCGGTGCTGTCCGGCGATCCCCGGAGCTCGCCATCTCCGGGCTGACGCTTGTGCATTCTTTCACAAGCTCATCCCGTCAGGAAAGATACATTTCGCGAAGGTTTAGACCACGTTACGCGCGACGCACACGGCGTTTTTGCAGGTGAGAGGGCTTGTGAATGCTTTCACAGGCTCGCGCGCAAGTGACGCGCCTCACGCGGAACACCGGAACCGGGGTCAGCCGCCCCGTGTAACCGGGGCGGCCGCACGTGTTATTCCGGGGCCTCGGAAAGGCAGAGGCTCCAGGCGATCCCGTCGAGGATGTCGTGCTCGCTGGCGATGAACCCGCCGACGCCTGTGCGCGAGACCACACGGTCCAGGATCAGGGCTCCCGCCCCGATCACGTCCACCCGTCCCGGGTGCATGACACCGATGGCGGCGCGCCGGTCGTGCGACATCGCGAGCAGCTCCTCGGCGATGGCGTGGGTGCGCTCCGCCGACACCTGCGTGTGGTGAATGCGATCGGAGTCGTACTCGGGCAGGTCCTCGGCGATCCCCGCCACCGTGGTGGCGGTGCCCGCGACGCACACGACCGTGGCCGCCTCGTCGATCGGCACGGCACCCGCCGCCTCGTCCAGGGCCGCGTCGATGTCCGCCGTCGCCGCCGCGATCTGCTCAGCCGTGGGCGGGTCCTGGGTCAGGTGCCGCTCGGTCATCCGGACACAGCCGATGTTCACCGACCGCGCGGCGCGCACCACACCGGTCCCCTCGTCCCCCGCGTAGCCGAGGACGAACTCGGTGGAGCCGCCGCCGATGTCCACGACGAGGAACGGGGGCTTGAATCCGTCGTCCTCGCCCTCCAGCTCGGCCGTGGCGCCGATGAAGGAGAGCTCCGCCTCCTCGTCGCCGGAGATCACCTCGGGCTCGACGCCGATGATCGAGCGGACCCCGTCGACGAACTCCTGACGGTTGGCGGCGTCCCGGGTGGCGCTGGTGGCCACCATCCGCACGGACTCGGGGCCGAACTCGACGCCGTGCTGGCGCATCAGCTCCGCGTAGCCGCGCAGCGCGGAGAAGGTGCGCTCCAGCGCCTCGGGCGCGAACGCCCCGGTCTTGTCGACCCCCTGGCCGAGGCGGACGATCTCCATGCGGCGCTCGACGTCGAGGAGCTGCACCTCGTCCTCGTCCAGCGAGATCACGCTGGAGATCAGCAGGCGGATGGAGTTGGTCCCGCAGTCGATGGCCGCGACGCTTCTGGTGCTCACTGGGTGTCCTCGCTGTCGTTCACACGGTCCTGCACGCACACGCACTGGCCCTTGGCCCACCACTCGGGGAGGGCGTCCAGGGCCTCCCGGCCGAACGGGTTGGTACCGGGCTCGGCGAGCTCGTGTCCGACCAGGGCGTGCAGGCACTTGACCCGGGTCGGCATGCCTCCGGCGCTCTGCATCCCCTCGGGCAACGGCTCCATGCCGTCGCGCCGCGCCTGCTCGTCGCGCTCGGCGATATAGGAATCGTGCGCCTTGGTGTAGGCCGCCCGCAGCTCGGGGTCGTCGGCCAGGCGCGCCTGCATCTCGCGCATCACGCCGTCGGCCTCCAGTGTGCCGATGGCCGAGGCGGCGCGGGGGCAGGTGAGGTAGTAGAGCGTGGGGAACGGCGTGCCGTCCTCCAGCCGCGGCGCGGTGCGCACGACGTCGGGCAGGCCGCAGGGGCAGCGGTGCGCGACACCGCGCAGCCCGCGCGGGACGCGGCCCAGCTGGAGTTCGATGGCGGCGACGTCATCAGCGGAGACGGAGGAGTCCGCGGCGTCGTGATCGTTGGAAGTCATCTCGAACTCAGGTTAGCCGCGGGAGTACGGCGTCGGTGACACGCCCACCAGGAGCGCGGGGCACCGCGTGGCGCCGCGCGGGGTCGGGTCAGTCCGGTGGCGCGTCGGCGTCAGGGACCTGCTCCTCGGTCGATCCGCCCTCGTCGGCGCCCTTGACCGACTTCCAGAGCTTGGTGAACCAGGGCTCGGCAGGCGCCGGGTCGCCATCGTCCGTCTGCTCGCCCCTGTCCGCGGGGATGACGACGTAGGCGCGCTCCCCGGGGTACTGGTAGTGGAGTCGCGTGCGGGCTTCGCGCTCGATGTAGGTGGGGTCCTGCAGCTGCTCCTTGCGCTTCTTCAGCTCGCTCACGCTCTCCTGGGCGCGGCTGCGCTGCTCCTGAAGCCGGGCGATCTCGGCGCGCTGGGTGATGTACTCGCGCAGGGGGTAGGCGAGGCTGAGCGCGATCACACAGATGACCAACCCCAGGATGGCCGCTCGGCTGGTGAGGGCGGGGCGGATGCGCCCGGCCGCGACGGTTCCCATGTTCCGCGTCGCGCGGGTGGGCTTCGCCGTCGGCTTGTCCGGCCCCGTGCCCGATGTGCCCGATGTCCCCGATCCTGTGGCCGCCCCCATGCCCACCCTCTTCGCCGCGCCGTTCGGCGCCTTCACGGTAGGTGTAGCCCTGCCCCGGGCGGGAGACGACCGTCCGCCCGCCCCGCTCGCGGCGGACGTCGCGCGTTTCGCGGCCTTCGGCCGCGACCCAGCCGCGGACGTCCCCTTCACCGCCCGTCCGGGCTGTGCGGCCTTCCCCGGAGGCTTCGCCGGCGCCGCGGGTTTCGACTGCGCCGGTTTCGCGCTCCCGGGCTTGGCCGTCGAACGCTTCGATCCCGCGGGCTGACCCGTCGCCTTCGGCGTCTTCCCGGGCTTCGCCGTCTTCTTTCCGGTCGGCGCGGCCCGGGCATCCTTGGCGGACGGCTTCGCGCCCTTGCGGCCCGAGGCGCCAGAGGCCGGGGGTCCCGCCTTCCCCGGGCGGGACCCCTTCGGCTGCTCTGGCACCTTGGGCATGAGGTGTCAGCCTAGTCCTGCGGCTTGAAGCGCGGGAAGGCCGACACACCGGCATAAATCGCGGCGTCGTCCAGTTCCTCCTCGATGCGCAGCAGCTGGTTGTACTTGGCGACGCGCTCGCTGCGGGCCGGGGCACCGGTCTTGATCTGGCCGGCGTTGGTCGCGACGGCGATGTCGGCGATGGTGGTGTCCTCGGTCTCGCCGGAGCGGTGCGAGATCATCGCGGTGTAGCCGTTGCGCTGGGCCAGGGCGACCGCCTCGAAGGTCTCGGTGAGCGTACCGATCTGGTTGACCTTGACCAGCAGCGAGTTGGCGGCCTTGGAGTCGATGCCGCGCTGCAGGCGCTCGGGGTTGGTGACGAACAGGTCGTCGCCCACCAGCTGGACCTTGTCGCCCAGGGAGGCGTTCAGCTTCTGCCAGCCCTCCCAGTCCTCCTCGTTGAGCGGGTCCTCGATCGAGACGAGCGGGTAGGCGTCGACGAGCTCGCCGTAGTAGGTGGCCATCTCCTCGGCGGTGCGGGTCTTGCCCTCGAACTTGTAGGCACCGTCGGCGTAGAACTCGCTGGCGGCGACGTCGAGGGCGAGCGCGATGTCGCGGCCCGGGGTGTACCCGGCCTTCTGGATGGCCTCGATGATCAGGTCGAGCGCGGCCCGGTTGCTCTCCAGGTTCGGGGCGAAGCCGCCCTCGTCGCCGACGCCGGTGGCCAGGCCGTGGGCCTTCAGCACCGCCTTGAGCGCGTGGTAGACCTCGGCGCCCCAGCGGACCGCCTGGCGGAAGCTCGCCGCCCCGATCGGGGCGATCATGAACTCCTGGATGTCGACGTTGGTGTCGGCGTGGGCGCCGCCGTTGAGGATGTTCATCATCGGCACCGGCAGCACGTGTGCGTTCGGGCCGCCGAGGTACCGGAAGAGGTGGAGGCCCGCGGTCTCCGCGGCGGCCTGCGCCACCGCGAGGGAGGTGCCGAGGATGGCGTTGGCCCCGAGCTTCGACTTGTCGGGGGTGCCGTCCAGGTCGATGAGCGCGCGGTCGATCAGCCGCTGCTCGTCCGGGGCGAACCCGAGGATCTCCTCGGCGATGTCGTCGTTGACGGCGACCACGGCCTTCTCGACGCCCTTGCCGCCGTAGCGCTCGCCGCCGTCACGCAGTTCCACCGCCTCGAACTGCCCGGTGGACGCGCCACTGGGGACCGCCGCCCGGGCGATCGTCCCGTCGTCGAGCAGGACCTCGACCTCCACCGTCGGATTACCGCGGGAATCCAGGATCTCCCGCGCCTGCACTGCCTCGATCGACGACAACGTTGCACTCCTTCGATAGCGACTGTTCCCGGCTCACGCACGCGCCCGACCGGGCCTGGGCCCCACCCCAGAGATACCGGCATCTTTCAGCGACGACATGATGACGCGAGCCGACTACGAGCCTAGCGACCCGGACCGGGCATCGCCTCACCCGCTCCGGGAAATTGGTCTAGTCCGGATCGTGAGATGCGCCAGGCTGCTTGCCACGGCACATCATGCCTGTTCACGGGTGCAAAGCTCGGTAGGCGGCAGCAACGGCGGCGGCGCGGATTTCGTCCGCTGGTCCATCCCCCATCATGACCGCCGCGTCCTGCAGTCCCCCGACGGCGACCGTGACGCGGGCGGCGTCGGCCGGGCCCGCGTTCGGGCCGACGAGGAGCACCTGCAGCCGGTCGCGCCAATCGAAGATGGCAGGCATGACGTCGAGCCGTGCCAGCGATCCGAGGTCGCTGAGCATGGCCATGAACACGACGCGGTGCCGCGCGATGACGTCGAAGTAGTCCTCCAGGATCCGGCGCGGTCCCGCGTCGGGCGCCTGCTCCGCCGCGTCGAGCATCGCTGGGACCTCGGTGAGCAGCGGGTTCACGACTTCTCGCAGCAGATCCGTCTTGGACGGGAAGTGGTAGTAGAGCGCCGCCTTGGTGATGTCGAGGCGCTCGGCGATCTCGCGGAGGCTCGTCTTCTCGAAGCCCCGCTGGGCGAAAAGCTCCAGGGCGACATCGCGGATCTCCGCCCTGGTGTCAGTCTGCCGCCGCGCCACGCCGACGTCTCCTCCCTGGTTGCCGCTCCGCGGCCAGCTGCCGCGCGGACCGAGTCTATCGCGGTGACCATCCGGCCGACCAGTAACTTACTTGCCGCCCGGCAAGTTCCACGCCTATCCTGAGACCAGGCGATCCCACGGCACACGCACGAAAAGGGGCGACGTCCATGACCACCACCGACAGCAACGTCCTCATCTCCGGTGCGAGCATCGCCGGGCCCGCATTGGCCTACTGGCTGCGCGAACACGGCTTCACGCCCACGGTCCTCGAACGGGCGCCGCGCCTGCGTGACGGTGGATACGCGATCGACGTGCGCGGCACCGCCGTCGACGTCGTGGACCGGATGGGGCTGCTCGCCGACGTCCGCCGGGCGTACACCCAGATGCGCACGATGTCGATCGTCAAGGGCGACGGGCGGGCCAGCGTCGCGGTCGGCCTTTCCTTGTTCGGCCAGGAGGAGTCCACCCGGGACGTGGAGCTGATGCGCGGCCACCTGAGCCGACTGCTTTACCAGGCGACCAAGGACGACGTGGAGTACGTGTTCGGCGACTCGATCACCGCGATGGAGGAGAGCGCCGAGGGCGTGCGGGTGACCTTCGAGAAAGGCGCCCCGCGCACTTTCGGGCTCGTCGTAGGCGCCGACGGGCTGCACTCCAATGTGCGGCGCCTCGTCTTCGGGCCGGAGGAGCCGTTCCGGCGCTATCTCGGCCGCTACATCTCGATCTTCAGCGTCCCCAACCACCTCGGCCTGGACCGGGAGGTGCGGCTGTACAACACACCGAACCGGCTCACCGCCATGTACAGCTCGGCCCCGCACACCGGCCGGATCGAGCCGCCACTCCCGGGTGAGGAGAACGACCCCGGGGTGAACCCCGAGGCCAAGGCGATGTTCGCGTTCGCCACCCGCCGCGAGGTGCCCTTCGACCATCGCGACGTCGCGGCCCAGAAGCGGATCATCGCGGCAGTCTTCGCCAGGGAAGGGTGGGAGGCGCCCCGGCTGCTGCAGGAGATGTGGAACGCCGACGACTTTTACTTCGACACGATCAGCCAGATCCACATGGATCGCTGGTCACACGGACGCGTCACGCTCGTCGGCGACGCCGCGCACGGTCCGTCACCGATGTCGGGTCAGGGTTCGAGCCTCGCGCTGGTGGGCGCCTACGTCCTCGCCGGTAAACTCGCGGCGGCCGATGGTGACCACACCACGGCGTTCGCCCGATACGAGTCTCGGATGCGGGGGTTCGCCGAGCAGAACCAAGCGATCGCCAGCAGCGGCCTGGGCATCGTCACCCCGACCACCCGCAGCGGTATCTGGCTGCGCGACCAGGGCCTCGGCCTCGCCTCCCGCATGCCGGGCCTCGCCCGCCGGGGGGATCCCGTCCAGAAGGCCGCCAACGCCATCGACCTGCCGGACTACCCCGGACCCCGGCTGATCAGGGAAGGAGCGTGAAAGCCTCGACGTGCGCGGGGCGCGCGACGGTGAAATGCTGGTGGTCAACGGTTGCGACTTGATCCGTGCCGAGCCGCTCGGCTGGTGCGATCACCGCGGGCCGGTGTCCACAACGACCGGCTAGGGAGCGGGCACTGCTACTGGCCGAACCCTTCGGCCAGTATGTCGTCGACCCGTTGCGAGAGGTCGGTCTCTCCGCTCTCGGCTGCTCCGAACCACGCTGGCGGCCAGCCTCCGGCCAAAGCCAGCTTGGCTCGGGCACTCGCCAGAACCTCTGGAACCATATCCTCTGGAAGCTCCTCAACCAGCTGGGCGAGCTCCTCGCGCGGCGTACTCATATGACCAGTGTGCACGTTCTCGATGAGCCGTGCCAGCGATTCCCTCAGACCGACGGCGCAGGGACAGGGACCGCTCCGGCCGGGCGATGCGGGTTTCCCGGCTTCGCTGTCGGGAACACCGTGGGCGGCCACTTATAGTGCTTTGTTAGTTCACTTCGGTCGACGTTCGGTAACCAGTCAAAGTCCCCTCGCATGACAGCGCTCCCGTCCGTGGTCGGCCGGGACACGGATCGTGGACGGTGAGGCGAGGCGGAATCGTGACACCCGAACCCATCGATACAGGGATACGACCGCGGCGGCGCAACGTCGAGTTCGCGCTGCTGCTCCTCGCGGTCGTGATCCTGGCAGGCGGGCTGTGCCTGGCCGGCCTGGAGATCGATGGACGCGTGCCCGATGACCTGGCTCTGTTCGTCGGCGGCTTCGGCGGGGCGGTGCTGGCGCTGCACATCGCGCTGCGACGCCTCGCGCCCTGGGCCGATCCGCTGATCCTGCCGCTGGCCGCCGCGCTCAACGGTCTCGGGCTGACCGTTATCTGGGGGCTGCACCGCATCGGCGGACCCACCCAGTCCGAGGCGGGCAAGCAGCTCATGTGGTCCGTACTCGGGATAGTGGGGTGCCTGGTGGTGCTCCTCGCGATCCGGGAGCCGCGCAGGCTGCAGCGCTATCCCTACCTCATGGCGGTCGCCGGGCTGGTGCTGCTCGCACTGCCGATGATACCGGTGATCGGCATCGACGCCTACGGCGCCCACCGGTGGATCGGGATGCGCGGCTTCACCGTCCAGCCCTCCGAGTTCGCCAAGCTCCTGCTGGTCGTCTTCCTCGCCGCCTACCTGGGCATGAAGCGCGACGTGCTGTCGACGGCCGCCCGCCAGCTGCGCGTACGCGGCGTGAAGGTCTTCAGCCTCCCGCGCATGCGCGACCTGGGCCCGATGACGGTCGCCTGGGGGTTCGCCATCCTGCTGCTGGTGGGCACCAAGGACCTCGGTGCCTCACTGCTCCTGTTCAGCGTCTTCCTGGCCATCCTCTATACGGCGACCGGGCGCAAGTCCTGGGTCGGCATCGGGCTGCTGATGTTCTCGGCCGGGGCGACGGTCGCCTGGGCAATGTTCGTCCACGTGCGCCAGCGCGTCGTCATCTGGCTGAACCCGTTCGAACCGCACGTCTACCACGCCGACGGCGGCAGCTACCAGCTGGTGCAGGGCATGTTCGCGCTGGCCGACGGCGGACTGTTCGGCACCGGCTTCTCCGGCGGCCGGGCAGCGGAGATCTTCGCCGCCGACAGCGACTTCATCCTCGTCTCCATCGGCGAAAAGCTCGGGCTCACCGGGCTGATGGCCGTGGTGATCCTGCTTCTGCTGCTCGCCGAGCGCGGCTTCAGGATCGCGCTCGCCTCCCGCGAGATCTTCGTGAAGCTGATGGCCACCGGTTTCGCGTTCTTGCTCGCCTTCCAGGTGTTCGTGGTGCTGGGCGGGGTCACCCAGATCATCCCGCTGACCGGGATGACCACGCCCTTCCTCGCGGCGGGCGGGTCGTCGCTGGTGTCGAGCTGGATCATGATCGGGCTGTGGTTGCGCCTGAGTGACAGCGCCCGCCGTCCGCCCCCGACGGGGAAGGCGCACGCCCAGCTGGAGGACGCCACCGAGGTCATCCAGCTCCCGGTGCACGCGGCGACGCGATCCGACGACGAGGCAGAGGGAGATCAGGCAGAGGGGGAGCAAGGGGACGCGGGGAGCGCGGATGGCGCGGACGTCACTCCCCCGGCCGCTCCGCACCCCAATACGCGCGCCACTGCTCAGGGGTGAGCGCGCGGGGGTCGTGGCCGTCGGCGCGGGCCTTGGCCTCCGCCGCGCGGACCCGCTGATCGAACCGGCGGCCCGCGGCGCGCAGGTCGATCTCCGGGTCGGCCTCCCGCCGGCGTTCCGCGTCGACCCCGGCGAACAGGCCGCCGCCCGCGTCCCCGTCGTCGGTGATGAGGTCCTCGGGCAGCCCGTTGCGCACCGCCCGCTTCTGCAGCTCATAGGCGAGCAGCGCGGCCGGCTGGCCGAAGGGGACGCCCTCCAGGATCGAGGCCTCGGGGTCGCCCTTGCGGGCGCGCTCGGCGGCCTTGATCGTCTCCCAGTTGGCGCGGACGTCGTCCACACCCTCGACCTCGGTTCCACCGAAGACGTGCGGGTGGCGCCGGGTGAGCTTGTCGATGATGGCGTCGGCGACGTCGTCGACCGTCCATCCGTCCGCGCCGCGCTCCTGGGCGATCCGCGCGTGGAAGAGCACCTGAAGCAGCACGTCCCCGAGCTCCTCGCGGAGCGTGCCGTAGTCGCCCTCCTCGATCGTCTCCAGCGTCTCGTAGGCCTCCTGGAGCAGATACTTGGCCAGCGACTCGTGGGTCTGCCGGGAGTCCCACGGGCATTCGCGGCGCAGCGTGTCCATGACCTCGACGAGGGCGAGGAGACGGTGGCCGGTGACGGGGGCCGTCGGACTGTTGTCCGCGTTGTCTGTGGTGGACGCGTCGCTCATGCGGTCGATGCTCTTTCCTGCGCGGTCAGTTGTGGTCGGGCAGCCAGCCGCCGGAGCGGAGTGCCGCGAGCACCTCGGCCACGGACTCCCCCTCGGTGGTGTCCTGGGTGTCCAGCACCAGCTCGGCGTCGGTCGGCTCCTCGTAAGGGTCGGACACGCCGGTGAACTCCGGAATCTCCCCCGCGCGGGCCTTCGCGTACAGCCCCTTGCGGTCGCGCGCCTCGCACACCTCCAACGGGGTGGCGACGTGCACGAGGAAGAAGTCGCCGTTCTCCTCCACCATGGCGCGCACCTGGGCGCGCGTGGCGGCATAGGGAGCGATGGGGGCGCAGATCGCCACGCCGCCGTGCCGGGTGATCTCGGCGGCGACATAGCCGATGCGGCGGATGTTGAGGTCGCGGTCCTCGCGGGAGAAGGTGAGCCCGGCCGAGAGCATCCGCCGGACGACATCGCCGTCGAGCAGGGTCACGCTCCGTCCCGCGCGGCGCACCCCCTCGGCCACACCGCGCGCGATCGTGGACTTGCCCGACCCCGACAGGCCGGTGAAGAACAGGGTGAGGCCGCGCCGGGTCCGCGCCGGGCGGAGCCGGTGGAGCTCGGCGGCCACCCGGGCCGGGGTGAACCAGGAGGGCAGCTCCCGGCCGCGCGCGAGCATCTCCTCAACCTCGGCGTCTCCGGGCTCGGTTTCGGCGCGGTCGGGTGCCACCTGGTCGGCGTGGCGCCACAGTTCCTCACGCGTGTCGTAGCGCCACTCCGCGCCCGGGAGAATCGGGATCGGCGCGGGGCCCCGGTCCTCTTCCGAGGGCGCCGGAGTCCCCGGGGCGCGGTCGATGAGCAGGTGGGTGGCGTCATACGCGCGCGCCACGTGCGCGGCGAGCAGGTCATAGCGGCCGGTCGGCAGCGTATGGGCACCGCCGCGCGTGGGCAGGGTGGTCACCACGAACCTGGTCCGCGGCGGCAGCAGCGGCTCGGCGGCGAGGATCGCCGCGGTCAGCCCCTCGTCGTCGAGCGGAGTATTGATGATCACCAGGACCTCGGCGCGGCCCTCCTCGACGGCCTCCTCGGCGGCGGCGCGGATCTGGTGCAGGGAGCGGTGGTGCAGCGGCCGGTCGGCCAGCACGGCCAGCAGAGGGCGGTCGGCGAACCCTCCGATCGCACGCTGGCCGCGGATCTCGGCCGGGGCCATCCGCAGGTGGCGCAGGACCCCGTACATCGGCGGCCGGGCGAAGCGCACCTCACCGGCCAGCCGGTGGCCGTGCTCGTGGTCGCGGTCGCTGTCGTCACACCACCAGCGCTCGCTGACGTCGAGTTCGGCCAGCGGGGCACCCTCGGGGTCGGCGAGGACCAGCCGCTCGGCGTCGGCGAGTGTGTCGGGCACGGGAAGGGTGACCGGAACCGGCCAGGGTGTCCCGTCGGGCAGTCGCCCGTGCTTGATCGTGGACGCGGCTTCCTCCGAGGTCATGAAGCCGGGCAGGGGATAACCGCCGTTGAGGATCAGCTCCAGGTGGGCCAGCGTCACCGGGTCCGGGGTGAACACCGGCGCCGTGTCCTGTTGGCCCTGCCCCTGCTGGTCGGCGTCCAACTGGTTGGCGTCCAACCCGACCTCCGCTCGTCCGGCTCGCGTTCTCTCGGTCCTGTCGAGGTCCAGCGTATGCCGCGGGGTGCTCCGGACACGGGCGCGCCCCCGGGAACACCCCGGTCTCCTGGAGTGTTACGCGAGGTGATCTCCGATGTTCTTCCGCACGAGTCCGGCTACACGTGCGCCGACCCGACAGATCGATCCAGTCCGGTACCTTCCGGGCGCCACGGGTGCGGCGCGACGCGTACTCTTGGCACCGGGGAACCCTGTCTCGTGAGCGAATGGGGAGCGCAGCCGTGCGTGTTGCGATCCACCGCACTGATCGGTCCCACTGTCACACGCCCCTTTTGGTGATATGAGCCTCTCTGGACTTCTCGCCGTCGTCGCCGACGACCCGGCGCTCAAGCAAACGATCGCGACCGCGCGCAGCGGTCACGACCCCCGTCTCGACCTCGTCGCGCCCCCGGCTCTGCGCCCGTTCCTGGTGTCCGCGCTGGCGGCCGACGCCCCAGTGGGCGCCGACCGTCCGATCCTCGCCATCACCGCCACCGAGCGGGAGGCCGCGGACCTGACCGACGCGCTGGGGTCGCTGCTGCCGGAGAACACCGTCGCGCTCTTCCCGGCCTGGGAGACACTGCCGCACGAACGGCTCTCGCCGCGCTCCGACACGGTCGGGCAGCGGCTCGCCGTGCTGCGCCGCCTCGCCCACCCCGACCCGGCCGACCCGCTGACCGCTCCCCTGCGCGTCGTCGTCGCGCCGATCCGCAGTGTCCTGCAGCCGCTGGTGGCGGGGCTCGGCGACCTCACGCCGGTGCGCATCCGCCCGGGTGACGAGGTCGCCCTGGAGGACGTCGTGGCCTCGCTCGTCGACGCCGGGTACGCCCGCGTCGACCTGGTGGAGAAGCGCGGCGACATCGCTGTTCGCGGCGGCATCCTCGACGTCTTTCCGCCCACTGAGGAGCACCCGCTGCGGCTGGAGTTCTGGGGCGACGAGGTCGAGGAGATCCGCTACTTCCAGGTCGCCGACCAGCGCTCCATCGGCGGCGAGCAGGCCAAGAGCGGCGTGGACGCCGCGTCGGGGCTGTTCGCCCCGCCCTGCCGCGAGCTGCTGCTGACCCCGCGGGTGCGGGAGCGTGCCAGGGCGCTCGCCGAGGAGCACCCGTCGCTCGCCGATGTGCTGGACAAGCTGGCCGACGGCATCTCGGTGGAGGGCATGGAGGCGTTCGCGCCGGTGCTCGCCGACCGGATGGAACCGCTCTTCGCCTACCTGCCCGAGGGCACCCACATCGTCGGCTGCGACCCCGAGCGCATCCGCACCCGGTCCGTCGAGCTGGAGGCGACCAGCAAGGAGTTCCTGGACGCCTCGTGGATCAACGCCGCCTCCGGCGGCGAGGCCCCCATCGACCTGGGCGCCTCCGCCTACAAGTCCATCGCCCAGCTGCGCTCCGACGCCGAGGCGCGCGGACTTCCGTGGTGGACGCTGAGCCCCTTCGGTTCCGGCGACGTCGCCGAGGAGGAGGGCGCCGAGGCGTCCGTGACGCTCGGCGCCGCCGCGGCCGACGCCTACCGCGGTGACACCGAGCGGGCGCTGGCCGATGTGAAGTCGTGGCTGCACGACGAGTGGCGCGTCGTCCTCCTCACACCGGGCCACGGCCCGGCCGAGCGCCTGGTCGACATGTTGAAGGACGCCGGACTCGGCGCGCGGCTGAGCCCGGGCGTGGACTCGGCGCCCGACCCCGCGATCGCGACGGTCACCACCGGGCTGATCGAGCACGGCTTCGTGTGGAGGTCGGTGCGCCTGGTCGTGCTGACCGAGACCGACCTCGTGGGGCAGAAGTCCTCGACCCGCGACATGCGCCGCATGCCCAGCCGCCGCCGCGGCACGGTCGACCCGCTCCAGCTCAAGCCGGGCGACTACGTGGTGCACGAGCAGCACGGCGTGGGCCGCTACATCGAGATGGTCAGCCGCAACATCCAGGGCGCCACCCGCGAGTACCTCGTCATCGAGTACGCGGCGACCAAGCGCGGCCAGCCCGGCGACCGCCTGTTCGTCCCCACCGACCAGCTCGACGAGGTCACCCGGTATGTGGGTGGCGAGTCGCCGACGCTGTCCAAGATGGGCGGCGCCGACTGGTCGAAGACGAAGAGCCGGGCGCGCAAGGTCGTCCGGGAGATCGCCGGCGACCTGATCCGGCTGTACTCGGCCCGGCAGGCGTCACCCGGCCACCCGTTCGGCCCGGACACCCCGTGGCAGCGGGAGCTGGAGGACGCGTTCCCCTATGTGGAGACGCCCGACCAGCTGGCCGCCATCGAGGAGGTCAAGCGCGACATGGCCAAGCCGGTCCCGATGGACCGGCTGATCTGCGGCGACGTGGGTTACGGCAAGACCGAGGTCGCGGTGCGCGCCGCGTTCAAGGCGGTGCAGGACGGCAAGCAGGTGGCGGTGCTCGTGCCGACCACCCTGCTGGTGCAGCAGCACATGTCGACGTTCTCCGAGCGCTACGCGTCCTTCCCGATCACCGTGAAGCCGCTGTCGCGGTTCCAGACCGACGGCGAGGTCGAGGCGACCCGCGAGGGGCTGCGCACGGGCGAGATCGACGTCGTCATCGGCACGCACCGGCTGCTGTCGAACGAGACGAAGTTCAAGAGCCTGGGCCTGATCATCATCGACGAGGAGCAGCGCTTCGGTGTGGAGCACAAGGAGGCGCTGAAGCGGCTGCGCACCCAGGTCGACGTGCTCGCGATGTCGGCGACCCCGATCCCGCGGACCCTGGAGATGGGGCTCACCGGCATCCGGGAGATGACCACCATCCTCACCCCGCCCGAGGAGCGGCACCCGGTGCTGACGTTCGTCGGCCCCTACGAGGAGAAGCAGATCGCCGCCGCCATCCGCCGCGAGCTGATGCGCGACGGCCAGGTGTTCTTCGTGCACAACCGGGTGGCCTCGATCGAGAAGGTCGCCGCGACCCTGAGCAGACTCGTGCCCGAGGCGCGGGTGGCCTACGCGCATGGGCAGATGAACGAGCAGCAGCTCGAAAAGGTCATGGTCGACTTCTGGGAGAAGAACTTCGACGTCCTGGTCTCCACCACGATCGTGGAGTCCGGGCTCGACGTCCCCAACGCCAACACGCTGATCGTCGACCGCGCCGACACCTACGGCCTGTCACAGCTGCACCAGCTGCGCGGCCGCGTGGGCCGCGGCCGGGAGCGGGCCTACGCCTACTTCCTGTACCCGCCGGAGAAGCCGCTGACCGAGACCGCCCACGAGCGGCTGACCACGGTCGCCCAGCACACCGAGACCGGTGCGGGCATGTACGTGGCCATGAAGGACCTGGAGATCCGCGGCGCGGGCAACATCCTCGGCGCCGAGCAGTCCGGCAGCATCGCCGGGGTCGGGTTCGACCTGTACGTCCGCATGGTCGGCGAGGCCGTCCGCGAACTGAAGGGCGGCGAAGGCGCGGCCGAGGTTGAGGCGGAGACCAAGGTCGAGCTCCCCATCGACGCGCACATCCCCCACGACTACGTGCCGGGCGAGCGGCTGCGGCTGCAGTCCTACAAGCGGATCGCGGGCGTCACCGGCAACGACGACATCGCCGCGGCCCGCGAGGAACTCACCGACCGCTTCGGCGCACCGCCGCAGCCGGTGGACAACCTCCTCAGCGTGGCCCGCTTCCGGGTGCTGGCCAAGCGCGCGGGCCTGAGCGACGTCGTCCTGCAGGGCACCCAGATCCGCTTCAGCCCGGTGGAGCTACGCGAGTCCCAGCAGCTGCGCCTGCGGCGGCTGTACCCCAAGGCCGTCTACAAGGAACCCGCCAAGACCCTCCTGGTCCCGGTCCCCAAGGCGGGCGGAATCGGTGGCCGCCAACTGCGCGACCTGGAACTGCTCCAGTGGTGCACCGAGCTGGTAGAGGCACTGTTCGAGCCGAACAAGCAGAAGGAGCCGGCCACCACGCCGTGATCCGTCCATCGCGCAGGTGATCACGGGAATCCTCTGAGTTCGCCCGGCTTGTCCGAGGGGTTCCCGTGATCACCGGTGGTGGTGCGCCTCCCGACCGGGCGTGTCGAACGTAAAGCTTTGCAGCGGTGCGGAAATCTCCCGTTCAGGTCACCGTTTGGCAGTCCCTCAGCGACTACTGTTGGTACATATTTATTTACCTAACGTGGAGCCGCTGAAAGGATTCGTACCCGCATGCAGACCGCCGCTTCCGAACCGGAGCTCAGCGATTACCTGGCCATGCTGCGCCGTCAATGGCGCGTTGTGGTGGCGGCCGCCCTCGCGGGGGTGGTGCTGGCCGCTATCGCCGTCGTTCTCGCTCCGAAGACCTATATGGCGACCACATCGGTCCAGGTCCGCCCCTCGGGGCTGGCCGAGTTGACGGACCGGCGCGGCGGGCGCACCGATGGGGAGGTCAATCTCGACACCGAGGCGCAGATCGTGCGCTCGGTTCGGGTGGCGGGCGTGGCGGCCAAGGTGCTGGGGACCGATGAGGACCCCGCGCGGCTCCGGCAGCGTGTCCAGGTCACCGTGCCGCCGAACAGCAGCGTGCTGGACATCGGATATGCCGCCGGTTCGCCCGAGGCGGCGCGTACCGGGTCCGCGGCGTTCGCCGATGCCTACCTCGCCTACCGCCGAAACGAGGCGATCGACCGGATCGACGGCCGCCTCGCCTCACTGCGGGCCGAGGTCAAGGACCGTGCCGAGAAGTTGGACAAGCTCGCGGAAAGCACGAGCGACGGGGAGGACGACTCCCGTACTCGCGCCGAAAGCCAGTCGGTGCAGCGTGAGATCACCGATCTGAACAGCGAGATCAACCCGCTCAGTGCCCTGCGGGCGTCGTTGACGCCCGGGCAGGTCATCAGCCCCGCCGCCAAGCCCGAGTCCGCCGCGGCCCCCAGCTCGCTGCTGTGGCTGGTCAGCGGGCTGATGCTGGGTCTGATGGCCGGACTGACCGCGGCCTACGTCCGCGAGCGCCGCGACCGCCGCCTGCACAGCACGCGCGAGCTGCGGCGGTGCACGTCGACCCCGGTACTGCTCGACATCGCCGAGGACGGGCCCGGCGGCGCCGGCAGCGGCCCCACCGGACTGCTCTCCGCCACCGAGCCCGCCGGACAGCGCGTCAACGGCCTCGCCCACACCCTCGGCGCCCGGTCGGGCGAAGGCGGACGCGTGGTGCTGGTGCCCGGCGTCTCCTCCGGACCCTCCGGAGCGATCGTCGCCGTCAACCTCGCCGCCGCGCTCGCCCGCATCGACACCGACGTGCTGCTGATCTGCGCCGACCCCGACGACACGGCCGTCGGCGCACTGCTCGAACTCCCACCGGGCCCCGGGCTCGCCGAGGTGTTGACCACCGGGGCCGACCCGGCCCGCCTGGCCTACCGCCCCGCCGGGATCCCCGGCCTGCGGGTCCTGCGCTTCGGCGAGTGCGACGCCGCCGGGCTGCTCCAGTGCGGGGCCATGGCCTACCTGCTGCGGAGCGTTCGCGGCGGCACCCGGTACGTCGTGGTCGCCTCCGCGCCGATGTCGGAGCGGGCCGACGCGCAGGCCATGGCCGGCGTCTGCGACCTGGTGCTCCCGGTGCTGGAGCTGGGACGGACCCCCGGCCCCGAACTCGCGGCGGCGCTCGACCGCTTCGACGCCACCGGTGCCGACGTCCCCGGCCTGGTCACCGTGCCCGCGCAGCGGCCGGACAGCGTCTCGGCCACGAACCCCGCGGCGACCAAGCCCGACCCATCGGCGGACGCCTCGGTGGGCGGCGCGCCAGAAGGCACGTCCGCCGACGACCTGTCCTCCGCGGCGCCCTCCCTGCGGCAGTGATGGCGGCCGGGGGCGCGCCGTTGGCGCGCGCTGCGGACGGCGCCCGGGCTCCGGGCGAGCGGAAAACGATCGTGCGGACCACGGGATGGCCGTTCATCTGGCTGATCGCCGGATACCCGCTGTGGTGGGCCCTGGGAATCGGGCCGTTCGCCTTCTGGCTCTTCGCCCTGCCCATGGCCGCCGAGCTGGTCCGACGCCACCAGGGCCCGGGGCTGCGGCTGCCGCCGGGCTTCGGGCTCTGGGCGCTCTTCCTGCTGTGGGCGATCGCCGGGCTCGCGCTCATCGGGCTGACCCCGCCGGGCACACTGGCCGACAGCGGGGGGCCGCTCGGTGCGCTCGCCCGGGTCCTCAACTACCTGGCCCTCACGGTGCTCCTGCTCTACGTCGGCAACCTGTCCCGCCGGGAGCTTCCGGACGTCGTGGTGGCGCGCGTGCTGGGGTGGCTGTGCCTGGCCACCATCGCCGGCGGGCTGCTCGGCATGTTCGCGCCCTCCTTCGAGTTCACCTCGCCGCTGGAGATGGCGCTGCCCGCCTCGATCGCCTCCGACGCCTACGTGCAGGCGCTCGTGCATCCGCAGGCGGCGCAGATCATGGACGTCCTGGGGTACGCGACCGCGCGCCCGAAGGCGCCGTGGGAGTTCACCAACACCTGGGGCTACATGCTCTCCCTGCTGCTGATCTGGCTGATCATCGGCTGGGTGTGGCACGGGGCGGGGGCACGGCGGTGGATCGGTGCGGCGGCCGTCGCGGTCGCGGTGGCACCGGTCGTGACCTCGCTCAACCGCGCCATGTGGGCCGGGCTGCTGCTGTCGGTGGTGTTCGCGCTGGTGCAACTGGCCCGCCGGGGCCGACTGGCGGTGGTGGCCACCTCCGTGCTGCTGATCGCCGCGGTGATGGCGGCGGTCATGGTGTCGCCGCTGATGTCCACCCTGCTGGCGCGGGCCGACAATCCGCATAGCAACAGCGGCCGGGCGACCACGAGCGCCGCCGCGCGGGAGGCCGCCAACGCCTCCCCGATCCTGGGCTGGGGCACCACCCGGGACATGATCGGCAGCGCCCAGTCCATCGCCATCGGCAAGTCACCCGAGTGCCCGGCGTGCGGCAACCACACCATTGGAAACAATGGCCAGTTCTGGCTCCTGCTGATCACCTCCGGATGGGTCGGAACCGCCCTGTTTCTCGGGTTCTTCGCGCGGACGGCGTGGCGGTACCGACGTGACGACTCCCTGATTGGGTCGGGTGCACTACTGACGATTCTGTTGCTTTTCTGGTACATGTTCTTTTATGTCGCGCTTGCGGCGCCCCTGGCCATCAGCATGATCGCCGCCGCTCTTCTGTGGCGGCGGGCCACGGACGCGGGTGCCGCGCCTGCCGCGACGGTGGGGGGTGAGACGGCATGAACGGCGAAACCACCTATCTGACCGACCTGGCCGAGGTTCTGTGGCCGTGCGGCGGGCTCCTCGGACGCGGGACGGATACCACCCCACCATCCAGGGAACCCGTGCCTCGGCCCCGTGAGGCCGAGGTGCGCGAATACCTCCCGGTCCCCTCGGCGCACAATCCCCGGGTCATCCTCCCGGTCACCAACCGCTACGCGGCGGCCCGCGGGATCTCCGCCTTCGCCCAGCGCCACTCCTTCACCGCGCGCGTGCGCACCGCCCTGCTCACGACGGCGTTCTCCAGCGGACTGGCCCCTCTGCTGCTACGCGACCGGCTGCACGTGGGATCGGGCCGCACCATCGAGCACGCGCTCGCCACCGCGCTGGACCGCGATGTCGTCATCGCCATCCACATCGGTCCGCCGCGCGCCAACCGCAAGCCCGTCCTCCTCCTGCTCACTCCGGCCGGGCGCACCATCGGCTACGCCAAAATCGGGGTCAACGACCTGACCTCGCGGCTGGTCCGGGCCGAGACCGACGCACTGCGGCGCCTCGCCGAGGCCCGCCTGCGGGACATCACCGTCCCCCGGCTCATCCACGCCGGGGAGTGGAACGGCCACCCGATGCTGGTGCAGGAGGCGCTGCCTGTCGGTGATCAGACCGACCGGCCCACGCGGCGCCAACTCCTTCGCTGCGTGCTGCAGATCTGCGACCTGGAGACGGTCCGCGAGATCCGGCTGTTCGCCAGCCCGTACCACCGGACCCTGGTCAACCGGATCGCCACCCTCGGCGAGCGCCCCGAGGCCCACGCACTGCGTGACGCCTTCGACCGGCTGCCCGACGTACCGCTCCCGTTCGGCGCCTGGCACGGCGACCTGACCCGGTGGAACGTCGCCAGCACTCCGCGCCGCGCGTTCGTGTGGGACTGGGAGCGGCTGGCGTTCGACGCCCCGCTGGGCTTCGACGCGCTGCACTACGAGCTGAACGAGTGCGTGCAAGTCGGCACCCACCAGGGGGTGCAGCGCTGGCTCGACAGCGGCGCCCGGCTGCTGCGCGATCCCCTGATCGCCGGTGCCGGGCTCCGCCCGGAGACGGTCTCCACCGTTATGGCCCTCTATCTCATCGACCTGGCCACCCGCTACCTGCACGATCGGCAACTGGAAGCCGGCGGGCGGCTGGCCGCGGTGGACGACTGGCTGCTCCCGGTCCTCTCCGGGCTGGGGGAACGCGCCGTACAGGAGGCACTGGAGGCGCGGAGGGTCAGCTAGCCCGCCCGTCACCCACCACCACCCACTCAGCGGGCGCTTCGCGCAGGAGGTTCCCGCCACCACCCACTCAGCGGGCGCTTCGCATAGGAGAATCCCGGCACCCACTCAGCGGGCGCATGGCGCCGCCTGACGCGCCCGCACCGCGCCCTGACGGCGGTGCCGCTCGCACTCAATCGATTACTTTCTGTGAAGGATTGGTTTCTTGGTTACGATCTCATCCGCCACGCGCCACGTGCCCGACACACTGAAGCGGACCGTCCGCTCCACCTGGGGCATGTTCGGCCAGGCCACCCGGCGGACCCGCGTGCTGCCCACCTTCCTCATCGTCGGTGCTCAGCGCTGCGGGACCACATCCCTGTTCAAGGCGTTGGCGCAGCACCCGCACGTGGTCGGTCCGGTACTGCGCAAGGGTGTGCACTACTTCGACACCGCCTATGAGCGTGGAGGGGACTGGTACCGGGGGCACTTCCCGACCCGGGGAGCCACCCGGGCGCGCGGTGACCGCCCGCGGGTCGAGGTGGGCGAGTCCAGCCCCTACTACCTGTTCCACCCGCTGGCCGCCGAGCGCATCGCGCGCGACCTGCCCGGCGTCAAGGTCATCGTGCTGCTCCGCGACCCGGTGGAGCGCGCCTACTCCGCGCACAGCCACGAGCGGGCCCGCGGGTTCGAGTCCGAGACGTTCGAGCGGGCGGTGGCCCTGGAGGAGGAGCGCCTCGCCGGCGAGGAGGCCCGGCTCCGCGCCGATCCCACCGCCTACTCCCACTCCCACCAGCACCACGCCTATCTGGCCCGCGGACGCTACGCCCAGCAGCTGCTGCGACTGGAGGAACAGTTGGGCCGCGACCGCATGCACGTCATGGAGAGTGAGGACTTCTTCGCCACCCCGGAGCCGCTGTTCGCCGAGGTCGAGCGCTTCCTGGGGATCCCGCACGCCCACGGGGTCCGGTTCGACCGCCACAACGCCCGCCCCCGCGCCGAGATGCCCGAGTCGCTGCGCCGACGGCTGACCGACTACTTCGCCAAGGCCGACGAACAGCTCGCCGTCTGGTGGGGCCGCACCCCCTCGTGGCGCGCGTGAGCCGCGAGGAGACCGGCGGGGCCGCCGACCCGCTGCTGCGCCGAGTAGCGCGGGGCGGGGCCGTCAACCTGGTGGGAGCCGTGGCTGGGGCCGTCCTGAACACGCTGCTGGTCATCGCCGTCACCCGCGGCTTCGACCAGCGGACGGCCGGGATCCTGTTCGCCGCCACCTCGGTGTTCCTGATCGCCGCGGCGGTCGCGAACCTGGGGACCTCCAACGGCATCGTGTACTTCGTGGCGCGGCTGCGCGCCATGGGCGCGGCCGGGCAGGTGAAGCGCGTGCTGCGGCTCGCGCTCGGGCCGGTCACGGTGGTGTCGGCCGTGGCCGGGGCCGCCATGTTCGCGTTCGCGGGCGAGGTGGCGGCGCTGATCGGCTCCCCGGACGCCCGGGCCTACGTGCGGATCCTCGCGGTGTTCCTGCCGTTCGCCGTGTTCACCGACGCCGCGCTGGCGGCGACCCGGGCCTTCCACGACATGCGGGCGACCGCGCTGGTGGACCGGGTGGGGCGCCCACTGGCCCAGCTGGCGCTGGTCGGCGGTGTGGCGCTGACGGGCTCGGTGGGACTGCTGACGATCGCGTGGGCCGGGCCGTACCTGCCCGCCGCCGTCCTGGTCGCGGTCTGGCTGCGCGCGATCATAAGCCGCGCCCCCTCCTCCGTTGATCTCGGGGATATCGGGGAGAAAACCGGCCCGGATACCCCACTATCTCCGAGATCAACGGGGCGGGGGGAGGGCGTGACCGCCCGGGAGTTCTGGGGTTTCTCGCTGCCGCGGTCGGTCGCGAGCATCGCCCAGCTCGGCAATCAGCGGCTCGGCATCGTGCTGGTCGCCGCGCTGCAGGGCGCGGTCGAGGCGGCGGTGTTCACCGCGGCGACGCGCTTCATCGCGGTGGGCCAGTTCACCACGCAGGCCATCCAGCTGGCGGCCCAGCCACGGCTGGCCGAGCTGCTCGCCGTGGACGACCGGCGCGGCGCCACCGCCCTCTACCAGTCGGCCACGGTGTGGCTGATCTGCCTGACCTGGCCGCTCTTCCTGCCGGTGATCGTCTACGCCCCGCTGGTGATGGGGCTGTTCGGCGACGCCTACGTCGCCGGGGCCGACGTCCTGGCCGTCATCTGCGCGGCGCAGCTGACGGCGGCGGCCCTGGGCATGGGCGACCTGGTGCTGACCATGGCCGGGCGGACCGCCTGGAACCTGGTCGACAACCTGCTCGCGCTGGCGGCCAATGTGGCGCTCTGCCTGGTGCTGGTCCCGCACATGGGGGCGGTGGGCGCGGCGGCGGGGTGGCTGGCGGCGATCGCCGTCCGCAAGGTGCTGCCGCTCCTCCAGCTCGCGGTCGCACTGGGCTTGCACCCCTTCAGCCGCCGCTGGCTCATGGCGGTGGCCGTCTGCCTGGTGTGGTTCGGCGGCGTCCCGCTGGCCTGCGCGGCCACCCTCGGAACGGGGTGGGTCTCGCTGACGGTCGCCCTGGGCATCGGCTGCGCGGGCTATCTCCCGACACTGTGGCGGCTCCGCGGGGTCCTGGAGCCGGCGACGCGGGGCGCCCAGCCCCTGGCAGGCGCGGGGTTTCCCCGTCCGCGAATTCCAAAACGCTGACGCCAAGTGATAATAAAACTACTCCCTGTTGTGCCATCATGGCCGCATGCCTACCGCCCCGATCCTCTTCGTCGCATCCAGTGGGGGCCACCTTGCCCAGTTATGGTCCCTGCGTCCCTGGTGGGAGGATCGAGAGCGCGCCTGGGTCACGTTCCGTACGCCCGACGCCGTTCCCCTGCTCGAAGGTGAGGACGTCACCTGGGCGTACCACCCCACCACGCGGAACATCGGCAACCTGCTGCGCAACACGGCGCTGGCGGTGCGCACGTTCGGCCACCGCCGCCCGTCCACGGTCATCAGCACGGGAGCGGGCGTGGCCCTCCCCTTCTTCGTCCTGGCCTGGCTGCTGCGCGTCCCGACCGTCTACATCGAGGTCTACGACCGCATCGACCGCCCCACGCTGACGACCCGGCTGTGCCGTCCCTTCACCCGGCTCTTCCTCGCCCAATGGGACGAACAGCGCACCTTCCTGCCGTCAACCGCCATCACCGTGGGGCCGCTGCTGTGACACTCCCCGAGACCGCCGCCGACCACCGGCCGCTCATCCTGGCCACCGTCGGCACCGACCACCACTCGTTCGCGCGACTCATCGAGTGGCTCGACGCGTATGCCGCCGACCATCCCGAGATCCGTGTCCTGGTGCAGCACGGCGCCACCCGCGCCCCCACGACCGCGGAGGGCACCGACTTCATCGAACCGACCCGGCTCGCCGCGCTCATGCGCGAGGCCGCCGCCGTCGTCACGCACGGCGGCCCGGCCACGATCACCCAGGCCCGGCGCGCCGGGCGGCTGCCCATCGCCGTCGCCCGCGACCCCGAGCTCGGCGAGCATGTCGACGACCACCAGCTGCGCTTCGTCGCGCGTCTGGACCGCGCCCGGCTGGTCCGCTCCTGCTGCAGCCAGCAGCAGCTCACCGCCACCCTGGACAAGGCCCTCGACCAGCCCGCGGACTTCCGGCTCGACACGGAGGGCACGGACGGCGCCACCTCCACCGCCCTGCAGGCGGGACGCATGATCGACCTGCTCACCGCCGCCGTACCCGACCAGCCGCCGATCCCGTCGGCCGAGGAGGCGCCGAGGGACAGCGGATGGCCCGACGTGACGGTGGTGGTTCCCACGCGCGACCGCCCCGAGCTGCTCCGCCGCACCCTGCGCTCGATCGCCGCGCAGGACTACCCGGGGCGCGTCATCAGCGTCGTGGTCTACGACCACGACGATCCCGACGTCTCGCTGGCCACCGCCGGCGGCGACCGGCCCGTCCGCGTCCTCACCAACGCGTCCACCCCGGGGCTGGCCGGTGCCCGCAACACCGGCATCCTCGCGGCGCGGACCGACCTGGTCGCCTTCTGCGACGACGACGACACCTGGCTGCCCGGAAAGCTGCGCACCCAGGTCGCGGTGCTGCTGGCCGAGCCCGAGACGGAGGTGGTCTGCTGCGGGATCCGGGTCGTCTACGACCGCACCGAGGCGCGGCGTGTCCTCGACCGCACCGCCGTCACCTTCGCCGACCTGCTGCGGTCCCGCCTCACCGAGCTGCACCCCTCGACCTTCCTGATCCGGCGCGAGGCGCTGGTCAAGGGATGCGGCCCGGTCAGTGAGACGATCCCCGGCTCCTACGGGGAGGACTATGAGCTGCTGCTGCGGCTGGCGCGGCGCGCCCCCATCCGCAACATCCCCGAGGAGGGGGTGCGGGTGCTGTGGCACCGGAACTCGCACTTCAGCGGCCGGTGGCAGACCATCTCCACCGCACTGCGCTGGCTGCTGGCCCAGTACCCGGAGTTCCGGCTGGTGCGGCGCGGTTTCGCGCGCGTCGCCGGGCAGATCGCGTTCGCCGAAGCGGCGTCGGGGCGGCGCGGCGCCTCCCTGGAGTGGGCGCTGACCACGCTGCGCGCCCACCCCGCCGAGGCCCGCGCCTATCTGGCCCTCGCGGTCGCGGGCGGGCTTCCGGCCGGGCTGGTCCTGCGCACTCTGCACCGCCGCGGCAAGGGGGTGTAGGCCGGGCCCGCCGGGGCCCTGGCCGCCCGCCGCACCGCTCCCCCGACCCTTGGAACGCGCGCCAGTGCCCTCAGTCCCCCAGCAGCGCGAGGCCCTGCTGGGCGTCCAGAACGAGGTCGAAGGCCGCCTCGATCGCCTGGCGCGCCGCTTCGGGGATGTTGACGTAGTCACTGCCGCTCGCGACGGCGAAGCCGCGGGCGGCATGGGGGTCGCTCAGCACCCGGAAGTCGCAGGTGGGTGCGGTGACCCCGTCCCACAGCTTGACCGCGCGGACGCGCTCGTACTTCGGCAGCACCTCCGGGATCTCGGCGTACCAGTCATAGGTCGCCCGCGGATTGCCCGGGATCGGGACGGTGCCCATCTCCCCGATCATCACCGGCTTCTCCGGGTCGATCCCGTGCTTGGGACCTTCCTTCTGCACCCACTTGTAGGCGGGGGCGATCGCCTCCTCGAAGCTGACGACGTGGTCCCAGCCCGGATGCAGCTCGCAGCCGGTCATGTTGTAGCCCTCCCAGCTGATCCAGTCCACGTAGTCGTTGCCCGGCCAGAGTCCCGGCAGCCGGTCGAGGTTCTTCGGCCAGCCGGTCACGTTCCACACGTAGATCACGTTGTCCGCGCCGGCCTCCCGGTACAGGTCGACGATGTGCCGCCAGGCCTGCACGAACTCGTGCGGGCTGCCCCGCACGCCGTAGCGCTTCCCCGCGTCGGCCTCGTGGTCGAAGGTGAGGAAGAACGGCGCCTCCAACTGGGAGATCCGGCGGGCCTGCGCCCGCAGCTCCTTGTCGAACTCGCCCTCGATGATCCGCCAGTACTCCACCGGCGGGCGCCCCTCCTCCTCGAAGAGGCGGGCCTCGATGTTGGCGTGCAGGAACCGGCCCTCCTTCACGAGGCGAATGTCCTCGTCCCTGGGGACCTCGTACTGGTCGATGCCGTGCCAGGTGTAGACGATGTCCATCGACCGCCCGGTGACGGCCTCCAGCGGCCGGATGTCGCGCTTCCACGGACTGGCCCCCCACCACACGCCGCAGGAGGTCTCCAGGATCCGGGTCACCTCGCATTCGGGCCCCCAGGGCGGCCTGGGGACGGGCGACGGGGGGACCGGGTCGTCGGGGTGGGAGGGGAGCGGCGGGCGGGGCAGGAAGGGGACATCGGGCCGCACCATGGGTGACCGGGCCGGTGACGGCGACGGGCTCGGTGACGGCGAGGCCTGGGGCGCGACCAGCGCGCTGCTCATCACCCGGACACCATGGTTGCCGCAGGCCGCGGCGAGGATCACGAGGACGGCGAGCGCGCTCCCCCCGCTCACCCTCCACCTCCACCCACGAGACAGGCGCTGTGTGAAGTGACCTCTCACGACCACCATCCCCGCACCGGGCGCTCACGCGCCGTCGTTCGTCTGGCCCCGACCTCTCGTCCCTTCCATCGACGCGGAAGCACACGTTCCGCGCATGCATCACTTGACTACCAGACGAACGCGTGTAATTACGCAAGGTAATGAAATCCGGGCGTGGCACCTTAGCCCGCCGTTGCGCGGGCATGACCTTGGGAAGGGCCGCCATTGGCGAACGTGGCGGCTGCGATCCGCGAACATGGCGGAGTCCCGGCCACGCCGGGCCCGCGGAGGGGCCGCCTCCTCAGTAGCCGAAGCGTCGCCGCGCGGGGAAGGTCAGCGCCGACACCATGATCCGGTTGCGCGGCCGGAGCTCGCCGCGCCAGGACACGTCGGGACGGACCGCCACCGCACCCGTGCTGAAGCGCAGGGGGTTGCCCGAGACCGTGTGGCCGGGGGACAGCAGGGCGGCACCGTCGGGGCCGATCGGCGTCGCGCCAGTGCCGCCGGCGAACTCGGCGATCGCGCGGAACTCGCGGGCGGGATCGGCGACGAAGTCCTCGTAGCGCACCCGCATCGTCGGCGTCCCGCGGCGGGCCAGCTCGGCGAGCACGCTGTTCTGCGTCATCCACTGCACGGCGGCGCGACTCGGCGAGTAGCGCGCCATCTCCTGCTCGGGGCTGGTCGGTGTGGCGTCGGGGCGCACCATGTGCTTGCCCCAGGAGTAGGCGACGGCGCGCGGGTCGCGCACCACGTGCAGCAGCCGCAGCCGGTCCGCGTAGCGTTGGCGCAGGCACACCGCGAGGGAGGCGTGCTTGCTGGAGTCCACGATCACGGAGCAGCCACTGACGCGGGCGACCGCCGTGTAGAGGCGGTCATAGAAGTCGGTGTAGCGCTCTACGCGCGCGGCGAGCGCGGCCGGGGCGCGCCCGCAGATCAACCAGGGGATGTAGCGGGTGCGGTCCACCCCGCGCTGCAGCGCGAGCAGTTCGTGGGCGTCGACCCGGTCCCAGCCACCGAAGGCCTCGACGCCCACCTCATGCCAGAAGTCGCACGACCCGAAGGGGCGGCCGCAGCCGCACTTCTCGTCGTCCACCAGGCTGCGCCGCCACATGTGCACAACCTCTCCCACAGAGCACACTTCGGGCAGCTCCCCCAGAAGGCGCTCAATGAGCGTGGACCCGGATCGACCGATGCCACCGACGTAGAGCAGGCGAAATCCCTTCACAATCGCCCACACTATTACTTCGCGTAGCCACTCGCTCACTAAACGACTAAATTTTCCCTTTTCGTCACTGGGTGCACACGAACATCTGTCCTCAGTCGGCGGCGACGATCATCCCCGCCCCGACCGTGGCGTTGGTGGTCTCGTCGATCAGGATGAAGCCGCCGGTCAGGCGGTTGCGCTTGTACTCGTCGGCGAACAGCGGCTGCGTGGACCGCATGCTCAGCCGGCCGATCTCGTTGAGGCTGAGGCCGTCGGCGTCCTCGTCGCGGTGGAGCGAGTTGATGTCCAGCCGGTAGAGCAGGTCGCGGACCATGACCTTTACCGTGCGTGTGGTGTGCTTAAGGACGAGCTTGGAGCGCGGCGTCAGCTTCCGGGACTCCGACATCCAGCACACCATCGCGTCGATGTCCTGGGACACGCACGGCTGGTTGTTCGGGCGGCAGATCATGTCGCCGCGCGAGATGTCGATGTCGTCCTCGAGCAGGAGCGTGACCGACATCGGGGGGTACGCCTCGGGGACGTCGCCGTCGGCGGTGACGATCCTGGAGATGCGGCTGTTCAGCCCGGAGGGAAGGTGCATGACCTCGTCGCCCGGCTTGAGCACGCCACCGGCCACCTGGCCCGCGTACCCGCGGTAGTCGTGCAGGTCGGCGTCGTCGGCCCGGTGCGGGCGGACCACGTACTGCACCGGGAACCGCACGTCGATGAGGTTGCGGTCGGAGGCGATGTGCACGTTCTCCAGGTGGTGCAGCAGCGAGGGGCCGTCGTACCAGGCCATGTTGGGCGAGCGGTCCACCACGTTGTCGCCGTTGAGCGCCGAGATGGGGATGAAGGCGAGGTCGGCGACGTCCAGCTTGGCCGCGAACGCCGAGAACTCCTCCTTGATCTCCTCGAACCGCTCCTGGGAGTAGTCGACGAGGTCCATCTTGTTGACCGCCAGCACCAGGTGCGGCACCTGCAGCAGTGTGGCGAGGAACGCGTGTCTGCGGCTCTGCTCCTGCAGCCCCTTGCGGGCGTCGACCAGGATGATCGCCAGGTCCGACGTGGAAGCGCCGGTGACCATGTTGCGGGTGTACTGGATGTGCCCGGGGGTGTCGGCGATGATGAACGTCCGGCGCGGCGTCGCGAAGTAGCGGTAGGCCACGTCGATGGTGATGCCCTGCTCGCGCTCGGCCCGCAGGCCGTCGGTGAGCAGCGCGAGGTTGGTCTGCTCCTCGCCGCGGCCGCGGCTGGTGCGCTCCACCGCGTCGAGCTGGTCTTCGAAGATGGACTTGGAGTCGTAGAGCAGCCGGCCGATCAGGGTGCTCTTGCCGTCGTCGACGGAGCCGGCCGTGGCGAACCGCAGGATGTCAGTACTCATGCACGTGTCCAAAGGGTCTCAGGGGATTCGCGGTCGCGTTCCGGTGCGCGCCCGACGCCCGCGCGCGAATCTTCACTTGCGCGAAGCGCCCGCTCGTGAACTCCTCTTGCGCGAAGCGCCCGCTGCGTGGGTGGCGGTGGGCGACGGGCGGGCGGGCGTCGGGCGGGCGCTCGATCAGAAGTAGCCCTCGCGCTTGCGGTCCTCCATGGCCGCCTCGCTGGTACGGTCATCAGCCCGGGTCTGGCCGCGCTCCGTGATACGGGTCGCGGCGATCTCCATGATGATCTCGTCCACCTCGGTGGCGGTCGAGCGGACCGCGCCGGTGCAGGTCATGTCGCCGACCGTGCGGTAGCGGACCGTCGCCTGGAACAGCTCCTCATCCTCGTCACGCGCGACGAAGGGGCTGTCGGCGAGCAGGACGCCGTCACGCTCGAAGACGGTCCGCTCGTGGGCGTAGTAGATGGGGGGAAGCTCCAGGCCCTCCCGGGCGATGTAGCCCCACACGTCCAGCTCGGTCCAGTTGGAGATGGGGAAGACCCGGATGTGCTCGCCCATGTTCGTCCGGGTGTTGAAGATGTTCCACAGCTCGGGGCGCTGGGCCTTGGGGTCCCACTGACCGAACTCGTCCCGGAAGGAGAAGACGCGCTCCTTGGCGCGCGCCTTCTCCTCGTCGCGTCGGGCCCCGCCGAACGCGGCGTCGAACCGGTTCTCCTCGATGGCCTCCAGGAGCGCGGCGGTCTGCAGCCGGTTGCGACTCGCCCAGCGGCCGGTGGGCTCACTGACCTTCCCGGCGTCGATCTGCTCCTGGACCGAGGCGACGACCAGCCGGACCCCCGCCTGGGCGATACGGCGGTCGCGGAACTCCATCACCTCGGGGAAGTTGTGCCCGGTGTCCACGTGCATCACGGGGAACGGGACGGGTCCGGGCCAGAACGCCTTCTCGGCGAGGCGGAGCATCACGATGGAGTCCTTGCCGCCTGAGAAGAGCAGAACCGGCCGCTCGAACTCCGCGGCCACCTCGCGCATGATGAAGATCGCTTCGGCCTCCAGGTAGTCCAGCTGAGAGAGCTGGTACCGCCGGAGCCCCGCCGTATCGGCCTGAGTCATGAACCCGCCTCACGCTTCTGCGTGACTCACGAACGCGGGGGGCTGTGGATCAGCCTCCCGCGTGTGGGCCCGCGTCATCCCGTTCCGCCACGTCGCGGATGTTTGCCAACAACATACTCGACAATTCCGGTCGACATACAAGGATATCGGGTAGGGACGGGTCGACCTGATTGTAGGTCAGCTTCGCGCCGTCGATCCGGGATGCGTGCAGGCCAGCGGCGTGCGCGACCGCCACGGGCGCGGCACTGTCCCACTCGAACTGCCCGCCCGCGTGCACATAGATATCGGCGATGCCCAGCAGGACCGCGCAGATCTTGGCCCCCGCCGAGCCCATCGGCACCACTTCGGCCCCCAGCGAGGTGGCCATCCGCTCCACGAACTCCGGCGGGCGGGTGCGGCTGGTGGTGATGCGCAGCCGCTGCCCGGCCGGGCGCTGGTCCGGCAGCCACGGCGGGTCGACCGTCGACAGCGTGCTGCCCTGGGCGGGGAGCGCCACGGCACCGGCCGCCAGCCTGCCGTTCTCCCACAGGGCGACGTGCACGGCCCAGTCGGTCCGGTTCTCCTCGGCGAACTCCCGCGTGCCGTCGAGCGGATCGATGATCCACACGCGGCGGGAGTGCAGGCGCGCGGGGTCGTCGACACCCTCCTCCGACAACACGGCGTCGCTGGGCCGCAACCGCCCCAGCGAGGAGAAGAGAAACTCGTGTGCGGTCCGGTCGCCGAGCGTCCGCAGTACCTCCGGCTCGTCGAATCCGTGCCGGGCCCGCAGGCGTAGTAGTTGCTGTCCCGCCTCGGTCGCGAGGTCGCGGGCGACTTCATGATCGTTTCGGATGCTGCTCACCGGACTCAGTATGCTCCCGCCCCACGGATCACGGCTGACCACGTCTTCCACAGAATCTGCACATCAAGGGTCAGCGACCAGTTTTCCACGTAACGCAGGTCCAGACGGACGGATTCCTCCCACGAGAGGTCGGCCCGACCGCTGACTTGCCACAGCCCCGTCATACCCGGTTTCACCACCAGCCGCCGACGAACATCATGGCCGTACTCGGCCACCTCCTCCGGCAGCGGAGGCCGCGGACCGACCAGCGACATGTCCCCGCGCAGCACGTTGATCAACTGCGGGAGCTCATCGAGGGAGTAGCGGCGCAACCACCCGCCCACCGGGGTGACACGGGGATCACCGCGCATCTTGAACAGCACACCGTCGTGCTCGTTGGCGTGGCGCAGCACATCCTTGAGCGCCTCCGCCTCGGGAACCATGGTACGGAACTTGAACAGGGTGAACTCGGCCCCGTCCTTGCCGACGCGGGTCTGCCGGAACAGCGCGGGCCCCTGATCGCCCGAGCGGATGAGCACGACCAGTGCCGCGAACAGCGGGCCCAGCAGCACCAGCGCGCACGCCGCCGCCACCCGGTCGAACAGGCCCTTGACCACCCGGCGCGCCCCGCCCAGCTCGGGGTGCTCGACGTGCAGCAGCGGCAGGCCCGCGACCGCGCGGATCGAGGTGCGCGGCCCGGCCACCTCCATCAGCGCGGGGGCCACGGTGAGGTCGGTGTCGCTCTTCTCCAGTCGCCAGGCCAGGCGGCGCAGCTCCGCGCCATCCATCTCCGGGCAGCTCAGCACGGCGACGGTGTCCGCGCCGACCGCCTCGGCCGCGTCGGCCGCCGCGGTGAAGTCGCCCAGCACGGGATGGCCGTCGACGCTGTCGACCCGGGAACCGCATTCGTGTTCGGGCAGGCAGACGCCGACGACCTCCATGCCGTGGTAGGGCTCGCGGCGGAACTGCCCGATGAGGTCGCGGACGCTGTCGCGATGGCCGACCACCACAACGCCGCGCATGCACTTCCCGCCGCCGCGCCGCCGGTGCAGCCGCTTGCGCCAGGCGTAGCGCAGCACCAGGCAGAGTAGGACCATGGCGGGCAGGGCCACCAGCACGTAGCCGCGCGCCACATCGATGTTGGCGGCGTAGGCGGTGATCGTCACGGCCGCCACGAGCAGCACGCCGCCGCTCAGCACCCGGCGGAACTCCTCGGTCCCCACACCGATGAACCGGCGCGCGTATCCGCCGGCCACCGCGGCGACCAGGACCCACAGCGGCGGGAGCAGCACCGAGGAGAGCAGGTAGGGCAGGGTCGTCGGGGCGGTGAACTCCCCGTGGAAGCGCAGATGCAGCGCCGTCATCCCGGCGACCGAGGCGGCCAGGAGGTCGATTCCGACCAGGCCCCGGATATAGGACCGCATCCATGTCGACGACGCGCGTCCGGAACGTCGCCGTCCCATGGCGACCGCTGCCCTGTCGACGACGGTCATGACCCCCCACCCTGTACTCGACCTCTACACACGGTCCCTGGCCCCGGAGGAGTCGGATCCCTGTGGAGTAGCGACATGGCACGACAAGCCATGGCGAACGGAGCCAGAGGAGCGGAATACGCTCTGTCACCCAAACAGTAGCCAAACGAAGTCGCGAAGTCGCGCGACGTGACTGCACTGGTCCAAGAAAAAACCCGGTCAAAGACCGGGTAGTGGACGGTACGTAACTCCGTATGCCGTACCGCGCCGCAGAGCACCGCGCACCGGACCTGGTGACGCTACGTGAACAATCCCGTCATTCCCGACACTCGGGACGGTGCATTCAGGACGCGGTGTGGTAGACGTTCTGGGCCTTCTCCAGGCCCTCGGTCAGGACGCACTCCACCGCGTCGGCGGCGCGCTCGATGGTGAGGTCGAGCTCCTTGCGCTCCACCGAGGAGAAGTCCTTGAGGACGTAGGCCGCGGCGTCCATGCGGCCCGGCGGGCGGCCGATGCCCGCACGTACGCGGATGAAGTCGGGACTCGACAGCGACGAGGTGATCGACCGCAGACCGTTGTGCCCGCCCGCTCCCCCGCCGCGCTTCAGCTTCAGCGCGCCGTAGGCGATGTCCAGTTCGTCGTGGACGACGACGATCCGCTCCTTGGGGATCTTGTAGAAGGCGCTCAGCCCGGCGACCGGTCCCCCGGACAGGTTCATGTAGGACCGGGGCTTGGCCAGCACCACGGGTACGCCGTCGATACGGGTCTCGGCGACCTCGGCGTGGGTCTTGTGGGCCTTCCACCGCTCACCGCGGCGCTCCGCCAGGGCGTCGACCACCATGAAGCCGATGTTGTGCCGGTTGCCCGCGTACTTCGGGCCGGGATTGCCCAGGCCTGCCACCAGCCAGCGCTCGGCGCCGCCCTCGCCCACGTCGTCTTCTTCTCCCCGCTCGACGGACCCGCGTTCGCACACAGACGCGCGGTCTCCCCGCCATCGCTGCAGGAGACCGCGCATCGCACGCATGAATAAGGTGATGTCGCGCCGGACGACTACTCGGCGGACTCGGTGGCCTCACCGGACTCGGCCGGAACCTCGCCAGTGGCCTCGCCCTCGGCGCGCTCAGCCTCGGCGGTCTCCTCGACCTCCTCGGCGGCGCGCTCGGCGGAGATCGACACGATCAGGGTCTCGGGGTCGGTCAGCAGCTCGATACCGGCCGGAAGCTTCAGGTCGCCGGCGGTGACGTGGGCGCCCACCTCAAGGCCCTCGACGGAGAACTCCACGCCCTCCGGGATGTGCGTGGCCTCGGCCTGGACCTCGACGTTGACGAGCTCCTGGGTGAGCACGCCACCCGGGGCGATGTCACCGGTCAGGTTGACCGCGATCTCGACCGCGACCTTCTCGCCCTTCTTCACCACGAGCAGGTCGACGTGCTCAAGGAAGCCCTTGATGGCGTCGCGCTGCACGCTCTTCGGAAGCGCCAGGTTGTCCTTGCCCTCGATGCCGTCGACGCGCAGCAGCACGTTCGGGGTCTTGAGGGCGAGCATCAGGTCATGGCCCGGCAGGGTGATGTGACGAGGGTCGGTGCCGTGGCCGTAGAGGACGGCCGGCACCTTACCCGCGCGGCGGACGCGACGTGCGGCGCCCTTGCCGAATTCCGTGCGCGGCTCGGCAGCGATGCGTACCTCGGACACGACAAAACTCCTCGGGATCATCCCCGCAGAGACGGGGAACGACTTCTAGTTACGACAAACGCGCAGTGCGTAGACATCCTCAGCCGCCCAGGAAGGGGCTGCCGCACCGGCGGAGCGGGTCCGCGGGCACGGGGAAACTCAGCCAAGTCTACTGGCTGTACCGACGGCTCCGAACATGTCCGCCCCCGGCGGGGAGAGTCCTACCCCTCCCCGCCGTGAAGGAATCAGCCGGCAGAGCCGGTGATCAGCTCTCGAAGAGGCTCGCCACCGAGCCGTCGCTGAAGACCTCGCTGACGGCACGGGCCAGCATCGGGGCGATCGACAGGTGCGTGAGCTTCTCGAACTGCCGCTCCTTGGGGACCGGCAGCGAGTTGGTGATGACGACCTCGGAGATCCGCGAGTTCTGCAGGCGCTCCGCGGCCGGGCCGGACAGCACACCGTGCGTCGCCGCCGCGATGACCTCCCGCGCGCCGTTCTCGAACAGCGCGTCGGCGGCCTTCACGATCGTCCCGGCGGTGTCGATCATGTCGTCGACCAGAATGCAGGTGCGGCCCTCCACCTGGCCGACGACCTCGTGCACCTTGACCTCGTTGGCCACGTTCGGGTCGCGCCGCTTGTGGATGATGGCCAGCGGCGCCCCCAAACGGTCGGCCCACCGGTCGGCGGTGCGCACCCGTCCGGCGTCCGGCGAGACCACCGTGGCCTCGACGCCGCTGACCCGGGACTTGACGTAGTCGGCCAGGATCGGCAGCGCGAACAGGTGGTCCACCGGGCCGTCGAAGAAGCCCTGGATCTGGTCGGTGTGCAGGTCGATGGCCATAAGCCGGTCCGCACCGGCGGTGCGGAACAGGTCGGTCATCAGCCGCGCCGAGATGGGCTCGCGGCCCAGGTGCTTCTTGTCCTGGCGGGCGTAGCCCAGGAAGGGCGTCACCACGGTGATGCGCTTGGCCGACGCCCGCTTGAGCGCGTCCACCATGATGAGCTGCTCCATGATGGACTCGTTGATCGGATCGGCGTGGCACTGCAGGACGAACGCGTCACTGCCGCGCACCGACTCCAGGTACCGCACGTAGGTCTCACCGTTGGCGAAGTCCTGGAACTTCGTCGGGACGACACCGATGCCGAGCTGCTCGGCGACCTCTTCGGCCAGCTCCGGGTGGGTACGCCCGGAGAACAGCTTCAGCTCTTTCTGACCCGCGGCCTTGATGCCGGTCACTTTTCTACATCCCCCACACTGGTCTTCGCCGTTAGCGGCGCTGATCGTCCTCGTCCGCCCGCCGCGCGGCCTCAGCCGCCGACGTGCCCGGACGCTTCCGCCGCACCCATCCTTCGATGTTGCGCTGGGAACCGGCCGAGACCGCCAGCGCGCCGGGCGGGACGTCTTCGCGGACCACGGTTCCGGCGCCGGTGTAGGCGCCGTCGCCGACCTTCACCGGAGCGACGAACATGTTGTCGCTGCCGGTTCGGGCATGGTCTCCGATGATGGTTCGGTGCTTGTTGACCCCGTCGTAGTTGACGAACACGGAGGACGCGCCGATGTTGACGCCCGTGCCGATGTCGGCGTCGCCGACGTAGGTCAGATGCGGCACCTTGGAGCCCTCGCCGACGGTGGAGTTCTTCACCTCGACGAACGTTCCGACCTTGGTGGTGGCCTCCAGTACGGCGCCGGGGCGCAGGTAGGCGTAGGGGCCGACGCTGGCGCCGGCACCGATCTGGGCCTCGTTGGCGACCGCGTGGCACACGACGGCGTCGTCGCCGAGGGTGGTGTCGGTCAGCAGAGCGCCGGGGCCGACGTGCGCGCCCTCGCCGATCGTTGTACGGCCCTTGAGCTGGGTCTGCGGTTCGATGACGGTGTCGCGCCCGACGCGGACCTCCGCGTCCACCCAGGTGGTGGCGGGGTCCACGACGGTGACGCCCTCGCGCATGAGCGCGGTGAGGAGGCGGTCGTTGAGCAGCCGCCGGGCCTCGGCGAGCTGGACGCGGTCGTTGACGCCCTGGATCTCCACCCAGTCGCGGGCGATGGCGGCGTCGACCCGGTGGCCGTCGCCGCGCAGGATCGCCACGGCGTCGGTGATGTACTCCTCGCCCTTGGCGTTGTCCGTGGAGAGGCGGTTGACGACGTCGGCCAGCAGGGCGCCGTCGAACGCGTACATCCCGGAGTTGATCTCGTCGACCGCGCGCTGCTCCTCGGTGGCGTCGGCGTGCTCGACGATCTCGGTGAAGGCGCCCTCGGCGTCGCGGACGACCCTGCCGTAGCCGGTGGGGTCGGGGACCTTGGCCGACAGGACGGTGACGGCGTTGCCCGCGGCCTCGTGCGCGGCGACGAGGTCGGACAGGGTCTCGGCACGAAGCAGCGGGGTGTCGCCGTAGGCCAGCACGACGGTGCCGGTCGGGGCGACGCCCTGCGTCTTGAGCTCCTCGACGGCCATGCGCACGGCGTGGCCGGTGCCGTTCTGCTGCTCCTGCAGCGCGGTGCCCACCTGGGGGGCGGTGTCCTTAAGGTGCTGCGTCACCTGCTCGCGTCCGTGTCCGACGACGACCATGGTGCGCTCCGGACCGAGCCCGTCCGCAGCGGCAAGGACGTGTCCCAGCATGCTGCGTCCGCAGATCTCGTGGAGGACCTTGGGAAGCCTGGACTTCATTCGGGTGCCCTCGCCCGCCGCGAGGACGATGACGGCAGCCGGGCGGCTCACGCTCACTGGCGGAGACTCCTCATGTCGCTGGCGGATGAACTGGTCTTGCAAATGATCTGCAATCGGCGTTCGACGCGGTTACCCCGCAAGGTCGACGTGCAGTGTCAGGCGGGCTGACAACTCCCGACGCGCACGCGAACAGACGCGACCCACGGCCGACATGGGAAGGATACATGCGTCCAGATACCGACGAAGGTGCCGGTCACGGACGCGCTGACGTGGGAAGACCCACGGTCGGCAGAAGGATGCGGGGATGACCGGGGGTCGGGCCGACGGGCCGCCCTCTCAGGTCGGTCATGTGAGATTCGCTTCCGACCGACGCTGGGGCGCGGGGTCGGGATCGGGTGCTCCCGGGGAAGGATTCGAACCCTCACCTCAAGGCACCAAAAGCCTGTGTCCTGCCATTAGACCACCCGGGATGAAGAAAACGGCGAACCGCGGCACCATCACGCGGCCGATGTATCGGCTGGGACCCGCTCGCCGGGGACCTAGCTTAGCGGCTCCCCTCACCCCGAGCACACTCATATCCGCGGAAGCGCTCGACTGGAGGCGCACGACGCCGCCGCGGCGGCACCGCCCCGGTAGCCCCGGACTCGGTACCCGCGCATTTCCCGGTGCCCACGGTCACGGCGCGACGCCTCTTGTCAACCCTACGCACCCGTAGGTTACGGTTGCGTCGGTACCCGACGCAGATCACTCGCCGAGTGATCCGGAACTTTGAGAAACTTGGCGGTGGGCGAGCAGAGGCAGGTCCGCTGGTCCGATCCTGAGCGTCTCGCTTCCGAACGCGCCAGCATGGAGAGGCTAGAGTGAGAGGCCATCATGGGAGCCGCGACGTGAGCCAGCAGAAGACCCGGTCGCCGAAGAAGCGCATGACCGGCAGGGAGCGCCGGGAGCAGCTTCTCGACATCGGACGGGAACTGTTCGCCGAACGCGGTTTCGACGGCACCTCCATCGAGGAGATCGCCGCGCGGGCGGGCGTCTCCAAACCCGTCGTCTACGAGCACTTCGGTGGCAAGGAAGGCATCTACGCCGTCGTCGTCGACCGTGAGATGCGCAAGCTGCTGGGCATGGTGGGCGACTCCCTGACGGCCGAGCACGCGCGCGGCAAGATCGAGAACGCCGCACTCGCGCTGCTGCAGTACGTCGAGGAGAGCAGCGAGGGCTTCCGCATCCTCGCCCGCGACTCCCACGCCGCCTCGGGCACGGGCAGCTTCGCCAGCCTGATCAGCGACATCGCCACGCAGGTCGAGCACATCCTGGCCGAGGAGTTCCGCGAGCGCGGCTACGACCCCAAGCTCGCGCCGATGTACGCGCAGTCCCTCGTGGGCATGGTGGCGCTGACCGGCCAGTGGTGGCTGGAGGTCCGCAAGCCCAAACGCGAGGTCGTGGCCGCGCACCTGGTGAACCTGGCCTGGAACGGCCTGTCCAACCTCGACACCAAGCCCCGGCTGGACGTCATGCAGCGCAGGCGCAAGGACGGCTAACAGCACCGTCCGCTGGAATTTCCGCTGCAGTCCAGGCACTATCTTGATATCAAGAGATAGGCTGTCCGTATGCGCGACGAGGTAGACGGACTGGTCGAGGCTTGGCGCTCCGAGCGCCCGGACCTCAATGTCGAGCCATTGCAGGTGCTCAGCCGGGTCTCCCGGCTGGCACGCCACCTGGATCGCGCCCGGCGCTCCGTGTTCACCGAACACAACCTGGAGCCGTGGGAGTTCGACGTCCTGGCCGAACTGCGCCGCTCGGGCCCACCCTACGAACTCAGCCCCGGTCGGCTGCTCCGCGCCACGCTCGTGACCTCGGGGACCATGACGAATCGCATCGACCGGCTGGCCGCCGCCGGCCTGGTGGCGCGCCGCCCCGACCCCGACGACAAGCGCGGCGTGCTGGTCCGCCTCTCCGACGAGGGCCGGGAGCGCGTCGACGCCGCGCTGACCGACCTGCTCCGCTACGAGGAGTCGATCCTCGGCGAGATCCTGCACGCGGACCGTGAACGCCTCGCCGCACTCCTGCGATCCCTTCTCGTGCCTCTCGACGAAACCCCGGCTCATCAGCGATCCTGATCACCGAAAGCGGTGTCCGTCCTCTCACCGGGACGCCGCGTTTTCTTGGCGCGCGATCCCATCTTGACTGGTGAGCGGAGAACGAACACGTGGAGATCCGTTGGAGTGCCGCCATCGTGGCGGCGTCCGCCCTGCTGGTGACGGGCTGCACGGCAGCCGACGACGAAGCGCCCGGCAAGCGCTACTACGTCTCCCTCGGCGACTCGCTCGCCGAAGGCGTCCAACCCGATACCAACGGCGAACCGACCGTGACCTCGGAAAGCTACACCGACGCTCTCTTCCGAACGCTCTACGACAGCGATTCCACGCTGGAGCACCGGAAGATGGGCTGCGGTGGCGAGGACACCACCACGTTCACCGAGGGCGGCATCGAGCGGTGCGATGAGCGCTACGCAGAGAAGTCCCAGCTGGCCGCCGCCGAACGCTTCCTGGAACGCAACCAGGGGCAGATCGCGCTGGTGACCGTCGACATCGGCGGCAACAACTTCACGGGCTGTGTCGACGAGGGCGGCGGTGAGGAGGTGCCCAGCGTCGACAAGGAGTGCGTCGAGGACGGCCTGTCCCGGCTGAAGGAGGAGGCCCCGGAGATCGCCGTCCGCCTGCGCACGGCCGCCGGACCGGACGTGCAGATCGTCGGCATGACCTACTACAACCCGTACCTGGCGGCGCTGCTGGCGGACGACGAGGAGGCCGACGCCACCGACGAGGACACCACCAGCGGGGACAGCGACGGAGACAGCAGCGGCAGCGGTGACACCGAGGAGTCGTCCCATCGAGAGATCGCCGAGTACGCCAACGACGTCCTCGTGGAGATGAACGACGTCCTGCGCTCGTCCTACGCCGAGGCGGACATCGACGTCGCGGACGTGGCCGAGGCCTTCGATTCGGGGAACTTCGACGTCCCTGCGGACAGCGACACCGGCATGCCGTCCAACGTGCGCAACATCTGCGACTACACCTGGATGTGCAACACCGAGCGCGGCCCGGACATCCACACCAACCAGGCCGGGGCCAAAAGGATCGCCGAGGTCTTCAACCAGGTCGTGCTGGCCCGCTAGCCCGACCGTCGGAGAGCGTGCCGCCACCGGGCGGCGGCCGCTCCACACACGGCAGCGGTCGGGGTGCGGCGTCGCCCCACCCCGACCGCTCGACTCATCGGCTATTCGCCCAGCTTCTCCGCTTCGAGGAGCCAGGACTCCTCCAGCTCGCCCTTTTCCGCGCCGAGCTTCTTGAGTTCGGCGTCGAGCTCGGCCAAGCGCGTGTAGTCGTCAGCAGCCTGGGCCATGAGGTCGTGCAGCTCGGCCTCGCGGGTCTCGATGCGGTTGATCCGCCGCTCGATCCGCTGCAACTCCTTCTGCGAGGCACGCCGCTCGGCGGCCGAGAGCCCCGGGGCGGGTGCGGACGCCGCGGCGTCCTGCTTCTCCCCCGCGGCCGCGAGGCCGGGCACCTCTCCTCCGTCAGCGGTGGCCTCCCGCCGCGCCAGGTACTCGTCGACTCCGCCGGGCAGGAAGACCAACTTCCCGTCGCCCATCAGCGCCATCACGCGGTCGGTGATGCGCTCAAGGAAGTACCGGTCGTGGCTGACCAGCACCAGCGACCCGGGCCAGCCGTCGAGCAGGTCCTCCAGCTCGGTCAGCGTCTCGATGTCGAGGTCGTTGGTCGGCTCGTCGAGCAGGACGACGTTCGGCTCGTCCATCAACAGCCGCAGCAGCTGCAGCCGCCGCCGCTCGCCACCGGAGAGATCCCCGATCGGGGTCCACTGGCGATCGCCCCGGAAGCCGAAGCGCTCCAGCATCTGGCTCGCGGAGAACTCCTTCTTGCCGATCGTGACGTACTTGCGGACCTCCTCGACCGCCTCAAGCGGGCGTCGCCCGGGCTCCAGCTCGCTGAGGGCCTGCGACAGGTGCGCGAGCTTCACTGTCTTTCCGTGCCGGATGGAGCCCCCGTCGAGCCCGCGCTCACCGGCGAGCGCGCGCAGCAGAGACGTCTTGCCGGAACCGTTCACACCGACGAGTCCGATCCGGTCTCCCGGGCCGAGCTGCCACGTCAGGCGGTCGATCAGCGTCGTGTCCCCGGCAGTGACGGTCATGTCCTTGGTGTCGATGACCGTCTTGCCCAGGCGGGAGCTGGCGAAGCGGACGAGTTCCACGGTGTCGCGCGGCGGCGGCTCGTTGGCGATGAGCTCGTTGGCCGCGTCCACCCGGAACTTCGCCTTGGTCGTGCGGGCCTTCGCGCCGCGGCTGAGCCAGGCCAGCTCCTTGCGCATGAGGTTCTGCCGGCGCTCCTCGGCCACGGCGGCGCGGCGCTCGCGCTCCGCCTTGGTGAGCACGTAGGCGGCGTACCCGCCCTCGTACTGCTCGACCCGGCCGTCGACGACCTCCCACGTGGAAGTGGTGACCGCGTCGAGGAACCAGCGGTCGTGGGTGACGACCACGAGCGCCTCGCGACGCTGCCGCATGTGCCCGGCCAGCCAGGCGATGGCCTCGATGTCGAGGTGGTTGGTGGGCTCGTCGAGGATGATCAGGTCATGCGTCTCGATGAGCAGCCGCGCCAGCGTGGCCCGGCGGCGCTCGCCACCGGAGAGGTTGGCCATCGCCCCGCTGAGGTCCCAGCCGCTGAGCAGCCCGCGCAAGATATCGCGGACGCGCGCGTCACCGGCCCATTCGTGCTCGGCGAGCTCGCCGAGCACGAACTCACCGACCGTGCAGTCGGGGTAGCTGTCGCGTTGGTGCAGGTATCCGACGCGCAGACCGCGCCCGTGGATCACCCGCCCGGAATCGGGCTTGGTGAGAGCGGCGATCACCGAGACCAGTGTGGACTTGCCGCCACCGTTGCGACCGACCACACCGATCCGGTCGCCCTCTTCCACACCAAGCGAAACGTTGTCGAGGAGGACGAGCGGCCCGTAGGCCAGGCGGACATCCTGAAGATTGACGAGATTCATCGTGTACCCATTGTGGAGGCTGGGCGATGGTGGACAGACCACGCCAGCCACTCCGGGGGTCGAAGGGGGTCGTCCCCCTGGGCAGGTACGGATCGTGTACCCATTGTGGAGGCTGGGCGATGGTGGACAGACCACGCCAGCCCCACCGGGGGTCGAAGGGGGTCGTCCCCCTGGGCAGGTACGGATCGTGTACCCATCGTGGAGGCTGGGCGACGGCCAACAGACCACGCCAGCCCCACCGGGGGTCGAAGGGGGTCGTCCCCCTGGGCAAGCACAGTTCATGGACCCACGGTGAGGACCGGGCGACGGCCAACAGACCACGCGCCAGCCCCACTCCGCGTCATACGAGGAAGAACTCCCGCGCGGCGTTCGCGATCCCTTCGACATCCAGCCCATGCACGCGGTCGTGGTCGGCGGCATTGCCATAGGCGCGCACTTCGGCGGCTCGGCTGACGCCGAGGGACAGCTGGCGGTGCCGCCGGTCGGACAGCGCCGCGGCGATCTCGTGGCTGGAGGTTCCCTCCAGGTACGGCTCGACTATCAGCACGTCGGCCTGGCCCGCCGCCGCGACGAGGCGGTTGAGTCCCTCCTGGTCGAAGGGGCGGACGGTCGCGGTATAGGCAACGGTGACGTCGAGGCCCTCCGTCGCCGCCAGGACGCGGTCGAGCATCGGGCCGACCGCGACGACGACGCCCAGGGAGCGGGGCGATCCGGCGCGGACCGTGACCAGGCCGGTCCCGACCGGTCGGGCCGCCGCGTTGCCGCGTTCGCTCAGCCGGACGTAGACACGCTCGTCGGTCCTGAACGCGTCTTCCAGCAGCCGCGCCGCCTCGGTCGCGTGTCCGGGCACGTGGACCGTCCAGCCGGGGAGGGAATCCAGGACGGCGACATCACCGGGCGCCATGTGGGTGCGCCCCGCCGAGGGGACGTCGTAGGAGCCGCCGTTGCTGACCAGCACCGCACCCACGTCCTGATGCCCCAGATCGAGCTTGATCTGCTCGAAGGCGCGTTCGATGAGGAACGGCGCGAAGGTGTGCACGACCGGGCGCATGCCGGTGAGCGCCAGCCCCCCGGCCACGCCGATCATCAGCTGCTCGCGGATCCCGAGGTTGACGACCCGGTCGGGGTGGCGGGCGGCGGCGTCGGCGAATCGGTCGGCGGAGATGTCGGCCAGCACGACGGCGAGTCGGGGATCGGCGTCGAGCGCGGCGCTTGCCGCCTCGACGAAGGTGTCCCGCATCGGCTGGTGGCCGATGAGCTGCTCCTCTGTGCTGGGTTTGGTCGCGGTTGCGCTTCGCGCTGCGATGGCGGTGGTCACCGAACCGATCCCTTCTTGTTCACGTGGGCGACCACCACGAGCGGGCGGCCGGAGTGGGGGGTGGTGAAGGCGGAGTAGAGGGCGTCGTGGTCGCGCCCGCTGACCGTGCGGGCGGCCCAGCCCTCGACCTTGAAGCGCTCGGCGATGCCGCCGGGCCACCCGTGGGTGGCGGAGCGGTTGTCGATGGCGATGACGGTGATGGCGTCCAGTCCGAGCCGTCCGGCCGCGGCGATGGCCTCGTGGTTGCTGCCTTCGTCGAGTTCGCCGTCGCCGACCAGAACGAAGACGCGGGGCTTGGTGCGGCCCTGGGCACGCAGGCCGAGGGCGGTGCCCACGGCCAGGCCGAGGCCGTGGCCGAGCGAGCCGCTGCCGACCTCGACACCGGGGACGAGCACCCGGTCGGGGTGGTAGCCGAGCGGCGAGTCGAACTCGGTCCAGTTGCGCAGGGTGCGGACGTCGATGAAGCCCTTGGTCGCCAGGACGGCGTAGTAGGCGGAGGGGCCGTGGCCCTTGGAGAGCAGGAAGCGGTCGCGGTCGGGGTCGTCCACCGTCTCGGGAGTGAGGTTGAGGACGCGGTCGTAGAGGACCCACAGGGCGTCCAGCGTCGAGGCGGACGCTGCCTGGTGCTTTTCGTCGCCGGTCATCAACCCGATGAGGGCGGGAAGGTCGGCGTACCGGGAGAGTGTCGTCGTGGACATGCCGTAAGTTTCAGACTTCAAGCTAACTAGAGGTCAAGCCCGAAACCGGGAAGCGACCACGCACCAGGATGTGACATGCCCCACCTACCGGTACGGCTCACCATCGGCCAGCTCGCCGAGCGCAGCGGGGTCCCGCACACCACTCTCCGCTACTACGAGGATCGGGGGTTGATCACCAGCGAGCGGACGTCCGGCAACCAGCGCCGGTACCACCGCGGCACACTGCGCCGCCTCGCGTTCATCTCCGCCGCACAACGGGTGGGGTTGACCCTGAGCGAGATTCAGGACGCGCTGGCGACACTGCCCGACAACCGGACGCCGACGGTGCGGGACTGGGCGCGGCTCTCCGAGCAGTGGCAGGAAGAACTCGACGCCCGGATCGACGCCCTGCAGCGGCTCCGCGACCGGCTCTCCGGGTGCGTCGGCTGCGGCTGCCTCTCCCTCAAGGCGTGCGGCCTGTACAACCAGGACGACGCCCTGGCCGCCAAGGGTCCGGGGGCGCCGCGCCTCAAGCCCGCCAGCGAGGGAGGGCTCTGAGCGCTGGAGTGGACGCCGCCGGGGTAGATCCTCGGCTTCCTCACTACGAGGCGGCCTCAGGCGCTCTCGTGGCGGACGACGGTCGCGCCCGCGACGTCGCCGTAGGCCCGCACGGTCCGCTCACACGTGCCGGACTTCTCCAGGGCCGTGGCGACGGCCTCGGCACCGTCCTCGTCCTCGGCCAGGAAGGCGCAGGTCGGCCCGGACCCGGAGACGATCGCGCCGACCGCTCCGGCCGCGCGTCCGACGTCGAGGGTCGCGGCCAGGTCCGGGCGCAGGGACAGGGCCGCGCGCTCCAGGTCGTTGCTGAGCGCCGCACCGAGCCGCCGGGCGTCGCCCGCGGCGAGCGCGGCCATCAACCGCTCGTCGCCGTGCGGTTCGGGCGCGTCCGGACGCAACCGGTCGTATTCGGCGAAGACGGCGGCCGTCGACAAGCCCTCGTCGGACAGCGCGAACACCCACTGGTAGCGGCCCGCACTCTCCACCGGCGTGAGCATCTCGCCGCGTCCGGTTCCCACCGCCGTCGCGCCGACGAGCGGGAAGGCGACATCGCTTCCCAGTTGGGCGGCCATCGCGAGCAGAGCGTCCGCCGACAGGCCCGTGCCCCAGAGCGCGTCGCACGCCACCAGGGCCGCGGCGGCGTCGGCGCTGCCGCCCGCCATGCCCCCGGCCACCGGGATCCGCTTGTTGAGGTGCATGTCGATCGGGCCGGCATGGGTGGCCCGCCGTGCGACGAGGCGCGCGGCACGCGCGGCCAGATTGGTGTCGTCGAGGGGGACCAGATCGGTGTGGGAGCCCAGATCCCCGGCGACACTCAGCCGAACGAACTCACGCTCCGCGCGCGGCTGCGCCTCGCTGACGGTAACCTCGTCGAACAGCGAAACGGCGTGAAAGACATTGACCAGATCGTGGTATCCATCTTCGCGCGCCGGCCCCACCGCCAGCTGGAGGTTCACCTTCGCGGGTACCCGTACGGTCACGGCGGTATTAGCGGTCACGAGTCCTAGATCGTAAAGGAACCCCCACCCCTGTGAGCCCACGAACCCCCGAAGGGATACTTGTGCGGCCGGGGCGTTGTGTCACCACAGGTGCCGCACGCGCTTCAGGTGGGTGTCCCGGTCACGGTTCCACCTCCGGTCGGGTCGTTCCGATCGGCCCGATTCGGGCGCAGTGGCCTGCGCGGGTGGGTATCTGGGCACAATCCCCGCTACCTTGGGGCCAGACGGAGTGTGGACACCGTCGGGGAGGATCGCTTGCCGTCGGATGGGCTCCCGAAGAACCTGGAACCGTTGGCCGCCGGGGATCCGGCCACCATCGGTCCATACGTGCTGGCCGGGCGACTGGGCAGCGGAGGAATGGGGACGGTCTACCTCGGCCGTACCCCTGAGAAGGGTGCCCAGGTCGCGATCAAGGTGATCCGGCCGGAGCTCGCCTTCGACGAGGCCACCCGTGCCCGTTTCCATGACGAGATGGAGAACGCCCGGCGGGTCGCCTCCTTCTGCACCGCCAAGGTCGTCGACCACGGGACGTTCGAGAACCGGCCGTACATGGTCACCGAGTACATCGCGGGGACCGCTCTGGCCGAGCACATCGCCGAGCACGGGGCGCTCGACTCCAGCACCCTGCACGGCTTCGCGCTGGGTGTGGCGGCGGCCCTCGCCGCCATCCACCGGGCGGGGCTGGTGCACCGGGACCTCAAGCCGGCCAACGTGCTGCTGTCCCTCTCCGGCCCGCGGGTGATCGACTTCGGCATCGCGCGGGCGATGGACACGCGGTCCAACCACACCCAGACCGGCATCGTCATGGGCAGTCCGGGGTGGATGGCGCCCGAGCAGCTGCTGGAGGAGCAGGTCACCACCTCGGCGGACATTTTCGCCTGGGGGTGCCTGGTGGCGTTCGCCGGGAACGGCACGCATCCGTTCGGGAACGGCGACGCCATGACGCTCGGTAAGCGGGTGCTGTTCGCCGAGCCGCAGCTGGGCAGCCTGGACAGCCCGCTCGACCGCCTGGTGCGCCAGGCGCTGGCCAAGGAGCCCGAGCGCCGGCCCAAGGCCCAGGACCTGATGCTGGAGCTCGCCGGCGGAGAGGACGACCCCGGCGGCGCCACCGAACTGGTGAGCCACGCGCTCCACCAGTCCTGGCGGCCGAACCTGCCCCCGATGCCGCCCATGCCGCCGCAGGGGCACCACCCCGGACCGCACCCGAACATGACCGGTGTGCGCCCGCCGGGTCCGGCTCCCGCCGCTCCGCCGGGGCATGGCCCACCCCCCTACCCCCAGCATCACCAACAGCCCCAGCAGGCGCAGCAGCCCCAACCGGCGCAGCACGCGCCGCAGGCCCAACAGCCCCAGCAGGCGCCGATGCCGCCGGCCAACCAGAGCCAGCAGATGCAGCGCCCGGCGGCGGGTGTGGCCCAGCAGCCCCCGGTCCACCAGACCGGGCAGTTCCCCGTGCACCAGACGGGGCAGTTTCCCGCGGTCGCCCCGAACCAGACGGGACCGATCCCCCCGGTCGGCCCGCAGGCGCAGCCGGACCGGCAGCGCAGCGGCCAGACGGGTCCGGTACGGCCGCAGGCGCAGCCGTACGTGCCGCCGGTCCCGCCACCCCCGCATCGCCCACTGCAGCCGACGAAGCGGCGGATGAAGTGGGTCGCGATCACGGCGGTCATCGCGGTCGCCCTGGTGCTCGTGCTGTTCACCGCGCTGACCATGCTCGGCTTCAATGGGCTCAGCGGACTGCCCTGGTTCGGGCAGGGCGACGGGTCGAGCGACCAGCAGAAGACCGGCGCCCAGCAGGACGCCGCCGGAAGCGATCCCGACGTCGACGACCGCACCCAGCCGAGCCGGGGCGCCGACGCCGACGCCAGGATGGTGTTCAAGGCGCAGGAGTACACCTGCACCCCGGACCCCGGCGAACGGTCCATCCCGGACAAGGGGACGTACTGCGTGTTCACCCTGTTCGTGGAGAACACGTCGAACCGCACGCTCAGCCTGAACCACGAATGGCAGGAGTTGAAGGGCGGCGACGGCAAGGTCCTGGCGGCGGAGAAGCCGCTGGGGTCGGAGGCCAACACCCCTCTGTGGCATCCGGTGGAGTCCAACAACGCTGCCGAGGGAACGCTGGTCTTCTTCGTGGAGGACGAGTCCGTCCTCGACTCCGCCCAGCTCGTGCTGCGCAGTCAGCCGCAGAGCGAACCGGCGGAGATCCCGGTCAACGACATCCCGCGGAGCGCCTGAGCGCCCGGGAGACCCGGGCGCGCCGGGCCCGGCCCCGGGAGCAGAGCGGCCAGTGCCGGCTCCGGTATCGCCCGCAGGCTGGCGGCGGTCAGCTCTCCGGCCGCGGGGGCGCCTGCTCGGCGATGCGGGCGAACGCCGCTACGTCCAGGGACTCGCCCCGCGCCGACGGATCGACCCCGGCGGCGCGCAGGGCGGCCTCGGCGGCCGGTGCGGAGCCGGCCCAGGAAGACAGGGCCACCCGCAGCGTCTTGCGGCGCTGGGCGAAGGCGGCGTCGATGACCGCGAACACCTGCTCTCGGGACGCGCTCGCGCTGGGTGCCGGGCGGCGGCGCAGCTCCACGAGCCCGGAGTCGACTTTGGGCGCCGGCCAGAAGACGTTGCGGCCGACGGCGCCCGCGCGCCGGACCTCCGCGTACCAGGCGGCCTTGGCCGACGGCACCCCGTAGGTGCGGCTCCCGGGCCGCGCGGCGAGCCGGTCGGCCACCTCCGCCTGCACCATGACCAGGCCGCGCCGCAACGACGGCAGCAGTTCCAGCAGGTGCAGGACCACGGGAACGGCGACGTTGTAGGGGAGGTTGGCCACCAGCGCCGTCGGCTCGGGACCGGGGATCTCCGCGACGCGCATGGCGTCGGCGGTGACGACGCGCAGCCGGTCGGCGAGATCCGGGGCGTGCTCGCTCACCGTGGTGGGCAGCGCCTCGGCCAGTGTGGGATCGATCTCGATCGCGGTGACATGGCGGACGTGCGGAAGCAGCGCCAGCGTGAGCGACCCGAGACCGGGACCCACCTCCAGGACGACGTCGTCGGCGCCGACCTCGGCGACACGCACGATCCGGCGCACGGTCCCGTGGTCGATGACGAAGTTCTGACCGAGCGTCTTGGTCGGCCGAACGCCCAGACGGTCGGCGAGCCGCCGCACATCGGCCGGGGTGAGCAGGCGGAGGAATCGGGTATCTCAGCGTGGGTCACCCACATATTTTGCCAGGCCGCCGGGGCAGGACGGCCGGTCCAGCGGCTGGGGCATGGCGCATTGGCTCCTGGACCCGCACAATAAGAAACCGAACGAGATTCGAATCGTGCTCCCAGGAGGCTTACCGATGGGTCCCCTCAACGGCATCCGGGTCGTGGAGTTCGCCGGTATCGGTCCGGGGCCGATGGCCGCGATGCTCCTCGCCGACCTCGGCGCCGACGTCATCCGGCTGGACCGCCCGCCACCGCCGACGCGGTCCGCGCGGGTGCCCGCGCCCGCACATGGCCTCCGGACGCCCGGTCCTCGGCGTCGACCTCAAGACCGAGGAGGGCGTCGCCACCGCCCGCCGCCTGATCGCCGCCGCCGACGTGCTGCTGGAGGGGTTCCGCCCCGGCGCCATGGAGCGGCGCGGACTCGGCCCGGACGACTGCCTCGACCTCAACCCGCGGCTGGTGTACGCGCGCATGACCGGCTGGGGCCAGGACGGGCCGCTCGCCCACCGCGCCGGGCACGACATGAACTACATCTCGCTGAACGGGACCCTGCACTCCATCGGCCGCCAAGGCGAGGCGCCGCTGCCCCCGGTCAACCTGCTCGGCGACTTCGGCGGCGGCACGATGTTCGTCGTCACCGGCATCCTCAGCGCCCTCGTCGAGCGGCAGTCCTCCGGCCGGGGGCAGGTGGTGGACGCCGCGATGGTCGACGGCAGCGCGTTCCTCGCGTCGATGATCTACGAGGACCGCCGGCGCGGCTCGTGGACCGACGAGCGCGGCACCAACTACCTCGACACCGGGGCACCCTGGTACGACGTCTACGAGTGCGCCGACGGGAAGCACGTCTCCGTCGGCTGCATCGAACCGCAGTTCTACGCGGCCTTCCTGCGGGGCATCGGCCTCGCCGACGCCGACCTCCCCGACCAGTGGGACCGCGACCGCTGGCCCGAACTGCGCGAGCGCTTCGCCGAGGTCCTGCGCACCCGCACCCGCGAGGAGTGGGCCGACCTCCTTGGCGACACCGAGGCGTGCGTCCAGCCGATCCTGTCCATGCCCGAGGCCGCCGACCACCCCCATGTCCAAGCCCGCGGCTCCGTCGTCCGCAAGGGCGACCACCTCTACCCGGGACCGGCGCCCCGCTTCAGCCGCACCCCCGGAGCCGCCACCCGCGACCCGGACTACCCCGAGCCCGCCCTGGAGGACGCCCTCAAGGCCTGGGGCGTGGAGCTGGAGTAGCGCGGCCACACCCACGCCCCGTTGATCTCGGCGGAGTGCACCTTCTACTCGCGGGTATGAGGTGCACTCCGCCGAGATCAACGGATAAGGGGAAGAGCGTCTAGTCCAGGCCGAAGGCGCGCTTGGCGTTCGACGCGATCGTGGCCGCCAGGTCACCCTCGTCCATGGCCTTGACCTCGGCGATGGCGCGCAGGGTGTGGGGGATGAGGTACGGGGCGTTGGGGCGGCCGCGGTAGGGCTTGGGGGTGAGGAAGGGGGCGTCGGTCTCGACCAGGATCAGGTCGGCCGGGGCCACCTCGGCCGCGTCGCGGAGCTGCTGGGCGCTGGCGAAGGTGACGTTGCCCGCGAAGCTCATGAAGTAGCCGTTGTCCGCGCACACTCTGGCCATGTCGGCGTCGCCGGAGAAGCAGTGGAAGACGACCTTCTCCGGGGCGCCCTCCTCCTTGAGGACGCGCAGGACGTCGTCGTGGGCGTCGCGGTCGTGGATCATCACGGCCAGGCCGTGGCGCTTGGCGATGCCGATGTGGCGGCGGAAGGACTCCTGCTGCGCCTCCACGCCCTCCTCGCCGGTGCGGAAGTAGTCCAGGCCGGTCTCGCCCACGGCCCGCACCTGCGGGAGTGCCGCCAGGCGGTCGATCTCGGCGACGGCCTCGTCCAGCCCGGCCAGGCCCGCGGCGGAGCGCACCTTGCCCGCCCAGTCGGTGTCATCCACCTCGACGCCCTGGGCGCCGTCCCCGTGCACGAGGCGCGGGGCCTCGTTGGGGTGCAAGGCCACCGCGGCCCACACCGTGGGGTGCTCGGCGGCGATCTGGGCCGCCCACTGGGAGGAGGGGACGTCCACGCCGACCTGGATCAGCGGGGTGACGCCCACGGCCTCGGCGGCGGCGATGATCTCCGGGACGGCCGGGTCCTGCATGTCCATGTGGGTGTGGCTGTCGGCCACGGCGACGCGCAGCGGCTCTGGGGAGGGCGGCGGGGTCGCGGCGTTCCGTTCTCGAACGGCCTGGCCACTGCGTTTGCCCATCGTCGTCCGTCTCCTTCTTTCCTCAGCCTGTGCACATCGATGCGGCGGACCGCTGAGTACAACGATCCGCCGGTGGTCGGTCTATTCCCGTTTCCCGTGCTGCCGGTGCTCCGCGCCGGCGGCACGCTAGCCCGCGGCCTCTTCCAGCCGGGCCAGCTCCTCGTCGACCACGCTCGGATCGAGCTTGGTGAACAGCGGCTTGGGCGGCGACAGCGGCGTTCCGGGGCGGATCGGGACCGACTCCCACTTCGCCTCGTTGTCCGCGTAGTCACCGGTGATGACCGGGTAGGAGGTCAGCTCCCCCCCACCGCCGATGGTGTCGAGGCCCTCGTCGATCCGCGGCATGCCCGACCACACACCGGTGCCGCCGAGCATCGCGTACACCTTGTTGGACGACTCCGGAAGGAACGGCGTGAGCAGCGTCTTCGCGTCGCTGACGAGCTGCAGCGCGACGTGCAGCACCGTCTTCATCCGCTCCGGGTCGGTCTTCTTCAGCGCCCACGGGGCCTGCTCGGAGATGTACTTGTTGGCCTCGGCGACGGTGCGCATGGCCTCCTGCAGGGCCGCCTTGAACCGGGACCGGTCCAGGTGCTCGCCGACCGTCGCGAACGCCGCCTTGGAGTGGTCCAGGACGCGGCGGTCCTCGTCGGTGAGCTCCCCCGCCTCGGGGATCTCGCCGAGGTTCTTCGCCGCCATCGAGATGGACCGGTTGACCAGGTTGCCCCACGCGGCGACGAGTTCGTCGTTGTTGCGGCGGACGAACTCGGCCCAGGTGAAGTCGGTGTCCTGGGTCTCCGGCCCGGCGGCGATGATGTAGTAGCGCAGCGCGTCGGCGGAGTAGCGCTCCAGGAAGTCGCGGACGTAGATGACCACGCGCCGCGACGAGGAGAACTTGCGGCCCTCCATCGTGAGGAACTCGCTGGCCACCACCTCGGTGGGCAGGTTCATCGCGCCGAGCGAGCCGGACGTGCCGCCGCGGTCGCCCGCTCCGTTGTAGCCGAGCAGGATGGCCGGCCAGATCTCGGAGTGGAAGACGATGTTGTCCTTGCCCATGAAGTAGTAGGACTCGGCGTCCTCGCTCTGCCACCAGTGGCGCCACGCGTCGGGGTCGCCGGTGCGCTTGGCCCACTCGATGGCCGCCGACAGGTAGCCGATGACCGCGTCGAACCAGACGTAGAGGCGCTTGTTCTCGTTCTCGCTCCAGCCCTCGATCGGGATCGGCACGCCCCAGTTGAGGTCGCGCGTGACCGCCCGGGGCTGCAGGTCGTCCAGCAGGTTCAGGGAGAACTTCAGGACGTTGGGGCGCCACTGGCCGGACTTGGACTGCAGCCACTCGCCGAGCACGTCGGTGAACGCCGGAAGGTCGAGCATGAAGTGCTCGGTGTCGACGAACTCCGGCACCTCACCGTCGACCTTGGAGCGCGGGTCGATCAGGTCGATCGGGTCGAGCTGGTTGCCGCAGTTGTCGCACTGGTCGCCGCGCGCGCCGTCGTAACCGCAGATGGGGCAGGTGCCCTCGATGTAGCGGTCGGGCAGCGTGCGCTTGGTCGTCGGAGAGACGGCGCCCTTGGTGGTGTGGGTGAAGATGTAGTCGTTCTCGTAGAGCCCGGTGAACAGCTCCTGGGCGACGGCGTAGTGGTTGCCGGTCGTGGTCCGAGTGAACAGGTCGTAGGAGAGCCCGAGCGCGACGAGGTCCTCGACGATGATCTTGTTGTACCGGTCGGCCAGCTCGCGGGCCGAGACACCCTCGCGGTCGGCCAGCACCTGGATCGGCGTGCCGTGCTCGTCGGTGCCACTGACCATCAGCACGTCGTGGCCGGACATTCGCTGGAAGCGAGCGAAGACGTCGGAGGGGACTCCGAACCCGGAGACGTGCCCAATGTGGCGGGGCCCGTTGGTGTAGGGCCAGGCCACCGCGGTCAGGATGTGGCGTTTCGACGACATGCCTCAAGCCTAAAGGGCCAGGGGCCCGGGTTCGCACCGTATTTCGGTGCGGCGTCGTGCCCACCGCGGGTGGAACGGGAGCCGAGGTTGGGGAGGGGCGGTGCTGGGCGGCGAGGTCACGGGGCGGAATGGGCGGCGTGCGGCGGGCCCGGAGACCCCAGCCGCAGGGCCCCGGGGAACCCGTCGGCGTCGCGGACGCGATTCATTTCCCCGCCTCGATAGTGTGTGTCCCGGAAACTCTTGTGCGACATGCGAGGTGACCGGCACAGCCGGTATTCGTCGAAGGCGGTGGTCATCACGGTATCCCGTGCCCTGGCCATGCTGCTCGTGGCCGCCGCGCTGCTGCTCGGCGCGCCCTTGCAGCCCGCTTCCGCCGCCGCCTCGCTCCCGCTGTCCGTGCTTCCCGCGGGCCGGGCCATCGCCATGCCCGGTCCCGATGTCGAGGAGACGCAGCCCCGCCTCTGCCGCCCCGGCCATGGAGCGACGACCGCGGCGTCGACCGCTCAGACCGCCCGGCATCCGGATCACCACGCGACGACGGTCGCACCCGCGATCCCGGCGTGGAAGGGCGACCACCGCCCCGCGCTCCGCGACATCCCCGAGGCCTACATTCCGGGCATCCCACGGCTGCCCGACATCGGCAACGCCTGGGCGCGAGCCCCGCTCCCGGGATCGGCGCGGATGCCGGTCCACGCCGACGCGTACTCCCTCCCGCTGGGACGCGCGCCGCCTCTCACCACCCGCGTGTGAACCCATCATCCCCCGTCCCGGCTGCCGAGGCCGGGCCTATCCGTCGTTCTTCACCCGCATCCCTGAGAGGTATCCGTCTTGTCCACACAAGCGGGAGCCGGTGCGCGCTGGCTGCGCGGCATCATCTCCCTGGTCATCGTGCTCGGCGCCTTCGGCGCCGCATGGTTCATACCGCCGAAGCTGGGGCTCGACCTCAGCGGAGGCACGCAGATCGTCCTGCAGACCGAGGACGGCCCCGACGGCACCCCCGCCGACGCCGACAACACCGACAAGGTCATCGAGGTGCTCCGGCAGCGCATCGACAGCCTCGGCGTGAGCGAGGCGACCATGTCGCGCTCGGGCTCGAACCGGATCATCGTCGAGCTTCCCGGAGTGCAGGACCCGACCGAGGCCGCCGACATCCTCGGCCAGACCGCCCAGCTGACGTTCCACCCGGTCCTCGGTGTCGCTCCGTCGGGTGGCGCCGGGGTCGCGCCGCCCACGGGCGACAACGCCAAGGCTCCGAGCGGCGAAGCCGACAACGCCAAGGCGCCGGCCGACGCCTCCAAGGAGGACAAGAAGGGCGGCGACTCCGGCGACAAGGACGCCAAGGAGTCCAAGGACGACAAGGGCTCCGGCGACAGCGGCATGTCCCAGGAGCAGCTCCAGCAGATGCTGCAGGGCCAGGGCCAGCAGCCGGGCGGCGGCGGGCAGCCCGCCGAGAACCCCGAGGACGTCAAGCTGACGCTGCCGGACGACCAGGGCCAGCAGCTGCAGCTCGGGGCGACCGCCATCAAGGGTGACAAGGTCTCCAGCGCCAACGCCGTCCTCGACAGCGCGACGCAGACGCAGTGGCAGGTCGATGTCTCCTTCCGCGGTGACGGCAAGGAGCAGTGGCGCAAGCTGACCGGCCAGGCGGCCTGTAACCCGATGGGCGACGCGAAGCGCCGCGTCGCCATCGTCCTGGACGACAAGATCATCTCGGCGCCCGAGGTCAACCAGGAGGTGGCCTGCGACACCGGCATGTCCGGCGGGTCGACCACCATCAGCAGCACCACCTTCACCAAGGAGTCCGCCGGCGAGCTGGCCGTCCTGATCGAGGGCGGTTCGCTGCCGCTGCCGGTCCAGGAGATCCAGCGCCAGACCGTCGGCCCGACCCTCGGCGCCGACGCGATCAAGGCCAGCTTCATCGCCGGCGGTATCGGCATCCTGCTCACCGCGGTCTACATCTGCCTGGCCTACCGCTTCGTCGGCTTCCTCGCCTCCATCGCGCTGGCCTGCTACACGCTGATCGCCTACGCGGCGCTGGTCGCGCTCGGGGCGACGCTCACCCTGCCCGGTCTGGCCGGGTTCGTGCTCGCGATCGGTATGGCGATCGACGCCAACGTGCTGATCTTCGAGCGAGCGCGGGAAGAGCATCAACAGCAGAAGAAGGTCTACGAGTCCAACAAGTCCGCGGGCATGCTGGACGCCACCGAGGCCGAGACCGAGCAGGCCGAGGCCGGGGTGCTGTCCCGGCGGCGGCGCCGTGCGATCCCGCCGAACCTGCAGAAGGCGTTCGTCAACGGTACGCAGAAGGCGTGGAGCGCCGTCCTCGACACGAACATCACGACGCTCATCGCGGCGGCGCTGCTGTTCTTCCTGGCCTCCGGCAACGTCCAGGGCTTCGGTGTGACGCTGGGCCTGGGCACGCTGGCGTCGATGGTCTCGGCGCTGGTCATCGCCCGGGTGTTCGTGGAGTGGGCGGTCCGCCGCAAGGTGGTCCGCAAGCACCCCGGCATCAGCGGTATCTCCAAGATCAGTGGGGTCCGCGCCTGGCTGACCAACCACAACCCCAACATCATGGGGATGCGCAAGGTGTTCCTCGGCATCGCCGGCCTGGTCGTGGTGATCGCGGTCGCCGGCGCGGTGGTGCGCCCGGCGAACTTCGGTGTGGAGTTCACCGGCGGCCGGGTCATGGACTTCACCACCGAGCAGAGCGTCAGCGTCACCGACGCCCGCCAGGTGGTCTCCGACGCCGGGTTCCCCAGCGCGGTGGTCCAGAAGTCCGGCGACGGCGACATCGCGGTGCGCACCGGCCCGATCAGCGACGCCGACGCCGAGAAGATCCAGAACGCCATCGGCGACGAGGCGGGCTCGGCCGACCGCGTCAGCGACGAGAAGATCGGCCCGAGCATGGGCAACGAGCTGCGGAACAAGGCGGTGATCGCGCTGATCGCCGCGCTCGCCCTGCAGCTGCTCTACCTGGCCTGGCGGTTCCGCTGGTCGTTCGGTTTGGCCACGATGCTCTCGCTGGCGTTCAACCTCTCCGTGGTGATCGGCCTGTTCCTGTGGTTGGGCAAGCCGATCGACGGCGTGTTCCTCGCCGCCCTGCTGAGCGTCATCGGCTTCACGGTGAACGACGCGGTGGTCGTGATGGACCGTATCCGGGACGAATGGGCGCGCGACGCCAAGTCCAGCTTCGTCTCGATCACCAACACGGCCATCCTGCACACCCTGCCGCGAACGGTGAACACCACCATCGGTGGTGTGTTCATCCTGGCGACGCTGGCCATCTTCGGTGGTTCTTCGCTGCGCGACTTCTCGATCGCGATGCTGGTGGGTCTGATCACCGGTGTGCTGTCCACGATCACGGTGGCGGCGCCGCTGGCGATCTGGCTGCAGAAGTTCGACACGACCGAACCGCCGCACGTGCTCAAGGAGAAGAAGACCAAGCAGCGCAGGGAGATGCGCAGTGCTCGGGAGCAGAGCGACGGCGCGGTCGTCTGACCGGGTCGCTCGCGGCGCATGCCCGAGCGGCGTGTGACCAACGAAGGGGGGTGGCCGGAGGCCACCCCCCTTCCCCCGTTGATCTCGGAGATATCGACCTAACTTCCGTCATTATTCGGTCGATATCTCCGAGATCAACGGGGGAAGGACGGGCGCGTCAGCGGTGCACGGCGTCGTAGACCTCGCGCTTGGGCAGCCCGAGCTCCTTGGCCACCTCCTGGATGGCCCGCTTGCGCGGCACGCCCTCGGTCTCGCGCTCGGCGACGGCGGCGGCCAGGTCCTCTGGTTCGCGGGGCACCGCCTGCGGCACGGCACCGCCCACGACCAGGGTGATCTCCCCCCGCACCGTCCCGCTCGCCCATTCGGCCAGCTCGGCCAGGGGGCCGCGGCGCACCTCCTCGTAGGTTTTGGTGAGCTCCCGGCACACCGCGGCCGGGCGGTCGGGCCCGAACGCCTCGGCCATCGCCCGCAGTGTCGCGGCGAGCCGGTGCGGGCTTTCGAAGAAGACCATGGTGCGGCGCTCGGTGGCCAGGTCGGCGAGCCGTCCCGCCAGGCCCTTGCGCGGCGGGAAGCCCTCGAAGCAGAAGCGGTCGGTGGGCAGCCCGGACAGCACCAGCGCCGTGGTGACGGCGGAGGGCCCGGGGATGGCGGTGACGCGCACTCCCGCTTCCACGCAGGCGGTCACCAGCCGGTAGCCGGGGTCGGAGACGCCGGGCATGCCGGCGTCGGTCACCACCAGCACGTCGCGTCCGGCGCGCAGGTCGTCGAGGAGCTCGGCGGCGCGGCGGGTCTCATTGGCGTCGTAGTAGGAGACGATCCGCGCTCCGGTCTCGCCTCCCAAACGAATGCCCAGGCGCGCGGCGAACTGGCGCAGTCGGCGGGTATCCTCCGCCGCAATGATGTCGGCGTCGCGAAGCGCCTCCAGCAGTCGCGGTTGCGCGTCGCCGCTGTGCCCGATGGGGATACCCGCCAGCGTCAGCGTTCCGGACTCTGTGGCATCCGCGTCCCCCGTGGTTGCCCCTGCGGTCACTTTTCACCCGATCCATAAGCGCTACGGTTGGCTTGCCCCGTCCGTCGGCCGACGGATCGGCGTTCCCAACCATCTCCGAGACAACTCTATGAGCGAGATGACCACAACAGCACCTGCAGTCGCTTCCGAATCGGCCTCGACCTCGCAGAACTCCGCCCGCGCGCGGCTCGTGCCACCGATGCCGCAGCCTGTCTGGGCGGGGTGGCTGGGTGCTGTCCTGGTGGCGCTGTTCGCCGGGGCGCTGCGCTTCATCCGGCTGGGCGACCCCGGGCAGATCTACTTCGACGAGACGTACTACGCCAAGGACGCGTTCTCGCTGTGGAAGTTCGGCTACGAGCACGAGACGCTGAAGAACGCCGACCAGGTGCTGGCGCAGGGCGGCAAGGAGATCTGGACGGGCGGCGGCGACTTCGTCGTGCATCCGCCACTGGGCAAGTGGATGATCGCGCTGGGCGACCATCTGTGGGGCCTGCTTCCGTTCGGTGAGTCCATGACCCCGACCGGCTGGCGCGTGGCGGTGGCGGTGTTCGGGGCGCTGTCGGTGCTGCTGCTGGTGCGGCTCGCCCTGCGGATGACCCGGTCGTGGCTGCTGGGCTGCACGGCGGGGCTGATCATGGCGCTGGACGGGCTGCACTTCACCATGAGCCGCATCGCCATGGTGGACATCTTCCTGACGTTCTGGGTCCTCGCCGGGTTCACCTGTCTGGTGATCGACCGCGATCGGGCGCGGGAGCGGTTGGGCGATCTGGCCGACGCCGGGAACAAGGCCGTCGGCTTCCTGGGGATGCGCTGGTGGCGGCTGGGAGCGGGGGTGTGCCTCGGTCTGGCCATCGGAACCAAGTGGTCGGCGCTCTTCTACCTGGCGGCGTTCGGCCTGCTCACGGTGGCGTGGGACTACGGGGCGCGGCGCGGTGCCGCACAGCGGGGCGCGGGGTGGCGCTGGTTCGCCTTCGATGCGGTTCCGGCGTTCTTCCAGATGGTGGGGGTGGCCGCGGTGACCTACCTCGCCACCTGGACGGGGTGGCTGGTGACCTCCGGCGGCTATGACCGCGGTTGGGGCGCCGAGCACACCGCCAACGGCGTTCTGAGCGCTCTGCCCGCCTGGGTGCGGGGGCCGATCGACGCGCTCATCAGCCTGGCGCACTACCACTCCGAGATCATGAACTTCCACACGCACCTGTCGCAGCCGCACGACTATGCGTCCAAGCCGTGGGAGTGGCTCATCATGCGCACCCCCGTCGCCTTCTACTACGACGGCGAGGGCGGCGGCTGCGGCGCGGCCAAGTGCTCGTCGGCGATCCTGGGGATCGGCACCCCGGCCGTATGGTGGCTGAGCATCGCCGCCCTGGCGGTGATGGTCGGCTGGTGGGTGATCTACCGCGACTGGCGCGCGGGGGCGGTGCTGCTGGGGGTGGCGGCCGGGTGGCTGCCGTGGTTCGCCTACCCGGACCGGACCATGTTCGTGTTCTACGCGCTTCCGGTCCTGCCGTTCCTGGCGCTGGCGATCGTGCTGACGCTGGGGCTGATCATGGGGGCGGGAGAGAACAGCCCGCGGTATTCGCCGTGGATCCGGGTGGTCGGCGGCGTGGTGTTCGGCGTGGTCCTGCTGGTCATCATCGCCGACTTCGCCTTCATGTACCCGGTGCTGAGCGCGGAGACGATCCCCTACGACGAGTGGGCGGAGCGCATGTGGTTCCCCACCTGGATCTACGGAAACGGCGGGCCGTCGTGAACAGCGGCACCGCTCGCTACGGCGGGACCGAATACCCATTAGTGCGTTGCGACAGATAAATCAACAACGAGCGCACCCCAAATTGGCCAGAGTTTGACGACTTGGATTTCCTGCCGGGAAAGTCTCGGCAACCGCCGTATACGGCTGGTAGTGTCATGCACCGGTTGCGGTTGTGGTTTCCATGGATGCCTAAGGCGCCTCGCGGAACTTACACATGGGCGCTGGTCTTTTGGGCGGAAACTCCCGGCGGCGGCGTCCAGCAACCCGGGGCCAGCAGGGTGCGGCTCCGTTGTAGTCCCCAAAGGGAGAGCAGATGGCTCAGGGCACCGTGAAGTGGTTCAACTCTGAGAAGGGTTTCGGGTTCATCGCCGTTGAGGGCGGCGGCCCGGACGTGTTCGTTCACTACTCGGCGATCGCGGGTACCGGCTTCCGGAACCTGGAAGAAGACCAGAAGGTCGAGTTCGAGATTACGCAGGGCCCGAAGGGCCCGCAGGCGTCCGACGTCCACACGCTGTAGTTCGCCTGATTCGTTCCTCGGCCCTTCGCCCGTTTTTCGGGCGAAGGGCTGTTTCGTCGGTCCGGGTAGATGCGCGGAGCAGCGGGACCGGCGCTCGCAGGGCGGCGGGCCGCCTGGTCACCGGGCGGTCTCGCGGTCGGGGTCCGGATCGGAGTCGCCACCGAGTTCACGCACCCGCTCGTCGAGGATGGCCACCTGGTCGCAGAGCGCCTCGATCTTGGCCATGAGCTGGTCGTGCAGGTGCTGTTCGATCTCCTGGTCCTCCTCCCAGCGCCCGCTGTCGACCTCGTCCTGCAGCGACGTGACGATGACACCGATGATCAGGTTGAGCACGACGAACGCGCTGATCACGATGACCACGACGAAGTAGAGCCAGGCGTAGGGCGCCTGGTCGATCACCGCGTCGGAGACCTCGGGCCAGTCCTCGGTGGTGAGCAGTCGGAACACGGTGTACAGGGCGACACCGACATTGCCGAAGAACTCCGGGGCGATCTCCTTGAAGAGGTTCGCGCCCATCACCGCCGACGTGTAGATGATCACGAAGAGCAGCGCGATGACCGTGCCGAGGCCGGGCACCGCGCGAAACAGCGCGTTGACAATGGTGCGCATCTGCGGGATTACGCTGATCAGCCGGAGCAGGCGCAGCGTCCGCACAACGGAGAACCCCGAAGTGGCGGGAATGAGGGAGACGCCCACCACGATGACGTCGAACCAGTTCCAGGGTTCGCGAAAGAACGCCCCGCCGCGGGCGGAGAATTTGAGCAGCAGTTCGACGACGAAGAAACCCACGAAGACGTGTTCGGCCATCGCGAAGAGCGTGGTGAACTGATCCGCGTGCGCATCGTAGGTCTGCATCCCGAGGACCGCGCCGTTGAGCATGATCATCGTGATGACCGCGTTCTGGAACCACCCGGCGTCGACGATCCGGCGAGCCCCGTCCCGGAACGCACCCACGGACATCCATTCCCCCATTCACCCCGGACACGGCGGATCTTCCACGGGCAAAGATCCCCGCCAACCCTAATGCCCGCTCTGCCGCCCGTCGGCGGGCCGCGAGCGGCTGCGCAGGGGGCGCTTAGACTGGAGCGGTTTCGCGGGGAGGTGAGCGCCAGGTGCGGGCTTGGCTGGGCGCGGCCTGGTGGCGGCCGCACGCAGTGGGGACCGCCGTTGCCGCGGTCCTGCTGTTCGTGATCACGGTGCAGGTCATCGGCTATGGGCCGGTCACCTCGTTCGACGCTCCGGCGCACGCCTACTTCGACCCCCGCCAGCCGCAGGGCGTCGCCCATGTCCTGGCCGTCACGGCCGCCCGCCTCGGCCAGCGCGGCGTGACCATCCCCCTCCTGGCGATCGCCGCGTTCTGGGCGAGTCTCCGGTGGCGCGATCCACGTCCGGTTGTGGCGACTGTCACCGGCCTGGCGGCGCTCGCACTGCTGGGCACGGCACTCAAGGTCTACGTGGGGCGCACTCCGCCGGTTCTGGACGTGGACATCGTCAACGCCGGAATCGGCAACATCACCGCCTGGCTGACGACGACGGTGACCCTCGGCGCGACCCCCTTCGAGGGCTTCGTCTCCTACCCGTCCGGCCACACCGCCAACGCCGCGCTCACCTTTCCCCTGCTCGCCTGGCTGCTGTTCGGGGCGAGCGGCGTGCGTCCCGCCCCGCTGGCCCTGCGCCGCGCGCTGCTGGGCTCGCTTCTGCCCGTGGTACTGGTGGGGACGTTGATGGTGGTCCTCGACTACCACTGGGTCAGCGAGGTGCTGGGCGGGATGGCGCTGGGCGCCATCGTGGCCCTGATCAGCCGACTCGTGCTGGGGCCCGGCCGGTCCACCGCTGCGCCCGAGAAGCGTCGGCCCGTGGCCCGGGCCGCGGTCCGTGTGCCACGGGAGAGCGGTTAACCTGCTTAGAGGTCGAGGCGGCCACGATCGGTCAGTGAAGGGGGAGGCATGTTCAACATCGGTGCGGGTGAATTCCTCGTGCTCGGTGCCCTTGCGCTGCTGATCTTCGGCCCCGACCAGCTCCCGAAGGCCGCGGCGCAGGTGGGGCGGGTGCTGCGGCAGCTGCGCACCATGGCCGACAGCGCCAAGGACGACCTCCGCGAGGGCCTGGGACCGGAGTTCAAGGACTTCGACGTGCAGGACCTCAACCCCAAACGCTTCGTGCAGAAGCACTTCTGGGAGGCCGATGACGAGGGGGGCGAGGCGCGCCGTCCGGCCTCGCAGCTGAACGGCAAGCGGCCGCCGTTCGACACCGAGGCGACCTGACCGGGAAACCTTCGGGCCGATCCGGCCTGGCCTCGTCCGGCGAACCGGCCGCGTCCGTGGCCGTCACCCACCTCAGCCGAACATCAGCACGAGGAACAGGCCCAGCCCCAGCACGATCACCGAGCCGATCATCACCATCGGAGATCCCACGGTCGCGATGAGCAGCTCGGCCGCCAGCGATCCACCGAGTGCGGCGGCGACCCACGGCCAGCGCGGGGTCGGCTCCCAGTCGTTGCGCCGCTCGCGGTAGGCGGTCACCACCGCGGCCACGCCGATCAGCCCCCAGAAGGTCAGGTGCCAGTAGGCCCGGGTGACCTCCTCGATGTAGTCGGCCCAGCTCCCGAGGAACATGACGAACAGCACGGTGGCGGTGACCAGCCGCCAGTGGTGGCGGGTCGGCTCGACGGGGATGGCCTTGCGCCGGGCCGGGGTCTCGCGCCGGAAGCGCTCGGCGGCGACCGGCGGCTCGTCCTCCTCCGCCTCGACGCGGTCCAACGGCTGCGTCGGCTCGGCCGGCTCCTCGGGGAGGTGGTAGCCGCCCGCCGCTTCGCCCTGGGGGTACTCGCGGCCGCGAGGGCCGGGTGTTCGCGGGGGGTGATCAGGGGTGGGGTCGTCCGGGAATCCGGGCACGGTCGGCGCTCCTCTCAATCTCGCCCGGGGTGGGGGTCACCGGGTCTCTTTCGAGGATGCCCCGGCTTGAGCCGGGGGGAGGAATCGAGCCCCTGCGGAGCAGGGCACGAACGGGGTTCGCCATCAGGGCGAAAGACCGCCCGCATGATCGGGTATTCGGGTATCGTGTACCCGTGCGTTGCGAGAACCAAGCGCGTACACCGTGTCGGTCGAGAACCAAGACGGCACAGAACGACCTAGCTTTGCCGTACCAAACCGGGCAGGTTCCGTCCCGGCTGGTGTTGAGGGATTACGACCTCTCAGGTCGCTGGCCCGTGGGGCTTCCTGAGCCAGGAATCCCCCTGCTTCAGCTGGGGGAGGGTTCAAACGAAGTGACTACCCGAAGGCGCCGTCCCGGAACCGTTGGGCGGCGTCTCACTCGCGCCTGTTGGCGGGCATCCCGACGCTCCGCCTTTTCTCCCCTCGCCCCGCGGCCCGGGGCCGCCCGGCGGGCGCGGCGCCCTCTCCCGCGTCGCACCGCGTCCGCCGGTCCGGGGCGGGTCAGCCGCGGTTCGGCCGCCCGGCCCCCGAGTAGTACCTGCGGTCCTCGCGGTGGTCGATCCTGGCGTCGCCGGTCAGCGGGCGGAACCGGACCACCTGCGGGTCGTGGTCGCTGACCTGTTCGTGGAACTCCGCGTTGGTCCGCACGACCTCGTAGCGGGCGCGCTCGCCGGCCGCCGGGTCGAGCAGCATGTGGTCCAGTGCCTGGGAGTTGCCGTCGTAGACGTAGTTGTACCGCTCCTCCTCGGGCAGGCCGAGCAGGGGGTTGTTTAGCCCGCCGTCGGCGGTCAGGATCTCCAGGGTCCGGGAGAACTGGAAGTCGTTGAGGTCGCCGACCACCATGACGTTGGCGGCGGGGTCCGCCGCGGTGAGGTCGTCGGTGAACGCCCGCACCAGCTCTGCCTGGTCGTGCCGCTGGATCTCGGAGGTGCGCTCGGGCGGCTGGTGGATGCCGTGCAGCGCCTGATCGCCGCGCTTGGACGCGAAGTGGTTCGTGACGATGAAGACGGGCCGCCCTTCGAACACGAACTCGCCGACGAGGGGCTTGCGGCTGCGCTGCCAGGCGTCGTCCCCCGGGGAGATCCGGCCGGGCGAGGCGCTGAGCCGGGCGCGGCCGTCAGGGCCTTCGACGACCTCGACGGGGGTGGTCGCGTCGCCTCCGTCGCGGTCGACGAAGGCGACCCGTGCCGGGTTGACCAGGAAGGCGTTGCGGATGTTGCCGCCGGGCTGCCCGCCGTCGGCGCCGTCCTCGGGGCTGACCTGCCGCCACTCGTAGGCGGGTCCGCCGGCGTCCTTGATAGCGGCGACGAAGCGGTCGAGCGTCCGGTCGGCCGCCACCGTGCCGTCGTTGACGGTGCCGTTGTTGTCCTGGATCTCCTCCAGCGCCACGATGTCGGGAGAACCCAGGTTCACGGCGACGCCCTGGGCCAGCCCGTCGAACTTCTCCTGTGCGTCGGTCGCGGAGAGGTTCTCCACGTTGTAGGTGGCGGCCGACAGCTCCCAGTCCCGGTGGTCGTCGGCGACGCCGCGCGGCAGCTCGTTGTCCACGTGCCGCCCCAGCGTGGTGGCCTTCAGCAGGTAGCCGCCGAACCGCCTGTAGTAGAGCGGGCCCTCGGTGATGCCGGCCAGCTCGTCACCGACGTCGGCCTTCGGGAAGGGCCGCTCGGCGAACGGGATCAGCGACTCGATCTTGAGCCGCCCGCTGTTGGGGTCGTCGTAGCCGCCGTAGACGGTGCCGCCGCGGGGACTGCGGTTCTGGTTCTCCTTGGTGGTCACCCACAGCGCGTTGTAGCGGTCGGTGGGTCCAACCACGGGCGCGTCGTCGACCCGCACCACCATGTGCTCGTGGGCTTCCCAGAAGTCCAGAGCGGATTCGTCGGGACGCAGCTCCAGATGGCTGATGTCCCCCTCGTGGTCGGGGGCGTAGGTGTCGGGGATCGTGTCGGAGTCGAGAACGACGGCCGCCGGGACCTCGGCGTCGGTGTCGACCACGGTCCAGTCGGCGTCGGTGAGCTGGGTGATGGTCTGCAGTCCGTCGCCGGGGCTGTACTCCGTGACGGTGCCGCTGACCCGGACGTCGTCGCCGGGGTCGACGTCGGGCGTTGTGGAGCCGGTGAACACGAACAGGGCCTCGCTGGTGCGCGGGTCGCCGTCACCGTCCGGGTCCTGGAACCAGAAGCCGCGGGCCGAACCGAACCGGTTGACCGCGGTGACGACGCCGGGAACGTCGGCGACGTCCTGCCCGGCGTAGGGGGACAGGCGTGTCAGGCCCTGGACCGCGTGGACGCGCGGGGTCTCCGCGGCGGCCGGGGACGCGGGGATGAGTACGGCGCCGAAGGTGAGCGCCGTGGCCGCGGCCGCCGAGATGAGCGGGCGCGTGTGTGAGAGAGCCACCCTCTCCTCCAAATCGTGTGGGGGTGCCCTCATCGTCGTACTACCGGGTAACTACTCGGGGGATGCAGCGTGAAGGTGGTGCAACGGATGCCTCGATTGTCGCAATCGCGGGGATTCTGCGCACCTAGGGCCGCACATGCGACGGGGCCGGCCCCGGACGATTCCGGGACCGGCCCCTGTCGGCCATCGGCGCCGCGGTGGCGCCGACTAGGCCCACCAGCTCCATCCTCCGGAGCCATCGAACAGTTCGTCGATCTCCATCCAGTCCACGATGGACTTCGCGGTTTCGGTCGTGGTTTCGGCCGTCGCGGCCCACCAGCTCCACCCGGCGAGCGCACCCCATCCGGGGTTCTGCGTTACGGCCGTGTCGTCCGCAGCAGCAGGGAAAGACGTCCCCATAACGGCAGCGGCCGAGATCGCCGCCACCGCACAGATCTTCTTGAGCACAGCGCACCTTTCGCTCGAACTTCGTCCATCCCCGTCCAATAAGATGACCTATCGGGCACACCAGACACAAGCCCCGGATGCAAATATTAACGGCGTTCTTTGACATTCTCTGTCATAGTGTGAAATTCAACCTGAACGCCGCAGGTGGCGGACCGTGCCGATGACACATCCAGGCACCATTGACACCGCATGAACCTGCGAGGACACGGCATTCGATGTACGGAGATGGGGGCGGCATCCATTCCGGAGAGCGAAAAGCGCGGTTGACCCGCGCCTCCCCGCCTCCGGAGCCGACTCGGCCGCGGTCGAATTTCACGCCTCCACCAGCGAAATTCCCCGGACTCAGGAAACCTAGCCCATGACAGCGGCTAAAGAGCGCCAAATATCCGGAAAAGTCACTACCTCAGACGCCGGGCTGCGCGGCGAGCCACTCGGAGCACACGCGGCCCCGACGCCTCGCGCACCCCAGGTTACGGTCAAGCACTCACCATATTAAGGGTCCTTAGACCCTCATGCGGCGGTATTGATTCTTACGGCGCGCTTCGGCCCGGATTGCGCAGGCGCCAACTAGGTAAATTATGGCCAAAAGTCGGTAATGCCGGAGTTCGCGCCAGGTCGGCGACCGCACCTCCGCGGGGCGACGGCCACGGCCAGCCCTATGCCTACAGCAGGCGCAGCTGGGTGTCGCGCTGCTTGCGGCGCGCGGCGGCCTCGCCGACGCTCTCGCAGACACTGGTGTCGACGTCGGCGAGGAACGGGGACCGGGCGCTTGGCCGGGTACTCCCCTGGCGCGCGCGTTCGGCGGCGTGACTCAGGAACAGGTGGCGCTGGGCGCGGGTCATGCCGACGAACAGCAGCCGACGCTCCTCGCGCACCTCCTCCTCGTCGTCCTCGCCGGGCGCGGCCCCCGGCCAGCGCAGCGGGAGCAGGCCGTCCTCGCACCCCACGACGAACACCACGGGGAACTCCAGGCCCTTGGCGGCGTGCAGCGTCAGGAGCGAGACGCGGTCGGCGCGCGGATCCCAGGTGTCCACCTCGACGCCGAGCGCCAGCTCGTCGCGGAACCGCGCCATGTCGGCACCGCACTCCTCGGCCCGCGGCTTGAGCAGGTCGACGGCGGTGTGGATGTCCACGGCCGCCTCCTCCCGCTCCGCGTGCGGGATCCGCTCGATGACGGTGTCGGCGGCGCGCAGCAGGCGCTCCGTGACGGAGGCCACCACCGATGCCGCGCCCGCCGTCGGGGCGAACGCCAGCTCGGCGAGGATCGGCCGCACCCCCGGCCGATCGGTGATCCGGTCATGCGACCGCTTCTGGAAGGGCAGCCCGGCACGGGTCAGCCCCTCCATCACGGCGTTGGCCTGGCGGTCGGTCCGGTACAGGACGGCGAAGTCGGAGAAGCCCAGCCCGTGGGTCTCGTCGGTGGTGATCCGTCCGCTGTCGAACGAGTGGAACGACGCGCCGCCCAGCAGCAGCTCGATCGTGCGCGCGACGGACGACGCCTCGGCCCGCTCGTTGGCGGCGGAGTGCACCCCGACCCGGGCTGCGTCTGTGTCCGCGTCTCCGTGATCGCCCATCGGCCGCAGCTCGCGCTCGGGTACCAGGGTCGTCGGGCTGATCGCCTGGAGGGAGGCGGTCAGGATGTTCGCGCTGGACCGGTAGTTGCGCGTGAGCTGCACCGCGCGGGCGCTCGGGAAGTCCTCCCGGAAGCGGAGGAAGAAGCCGACGTCCGCGCCGCGGAACCGGTAGATGGCCTGGTCGGGGTCGCCGATCGCGGTGAGGTTGCCGTCGGCGGGCGCGAGCAGGCGCAGCAGCCGGTACTGCCGGTCGTCGACGTCCTGGTACTCGTCGACCGAGATCCACCGGAAGCGGTCGCGGTAGGCGGCGGCCAACTCGGCGTCGGACTCCAGCAGCTCGACGGGGAGCGCGATGAGGTCGTCGAAGTCCACGAGGTCGCGCTGGCGGAGCGCCTTGGTATAGCGGTCCGTGGCATCGGCGAGCTCCGGAGGCATCCCCTCATCGGCTCCGCGTCGCCGGGAGCGCGCGCCGAGCAGGCGCCGCGCCGTCTTCTCGTCACCGGCCGCCTCCGTGGCCAGCTCCAGCTGACGGGCCTGGTCGGCGATGCCGAAGGACGAGGTGAGCCCCGCACGGTCGTGCAGCTCGCGCAGCATGCGCAGGCCGAGGGAGTGGAAGGTGGCGATGGTCAGGCGCGGCGCGTGCTCGGGTGCGAGCGCGGTGAGCCGCTCCGCCATCTCCTCGGCGGCGCGGCGGGTGAACGTGATCGCCAGGCAGTGCTCCGGGTCCACGCCGCGCTCGGCCACGAGGTGGGCGAGGCGGTGCGTGACGGTGCGGGTTTTCCCGGTCCCGGGACCGGCGATGATGAGCACCGGTCCGTCCGTGACCTCGGCGGCGGCCCGCTGGTCGGGGTCGAGCCCGTCGAGCAGGGACGCGCCGGGGTGATCGGGCGGCTCCGGGGCCTCCCTCGGCGGCTGGTCTCCGTTGGCCGCGCCGGCGTCGGGCGGCGTCGCGCCGTCGCTCCGCTCGGGACCGGGTGCCGGGGACTCCGCAGCGCCGGAGGAGGCGGACCCGCGTTCGGTCGCGGGGGCCTCAGGAGCCGCGTCCCCCGCCTTCCCCTCATCCGACGGCGCCGTCGGCCCGGAGCGTGCCTTGCCTTCGCTGGCCGCATCGGACGGTGGCTCGGCCGCCGGTTCGCGCCGTGTGGACTGCGGCTCGGGCGCCGCGCCGCCCGTGTCGAAGGGGAGGTCGTCGAAGAGGGAGGGGACCGCGGCGGTGCTCGCTCGCTTGAGCTCGTCGGGCTCGAAGAGCCGGATCACCCCGTATTCGCCGTCGTATCCGGCCTCGCGGATCACCTCTCCGCGCCGCAGGCGGCCCACGGCCTCGGCGAGGAGCGGCGAGTGGCGCTCGATGTCGTCGGTCGGCACGGTTTCGAGGATCGCCAGCTCGGGACCGAGCGCGGCGGTGAGCGTGTCGATCTCGCCGCGGACCTTCTTGCTCTTGGGTCCCACGCTGAGGATCTCGCCCATGACCTCGGGCAGCGGGACGAGGCTGCGAAAATCGGCCGCCCCCTCGGGCCGGGCGCCCGCCGGCCGGTCGGCCAGCTCCTCCACCCGGCTCAGCACGCCCACCGTGACGGGCTTTCCGCACACGGGGCAGGCCGTGCCGCGCTCGCGCGTCTCGCGCGGTTCCATGCGGACCTCGCACTTGCGGTGCCCGTCGACGTGGTACTTGCCCTCCTCGGGGAAGAACTCGACGCTTCCCTCGTGCCCGGCACCGGTCTCCAGGGCGCGCCGGATGGCGAAGTAGTCGAGCTCGGTGTCGAGCACCGTGGTCTCGCGGCCGAGCATGGGCGGCGAGTGCGCGTCGGAGTTGCTCACCAGCCGGTAGCGGTCCAGCCCGGAGATCCGCCAGTTCATGGCGGGGTCGCTGGACAGCCCGGTCTCCAGCGCGAAGATGTGGTCGGAGAGGTCGAGGTAGCAGTCCTCGATCGCGTCGAACCCGGCCTTCGACCCGAGGACGGCGAACCACGGCGTCCAGACGTGCGCGGGCACCAGGTACGAGCCGGCGCCGCTCTCCAGGGTGATCTCCAGCAGGTCGCGGGAGTCCAACCCGATGATCGGGCGGCCATCGGAGCCGAGATTCCCGATCCGCCCGAGCCTGCGGTTGAACTCCGCGGCCGCCTCGAAGTCGGGCATGTAGATGAGGTGGTGGATCTTGCGCGTGCGCTCGCCGCGCTTGTAGATGGTGGAGATCTCCACGGACAGCATGAACCGCACCGGCGCCGCGGCCATGTTCGGCGGCAGCTTGCGAACGATGTCCCGGTCCAGGTCGTCCCGCAAGCGGAACAACCCCGGCTCGGCGGGCACGAGGCTCTCCCGCAGATGGGCGAACCACGCCGGGTGGGTGAAGTCCCCGGTCCCGACGACCGCGATGCCCTTACGCCGCGCCCACCAGGTCAGATGTTCCAGGTCGGCGTCCTTGCTGCAGGCCCTGGAGTACTTCGAGTGGATATGCAGATCGGCATGGAAGCGCACGCGTGGAATCTTCCCACACCCCGAATGCCCGATGAGATGTGAATGGACTTCATTGACCGCGAATGGCGGTGGTATGCCCGGCCTTGTGTGACGACGATGACCCAACGCCCCGGGGATGGCCACCCGGAGAGCCGAGAGGCGCCTCAGCGGCGCCGACGGCACCCACGTCACCCCATCGCAGTACCGCACTGCTGTACCCAGCGAAAAAAGGCCGACTCCCGTTTCGGGAATCGGCCTTTTTCTGAGGTGGAGCTGAGGGGATTTGAACCCCTGACCCCCTCGATGCGAACGAGGTGCGCTACCGGACTGCGCTACAGCCCCTCAAGACGTGTACGACTTTAGCAGCTTCCTCGGGGTGGTTCGAACGCGTCACCCGCCGGTGGGGTCAGTCGCCCGCAGCGCGCAGGTGGGCGTCGGCGTACTGGTCGTAGACCTGGTCCCGGCGGGAGGCGACGTCGGAGAGGTCGACGACCTCGGCCTCGCGTGCGGCCTGTTCGCGGGCCCGGCGGGCGCGGAGGGCGGCACGGCGGCGGTGTTCGCGGAGTTCGGCGACGCGGCGTTCGGCGTCGGCCTTCGCGGCTTCCCGGAGAAGCGCCACGTGCCCCGCCAGCAACAGGGCCGGTGGGGCCAGAACCCACCACGCCCCCAGGCCAGATGCCACGGCGATGGCCGTGGCGATGAACAGGGTGGTCAGGCCGGTGGTGCGGCGCCTGCGGCGGGCGATGACGCGGGCCCGTCCGGGGACGGCAGGCAGCGGACGGGGGCGCGGACCGGGCCGCCGCGGATCGGCCGTGTCGCCGGCCTCGCCTCCGTCGTAGCGGAGCACCTGAGTGCGCTGGGAGTCGGGGTCGTCGAGGGGGTCACCAGCGCCGTCCTCGTCGACGCTCTCGTCGGCGGGGTCCTCGGCACCGTCCTCGGCTGTGTCGTCGTCGGCCCGGCGGCCGGTGCCGAAAGTGGGCTCGGCGGCGTCGCGGCGCATCAGCATCGGAACGAGGACGATGAGCCAGACCACGACAATGGCGAGGTACAAGGGAGAGCTGCTCATCACTCCTCCTCGTACCGCAGGTCACCGGACACTCTCTGACACCCGGCGACGCGGCGGCCCGTGCGTAAACCCTCACGGGAACCGACGGGGCAACCCGAGGTCACGATCCGCCGTCTGCGGCTTTCGCAGTACCGCTCACCAACCGCCGTCTCCCATGCGCCTTATGCACGTATGCCCGCATCGTCGATGCCTCTACGTTCCGCACCGTACGACCCGGTGTCCGTAAATGCGCAATATTCGGGCCGGAGTGTCGTGAGATTACAGTCTTTCCTTGTACCCAGATGTCTCCTCAGCGGGCGAATCGACGGTAGGAATCCGACAATCACACCATCCGTTGTTGCGACCCCACCGTGAGTTACGCGGTATGAGCTGAGGAAACGGCCTCCTCCTGGTTTTCGGTCAGTGGTGGTTCAGCGCCCTTCCTGCGGCGGCCCGGTTTCGCTGACATGGCGTCGGCGCCGCCACCGGGCGAGCAGTCCACCGGGAACGTCTTCGCACGTCAAGGCGTAGCAGATGTGGTCTCGCCAGGCACCGTCGATGTGCAGCTGGCGCCTGCGGATGCCCTCCTCGTGGAAACCGAGCTTCTCGGCGACGCGCCGGCTCGCCTGGTTCTCCGGACGGATGTTGGCCTCGATCCGGTGCAGGCCGACCGTGAAGAACGCGTGGTCGACCGCGAGCGCCACCGCCGTGGGGGTGATTCCCCGCCCAGCGTAGGCGCTGTCGATCCAGTAGCCCACCTGAGCGGAGCGCGCCGACCCCCAGACGATCGCGCTGATCGTCAGCTGGCCGACGAAGACCCCGTCGTAGGTGACGGCCCACGGCATCGAGATGCCGTTCCGGGCCTCCCTGCGGATGGCCTGGAGCATGGCGATGTACGGCGTGATGCCGGTGGTCTGCAGCGGCATCTCGGGATGGGTGGGTTCCCAGGGTCGAAGCCATTCGGCGTTGCGCACGCGCGTCTCACGCAGCGCCGCGGCATCGCGGAGCCGCAGAGGGCGCAGACCGACCGGCCCCTCGGCCAGGGTGATCGGCCAGCCACGGATCCGATTCACTTCCGTCCCTCCGATCCCGGGGTGACAAGGCCCAGTATTCCACCACGCCCCGCAGGTGGGCGGCGATCAAGCAATGTGATGACAAAAGGGACCCGTAGGAAACCGGAATAGTGGTCTGACCACCAAGGGTGATACCGGGCCGTGGACAGGCGCGAGGGCTGGTGTCGGCCTTAGGAGGTCCGGGGTGGTCGCCGCCGCGCATCTGGTCGATGGCGTGTCCAAGGACCGGCCGGAGCACCTCCATGCCGTCGCGCACGCCCCGCCGGAGCCCGGAAGGTTGACCACGAGCATGCGGTGACCGCCGCGCTCGGCGATCCCGCCAGGCCGCGGGAGAGCAGTGCCGTGGGAACGCCCTTGTCCCGCCCGGCCGAGCGCAGCGCCTCGGGATGCCCGGGATTTCGCGGACCAGCAGCGGGCGGGTGGCCTCCGGGGTGTCGTCCCCGGGGTCAGCCCGGTGCCGCCGGTGGTGATCGCGGCGTCGTAGCCCTCGGCCAGGGCGCGCCGCAGTGCCTCGGCGACCGGTGCGCCATCGGGCACCACCCACGGCCCCTCGGCCGCGAACCCGGCGCGCTCCAGCTCCTCCACCAGGATCGGGCCGGATCGGTCCGGGTAGACCCCGGCCGCGGCCCGGTTGGAGGCGGTGATGACGGCCACGCGGCGAACCGGAGCGGCCGCATCCGCCCCCTCTGCCCTGTCCGCACCCTCCCGGGCGGCGTGTCCGCTCATCGCGACCTCCGCCAGTGCCCGCTCTTGCCGCCGGTCTTCTCCTCCACCCGCACATCGGTGACGACGGCTTCGGGGTCCAGTGCCTTGACCATGTCCACCAGGCCCAAGGCGGCCGTCATCACGCTGGTGAGCGCCTCCATCTCGACACCGGTCCGGTCGGCGGTCCGGACGGTCGCGCTGATCTCCACCCCGTCGTCGCACACTTCCAGGGCGACGTCGACACCGTGCACGGCGATCGGGTGGCACAGCGGAACGAGGTCCGGGGTGCGCTTGGCCCCCTGGATCCCGGCCAGCCGGGCCACGGCCAGCGCGTCGCCTTTGGGCACATCACCGCTGCGCAGCGCGGTGACCGCCCCGGGCGAGAGCAGTACCCGGCCGGTCGCCGTGGCGGTCCGCGTGGTGACCTCCTTGGCCGTGACGTCGACCATGCGGGCCGCGCCGGAGTCATCGAGATGGGTCATTCCGGACGCATGGGCGCCGGAAGCGTGGGATTCGGACATGGCACGACCCTACGACGGCGGACCGGTGGAAGGGAGCGCCGCCCTGCGCATTTCGGGCTCGGGGCACCGGGTCCCCCACTCGCTCCGCCACCGCAGGAGCCGGGCGGCTCGGCGCGTACGGGCTCGCGCGGGCGGTGGCTCAGCCCAGTTCGGGCAGCTTCACGACCTCGACCACACTGCCCTCGGCAAGTTCGGTGACCTGCTCCGGGACGATGACCAGGGCGTTGGTCTCCGCCAGGGCGGACAGCTGGTGGGAGCCCTGGCGCGCGGCCGGGAAGGCGGTGAAGGCGACGCTGTCGTCGCCTCCGTGGTCGTACTCCAGGATCGCGCGCAGGTAGGAGCGGCGTCCGCGGGGCGAGGAGGCTACCTGCCGGGCGAGCCGGGCGCGCACCGTGGGCAGCGGCGCCGGCGGCAGGCCGCGCATCCGGCGCAGCGCGGGCAGGACGAAGAGCTGGAAGGACACGAAGGCGCTGACGGGGTTGCCGGGGAGGGTCACGATCGGCGTCTTGGATACGCCGATGGTCCCGACCCCCTGCGGCATGCCGGGCTGCATGGCCACCTTGTCGAACGTGACCGTGCCCGAGCGCGACAGCACCTCCTTGACCACGTCGTAGGCGCCCATGCTGACACCGCCGGTGGTGAGGATGATGTCGGCCTGGAGCAGGACGTCGTCGAGGGTGTCCAGGACGGTGGCGGGGTCGTCGCCGATGAAGCCGTGCCGGTAGGCGGTGCAGCCGGCGTCCTGCGCGGCCGCGGTCAGCATGAAGCTGTTCGACTCCCAGATCTGGCCCGGTCCGACCGGCCGCCCGGGTTCCACCAGCTCCTCCCCTGTCGACAGGACGACGACGCGCGGGCGCGGGTGGACCCGCACGGACTTGCGGCCGACGGCGGCGAGCACCCCCAGTTCGGCCGCGCCCAGGCGAACCCCGCCGCGCAGCACCGTCGTGCCCGTCTCGACGTCCTCGCCCGCTCTGCGGATGGCGTTGCCCTCACGCACGGAGCGGGTGATGGCGACGGTGGCCTGACCGCCGTCGGTCCACTCCACCGGCACCACCGCCGTGGCCCCCGAGGGCACTGGGGCCCCGGTCATGATGCGCGCGCAGTACCCGGAGCGGATCGCGTTGGCGGAGGGGTCCCCGGCCGGGATGTCCGCGACCACCGGGAGCTGGACGGGGTCCTGCTCCGATGCGCTAGCGAGGTCGGTCGCCACCACCGCGTAGCCGTCCATCGAGGAGTTGTCGAATCTCGGCAGCGAGACCGGTGAGGCCACCGGTTCGGCCAGCACGCCGCCGTGTGCCCGCAGGAGGTCCAGCTCGATGGGGTCGAGCGGCTCAACCAGGTCCAGGACATCGGAGATGTGCTCTTCGACGGTCTTCATCGGCGTTCCCTCACCCGTTGCCGTGGTCGGCCGCGCGGCTGATGCCGCGGTGGCCGCTGTCTCTCAGCTCCGCTGCTTCGCCACGAACTCGCGCAGCCACGGCAGGAGCTCCGCGGCGAGGTCGGGGCGGGCACATGCGAATTCCACCACAGTGCGAAGGTAATCGACCTTGTTGCCGGTGTCGTAGCGGTGTCCGCGGAACAGTACGCCGTGAACGGGGCCGCCGTCCTCGGGCTTGCGCTTGGCCAGCTCGCGCAGGGCGTCGGTCAGCTGGATCTCGCCGCCGCGGCCGGGGGGCGTGTCGCGCAGCACGTCGAACACCATCGGGTCGCAGATGTAGCGGCCGATGATCGCCCAGCGGCTCGGCGCCTGGTCCGCCGGGGGCTTTTCGACGAGGTCGGTGATGACGACGACATCGTCCTCGCCGGTGGCCTCGATCGCGGCACAGCCGTACAGCGACACCTGCTCCGGTTCGACCTCCATGAGCGCGATGACGCTGCCGCCGTGGGTCTGGTGCACCTCGATCATCCGCTTGAGCAGCGCCTCGCGGCCCGCGATGATGTCGTCGCCCAGCAGCACGGCGAACGCCTCGTCTCCGGCGTGCGCCGCCGCGCACAGCACGGCGTGCCCGAGGCCGCGCGGTTCGCCCTGGCGGACGTAGTGGATCTGGGCCAGCTCGCTCGACTCGCGGACGGAGTTCAGCCGCTGGGTGTCGTTCTTGGCACGCAGCGCCTCCTCCAGCTCGTACGCGCGGTCGAAGTGGTCCTCGATGGAGCGCTTGCTGCGGCCGGTGATCATCAGGACGTCGTGGAGACCGGCGGCGACGGCCTCCTCGACGACGTATTGGATCGCCGGTTTGTCGACGATCGGCAGCATCTCCTTGGGGGTGGCTTTGGTCGCGGGGAGGAAGCGGGTCCCCAGACCCGCGGCCGGCACCACGGCCTTCGTCACCGGGGGACGGACGGCTTGCGAATCAGTCATGTCGGCACTGTACGACGCCTGGGACCTCCTGGGCGTGCTCTGACCTGCCCGTCCAGGTGATTGGCGCCGGTAGGAGCGCTATGTCCGGTCGGTGCGCGGGGAGACGTTCACCTGACTTTCGACTCTCCCTCACCTCCCGACACAGGGCTGCGACACTTCTGTGCCATGGACATCGAGACGAAACGGGAAATGCGGCGCACGATCACCGCGGCGCGGCGAGCGATGCCGGAGGCGCAGCGGGCCGAGGCGGGATCGGCGATCCGCGACGCCGTCAGCGCCCTGCCCGAGCTGAGCATGGGCGGAACGGTGGCGCTCTACTACTCCGTGGGGACCGAGCCCGACACGCGCAAGCTCATCACGACCCTGTGGAAGCAGGGCACCTATGTCCTGCTGCCGATCTACCTGCCCGGTGGGGACCTCGACTGGGCCGCATACGACGGGCCGGACAGCCTGGCCCCGGCCGGTTACGGGCTGCTCGAACCGACGGGGCACCGTTACGGGCCGGACGCGGTGCGCAGGGCGGCGGCGGTGGTCTGCCCGGCGCTGGCGGTGGACCACGCGGGGCGGCGTCTCGGGAAGGGCGCCGGATGCTACGACAGGGCGCTGGCGCGCGTCGGGCCGAACACGCTCACTCTCGCGGTGATTTACGACACAGAGTTCGTGGAGTCGGTGCCCGCTGAGGCACACGATCGGCCGGTGCGGGCGGTCGTGACGCCGCAGCGTGGGGTGGTGCACTGCTGAGACCGGCGGCCAGGTGCGGGCCGACGCGGAACAGGGCGGGGCGGAGGCGTGTTACAGGGATCGGCCTACTACCAGGAGCGGCACTCCACCACCAATGTCGCGGCTTTGCCGTGCAAGAGCGTAATATTTGGCAGTCGGTGGGCGAGAGTGCCAACAAGGAGGACCACAGTGCCTACGTACCAGTACGCATGCACCGAGTGCGACCACGGGATGGAGGTCGTGCAGAAGTTCAGCGACGACTCGCTGACCGTCTGCCCGCAGTGCGAGGGACGGCTCCGCAAGGTGTACTCGGCCGTGGGCATCGTCTTCAAGGGCTCCGGCTTCTACCGCACGGACAGCGCGACCAGCTCCGACAGCTCGGTGATGGCGGGCAAGTCCGGCAACGGCCAGGGCGCGTCGAGCGAGTCGGCATCGTCCTCCTCGTCCTCGGACGGGGCCGCGTCCACATCCTCCTCTTCATCTTCATCGTCCTCCTCCGCCTCGTCCTCCTCGGGCGGCTCGGAGAGCACGTCCAGCGCGCCCGCTGCCGCCGCGAGCTAAGCACGCACGCCACCCAAAGGACCGGGGCTCCCCATCGGGGAATCACCCCGGTCTTTCGTGTTTCCCGGCCACCGGCACACACGCTCGAAATCCGGCTGATCGACGAACCATCTCGACGCAACCGCACCCGGCCGGGCGGCCGCCATGGCCATGTCACGCCAGCGGTTCGTCAGGCGACCGAAAGGCGCCGGAGCCGACGATCGGGAACAGCACTCCACCCCACTCTCCGCCACGTGTCCCCGCCCTGTGGACACCGCCGACCTCCTCCCCCGCCGGTCGCCTACCGTCCCAGGCATGCTCACCGGAACGCCGCGCCTCATCGTCCGGCTGGCCCGTATACGGCGGCCCCTTGGTGCCCTGTGCGCCGTGGTCGCGCTCGCCGGGGCGGTGCTGCTCATCCGCCCGCCACCGACGCCGACCACCGAGGTGCTCGTCGCCGCCCGTGACCTCACGGCGGAGTCGCCCCTCGCCGCCGCCGACCTCGCGGTCCGCTCCCTGCCGTCGCGTGCGGTGCCCGACGATGCGCTGCGCCCGGGGTCCGAGCCGGTGGGGGTCGGCCTCACCGGCCCCATGCGGCGCGGCGAGGTGCTCACCGCCGCCCGGGTCGCCGATCCTCCCGCCAGCGAGTACGGCGCGGACATGGTGGCCGCTCCGGTCCGGGTCGCCGATCCGGGCGCGGTGGCGCTGCTGCGCCCGGGCAGCAGGGTCGACATCCTGTCCGCGGCGTCCGCGGCCGTGGCCGACCTCGACGTCGCCCCCGCCCGCAGCGCCGAACGCGTGGTAATGGACCGCCCGGTCATCGCGGTCCCAGAGGAACCCGATTCGGGTTCCGGAGAGGCGGGAGCCCTGATCCTGGTGGCGGTCACCGACGAGGAGGCACGGGTTCTGGCAGGTCGGGCGGCTGCCGAGCGGCTGTCCATAACAATCCGAGGTTGACCCGTAATCTTCGGCGGTAGATCCTGGCCAGGCGTTTTACCAGTGTGGCGCAGCATGGCCCATGTGGACCGTGTGACTCCACCGGGCGCACGACACAACCCCCAGTGGGCACCCGCGGCGAGCGCGTCCCCCGAATTCCCCTTCGGTCCGGGCGCCGTCGCGGCCGGTGCCCGCACCCGTCAATCAGCGATCAGTTCTGGAGCATCCCCCATGGACGGATTCAAGAAGTTCCTTCTGCAGGGCAACCTCGTACAGCTGGCGGTGGCCGTGGTCATCGGCGCCGTCGTCGCGGACCTGATCACCGCCTTCACCGAAGGGTTCATCACTCCCCTCATCGGCATCTTCGGCGGGATCCCCACGTTCGGTGACCTGTACTTCGAGATCAACGGCAGCCGCTTCCTCTACGGGGCGTTCATCGACGCCCTCATCGCGTTCCTGATCACCGCCGCGATCCTGTACTTCTTCGTGGTCCTGCCGGTCGCCAAGCTCATCGACCGCTTCGACAAGGAGGAGGAAGCCACCCAGCGCAGCTGCCCGCAGTGCCGCAGCAACATCGACCGCGAGGCCTCCCGGTGCGCCCACTGCACCAGCGAGGTCGTGCCCGAGACAGCGTGAGACCCTCCAGAGCGCCTCGCTAATTGCCCTTGGCGGCCTTGTACTCCCAGTGCCAGGGCTCGAACGGGCTCGAGTAGGCCCACTGCGGGTGGTACCAGCCGAACCGCTGTGAGTTCTGCTCCAGCCAGTTGAACGGGGCCGAGCCCTGGTTCTGCACCCCGCCGCACAGGTCGACGGCCAGGCCCCAGCCGTGGTTACTGGTGCCGGGGACGGCCGCGTTCCCGGGCGGCTGCTCGGCGTAAACGCGGTGCTGGTTGGCCAGGTCGCGGTAGGAGCTGGTGAGGCACATCGACTTTCCGAAGCGCTCCTGGTAGGCCTCGTTCATCTTGAGGAAGTCGACGGCGGCATCGGCGCGCAGGTAGTGCCCGTCCTCGTAGAGCGCGCACAGCGCGTCCTTGGGCAGCAGCCCGTTGGGATACCCGGAGGCGGCTTCGCCCTTGGAGGGGTCGCACTCCACGCCGGCCATGTAGGCGTCGACGGACAGCCCGCGGTCCTCAAGCTCCTTCATGAGCTTGTCGGTGCTCTCCTTGGACTTCTTCTTCAGCTTCTCCAGCTCGTCCTTGAGCTCGATCTTCTCCAGCTGGTTCGACGTCTGCAGCTCCTGCGCGTCGCTGGTGAGGGAGGCCTGCTTGGACCGCAGCTTGTTGGCCTCCTTCATCAGCGCCTCGTTGTTGTCCGAGAGCTTCACGACGTAGGCCTCGGTCTCCAGGTCCTCGTCGAGCGAGCCGGATGCCATCAGCGCCAGCGTTCCGCCATCGGGGCGCTTGTACAGGGAGCTGGCAAGGTCGGCCAGGGGTTCACGCAGATTCGAGAGCTTCAGCTCGGTCTGCTGCAGGTCGTGCAGGGTGGCGACGAGCTTGTCCTGCGACTTCTCCAGAGCCTTCTCGCGCTTGGTGTACTTGTCTGTGGCCTTCTCCAGCTCTTTCTTGGCCTTGTCCGCCTGCTCCTTGAGCGTGTCGAGATCCTCATCAGCGTGGGCGGGCGCACTGACCGGCGCCATCGCCACATCCGCACCCGGCACGACGAAAAGCGCCATGGCGACCGTGACCATCACGGCCTGCGCCGCCCGCGCCCGCATCCAGCGGGGCGTCCTCAGTACGGACGGCGTCTCGACCACAGTCGGGGTCTCGATTCTCGTCACGCGCTTCTTCCGTCGCGTCGGATCGAGAATGAACGGCACGAGTGATCCTCCGGCTGCCTGTTTCGGTCGTACGCGTGGCCGCATCGCAAGCTACTACATGTCCACAACCGGACGCGCTGAGCAGAACGCAGGCAGTCGTGCCTGCGGCAAGGGAACTCAGGCCAAGCCACGCAGATGTGACATCAGTCACGAGAGGGTAATGACAACCCTGATGAGAGAAGAGTACTCAATCCTTCCTCGCCTCGACACCGCCCCTGCGACACCCACCCCCACTTCCCCACCTCCCGATCCCGCCCACCCGCCGCAAGAACGCGCATCCTCCGCTACCCTTGAACCCCGACAGGGCCTCATAGCTCAGGGGACAGAGCACCACTCTCCTAAAGTGGGTGTCGCAGGTTCGAATCCTGCTGGGGCCGCCAAGCTTGACCAGGCGTTAATCCGGAGAGTAGTTGAGCTTCGGGGGCGATGGGTTGCAGTTGGGGTTGCAGTCCACTGGACTCCATGACGCTCTACGCGTCGTTCAGCCCCACAGCGCGGCACCGATTTTCTGAGTCGCGCCACGCGTCAGCTCACTGCTGGCATGGATGTGCTGCTCTGTCTGGGAGATCTGCGAGTGTCCGAGGATCACTTGGATCGTGCGCGGATCCACCTCTAGTTCTGACAGCAGGGTCGCCGCCGTGTGACGGCCATCGTGCACACGGGCGTCTCGCACCTCGGCAATGCGAAGCACGTCTTTCCAGTCGCCCCAGTCCGCCCGCTTACCGATCGGTCGGCCGTCCGGCTTGCAGAACACGAGGTTCCACGTGTCATCCCACTTGTCACCAGCGATGTCGCGTTCGTGCTGCTGCCATCGCCAATGCTCGCGGAGTTCACGCACCAGCGGCTCAGGGAGCGGAAGGACAACCTTCTCCTGCCCCCGACCTTCGCTCACGCCCTTCCGGGGCGCGAAGTAGAATTCGCCGCCCCTCCGCTTCGGGCACTCCCGCCCATGCCCCTGGCAGTCCGGCGGGCAGGGGCGCTTCACCTCAGGGCAGCGGTGGGACTTGACGGTGCACTCGGGGCCGCACCGGTCGGTGTGATGCCCTGGGCAGTCCTTGGGGCACGGGCGGCGATGCCTGTCGCGCGTGCACGCGGCGATATCGTCGCAACCGTGCCGGTAGGGCTTGTGCTTGAGCTGCCAACCGGCGCGGAGTTCGGAGCGTAGGGTCTGGCTGCACTTCGCGCAGGTGTTCCGATCGGATGCGAAGAGATCCGCCGCGTCGTAGAAGTATCCGCAGTCATCGCAGATCCCTTTGATTTTTGACCAGCGCATTCCGCGCGCTTCTGCCTGCCGCAAGCCCAGTGCGAGCGCTCCTGACAGGCATTCCCCCCGAAGTGTGGACACCGTCTGATGAGGCAGCGAGCCTCAGGCTAACCGCCCACTGCTCATAGACGCGCGGGCTGAGCTGCCCGTTCGCCGTATGCCTCCGTCGAGTGTTGCAGCGACCGATCCACGAGAACACCGCCAACCTGGCCACTCTCGGGCTTGCCCACAGCCTCAGCGCTCGGCCATACAGGGTCTCGCGCTTCAACGTGGCGTTGGACGCCTCGGCCGCCGGGTTGTCGGCACTTAACCCCACCGCGCCCATCGACCACACCGCCCCGAGGCGATCACACAAATCCTCGAACTCCTCGGAGGTGTACTGGGCGCCGTGGTCGGAGTGGAGCACCGTCCCCGCGAAGGCTCCCGTGCTCGCGCCGGGCGGCCTGAAGCGCATCGGCTACCAGTTCGGTGCGCATGTGGTCGGCGATCGACCAGCCCACCAGGCGGCGTGAGAGCAGGTCGATCGCACTCGCCAAGTACAGAAACCGGCCCCTTTCGACGGGCAGATAGGTGATATCGCCGACGTAGCGGGTGTTGGGCGCGGCGGCGGTGAAGTCACGCCCGACCAGGTCCTCCACCGGGCCGTCCGATGGCTCGGGCACGGTGGCGCGGACCTTCCTGCGCAGGTGAACCCCCTGGATTCCGGCGGCGCGCATGAGCAGTTCCACCCGCTTGCGATTGACCCTGCGGCCCTTCTCGCGCAGCTCGGCGGTGATCCGCGGCGCCCCGCAGGCTGATGGCGTCCCGGCCGGCATCGTTCCAGCTGCGGCGGGGTTAGCGAGGACTACTTGCGGACGCGGAACCGGAGGATGGTGACGACGCCCGACCGCGTGCTGCTGACCGGTTCCAGATCTGTCCTGGCGAGGTCCGGGGACGAGAAGCGGATGCCGTCGCCGAGCAGCACCGGCAGTACGTACACCAGAATCTCGTCGACGAGCCCCCGCCGCAGACACTGGCCGGCCACGTCAGCGCCGAGGATCTCCAGGTCCTTGCCGCCCGCGGCGCTGCGCGCCGCGGCGACCGCTTCCCCGATGTCACCGGTGAGGAACGTGACCGCCGGGTCCGGCAGCTCCGGCGGCCTATGGGTGAGGACGAACACGGGTCCGGAAAAGGGGTAGTCCGTACTGCCCGGCTTGTCGGCCTCCATCCTGTTGGCCACCTCGTAGGTCCGTCGCCCGATGAGCATGGCACCCGTGGCCGCCGCGATCTCCGGGAACTCGTCCGGCGCCACGAAGTCGAAGATCCAGTCCATCGCGTGGCCGGGACCGGCGATGAAGCCGTCAAGCGACATCGACCTGTTCACGACCACCTTGCCGTTTCCGGTACTCGTATCGCTCATTGTGTTCATCCGTCCTACTTCGACCCGTTCCGGACCGCGGCCAGCCTCAGGGTGCCAGCGTGCTCCTGACGTGCTCCGTCCGCCTTACCCGGTCTGTGGTTGATGGGGCGGCTTCGCGCGGTTTGTGGACGCGGATACGCCACGTGACCATGTAGGTCTCTGAGGTCTGCATGAACGGGGTGTGGACTGCCCGCAGTGGCATTGTCGCGCGTGGGTGCGCGCGTGGTCGAGACCGGCCCGGATGGCGGGGACCTCGCTGCTGATGCCTGACAGCGGCTGGAGGCGCTGCCAGACCCGCGCTCACCGCGAGTGCGGGTCTACCCGCTGGCCTGCCTGGTCGCGATCGCGGTCTGCGCGTTCACCGCCGCCGGGAACGACCGGTTCACCGCGGTCGGGCAGTGGGGCAGGCGCGCCAGCCGGGAAGACCTGGCCCGGCTGCGCTGCCTGTGGGATCCGCTCACGGGCCGATACCGGGCACCGGATGAGAAGACGGTCCGGGTGGTCCTGAACCGGCTTGACCCGCGAGCCCTGAGCCGGGCACTGCTCGGACCGCGCTCGCGTGGCCTCCGGCCCCCGGGTGCCCGCCTTCGCCCAGCGTGCGTGGCTAGCGGGCCCAGCGCGTGCGCGAGCAGGCCAAGACGCTGGCCCGCGACGGGTTACGGGCGATGGCCGTGTATGGCACGACATCCCGCGGGGCCCGCCGCGCTGACGGCACGCGGGTCCATCTCCTTGGCGCCGCCGAGCACGGCGGGCACCTACTGGACCACATCGAGGTCGACATCAAGCACAACGAGACCAGCCACTTCACTGAACTCCTGGAACCCCTGGACCCGGACGGCGCCGTGGTGATCTTCGACGCCCACCACACCGTGCGGGGGAACCTGGACTGGCTGGCCAGGGAGAAGAAAGCCCACGACATCTCCGTCGTGAAGCGCAACCAGCCACTGCTGCACGCCCGCGTCAGGGCCCTGCCCTGGCGGCAGGTCCCGGCCGGCAGCCCGGCCCGCGGGCCGGGCACGGCCGCACCGAGACCTACACCCTCAAGTGCGCCCGCGTCAGCTGGTTGGACTTCCCCCCACGCCCGCCAGGCCATCAAGATCACCCGCCGTCGGCAGGACACTGCAACCAGCAGCACTTCCCGCGAGACGGTCTACGCCGTCACCACCCTGACCAGCGCCGAAGCCACCGCAACTGACCTGGCCCGACTGACCCGCGAGCACTGGCCCATCGAGGAACACCACCACATCCGGGACGTGACATTAGGTGAAGACAATTCCACCGGCCGGACCGGCAACGGGCCCGTCAACCTGGCCACCATCCGCGCCGCCATCACCGCAGCCATCAAAGACGCCGGCTACCTGCACATCCCTGAAGGCCGCCGCGACCACACCACCCCCACCGAAGCCCTCCACCTCCACGGCCTCGGCTGGGACAGAAACGAACATTCACGGAACGCGCCGGAGCCCTGTAGCGGAGGGGCGGGTGAACCACCTCAAGACAGTCAAACGACAGATGTATGGGCGGGCCGGGCGCCGTTTCCTCCGGAAACGCGTACTGCTCACAGCTTCCGGTTAACCACCGGAGCGGGGCCGTTTCCATCACGAAATATGGGCCAGATCCAGTATTGGCGTGTCGCCGACATCCGTCAGAGGTTTACGCTCAACTTCTGAAGAGCTGTGCTGCGTTGCCCCTTGAGTGCGCCTTCCAGGAAGGAATCGCCGTAGAATCCATAGACGCCGCTATTCCGAGAACCGGAAATCACCCCCCTGCCTACTTCTCGTGCCGCCTCCGGCAGCCCTGCCGGAGGCGGCGAGTTCGCATCACGCGACGGCGGTCCCCTCAACTTCGACCATCAGGGTCGGGATCGCCAGCCGTGTCACCCCGAGCATCGTGGTCGGCGGCGCCACCCCCGCGGCGCCCAACCGTGACGCCAGCACACCGTAGTGCTGGAAAAGCAGATCGACGTCGGTGGTGTAGACGTTGAGCCGAACGAGGTTCGCGAAGGACATGTCGGCCTTGCCGAGAACGGCCTCCAGATTGTCGAGGCTCAGCGCCAACTGCGCCGCCATGTCACCGTCGTGCTGGGGTTTGCCTTCGGCGCTCATCGCGGTCTGCCCGGAGCAGTACAGGGTTCGGGTGTTCCCGGAGACGATCTCCCCCTGGTTGAATCCCATTTCCGCCGACCACGTCACTGGATTGACCGCCGTGCGCTCTACTGTCACATCAGCTCCATTCGAGTCATCGCGAGTACGTACATCCATCGGCGTGGTAGCCGCCATCTTGACGTCGCGGTGACGAGCCTGCCAGGAAATCACGACATCCTGTGTCGTGTATTCCTGTAAAGTTTCCATATGCGCGCCGACCGATTGGTATCGCTGGTTCTGCTGCTGCGCCAGCACGGTCGGCTGTCCGCAGCCGAGCTCGCCCGCGAGCTGGAGGTATCCACCCGCACCGTGCTGCGTGACATCGAGGCGCTGTCCGCGGCCGGCGTCCCGGTCTACGCCGAACGCGGTCGGCACGGCGGTTTCGCACTGCTGCCCGGTCTGCAGACCGAGCTCACCGGACTGAACCACGACGAGGCCCTCGCCCTACTGGTCGCCGGATCACGCTGCGGCGCGTCGGTATTCGGCCTCGGCTCGGCGCTCGCATCGGCCATGCGCAAGGTGGTCGACGCGCTCCCGGAACACCATCGGGCCACCGCGGCCAGCTCCGCCCAACGAGTGCTCATCGCCCCGGAGACCGACCTCCTCGCGCGTCGGCTGATCGACGAGGAGATGCCCGACACCGTCGTGACCGAGGTCCGGCGCGCAGTGTTCGCCGGACACAAGCTGCGCATCCACTACGCGGCTGCGGATCAGGCCCCGAAGTGGCGCACGGTGGAACCGATCGGCCTGGTCAACGTCCGCGATCAGGGCTACTTGCTGGCCACGAGGTCCGGCACGGACCGCACTTACCGGCTGTCCCGGGTCTTGGCCGCCGAGGAACTCGACGAACCCGCACAACGACCGGACCGTGTGGATCTGGACCGGGTCTGGCAGGAACGAAGTACCCGGTTTCGGACCAGCGGCGACCAGGTCACCGTGCTGGTACGGGTGAACCCGGCGCGGCGCGATGACCTCGTGAGCACCACCCTGGCCGTCCGCGCCGAAGAAGCCGACGCGGACGGCCGGCTGCGGCTGGAGGTGACCTTTCAGGACTCGAGACACGCCGAATGGGCGTTGTGGCAGCTCGCCACGGACGCCGAGGCCCTGGACCCGCAGTGGTTGCGCACCTCCCTGCGCAACCGCGCCGCCAAGGTCGCCGCCCGCTACGGAGCGTCATCCCGACCGTCGGCCTTCTGCGAGCCGCCGCCGACGCGATTCGGACCGCTCTCTGCCGGTACGTGCCGGGAGCGCCGAACCGCGCGCAACACGCGGCGCTGCCTTGTGGACAACGGTCGGAGTCCATTCGTCCGTCGGCAGCATTGATCGAGTGGAACACGTCGAACGTGTCGGCGGGATCGCATCGGTGGCCTACCCGCTGCGGAGGGTGCGGCGGAGCTTCGCGAGGAGCTCACGCAGGGCGCGTTCCCCAACGCGCTGCGTGGGGCGATAGTAGTCCTTCCCCACCAGTGCGTCCGGCGGGTACTGCTGCTCCAGGACTCCATCGGGGGCGGCGTGGGGGTAGCGATCGCCAACAGCGTTGCCCAGCTTCTCGGCGCCTGCGTAGCGACCGTATCGCAGGTAGGCGGGCACCTCACCGACGGCGCCCGCTCGAACGTCGGCCATGGCCTCGTCGATCCCGGTGATCACCGCGTTCGACTTCGGCGCCATGGCCAGGTGCACGGTGGACTGTGCCAACGAGAGGCGGGCCTCGGGCATCCCCGTCAGCTGGACCGTCTGTGCCGCGGCGACGGAGGCCCGCAGGGCCTGCAGCATCGGCTCGCTTGTGCCGAAGTCCATCTCCGCGACGAAGGCCCCGGTCCTCCCCCCCCCGCAGAACACCCGTGCCGCGGTCAGACCAAGCCATCAATTGCGTAATATGAAACTGATTGCGCTATACCCAACTCTCATCGAGAATGTGGGTGCAGGTTCCCCAACAGTCCAACGTCGGGTTCCTCGCCCCACGCGTCCGTCCGGGACAGCCGCGCCCCGGCGGGACGAGGGACCGCTAGGGGTGATGTCGTTGCGTTTCCCGACCGACCTGGAGATCGTCCGCGACGCGGCCCTCGAGCCGCTCACGAGCGTCGCCGAACGCATGGGCCTACCGCCTGAGCTGCTCGAGCCCTACGGCGACCACGTGGCCAAGATTCGCCTGTCAGCCCTCACTGACCTCGCCGAGCGCCCCCGCGCCCGGTACGTCGTCGTGACCGCGGTGACCCCCACCCCGCTGGGCGAGGGCAAGACCACCATCACGGTCGGACTCGGCGACGGGCTCAACCGCATCGGCCACCGCACCTCCATCGCGCTGCGCCAGCCCTCCATGGGACCCGTCTTCGGAATCAAGGGCGGTGCGGCCGGCGGCGGCTACAGCCAGGTCGTGCCGATGGAGCGGCTCAACCTGCACCTGACCGGCGACATCCACGCGGTCGGCGCGGCCCACAACCTGCTGGCCGCGCTCCTGGACAACCATCTCTACCGGGACAACGCCCTGGAGATCGACCCGCACGACATCTCCTGGCGGCGGGTGCTCGACGTCAACGACCGCTCCCTGCGCTCCGTCATCACCGGGCTGGGCCGCCGGGCCGACGGCGTCCCCCGCCAGACCGGCTTCGACATCACGGCGGCGTCCGAGGTGATGGCGCTGCTCTCGCTGTCCTCCTCCGCGCGCGACATGCGCGCGCGGCTGGGCCGCATCATCGTGGCGGGCAGCCGCGCGGGCAAGCCGGTGACCGCCGAGCAGATCGGCGGCGCGGGGGCCATGGCGGCGATCCTGCGCGAGGCGATCAAGCCCAACCTGCTGCAGACGCTGGAGCACACCCCGGTCCTGGTGCACACCGGCCCGTTCGGCAACATCGCCACCGGCAACTCCTCGGTGATCGCCGACCTGATCGGGCTGCGCTGCGGCGATTTCCTGGTCACCGAGGCCGGGTTCGGCGCCGACATGGGGGCGGAGCGCTTCTTCAACATCAAGTGCCGCGTGTCGGGCGAGGCTCCCGACGCCGCCGTGGTGGTGGCGACCGTGCGCGCGCTCAAGGCGCACTCGGGCCGCCACGCGGTGGCCGCCGGACGCCCGCTCCCCGACGGGATGCTGCAGGAGTCCCCAGAGGACGTCCGCGCCGGCGCGGCCAACCTCGTCAAGCAGATCGAGAACTGCCGCCTGCACGGGGTGTCCCCGGTCGTCGCGGTCAACGCCTTCCCCACCGACCACGCCTCGGAGCTGGAGGAGGTGCGTCGGATCGCGGCCGAGGCCGGGGCGCGCAGCGCGGTGTGCACCAACGTCGCCGACGGCGGCCGGGGAGCGGAGGACCTCGCGCGGGCCGTGGCCGAGGCGGCCGGAGAGCCGTCCGCGTACGCTCCCCTCTACCCCGAGGACGCCTCGATCCGGGACAAGGTGGAGACGGTGGCGCGCAGCGTCTACGGGGCCGACGGCGCCGAGTTCTCCGAGGCGGCCGAGCGCCAGGTGCGGGCCTGCGAGCGCAACGGACTGGGGCGACTGCCGGTGTGCATCGCCAAGACGCACCTGTCGCTGTCCGCCGATCCGTCCCTGCGCGGCGCGCCCACCGGCTGGACGCTGCCCGTCCGGGAGGCCCGCCCAGCGGCGGGCGCCGGGTACGTCTACCTGATCTGCGGGACGATGCAGACTATGCCGGGGCTGGGCAGCTCGCCCGCGGCCTACAGCATCGACCTCGACGACGACGGGGAGATCACCGGCCTGTCCTGAGGGGTTAGCGGGGCGGGCGGTTTCCGGTCGGCGGCCTTCGCCGCCCTTCGCTGGAGGCCGCCCGTCCGCGGTCGCGGACACGACGCCCTCTTTCTTCGCGGGCCCATACGGCCGCACGAGGGTCGCACCCGCCGACACGGGGCCCGCTCTCACCGGTTCCATGGCGGACGAGGGCCCCTGGCACGAGCCCTCGTCCTTCGAACGGCATCCGACGGCTGTCACTTGCAGACTCTGACGCCTTACACCAGGGCCAGTCCGAGGGCGGTCCTCGCCACGGCAGCTCCTGCGGCCTTCACCGACACATCGAGTTTGCGCCCCATCAGATATCCCCCTTCTGACGCGAGGCCGATTGCGGCCCATACACCCAAGGGTCCTCGGGGTTCGGCAGGAGGCGCCATGCTTTTCGATCGCTGGTGAGAACCTTCCAGGTCAAGGTCTTCTGTAAAAGCTCTCGTCTCCCGCTTCACGGGGGTGCGTCAGTGTTTTCCGCGAGCGCGGGTCGCGCGCCTCGCCGCATGTTTAGTTGACAGCAGGCGTGGTATCAAAGTTGAGCGAGGAAGCATCAAGTCTATTCGTCCTGGGAGGTGACCATGATGCTGATGCGCACCGACCCCTTCCGCGAGTTCGACCGCATGGCACAGCGCCTGCTGGGTGACACCGCCCGACCGGCGGCCATGCCGATGGACGCGTACCGCGAGGACGACACGTTCGTGGTCCACTTCGACCTGCCCGGCGTGCGCGCGGACTCCATCGACCTGGAGGTGGAGCGCGACGTGCTGACTGTCAGCGCCACGCGCGACAGCGCCGTTCAGGGTAAGGACCCCCTCGTCGCGGAGCGTCCGTCGGGCGTCTTCTCCCGTCAGCTGTTCCTCGGTGACGCCCTGGACACCGACAACGTCACCGCCTCCTACGCGGAAGGTGTGCTCACGCTGCACATCCCCGTGGCCGAGCAGGCCAAGCCGCGCAAGATCAGCGTGACGGAAAGCTCTGGTCCGGTGGCTGAGATCCAGGCCTGAGCGACACACGGCGACGGCCCACTCATGCTCCCGCCGTGGAGCATGAGTGGGCCTGCTTGTGTCGGCATTCGGGTCACTCAGCGAGTGGTCACCGCAGGGGGCGCCATCCGTACCTCACCGGGTCCTTGGGCAGGTAGTGCACCGAGCCATAGCGGTAGCCGTAGCGGTACTTGTTGAACTTGACGCTCTTGCCGTAGACGTACCAGGTACCGGGGTAGCCCTGCTTCTGCCAGCTCCACTGGTGGACGACGCCACCGACGCGCGCGGTCGTGTCGGTGATCCGGTACCCGCTCGGCTTCCACTGCACGAGCTGGTTGGCCGCCGTGCTCAGCTGCGAGTAGGACTTGAAGGTCGTTCCGGCACTCACCGGCATGCCCTCGGGCCGGAACCGCGGGTAGGTGAACCGCTCACCGGACATCGTCAGGTTGGAGAGGTTGGTGCTCGCGCGGAACAGCACCGGCTGGGACACCGAGTGGAACCGCCTGAGGTCGGTCCGGAAGTAGACGTTGACCTTGCCGAGCAGGTAGGGGCCGAAGCCGAAGTATCCGACGCTGGAGAAGTTGCTGCTCACCGAGGAGTAGCGGGACCAGCACGCCTGCGAGGTGCAGTAGGTCTGCTTCTGCTGCCCGGTGGCCTCATCGGCGGCCTTGACCGCGGCGTCGTGCGCCTCGGCCTGCTTCTGCTTGTCGCTCAGGCAGAGCCAGTTGCCGCTCCGCTCCTCGACCGGAAGGTCGCACTGCTCCGCGCCTACCGTCGTGATGTCGGTCTGCGTATAGGCACGCTTCACCGGCGACTCCGCGGAGGTATTCGCGGTCGCCGGCGCGGCCATCGACAGCGTCATCGCCGCGGCCGCCGCCAAAAGAAAAGCGATCCTCATCATTTATACTCCTTTCAAGCAATAATGATGGGCCGATCTATGCGCATACTTCGATTCAGCGAATAAACCGTCAAGGAGATATAGATGGCCGGATCCGGCCAAGATCAGAATTAATCGGCATGCGCTTCGCCTGACATGCGACAACAAAGATCAGAATAAATCAAGTCAAGAGTTTGACATTAGAAGGAGCGACGACTCCGCATTCGTGTATTTTCGCCGGACCACCAGCGAATCGACCTTCAACTGTTCATCGCGCGAACCATTTCAGAGGCATCGAACCCGCAGCCGATCAAACCATCCCGATAACGCCGCTTTCGCGCCGATTCGTGGAAAATGCGGCGGAATGAGCGCCAGATCCACCGCAGCCCTGGGAGCGCGACCCGCCCGCCTGCACCACCGCAGACAGCGCACCCTTCACGGCATTCCCACATTTTCCCCGAAAACACCACCGACCATTGATCGGCGTGGTAGGGATGAGGTTGGTCTGCCGGGCGCGTGTCATATTCATCGCTTCTCCGCTCCTTAAGATTCTCCGCGCAGATCCGGACGGCCACCCCACAACGGACCCGATCCCGATGTCACCCCTGTCGATTCTTGAGAATTCTTCTGGAGCGTTATGACACTCAGCCCCTTGTCCCTCCTCATCGCGGTCGCCGTGCTGACGGTGGCCGGCGTTGTAATCGTGCGCCGGTTCGGATTCAAGCCTCAGGAGGACGGCGGCGCGATCGGCAGCCTGATCATTCCGTGCCTGCTGTCCATCTATCTGATCGCCGTCGCCATGGGAATTGTCATCGGTTGGGAGAACAACCGCCAGGCCGCGGACGACGTGGTCGCCGAGGCGACAACGGCGACCGACCTCTACTGGAGCACCACGACGTTCCCCTCCGGCAGCGGGGAACAGGTACGCCGGGAGCTGCGCACCTACGTCGAAACCGTGATCCGCAACGACTGGCCGGAGATGCGGCACGGTGAGCTCAGCCCCGCGGGCGACTCCGCCCTCGGCCGTCTCAGGGCGAGCGTGGCCGAAGTCCCGACATCGGATCAGGCCGCCGCCCTCGACCGCATGGTCGCCCGGCAGGAGGTGTCCGGGCTGGTCGACAAGCGCATCGAGCGGGCCGACTCAGCCCAGGCCCACATCCCCCGCACCCTCGTCCTCATCACCGCCATCACCGCGCTCGCCATCGCCGCCCTGCCGTTCGGAATGGGCGGAACGCGCACCCGGGCGGGCCTCTTCTGGTCCGTGACCAACCTGGTGATCGTCGTGTCGACGGTGGCGGCACTGTTGTTCCTGGACAACCCGTATGCCGGACTCATCCCGGTCGAATCGGAACCGCTCGAGCAGGCCCTTGTCGGATTCGACCGGATCGACCAGGTCACCGGGCGATTGTGAGGCGCCGCGGACGTCTCCTCCGCTCGGGCTAGAGACGCATCCGGGAGGCACCCACGGAGACGGTGATGGCGATGATCGCGGCGATCACCATCATCCGCACCGGAGGGAAGTGACTGGCCGGCGCCTCCGACCCTCCGTGCGGCAGGGGACCGACCTGCAGATGGACCACCTCGTTCTCGTCGTCGTCCGGCTTCGCCGGTTTCTCCGGCGGCTCCGGCTCTTCCCGGTCCGGTGCGGGCTCGTCCTGGGGAACGGCCACCGGCTCCGCGATCGGGGCCGCGGCCAGCCGGGGTGGGCGCGGCGGGGCTGCGCCGGGCCGCCGGGCGCGGGGTGCGGGGGCGGCGGGCACCGGCTCGGGTGCTGGATCGGGCGGCGGGGGTGGCGGCGGTTCCGCGGGCTCCGGGTCGGCAGGGGGCAGTGGATCCGCCGGCGGTTCGGGCGGTTCCGGATCCTTCGGCGGTTCCGAGGGCTCTGGTGGCGCGGGAGGCTCGGGCTCGGGGGGGTCCGCTGGAGGCGGGGGCGCGCACCCCGGTCGGCCGACGGACAACGCGACCCCAACTGCGGCGACGCAGACGTTGACATCCACCCCGACACCCACAGCGCCGCCGGGGGTCGTTCCCGCGGACACATCGGCCTCCGCGTCGACGCTCACACCCTCCACAGCGTCGGCATGGGCCGTGTCGGCCGCACCCCCCACGACTGTGACGAGTGCGATGGCCACCACCGCTCCACGAGCGGCGGAGCCGGACGCACAGCTTTCCACCATTTCCACCCAGATCCCCTCGTTGGCGATATTCTGCGCGTACTGCGAAGGAAAAGGAGACCTCCTTACGAGGAGTAACCAACCAATTCCACAACGGCCATGATGTGCGATGCCGATTGGCCTGTCAGTCGAAATCCAGATATCTGGCCGCCGCACCCACAAGAACGGGAAATGGGGCGTTCTTTTCCGTCCCGCCTGAGCGGACCGTTTTATCGGGGGCGGACCCGGCCATTGCACGCCTCGCAGGCACGGCCACCGGTCCACCACCCAGTCCACCCGCCCCAACCACGGGGGTGTCGATGGGCCGACGGGACCGCGCACCGTAAGGTCGGCATGCACCCGTGGCGGGCGCGGCACCCGCCCCGCCGACGACCACCGACAGGGACATCCGCATGACCGACGCAGAGCCGGGCCTCCGCCTCGACATCAAGGACGCCGTCGCGACGATCACCATCGACCACCCGGCGAAGCGCAACGCGATGACCGCCCGGATGTACACCGACCTCCCGCCGCTGCTCGCCGAGCTGCGCGATGATGCCGCCGTGCGGGTGGCCGTCCTCACCGGCACCGGCGACACCTTCTGCTCCGGCGCCGACATCTCCGCGCTCGACGACATCACCGGCGAGAACGACCTTCCCACGGCCGCCGAAGAGGCGGTGGCGGCCTTTCCCAAGCCGGTCATCGCGGCGATCCGCGGCCACTGCTACGGCGGCGCCTGCCAGCTGGCCGCGGCCTGCGACCTCCGCATCGCCGCCGACGACGCGCGGTTCGCCATCACCCCGGCCAAACTCGGGATCATCTATCCGGTCAGCGCCCTGGCCCGGCTGGTCCACCTCGCCGGACCGGCCACGATCAAGCAGCTGGTCTACTCTGCCGACCCGGTCGACGCGGACCACGCCCTGCGCACCGGGCTGTGCGACGAGGTGGTGCCGGTCGAGCGGCTCCACGACCGCGTCGACGAGCTCGCCCGCACCATCGCGGGGCGATCGCAGTTCACGGTGCGCGCCACCAAGGACATCATCGACCGGATCAGCGCGGGCACCCTGACCGACGACGTCATCCACGGCTGGTTCACCGAGATGCGCACTTCGGGGGATCTCGACGAGGGTGTGGCCGCATTCCTGGAACGACGTGCCCCCGATTTCCGATGGAATGGTTGATCTTCACGATCAATACGGCGAGGAACCCGTTGAGAATTGGACGATTCAAGGTGGGCGCACAGGGTATTCGTACGATAACGGCTGGGCACCACGCAGTCCTCCGTCAGCGGCCCGGCCGACCCCGTATGGATCGTCCCCCGCTCGTGAACGGAGATCCCCGGCATGGTCAGCATTATCAGCCGCTCCGCCTGGGGAGCGCGCCCCCCACGCAGCCGGAGCACCACCACCTGGAGCCGCCGCGTCGAAGTGACGGTGCACTACAGCCAGGGCCCCACCACGCAGACGCCCAGGCAGATCCAGGACTACCACATGGATTCCAACGGCTGGGCCGACATCGGCTACAACTTCCTCGTCGACAATCAGGGCAACGCCTATGAGGGGCGCGGCTGGCTGGTGATCGGCGCCCACGCCGCCCCGCGCAACACCGAGGGCATCGGCGTGTGCTTCATCGGCCGGGACGGCGACGCCACCAGCGCCGCCAAGCGCACCATCCGCGCTCTGTACGACGACGCCAACCACCGTGCCGGGCGCACCCTGGCCCAGAAGGGCCACCGCGATATCAATCCCACGTCGTGCCCGGGCGACGACCTGTACGCGTGGGTCAAGTCCGGGATGCCCGTCGACGGCGAACCGCCCCCGGACACACCGCCCTGGCCCGGGGTGTACCTGCGCTACCCGCCGATCACCCGCCATTCCTCGGTGACGACCTGGCAGTCGAGAATGCGCTACCGCGGCTGGCGCATCACAGTAGACGGAGCCTACGGACCGAAGTCCAAGAACGTCTGCGTCCAGTTCCAGCGCGAGAAGAGGCTCCTTGTCGACGGAATCGTCGGCCCGCAAACCTGGCGCGCTACCTGGGAGGCCCCGATCACCCCGTAGCACCGAGGAGTATCGGGAGGTTGGGCAGGGCGGGAGCGCTGGTCCGCGTCTCGCTTTCCGCTGCCGTGACACGACGGTCGCGTCGTTCCCCCGGAGCAGCGCCCGCCCGGGGGAACGCTCAGTCGAACGCGCCGGACGACTTGCGCGCGATGCCCGCCATCAGAGGCCAGTGGTAGGGCTCGAACTCCTCGAACGGCATGACGTCGGGACCATCGGGGTCCTCCGGGTACCACCGCGACAGGTACTCCAGCCCCGGCGGGACCAGCTCCATACCGAAGAAGTGGTCGTACACCTCGTCCAGCGAGCGCAGCCACCCGGTGCCGAGCGTCTCCAGGCAGGCGCGCGACAGCGCGTGCTGGGCGGGGTGCCCGGTGTCCGGCCAGGTGGTGATGAACAGATGGCTGCCCGGGCACATCGGGCGCATCAACTCGGCCAGGATCTCGTTCGGCTTTTCCGAGTCGTGCAGGTGCATCATCATTCCGACGACGAGGAGCCCGATCGGGCGGTCGAAGTCGAGGAACGCACTGACGCGGGGGTGTCCCAGGATGTACTTGGGATCGCGCAGGTCAGCCGTGATGACAGTGGTCGTCCTGTTGTCCGCGAGAAGGGCGCGGCCATGCGACAGCACCATGGGGTCATTGTCGACGTACATGACCCGGGCACCAGGAATGATCTCCTGGGCCGCGTCGTGCGTGTTCTTCATCGTGGGCAGGCCGCAGCCGATGTCCAGGAACTGGTCGACTCCCGCGACGCGCGCCATGTACTGCACACCGCGAATCAGCGCTGCCCGATTCAGCGCCGCGGCCTCGCGGGAATGCGGCAGATGGGCTTCAATAACCTCGGCGGCGTTCCGATCGGCCTCGAAGTTGTCTTTGCCCCCGAGAAGCGCGTCGTAGACACGAGCCGCTGAGGCAGAGGACAGCCCGAAGTCGGGAAGATACTTCCGGTCTTTACCGGATGCCGCCCCATCGGTAGTGCTCATGGCCACGCCTTTTCGTGTAGGTCGAATCATCGGCCGCCAAGCCTGACGCGCGAGCTGGGAGGCGCGGATCACTCCGTACGACCGCCACGCACCGGGAGGTCGGAGGCGTCCGGGGTGCTGTGTACGCCGCCCTCCGGCCGCGCCGCGTGGCGGTCGCGACGGTCTCCCGGGGCACCGGTGTCCGGGGGAGCGGTCAGTCGGGTGACTTGCGCGCGATGCCCGCCATCATCGTCCAGTGGTAGGGCTCGAACTCCTCGAACGGCATGACGTCGGGGCCGTCGGGATCCTCGGGGTACCACCGCGAGAGGTACTCCAGGCCCGGCGGGACCAGTTCCATCCCGAGGAAGTGGTCGTACACCTCGTCCAGCGGGCGGATCCACCCGTTGCCGAGCGTCTCCAGGCAGGCGCGCGACAGCGCGTGCTGGGCGGGGTGCCCGGTGTCCGGCCAGGTGGTGATGAACAGATGGCTGCCCGGGCACGTCGGGCTCATCAACTCGGCCAGGATCTCGTTCGGCCCGTCCGAATCGTGTAGCTGCATCATCATCCCGACCACGATCAGTCCGATGGGCCGGTCGAAGTCGAGGAACGCACTGACGCCGGGGTGTCCCAGGATGTACTTGGGATCGCGCAGGTCGGCGGTGATGACCGTGGTCGTCTTGTTGTCCGCGAGAAGGGCGCGGCCATGCGACAGCACCATCGGGTCATTGTCGACGTACACCACATGGGCGTCCGGGATGATCTCCTGGGCGGCGTCGTGCGTGTTCTTCATCGTGGGCAGGCCGCAGCCGATATCCAGGAACTGGTCGACGCCGGCCACGCGCGCCATGTACTGCACACCGCGAATCAGCGCATTCCTGTTCAGCCACGCGGTCTCGCGGGATTTCGGGAGATAGGCCTCGAAGACGTCGGCGGCGTTCCGATCGACCTCGAAGTTGTCTTTGCCCCCGAGAAGCGCGTCATAGACACGAGACGTTGAGGCAGAGGACAGCCCGAAGTCGGGAAGATACTTCCGGTCTTTTCCGGAAGCCATCCCATCGGTAGTGCTCATGGACCAAGCCTTTTCGTGTACGTCGAGGGGTGTCTGCATCGTACGCCTCGAGGTTTTCCGTTGTCTTCGTCTTCGCGACACCCGGATGTCCGATCGGGGCCGAAAAAGGCGCGATTGGAGCACCGGGGGCCAGAGCACACGCGCGGCGCCCCCGCCCCCGGCCGCGGTACGGCTCAGTCGCGGGCCACCGGCTCCTGCAGCTCGCTCACCCATTTCTCCTGGTCACCCGGGGTCTCCAGGTAGTACTCGCGGTGGTAGCCGTTCGAGTGGTACCCGTTGGCCTCGATCCAGCGGGCCAGGGACTGAGTTGTGGACACGACGTTATCCATGGAACCGCGATGCACGATCGTCGCCGCCTGCACGATTTCGGGCAGGTCCACGACGTTGAAGTCGTGGCCTTCAGCGGGTTCGACGTTGACCGGAATGCAGGCGTGTACGACGACCGCGCCGTCGCCCTCCGCCGCGTCCTCGTAGTAGGCGATGGCGGGCCCCGTGGGTGTCAGTCCGGCGCGGGTCAGGCGCTCGCAGAGGTCATCGTAGAGCGGGCCGATGACCGGCCCGATCGCCGCGGGCTCGAAGCCGGCCGCGGTGCCGGTCAACTCGGCGACGCGAACCGTCGGGATCCGCTTCAGAACAACGTCGTCGGTGGGCATATGCCCCTCCTCTTCGATCGTGTGGAGCCGCGCCTCGACACCGGCCAGCCGGGCGGCGTCCGCGTCGATGCGCGCCTGCAACTCGGCCCGCCGCAGCTTCAACATCCCGCGCAGCTCCTCCGCGCTCACCCGCCCGTCGAGGACGGTGCGCACCTGATCAAGCGTGAATCCCAGATCCTTGAGCGCGATCAGGCGGTTGAGCCGGGCGAGCTGCGCGGCGTCGTAGTAGCGGTAGCCGGTGGCTCGGTCGGTCCGCGCCGGCCGCAGCAGCCCCATCGCGTCGTAATGACGCAGCATGCGGACCGAGACGCGGCCGTGCCGGGCGAAGTCTCCGATACTGAACATGGCGGTTCCCGGTGTACGGCCTGACACGATGTCAGGGTCAACCCGTCGCCGACCGAGCCGATTCCGATCCCGCCGGCACTCCCGCGGACCTCCGGTCAGACCAGGGTGCGCGCCTGGGCGTAGTGGCAGGCGGAGGCGTGCCCCTGGCCATGGTCGACGAGCTCGGGGACCTCCTCGACACAGCGGATCCGCTCCGTCTCCGACAGCTCCGCGGCGAACTTGGGGCAGCGCGTCCGGAACCGGCAGCCGGACGGCGGCGCCGACGGGCTCGGGACGTCGCCCGTCACCAGGATGCGTCGGCGCGTTCGCTCCTTGCGCGGGTCGGGCAGTGGGATCGCGGAGATCAGCGCCTGGGTGTAGGGGTGTGCCGCGCCCCTGAAGAGCTGGTCGGTGGTCCCCGTTTCGACGATCTTGCCCAGGTACATCACCGCCACCCGGTCGGCGATGTGCCGCACCACCGACAGGTCGTGCGAGACGAACAGGTACGACAGCCCGAACTCCGCCTGCAGGTCCTCCAGCAGGTTGATCACCCCGGCCTGGATCGACACGTCGAGCGCCGAGACCGGCTCATCGAGGATGAGCACCTTCGGGCGCAGCGCCAGCGCCCGCGCGACGCCGATCCGCTGCCGCTGTCCGCCGGAGAACTCGTGCGGGTAGCGCGACCCGTGCTCCGGGTTGAGGCCGACCGTGCGGAGCAGGTCGCGCACCCGGTCGCCGCCGTCGTCGCCGAACAGGCGGTGGATGCGCAGCGGCTCGGCGATGATCTCGAAGACGGTCATGCGCGGGTCGAGCGACGCGAAGGGGTCCTGGAACACGATCTGCAGGTCCCGCCGCAGCGGGCGCATCGCCGCACCCGTGAGGCCGGTCAGCCGCCGGTCCCGGTAGCGCACGTCGCCGCCTGTCGCCGAGAGCAGCCGCAGCAGCAGGCGGGCGGTGGTCGACTTTCCGCAGCCGGACTCCCCCACCAGCGCCAGGGTCTCCTCCGCCCGCAGTTCGAGGGAGACGCCGCAGACGGCGTGGATCTCCCCGATGCCGCGCCGGAGGATGCCCTTCGAGCGGACCGGGAAGTGCTTGACGAGCTCGTCGGCGACGAGCAGGGGTTCTCCCGGGCCGGTCGCGGTGCCGCGACCGGCGGGGGTCCGCGGGGCGGCCTCTGCTGCGGCCGCGTCCTTCGCCGCTGCCGCCTCCACCGCCCGGACCGCCTCCGCGCTCTCGGCGTCGAGTGCCGTCGGCTGGAACAGCTCCTCCGGCCGCGTCTCCCCCAACCGGTCGCGGAAGTGGCACGCCGCTGCGTGCACCCCCGGGTCCCCGCCGACGTCCGTGCCGCGGTCCGGACTTCCGGCGCCCCTGGTGGACTCCGGCACCGCCAACAGCGGCTCCTCGCGCCGGCACACCTCCTCGGCCATCGGACAGCGGGGAGCGAACGTGCACCCCGAAGGCAGGTCCAGCATCGACGGGGGCGTGCCCAGGATGGAGGCGAGCCGCTCGTGCCGGGACTCGTCCATCCTCGGCACGGCGCCGAGCAGCCCCAGTGTGTAGGGCATGCGCGGGGCGTGGAAGACATCGTCCACGCCGCCGGTCTCCACCATCCGCCCCGCGTACATCACCGCGACCCGGTCGACGTGCCCGGCGATCACGCCGAGGTCGTGGGTGATGAGCACCAGCGCCGCGCCGGTCCGCTTTCGCGCGGTCTCCAGCGCCTCCAGCACCTGGGCCTGCACGGTCACATCGAGCGCGGTGGTCGGCTCGTCGGCGATGATCACATCCGGGTCATTGGCCATCGCGATCGCGATCACCACCCGCTGCCGCATGCCGCCCGACAGCTCGTGCGGGTACGCTCGCACCCGCTGTTCGGGGAACGGGATGCCGACGATGTCCAGCAGCTCCACCGCCCGCGAACGGGCCTGCCGCTCGGTGACACCGTGGTGCGCCCGGACCGCCTCGGCGATCTGCCGACCCACCGTGTACACCGGGTTGAGCGAGGTGAGCGGGTCCTGGAAGATCATCGCGATGTTGTTCCCGCGCACCCTGCTGATCCGCTCGTCGTCGAGCCCGACCATCTCCCGGCCCAGTACCCGCGCGGATCCGGCCACCTGGGCCGTCTTGGGCAGCAGGCCCATGATCGCCAGGGACGTCACCGACTTGCCCGAGCCGGACTCGCCCACGATGCCCAGCGCCTCCCCCCGCCGCAGCCGGTAGGAGACCCCGCGCACGGCCCGCACCAGGCCGTCGTCGGTGGGAAAACCGACGGTCAGGTCCTCAACCTCCAGCACGGTCTCGCGCTCCGCCGTCGCGCCCCCGCCCAGGACGTGCGTGTCCATCGTCGTCATCTCGCGCACCACCGTCATCTCCGCACCATCGTCTGCCGGGGGTCGAGAGCGTCCCGGAGTCCGTCGCCGATGAAGTTGATCGTCAGGCAGATCAGCACGATGATCAGGCCTGGCGGATAGAAGAGCCACGGCCGCGTGAACGCGGCGGTCCGTGCGTTGTCGACCATCAGTCCGAGCGAGATGTCCGGGGACTGGATGCCGAACCCTAGGAACGACATCGACGCCTCCAACAGGATCGCCACCGCGATGAGCAGCGTCGCCGCCACGATGATCGGGCCCGCGGCGTTCGGCAGCAGGTGCCGGAACACGATCCGCGCACCCGAGGCGCCCGCCGCCCGTGCCGCCTCCACGAACTCCTGCTCGCGCAGGGACAGCACCACCCCGCGGACCACCCGCGAGATCGTGGTCCAGGAGAACGCGGCGATGATCAGCGCGACCGCGTACCAGGTCGTGCCGCCCCGGAAGTTGCCGCCGATCGCGGAGACGACGACCAGCAGGGGCACCACCAGCATCACGTCGACGACGCGCATCATGATGGCGTCGGGCCAGCCGCGCAGGTAGCCGGCCACTGCGCCCCACACCGATCCGACGGCGGTCGCGAGCAGCGACACGGTCAGCGCCACCTTCAGGGTCTGCTGGGTCCCGCGCATCAGCTGGCCGAGGACGTCGTGCCCGGCGTTGGTCGTCCCGAAGGGGTGGGCCAGGCTGGGCGGCTGGTTGCCCGGGACCTCCCGGTGCACCAGGTGGTCCCACTCCCACACATAGGGGCCGAGGAACGCGAACGCGGCGGTGGCGATGAGGAGAACGAGGCTGATCACGGCCGGGCGGTGGCGCCGGAAGCGCGCCACGATGACCCGCGTCTGGCTGCGCTGGTGCGGCGTGGCCACCGGATCCGCCTCGGCGTCCCGTCCCCCGGCCGGCGTTCCCGTTTCTACGTCCGGCCCCGGCGCCGGACCCCTCGCGTCGGGGCCGGTCGAGCGGCCCGCCCCGCGGCCTTCGGTGTCACTCATAGCGGATCCTCGGGTCGAGAACGGCGTAGAGGAGGTCGGCGACGAGGTTGGCGGTGATGACGATGACGCCGCTCAGCATCAGCCACCCCATCAGGGCATAGGAGTCGCTGTGCTTGATCGCCTGGACGAAGAAGTCGCCCAGGCCGCGCCATTGGAAGACGGTCTCGGTGAGGACGACCCCGTCGATGATCCCGGCGATGGTCACCGCCGCCACGGTGGTCAGCGGAATGAGCGCGGTGCGCAGCGCGTGGCGGCGCATCACCACCCGGTTGGTCAGGCCCTTGGCGCGCGCGAGTCGCACGTAGTCGCTGTTGAGCACCTCCAGCATGGAGGTGCGCTGGTAGCGGCTCCAGGCCGCGTAGCCCGTCAGCATCAGGGCGAGGGTCGGCAGCACGAGGTGCGCGGCGGCGTCACTCAGGTGTTCGAGGGGCGTGAAGTCGCGGGTGTCGGGCGACGAGGCGCCGATGGTGGCGAAGAGCCGTACGCCGGCCTGCTGGTTGGCCCACACCCCGGCCTCCTTGACCAGTGCGGCCAGCCAGAAGGTCGGCATGGCGAGCGCGAGGAAGCCGATGAAGGTGAGGGTGTAGTCGATCTTGGAGTACTGGCGCATCGCGCTGATGACGCCCGAGAGGACGGCCAGCCCGAGGGCCAGCAGCACCGCCACGGTGACCAGGCGCGCCGTGGTGGCGAGCCGCTCCGCGATGTGCTCGCCGATGTCGTAGTGCGGGCCCTGCACGGACGGTCCGAACTTGCCCTGCAGCAGGCCGATGTCGCCGTTGCCGCCGATGCCGGTCAGCCACAGAACGTAGCGCTCGGGCATGCTGCGGTCGAGGTAGAGGCGTTCCCGCTCCATCTCGATCACCTCGGGCGCGGGCGGGGGCTGCTGGATGAGCAGGTCGGCCAGGGGATCTCCGGATACGTCGATGAGCAGGAAGGACAGAAGGGAGGCCGCGAGGAGGACGGGGATCGTGCCCAGGAGCCGCCGCACGGTGTAGACGAGCATGGGGTGGTCCCTTCACGGGGTCGCCGGGAGGGCGGCCGGGCCCGGGGTGTCGGGGTGACCGGGCCCGGCCGTGTCGCAGGCGGGTACAGCGCCGACGGACGGCGACGGACCGCTACTCGGCCACCTGCCCCCAGGCCCCGATGTTGTACAGGGCGCGGTTGCTGGACTGCCGGTTGTCGCGGATGTTGGTGAATCCCTCGTTGACGAAGGCGTAGTTCGGCTCGTGCAGGATGGGCAGCACGTAGGCGTCCTGGACGACGAGCGCGGCGGCCTGGTTGGCGTACTCGGCGGCCTCGTCCAGGGTGGTCGCGGTCTGCACCTTCTCCGCGAGCTCGTCGACCTTCTCGTTGGAGTAGTTGCCGAAGTTGCTGCCGCTCTCACTGTGCCAGTACTGCGCCGGGCTGGAGGTGAAGAAGGGGTCACCGCTCCACCCGAACTGCGCGATGTCGTAGTCCTGGCCGCCGAGCATGGCGCCGAGGTCGTCGGTCACCTCGATGTTGGTCGTGACGCCGATGTCGGACAGCTGGGACTGGATGATCTGCATGGAGGTGCTGCGGGTGACCGTGTCGGTCGCGCGCAGTCGGAACGGCCCGACCTTCTCGCCGTCCTTGGTGAGTGTGTCGCCGTCGAGCTCGTACCCGGCGTCGGTGAGGATCTTCTCGGCCGCCTCGACGTCGCCGCTGCCCTGCCCGGTCTCGGAGATGACGTCCTTGTGATACGGGCTGTCCGCGCTGAAGATGTGGTTGGTCTTGACCTTGAAGTCGGGGAAACCGGCGCCGAAGTTCCGCTCGGCGATCTCGTTGACGTCGATGGCCGTGAAGATGGCGCGGCGCAGCTCGACGTCCTTCAGCCACTTGTTCTCGGTGTTGAGGTCGATGTGCTCCCAGCTCGGCCCCGGGCCGATGTCGAAGTAGGTCGTGCCCATGCCCTTGATCTGCTCGATGATGTCGGCGTTGTACTGGGCCGGGTTGCCGCCGTCGATCTCCCCGTTGGTCAGGGCGGGGACCCAGGTGCTCTCGTCCTGGATGAAGCGGACGATGACCTTGTCGAGTGTCGGCTTGGTCTCGCCGTAGTAGTTCTCGTTGGGCTCCTTGATGACCTGGTTCTCCAGGTCGCCCTCGACGATCTTGTAGGGGCCGCCGGAGTAGTCGGGCCGCGTACCGTGCAGCCACTCGAAGTACTCCCCGAGGTCCTTGGGGTCGTCGACGTCGAGACCCTGCTCCTCGGCGAGGTGCGCGGGGTGCAGGCCGCCGGAGATGCCGTGGACGTCGAGGAAACCGAACCACTCGGCGTCGGCCTTGCCCTCCTTCAGGGTGACCGTGACCGTCTTGCCGTCGTCGGTGCCCTCGACCTTCTCGACGTTGTCGTACTTCTCGGGCGAGCGCGAGGTGCAGCCGTCGCAGTGGCCCTCACCGGGACTGGTCGCCATCTTCCAGGTGACCTCGAAGTCGTCGGCGGTGATGGGGGTGCCGTCGTCCCACACCGCTTCGGGGCGGAGCTTGAACTGGAAGCTGAAGGGGTCCTCGCTCAAGAGTTCCGGTTCCTCGGCGAGCAGGTCCATGTTGTATTCGTACGTCTCGCCGTCGGGCGCCCACTGCCCGACATAGGGCAGCACACCGGAGAGCATCTGCACGGTGTAGACGCTGCCGCCCTCGGGTGATATCGCGCTCCAAGCACCGGGAACCGAATTCACCATCCAGGTGATCTCGCCTCCCTCGGCGCGCTCACCACTGTTACACGTGTTCGGTTTCTCCGAGCAGTCCTCCCACCCGCGGACCGCACCGTCGCCGCCATTGCCGCCGGTACATGCGGTGGCCACCATCGCCGCGGCGGTCAGCACCGCGGCAAGTCCGGTCACCGATTTTCGCTTGAGCACGGTTCCCATCCTTCGCATAGCCGATTCCAGAGATGAGCGGATCGCGCCTACTCCGACCGGTCGTAATACCGGACAGCAGAACATCGCACCGGCGACACAGATAAGACATAAAGGCGATTTGTGACAAACCTGAAACCGCATATATTACCCATCATCCCACCACCCCCTGGCTCCACCTTTTTCTCAATGGCCTCGACGAAAAACGGTCTTGAATTCGCCGAATGCGACAAACAACAGAAAATCGCCAGTGAAGTGCGGTTGGACGACACTCGATACCTCACACCTCATGAGGCTCACCACGGAGGCGGAGTTCTAAGCTTGACCCATGGCTACAGGTCTGTTCCGGGAGGACGCGCCGATCCGGCGGATCAACCGCGAGGCCGTCGTCCTCGGCGGAGCCGGGTACGCGATCCTCATGCAGGTCGCCCACCCCGCCGTGGGCCGGGGCGTACACGAGCACAGCGACTTCGCGTCCCGCCCGGTCAACCGGCTGCGGGGCACGCTGACCTTCGTCTACGGGCAGGTCTTCGGCACCCGGGAGGAGGCCGAACGCGTCGCCCGGATCGTCCGGGCCATGCACACGAAGGTCAACGGCCCCGGCTACGACGCCCTCGACCCGGATCTCCAGCTGTGGGTCGCCGCCACCCTCTATGACTCGGGCACGCGGCTCTACGAGCTGGCGTTCGGCCCGCTCGCCGCGGAGGAGAAGGACGAGGCGTACCGGCAGGCGTCGATCTTCGCCACCTCGCTCGGGTGCCCGCGGGAGACCTGGCCGTCGACCCGCGCCGAGTTCGACGCCTACTGGGCGCGAATGATCGCGTCGATCGAGGTCGACGACTCCGCCCGGGCGATCACCCGCTCCCTGTTCGCACCGGCCAACCCGCTCCTCCGGCCGCTCGTCCGGCTGCAGTGCTTCCTGGCGGCGGGGCTCCTGCCGCCGCGCATCCGCGAGCAGCTCGGCCTGGCCTGGAGCGCGCGGCAGCAGCGCAGGTTCGACCGGCTCTTCGCCGTCCTGCGCGCGGTCTACCCCCGCCTTCCCGTGATGGTCCGAACCCTCCCGATGCGCGGCTACCTGTGGGATATGCGCCGCCAGGCCAGGCGCAACCGGCTCTACCGGCGGCCCAAGCGGACGACGCGCGCACGGTAGGGAACACCGGAACGCGAGGGGCGCGCCACGGCTACCGCATCGGCCCGGGCCGAGTTCCCAGGACAACGGTGGCCTCCAGCTCCTCGGACCTGGCCACGCGCGGGACCAGTCCGCTCTGGTCGACGATGTCGGCGGCCGATGGAGCCTGGCGCTCACTCGTCTCGACCAACAGGTGGCCCCCGGGCGCCAACCACAGCGGCGCCGCCTCGGCCACCCGCCGCAGGATGTCCAACCCGTCGCCGCCGCCGTCGAGCGCCACGCGGGACTCGTGGATGCGGGCCTCTCTGGGCAGCAGGCCGACCTCACCGCTGGGCACGTAGGGGACGATGGCCACCAGGATGTCGACACGGTCCCGCAGCGTCGCGGGCAGCGGCGCATAGAGGTCGCCCTCGTACACCTGGCCACCGACAGCGTCGACGTTGCGGCGGGCACACCGCACGGCAGCGGGGTCGATATCGGTGGCGTGCAACTCGATCGACGCCACCGACGGGTCGCGGCCCACGGCCGCGCCTACGGCGCCCGAGCCGCAGCACAGGTCGAGGACCACGGCACGCGACGGAGCAAGGGCCGCGGCCTGCCCGACAAGGAACTCGGTACGGCGACGGGGGACGAACACCCGGGGATCGACCGCGAACCGCAGGTCACAGAATTCCGCCCAGCCAAGGACGTGTTCGAGGGGGAATCCGGCGACGCGCCGTTCGACCATGGCCTCGACGTCGGCCGACGTCGGTGCCGTGGAGGTGATCAGTTCCGCCTCGTCTTCGGCGAAGACACAGCCGGCGGCCCGGAGGCGGCCGACGATGTCGGATCGGACGCAGGACGAGGGGAAAGCAGGAAAAGCCGACATGGATACCTTTCAGGATGCCTGTGGGCACTCCCGTCGGTCGCCTATGTCGGATCCGACCGCACGGCCGTGAGGTGGGAGCACCCGGCCTGACAAGCGTTAACGGGTCTCACCTCCTCGGTCGGTCCAGCACTGGAGATCGCGACGCTACGTGATCTCCACGCCCCTCCGCAACTCGATCGATTGACAACATACTGTCGAGACGACAGAATACTGTCATGAGTAAAGGAACCGTCCACATGGCCGTCTACGACACCCTCGCCGACTGGGAGGCCGGGCACGCCATCGCGCACCTGCGCAACGGGGCGTCGCACCGCGAGCCCGGCGGGTTCGACGTCGTGACGGTGGGCCTGACCCGCGAGCCCGTGGTGACCATGGGCGGAGTCCGCCTCGTGCCGGACATCCCCGTGGCGGACCTCGGCCCCGCCGACAGCCGGATGCTGATCCTTCCCGGCGCCGCGACCTGGGACGCCGACCCGGCCCGCCTGGCCCCGTTCGCGCGGAAGGCCCGCGCCTTTCTCGCGGCGGGTGCGCCCGTCGCCGCCATCTGCGGCGCGACAGCAGGGCTCGCCCGTGAGGGCCTGCTCGACGACCGCGACCACACGAGCGCCGCCGACGGCTACCTCGCGGCCACCGGGTACGCGGGCGCCGAGCACTATCGGGAGGAGGACGCGGTGACCGACGGAAACCTGACCACCGCCGGGCCGACCGCCCCGGTCGCGTTCGCCCGCGAGATCCTCGACAGGCTGGACACCCACGAGCCCGAGGTGCTCGACGCCTGGTACCGCCTCTTCGCCACTGGAGACGCGAGCGCCTACGCGGAGTTCGCGGCGGCCGGGCACAGCGCCCGGGACGGGGAGCAGGGGCATTGAACCCTCCCCCAGCTAAAGCAGGGGGATTCCTGGCTCAGGAAGCCCCACAGGTCAGCAACCGGAAAGGTCGTAATCCCTCAACACCAGCCGGGACGGAACCTGCCCGGTTTGATACGGCAAAGCTTGGTAGTCCTGTGCCCTCTTGGTTCTCGACCGGCACGGTGTACGCGCTTGGTTCTCGCAACGCACGCGGTATACCTTAGCCGCTTACCCGATCACGTGGGCGGTATTTCGCCCTTGGAAGTGAAACCCCGTTCTTGCCCTACTCCGCAGGGGTTCGATTCCTCCCCGGCTGAAGCCGGGGGCATCCTCGAAGGAGACCCGGTGACGGACGACGCCGCCCGCCTGCTGAGCGGCACCGCACTCTCCGTGTTCCGCCTCAACGGCCAGTTCCTCGACGTGTCGGAACGGATGGCCCGCCCCGCGGGCCTGACCGCCGCACGCTGGCAGGTCCTCGGCGCGGTCCTGCACGAGCCGCTGCCGGTGTCGGGGATCGCACGGGCCATGGGCATCACCCGCCAGAGCGTCCAGCGCATCGCCGACCTGCTCGTCGACCAAGGACTCGCAGAGTACGCGCCGAACCCGGCCCACAGCCGAGCCAAACTGCTACACCCCACCGACCAGGGCCGCGAGGCGATCCGCCGCATCGGCCCGGCCCACCGCGATCTGGCCGAACGCCTGGCCGACGAACTCGGCGACGAGGAGTTCGCCCGGGTGCTGGAGGCACTGGAGCGGCTGTCGTCGGCGATGGACCGCGTTTCCGCCGGGACGTCGCCCCGGCGGTGAACCGCTCATCGTTCGAACGTGCGGGGAGGCCCCCACCCCTGGAGGGCGCCTCCCCGTGAATTGGACCTCGTGGTCGGCCGGTGGCCTAGCCGAGGCGGTTGTGCAGGGCGTTGTACTCGTCCCACAGTTCCGACGGGAGCTGGTCGCCGAAGGATTTGAAGAACTCGGGCATGAGCTCGGTTTCCTCGCGCCAGGTTTCGCGGTCGACGGAGAGCACGAATTTCAGGTCCTCGGCGCTGAGGTCCAGGCCGTCGGTGTCGATGCCGTCCTCACTGGGGACCAGGCCGATCGGTGTTTCGGAGGCGTCGGCCGTTCCGTTGAGGCGTTCGACGATCCACTTCAGGACGCGGCAGTTCTCGCCGAAGCCCGGCCACACGAAGCGGCCGTCGTCGCCCTTGCGGAACCAGTTGACGTAGAAGATGCGGGGCAGCTTCTCGGTGTCGGTCATGCGGCCGATGTCCAGCCAGTGGCCGAAGTAGTCGCCCATGTTGTAGCCGCAGAAGGGCAGCATGGCGAACGGGTCGCGGCGCAGTTCACCGACCTTGCCTTCGGCGGCCGCGGTCTTCTCCGAGGCGACGTTGGCGCCCATGAAGACGCCGTGCTGCCAGTTGAACGACTCGGTGACGAGCGGGACCGCGGTGGCGCGGCGGCCGCCGAAGAGGATGGCCGAGATCGGTACTCCGGCCGGGTCCTCCCACTCACCCGCGATGGTCGGGGCCTGCCCCGCTGGAGTGGTGAACCGGGCGTTGGGGTGGGCGGCGGGTTCGTCGGAGTCGGGCGTCCAGTCGCGGCCCTTCCAGTCGATCAGGTGGGCGGGCGGCTCCTCGGTGAGGCCCTCCCACCAGACGTCGCCGTCGTCGATGAGCGCGACGTTGGTGAAGATGCTGTTGCCCCACAGGGTGGCGACCGCGTTGGCGTTGGTCGACTCACCGGTGCCGGGCGCGACGCCGAAGAACCCGGCCTCGGGGTTGATCGCGCGGAGGCGGCCGTCGGCGCCGAAGCGCATCCAAGCGATGTCGTCGCCGACCGTCTCGACCTTCCATCCGGGGATGGTCGGCTGCAGCATGGCGAGGTTGGTCTTGCCGCACGCGCTCGGGAACGCGGCGGCGATGTAGCGGGCCTCCCCCTCGGGCGGGGTGACCTTGAGGATGAGCATGTGCTCGGCCATCCAGCCCTCGTCGCGCGCCATCACCGAGGCGATGCGCAGGGCGTAGCACTTCTTGCCGAGCAGGGCGTTGCCGCCGTAGCCGGAACCGTAGGACCAGATCTCCCGGGTCTCCGGAAAGTGCGAGATGTACTTGGTGTCGTTGCACGGCCACGGCACATCGTCCTGGCCCGGCTCCAGCGGGGCGCCCACCGAGTGCACGGCCTTGACGAAGGAGCCGCGCTCCTCGATCAGGCGCAGGGCCGGGGTACCCATGCGGGCCATGATCCGCATCGAGACCGCGACGTAGGCGGAGTCGGTGATCTCCACGCCGAGCTGGGAGATCTCGCCGCCGAGCGGGCCCATGCAGAACGGGACCACGTACATGGTGCGGCCGCGCATGCAGCCGTCGAAGATCTCGGAGAACGTGGCGCGCATCTCGTCCGGCGCGATCCAGTTGTTGGTCGGTCCCGCGTCCTTCTCCCGCTCTGAGCAGATGAAGGTGCGGTCCTCGACCCGGGCCACGTCGCTCGGGTCGGACCGGCAGTAGAAACTGTTGGGTCGGAGCTCAGGGTTGAGCCTGACGAACGTCCCACTCTCGACGAGTAGACCGGTCAGCCGCTCCCACTCCTCGTCGGAACCGTCGCACCAGACGACGTTCTTCGGCTTGGCCAGGGCTGCGACCTCGCGGACCCAGTCGATGAGTTCCCGGTGGTCAGTGGGTGGAAGTCCGATTTCGGCAACACTGTCGGTCACAACGACTCCTTTGGGATGGACAGGTCCGCATCATCGTTGAAGCGCAGCCTTCCAGGCCAGTTGGTCTGGACAGCTGGTCTAGACCATAGGTTCAGTAATCCCCTGCCTGCGGGGATTCATCCCATCACTATCGCAAGGAGGTGTTCGTCACAATCCAATGTAGGCGCCCGGCGGCCGGGCAGAGGAGGCACCGAGGTCCGGGTAAGAACGGGTAGGTAGTCCTGACCCACGGTCCCGCGGTGGCCGCCGGGCGCGTCCAAGTGAACGGCCGTGCCGTTCGGTAGCGACGAGCGTGTCGTGCCGGGGAGTGTCCGTCGTCCGTCGTCCGTCGTCCGCCTTGTCGGCGGTGGATACGCGTCGGGTCCGCGCCGTCACCGGTCCTGACCGGTGCGGCAGTCCCGACCGTCGTTGATGCAGTCGACGACCTCGCGCATCAGGTCCGGGGACATGACGTTGATGAAGTCGGAGTGGTCGGTGATCGGGTTTCGCCGTTCCTCCGGGAAACCGTCGACGGCGAAGGACGTCCCCGGCGGCACGTCATAGACGAGCGTCTGGCGCAGCTGCGGCACCGCCACCGTGCCCCGCGGGCACTCGCCATCACGCTCCGGGAACACGATGTGCGACCTGTTGTCCTCGCTCTCGATGTTCTCCCCGTCCCAGCAGCTGGGGAAGTCGGCGATCCGGACCACATCGGACCCCTCGGGGCACAGCGGGTACTTGTCGCTGAACGCCTGCCCCTCGAACCCCGTGCAGGTCCACTGGGCGTTGGCGTTCTCCCCGTCCGTCGTGAAGGCGCGGGCGTTGCCGGTGATGATCTGCAGGAAGGGAGCCATCGGCTGCACCTCGGACTGCGGGTTCCCCCGGAACTCCAGCACGGCGCGCTTGGGCTGGAGGATCCGGCCGACGTTGCCGTCGGCACCGCCGCCGGGAGCGTTCGCGTCGAAGTCCACCCCGTTGATGTCCCGGAGGACCGGCCAGTAATAGGTGGACTGGTCGCGCTTGTCCTCGCAGCTGGTCTGGCCCTGCGCGAGGAGCACGTTGTTGGTGTCGACGTCTTCGGTGTAGTTCTGGATGTTCTGGTTGCCCACGTAGTCGTGGGTGTGCTGCGCGCCGTTCTCCACGCCGGGAGCGACGATCACGTTCTCGCTGTTGAAGAGGCGGTTCCCATTGGTTCCGCAGTCCGAGACGAAGGTGCCGGTCGATCCGGAACGGCGTGCCTGAGGGTCGTTTTCGACGGGCGGGGCCAGCTCGATCCGCGCGAAGTCGTCGTCGACCGGCCCGGTGACCCGCTGGTTGCCGATGTCGCCGTTCTGGTCCCCGCCGTTCCCGCCGCCGATCTCGACACCGCCGCCGAGGCCGTAGTCGCCGTTCTGGCCGTCGCCACCGCCCCAGAAGAACCCCGTCCCGCCGAAGCCGTCGGCCGCGGACCCGAAGCCGACGACGTCGACCTGCACCTTCCGCGGATCGCCGAACGCGATGGCGGTCATCGCGGCCGCCAGCACCAGCGCGCCGGTCGCGGAGGCCAGGACCACGGGACGGAGCCGGCGGCGCGGCTGGGAGCGCCCATGGTCGTTATGTCTATTTTTCCGGGTGGATTGTCGGTGTTTACGCACTGCACCTCTCCTTTATCGATCGTCGGGGGACTAACTCGTCGAGGTCAGACGCGGGGCCGCCGCTCCGGCGGCAGAGGCTCGGGAAGTTGTTCGTAGTCGACCAGGCCGGTGCTCTCCAGCAGGGTGATGTGCCGCAGCACGACCAGCATCGTGTGCTGTACGAAGGATCGGACGAGTTCGTTGCGGGTTCCCGCCCGTACTTCGGCGAGCAGCTGGATCACCTGTCCGTGGGCGTAGCGCAGGCGGTAGACGGCGAGTTTGTCGTACTCCGCGCCGGACAGTTTGGAGAGCTCCGCCATCCAGTCCTGTTGCGTGGGGGTGGGCATGCTGGGCAACACGACGTCGAGCTGCTCGGCGACGCCGCGCACCCGCTCGTCCAGCAGTTTGTGGTCCTCGGCGAGGATGCCGCCGACCTCGCGCACCCGCGCGCTGCGCCCCCGCTCCTGCGCCTGCTGCCCCGTGGGCATCTCCCACAGGTTGGCCTGGCGGACCTTGATGAGGACCGCACGGTCGGAGGGTCCGAGCGGACCGTACGGAGTCATCTTCCAGTCCTGCCAGAACACACCCGCGACAGAGGTGGACCCGTTCGGGACCACCATGACGATGGTGAGCAGGGAGACGATGAGGAACACCACCACCCCGCTGTATTCGACGTATTTCAGCGAACCGACCTGGAGCCCCTGGAACCGCTTCACTACCCCGTCCTCCTGCGAGAGCCGATTGCGTGCAGGCGTCAGTAGCCGCCAGAGCCGCCGCCCTCGTCCGTACCTTGCGTGCCTTGTGTGCCGGGCGACGCGCCGTCTTCGGAGTCACCGACGGCGCCGGTGCCCTCCGCCTGCTTTCCTTCCGGGGTGACCGCGTACCAGGTGCCACCCATGCCCTGGCCGTTCACGTCACCTGGGGACACGTCGCCGGCGTAGCGATAGATCGGCCACCCGGCGAGGGTGAGCTGGGTGCCGCCGTCCTCCCTTTCGATGGTTCCGATGAGTTCGGACTCGACGCCCTCGGCAGTGGGTTCGCCCTCGGTCAGGGCGGGGGGCCACTGCTTGGCGCAGTCCGCGTCACAGTTGGATGTGGGCGGCTCAGTGGAGTCCTGGGTGAACATGTAGAGGGTGTAGCCGTCGGCGTCGGTCACCACCTCACCCACGCTGGTGTCCGCCGCCACTTGCAGCGTTGCCGCGGCGCCGTTCTGGCCCTCGTCGGAGGTGGCGGAATCCTTGTCCGCTCCGCCGTAGCCGCCATAGCCCGAATCTCCGTCACCGGTACATCCGGCGGCGGTCAGGAGTATGGCGGCCATACCGACGGAGATCAAGGTCTTGTTTCCAGCTCGCACAGTCCTCTTCCGATCCATTCTCGATGTCGCTGGGCAACGACGCCGTTATTGCCTAGAGATACGGGTCCCGACGGTGAACGGTTCAACTCAAGTGACGGAAGTTCTTAAATACGGCGGTGATCAGGCGATTCTTTTGGACTGGAAAGATCGTGTACAACTCGGAGTGATCAACGGACAATCCCCGCTCAACGATGATCAACTACCGAATCCGCCCCAACCGGTCCCCCGAACGGCAGATCTGCTGCTACCGTCGACAAAGCGCGCATCTCTCGTTCACCGATCTCGTTCGGCCGCTGAGGCCCTCGCGGAGATCCAATCCGCCTGGATGGTGGAGGACAGCCATGTTCGAGCAGATCCCAACGCTTAAGCCGGACGACAATGACGTCACCCGGACAGCATCCAAGAAACGGCACCGACCAGGGAGAACACGGCCTCGGGACGCCGTCACCCAGCCGACGCGACGGCCATGGGTGAAGGTTTCTCTGCTGGTCGGAATAGTCCTGGTCAACACCATTGTTGCAGTCGCCGCCCCACTGCAGGTGGCATTCATCCGTACTCTGCAGGATTTCCTGTGGACCTACTCCGGGGTCATCGCCCTTGTGGGCATGACCGCACTGGTGGTCAGCGGACTGATGGCCGCCGACCGCATCCTGACGTCCCCGACACTTCGGCTGGTGTACCAGGCCGTCCACCGCGCGATCGCGCTTGCGTCCGTGGGCTTTCTGTTCGCCCATATCACGCTGCAGGTCGCGTTCAGCGGTGTCGGACTCTTCAGCGCGATCGTGCCCATCGGGACCGACATCACGATCGTTTTCGGCGTCTTCGCGTCGAACCTGATGATCCTGATCATCGCCACGAGCATGCTGCGCAAGCGCTTCGCCGGAACACGCTGGCAATGGGTATGGCGCGGCGTGCACACCACGGCCTACCTGTGCTGGCCGATGGCGATCGTGCACGGGCTGACCGCCGGTCGCCCGGAGGCCGGATACGTCACGTTGGGCTATGCGCTGTGCCTGGCGGCGGTGGGTGCCGCGCTGGTGGTCCGCATGCTCATGCGTCCCGACACCGGCCGCCGCGACCCCGAGCGGCGGGCGAACGTGGTCCGTGACGGGGGCCGCCCCAGGAGCAAGGCGACCGTGATCCGCCGCGGGCTCAGCGGCGATGACGAGGCCGTACCGACAACGAGCGTCACGGGTGCGTTCGACGCATCGGGCACGCGAAGCGGCGACATGCCGACCGAACGCCCAGGGTCCCTCGTCGAGGATGCCGAATTCTGGTCCTCCCTGCGCAGCCCGAGAAGCGAGAGAGAGGAGCCGTAACCGGATCCCCCGTCTGAGGGCGGGGGCTTTCAGTCGAACTGACTGAGAGCCGTGTGTTACCAGCACCAGCCAACACCAACAAGGAGGTGACCGAAGTTGGCTACGTTCCGCGCAGGACAGAAGACCCACCAAGCTGTGCTTCCTCAGCAGCTTGATCTGGAATTCGAGTCAGCAGACAACCCTCGGATCGGGGGCGAAACGGGGCTTGAACGCCGTAGGGCACCCGGCGCGGAACATGTGCGAGGGGAGACGCCCGGCAGTGCACCTGCCGCCGGGCGCGTCACCCCGAACCAGCAGGTTCGGGAGAGCGCGGGCCGTGAGGCCCGCACCATCCACCCGGTCGTGTTCGCGCTCGACAAGCACGGCCGACCGTTGCAGCCGACCTCGCCCGCCAGGGCCCGCAAGCTACTCAAGAAACGCCGGGCAGTCGTTCCCCGCCACACTCCGTTCGTCATCCGGCTCAAAGACCGGGAGGCAGCCGAGTCCGGGATAGACGGCGTCGAGCTGGGCATCGATCCCGGGTCCAAGCACACCGGCATCGCCGTGTTCACCGAACAGAAGAGAAGCAAGCGTCGTGGCCTGTACAGCATCGACCTGGAGCACCGCAGCCGCCGGATACGGGACAAGCTGACGCAACGTGCCGCGTACCGGCGGAGCCGCCGTACCCGCAACCTGCGCTACCGCGCACCCAGGTTCCTCAACCGCACCCGCCCGGACGGCTGGATCGCTCCGAGCCTGCGGCACCGAGTCGACACCACCACGGCATGGGCTGCACGCCTCGCCCGGTGGGCTCCCGTCCGCACGGTTCATGTGGAACGGGTCGCGTTCGATACCCACGCCATCAGCGCGGGTCGGCCGCTGGAGGGCGCCGAGTACCAGCACGGCACCCTTGCGGGCATCGAGGCCCGCGAATACCTGCTGACCAAGTGGGGCCGGGCCTGCGCTTACCGCGGCATCACCGGGGTGGTGCTGAACATCGACCACATCCAGCCCCGATCGAGGGGCGGATCCGACCGCATCTCCAATCTGACGCTGGCGTGCATCCCATGCAACAAGCGCAAGTCCAACCGTCCGGTTGAGGAGTTCCTGGAGCAAAAGCCCCAGCGGCTTGCCGGGATCCTCGCCCACGCCAAGGCCCCGCTGCGGGACGCCGCCGCTGTGAACACCACCAAGTGGGCTCTGTGGCGGGCGCTGGAGGCCGTATTCCCCGCTGTACGGACAGCCTCCGGCGGGCGCACGAAGTGGAACCGCGCCCGCTGCGGTCTACCCAAGACCCACACCTTGGATGCGCTGTGCATCGGCCACATGGAAGCCGTCGACCGGCACCCGCGCACCGTTCTTGCCGTCCAGGCGACCGGACGCGGCAGCTACACGCGCACTCGCACCGACAAGTACGGCTTTCCCCGTCTGCGCCTGCCGAGACACAAGACCTTCTTCGGTTTCCAGACCGGAGACCTTGGCCGAGCGACCGTTCCGGCCGGGAAGAAGGCCGGAACCCATAGCGGGCGTATCGCCGTACGCGCCAGCGGAAGTTTCAACGTCACGACCGCGCACGGACTCGCCCAAGGCATCAACCACAAGCACTTCCGTCTGCTGCAGCGAGCCGACGGATACGCCTACACCACGCAGAAGGAGGGAGGGGGCTTCCTCCCTGGCCTGAAGGCCAGGGTTTCCGCCCCAGACATTAGATGACATCGACCTCCCCCCTGGGACAGGTCCCTCCGGTCCGCACCATGGGCACGCCACGCCTCACCCTCGGACTCGACAGCGGGCGCGGCTCCCGCCTCGACTTCCTGACCCACCAGGCGCTGCACGGGGACATGCCGCGGCTGAGCGTCGACGACCTGATGACCATGGCCGGCCTCGCCGACCTGCGCGGAAAGGGCGGCGCGGGGTTCCCTTTCGCCCGCAAGCTGCAGGCGGTCGTGCGGTCGGCACAGCGCCGCAGGTCACCGGTACGGGTGGTCGTGAACGCGACCGAGGGCGAGCCCGCCGCCGCGAAAGACCTGATGCTGCTCACCCGAGCCCCCCACCTCATCCTCGACGGCGCCGAGCTGACCGCGCGGGCGCTGAACGCTCCGGAGATCACCATCGGCATCGCCTGCGGCGACGCCGGTGAGAAGTCCCTGCTCGCCGCCATCGACGAGCGCGCGTCCGACATCGCCGTCCAGGTCGTGCGGATGCCCGACCGGTTCATCTCCGGCGAGGGCGGCGCGCTGGTCCGGGGGATCAACGGGCAGACCCCCATCCCGCCCGGCCGAAAGATCCGGGCCAGCGACCGCGGGGTCGACGGGCTGCCGACCATGCTCTCCAACGCCGAGACCTTCGCGCAGCTCAGCCTCATCGCGGCGCTGGGCGCGGACCAGTACTCCACCATAGGTGTGCCGAGCGAGCCCGGAACGGTGCTGTTGAGCGTCAGCGGTTCGGCCAAGTCTCCGGCCGTCGTCGAGTGCCCCAGCGGAACCCCGCTCTCCGACGTGCTGGTCGCCTGCCACGCCCCGGTGGGCCGGGGCGTTCTCGTGGGCGGGTACCACGGCACGTGGCTGCGGCCCGACGCCGTCGAGCGGGCCGTGGTGTCGCGGGCGGGGATGGAGGCGGTCGGCGCGGTGCTGGGCGCGGGCGTCGTCGTTCCGCTCGGCGGTGACGCCTGCCCGCTGGAGGAGACCGCACTGGTGCTGCGCTACATGGCCAAGGAGAGCGCGATGCAGTGCGGCCCGTGCTTCCGCGGCCTGCCCGAGCTCGCCCGGGCGTTCGACGCGCTGGTGGAGGGCGAGGGCGACCCCGAGGAGGTGCAGCGGGCGGCGGCCGTCGGCAACCGCCGGGGCGCCTGCGCGCACCCGGACGGCACCGCGCGCATGGCGCTGTCCGCGCTGGAGGCGTTCCCCGACGATGTGGCCGCCCACCGGTATGACGGCGGCTGCGGAACCTCGAAGCCCGGTGTGCTGCCACTGCCCAAGGACGACTCGGGCCTCCGCCTCGTCCTGGACTGGTCCCGCTGCGACGGCCACGGCCTGTGCGCCCAGCTCGTCCCCGAACTCATCCAGCTCGACCGGAACGGCTTCCCCGAGAGTCCGACCATGGACGTCCCCGAGAAGCTGGAGGAGGCGGCGGCGAAGGCGGTCCAGATGTGCCCGACCCTCGCCCTGCGCCTCGACTCGGCGCCGAGCGGGTGATCGAGCCGGGCGCAGGAGCCAGCGGCGTCACCGTCCCTCAGCCAGGTCCGCCCTCCCTGTCCTCGTCGCGCTCCTCCAGGGCCGCGCGCAGTTGGCGCAGGCCGTAGTGCATCCTCGACTTGACCGTTCCAGCGGGGATCCCCAGCGTTGCCGCGGTCTCGTTGGCGGAGCGGTCACACAGGTAGACGTGGGCGAGGACCTCGCGGTGGTGCGCGGCCATCCCGCGCAGCGCTTCCAGGACGACCATCGCCGAAAGCGTGGGTTCGGAGCCGTCGGGCACCGGCGGCGGTTCGGCGTCGAACCCGTCGGCCACGACCTCCTGGGGACGGTGGCCGCGCTGGCGGCGGTCGTCGATGACGATACGCCGGGCCACGGTCATCAGCCAGGCCCACAGGCTGTGGGGTTCGCGTTGCAGGCGGGAGGCGTTGCGCCAGGCGCGCACGACGGTTTCCTGGACCACATCCTCGGCCCATTGCTGGTCACCGCCGGTCAGCTGACGGACGTTGCGCAGGAGGGGGACCTTGAACTCCCGGTAGAGCGTACGCACCAGCTGCTCTTGGCGTTCTGCCAGGTCGTCGTCCGCGGTCGTCTGACGAATTGTGGGGGAAGTTGGACGCCGCACATCCACATAATCGCCGATACCAGCCGGAGGCACTCGGAAATCTCAGAAATTCCACGAATCGTCAGATCACGGACCTATGCCCAGGTCAACCGGGTTTCTGGCACCGAGTTCACCATCACCCCACGACGCGCAGGCGTCGCGGTAACGGACGATTGCCGTCGTTCGGGGTGATCCGCCCGGCCGGGGTAGAACGGCGCGCCCCGGTGCAGGAGGGGACCGTGGCGGGGATACCGTGCCACGTGAGGAAGGCGAGCAGGGCGAAGAGGTAGGCCTCCTTGGCGTCGGGGTCGATACCGAACGCGGCCGAGGAGTGCACGGTGGCCGGGGCGAGTGCGGAACGCAGTGCCTCGGCGAGCGCGGGGTTGCGCAGCCCGCCGCCGGAGGCGATCACCTCGGTGACACCGTGGGCGCGGCAGGCGTCGGCGACCGTCTCCGCTGTCAGAGCGACGAGCGTGGCGCACAGGTCGTCCTCGTTCACGTCGATCCCGTCCAGCGCGGCGTCCAGGTAGCCGGGATGGAAGAGTTCCTTGCCGGTCGACTTGGGCGCGGGCCGCGCGTAGTAGGGGTCCGCGCGCAGCCGCGCCAGCAGCCCGGGGTGGACGCGCCCGCGCCGCGCCCGGCGCCCGTCGGCGTCCATGCCCTCGCGCCCGTGGGTGGCCCGCCGCACGGCCGCGTCGAGCAGGGCATTGCCCGGTCCGGTGTCGAAGGCGACCGGCGGGCGCTCCGGAGCGACGACGGTCAGGTTGGCGATCCCGCCGATGTTGAGCGCGGCGGCCGGTGCGTCCCGGCCCGACAGCCACAGCACATCCAGCGTGCTCGCCAGCGGCGCGCCCTGCCCTCCCGCGGCGATATCGCGGGTACGCAGGTCGGAGACGACGGGCACCCCGGTGGCCTCGGCGATCCAGGCCGGCTGTCCCAGCTGCAGCGTGCCGCACGCCCGGCCGTCCTCCACCCAGTGGTAGACAGTCTGCCCGTGCGCCGCGATGAGGTCGGCACCGCCCTGCGGGCACAGCTCGCCGATCGCCGCGGCGGCGGCATCGCCGAAGGCCTGCCCGATCCGGGTGTCGAGGCGGCAGACGGCGTCCAGGGTGGTCGGTGCGGGCGGAAGCGCGGCCAGTATGTCGGCCCGCAGCCGCCCGGGATAGGCGGCCTCCCGGTAGGCGACGGGGGCGAGCAGCACCTCCCCCGCCTCCAGGCGCAGGTCGGCGACGGCGACATCGATACCGTCGACGGATGTCCCGGACGACAGGCCGAGGACGATCACCGGCGCTCCTCTCCCGCCACGGGGGGCGACCCCACCCGTCGATCCGCCGTGGGCTCCGGCCCCTCAGTGCACGATGGCCACGGGGCCGTGGGCGCCGTGGAGGACGGACTGGCTGACGGAGCCCAGGAGGAGACCGGTGAACCCTCCTCGGCCGCGCGATCCCACGACGATGAGGTCGGCCGGAGTCGCCTCCTCCAGCAGGGCGACGACGGGGTGGGCGCGGACCGCGCGGACGTCGACGATCACGTCGGGGTGCCGGGCGCGGGGTTCGCGGAGCTCGTCCTCGGCGGTGCGCTGCGCCGCGGCCTCCACCGCGCCGTCGTCGAACGCCTCCGGCGGGACCGGTCCCATCGCCGAGGCGAAGGCGGCCATCGGCTGCCACGCGCACACCGCGACGAGCTCGGCACCGAGGGCGTGGGCCTGCCGGAACCCGAACTCCAGGGCTCGGCGGCTCGGTTCGGAGCCGTCGACGCCGACGATGATGCGGCCCTTGGCCCCGTGCGCCGACTCGTGCTTCTTCGGCAACACCACCAGCGGTACCGGGCAGCGCGCCGCCAGCTCCACGCCGACCGACCCGACGAACGCCGTGGCCAGCCCGCCCAGTCCGCGCGAGCCGATGACCACCGCGGCCGTCTCGGGGTGCGCCGCCTCCTCCAGCAGGGCGTCGGCCGGACGTGCGGCGGCCAGGCGCTCCTCCACGTCGAGTTCGGGGAAGATCCTCAGCACCCAGTCGCGCGCGTAGTCGAGCAGCGCGCGGGCGTCCTGCTCGCGCGCGGAGGAGGACACCGACTCACCCGCGTGGACGACATCGCTGAACGGGCCCTCGGCCGCGAGCGGCCACACGGCGGTGACGATCCGCACGCCGAGCCCGCGCTGCACCGCTTGGTTCGCCGACCACTCCAGCGCGTACCGGCTGGAGTCGGAACCGTCCACCCCGACGACTATCCGCCGGAGCTCGGGCGTATTGCTCATCTCACCCGCCTCGCTCTCCTTCGGCCCTCACCTTCAGCCTAGGTCGGGCTGGGCCCTGACTATCATTGCCGGACCGGCGCAGCGCCGATTCCGGCGATCACCTTTTACCCCTACATGGTTGCCCTGTTGTTCGTTCTCGACCACACGCCCGCCATGATGGCGATTTTGGATGTGCATACTTTCGGCCACCGGATTCCGCCGCACGGATGAGGCCGTCCCCGCCTCACGTGCGTAATCCTGGTGCTTGGTTCGACCAACGCAGTACCGGTCCGCAGTGGACCCAGTGGAGTCTCATTACGAAAAGCAGTTCAACGATAACTGGGGGTAATCGTTGACCGTCATTTCCCGCCCGGCGGAGCCCGGTCGCAAGCAGCCTGACGGGGGTGCCGACGCGGCCACAGCAGCGCGCGCCACCGCCTGGCACCGCGTCAAAGCGGCGATCCCGGGCATTCTGGCGACGGTGCTGACCCTGATCGCGGTGCTGTGCGCACTGCGAGCGCTGTCACTTCCGCTGCGCACGCGCACCGAGGGGATCGCCGAGTTCATCGAGGTCATCCTCGTCCCCGCGCCACCGAACCTCGCCTACGCGGTGTTCCTCGGCCTGCTGGCCGGCGCCCTGGCCTCCCGCAAGAAGGTCGCGTACCGCATCGCGCTCATCTACCTGGCGCTGATCGTGGTCCTCGACTACCTCGTGCTGGCCAGCCTGCTGCTCATCGGCATGACCGACAGCGAGGTCGACTGGATCTACTGGTTCATCGTCCCCAACACCGTCATCATGACGCTGCTGCTCGCCCTGCTGGTCGCGGCCCGCGACGCGTTCCGGGCGAAGGTGCAGCCGGGGTCCTTGTTCAAGGCGCTCGGCGTGCTCAGCGCCGGTCTGGGCGTGGGCGTTCTGCTCGGCTGGGGCCTGGTCGAGATGTTCCCCGGATCGATCGCCCCGGGCACCAACCGCTTCCTGTGGACGGTGGAGAAGGTGCTGGGCGGCGCCCTGCAGTTCACGGTCGGCCGCGAGGGCAACGCGCCCGGCTGGGTCAACCTCACCCTCGGCCTGTTCGGCGCCATCGCCCTGCTGCTCGCGGTGCTGGTGCTGTTCAAGTCGCAGCGCGCCAAGGCCGAACTGACCCTGCCCGACGAGGCGCGCATCCGCGCGCTTCTCGACGCGCACGGCGAGCGCGACTCCCTCGGCTACTTCGCCACCCGGCACGACAAGACGGTCCGCTTCTCCCCCAGCGGCAAGGCCGCCGTCACCTACCGCGTCGTGGCCGGGGTCAGTCTGGCCAGCGGCGACCCCATCGGCGATCCCGAAGCGTGGGGCGGGGCCGTCCGCGCGTGGCTCGACGAGGCCGAGGAGCACGCCTGGACGCCCGCTGTCATGGGCGCGGGCGAGGAGGGCGCCAAGGCCTATGCCCGCGCCGGGCTGAGCGTCCTGCAGCTCGGTGACGAGGCCATCCTCAACGTCGGCGACTTCACCCTGGAGGGCCGCGCCATGCGCGTGGTCCGCCAGGCCGCCCACCGCGTGGAGCGCGCCGGGTACACCCTGCGCGTCCGTCGGCACTCCGAGATCCCCGCCGATGAGATGGAGAAGATCATCGAGCGGGTCGACGCCTGGCGCGACACCGAGACCGAACGCGGTTTCTCGATGGCGCTGGGCCGTCTCGGCGACCCCGACGACGGGCGCTGCGTGCTGGTCGAGACGCTCGCCCCGGACGGACGTCTGGCCGCCGTGCTGTCCTTCGTCCCGTGGGGCTGCACCGGGCTGAGCCTGGACGTGATGCGCCGCGACCGCGAGGCCGACAACGGGCTCATGGAGTTCATGGTCTCCGGGCTGATGAAGCAGGCCCCGCGTCTAGGCGTGCAGCGGGTCTCGCTCAACTTCGCGGTGTTCCGCGCGGCCTTCGAGGAAGGGGCGCGTATCGGCGCCGGGCCGGTGCTGCGCGCCTGGCGCGGGCTGCTGCTCTTCTTCTCCCGCTGGTGGCAGCTGGAGGCGCTGTACCGCTCCAACGTCAAGTACCGCCCGGTGTGGAACCCGCGGTTCCTCTGCTTCGGCGAGGCGCGCGACCTGGCCAAGGTGGGCCTGGCCTCCGCCATCGCCGAGGGCTTCGTCACCGCGCCGCGGCTGCCGACCCTCTTCCGCCGGTCGGCGCAGCGGCCGTCCATCGCCGCCCCCCGTTCGGTGCCAGCGGAGCAGCGCGAGGGCGTCGCGGGCCTGGTGGCGGGCGACAAGACCGCCACGGAGTTCGACGACCGCGATCCCGTGGCCGCCGAGCGCGCCGACCTGCCCGAGCAGATGCGGGTCCGGCTGGACAAGATCGACGCCATCCGCCGCGACGGCCGCGACCCCTACCCGGTGGGCTTCGGCCGCACGCACACCTGCGCCGCGGCCCGCTCCCTCGCCGAGGGCCTGGCCCCGGACACCGACAGCGGCACGGAGGTGTCGATCACCGGCCGGGTGACGCTCATCCGCGACCACGGCGGCGTCTGCTTCGCCACGGTCTCCGACTGGAGCGGCGAGGTCCAGCTCATGCTGACCGCGACTGCCACCGGCACGGACGGCATGGAGCGCTGGCGCCACGACACCGACCTCGGCGACCACGTGGGAGTGCGGGGCACGGTGGCGACCAGCCGCCGCGGCGAGCCGTCGGTCGCCGTCACCGAATGGCGGCTCACCGCCAAGTGCCTGCGCCCCCTGCCGGACAAGCGCCGAGGCCTGGCCGACCCCGAGGCGCGGGTCCGCCAGCGCTACCTCGACCTCACCGTCAACGCCGACGCGCGCGCGACCCTGCGCGCGCGTACCGCCGCGATCTACAGCCTGCGCGAGTCGCTGGTCGGACGCGGGTTCATGGAGGTCGAGACCCCGATCCTGCAGCCGGTCCACGGCGGCGCGAACGCCCGTCCGTTCACCACCCACATCAACGCCTACGACATGGACCTCTACCTGCGCATCGCGCCGGAGCTGTTCCTCAAGCGGCTGTGCGTGGGCGGCGTGGAGAAGGTCTTCGAGCTGGGCCGGACGTTCCGCAACGAGGGCGTGTCCTTCAAGCACAACCCGGAATTCACCATGCTGGAGGCCTACCAGGCCTACGCCGACTACAACGACATGCGCCTGCTCACGCAGGACATGATCCAGAAGGCGGCGATCGCGGCCAACGGCGCGCCGGTGCTGCGCCGCCGCAACGGCGACGGGTCGATGAGCGAGGTCGACATCAGCGGCGAGTGGCCGGCGATCCCGATCAACACCGCGATCTCGGAGGCCACCGGCACCGAGGTCACCGCCGACACCCCGGTCGAGGAGCTGATCGCGCTGGCCGGGCGGCACGGCGTTCCGCTGCAGGAGGGGTGGAACCGGGGCGAGATCGTGCTGGAGATGTACGAACACCTGGTGGAGGAGAAGACGGAACGGCCCACGTTCTACATGGACTTCCCCACCGAGGTGTCCCCGCTGACCCGCCAGCACCGGGACGACCCGCGGCTGGCCGAGAAGTGGGACCTGGTGGCGTTCGGCACCGAGCTGGGCACCGCCTACTCCGAGCTGATCGACCCGGTGGAGCAGCGCAAGCGGCTGACCGCCCAGTCGCTGGCCGCCGCCGCGGGCGACCCCGAGGCGATGGAGCTGGACGAGGACTTCCTGCGGGCGCTGGAGTACGCCATGCCGCCCACGGGTGGCCTGGGCATCGGCGTCGACCGGCTGATCATGATGATCACCGGCCTGACCATCCGCGAGACCCTGCCGTTCCCGCTGGTGCGGCCCGGAGCACGGTGAGCTCCGCCGGGACGTCCGGCGGCCCGGCGGGGACGCGTTCGCCTGTCCCGGACGGCAGGGCGACGGCGCTGGTGGGCCGGGTGGCCGCTATCGCCGCCGCCGTCTGCTACAGCGTGTGGCTGGCGGAGTTCGTCCTGCCCACCGGCATCGACCCGGTGGTGAGCTTCCTCAGCGAGCTGTCCGCGGCGGACGCCCCCTTCGGTGCGCTGTTCCGCGGCGCGGACCGGGTGTCGGGGGTGCTGGCGATGGTCTGCGCCCTGGCCGGACTTTCGGGGGGAAGCCGGGGACGCTGGTCCTCGGTGCTCTGGTTCGGCGTGCTCCTCTTCGGCGCCGCGACCTTCGCCGACAGCTTTCTGACCTTGGACTGCATGGTGTCGGCTGACGCGGTGTGCGCGGCCAAGGAACGCGCCGGGGACCTGTCGGCCGCCCATACCGCCCACGCCTACTCCAGCGCGATCGCGGGCGCCGCCGCCCTCGTGGGGGCCGGGGCGCTGGCGCTGCACGAGCGGGGCAGTCGCGCCGCCGTGCTCATGTGGGCGCTCTTCGCCGTACAACTGGCGGCGATGGTCGCCGTCCTGGCCCTCCTCGCGCTCGGCAGCGGCCAACCGGTCGACGGCCTGGGCATCGCCCAGCGCGTCCAGATCGGCGCCGTGGCGGCGTGGCTGGTGGCCGTCGGCGCGCTGCCGCGCCCGTGGCGTCGTGATCCGGAGGCACTGCACAGGGCATGAACCGATAAAGCTAGTGACCAGGTCGGCACGCGAGGTTTCCCGTCACGCGCTTGAGGACACTCACCGTAGTGTCGAAATCCCCCTGTGGGATCGGAGAAGCGTGTTGTCGCGTCCTATCGCCGTGCTGATCGCCGCGGGCGTCGCAGCCCTCTCCTTGTCGGTCGCCGTCCCTGCTTCCGCCCAACAGTTCATCTCCGCCGCCGAGTGCCTCGCCGGCGGCGGAGTGGTCCTTCCCGACCTGGCAGGCAGTCCCACGGGCTACGAATGCTCCGGTGGCGAGTTCGACGGCTTCTGGGTCCACTTCTTCGGGTGATCACACTGCCCACGTCCGTCCCCGGCGGAGGACTCCGCCGGGGGCTTCGCGTCCACGGAAGCGGACCTTCCGGCCTCCTGGCAGGGATCGCCACGGAGTGCTGCGCCGGACCTGTGAGCGGGACCAGACAGACCGAGCGTCGGGCAGGCGCGGGTCATACGTGATTCGTCGTGTCCTCTTACCGTTGTCTCACTCAGATGCGGAAGCATAGAGGCATGACGCCCTCCAGCACCGTGCTCATCGCCGATGACGACCGCGCCATTCGCGAGTCCCTGGAACGTGCCCTGGAACTCGAGGGGTACCAGGTGCGGACGGCGAGCGACGGGGTGGAGGCCCTCGCGTCCGTCCATGCCGAGCCGGTGGATCTGCTCGTGCTGGACGTGATGATGCCGGGGGTCGACGGGCTGGGGGTCTGCCGGGTGCTGCGGGCCGAGGGCGACCGCACGCCCATTCTGATGCTCACCGCGCGGGTCGAGACGCCCGACCGGGTGGCGGGGTTGGACGCCGGGGCCGACGACTACCTGCCCAAGCCGTTCGATCTCGACGAGCTGCTGGCCCGGCTGCGCGCACTGCTGCGCCGCGTCACTCCCGCGTCCGACAGCGAAGGGCCCGAGCCGCCCCTTCAGGTGGGGGACCTGCGGCTGGACCCCGGCGCCCGGCGGGTCTGGCGCGGCGGCCGGGAGGTGGAGCTGTCCAAGACCGAGTTCGACCTGCTGGAGCTGCTGGCCCGCAACGCGGGCATCGTGCTCGACCACTCGACGATCTACGACCGCATCTGGGGCTACGACTTCGGGCCGGAGTCGAAGAACCTCGCGGTCTACATCAGCTACCTGCGCCGCAAGCTGGAACCTGAGGGCGCTCCCCAGCTGATCCAGACCGTGCGCGGCGTCGGGTACACCCTGCGTCCGCGGACACCGTGATGGTGATGGACACCGAGAGACACCCGACAGCGGAAACCGCCGCCGACAAGCGCGATGGGGGCCGGTGGAGGCTCCCCTGGCGTCTTCCTCCCCTGACCGAGTGGCGGCTGGGCACCCGGTTCGCCGTGTCGTTCGCGCTGGTCGCCGCGGTCGTCATCGCGCTCATCGGGTCGCTGGCCTACAGCACGGCGGCGGCCATGATCCGCGCCGACGCCCAGGACGAGTTCCAGGCCACCGTCGAAAGCCTCACCGAGGACCTGCGGAGTCCGTCGGTGGGACCGCTTCCCGACCGGGGCGGCTCGCTGAACTTCCTGCACTCCGACTCCTTCACCTTCCAGGTGGTCACGCCCGGCGGCGCCATCTACGGGCCGGTGCGGAACCGCGACGAGGTCGAGGTCCTGCCCGTCCGGGCCTCCGACCGGGAGGTGGCCGTGATGGAGGAGCCCGGCGTGGCGCGGACGCGCCAGGACGCCAACAACGGCGAGGAGTACCGGATCGCCACGGTCTCGCTCGGGGGCGGGAACGGCGCGATCCAGATCGGCCAGCGGCTCTCCCCCACCGAGCGGCTGCTGGGGACCCTGGCCGCGCAGATCGCCGGGGTCGGCCTCATCGTGCTCATCGGCGCCGGGCTGGCCGGGTGGTACGTGGCCGAGCGCGTCACCGGGCGCCTGGTGCGGCTGACCGAAGCGGCCGAGTACATCAGCTCCACCGGCCGCCTCGACCTGGACGCGCGGGATGGGGAGGCCACCGGCAAGGACGAGGTCGGGCGGCTCAGCCGGGCGTTCGACGGGATGGTCTCGCGCCTCGCCGGAGCCAAGGAGGAGCAGCACCGCCTGGTGCAGAACGCCTCGCACGAGCTGCGCACCCCTCTGACCAGCCTGCGCACCAACGTGGCCGTCATGCGGCGCTTCGACCGCCTCTCCCCCGACGCTCAGCAGCGGCTGATCGACGACCTCCAGGGCGAGACGCGCGAGCTCACCGACCTGGTGAACGAGCTGGTCGAGCTGGCCACGGACACACGGGAGGACGAACGACCGCGCGAGGTGGAGCTGCGCGAGATCGCCGAGAACGTGGCCGCGCGGTCCCAGCGCCGCACGGGTCGGGAGATCGTCGTGGACTCCGACGACACCGTGGTCTCGGGCCGCCCCCACGCGTTGGAGCGCGCCCTGTCCAACCCGGTGGAGAACGCCGCCAAGTTCGACACCGACAGCACCGGGCCGATCGAGATCGTGATCCGGGACGGCCGGGTCGAAGTCCGCGACCGGGGTCCGGGGATCGATCCGGAGGAGCTGGGCCATATCTTCGAACGCTTCTACCGCGCAACCTCGGCACGAGGGATGTCCGGATCCGGCCTCGGCCTGTCCATGACCCAGGACATCGCCACCGCGCACGGAGGCCAGGTCATCGCCTATAACCGGGAGGGCGGCGGTGCTGTGATCGGTTTCACCATTCCGCCATTGCGGCCTACGGAGGGGCCGAGTGCGTAAGCGACGGCCCCGGCCCGTGCTCGCGACCGGGTAGTCTCGATCTGCCCCGTATCGTCGCTCTCCTCCGCCTCCGGCCGGGTCCGGGCAGGTGCGCGGCGGATGGTCGCCGACCATACCAGGGGCCGAAGGGAACAGGCCGTCAGGGGCAAGTAGTGCCTGCACCCCTTCGCGGAGGTGTCTCCGGTCCATGGCCTCCCCCACCCCCTGCTTTCTACAGTGGCCGAATCCCGGTGCTGGGGAGAACCGGATCGCCAGAGTGCGCCGTTAAGGCAGATGGGAACTGGGCACAGGCGTGGCAGCTCATGCCGACGCGGGCCGGTCGTGAGGGGAAGGGGCAGGTCCGTACATGACGTGGGCAGTGATCATCGCCGTCGTGGGAGCGCTGGCTGTCGCGGCGGGTGCGGCACTGCAGGAACGGGCCGCGGTGAGCGCTCCCTTCGGCATCAGCCAGGTCCACCTGGTCCGCCATCTCATGCGCAGCCGCCGCTGGCTCCTCGGCCTGGTTCTTACCGGTGTCGGCATTGGCGGCCACATGCTGGCCCTGGTCCACGCCCCGCTCATTCTCATCCAGCCGATCCAGACCACCGGCCTGCTGTTCGCCGTCGTACTCGCGGCCTTCTTCGGCAAGCGGCGGCTGTCCGTGGCCCAGGTCCTCGGCTGCCTTGCCGTGACCGCCGGACTGATCGCGCTGCTCACCGCACTCCCCATGCACGCAGGGGACCCCGTCCTCACCGGCCGCGAGACCGTGCTGATGCCGCTGGTGTGCGTCGGCGCGATGCTGATGTGCGTACTCGTGGCCCGCTTTGGCGGCGCCAGCACGCGGGCCTGGGCGTTCGCCCTGGCCGGGGGCGTCGGGTTCGCCGTCACCTCCGCGCTCGCGCGCTTCGTCGGCGTTGGCATGCTCGACGACCCGGCCTCGGCATTGCGCCCGCTGACCGTCCTCGCCCTGGTCATCGGACTGAGCGGCGGCATGATCGTGCAGAACTCCTACCGCACCGGCCACTTCACGCTCGCCTACGCCACCCTGATGATCAGCGACCCGATGTCCGCCGCCATCCTCGGCGTGGTCTTCTTCGGCGAGCGGCTGCCCGACGACCCCCTGGCCGCGACCGTCGCGGTGGCCGGGGCCCTGGTCTGCGCGGTCGGCGTCATCACGCTCGCCCGCGCCACCCACGCCCGGGGCCGCGCGACCGGAGCGGCGGCCGTGAACACCGGCCCTCCCACCGCCGAGGTCCGGGCGGAGGCCGCGGCCACGCCGCCACCGATCCTCGGATCGGAGCCGCCGATGGCGGACGAGGACGCCGAGGAACCCGTCTCGCGGTAGCCGCCGGTCCCTGTTCGTTGATCTCGGAGATATCGGGGTCTCACGGGCGATTTTTGCCCCACTATCTCCGAGATCAACGAAAGGGAGCGGGACGAAAACCTAGCGGCGTGCCCGCGTTCGGGAACCGCCGCGCGCGGCCTCGGCGTAGATCGCCTCGAACCGGTCCAGCGACCGCTGGTGGTCGTGGCGGGCCGCCATCTCCCGGCTCGCGTGCCCCATGCGGACGCGCTCATCGTCGGAGGCCAGGATCTCACTCAGATACTTGGCCAGGTCGGAGCTGCTCCCCGGCTCGTAGAGATAACCGTTGTGGCCGATGTCGACCAGCTGCGGCAGGGCCATGGCGTCGGCGGCGACGACCGGCAGCCCGCTCGACATCGCCTCCAGCGTCGCGATGCTCTGCAGCTCCGCCACGCTCGCGATGGCGAAGACGTCCGCGGCGCGGTAGGCCAGCGGCAGGTCCGCGTCATCGACGAAGCCGAGGAAGTGCACCCGGTCGGCGACGCCCTCGGTCTCGGCGAGCTTCTCCAGCCGCGGTCGCTGCGCCCCGGTGCCCACCAGGACCAGTTGTGCGCCCTCGACGGTGACCTGCGGGAGCGCGCTGATGAGGTCCTCGATGTGCTTCTCCTCGTCCAGCCGCCCGACGAACAGGTAGGTGGGCTGGTCGGGGACGCCCAGGTGGGCGCGGAGGTCGCGCTTGGACGTCCAGCGGCGCCGGTCCCGCGATCCGCTCGGCTTGTCCCCGAACGGGTGGAAGCGCGACAGGTCGATGCCGCAGGAGACCGCCTCGACGGGGCGCCGGTAGCCCTGGTCGAGCAGGAGCTGGGCGGCGGTCCGGGTCGGCGTGGTGACGTGCTCGACGTCGGCCAGCACACGCGCGAAGTCGCGCCAGGCGAAGGTGCCGATCGCGTTGCGCAGGGCGGGCGGGATGTACATGTAGTTGAACAGGTTCTCCGGCATGAAGTGGTTAGTGGCCACGACCGGGATGCCGTGCCGACGCCCGGCGCTGATCAGCAGGCGGCCCAGAATGAAGTGGTTCTGGATGTGGATGACATCGGGCCGCAGCCGCTGGAGCAGCCGGTCGATATGGCCCGGGACGCCGAGCGGAAGCGAGAGCCGGACGGACTCGTGCACCAGCGACGACATGGAGCGCAGCCGGTGCTCCACCACGCCGTCCCGCTCGGTCACCCGCGGCGGGCCGTCCGGCGACGGGCACAGGACGTGCACGTTGACACCGCGTTCGGCCAGGCCGTGGGCGAGCCGAGCGGTGAAGAAGGCGGCGCCGTTGACGTCGGGCGGGTATGTGTCGGTCCCGATCAGAACGCGCAGACGTGCGGAGCCGGTTCCGGTGCGCTGCCGGGGAACGCTCCCTGTCCTTGCGCGGTGTCCGGGAGAGGAGTCGGTGACGGCCATGATCGGATCTCCTGGTGTGTGCACGTGGGGGATTGGGCGCGCGCCACGATTCTGATCGTCTCCGGTGGCCCGCTGTCATCCGTGCGATGACGCGGAGAAGTCGGCTCAGTACCACCTGGTTCCGCGAACGATACGCGAGCATGGGCCACTCTATGGACTGCCCGATCGGTGTGTTGCGGGTGGAGATCCCGGTGGCGGGTCGGCACAGGGTGTTGAAGGTCGCGCCGCGCGGCGCGACCGACCTCGATGCGAACCCCGTGACCTGGGCGAATGGGGCGTCAATGCGCGCATGCGCGGGCGGCCGCCCGCGCATGAGGAAGGAACGCGCAGGCGGCCGCCGCGACCGCAATCGGCCACCGCCCGGCGGGAGTGGCCGGAGGGGCACCGGGCGGCCGCAGGAGCGGTGCTTCCGCCCTACCTAACGTGCCTCGGCGCGGTCCGGTTCACCGATCCGCCACGCTGGCGGGGTCGTCAGGACGCGGGCACCTCCCACGCGCACAAAAGATCAGCCTCCGGCGCATGTCCCCCACGGCATGCACCGGAGGCCGCTTGGCGGCCCGCAGGCCTAGCTACCGGTTCCGTTCGTGCTCTGGGCCGACAGGGTCAGCTCCACGTCGGCGGCCTTCCCGTCGCGCTCGTAGCCGATCTTGACCTTGTCGCCGGGCTGCAGGGAGCGGATCGCGGCGATCAGCGCATCGGGGCTGTCGACCTGCTTGTCGTTCACCGACGTGATGATGTCGCCCCGCTTCAGGCCGGCGTCGGCGGCGGCGCCGTTCTCGGCGGTCTCGACGATGGCCGCGCCCCTGCCGTCGCGGGTGCGGGTGATCGTGGCGTCGATGGCGGCGTAGCTGGCGTTTCCCTGCTTGATCAGCTGCTCGGCGATGGGCTTGGCCTGGTTGATCGGGATGGCGAACCCGAGGCCGACCGAACCCGCCTCACCGGACTGGTTGGTGCTCGCGATGGCCGTGTTGATCCCGATGACCTCGCCGTTCATGTTCATCAGCGGCCCACCGGAGTTCCCCGGGTTGATCGGGGCGTCGGTCTGGATCGCGTTGATGACGGTGGAGGTCTGGGGCTGCGCTTGGTCGCGGTTCGGTTCACCGAACCCGAACGGGGACAGCGGGTCCTGCGGCTCCTGCTGGTCCGGCCCGACGCGGCCGGTGTTCACCGGCCGGTCGAGCGCGCTGACCACGCCGGAGGTCACCGTTCCGGACAGCCCCAGCGGGGAGCCGATGGCGACGACGTCCGCGCCCACCTCGACCTTGCTGGAGTCGCCGAGGGTCGCCGGGGTGAGACCGGACTTGCCCTTGGCCTTGATGACCGCGAGGTCGGACACCGAGTCGGTGCCGAGGATCTTCGCCTCGGCCTCGCTGCCGTCGTTGAACTGCACCAGGACCGTGTCGCCGCGGGCCTCGGCCACCACGTGGTTGTTGGTCAGGATCTCCCCGTCGGAGCTGATGACCACGCCGCTGCCACCGAAGTTTCCGGCCTGAATGGACACCACGCTCGGCAGCACCTTCTCCGCGACCTTGCTGACGCTGCCAGTGGACACCGAGCTCGCCTGCCCGCTGGTCAGCGAGCTCGTGGCCGGGCCGTCGCCGCGGTCCAGGAAGTAGGTGGTGGCGACCGCGGCGGCGGGACCCACGATCAGGCTGGTCACCACCGCGGTCGCGGCGACCGCTCCGAGCAGCTTCTTCTTCCCCCACGGCCGCTCCTGCTTCTGCGGACCGGGTTCGGGGGAAGGCATCCCGAACGCGGCCTCGGGCGGGGCACCGTGGCCGGCGCCGCCGTACCCGCCGGGGGCGGGGTGCGGCCCGCTGGGTCCGCCCGGACCACCGGGACCGCCAGGACCGCCCGGACCACCGGGAACGGCGCCGAACGTCTGCGTCGTCGAGGCCCCGGGCATCCACGCCGCCGACGGCGGCGTCTGCGGGTTGTGCTGTCCTGCCGGACCGTGTGCGCCCGGCGCGGACTCCGGCTGCTGCGGGGGTCGCTGGCCGAAGTGCCAGAAGGTTCCGGTGCCCGTGGCGTACCCCTCCTCGGGCACGCCCTGCGTGCGCGGCGGGTGGTTGGGCACGGCCGACCGCCAGGAGTCGGCGGCGGTGTCGGTGGTGGCGTCTGCGCTCCGGGGCTCCCCGTCGGCGGCCTCGACGGCACTCGCCGCACTGGGGGCGTCGTCGGCGCGCGGCGCGTCCTGCGCGCTCGGGTCGTTCTCGGCACTGGGCGCCGGTGTCGTCTCGGTGCCGTCGGCGCTTTCGTCGCGGACATCGCGGTGGTCACGGTCGTCGCGGCCCTCGCCGGTCGGGACACCGCCGTGGGGGTCGTTTGCGCTCATGTGGTCCTCCGGACGAGTGGCTCGGGAGCGGGGGCTGCCGCCCCGCTCAGCTCCATCACTCTCAAGGATCGACTCCGGAGGTTAGAACCGGGTGAGACCGTGGCTAGGTGGGGTTTCGAGTGCGCGGTCCGGTGCCGATCGCGCTCCCCGCGCACCGCCCGGAGCCCATCAGTAGCCTTCCCAGCCCCGCTCGTGGTACCCGATGATGTACGGGTGGAGCAGGCTGGAGGCCTTCGCGCCGTCCGGGCGGCGGTCCTTGGGGAAGACCTGGGCGGCGTCCAGCACCGCGTCGTCCAGGAAGCGCAGGTCGGGATGGTCCTCGGAGAGCTCCAGATCGGGCGCCGCACCGTCGGCGGCGAGGTAGAAGCCCCAGTTCCCGAAGCTCGGCACGTCCACGTTGTAGGGCGTGGTGGCCAGTCCGGCCTCGTTGAGGGCCGATCCCACGCTCCAGTAGGCGTCGGCGGCGAAGAAGGGGGATCCGGCCTGCACGCTGGCCAGCGCGCCGTCGGCCATCGCGTGCCGCATGAGCGTGTAGAACTCCACGGTGTACAGCTTGGAGGTGGCGACGTCCTCGCCGTCGGGCATGTCGACGATGACGGCGTCGTACTCGTGCCCGTTGTCGCGCAGCCAGTTGAAGGCGTCCTCGTGCACCACCTCGACGCGGGGGTCGGCGAACGCGTCGTCGTTGAGGTCGCGGATGGTGGGGTCGTTGCGGGCCAGGTCCACGACGGCCGGGTCCAGGTCGACCAGGGTGACGTGGCGGACGTCGTCGTAGCGCAGGACCTCGCGCAGCGCCAGGCCGTCTCCGCCGCCCAGCAGCAGCACGTCGCCGCGCTCGCCGGTCATCGCGGGGTGGACCAGCGACTCGTGGTACCGGTACTCGTCGAGCGAGGAGAACTGCAGGTCACCGTTGAGGAAGAGACGGGTGTCCGTGCCGTCGAACGCCTCGGTGACGACGATCTCCTGGTAATCGGTGCGCTCGGCGTGGACGATCGGGTCGCGGTAGAGCGCCCCGCGCGCGCTCATCTCGAAGCGGTCCGAGCCGACGAACGCCACCGCCAGTACCGCCACGACCAGAGCCAGCCCGACGGCCAGGAGCAGCCGCCCGCCGCGGGTCAGCTCCGAGCGGAACAGCCACAGCACGACGGCGACGCCCACGACGGCGTTGAGCGCGCCGACCGTCAGCGCGCCCTTGGGCAGGCCGAGGAGCGGCAGCAGGAGGAACGGGAAGGCGAGCCCGCCGATCAGCCCACCCACGTAGTCGGCGGCGAAGAGGTCGGCGACCGCCGTCGCGGCGTCCTCCTCGCGGATCTTCTGGATCAGCGTCATCAGCAGCGGGATCTCCGCGCCGATGAGCGCGCCGATGACGAACGCGATGAGGATCAGTGCGGGTCCGTACAGGCTGAACCAGGCGAAGGACGCGTAGAGCAGCAGCACCGACAGGCCGCCGATCAGGGACAGCAGCCCTTCGATCATCGCGAACGAGAGCGCTGAGCGGGCCTGCAGCCGCTTGGAGGCCAGGGAGCCGACACCCATCGCGAACACCATCACCGAGAGCACGATCGAGGCCTGGGTGATGGTGTTGCCGAGCAGGTAGCTGCCGAGGGCGACCAGTGCCAGCTCGTAGACGAGCCCGCAGGCGGCGCAGACGAACACCGCGAACAGCACCAGGAACCGCGCCAGGCGGGGCGGCACCGGGAGTTTGGCGCGCGCTGGGCCCGCTGCGGGACCGTCGGCGGCCTCGGGTACCTCGGCCGCTTCGGGCACCGCGCCCGCCCCGTCACCGGGTGCCGCGTCGGTGGCGACGGATCCGGCCTTCGGCTCACCGGGACCGGGCTGCGGGGACCGAGCGTCGTCGCGGGCGTCCGACCCGCTCACGGCGCTGTCCGATGGGGAAGAGTCATCGACGTGAAGTTCCTCTTTCCTGGTTTTCGGGGTGCTGCGGAGAGCGCACGCGGCCCCGGACCGTGGTTCGGCCCGGGGCGTTGGTTCGCGCGCACGGCTGTCGGGTGGGGCGAGCGAGCGGGCTCGCCAGGTAAGGCACGCCGCTCGTCAGGGCCCGCCTATCAGTCCATGTGGGTCAGGAGATGGCCCCGGCGACGACCAGGGCGACACCGATGTGCGCGGAGGCGTTCACCCAGGTGGCGGGGTGCAGGTCGGGCTGCTGCAGGATGTCGCCGATCTTGGCGGGAGTGAGCAGGTCGATCAGGAGGAACGCGGCCGACATGAGGATGAGGCCGATGCCGCCGTAGACGGCAGTGGTGATGAGGCCCGCGGCGAGGCCGTCTTCGCTGGAGAGGATCGCCGTGAGCACGACGATCGCCACGCCCAGGGTGTTGGCCGACACCATGAGTGTCGCGTTGCGGTTGCCGTCCTCCCAGATCAGCTTGTGCAGCTTACCCGGGGTCAGCAGGTCCACGATGAGGTAGCCGACGACCATGACCAGCATGCCGACGACACCGTAGGCGAGGGCCGCGCCCGCGTTGTACAGGATCTCCATCGTTACCTTGTCTTCCTTCTGTTGGGGGGTGTGCGTGCAGGGTTACAGGGTTGCGTCGTGCGGTGTCAGGGCCGGGACCTGTGTGACCGCGCTGGTCCGTGCGGTCCGCGCGGTCGGGGCGGGGCCGTGGCGGAGGCTACTTGCCCCATCCGGGACCGCCGCCCCGGTGGTCGCTGCCGGAGCCGTATTTGCTCCCGCTGCTGCCACCGAAGAACCAGAAGCCTCCGCCACTGCTACTACTGCTTCCGCTGCTGCCGCCGTAGTAGTCGTCGTCATCGTCGTCGCAGCTGGAGACCACGACAAGGAACAGCACGAGGATGGCGATGACCGCCATGATCGTGATGACTTTCCGCTGTTCCTCGCTCATGTGCTCATTCATCGCCTCGTCCTAGATTCGGGGGATGTCGGCCGAGGGGAAGACCACCGACGTCGTGGTCGTCACCAGCTCGGCGCTCTGCGGGTAGGCGTGCCAGGTGCGCCAGGTCAGGGCCGACCCGCCGGGTGTGCCGGGGTCGAGCAGGGCCAGGGCCGTGACGGCGAGCGGGCTGCCCGGGAACGTACCGATCAGCGCGTCCGGGCGCGCCCTGGCCTCGTCGCGCAGGTGGGTCACCCGCGCCGCGAACTCCTGGTCGTCGCCCGGGAAGGACTCGACCACGGAGTCGAACGTGTACCGCGCCGCACCAGGCCCGGCGGCAGTGGTGCGCTCCGGAAGCGCCCCCTCCTGGTCGGGCAGGCATGCCACGGTCTCCAGCAGCTCGCCGCCAGCGTCGTCGCCGACGATCGTTCCGTCGTCACCGTCCCAAGCCGTGACCCGGACCTGGTGTGAGGCGCCGAGCACCCGGAGCTCCACGCTCCCCTGCGGGGTCGGCACGGTGCGGACGGCCAGCGGTTCGATCAGCGGGTGCCGCAGCGACCAGGCGAGATCGGCGGCGCGGGTGTCGACGAACGGCGCGCTCACGAGTGTGTGCACGGCCGCCCTCACCCGCCCGGGTAGATGGTGAAGCTCCCGGGTGCCACCGTGACACCGGTGCTGACCTCCCAGTGTCCGTGGTCGAAGCGCTCGAAGGCGAGGAGGTGACCGTGGGGACCCTCATAGTCGGCGTAGTCCATGGCGCCGTGGGCCGACAGCCCGGTGGTGCCCTCGGAGCGGTAGGACGCCGATCCGCGCTCGGACAGCCGGTAGCTGATGCCGTCGACCTCGATCGTGTTCGCGTTGGGGATGAGGTCGAGTTCGGGACGTCCGGTCCACAGCGCCAGTTCGAGGCCGGGGTCCTCCTGCACCGTCAGCCAGCGCTTGCCCTCCTGCACCTCCAGGAAGTGCTCGCTCCAGGTGAAGCCGCCCTCGGACAGCCGCAGCGAGCCGCGGATCCAGGTCCGGTCGCCGCCGAAGTCCACCATGTCGCCCGCCTTCAGGGTGCGCGGGTCGCCCTGGGTGTCGGTGACGTCCGCGAACGGGTCGCGCGGCACGCCCGCCTGGGAAGAAGGGGGCTGCGACGAGCTCCAGCCGGGGGCCGAGGACCGCCTCGGCCACCACAGGTAGATCACCAGGGCGATCAGCCCCGCGATGATCAGCAGTAGCAGAAAAATCACCGTCTACGCCCCGCTTTCCCTACATTTGGCCAGCCCGTCGGCCAGTAGAGCGTACAGACCAGAGGTCACGATCCGGTGGCCTCTGTCCCCGTGACCTGGCCGGTCCCGGACAGGGTGTGGGGGAACCGCGCGGGGCCGCTGTGCGTCGCCGTGTCCGGATCCGGTCAGGTTCCGGTCAACCGGCGCTGGTTCCCGGTGTCCCGTCCCCCGTCTCGACCGGAAGCTCCTCGTCGGCGCCCCAGGCACTCCACGAGCCCGGGTACAGGCGCGCGCCGGTGAACCCGGCGTGTTCCAGGGCCAGCAGGTCGTGGCAGGCGGTCACGCCGGATCCGCAGTAGGCGGTGATGGTGTCGGCCGCGTCGGCGCCGAGCGCGGCGAACCGCTCGCGCAGGCGTTCGGGCGTCGCGAACCGTCCGTCCTCGGCGAGGTTGTCCGGCCAGGCGGCGCTGCGCGCGCCGGGGATATGGCCGGGGCGCGCGTCGACGGGAGCCGGTTCGGCGCCGGTGTAGCGGCCGTAGACGCGGGCGTCGAGCAGGAGCTGGGAGGCGTCGGGGGTCGCGGACCGCACGGTCGCGGTGTCGACGATGCGGTCGGCGGGCCAGGGGCGTGGAGTACGGGAGGCGGGCTCCGGGGTGACAGGGCCGCTCTCCAGCGGACCCGTCCAGGACTGGATGCCGCCGTCGAGGAGCGCGGCGGAGCCGCCGAGAACGCGGAGCATCCACACCAGGCGCGCGGCCGCCGAGCCCCCGGCGTCGTCGTAGGCCACCACGGGGGTGGCGTCACCGATACCGAGGCGGCTCAGGGCGGCGGCGAAGTCCTCGGGGGCGGGCAGCGGGTGGCGTCCGCCCTCGGTGGTGGGCGGCGCGGCGAGGTCGGTGTCCACGTCGGCGAACACCGCGCCGGGCAGATGGCCACCGAGGTAGGCGTCGCGGCCGGAGCGGCCGTCGAGGTAGAAGCGGACGTCGGCGACCCGGACGGCATCGATGTTGTGCGCCAGCCACGAGGACGTGACGACGACGGGCAGGTGCGCCGGATCGTGCTGCTGCTGTGCCATGGCGCACAAGATATACCCGCCCGTGTGCCCTCGCCGTAGCGCATCGGCGGCGGGGACGAGGTTCGGGCCGGGTTACGGGGTGCCGGCCGTCGCCCGTTCGCTCACGCGGACGTGCCGCAGCCACAGCAGCCCGAGCACCGGAAGGACCAGTGGGATGAAGAGGTAGCCGCTGCCGAAGTTCGACCAGACGGTGTCGTCGGGGAAGGCCGCCGGGTCGAGCAGGCTGAACGCGCCGACGGTCACCACCCCGAGCAGCTCGATGCTGCAGGAGGCGACCGCGACCCGGTGCGATGTCCGGTCGCTGCGGGCGATGCCGACCGTGGCGACGATGTAGATGACCCCGGCCAGCGCGGACAGGAGGTAGGCCAGCGGCGCCTCCTCGAACCGGGTGAGGATCTGCACGGCGGCGCGGGCGGTGGCGGCCAGCGCGAAGACGGCGTAGACCGCGACCAGCACCCGCCCGGGACCGGACCGGCTCACGGCGATGTCAGACAAGAGAGGGGTCCCAGATCTGTTCGAGGCGGACCATCATGACCGGCAGGATCAGGCAGGCGAACGCGATGACGGCTGGCCCCCAGCGCGTTCGCTCCATGAGCCCCCACAACGCGCACGCCGGAGGAATGAGCACGACCGTGGCCAGGTAGGCGATGAAGGTGACCATCTCGGCCGGGCGCTCGCCGCCCGCCATCATGACCACGGAGACCACGCCCTGGCCGAGGAGGAGCAACCACAGTAGGCCAATGCCGATGAGGTGCCAGGTGTCCATCGACCGGTTCCGGAAGGTGGAGATCAGGGCCCACACGGCCATGGCCAGTGAGGCGATCTCGATGGTGGTGGTCAGCCCGCCGATCACGGCTGCCTCCGCCTCCTCCCGGTCCCCGCACGCCCGCCCCGTTCCCGCAGGTCGGGTCGGCACTGCCAACACGTCTACGACGCACTGTAGTACCTGAGGTCGGGACACCGGGAATCGGCCACTGACGTTGCACCGGCGATGTGACGGGCTCCGCGGTTGATCAGGGCATCTGTTCCACATCCGCGCCTGGCACGACGCGATGACCGGATCGGCCACCGTCCGCCCGAAAATGTTTTGCCGTTAGTGACCAATCTCAACTAGCATCGGCTCTTCCTTGTCGGCGGCGTCCACTGCTACGCGCTGAGGATCGGAACGAACCGGATGGCATCGGCCCCGGGGCGGGACCCACGCACCCCTTGCCGCCGTATGTCCCGTCCGCTCCGAGACCCGAGGTCTGCCATCCATGAGCGCTTCCGAGCCCTCCCCTGCCGTCGACCCCGAGATACGCGCCGAACGCGAACACCTCGCCGCCTCCCGCACCGCGCTGCGCCGGATGCGCGACGACGTTCTCGGCACCGAGACCCCCGCCGTGTTCGGCGACTGGGTCTCCACCCAGGTCCTCCAACAGTCCCGCGCGCTGCGCGCCGAGGCGTTGGAGGACATCCCCGACACCCCGCTGTTCTTCGGTCGCCTCGACTTCGAGCCCGGCACCGTGTTCGAGGACGACGAGGAGGAGGCGGAGGCACCGGGCTCTGACGGCGTCGACCGGCTGCACATCGGGCGCCGACACGTCCACGACGAGCACGGCCGGGCCATGGTGCTCGACTGGCGGGCGCCGATCTCCGTCGCGTTCTACCGCGCCACCCCGCAGAATCCGATGAACCTCCGATCCCGGCGGCGCTACGGGTTCGACGGCAACGCGCAGCTCACCGCGTTCGAGGACGAGTCGCTGACCGATGGGTTCCCCGAGGTCTCCCAACTCGGCGGGGAGCTGCTCACAGCCGAGATCGAGCGGCCGCGCACCGGCCCCATGCGCGACATCGTCGCCACCATCCAGCCCGAGCAGGACGACCTGGTGCGAGCCGAGCTCGCCACCACCCTGTGCGTCCAGGGCGCGCCCGGCACCGGCAAGACCGCCGTCGGCCTGCACCGCATCGCCTATCTCCTCTATACCGAGCGCAAGCGGCTGGGCCGCTCCGGCGTCGCCATCGTCGGGCCGAACCGCTCCTTCCTCTCCTACATCCGCAACGTGCTGCCCGCGCTGGGCGAGGTCGACGTCACGCAGACCACCGTGCGCGAGCTGCTGGAGACGGTGCCCGTACGCCGCACCGACGACGCGGACACGGCCCGGCTCAAGGGCGACGCCCGTATGGCCGAGGTGATCCGGCGCGACCTGTGGTCACGGCTACGAAAGCCCGCCGAGACCCTCGTGGTCCAGCGCGGATCCCGCCGCTGGCGGCTCTACCCCGACGAGCTGACCGACCTCCTTGACGAGCTGCGCGAACGCGGGATCAGCTACGGCTCCGGGCGGGACCTGCTGGCGCACCGCATCGCGCACGCGATCCTGTCGCAGATGGAGTCCGCCGGTGAGGCGTGCGACGACCGCACCCACGACCAGGTTCGGCGCAACCGCGAGGTGAGAGCGGCGGTGACCGCCGTCTGGCCCAAGGCCGACCCGGTCAAACTCATCCTCGGCCTGCTGACCGACGTCGACCGGCTGGCCAGCGCCGCCGAGGGCATCCTCTCGCCCGACGAGCAGGCCGCCGTAATGCTGCCCGGCCGCCCGCGCGGACCGAAGTCGGCGAAGTGGTCCGAGGCCGACCTCGCGCTGATCGACGAGGCGGCGGCGCTCATCCAGCGCCCCGAGACCATCGGCCACCTCGTCGTCGACGAGGCCCACGACCTGAGCCCCATGCAGTGCCGCGCGCTCGGTCGCCGCGCCGCCGGCGGGTCGGCGACCGTACTCGGCGACATCGCCCAGGGCACCAGCCCCTCGGCCACCGGCGACTGGCCCGCGCTCCTCCACCACCTCGGCAAGCCGGACGCGCGGCTGGCCATCCTCGACCGCGGATACCGCGTCCCCGCCCAGATCATCGACTTCGCGGCGCGCCTCCTCCCGGCCATCGCCCCCGGCCTCGGCGCCCCCGTGGCGGTCCGCCGCTCCCCCGGGTCGCTGCGCGTGTCACCGGCCGCGGCCGCGTCCTACGCCAACACCGTCGTCGATGCCTGCCGCACCGCACTCAAGGGCGAGGGGTCCGTCGGACTGATCGCCGCCGACGCCGACATCACCGACCTCCACCGGATGCTGGCCGCGACCGGACTCGACGCCGACGTTCTCGGCGAGACCGACGACGCGCTGGTGGCCAATCGGCTGGTCTGCGTCCCTGCCTCCCTGGCAAAGGGCCTGGAGTTCGACGCCGTCATCACCGCCGAACCGTCCCGCATCGTCGCCGCCGAGCCGCGCGGCCTGCACCGGCTCTACGTCGTCCTCACCCGCGCGGTCAGCGCCCTGCACGTCGTCCACACCGATCCGCTGCCGGAACCCCTGCGGTAGAGGGGATCCTACGTCGGGATCACCCGCTATGCTCCTCCGGGCGCAACAGCGGTGTGAAAGGACAATCGAGTCTCCATGGCCTCCATCCCCCGACGCGTTTCGACCAACGCCAACGGTGCCCCCGGCGGCGCGAGGACACGGTGGGCGGTCGCCGCGTCCGCGGTCGTCCTTATGGCCTCCCTCAGCGGATGCCTCGACAGAGACGCGGCGGAGGACGGCGCCACACCAAGCGCGTCCGCATCCCCGCGCCTCGGGACGCCGGAGGAGGTCGTCACGGGCATCGTTGACCTCATCGACTCAACGGAGAGCTACCTGGTGGACCTGGACGCCGAAGTCACGGTCGGCGAAGGTACCTACGAGCAGCACGAAACCTACGCACTGAGCACCGACTCGGAGCCCGTCTTCCAGTTCTTCGAGAAGTTCCCGGAGTCCCAGGGCAACGACGCCTACGAGACCGCATGGCTGCGGGTCGGTGAAGACGGCCGGATCCTGTATCGCACCGACGACGACCTGGCGCCTCGTGAGGATCGCTACTTCAAGTCCCAGCAAGGGGACTTCTCCCACCTTTCCCAAGGCCCCGACTACACGCTGTCCCGCGATGCCGTCCGTGCCCCGTTCAGCGACCTAGCCGACACCATCTCCGTCACCGAGGAGAACACGAACCCGGAGGGGAAGGACAGCGGCGGGGCGGCGGCCCGCTACAGCGGCACCTTCGATCTCACCGCCCCTGCTCGGCAGGGCGACAAGCCGTCGGTGCAGGAGAACGTCCCCTTCGAGCTGTGGGTCGACGAGCACGGCCGCCCCACCCGCTTCGACTACGAACTCGTCACTGGGCCACGCAGCTGGACCTACCAGTCCTTCGACACGTCACTGACGACGCGCTACTGCGGCACCGTCGAGGGCGCCCCCTACGTCGACACGGCGCGGGTCGCCCCAACGAACGGAGAGATCTCCTGCGACGACGCCGTTGCCGTCGTCGAGAAGTACCTCGCTATGCCCGACGAGAAGAAGGAAGGCACCGGCTATCTGGCCGAGATCGGCGGCTGGACGTGCGGCATCCGGACCAGAGCCGACATCCAGGTACGCGGCACCGAGGACGTCGCCAGCTGCTCGCTCGACTGGCCGGAGATGCAGGAACGCGTGGACCTCCTCCGCACCGGCTGACGGTCGCACCTAACCATGTCCGCGGTCCTGACTGAGACGCGTGGGAGGTGGGTAATTCGGACGTATACAACATCCATATCTCGTCCCTTGCGCCTCGCAGGCCCTACCGCACCCCTCGGGCACGCGGGCGCCGGAGGTGGACACTCGGTGCAGGAACACATCGAAATCGAGACGAAGTACGAGGTCAGCCCGGACTTCGAGCTGCCAGACCTCACCGATCTGGCACCCGGCGGCATCGATTCGGCCAAGCACCAACTGGTCGCCACCTACTTCGACACCGAGGAGATGCGCCTGGCCGCACGCCGCATCACACTGCGCCGCCGCACTGGAGGCCCGGACGCCGGTTGGCACCTCAAGATCCCCTGGGGGCCGGACGCGAAGAGGGAGTTTCACGCCCCGTTGGGAAAACACAGTCGGCGGGTTCCGGCGCGGCTGGCCCGCCTCGTGGACTCGGCCGCCCGGGGCGCCCCGCTGGTGCCGACCGCTCGGATCAGCACCGACAGGACCGAGTACGCGCTGATCGGCTCGCCCGACGAGCCGCTCGCCTTGCTCGCCGACGACGCGGTCAGCGGAGAAGTCCTCGTGGGGGCTGAGGATGAGGCGACGACGCGCTCCTGCGCGTGGCGGGAGGTCGAGATCGAACTGGCCTCCTCCGGCACCAGGAAGCTGCAGCGGCGCATCGGCAAGCAGCTCGTGGACGCCGGGGCGACGCCCTCGGAGAGCGGGTCCAAACTGCTGTTCGTGTTGGGCGACCGCGTCCCGCCGCCCATTCCCCGCCCCGACGGCGGCAGCGCGGGCGACGTCGTGCTCCGCTACCTGTGGGATCAGGTGCAGCGGCTGCTCGACTACGACCCGCGGGTCCGCCTGGACGAGGAGGACGCCATCCACCAGATGCGGGTGTCCACCCGCCGTATCCGCACGGTGCTGCAGGTGTTCCCGTCGATCATCGATCGGGAGGCCACCCGGCCGATCGCCGATGAGCTGCGGTGGCTGGCCGGAGTACTCGGCACCGCACGCGACCTGGAGGTGCTGCGCGCGCGGTGCGCGGCTCGGCTCGCGGAGCTGCCGGAGCGGGCCGCTGGGCAGGAGGTCACCGACGCCTGGCTGAGTGTGCTCGACGACCAGCGGCGCGGCGCGCACTCGCGCATCGTCCGCGAGCTGTCGCGCACGCGCTACTTCTCCCTGCTCGACGACCTCGACCGGCTGCGCGGCGACCCGCCGCTGACCGAGAAAGCGCTGCGGGAGGCACCCGCCATCCTGCGGTCCGACGTCAAGCGGGCCTGCCGCCGCATGAACGCGGCCCATGAGCGCGCCATCGCCGCCTCCGACGCCGAGACGCGCGTCACGGCCTGGCACGACGTCCGCAAGGCCGCCAAGCGCGCCCGCTACGCGGCCACCCTCGCCCAACCTGTGCTGGGCAAACCGGCGCACCGCATCCGCGCGTGGGCGACCGAGCTGCAGGAGATCCTGGGTGACCACCAGGACGGTGTTGCGCTGAAGACCTACTTGAACGAGAACGCGCAGAGTCTGGCGCCCGCACGTGCGACCGGCCGCGACGCCACTCTGGTGACCCTCGGCGCCCTGGTCGGATCCGAGGTCACGGCCGGGCGCGCGCTCATCGACCAAGCCGAGCGCACGTGGGAGACCGGGCCCGACCCGAAGCAGCTGCTGGGCGGCGGCTAGGCGGCCACGGCGCGGGCGGAGGCGCCACGGACGCGTGGTGTGGGTGGCCGGCCCGGCGCCTGGTCAGGCAGCGCCGGACTCGCCCACCCCGGCGACCTCGGCATCGGCGTCGCTGTCGTCCGACGCGTCCAGGGCGTCGGAGTCCTGACGGCGGACGGTCCGATGGGCGATCGTGCCCCGCCGATCGGCGGGAACCACGAGCGGGGTGTGTGTCTCGGGGTCCGGAATGACGCGGACCGGCAGCCCGAACACCTCTTCGACCAGGTCGGCCGTGATGATCTCGGCGGGGTCGCCTTCGGCTACCACCCGGCCGTCCTTCATGGCGATGAGGTGGGTGGCGTACCGGCAGGCGTGGTTGAGGTCGTGCAACACCGCGACCAGCGTGTAGTCGCGCTCGTGGTGCAGCCCCGCGCACAGGTCGAGCACGTCCATCTGGTGCGCGATGTCCAGGTAGGTGGTGGGCTCGTCGAGCAGCAGGAGCGGTGTCTGCTGGGCCAGCACCATGGCCAGCCAGACGCGCTGGCGCTGGCCGCCGGACAGCTCGTCGACCATGCGGTCGGCCAGATCGGCGACGCCCGTCGACTCCATCGCCTCGCCGATGATCCGCTCGTCGGCACGCGACCACTGCTTGAGGAACTTCTGGTGCGGGTAGCGCCCGCGCGCCACCAGGTCGGCGACGGTGATGCCGTCCGGCGCGATCGACGACTGCGGCAGCAGGCCGAGGCGGCGCGCGACTTCCTTGGAGGGGTAGGAGCTGATCAGCTGACCGTCGAGGTGGACGGCGCCTGACGCCGGTTTCAGCATCCGCGACAGCGCGCGCAGCAGCGTCGACTTGCCGCAGGCGTTGGGCCCGACGATCACGGTGAAGGAGGAGTCCGGGATGGTGATCCCCAGATCCCGGGAGATGACGCTCTGGTCATAGGCGAGCGTCAGGTTCTCTCCCCACAACCGGGACGGTTGGGACATCGTCTCTCCTTGGTGAGGTCGTTTCGGGTCGGGGATGTCGCGGATGTCAGGCACGTCCGGTCCGCCACTCACGGTAGAGCAACCAGACGAGGTAGCCGCCGCCGATCACGGCGGTCACCGCTCCGACGGGCAGCTGGGAGGGGGCCAGTGCCCGTTGCGCCACCAGGTCGGCGGTGAGGAGCAGCGCCGCGCCCATGAGGGCACCACCGACGAGCGTGGTGCCGTTCGCGCGGGCCAGCCGGCGGGCCAGCTGTGGCGCGGCCAGGGCGATGAACCCGATCGGGCCGCAGACGGCGATGGCCGCCCCGGTGAGGGCGCTCGCCGCGAGGAGCGCGATGACCTGGGTAGCCTGCACCGGAACGCCGAGCGCGTAGGCGGTCTGGTCTCCCATCTCCATCAGTCGCAGTCGGGGGCCGACGGCGAGGATGACGGGGGCCAGCACGGCGACGGCGATGCCGACGGCGGCGGCCTCGCCCCACGCGCGCCCGTTGAGGCTGCCGATCATCCACACCTGCGCGGTCATCGCGTCGGTGAGCTCGGCGCGGGTGATGAGGTAGTCGCGGATGGCCAGCAGCATCGCGTTCGCGCCGATGCCGACCAGGATCAGCCGGTACCCCTGCACCCCCTTCTTCAGAGCGAGGAGGTAGACGAGGGCGGCCGTCGCGATCCCGCCGAGCATCGCACCCAGGGAGACCTGCAGCATGCCGCCGCCGAGGACGAGGATCGCGCCGACGGCGCCGGTCGCCGCGCCCCCGGTGAAACCGATGATGTCGGGGCTGCCCAGGGGGTTGCGCGACAGGCTCTGGAACACGGCCCCGGCGATTCCGAGGGCGCCCCCGGCGCAGACCGCTGTCAGAGCCCGAGGCAGCCGCACGCCCTGGACGAAGTAGGCGTCGAGCCGTTCGCCGCTGCCGAGAATCGCGGGCAGCACGTGGGACAGCGGGATCTCGTATTCGCCGACCGAGAGGGAGATGGCGAAGACGGTGGTGATCACGGCGAGCAGCGCCCCGTACGTGGCGGCGATGCGCGGACGCCAGACGAACGCCATGTCCCCGAGGCGAACCAGTCGGAACTGGTTCGAAGACGAGGAGGGAGCTTCGGGGGGTGGCGGGGGCGTCGGCGAGGCGGTGTGGGTCGTCGTCATACCTGCGCCATCCTCCGAGCCCGCACCAGGGCGATGAACACGGGAGCACCGATGAAGGCGGTGACGATGCCGACCTCCAGCTCACCGCTGGGCAGCACGACTCGCCCCAGGGTGTCCGCGCAGGTCAGCAGGATCGCCGCGAACACGGCCGAATACGGGAGAACCCAGCGTTGGTCAGGACCGACGATGGCGCGGGCGACGTGCGGGACGATGAGCCCGACGAACCAGATCGGCCCGGCGGTGGCGGTCGCGGCGCCGCACAGCAGCATGATGCTGAGGGCGGAGAGGGCGCGGATGACGCTGATCCGCGCACCGAGGGCCGCGGCGAGGTCATCGCCGAGCGCGACCGCGTTCAGCGCCGGGGCGAGCAGGAGGGCGGTGATCAGTCCGACGACAAGGAACGGCCAGACCTTCACGAAGACGTCGAGGTCACGGCCGGCCAGTGCGCCGACCTGCCAGAACCGGATGCGGTCGAAGGTGAAGGAGTCCAGTGCGATCACGCTGTAGATCAGCCCTTGCAGCAGGGCGGCCACAGCCGTCCCGGCAAGTGCCAGCCGGACGGGAGTCGCGCCACTGCGCCCACGCGAGCCGAGGGCGTAGACGAGGAGGGCGGTGATCCCGGCACCGGCGAACGCGAACCACACGTACTCGTCGGGGGAAGTCATCCCGAGCCCGATGATCGCGATCACGACCGCAGCGGCGGCCCCCTGGTTGACGCCCAGGATCCCGGGCTCGGCCAGGGGGTTGCGTGTCAACGCCTGCATGAGCGCGCCAGCCAGTCCGAGCGCAGCGCCGACGAACACGCCAAGGACGGCCCTGGGGACGCGTAGTTCGTAGATGACGCTGTGCTCGTAGGATCCCTCGGAGCCCCAGAGGGCACCCCAGACGGTCGGGAGCGGAATCGACTTGGCGCCGACGGCGATGCTCAGCATGACGCACAAGGCCAGGACAGCGAGCGCGAGCAGCAGCCCGAGCGCCCGCATGGCATGCGTCCGACCGTGCACCCGCGTCCGGAGATCCAGCGCGCTCGCGGCGACTGAGGAGTCGTCGGCATGCCCGGAGTCGCCAGCGACAGCGGTCGAGTGGCGATCCAGACTCATCGCACCCCATCCAGGAGGCCAGACACAGGCCACCACGCCCGCTGGGACACCGCACCCCTCCGAACACGCAAACTGATCAAAACTTAGTAGAGGCTAACCTATGTTCATATCCAACGGAACCCGGACAGCAGGTGGGAAGCGTCTCCCGCACGGCCTCCCCTGTTCTACGGAAGCCTGGGATAATCGCACGCGAGGGTCGATGGCCGAAGCTGCAGAAAACAGCCGAACAAGCGGAAAACCTGCAGCTCAATGAGCATGCGCCCCGCGTGTGCGCGGATGGATCCCAGAGGTTGAGCGGCGTGCCCAGACAGGCCGCATGCGCCCCGCGTGTGCGCGGATGGATCACTTGTCAGGGCCGTGGCGTGGTTCGACCGTGGGAACCCGCCACATGTGCTCCGGCTCGCGATACGTTCCCTCGTATGGCTACACGGTGGGTGTCGATCCGAGTGGATGAAAACGTCGCGGATGCGATAGAGCGCCTGACCGGTAGCCAATCGCATGGTTTCGAGCGTGCGGCCTGCACGTACCTGATGTCGGCCGAATCCCAGTCCCTCGTGGCCAAGGACAAGGACGTGCTGGCCGACTTTGACTCCACCTGTAATGCGTGGCGTAGTGGGCGGGGGCGGACTGCGGGAGATCACGACTAGCGACCCTGGTGTCAGCCCCGCGGGCGCGGGGATGGATCCCGCTCCGTGTTGCTGCACACGGGCCGCCACGGATGTGCCCCGCAGGTGCGGGGATTCCGCCACCGTCCCAGTGCGCGGATCACTCCCTTGCCAGGCCCTCCGGCTCAAGGTCCGTGAGCGCGGGCGGGACGAAAGCGCGTACCGCTGGTGGGATGCCGTTGTACTTCTTCACCTCGACCAGGATGTGCTGGGCCGTCGTCCCCTGGCTCAGTGTGGACGTGCCGATGTCTCTGGCCAGAGCATTCGGGTTGCCGTGGACGCACGTCGCCACGTTGGGGGCCGATGGGTCGTACCAGGCGCCCGTCGAGAGCTGCACAACGCCGCGGCGCAGCTCCTCACTCACCTCGACTCCTGCGAGGCAGCTGCCGATGTCGTTGAATACCTTCACCACATCCCCATCCCGTAGGCCGCGTTCGGCGGCATCGTCCGGGTGAACCCGTAGCGGGGCGCGGTCGGCGATCTTTTGGGACTTGCTGTGGGCTCCCATGTCCTGCTGGCTGTGCAGGCGTCCGCTCGGCTGGTTGGCGATCAGTAGGAGCGGCCAGCGCTGGGCCCTCTGGGTGCCGAAGCGTTCTTCCGAGGGAAGCCATACCGGGTGGCCAGGGCAGTCCGCGTACTCGAAGGACTCGATCACCTCCGAGAAGAGCTCGATGCGCCCGCTCGGGGTTTGCAGCGCGTGGGCGTCGGGGTCGGTGCGGAAGTCGCCGAAGGTGGTCTCGTCGCAGACCCGCCCAGGGATGTCGATGTTTCCGGCCGCCCAGAAAGCGTCGAAGTCCGGCACGTCCTCCGACTGCCGTTCGCGCCACTGCTCGTAGATGTGCCGCAGCCACTCCCCCGAGGTGCGCCCCTCCGTGAATTCCTGTTCGGCACCCAGGCGCCGCGCGAGTGCCGCGTAGATGTCGTACTCGTCGCGTGCTTCGCCGTGCGGCGGCACCGCCTGCGGCATGGCGCGCAGGCGCAGGTCGCCGCGTCCGGCGGTGAGGTCGTCGCGTTCGAGGGTGGTCGTCGACGGCAGCACGATGTCGGCGTGCCTGGCCGTCGCGGTCCAGTGGGTCTCGACCACGACGACGGTGTCGGGACGCCCGAACGCCCGCGTCAGGCGGGCGAGGTCCTGATGGTGATGGAAGGGGTTGCCACCGGACCACACCACCATGCGGATGTCGGGGTAGGTGAGGTGCTCGCCGTCGTACTCGCAGCTCTCCCCCGGGTGCAGCAGCATGTCGGCGACGCGCGCGACCGGGATGAACGAGTCGATCGGGTTGGCACCCTGGGGCATCCGGGGCAGACCACCCGGCGTGGCCCCGCCGCCATGACGGCCGGTCGAGCCGTATCCCGTGGCGAAGCCCCCGCCGGGCAGGCCGATCTGGCCGAGGCAGGCCGCCAGCGCGATTCCGGCCCACAGCGGCTGCTCACCGTACCGGGCCCGCTGTACCGACCACCCCACGTTGATCAGGGTCCGGCCCGACGCCATCCGCCGGGCCAGGTCGCACAGCGTCTCCGCCGACAGCTCACACAGGTCCGCCGCCCATTCCGGGCTCTTCGCGACGCCGTCGGTCTCCCCGACCACATACCGGCGCAGCACCTGCGCACCCACCGTGTAGCGGTTCAGGAAGGCCATGTCCGCCAGGCCCTCGTCGAACAGCACGTACATCAGCGCCAGCATGATCGCGGTGTCGGTGCCCGGAGCGGCCGACAGCCACTGGGCACCGATGTCGGCGAGGGTGTCATCGCGCAACGGGCTGATCGACACCGTGCGCACCCCGGCCTCACGCGCGGCGCGCATGCCCGGCTCGGCCGTGTTGACGGCGCGACCGCCTGACGAGGTCCAGGTGTTGGAGATCCGGAGTCCACCGAACGTGACGATGAGGTCGGTGTGCTCGGCGATGGCCTCCCACGTCGCCGGTCGCTCCAGCAGGTCGTGGGCGCCCTGCAGGCCCACCACGTGGGGAACCAGCACCTCCACGGCGGCGTGGCTGTACGTGTTCTTGGAGCGCGTGTATCCGCCGATCAGCTTCAGGAAGCGGTGCAGCTGGCTCTGCGAGTGGTGCAGCCGACCAGCACTGGCCCACCCATACGACCCGCCGTAGATCGCGGCGTTGCCGAACGCCGTGCGCACCCGGTCGAACTCACCCGCGAGCAAGTCGAGCACGGTCTCCCAATCCACCGCCACGTACTCGTCGTCGGGAGCGCCGCGCCGGTCGTCCGGCCCAGGCCCACTGCGCAACCAGCTCCGACGCACCGCGGGGCGCTCGACGCGGCTCGGGTGGTGCTGTGCTTCCGGGGTGTTCTCGATGATCGGGGACGGAGCGGGGTCGCCCGGGTCCGGACGGACCCCCACGACGCGGTCGCCGTCCACCAGCACCTGGTAGGTCCCCCAGTGCGCGCTGGCCGGATAGACCTTCAGATCACGGTCCACGTCGACCCTCCTTTTGACCCTGCCCACGGCATGCTTTTGCACCGAAACGCACTCTATGCGCCGTTCTCCGCCACGCGCACGGTCGTGCGGCCGGGACTACCCGGCGATTTGCGAGGATGGTCCGCGCAGAGCCCGTCGATCTCAGGAGTGGTACATGGATGCGGTGGCGTCGCGGTCACGCCGGTCGGTTCTCGCGGTCCCGGGGTCCAATCCGCGGTTCATCGAGAAGGCGCGCGGGCTGGAAGTGGACGCTTTCTTCCTCGACCTGGAGGACGCCGTCGCCCCACTGGAGAAGGAACGGGCGCGGGAGAACGTCGTCGCGGCGCTGCGCGAAGGCGGCTGGGACGGCAAGATCCGCACGGTCCGGGTCAACGACCTCGGGAGCCCCTGGACCTATCGTGACGTGATCGCGGTCGTGGAGGGGGCCGGGGCCGAACTCGACTGCCTGGTGCTGCCCAAGGTCACCGGAGCCGACCAGGTGTACTGGCTGGACCTGCTGCTCACGCAGATCGAGCGCGCGGTGGGCCTGCCCGTCGGGCGGATCGGCATCGAGGCGCAGATCGAGGACGCCCGCGGGCTGCAGTCGATCGACGCGATCGCGGCCGCCTCGCCCCGCCTGGAGACACTGGTCTACGGTCCGGCCGACTTCATGGCGTCGATGAACATGAAGACGCTGGTGGTCGGCGAGCAGCCGCCGGGCTACGACGTCGGCGACGCCTACCATTACGTGCTCATGCGCATTCTGACGGCGGCACGCGCCCACGGTCTGCAGGCGATCGACGGCCCCTACCTGCAGATCCGCGATGTGGAGGCGTTCCGCCGCTCCGCGGGACGCACGGCCGCCCTCGGGTTCGACGGCAAGTGGGTGCTGCATCCGTCGCAGGTCGCGGCCGCTAACGAGGTCTACGCCCCGAGCCAGGAGGACTACGACCACGCCGAGTTGATCCTGGACGCCTACGAGCACGCCACCACGGTGGAGCGGCGCGGCGCGGTGATGCTCGGCGACGAGATGCTGGATGAGGCGTCGCAGAAGATGGCCCTGGTCGTGGCGGCGAAGGGGCGGGCCGCGGGGCTCACGCGGACGAAGCGCTTCGAGCCGGAATCCTGAACCGGCCATAGGGCCTGTGGTTGCCGGCTGTAGGGGTGCTGACCTTGGGGGATGGCGTCGCCACCCCCCTTTTTTATTCCGCCGCCCCGGCGTAGATTGGTTGTCAGAGTCAATCAATCCGTTGAGGAAGTCATGGATACTCAGCTCTCCACCGACATTCCATTGGACGACATCACGCAGATCCGGGCGTTCAATCGCCTCGTCACCCGCCGACTCGGGCTGCTCCGCCCGGGACTGCTCGACTCGCCCTGGTCGCTGACCGAGGCGAGGATCCTCTACGAGCTCCGCAACCACGACTGCACCGAGGCCGTCGACCTGCGACGCTCCCTCGACATGGACGCTGGGCAGCTCAGTCGCGTGCTCACGCGGATGGAGAACAACGGCCTGATCACCCGTTCCCCGTCCCCGGAGGACGGCCGCCGCCAAGTGATCGAGCTGAGCGGCGAGGGCGCCGACGCCGCCGCGATGCTCGACGACCGCTCCAACGACCAGATCCGCGAGCTCATCGGGCATCTGAGCCCGGCCGACCGGCGCCGACTGCTCTCCGCGATGACCACCGTCAGCCACCTGTTCGGCGAGCCCGCCACCGATGACCGTCCGTCGACGGTGGTCATGCGCCCGCTGCGCCCCGGCGACCTGGGGTGGGTGATCGAGCGCAACGGCGCGCTGTACGCGGAGGAGCACGGCTGGGACCAGACCTATGAGGCGCTCGTCGCCAAGGTCGCCGCGGACTACGGCCAGGCGCACGACCCGCGCACGGAGAACGCGTGGGTCGCGGAGATCGACGGGGAGCGCGTGGGCGCCATCTTCTGTGTCCGCGAGGACGACACGACCGCGCGGCTGCGGCTGCTCTTCGTGGAGCCGTCGGCACGCGGGCACGGAGTCGGCGGTCACCTCGTCGACACGTGCGTCGCGTTCGCCCGCCCAGCGGGCTACAAGCGGATGGTCCTGTGGACGGTGTCCGTCCTCGCCCCCGCTCGCCGCATCTACCAGCGCGCCGGGTTCCGACTGGTGAAGTCCGAGCCGGGACGCATGTTCGGCCACGACCTGGTCGGTCAGACCTGGGAGCTGGACCTCGTGTGATCTCGTGGCGGGGCCCGAGAGGCCGCAGGCGGGCTTGTCGACTGCCGCCGCGTCGACCGCCGCAGAGACGGATCCGGCCCCGCTGTGTCGCGGGGCCGGACCGGGGATGGGGATGATGGCGGGGGTCGCTGGTGGGCGCGACGAGGGCGAGGTCGCGAGGGCGTACCGTCCGCCTCAGCCGCCGTTAGCTGCGGTAGTGGAGGATTCCCCAGGTCAGCGAGCCGGACTTGCCGCCCTCGACCCAGTTGCGCAGACCGGTCTTCATCCGGTCCAGGTACTCGTCGCTGATCTTGCCGTTCAGCTCGGGTTCACGCAGCTCAGTCTCCGCGAGCACCCGCGCGTAGTGGACGGGCAGGTGACTGGCGAGGTCATCGAACTCCACCTTGCTGAGACCGAGTCGGCTCGCCTCACGGTCGTAGAAGCCCGGCGTGCCCATGGTGTCCAGGTGCAGTCGCTCCAGGATGGGCTGCAGCACCTTGGCGGAGGCGTCGTCGGTGGCCATGGGGTCGGTGAAGACCAAGTCGCCGCCGCCGTGCAGCACCCGCGCCACCTCTTCCAGCACGAGCGTCCGGTCGCCGCTGTGCAGGAACGCGTCCTGCGACCAGACGACATCGAAGGAGTTGTCCTGGAAGGGGATCTCCTCGAACGACCCGTCGACGACCTCGATCAGGTGGTCGAGCCCGGCCTCACGGTTCATGACCCGGTTGCGCTCGTTCTCGACCTCGCTGAGGTTGAGACAGGTGACCTTGCAGCCGAACGTCCGGGCCAGGTAGCGGGCGGAGCCGCCGTATCCGGCGCCGACGTCGATCACCCGCGTAGTGGGCGTGATGTCCATCTTCCCGGCCATGCGCTCCACCGTGAGGCGGCTCGCCTCGGCGATGTCCTGCTCCGGGGAGTCATACAGCCCGACGTGGATATCGGTGCCGCCCCAGATGGTGTGGTAGAAGGTGTCCGCGTCGCTGGAGTTGTAGTAGTCGCGCGCGGTCTGGACGGCGGCGGAGTAGCCGTCGGCACGGCGGTCGTCTTCGTAGTAGGCCTTCTCGGCGATGTGGATGAAGAAGTCCGGGTCCTCGCCCTGGTGGGTCTCCTGGAAGTCCCCATAGGTGTCGATACGCTGGAAGCCCACCTCGCGCATGATCCGCCGCGTGTAGTTCTTGCGCAGCGGGAACATGTTGAGGTGGTACTCGGACTTGTCGGGGAACCGGTAGACGAATCGGGCCAGGCCCTCGTCGACGTACTCCGGTTCGGCGGAGACCTCTTCACCGCAGTAGTAGTAGGTGTGCTTGTTGCCGTACTTGCCGTCGAGCAGTGCGTCGTAATTGCGCTGGTCGATGATGAGCACACCGTCGTGCTTCAGCATGGCGTAGAACTCGGCCAGCGCCTTTCGCCGGTCGCGTTCGGAGAACAGGTGGGTGAAGGAGTTCCCCAGGCAAATGATGGCGTCATAGGTACCGTGGACGCTCCGGTTGAGCCAGCGCCAGTCGGCCTGCACGACGCGCAGGATGTGGCCGCCGAAGTCCAGTCCGTTGGCGAACGCCTTGGCCAGCATCTCTGGGCTTCCGTCCGCACTGACGGTGTCGAAACCCTCCTCCACCAGGCGCACCGAGTGGAATCCGGTGCCGGTGGCGACATCGAGCACGTTGCGGACGCCACGCTCCTTGAGCTGGTCGACGAAGAAGCGCCCCTCGCTGGCGTACCGGCGCTTCCAGTCGATGAGCTCGTCCCACTTTTCGACGAAGCCGGTAACGTATTCCGCTTTGTAGTGGTCGGTGTCGCGTACAGCGAGCGGGTCATCCCCAAAACGCTGCTGATCCATGCCTTTGATGTCGACTCCTCACACTCGAAACACCATCCCGCACGACGCCATACGGCGTCAAGGGCGAGACTCCGCGTTCTTCCATTGAAAAACACGACCCACGCGAGAATTCAAGTACCCCATCCAAACTCTTAATAACTTCGCAGGTCAGAGGCCATGAATTCACCCTGCGCACACAGCCCGTCGCAGGCGTACGTACGTTCGCCCAGCAAAACAATGTTTCGCTATAGGACAACACGAATCGGAAGACGCAACAGATTGCCGATAACCAATCGAGAATTAATCAGCGGGTGACAGGAAATTCACTGGAACGCGCGTCCCGCCCGGCCCTCGCCAACGGCGGCCGGGGGGTGGACGGCGGGGACGAGCGCCATGGCGTAGTGTGTCCAACGGTGCCGTACGGCGGCCCGCCGCCCTGCTGGATAATGCGGAACATGGCCATCACCGGACGCGGATCGCACGAGATCGCCGGCAGCGTCGAGGAGGCGATCATTGGAGGGGAGTTGCCGGCTGGAACGGCTCTTCCTTCGATCCGCGACCTCGCCGGTGAGCTGGGGGTCAACCCCAACACCGTCGCGTCCGCCTACCGACTGCTGCGCGACCGCGGGCTGGTCGAGACCGGCGGTCGGCGGGGCACCCGCGTCCGCGCCCGCCCCGCCGACATTCCGCGCGACACCGAGGTCGCCGCCGTCCCCCCGGACGTGCGCGACGCCGGGAGCGGCAACCCCGATCCCCGGCTGCTCCCCGACCTCGCCGCCGCCCTCGCCGCCGTGGCGGCCCGGCGGGTCGGCCGCCATCCGCTCTACGGCGATCCGCCGATCCTCCCGGAGATGCGCGAGGAGGCGCGGGGTCTCTTCGAAGCCGATGGCGTTCCGTGCTCCGCCCTGACCCTGACCTCGGGCGCGCTCGACGGCATCGACCGGGTGCTGTGTTCCTCGCTGCGGCCAGGTGACGCCATCGCCCTGGAGGATCCGGGCTGGCCCAGCGAGTACGACCTGACCGCGGCCCTCGGGCTGAAGCGGGTGCCGATGCGGATGGACGATGAGGGGCCGCTGCCCGACGACCTGGACGCAGCCCTGCGCGGCGGGGCGCGGGCCGTCATCGTGACCAACCGGGCGCAGAACCCCACCGGCGCGGCGATCAGCGCGGAGCGCGCCGCCCACCTGCGTGCCATCCTCGCTGAGCATCCCCATGTGCTGACGGTCGAGGACGATCACGGGTTCGGGTTCGTCGAGCTGCCGTTCCAGCGGGTCGGCGGCGCTACCGAGCGCTGGACCCTGGTCCGGTCGGTCGCCAAGGGGTACGGCCCGGACCTGCGGCTGGCCATGGTCACCGGCGACCCGGTCACGGTCGACCGGGTACGCGCCCGGCAGCAGTCCGGGCACGGCTGGGTGAGT